>NZ_JAVKCK010000013.1:0-222991 GCF_040286215.1 Microcella sp.
GGCCCTCGGCTTCGAGCCAGTCACGCGCGGCGACCGCGGCCTGCACGTTCTCGTCACCCTCGACCCGCTCGCGCAGTGCGATCAGGTCTTCCGTCGACAGCGCCGCCGAGATCTCATTCAGCACCGCAGCGAGCTCGTCGCTGTAGATGTCGGAGTTGAGCAGCGGAACAACGTTCTGAGCGGCAATGAGGTTCAGCGGGTCTTCCAGAACGACGAGGTCCTCCGCAGCGATAGCGGGGGACGTCGTATAGATGTCAGCCACCTGCACAGCGTCATCGACGAGTGCGCGCACCGTGTCAGGCCCACCGAAGTCCTCAATCGGCACGAACTCCACGTCGGTCACGCCGTAGACGGAGGCGAGGCCGGGAATGCCATAGCCAAGCTCACCGAACTGCGGGTTCGCCCCGAGCGCGAAGGGCTCGAGAGCGCTCAGGTCACCGATCTCCACGAGGCCGAACTCCTCGGCGGTCGCGCGAGTCACGACGTACGCGTCCTTGTCCTGCGCAGGCGAGGATTCGAGCACCTGGAATCCGTCGGGAACGATCTCGGCGAGCGCCGCGTCCACCTCTTCTGTCGTCCGTGCCTCGTTCTCGGTGTCGTAGAAGAACAGCAGGTTTCCGTTGTACTCGGGAATCAGGTCGATCGACCCGTCCTCGAGTGCCGGAATCGTGGCCTGGCGCGGACCGAGGTTCAATGCCGTCTCGACCTCGAACCCGGCTTCCTCGAGCGCGAGCGCGTAGATCTCGGCCAGGATCTCGCTCTCGGGGAACGCGAAGGATCCGATGGTGATGGTCTCGCCGGAGCCCTCGGCGGGTTCCGCCGGTCCGGTCGGGTCGTCGGCCGCGCACCCTGCCAGAGCGAAGAGCGCTCCGACCGCGACCGCGCTGACGGCGAATCGTGCCTTTTTCTGTGCTGTGAACATTATCTATTTCCCTTCGTCGGCAGAGGTTTCTGCCACCGCACGACGTCCGACTGACGACGTGCGGGAGTCTGGAGTGGACCGGCCACGAGCGCCGACCTTGTTGCGGGGTGCGCTCGATCCGCGCGGGCGCACCATGCGTTGGATGAGCGCGAGTATTCCGTCGACGACGAGCGCGAGGGCTGTCACCAGAAGCGCGCCACCCAAGATGCGGTCGTTGTCATTGAAGCCGATACCGCTGGAAATGATGCGGCCGATGCCGCCGAGCCCGATGTAGGAGGCGACCACGGCGGTCGCGATCACCTGCAACACGGAGGCGCGAATACCTCCGACGATGAGCGGCATAGCGAGCGGGATCTCGACCTTGGTCAGGATCTGCATCTCGCTCATGCCGCTGGCGCGCGCCGCGTCGATGGTCGCGCGATCGACGGCTTCGATGCCGGAATACGCGCCGGCGAGCGTCGAGGGTATCGCGAGAATCGTGAGCGCCGTGAAGGCGGCGGTGAAGTTGGTCACCGTGAACGAGAGGAAGTACCCGAAGAACACCGAGAGCGCCATCAAGAGACCGAGCGTGGGCATAGCCCTGGCGCCGCCCGTGAGCGAGATGACGAATTGTCGACCCCGGCCTGTGTGCCCGATGTAGAAGCCGAGCGGCAACGCGATCACCGCCGAGATGAGAACGCAGACGATGGTGTACCAGAGGTGTTCCGCGATGCGGTCACTGATGGGGAGCGGGCTCTGCGAGCCCGGGATGTAGTTGTTCGGATCGAACAGCCAGGTCAGCGCGCTGAGGAAGAACTCCATGGCGCACCTCCCCTCTCGCCCGCCGATGAGGCGATGGCCGATGATGATCGATTCTTGAGCAGAGGGCCGCGCGGGAAGGGTCGCACCTTCGCCGAGGTATTCCACGGCATGAGCACGCGACCGAGCGCGACGAGGATCGCATCGAACAGCAGGGCGATCAGGATGCTCGCGACGATGCCGATCAGGATCTCTTCCAGGTTGTTGCGCTGGCGGCCATTGAGGAACAGGTACCCCAGGTTGCGCGAGCCGATGATCGCGCCCACGGAGACCAAGGCGATCGTGCTCACCGACACGACGCGCAGACCCGCGAGCAACACCGGGCCCGCGAGGGGGAACTCGACCGTCCAGAATCTCGACCACGCCGAGTAGCCCATGGCAGTGGCGGCTTGACGCGTCGCGCTGTCGACCGAGCCCAGAGCATCCGCAGCCGATCGCACCATGACGGCGACGCCGTAGATCGTCAGGGCGACCACCACGTTCACCTCGCTCAGCACGCGCGTGCCGAGGATGTAGGGCAGGATCACGAAGAGCGGCAGCGACGGAATCGTCTAGAGCAGGCTGCCCGCGGTAAGCGTCACCGCCCGCAAGGAGGCGTTGCGGTTCGCGACCCAGCCCAGCGGAACCGCGATGACGAAGGAGAGCACGATCGGAATCACGCTCAGCCTCATGTGGCTGAGCGTGAGCTCGGCAACCAGGTCAAGATTGTCGAGAGTCCAACTCACGGCGAGTCCGCTCCAGATGAGGTCGGCGCATTCCCGAGTACGCCGGTGGGCCGCCCATCGCCGTCGACCACGAGCGTGACATCTCCGTCTCCTTGACGGTGCTGCAGGTACAGCTGCCGCTTGCCCGCGTCGGCGCCCACGAATGACGCTACGAACTCATCGGCAGGGTCCGACAGGATCTGCCCGGGTGTGCCCACCTGGGCGACGATGCCGCCCTCCTTGAGGATCACGACTTGATCGGCCAGTGTGAAGGCCTCATCAATGTCGTGGGTCACGAACACGATCGTCTTGCCGAGTTCGCGCTGCAGACGGTTGAGCTCTTGCTGCAGTTCGGCGCGCACGATCGGGTCGACCGCTCCGAACGGTTCGTC
Organism: Microcella sp.; assembly: GCF_040286215.1. Taxonomy (GTDB): domain Bacteria; phylum Actinomycetota; class Actinomycetes; order Actinomycetales; family Microbacteriaceae; genus Microcella. The sequence goes on from NZ_JAVKCK010000013.1 coordinate 2,817, forward strand.
CATGAGCAAGATGTTGGGGTCGCTCGCGAGCGCTCGTGCCACCCCGACGCGCTGCTGTTGGCCACCCGACAACTGGCTGGGGTACCGATGGGCCAGGGATTCATCAAGACCGACGGTGCTGAGAAGCTCCCGAGCCGATGCTCGCGCCTGTGCCTTAGGCACGCCGTTGAGGCGGGGTACCGTCGCGATGTTGTCGATGACCGAGCGGTGGGGCAGGAGTCCGGCGGCCTGCAAGACGTAGCCGATGCTGCGTCGCAATCGCACGGGATCGACGGCGGCGATGTTGTCCCCGTCGATCAGGATGCGACCCTCGGTCGGGTCGACCATGCGATTGATCATGCGCAACAAGGTGGTCTTGCCCGAGCCGGATGATCCGACGAAGACGGTAGTCTTGTGCGAGGGGAGCGTGAGCGTGAAGTCATCGACGGCTCTCGTGCCGTCATCGAATACCTTGGACACTCCCTGAAACTCGATCATCGCTGTCGGCTCGCTTCTCGGTGTGAATGTGTCTTCGGGTAGTACCACCCAAACACGATTCGGCCCCGAGTGCCTGTGAACCACCTGAATGTGACGTGAACGACATCGGCCCGGGTGACGCGCGGTTGCGTCTCACGACGGACTCTGCGGCGTCGCTCATGACAGGTCGTCATGATGGTCGGAATCCCGATCAGAGGACCGGAAGTAGCGCACGGCCTGCCAGATGAGCACCGCCACCGTCGTGACCGCCATGAGCGCGAAGACCGGCCCCGCCCAGGCCGCGGTGGCCGCGTCGGCCGGAATCGGGAAGGCCTCCCCTGCGCTCACGACGGCACCCACGGAGCAGGCATGGGGCTACTCCCCCGTTCCCGTGCGAAAGTCGTCGGGGCTGGGGAACTCATCGTCGTCGAAGCGCAGCGTCAGCATCTCGGCGGCGCCCTCGGTTGCGTCGATGATGCCGCGCAGAAGCTCTTCGAGTGAGCCGGACCGCAACAGGCTCACCTGGTCGAGGGGACCCAGCGGCGCGATACCCGCCAGCTGCCAGGCGGCCGCTACCGGGTCGTCGTCGAGGACGATGTCTGCCGGCCACTGCTGCTCCACGAACTCACTCGCCTGGGCGATGGTGCGCCGCACAAGCTGCTCTGCCTGCCCACGCAAGGGCTCGAGGGATTCCGTCCACTCCAGCTCGGGCAGATCGCGCACCTCGGCCTGTGGGTGCGGGTCGTCGTCGAGCCACTCAACGATCTCGATGCGGCGTGAGCCCTGGGCGACCAGCCCAATGAAGCCCTCACTGGCCTCCACCTGGGTGATCTGCGCCACGGTGCCGATCGGAAAGCGCTGCTCTCCACCGCCGACCTCCGAGCCCCGTTCGATGAGCACGATGCCGAATTCCGAGGGCTCGTCACCCAGCACCTTCGACAGCATGACGATGTAGCGCTCCTCGAAGATGCGCAATGCCGTGGGCATGGACGGGAACAGCACGGAGCCGAGGGGGAACATCGGCATGATCGACATGAGATCGAGGGTGCCAGTCGTGGCTGAGCGTGACCGGGACGTTCGGCCCTGACCGTGCGTGGCGCCGCTGACTAGCCTGGGAGCGCGCGCAGGTCGCGCACCCCCTCGAGCAAGGAGCATCATGCAGATCTCTACGAAGGTCTTCGTCGTCACCGGTGGCGGCAACGGTATCGGGCGCGAGGTCGTACTCGCACTTCTCGCGAAGGGCGCGCGGGTGGCCGCGGTCGACCTCAGCGAACCGGGACTCGCGGAGACGGTCTCGCTCGCCGGTTCAGCGGGGGATGCGCTCTCGACTCACGTGGTCAACATCGCCGATCGGGATGCCGTGCTCGCGCTGCCCGCCGCGGTCATCGCCGCGCATGGCCAGGTGGACGGCCTGCTCAACATCGCCGGCATCATTCAGAAGTTCGTGAGGATCGCCGATCTGGACTTCGATCAGATCGAGCGCGTGATCGATGTCAACCTGTACGGCACCATCAACACCATCAAGGCGTTCTTGCCGGAACTCGTGCAGCGGCCCGAGGCCGCAATCCTCAACGTCTCGAGCATGGGTGCGTATGCGCCCGTTCCCGGCCAATCGCTCTACGGAGCGACGAAGGCCGCCGTGGCGCAATTGACGCGCGGCCTCCATTCGGAGCTGATGGAGACCACTGTGCAGGTGACGGGAGTGTTCCCCGGGGCGATCGGAACGAACATCGCCGAGAACTCGGGCATCATGACGGCGGCAGAGATGGCCGCCATGAGCGCCGGTGCGGGTGAGCAGCAGCGCAAGACGACGGCGCCCGCCGAGGCGGGTCGTCAGATCGTGGAGGCCGTCGACAAGGGAAGCTACGAGATCTTCATCGGGTCGGATGCTCGATTCCTGTCGCGCATGTCACGCTTGTCTCCGAAGCGGGCAGCAGCGCTCATCTACTCGCAGATGAAGGATCTGCTGTCGTAGTCGCACGGCGGCCAGCGGAACGGAGACGACGGCCATGACCGAGAAGCAACCGTATGCGGTGCGCAGCACCCACGAGGGCTTCGAGGTGCGCCTCTACCCCGCCCACGTGCTCGCTCAGATCGACGTTGTGGGAGAGCCGGGCGCGGGCGCGAGCGCTGCGTTCGGCCCACTCTTCCAGTACATCAGCGGAGCGAACGCCGCGAGCGCTCGTATCGCGATGACGGCTCCCGTTGTGCTCGAACCGCGCAGTGCGCGTAAGCAGACCGTGAGCTTCGTCATGCCTGCCACCATGACGGCAGAATCAGCTCCCGCCCCGCGCGATGCGCGGGTGCGCACGAGTGTCGTCGAGCCGCGCCTCGTCGCGGCGAGTCGCTTTCGCGGCCGAGCCTCGACCTCGACATTTCAGGAGCAGGGGCGGCGATTGCTCGACGCCGTCGACGCGGAGGGGTTCTCCGTGACGGGGGATGTGTTCTACGCGCGCTTCGATCCGCCATCGATGCCAGGCTTTCTGCGCCACAACGAGGCACTCGTCGCCCTGGCGGCCGACGATGAGGGCAACCCGAGGCGCACCGCGCCGGACGCCGCGCAGTAGTCTTCGCCACGAGCTGTCAGTCGGGCGATGAGCGCTGGGCCTGACGTCGCCCACGGTGCAGACCCACCTCGAACGCGGTCACCACGACGAGGGTCAGGGCGAGCAGCGGAAGCACGAACCAGAGCATCACGTCAGTGAACCCCTCGAGGGCGGCGTGCTGCGTCGACGCGAGGATCAGGTACGCCGTGTAGGTGATGTAGAGGGCGACGAAGAGTCCACCCTCCCAGCGCGCGATGATGAAGCCCGTGAAGGCGATGGGAAGCAACGCTACGGCCGTGGCGAGCATGAGCGGCAGGTCGAGTGCGATCGCGGCGGCCGGCACGGGGATGCCCTCGCCGAAGAGGATCGCCGGCACCCCGAGGACCATGCCGATGTTGAAGATGTTGCTTCCGACGATGTTGCCGACCGCCATGTCGCGCTCGCCTCGCCGCACCGCGATGATCGACGTCGCGAGCTCGGGCAATGAGGTGCCGATCGCCACCACCGTGAGCCCGATCACGAGGCTGCTCACACCGAGGCCCGTGGCGATGCTGACCGCGCCGTCGACCAGGAGCCGGGCTCCGAGCACGAGCACGCCGATGCCGGCACCCACCAGCACCAACGCGAGCCACAGGCGTACCGGCGGACCGTGCTCGGGAACGGGCGCCGTACCCGCGCCCTCCGCGCCCTCCCGCATTTCGCGTCGGCCGATGACGATACTGAGCACGGCGTGCAGCACGAGCCCGGCGAGAAGCAGAACGCCATCGAGCAACGAGATCGTGCCGTCGAGACTCACCACCACAAGGAGCACCGACAAGCCGACCATGACCGGGATGTCGAAGCGCACGAGCTGACGCTTGATGATGAGGGGCAGAACGAGTGCTGACAGGCCGAGCACGAGCAGGATGTTGACGATGTTGCTGCCGACGACGTTGCCGACGGCAAGCCCGGGCTCTCCCTCCAGCACCGCGCCGACGGTGACGGCGAGTTCGGGAGCCGACGTGGCGGCCGAGACCACGATGAGGCCCACGACGAGCGGTGAGATGCCGACGCGCGTGGCGATGCTGGAGGCACCGCGCACCAGGAGCTCCCCTCCCACGACGAGGAGAACGAGGCCTCCGACTACGAAGACGATGTCGAGAACCTGCATTCGTCGAGTCTACGGTTGCCACCGCCGCGCGCCGCACCCGCGTCGCGCACGACGGGGTGTCAGTGCGACGGGGGTGTCAGCGCGACCGGGTGTCAGCGCGACCGGGTGTCAGCCAGACCGGTCGCGGTGGCGGAACACGTGGTCGGCCGAGTAGCGGCCGAGGATGTCGGGAGTCGACTCATCACCCGGCAGGAAGGAGCTCCTGAGGCAGTCGGCGAGGTCGTGCAGGGCCGCGGTCAAGACCGCGCCGGCCGCCCGAACCCCCGGGTCGGCAGAGTGCGATGATGACAGGGCGAACTGCCACGCCACGTGCAGGCCTGCCGACAGCGACGCCCGCTCGTCCGCCTCGCTGAAGTAGTACGACTCGGAGGTCTGCAGGTAGTCGACTCGAACGGTGGCGACACTTGCAGCGATGGACTCCAGAATCACGGCGGTCGAGGCGTCCGATCCCGGCTGGGCGATCACGTCGCCGAAGCCGGCTTCCCGCGCTTGGGTAAGGCGCAGGGCGAGCGAGCGGCGTCGCGCCAGGGCGGCATGCATCTGCACGAACCAGGAGGCCGCCGCGGTGAGGAGAGCGAACCCCGCGAGGGCCTGGATCGGGGCGACGATGCGGATCCAGCTCGCGGTCGGCACGAGGTCGCCGAACCCCAGCGTCGTCAACGTCGTCGTCGAGAAGTAGACGGCTTCGACGAAGGGGTTGTAGCCCTGCGCATCGATGAAGTAGGCGAACCCCTCGGGGATGCTCGGCAGATACACGAGCGCCCAGCCCACGACCTGCAGACCCGACCACAGGGCGATGACAACGACCATGGATCCAGGGCCGGCGAGCACCCTGGCGCGACGCGCGCGCCGGGTCGTCGCCCACGCTGCCGCGAAGACGCCCCGCGTCAGAAACCCTCGCCCGCTCGGGTTCAGCAGCGTGTGGAAGACGTCGAGCCACCCGACCGCGATGAGGAGCAGGCCCGAGACGATGATCAGGGCGTCCATGGCTCGACAGTACTCGGGGGAGATGCCTGCCGCTGACTACCCCCCGGCCGAGACCGCCAGCCACCGCGTGAGCACGGTCTCGAGCACCTCACGGTCGTCTGCGTCGAGCAACTCGACGAGGCGGCGCTCGTTGGCCATGTGCCGATCGAAGACCTCGTCAACGAGAGCCCGGCCCGTCGGAGTGAGCGCAACCACTCGGCCTCGGCCGTCGCGCTCGCTGGGTCGGCGTGTCACGAGCCCCGCATGCTCAAGGCGATCGACGCGCTTGGTCAGCCCACCGCTGGTAATCATCGTGCTCTCGGCAAGGTCACCGGGCGTGCGCTCGAACGGTGCTCCGGCGCGCCGCAGTGTCGCGAGCACGTCGAATTCTCCCGCGGAGAGCCCGGCGTCGCGGAAGACGACCGCCAGTTCCTCTGTCAGCCAGTCGGCGAGTCGATGCAGGCGGCCGATGACCCCCTGCGGTGACACATCGACCTCCGGGCGCTCTCGCGCCCATTCCTGTTGGATGCGGGCCACATGGTCGAGGTCGTCCGAGAGTCTGCTGGCCATACGGGAATAATACCTTCCCCGGAAAGTATTGTATCTTCCATGGAAGCTATATGGAGATGGATGCTCGTGGGGGCGATCGCCCCCGTTGCGTGGGGATCGACCTACGTGGTGACGGCGCAACTGCTGCCCGCCGAGTCGCCCCTGTGGGGCTCTGTGCTGCGCGCGCTCCCCGCCGGCCTGTTGCTGCTCGCCGTGCCTGCGCGCGGCTCGAGTCGACTGCCGCACGGGGCGTGGTGGTGGCGCTCGGCGGTGCTCGGCGTGCTCAACGTCGGCGCGTTCTTCATCCTCATCTATCTCGCGGCCCAACTGCTGCCCTCGAGCCTCGCTGCCATGCTCATGTCGACCTCCCCCGCGGTCATGATGCTGCTGGCATGGCCGCTGCTGCACGAGCGCCCCCAGGTGCTCTCGCTGCTCGGCGCCGCGCTGGGCTTCACGGGCGTCGCACTCATGGTCACGACAGGCCCAGCAGTAGCGAACCCCGCAGGAATCTTGGCCTCGATGGCCGCCATGACGATGTCATCGGTAGGTTTCGTGCTCACCAAGCGCTGGGGTGCAGATGTGCCACTGCTCTCGCTCAGCGCGTGGCAACTCACGATGGGCGGCCTCGCTATCGTGCCGGCCGCGCTCGCGGTCGAGGGCCTGCCCCCCGCGCTCTCCGTCACCGAGGCGCTCGGATTCGCCTATGTGAGCCTCATCGCCACGGCCCTGGCCTACCTTGCCTGGTTCTCCGCTCTGCGTCACCTGCGCGCGGGCGCCGTGGGCCTTATCGGGCTTCTCAACCCCGTCTCCGGAGTGGCGTTGGGCGCACTCGTTGCTGGCGAGAGCTTCACGATTCCGCAGATCGTGGGTATGGCGCTCGTGCTGGCCGGAATCCTGCTGGGTCACGGCCGGCGCCGCACCGGCGACCCGGCCGCGGCACGGGTGGGCTAGTTCAGGCGCCCGGGATCGCGGGCATCGGTCGCAGCGGGAGTGTCATGACGAGGCTGTCGTACGACTTTCCGGGCCACTGAATCACCTCGCGGTCGGCGAAGCCCCAGTGCACATACATCTCGTGCAGATCAGCTGCGGGGCGCGCCGTATCGAGACCGAGGAACACCGCGCGGCGACGGACCGCCTCGTCCCGGATGGTCTCGAAGAGCGTGCGGGCGTGGCCGCCTCCTCGATGGTCGGGATGCACGGCGAGCTGGTTGAGCCACGCCGCGCGCCGCACGTTCGCCACCTCGCTGAGTTCGCGCAGAACACTGCTGGGCGGCATGCTGAGGGTCGCCATCCCGATGAGCTCGCCCTGAAGCTCGAGCACCCACGTGCTGCCCTGAAAGGACCGACGTCGGGTCGTCGCCACCGTCTGGTCAACGCCCGCGAAGTTCAGGCCACGTTCGGCGAGCTCGGCATGCGCCTGATGGATGAGGTTCGTCATGTCGACGACTTCATCCCGGTCGGCCCTGCGGAGAATTGGGTCTGTCACGGGACCCTCGGGGAGATCATTCCCCCTAGCCTACCGAGGTCGCTCCACCAGTGAGGTCGAGCCGCTCGCGCAGGTACAGCGCCAGCGGGCGCAAGGCGGTGTCCGGTGCCGAGGGGATCCAGCGCACGAGCACGCCGTCCTCGCCGAGCACGAGCGGCCCCCGTTCGTTGCGCATGGCCTGCACGTCGTCGAGCGGGAGCGGGCGAGGGTCGAGCACCACAGTCGTGCCCTCCGCAAAGCCGGCGTCAAGCGCGGTCTGCCGCAGAGCGCGGCGCTCTTGCGCAGAGGCGGCCTGATGACCGGGCAGAACCTGGCGCGTCGCGCGCACGATCGACCCGGGCTCGAATGCCCCCCCACTCGCGGTCACGAGAATCGCGCCCAGGAGGTATCCCTCACCCGTGCGTCGCATCGTCGCGCGCCGCGGAACGACGCCCCACGCGCGACGCGGCGGCACGGTCGCGGCGCACTGCTCGGGCGGAATGCCCGCGGCCGCGAGCTCAGCGGCGGCCTCGGCGAGCACGGCTCGAGCCGCGGTGAGGGCGTGCGGAGCATCCATGGAACTATCGTGCACCCGGGCCCGACCGTGGAGGGTTAACGCTGGGGCCCACGTTCTCGGCGAGCCACTCGTTCCAGATCGAGACGGTACGCCAGGCCTGACGGATGCGCTCGAGGGCGACCGGCTGCGTCAGCCACTCCTCGTCTCGCCGGTGGGTGCGCCGAATAGCGAGGTTGCGCAGGCGCAGCAGGTCGATGCGGGGATGGTCCACGCTGAAGCCGCGGGGAGCGGTCACGAGGGCGTCAGAGTCGAACACCTCGAAACCCCCCTCACCGGCCTCCTCGAGAGTCGCCTCCAGGTCGCCCGCGAGGCGATTGTCGTCGACGAGGGCGCGGAACCGTCCCAGCTGGTCGCTCGCTGGCTGGTAGTAGCCGCCCGCGATCATGACGCCCTCGCTCGAGAGTTGCAGGTAGTGGGCTGCGCCTGTCGTGCTCTGGGTGACGAAGCTCACCTGCGTCTTGTAGGGGCTCTTGTCGGCGCTGAAGCGCACATCTCGGTTCGGCCGGAAGATCTTGATCGCGCCGAACTCGGCACCCAACTCATCCACGAGAGCGGCGACCGGGCCTCGAACGTGCTCGTCGTACCGCGATTTGTGGGCGAGCCACCACTCGCGGGTGTTGTGAGCCTCCAGCTCGTCGTAGAAAGCGAACGCGTCCGAGTCGAAACCTGCGAAGGTCATGCTCGAGCGTAACCCGCGAGCCTGTGGCGCACTGGCTCGTCGCCGGTTAGCGTTCGATCACGGCGCCGCACAGCGCAGCACCCAGCGCGGCGGACCACAATGGAGTACGTCGCCCCGCCCATGACGAGGAAAGAGGTTGTGTGTGGACAGGCTCGCCGACCGAAGTCTCAGCGCCTCCCTTGTGACCGACACCTCCCACGACGGGCTACCGACGCGAGCCGGAGTCGTGATCGTCGGTGGTGGCATCGTCGGCGCGAGTATCGTGCACCACCTCGCCCAGGCTGGTGTCGAGGACATCCTTCTGCTGGAGAAGAACCAGCTCACGAGCGGCACCTCCTGGCACGCCGCCGGTCTCGTCGCGGGCGGCCGGAGCACGACCGCCATGACCCGGCTCGCGTCCTACGGCCTTGAGGTCTACCAGGGCCTTCAGGAGCTCTCGGGCGTCGACGTGTCGTTCACCGGCTGCGGCTCCCTCAGCATCGCCCGCACACCAGGGCGCGTCGACGAGTTGCTGTACGCCCGTGATGTGGCGCGGCAGAACGGGGTGGAGGCACACATCGTCGACCCCGAGGAGATCGCGCGCCTGTGGCCCCTCGCCTCGACCGCTGGCATGCTCTCGGGCCTGCACTACCCGAGGGACGGGCACGTGAATCCAGGGTACGCGGCCCTCGCGTTCGCCACGCTGGCACATCGCGGCGGGGTCGCGATTCGCGAGGGTGTCTCGGTCACGAGCATCCTGCACGAGGGAGGACGGGTGACGGGGCTGGAGACCACGCGGGGCACTGTGCACGCCGACACTGTCGTCATCGCCAGCGGGCTCTGGAGCCGCGACCTCGCCGCCACCGCGGGCGTGCACCTTCCGCTGTACGCGGCCGAGCACCTGCACGTGCGGTCGAATCCGATCGAGGGTGCCGCAGCCTCGCTTCCCGTTCTGCGTGATGTCGACAACAGCTACTACGTCCGTCACGAGTCGGGGCGCCTGCTGGTCGGGGCCTTCGAGCCGAACGGCATCCCCCGCGCTGTCTCTGAGATACCGCAGGGCGGCTTTGCCGCCTTCCCACCCGACTGGGAGCACTTCGCGGCCGTGCGCGCGACGGCCGAGCAGACGGTTCCCGCGCTCGCGGCAGCCGACTACGACCGCTTCATCAATGCGCCCGAGAGCTTCACCCCCGACACCTCGTTCCTGCTCGGCGAGACCGCGGAAGTCGAGCGGCTCTATGTCGCCGCGGGCATGAACTCGCAAGGGATCATCTACGCGCCGGGAGTCGGCCGTGCGCTCGCCTCCTGGATCGTCTCCGGCGCCCCCGACTTCGACTCGGCCTCGGTCGACGTGCGGCGCTTCTCGCCGCACCAGAGCAACCGTCGCTACCTGCACAGGCGCACCACCGAGACTCTCGGCCGGCTCTATGCGATGCACTGGCCACACCTCGAGGCGACGACCGCGCGGGGAGTGCGGCGCACTCCCCTGCATGACCGTCTCGCCGAGTTGGGCGCTCGCTTCGGTGAGGTCAACGGCGGCGAGCGCGCCACATGGTACAACGGGCCCACCGCTGCCGAAGGCTACAGCTACGGCCGCCCCGGATGGTTCGATCAGGTGGCGGCAGAGCACCGTGCTGCACGCGAAGCTGTCGCACTGTTCGATCTGAGCCCGTTCGCCAAGTTCGAGGTCGTCGGCAGCGACGCCCTCGAGCTCTGCCAGTGGATCACGACCGCCGATGTAGACGTCGCGAACGATAGCGCCGTCTACACACTCTTCCTCAACGCCCGCGGCGGCATCGAGCTCGACGGCACGGTCACCCGACTGGCGGCGGATCGCTTTCTCATCGTCACCCCGTCGGCGACGCGCCACAAGACCCTGGGTCATCTGCAGCGCGCAGCGCGCGGGCGCGCCGTCGCGGTCGTCGATCACACGGCTACCCTGGCGACAATCGGCGTCATGGGACCTCTGAGCCGCGAGCTGCTGAGCCGCGTCTCGCCCGACGACTGGTCTGACGCCGCCCAGCCGTACACGACCGGGCGTCACGTCGAAGTGGCTGATGGCTTCGCCTACAGCCTGCGGCTCAGCTTCGTCGGCGAACTCGGCTATGAGCTCTACCCGGGCGCCGACCTCGCCCTCAACGTCTTCGACGCACTCTGGGAGGCGGGCCGCGACCTCGGCGTGCGCATGGCGGGCTACCACGCCCTCGACTCCCTGCGCAGCGAGAAAGGGTACCGGCACTGGGGGCACGACATCGGCGCCGCTGATGACCCGTACTCTGCGGGGCTCGGCTTCACCGTCGCCCTCGACAAGCCCGGCGGCTTTCTCGGCCGTGACGCTGTGGCAGCTCTCGATCGCGCGGCACCGCGACACCGCACGGTGTACGTCGCGCTCGACGACCCTGAGCCCGTCTTCGTTCACGACGAGACGGTCTTCTGCGACGATGTTGCCGTCGGTCGCATGACCAGCGGCGCCTACGGCCACACTCTCGGGCGGGCAGTCGGCATCGCCGCGATCGACCCGACCGCCGACCTCGCGGGGACCTTCACGGTCGAGTGCAAGGGAGAGCGCTTCGTGGCGACGGTCTCGAGGCGGCCCTTCTACGATCCCCGCGGCGAGCGGCTGCGCGGGTAGCGATGTGACCACAGCGGTGAAGCGGAGACAGCCATGAGCACGCATGATGTGATCGTCGTCGGCGCAGGATTGGCCGGGTTGAGCGCGGCACGAGACCTCGTCGCGGCGGGGGCAGATGTGCTCGTGCTCGAGGCGCGCGCCCGCGCTGGTGGTCGGGTCGAGCAGACCAGCACGGAGGACGGTCGCGTCGTGCAACTCGGCGGCGAAGTGGTGGGGGCGTCTCACACGTCCTATCGCAGCCTCGTCGACGAGCTCGGGCTCACGCTCGGGCCGAGCTTCACCGACATTCCCGGGGAATCAACGTGGCTCCTGGCCGATGGGCGCCACCTCGGTGATGACATGCCGTGGCTGTCGTCGGCCGATCGCTCGCTGTACGACGCGATCGAGCGGCGGTTCTCGACGCTCGCCAGCAGCGTCGACCCCGATGACCCGTGGGCGCATCCCGAGGCCGTCGCTCTGGACCGCCTGACGGTGGCGGACTGGCTGCGCTCGGAAGGCGCGACGCCGCAGGTGGTGCGAGCGATGGAACTGCGCGCGATGGGCCTCGCCGATGCGTCGGTCGAGCGGCGATCGCTTCTCGCCGACCTGCGCAAGGAGGCCACGGCGGGAGCCCTCGGCTTCTACGACTACGACGCGTGGGAGAGCATGAAGGTGCTGGAGGGTTCTGCCACAGTGGCGTTGCGGATGGCCGAGGGGCTGGGGCACCGCATCCGCTATTCGAGCCCCGTCGCCTCGATCGACGTTGCATCGGGCGGCGCGGGTCAGGGTGGCGTGAAGGTCACGCTGCAGAGCGGAGAACGCTGTCGCGGCGGTGACGTCATCTGCGCGCTTCCCGCGGGGCCCCTCCGCGATCTGCGTATCTCGGGCGTCAGCGCCGAGTACCTGGCATCGGTGCAGCGGCGTGAGCATGCCCCCACCGCGAAGCTCGTCACCGTCTACGAGTCCTCATTCTGGGAGGGCAACGGTCAGAACGGCACGGGCTACTTCGAGCGCACACTTCTCGGGGGCACCTGGGTGCAGAACACCGGAATCCTGTCAGCCCTCGTGCCCGTTGATCGCCTCGGCCCGTATCGGGCGCTTCCGGCTGCCGCGCGCGAAGAGGTGTTGCTCGCCGAACTCGGCGCAGCGTATGGCCCCGAAGGCGCGAGGCCGACGTCGACCTTCGTGCGCGACTGGCACTCCGATATCTGGACCCAGGGCTACATCACCGCCTGGCGACCCGGCGAGCTCACCGCAGTGGGTCCCCTGCACGGCACACACGAACCGCCCTTGTGGGTGGTCGGTTCAGACCAGTGGGTGTGCGGCTACATGGAGGGAGCCGTGCGCACGGGTCGCGCGGCCGCCCGCGAACTCATCGCGCGCTAGCCGAAGAGGCCGATCACGAGGCCCACGAGGGTGTAGTTGAGCACATCGCTGCCGACCTCGACGATCCAGACCGTGAGGCCGTGGCCGGCGAAGAGTCGGTGGCTGAGCGAACTGGCTGCGGCGAAACCGACGCCGAGCAGCAGGCCCGTGAGCAGGCCGCCCAGCGGGCCGACGGGCCCGGTCGCGAGGCCCACGAAGTAGATGACGGATGTCACGGCGACCACCTGCACGAGAGCGCCGAGGGCGGTCAACCCGAACACGACGGCCATGTTGCCGGTGCCCGGCTGCTCATCGTTGGAGTGCCCCAGTGCGCGCCACCAGACGGGGAAGAAGGTCTTCGGCCCGAACCACAGGGCACCGCCTACAAAGGCGACAATGAACGCGACGAGGATGGCTAGCCAGTTGAGCTCGAGAAGGAACATGCGGGAACGCTACTCCTCTCGGTCCCGATCAGACACGGTCTGGGCGCGAGGCGACTTAGTGTTGACCCATGGTCGTTCGACGCCTTGTTGCTCGCGTGTTCTGGGCCTTCAGTCGGTGGCGGCTCGCGAGCGAGCCCGCGCCTGACCGTCCGACCGTCTTGGTCGGGGCGCCCCACACGTCGAACTGGGATTTCGTGTTCATGCTCGCGATCGCCTGGCGGCTCGACATGCACTTTCGATGGCTCGGCAAGAAGAGCCTGTTCCGAGGCTGGCGCGGGCCGATCATGAGGCGCCTCGGCGGCATACCGGTCGATCGGGATGCGCCAACCACGGTGGTCTCGGAAGTGCTGGACCGCATCCGGTCAGGGGATGTCTTCGGCCTCGTCGTCACCCCCGACGGCACGCGCACAGGCCACACCCACTGGAAGTCGGGCTTCTACCGCATCGCCCGGGAGGCAAACCTGCCGCTCACCCTCGGCTACGTCGACCGCACGACGATGACGACCGGGCTCGGCCCGACCATCGAGCTCACCGGGGACGTGCCGAACGACATGGACCGCGTTCGCGCCTTCTACGCCGACAAATCGGGTGCGCGGCCCGAGAATCGGGTCGAGCCGCGCCTGCGCGAAGAACTCGCTACCGACTAGCTGCGGGTGGGCTAGGCGTAGCGGCGGGGCGTGCTAGCGGATCCCTGCGATTCGTTCGAGCGCGGCTCGCACGATCACCTGCGCAGGATGAGCCAGCACGTGGTGGTTGACGTAGACGCCCTCGAGCCACGACATCACCTCAGAAGCGCTCAGCCCTACCGCGTTACAGTCGACACCGTGCTCGGCCGCCGTGCGCGGCTGGTCCGTTCGCGGATCGAGCCATGCCCGTGCAATGCGGATGCTCGGCTCGCCTCCGAGCGGATCCCACAGCAACTCGATCGGGTGGTCGTCGCCCTCGATGTGCTGGTGGTCGACGGTTCCGCTGCCGAGCCACGGCAGCAGCATCAATTCACCCTCGAGCTCGACCTCAATGATTTCGAGCGGCACCGGGCCGGTGTCGCGGGCGTAGACGGAGAGGCCCGCGGCGTACCACTCAGCGGCCTCTTCGGCATCGGCGAGAAGGTCGGGAATCACCGGTAGAGCCTGCATCGCGAAGCGGTGCGCCCAGTCCAGAAGCGTCGCCGTCGGCTCCCGCTTCCACGGGCTGCCGTTGACGTCTCTCCCCCGCGCGTCATGGAAGTGATGGTCGAACCGACCCTCGGTGACATCGGCATGAAGTTGACCGGTGTCGAAGTGAAGAAAAACCGTGAGCGTGCTCGCCTCGTCGTCGTAGTCTGCGTCGAGCTCCGGCCGCCCGAGTGAACGCGGAAGAGGGGGAAGCGTGCCCACGCCCTCGCCAAGATCCAGCACAGCGCGAAACCTCTGGCTCGGCAGCCTCAAGGTGGGGTCGGTCATGGAATCACAGTACGGCCCGCAGAGTGGACTCTGATCATGGTGAGAAAGCGGTCGCGTGCGAGCCGAGGCGCCGCGACTGCACGAGAATGTCACGACCGGGCCGTGAGCAGGACGCCACCGACGAAAAGCACAGCGATTGCGCTGAGAACCAGCGCGATATCGGTGTCACGCCCAGGGACGTTGCTGTGTGAATCGAGTGTGATCTGAGGGGCCAATCCGCGCGGTCTGCGAGTAGCCCCCGGCGCCGGTCAGGTCAGCTGGGAGATTTCGAACAAGTGGCCATCCGGGTCGCGGAAGAACGCCCGAATCTCGCCACCTCGATCGAGAGGTGCGCTCAGAAACTGGGCGCCCCGCGCTCTGAGCAGGTCGTAGGTGCCCTGACAGTCGTCGACCCGGAAGATGAGTTGTGAGCTCACGTGATCGGGATCACCCGGCGCCGCCAGTGTGACCGTCGGCTTCTCCGGGCTCGGTTCGCCGCCGGTGACGAGCAGCAGCCAGTTCCCCAGCAGATCCAGCACCACCGAGGTGCCTCCGTACTCGCCGTACACCGAGGCATCCAAGACTTGGACGTACCAGTCGCGACTGGCGGACGCATCGTCGACCACCAGCATGTGCGTCATCGCTCGCGCCTCGAACCGCTCCATTTCTGCAGACTACCCGGACTGCCCAAGTGAGGCGCGGAGCTAGACGACATTGCCGTCCTTCGCGGGCGCATCTATCGTCGCGAAACACAGGGCAACCAGCCCGTGCGGTTCGGGACCCCGCGATGAGACTCCGACTCGCCGACGACCTAGTGGTTCGCGGTCACCAGTTCGTCGAGCATCGCCATTGCGGCGAGGCGCCCCAAGTCGTCGCAGGCGCGAGGGCTGTCCCCGGAGTAGAACTTGCGGTCTACGTGGGTCTCCCCCTTCGTGCTGTTGTTGATCACGCGGATACCGTCCTTTTCGAGCTCCTCGCACTGAAACCAGGGCAGCTGGCCGGGCAGGTAGCCGAGGCTGGGCGAACGACGGTCGATGCTGTCCGGGAACGCGCAGATCTCGTAGCCGGCGTACGGGTGTGGTCCGCCCTCGATGCGGGTCGCGAGGAGCGCTGCGGGGCCGTGGCAGACGGCGATCATGTGCCGGTCGGTCTCAGCAACCCAGCGCACCAGCGTGCCCAGACTCTTGTCGTCGGGTAGGCCGACCATCGCCCCGTGTCCGCCAGGAAGGAACACCGCGACGTAGGGCGAGGTGTCCAGGCCGTCGGCGACGAGGCTCTCGAGCGAGAGAGGCGATGCGAAGCGATCGCGATGAGTTGTCATGAAGTCGACGACCGCGGTGTCGTCTACGGGGACGGACCAGTCTTCGAGGATCGCGGGCGCGCCGGTGGGGGTGGCCACGTCAAAGTCGAAACCCGCCGCGGTCAGGTGCAGAAGGGGCACGGCGGTCTCGGTGACGTTGTGCCCGGTGGAGAACAGAGCGCCGTTGGTGGTCTCCAAGTAACGCTCCTCGGTGCAGACGACGAGGACCTTGGCTGGGCCGTCATACGTTCGGTCGAAGGTGAACGGTGCGTAGTTGGTCGTCGTGTCGACGCCGAGACGAAGACCGAGGCGCGACGGGATCACGCCGGGGCCGTCCGGCTCAGGGGTGGGCGCGGTGCCGAGGATGCGACTGATCAGTGAGCTCATTGCTTCTCCAGGGTTCAGTAGTGTGCGGTCGGGCTTTCGGGAGGGTTTCGTGCGTCGAGTTTGTCGACGGTCGCAGTGTCAGAGGCCAAACTGCTGACGGGACCGTGCCAGGAAGTCCTCTTCACGGTCGGCGTCATATCGTGAAGCGAGCGTCTGTTCGGCCTGAGCCCCGGCGATGAACCGCATCCGGTCGCCGTCGTGGGTCGCCGCCTGCCAGATCACGTCGGCGCACTCCGAAGGCTGCATGCCGGCGGCCGGCGTGTCATCGTCGGACAATGCCGACGCAAGCATCGCGGTAAGCGGCAGGTACTCCTCGACGGAGTCGTCATACGACGCGACGAAGGACCGTCCGCCGAAGTCGGTGGCGACACCCCCGGGCTCCACGATGCGCACCGCGATGCCAAGGGGTCGAAGCTCATAGTGCATCGCCTCGCTGGCACCCTCCACAGCCCACTTCGACGCGTGGTAAGGAGTGCCGAGGGGAAATGCCATGCGGCCACCGATCGACGACACGTTCACGATGGTTCCGGACCGGCGTCGGCGCATCCCGGGCAGAACCGCTTGCGTCGTGGCCAGCAACCCGAGCACGTTCACATCGAGCTGACGGCGCAGGACCTCCATAGGCATGGTCTCCAGCGGTCCATACGCCCCATAGCCGGCGTTATTGACCAGGGCATCGATCGCGCCGAAGCGCTCGGTCGCGGCGGAAACGGCTGCGTCGATCGAGTCTCGGTCCAGCACGTCCAGCCGAGTGACCAGCACACTGTCCATCTTTGCCAGTTCGGCTGCGTCGGCCGGATTTCTCATCGTGGCGGCGACATTCCAGCCTTCTTCAGCGAAACGGACTGCCGCGGCGCGTCCGATGCCGGATGAGGCTCCGGTGATCAGGACGGTGGGGGTCACAAGGTCTCCATTCTGACGATCTGACGCGATTACGTCAGAACGTCAGCCTGACACCTTTCCTGTAGAGTGTCAAACCATCGTGACCACATCACCTTTGCATGCCTCGGACGACCGCGCGGCCAATATCCGCGCGGCGGCCCTCGGGGTGTTCGCCGAGCACGGCTTCCGACGCACGTCGATGGCCATGATCGCGGAGGCCGTCGGTGTGTCGCGCCCCGCGCTCTACCAGTACTACGACAACCGTGAAGATGTGTTTCGCGCGGTCATCGCCGACGCCTACAATTCGGCAGCGCACCGGGCCCTCGAGGCACTACACGAGCACGAACACCTGGCTACAGCGCTGGACGTTTTCCTCCAGCGGGCTCACGCCGACGGCTACCACGAACTGTCGATGCTGAAGCACCGCGACGAGATTCTCGAGGCTTCTGGCTCTGTCGCCTCGGGCGAAGCTGCTGCCGGGATCGCCCGCATGCACGCAGGCCTCCGGGTTCGTCTTCTCGCCACAGGCGCACCCCTCGATCTCGTAGAGAGGGCGGTCACGCTGCTCGCACTCGCGCCCGGGGGATTGAAATCAGACGAACCGGACTCCTCGACACTCCGCGAGCGGCTCCGTGACCTGGCCGAAGCAGTCGCAGCGCTCATCGATCATTCACAATAAGCGTCGCGTCTCAGGCCGACGGCCTGACTACACGTTGAAGCGGAACTCCACCACGTCGCCGTCTTGCATCACGTAGTCCTTGCCCTCGATGCGGGCCTTGCCCTTCGAACGAGCTTCGGCGACCGAACCGCACTCGACGAGGTCGTCGAAGCTGATGACCTCGGCCTTGATGAAGCCCTTCTCGAAGTCGGTGTGGATGACGCCCGCGGCCTGCGGGGCCTTCCAGCCCTTGCCGATCGTCCAGGCGCGCGACTCTTTCGGGCCAGCCGTGAGGTAGGTCTGCAGGCCGAGGGTATCGAAGCCGATGCGGGCTAGCTGGTTGAGCCCGCTCTCGGGCTGACCCGTCGAGGCCAGGAGCTCGGCGGCATCCTCGGGATCCAGGCCGATCAGTTCGCTCTCGATCTTGGCATCCAAGAAAACGGCCTTCGCGGGAGCAACAAGCGCGGCGAGCTCCGCCATGCGAGCACTGTCACCGAGCACGCCCTCGTCGACGTTGAACACATAGATGAAGGGCTTCGCACTCAGGAGGCCGAGCTCGCGGATCGGTGCGGCGTCGAAACCCGCGGAGGAGAGCGTGGTGCCGGCGGAGAGCAGCGCCTGAGCATCCTGAGCCGCTTGCAGCACTGAGGGGTCGAGCTTCTTGCCCTTGACCTCTTTCTCGTAGCGGGGAATCGCCTTCTCGAGCGTCTGCAGGTCGGCGAGCATGAGCTCGGTGTTGATCGTCTCCATGTCACTGCCCGGGTTGATGGCTCCAGCGACGTGCACGACATCCGAGTCAGTGAAGGCGCGCACGACCTGCGCGATCGCATCGGACTCGCGGATGTTCGCCAAGAACTGGTTGCCGAGGCCCTCGCCCTCGCTCGCGCCCTTGACGATACCCGCGATGTCGACGAACGACACCGTGGCGGGCAGGATGCGCTCGCTGTGGAAGATTTCGGCCAGCACGGCGAGGCGAGGGTCGGGCAGCTCGACGACGCCGACGTTCGGCTCGATCGTCGCAAACGGGTAGTTCGCCGCGAGCACGTCGTTCTCGGTGAGCGCGTTGAAGAGGGTGGACTTGCCGACGTTGGGCAGGCCGACGATGCCGATAGTGAGAGCCACGACAGGTCAGCCTACCGGCGCCCTGGAGGGACGCGATCACGGTGAGTAGCATCGACGGATGCTCGGCCACCGCCCTCGCGCCACCTCCACCCTCGCCCTGCTCGCCGGGGTGAGCATCGCGCTCGCAACTCTCGCGCCCGCGCACGCCGAGCGCGCTGCGCAGCACACTGTCGATCAGGCTGCCGCCCCCGCGGAATCGTTCGCGCCGAGCGACGCGGAGGTCGAGCGCATCAGCGGCGCCGACCGCTACGCCACCTCCGTCGCGGCGAGCCAGGCGGCCTTCCCCGGCCCCGAGACACCCGACGTCGTCTACCTCGTCGCCGGTGAGAACTTTCCCGACGCGATCGTCGCCGGGCCGGTCGCCGCCGCCGACGACGGCGGACTGCTGCTCACCGCTGCGCGCAGCCTGCCCGCCGTCGTCGCAGCCGAGCTGCGGAGGCTCGACCCTGATCGCATCGTCGTCGTCGGCGGCACGAGCGCCATCTCATCGGGCGTCGCGAGGGCGGCCAGCGACATCGCCCCCGTCGAACGCATCGGCGGCGCCGACCGCTATGCCACCGCTGAGCTGCTCGTGCGCTCCGTCTTCAGCGCGGCCAACACGGTCTTCCTCGCCACCGGTGCGAGCTTCCCCGACGCGCTGGCCGCCGGCCCCGCCGCAGGGGCCGACGGCTCGCCCGTGCTCATCGTGCGCGGCAACGGCTCCACGCTCGATCGCGCTGCGCTGACCCTTCTGCGCGACCTCGGCACGACCTCGGTCGTGCTCGTCGGGGGCACGAGCGTCGTCTCGCGTGGCATCGAATCCCAGCTGCGCACCGAACTGGGGTCGAGCCAGGTTGAGCGCGCAGCCGGAGCCGATCGCTATGCGACAGCGCGCGCGATCTCGGAGTCGGCGTTCGGCACGAGCGCACCGCGTGTGCTCGTCGCCTCCGGCACGAGCTTCGCCGACGCGCTCTCCATCTCCGTTCTCGCCGCACGCGAGAGACTGCCGCTGTACCTCTCCCTCCCCTACTGCACCCCCAGCTCGGTGCGCGGCGCTCTCAGCTCGAGCGCCATCACGACGCGCACGCTTGTCGGGGGGCCGGGCGCTCTCAGCCCCGGCGTCGAGCGGCTCGAGCGGTGCGTGAGCATCAGTTCGGCATCCTCGCTGTGGGTACTCGTGAACAAGCGCAACGGCATCTCGACCAGCTACGAACCCAGCGGCCTGCGTCGCCCCTCGATCCCCAGCACGGGCTCGTACCTGCTGCGCTCCGATGCTGCTGCGGCGCTCGAGCGCATGTACGCCGGCGTGCGGTCGGTCGGCGCCGGCAGCGTCGGGCTCACGAGCGGCTACCGTCCTGCGTCGTCCCAGGCGGCGATCTACAACAACACGGCGAGCACCCGCGGTCAGACGTACGCCGACCTGTACGTCGCGCGGCCCGGTCACAGCGAGCATCAGACCGGCCTCGCCGCCGACCTGTACCCGATCGGCGCCTCGAACTGCAGCTCGTACACGTGCCTGGGCGCCACCCCGCAGGGTCGCTGGCTGGCGGCGAACTCCTGGAAGTACGGCTACATCCTGCGCTACGAGACCGGCATGACGAGCGTCACCGGGTACGCCCATGAGTCGTGGCACTTCCGATACGTGGGCGAGACCCTCGCCGCCGACTACGCCGCGAGCGGCCGACGCTCTCTCGAGCAGTTCTACGGTCAGCCCGCCGCGCCTCGGTACTGACGGCCGGCCACCGACCGCCTAGCGTGGAATCATGACCTCGCGCCCTGGCACCCCCGCGTTCACCCCCGCGCCCGCCGAGCGCACACGACCGGAGCTTCGGGGAACCTTCGGCATGGCGGCGAGCACGCACTGGCTCGCGACGGCCACCGCGCAGTCGGTGCTCGAGCGGGGCGGCACCGCCGTGGATGCCGCCGTGGCTGCCGCCTTCGTGCTGCACGTCGTCGAGCCGCACCTCAACGGGCCGGGCGGTGATCTCACGGCGCTCGTGGCGCCCGCGGGCGAGCATCCGTTCGTCCTCGCCGGGCAGGGCGCCGCGCCCGCCCGCGCGACGATCGAGCACTACCGCTCGCTCGGGCTCGACGAGATTCCCGGCGCCGGGCCGCTGGCCGCCGCCGTACCCGGCTCGGTCGTCGCATGGCTGCACCTGCTCGCGACGCGCGGCACGTGGGAGGTGCGCGACGTGCTCGCACCGGCACTCGGCTACGCGCGCGACGGGCACCCCGTGCACGACAGCGTGGTGCGGGTGATCACTACGGTCGCCCCTCTGTTCGAGGAGCACTGGCCGACGTCTGCTGCGCAGTGGATGCCCGAGGGCGAGATTCCCGCACCCGGCGACCTCATCACCAACGAGGCATGGGCCGCCGTGCTCGCAGGCCTGCTGAGGGCGGGCGAATCGGCCGGCAGCCGTGAGTCGCGCGTGCACGCCGCGATCGACGGCTGGCACCGCGATGTCGGGGCCGCGATCGAGGAGTTCGTGCGCGAGCCCGTGCAGCACTCGCTCGGCGGCGCGCTGCCGGGCGTGATGACTGCCGCGGACCTCGCCGCGTACGCACCGGCCGAGGAGCCGCCCCTCACGCTGACTTTCCGCGGCGTCGACGTCGTCAAGGCCGGCCCGTGGAGTCAGGGGCCCGTGCTGCTGCAGGCGCTCGCGATTCTCGACGCTCGCGCCGCCCGCCACGGCGGCGCCGTGCTCGACCCGTCCACGGCGCTCGGCGTGCACACCGTCACCGAGGCGCTGAAGCTCGCGCTCGCCGATCGGGACTCCTGGTACGGCGACCCCGCCCACGTCGACGTGCCGCTCGACGATCTGCTGAGCCCCTCGTACGCCGCCGAGCGCGCTGACCTCATCAGCGACACTGCCTCTAGGAGGGTGCGGCCCGGCCGGCCCGGGGGACGCACTCCGTGGCAGCCGCCTCAGCGGCCGGCGGGTGACGCGCCTGCCGCTGCTCTGCCCGGCTCGGGTGAGCCGACGCTCGACCGCTCGGGGCGCCAGCGCGGCGACACGTGCCACCTCGACGTCGTCGATCGCCAGGGCACGATGATCTCGGCCACCCCCTCCGGCGGCTGGCTGCAGTCGTCGCCCACGATTCCCTCGCTCGGCTTCTGCCTGGGCACGCGCCTGCAGATGGCGTGGCTCGACGAGGATGCTCCGTCGCGGCTCGCGCCGGGCATCCGGCCGCGCAGCACCCTGTCGCCGACCATGCTCATGCGCGACGGGCGCGTGATCGAAGCACTGGGCACGCCCGGCGGAGACCAGCAGGACCAGTGGCAGCTGCTGTACCTGCTGCGCCGCATCGTCGGCGGCTACGAGCCGCAGCAGGCGATCGATGCGCCCATGTTCCACACCGACGCGATGGTCGCCTCGTTCGAGCCGCGCACCGTGCAGCCGGCGTCGCTCACCGTCGAATCACGGCTCGGTGAGGACGTGATCGCTGAGTTGCGAGCGCGCGGCCACGAGGTCACCATCATGGGGCAGTGGAGCCTCGGACGCCTGAGCTGCGTCGGCGTCGACCCCGAGCGCGGGTGGTTCTACGCGGCCGCGAACTCGCGCGGGGCGCAGGGGTACGCCGCCGGGCGATAGAGCTCAGCGCGGGGTGGGCACGAGCGCCACGTCGTGTAGAGCGCCGTCGGCAACGCGCGCGGTCATGACCGTGCCGACCGGCTGCCGCCGCCGGTCGGTCGGCGAGCCCGGGTTCAGGAGACGCAGACCGCCGGGCGTCGTCGAATCCCAGGGGATGTGCGAGTGGCCGAAGATGAGCACGTCGGCGGGGGCATCCACCTCGGGGCCGAACAGGGCGTCGCACCGCCGCTCACGACCCGCTGCGGCACCCGTCTCGTGGATCACGGCGATGCGCACGCCCTCGACCTCGACGCGCACGACCTCGCCGAGCCGCTCATGCAGCTCGGGCCCGTCGTTGTTGCCCGCAACGCCGACGAGCCGCGCCGCGCGCGACTCGAGCGCGTCGAGCGTCGCGACGTCGACCCAGTCGCCCGCGTGGATGACGAGGTCGGCGTCGTCGACGAGGCTCCATACCTGCGGCTGCAGCGTCGCCGCCCGCACCGGCAGGTGCGTGTCGCTCAGCAGCAGGAGCCTCACGCGAGCGAGGGCGCGACCTCGGCGTCGACGACGGGCATGATGTCACGCTGGATCGACTGCAGGATGCGCGCGTTGAACTCCGGCCCGAGCTGGTTCGGCACGGTCACGAGCAGCGTGTCGGCGGCCTGCACGGCCGCGTCCCGCGCGAGCTCGGCCGCGATCGCGTCGGGTGCGCCGATGTAGGAGCGGCCGAAGCGCGAGCGCGCGCCGTCGAGAATGCCGACCTGGTCGCGCTGCGCACCCTGCGCCTGCAGCCCGAAGTAGTACTGCGTCTCCTCATCGATGATCGGCAGGATGCTGCGGCTCACCGACACCCGCGGCGAGCGCGTGTGCCCCGCCGCACTCCAGGCATCGCGGTACTTCGCGATCTGCTCCGCCTGCAGCTCGTCGAACGGCACCCCGGTGTCCTCCGTCAGCAGCGTCGAGCTCATGAGGTTCATGCCCTGCTCGGCCGTCCACACCGCGGTGGCCCGCGTGCCGGCGCCCCACCAGATGCGGTCGCTGAGCCCGGGCGCCTGCGGCTGGATCGCCTGCAGTGCCGTCGTGCCCGTCATCTGCGGGTTGGCGGGCGCGAAGCCCTCCCCCGCGATCGCGCGGCGGAAGAGCTCGGTGTGGCGCCGCGCCATGTCGGCGTCGCTCTCGCCTTCGGCGGGTTCGAAGCCGAACGCGCGCCAGCCGTCGATGACCGTCTCGGGTGACCCCCGGCTGATGCCGAGTTGCAGTCGGCCGCCCGCGATGAGGTCGGCCTGAGCGGCGAGCTCCGCCATCGCCATCGGATTCTCGTAGCGCATGTCGATGACGCCCGTGCCGAGCTCGATGCGGCTCGTGCGCGCGCCCGCGGCGGCGAGCAACGGCCATGGGGAGGCGTGCTGGCGCGCGAAGTGGTGCACGCGGAAGTACGCGCCGTCGACGCCGACCTCCTCGGCCGCGACGGCGAGCTCGATCGCCTGCTGCAGCACCTCCGCCCCCGTGCGCGTGCGCGAACCGGGCACGTCCTGCCAGTGGCCGAAAGAGAGGAATCCGAGCGTCGTCATGCTCGAGTCAATGCGTCTGCATGCAGAACTATTCCCGGCGCGCGGGGTCGGCGGGGGCATCCGGAGCGCTGGATGCGAGGTCGGGGGCCTGCGTCGCGCCCGGCCGCGTCGTCAGGTACACGCCGCCGAGGACGATCGCGCCCCCCACGAGCTGGCCGACCGTCAGCACATCGCCGAACGCGAGCGCGATGACCGCCGTGAAGACGGGCAGCAAATTGAGGAACACACCCGTCTTGGACGCGCCGAGCGTGCCGACGGCGATGTTCCAGAAGAGGTAGGCGAGCGCCGAAGGAAACACCATGATCCACACGAGGCCCCACCATGCCGCCACGCTGGGCCCTGCGGCGATGCCGGGCGCCCCGAACACGGCGACGACGGGCACGAGCATCACGGCGCTCATCGCCGCCTGGATCGTCGTCGCGGTGATCGGCGGGGTCGTCAGGCGTCGGCTCACGATGACGTAGGCAGTCCAGACGCTGATCGCGCCGAGCATGAGCAGGTCGCCCGGCGCGAGGCTCAGGCCTGCATCGAGCCCCTGCCCCGTGAAGATGACGACGATCACGCCCGCGAACGAGACAACGATGCCGACGACCCCGAGGCGTCGGATGCGCTCGCGCAGCACGATGACCGCTGCGATCGCGATGACGGCGGGGTTGAGCGCGGTGATGACGCTCGCCGTGACCGGCGAGGTCGACTCGAGCGCCGAGTACAGGAAGAGCGTGTAGGCGACCATGCCGAGGGCAGCCTGCAGGAGGTGCAGGCGCCACTCGCGCAGCGTTTCCCGCCAGCGGGGCCTCTCGAGCCACCACGCGACCACGACGAGGATCGGCAGCGCGCCCACCCAGCGCAGCCAGGTGAGCTCGAGCGGCGAGAACTCGGCGACGACGCGGTCGGCGACGACGAAATTGCTGGCCCAGAACAGCTGTGCGAGCACGGCGGGACTGAAGCGGCGGAGGGCGTTCACCCTTCCAGGCTAGGGGTGCACGGCGCGCCCGGGGCACGCGGTCGGGGGCGCATGCGAGCATCGAGGGGTGCCGCTGAACTTCACCGCCATCGACTTCGAGACCGCCAACAACGCAGCGGCCTCAGCCTGCTCGGTGGGGATGGTGAAGGTGCGCGAGGGCCGCGTGGTCGACAAGACCGGCTGGCTCATCCGCCCCCCGCTCGGCGTCGACCACATGCTCGAGTGGAACACGCGCATTCACGGCATCACCGCCGCCGACATCGCCGATGCCCCCTTGTGGTGCGATCAGATGGATGCCCTGCTCGACTTCGTCGACGGCGACGTGCTGACCGCCCACAACGCGGGGTTCGACATGGGCGTGCTGCGCGCGGCGTGCGAGGCGAGCGCAGTGCCGGTGCCCTCTCTCAGCTACCTGTGCAGCCTCCGGGTCGCGCGCAAGACGTACCACCTCGACTCGTACCGGCTGCCCGTCGCCGCGATGGCGGCCGGCTTCGAAGACTTCCTGCACCATGACGCGCTCGCCGACGCCGAAGCGTGCGCGGCCATCGTCGTGCACGCGGCGAAACGGCACGACGTGAGCTCGATGGAGGACCTCGCGCGCATCACGGGTGGTGCGCTCGGGCTCATCGGCCCTGCGGGCGAGACCGCCGCGGCCGACCGGCGCCCCGCCGTGCTCGGCTGACGTTCGAGGCGACGTCGTCCGTCGAGCACGGCGCGCCGCTCAGTTCTGCGGGAAGCCCAGGTTGATGCCGCCGTGGCTCGGGTCGAGCCAGCGAGAGGTGATCGCCTTCTCGCGGGTGAAGAACGGGATCGCCTGCGTGCCGTATGCCTTCGCGTCACCGAAGAGCGAGTTCTTCCAGCCACCGAACGAGTAGTAGCCGACCGGCACGGGAATCGGCACGTTGATGCCGATCATGCCGACCGTCACCTCGTTCTGGAATCGACGCGCAGCGCCGCCGTCGTTGGTGAAGATCGCCGTGCCGTTGCCGTACGGCGAGCCGTTGATGAGGGCCAGGCCCTCCTCATAGGTCGTCACGCGCACCACCGAGAGAACGGGGCCGAAGATCTCGTCGGTGTAGACGCGCGAGCTCGTCGGCACTTTGTCGACGAGGGTCGGGCCGAGCCAGAACCCGTCGGCTTCCCCGTCCACCTCGATGCCGCGCCCGTCGACGACGATCTCGGCGCCATCCTCGGCCGCGACGTCGAGGTAGCTGGCAACCTTGTCGCGGTGCTCCTTCGTGATGAGCGGGCCCATGTCGCAGTTGCGGGTGCCATCACCGACCCGCAGTCCTCTCATGCGCGAGCGAATCTTCTCGATGAGCTCGTCGGCGACGGGCTCGACGGCCACGACGACCGAGACGGCCATGCAGCGCTCGCCTGCCGAGCCGAAGCCCGCGTTCACGGCCGAGTCGGCGACGAGGTCGAGGTCGGCGTCGGGCAGCACGAGCATGTGGTTCTTCGCGCCGCCGAGGGCCTGCACGCGCTTGCCGTTCTTCGATGCCGTTTCGTAGATGTAGCGGGCGATGGGCGTCGACCCGACGAAGGAGATGCTGGCGATCTCGGGATGCTCGAGCAGAGCATCCACGGCCTCCTTGTCGCCGTTCACCACGTTGAGAACGCCGTCTGGCAGACCGCACTCCTGCAGCACCTGCGCCATCCAGAGCGACGCCGACGGGTCCTTCTCGGAGGGCTTCAGCACGACCGTGTTGCCGGCCGCGATCGCGAGGGGGAAGAACCACAGCGGCACCATGGCGGGAAAGTTGAAGGGGCTGATGATTCCCACGACGCCGAGGGGCTGCTTGAGCGAGTAGACGTCGACGCCCGTGGAGACGTTCTCGCTGTACTCGCCCTTGAGCAGCTGGGGGATCGAGCAGGCGAGCTCGACGATCTCGAGCCCGCGCGCGATCTCTCCTGCGGCATCGCTCAGTACCTTGCCGTGCTCCTCGGTGAGGATGGCGGCGAGCTCATCCTTGCGGGCGTTGAGCGCCTCGCGGAAGGCGAACATGATCTGCTGGCGCTTCGCGATCGAGGTGCCCGCCCACGCGGGCTGCGCGGCAGCGGCGACCGAGACGGCGTGGTCGACGTCGGCGGTGGAGGCGAGGGCGACCTCGCGGGCGACGGCGCCGCGTGCCGGGTTGTAGACGGGTGCCGTTCGGGAGGAGGCACCGGCAAAGGCCTCACCACCGACCCAGTGCTGCACGAGCGAGTTCTGGACATCGGTCATGGGGGTTCTCCTTCGACGCGGACGATGGTGATCGACCCCAGTCTGCGCGCGTGCCGCTCTGCGATCAAGCACTGAAAGCGCACACGCTATCTGCGAAAACGCACGATGCTAGCCTCCCGGCAGCAGCTCCCCACGACGCCGAGCGACCTCGTCGCGCAGAGCCTCGCGCACGATCGCCACGGCGTCCACGGCCGGGCTGTCGGGGCGCGTCGAGAGCGTGAACGGCAGCCGGAAGTCGACCGCCTCGGGCAGCACAGGCACGAGCCCCGCCACCCCCTCGGCCATGAACGCGTGCAGCAGGCCGATTCCCGCGCCGGCACGCGCCGCCTCCAGCTGTGCGAAGACGCTCGTCGAGCCGAAGCCGAGCCGCATGTCGCCGAGGGCGACCGTCGCGAGGTCGAGCTCGTGCACGGTGAGCAGGGCATCCACGTAGAAGACGAGGTCATGGCCGGCCAGGTCGGCCAGGTCGCGGATCGGGGGCCGCGCGGCCAGGTACTCGGGCGCGGCGTAGAGACGCAGCGAGTACTCGGTGAGCAGCTCCGACTGGACGCGCGAGCCCGCCGTCGACCCGATCGACACCACGAGGTCGAATCCGGAGCCCCGCAGGGAGAGCGGCTTCGTGGAGGTCACGAGCTCGACGGCGATCCCCGGATGCTCGGTGCGCACCCGCGCGAGCGCCGCAGCCGCGAACACGGCCCCGAAACCGTCGGGCGTCGCGACGCGCACGGTACCGCGCACGACGTCGCTGCCGGACGCCGCGGCGACGACCTGCTCGACGAGCCCCTCCAGCCCGGAGGCGCGCTCCACGACGTCTCTGCCGATCGCCGTGAGCTGCCAGCCGTCGGCACCGCGGTCGAGAAGCCGCACACCGAGCGCGGCCTCGAGGCGATCGAGCCGCCGGCGCACGGTCGTGTGGTCGACACCGAGCAGCGCGGCCGCCGACACCATGCGACCCACCCGCGCGACGGCGACGAGGTAGCGCAGGTCGTCGGTGCTCACATCGAGCGAGCGCGGCGCCGGGGTCATGCCCCTCACGATACGACCAGGGCGCGCGGGGCGCGCGGGCGAGTGCTGTCGGATGCCCCTGGCACACTGACTCGCATGGACTTCCTCCTGCCCCTGTTGCTCGGCCTCCTCCTCGGCGCGGTGCTCGGCGTCATCATCGGTCTGCTGCTCGCACGTCGAGCCGGCACGGGCGCGGAGCTCGTCGAGCTGCGCGAGCAGGCCACGGTCGCAGAGGTGCGGGTGGCCCAGGCGGAAGCGCGGGCGAGCGCGCTCGACGAGCAGCTCGCCCTCGCCCGCGAGCGCGACCGCGAGCGGGAGGAGCGCGACAAGCAGGAGAGCCGAGTGCTGCAGGCGCTGGCACCCGTGCAGGAGTCGCTGCGCACGATGCAGTCGAAGGTCACCGAGCTGGAGGCGCAGCGCAGCCAGCAGCACGGCCAGCTCACGCAGCAGTTGCGCGCCGCGACAGAGTCGGAGGAGCGGTTGCGCAGCACCGCGGAGTCGCTCGCCTCAGCACTGCGATCCAACAGCGTTCGAGGAGTGTGGGGCGAGACGCAGCTGCGCAACGTCGTCGAGGCGGCCGGCCTCATCGAGCGCGTCGACTTCGACGTGCAGTCCAGCATCACCTCTGATGCCGGTGCGGGCCGTCCCGACATGGTCATTCATCTTCCCGGCGGCAAGAACATCGCGGTCGATGCCAAGGTGCCGTTCGAGGCGTACCTGCGGGCCAGTCAGATTCCCGTCACTGCGACGGGCGAGGAGGGGGCGCAGCGCGAGACGCTCATGAAGCAGCACGTGCGTCTCGTGCGGGGCCACATCGACACTCTCGCCAGTAAGGCGTACTGGGCGGGTCTGGAGGCCTCCCCCGAGCTCGTGATCGCCTTCATCCCGAGCGAATCGCTCGTCTCGTCCGCCATGGAGGCCGACCCCGGAATCATGGACTACGCCTTCAGCAAGCGCGTCGCCCTGGCCTCGCCCGTGACCCTGTGGTCGGTGCTCAAGACCGTCGCGTTCTCCTGGCAGCAGGATGTGCTCACGGCCGATGCGAAGGTGCTCTTCGACCTGAGCCGCGAGCTCTACGGGCGCCTCTCGACGATGGCCGGGCACGTCGAGAAGCTCGGTCGGTCGATCGAGAGCACCATCAAGAACTACAACGGCTTCGTCGGGTCGATGGAGCGCCAGGTCTTCCCCACGGCCCGCAAACTTCAGCGCCTCGACGAATCGACGGTGCTCGGGCCGCTCGATGCCATCGAGGAGGGGCCGCGCGAGCTCACCGCCATGGAGCTCGTGGCCGAGCTCGAGCAAGCCGGGCCCGACCGCGACGCCATCGAGGGAGACGATTCCGGCTCGCGAGGGTAGCGCGCCCGACGACGCGGTGTGACAAAGGCCGACCACGCCCCCGCCACCGACACTGTGCTGAACCTCGAGGTGGCCGACATCGACGCGGCCGTGAGCGACCTTGCCGCACGCGGTGCCGAGATGCTCCGCTATGAGCACGTCGCGCAGGACGAACGCGGCGTCGCGAGAGGTCTCGAGGCGGGTCAGGGGCCGGATATCGCATGGTTCACAGACCCGGCGGGGAACAACCTCTCGGTGTTGGAGAATCCCACAAGCAGGTAGCGATTCGGCGCCCGCGCCTGGCTAGGATGAGCCCCACACACCATCGGCGGTGAGCTACCGCCGTGGTCCCTCCGGCGAAAGATCGACGATGACCGAACGCCCCTGGCTCGCCCACTACCCGACCGAGGTCGAGCACGAGCTCGTGCCCCCGCCCTTCCGCACGCTGCCGGAGCTTCTGGCGCGCGCGTCCGAGGAGTATGCCGAGACCGTCGCCTTCACGCAGTGCATGCCCAACGGCATGAACGGCTCTCTCACCTACGCGCAGGTGGCGACCCTCTCCGACGAGTTCGCCGCCTACCTGAGGGAGGACCTCGGGCTCGCGGCCGGCGATCGCGTCGCCGTGCAGATGCCCAACTGCCTGAGCTACCCGGTGGTCGCCTTCGGGGTGCTCAAGGCGGGCTGCGTGCTCGTCAACACCAATCCGCTCTACACGGCGAGCGAGATGATCCACCAGTTCAGCGACTCCGGAGCGAAGGCTCTCGTCATCATCGACATGTTCGCCGATCGGCTGCCCTCCGTCATCCCGGCGACCGACATCGAGACGGTCGTGACCGTGCGCATCGGCGAGTTCTTCCCGCCCGTGATCGCCGGCGTCATCCGCCTCGTGCAGAAGTGGTGGAACCGCTCGCTGCCCGCCATCACGGTGGCGCACACACCGCTGCAGGCCGCGCTGGCCAGCGGCCGCCAGAAACTGGGCGCGTCCGGGAGCTACCTCGACGGTGTGGGCTCCGACACGCTCGCTGCGTTGCAGTACACGGGTGGCACCACGGGCGTCGCCAAGGGTGCGATGCTCAGCCACGGCAACCTCGTCGCCAACACGCTCCAGATGATGCAGCTACTGAGCACCCACATCCGCCCCGGCAAGGAGGTCGTTCTGACCGCCCTGCCGATGTACCACATCTTCGCCTTCACCGTGAACCTCATCGGCTTCTTCCACGAGGGTGCGCGCAACATCCTCATTCCCTCGCCGCGCCCGCCGAGCAACCTCAAGCGCGCTTTCGAGAACTACAAGATCACCTGGACAACCGGCGTCAACACCCTCTTCAACGCCCTCCTCAACGAGCGGTGGTTCACCGAGAACCCGCCGAAGCACCTCGTCGCCTCCGCTGCAGGCGGTATGGCGCTGCACGAATCGGTCTCCGAGCAGTGGCGTGCCGTCACCGGTACCCCGATCGTCGAGGGTTACGGGCTGACCGAGACATCCCCTGCGCTGACCTTCAACCCGCTCGGGGGCGTCGGCAAAGACGGCACGATCGGCATCCCCGTGCCGTCGACCGACATCCGGTGCGTCGACGACCAGGACAACGACGTGCCCGTGGGCCAGCCTGGTGAGCTGATCGCACGAGGCCCCCAGGTGACCTCCGGCTACTGGAACCGCCCGGAGGACACGGCGGCGTCGATGCTCGACGGCTGGTTCCGCACCGGTGACATTGCGCAGATGGACGCCGACGGGTACTTCACCATCGTCGACCGCAAAAAGGACATGATCCTCGTGAGCGGGTTCAACGTGTACCCGAACGAGGTCGAAGAGCGCATCGCGGCCATGCCCGGGGTTCTCGAGGTCGGCGTCATCGGGCTCCCCGACGACAAGACCGGGGAATCCGTGCGCGCGTACATCGTGGCGGCCGACAGCCCACCCACCGAGGCGGCGGTGATCGCGCACTGCCGGGAGGCCCTCGCGGCGTACAAGGTGCCGAAATCGGTGCGCTTCGTCGACGAGCTGCCCAAGAGCCCGATCGGCAAGATTCTGCGGCGCGAGCTGCGCGCCATCGGCGTCACCTCAGAGACCGCCAGTATCGAGACACAGGGAAGGGAGCTGTCATGACCGGTGCGTCGCTCATCCATCTGACCCAGACCGTCGTCAACGAACAGGATGTCGTCACCGAGTTCGAGCAGATCCTGCTCGTCGGCCTCGTCTTCGTGATCATGTTCGGCCTCGGCGCTGGCCTCACGCCGCGAGACTTCCGCTCCGCCCTGCGACGGCCGTGGGGTCTCATCATCGGCTTCATCACGCAGTTCGGCATCATGCCCCTGCTGGCCTACATTCTCGTCATCGCGGTGCTCTTCCAGCTGCCGCGCGAGTACGCAGCACCCGTCGCCCTCGGGGCCCTTCTCATGGGCTGCGTGCCTGCGGGCACGACGTCGAACATCTTCACGTACTTCTCGAAGGGCAATCTCGCGCTGAGCGTCATCATGACGACGAACTCCACGCTGTGGGCCATCCTCATGACGCCTCTCGTTCTCGCCTTCTACGGCTCGCTGGTGTTCGACGCCGACTCTGAGCTGCAGATTCCCATCCTCAACATCGTCGTGACGCTCGCGACCCTGCTCATCCCGGTCGTTGCCGGCATGATCCTGCGTCGGTACAGCGCAAACATCGGCGCCGTGATGGAGCTGCTCGGCGGCTTCTTCGGCCTGTTCTTCATCGTGTTCCTCATGGCCACGTGGGTGCCGCGCAACTGGGCGCTGCTGACGTCGACGCCCTGGCAGACGTACCTCGTCGCGATCGGGCTGGGGCTCTTTGGCATCGCGATTGCCTACGCGATCGCACGTGCGATCCGCATGCATCCGATGAACGCGCGCACGATCGGGCTGGAGACGGGCATCCAGAACGGGCCACTCGCGATCGCGATCGTGCTCCTGACCTTCGCGGGCAGCCCCGACATCGGTCTCATCCTCATCGTTCCGGCGCTTTACTCGCTCTTCATCGTGATCGTCTCAACCTTCGTGACGATCTGGTTCCGCCGAGCGAACCTTGCGGAGGAGCAGAAGATCCCCAACCTCCTCTAGCGCGCAGGTCGCGCTTCGTACTGCACTCGACGCCTCGCACTGCTTGATCAGTGCGAGGCGTCGAGTGCGTGAGTGAAGCGGATGCGTGGCTCACGCGGCGCTGCGGTCGGGTGCGCTCGGAGAAGGTCCCCCTGGCGTCAGGAGTCCAGCCACTTTGCGACGAGGTGATCGGCGCTGACGCGACGCACCGTGCCCGAGCGCGAGCGCAGCACGATCGACTCGGTCGTGATGATCTCGCCCTCCCGGCGCACACCGCGCACGAGCTCGCCGTCGGTCACCCCCGTCGCGACGAAGAACGTGTTGTCGCTGCGCACGAGCTCGTTCGCCTCGTAGACGTGGTCGAAAAGAAGGCCGGCGGCCGCGCCTTTCTCACGCTCCTCGTCGCTGCCGGGCGCGAGCCTGCCCTGAATGAAGCCGCCGAGCGCCTTGACGGCGCACGCCGTCGCGACTCCTTCGGGGCTGCCGCCGGTACCGATGCACATGTCGATGCGCGAGTCGTGGCGCGCGGCGTTAATGCCGCCGGCCACGTCGCCATCGAGGATGATGCGCGTTCCGGCTCCGGTCGCGCGGATCTCCTCGATCAGAGCAGCGTGCCGGGGGCGGTCGAGCACGGCGATGCGCATGTCGTCGACGCGCTTCTTCTTCGCCGCGGCGAGCGCTCGAATGTTCTCGGCGACCGATTGGCGGATATCGAGAACACCGATCCCTTCGTGCCCGGCCACGATCTTGTCCATGTAGAAGACGCTCGAGGCGTCAAGCATCGACCCGCGATCCGACACGGCGATCATCGAGATCGCGTGTCCTCGTCCCGCGGCGGTGAGCGAGGTGCCGTCAATCGGGTCCACGGCGATGTCGCATGCGGGCCCCTGTCCGTTGCCGACCTCCTCGCCGTTGAACAGCATGGGAGCGTTGTCCTTCTCGCCCTCCCCGATCACCACCAGGCCCGAGAAGTTGACGGTGCCGAGGAACTTGCGCATCGCGTCGACGGCGGCGCCGTCCGCGGCGAGCTTGTCGCCCTTGCCGATGAACGGTGCCGACCGGATGGCGGCGGCCTCGGTCGCGCGCACCAGCTCCATCGCGAGGTTGCGGTCCGGGTGGAGGAACAGCGTTCCGGTCTTAGTGGTCACCACGATGGCGTCCTTTCCGTGGTCGGCAATGCGTTGAGAAACGTGAGGACGCGCCGGGTGGCAGAGCAGCGCGCCACCAGCCTATCGCCGCGTACGAGCGACGTCTCGGCGACAGATCCGATGGCGACCGGGATGCCCGTCGCTAGACTCGAGGCGAACCCACACCACCCCCAGCACCGAGGAGCCTCATGCCCATCGCCACGCCGGACCAGTACGCCGAGATGCTCGACAAGGCCAAGAAGGGCGGCTTCGCCTACCCCGCGATCAACGTCTCGTCGTCGTCGACGATCAACGCCGTGCTGCAGGGCCTCAGCGACGCCGGCTCCGACGGCATCATCCAGGTCACGACAGGCGGCGCGGACTACTTCGCCGGCCAGAGCGTCAAGGCCCGCGCCTCGGGCGCCCTCGCCTTCGCCGCTTTCGCCACCGAGGTGGCGAAGAACTACCCCGTCACCATCGCCCTGCACACCGACCACTGCCCGAAGGATGCGCTGGCCGGATTCGTCATGCCGCTCGTGGAGGCGAGCGAGGCTGAGGTGAAGGCCGGGCGCAACCCGATCTTCCAGTCCCACATGTGGGACGGCTCGGCCGTGCCTCTGGCGGAGAACCTGGAGATCGCGAAGGATCTCCTCCCCCGCATGAAGGCCATCAACGCGATCCTCGAGGTCGAGATCGGAGTGGTCGGCGGAGAGGAGGACGGTGTGCAGCACGAAGGCTCCAACGACGCCCTGTACACGACGCTCGGCGACGTGACAGCCGCGGTCGAGGCGCTTGGTCTCGGCGAGCACGGCCGCTACATGGCCGCCCTCACCTTCGGCAATGTGCACGGCGTCTACAAGCCGGGCAACGTCAAGCTACGACCCGAGCTGCTCAAGGAGATTCAGGACGGGATCCAGGCGAAGTACGGCACGGATGCCCTGCCCCTCGACCTCGTCTTCCACGGTGGCTCCGGCTCGACCGACGAGGAGATCGCCACCGCGGTCGCCAACGGCGTCATCAAGATGAACATCGACACCGACACCCAGTACGCCTTCAGCCGCTCGGTCGCCGACAGCGTGCTCAAGAACTACGACGGGTTCCTCAAGGTCGACGGCGAGATGGGCAACAAGAAGGTGTACGACCCGCGCGCGTGGGGCAAGGCTGCGGAGAGCGCGATGGCTGCGCGCGTCGTCGACGCGACCCGCCAGCTGGGCTCCGCGGGTCACTCCGGCAGTTGAGCCTGGCGCTGCGCGAGCGGTGGTTTCGGCGCGCGCGGGTCCGGCGTGATCGTGAAGTCGAGCGCGATCGAGGATCCGTTGCGCCAGCGGATACCCGTGACGGTCGATTGCAGACTCACGTAGTAGGGCTCGAGGAACGTCACGCGGCGGCCTTCGGCCAGGGTCGTGAGAATACGCAGCGCGACCGCGATCGTGCCGTCGTCCGGAGACCTCAACTCGATGCGCGCAGAGACGAAACCCGACGCTGGATCGTCGAGCAGGGCATCCAGCATCGCCCGTAGAGCCGTACGTTGCGGCACCCCGAGCCGATCGGCGAGGCGGTCCGGGTCGCGCACGCTCAACGGTCTGCCGCGCGCCATGCGCGCCAGCCAACTGTCGTTCGCCGCCGCGATCAGTTCACCGCGCAGTCGGGCGGCGACGCGCGCCGCACGTTCCTGGTCGCGACCGTCGATCTCGCCACGTTCGACGACGTCAACGAGCAACTCGAGCGCATCCCCCAGTTGCGCGCTCGTCTGCTCGTCAACTTGCGCCACGAGCGCATCGGCGCTGTCGGGGTCGTCCTCCAGCACCTCGGCTGTGACGGGTGACACCTCCGACCAGGGCCGCTCCGACCACCGGGTGAGTCGCCTCGTCACCGTCACGATGAAGGCCACGGCGCCAGCAGTGCCGAACACGATCGGAGAGACGATCATGGTCGTTGCGGCCAGCGGCGGCCATGCACTGGACGTGCCGACGTCAAGCAGTGCCGCCGCGGCCAGCGCCGTCAGCAGTAGCGCGCAGCCTGCCAGCAGCACGCCCGGCAGGTCGCAGTATGGAGCCATGCTGAGCAGAAGCAGGGTGCACACCAGCGGCGCCCACCACAGTTCGAGCACCATCGCGTCGTTGCCGCGATGCGCGGCGGCGGAGACCAGCATCCCTGCACCGACGAGCGCTACGGCGACGACAGCGCGACCGCTCGACAGTGGCCCGCGCCGCGGTCGCGTTGCCACGAAGACCCACAGCAGCCCGAGAGTGGCCAGCATCACGGCGACCCCCTGCTGCAGCAGGGCTGCGCCGCTCTGGCCGCCGAGGGCGAGCGCGACCGCGCCATACGCGATCGTGACGACGATGGCGCCGAGGGGGAGGTTCGGCACGGCGAGCCAGCTCAGCGGGTCGGCAGCCCAGGGCGTGCGGTGAGACCGAGGAGCCGTCGCGCGGCCGCTCACGGGGCGACCCCCGGCCACGGTGCCGACAGCATCACCGTCGTACCGTCCTCGCCAGCCCAGATGCGCACGGAGCCGCCCACATCTTCCACGCGAGCTTTGATGGCCGTGCTCAGGCCGAGGCGATCGCCTGGGACCGCATCCGGGTCGAATCCGTGACCATCGTCGACGATGAGGAGGGAGACGACCCCTGACCGCTCGCCGACGACAAGATCCGCATGGTCGGCGCCGGAGTGTCGTGCCACGTTGTCGAGGGCGGCGCGAGCGGCGGCGAGCAGTGCATCGGCCACCCGGGGGTCCACCCCGCGCGACAGCATCTCCGCCCCGCTCACCTCCACGCGCACTCCCGTCCACTGGAAGTCGCGGGCGAGATCGAGGAGGGCCGCGCCGAACTCGGTCGATACCGGCTGGGAGGCGTTCGGGTCGCGCACGCTCGACGACCGGATGAGGTCGACGTCGGAGTCGAACCTCGCGCGAGCCCGATCACTGAGTGGCCCCGGTGAGGTGGCAATCACCGCGAGATCCGCCAGCACCGTGTCGTGAACGACCGCTGCCGAACGCAGTTCGAGGGCCCGCCGCCGCTCGGCCCGCTCGAGGGAGACGAGCGCATTCTCGAGGGCCGGTGCCGCGAGCCGGGCGCGGCGCTGGGCGAACGCGAGGATGGCGTAGGCGAGGAACGACACGATGAACAGCAGCAAGGGCCCCCAACCAGGCTGGGCATCGCCACCGCCGGAGGCGAGCCCGATGGCGAGACTGCCATAGGCGACGACGAGCCCCGCGGTGCTCCAGACCATCCCGCTCACAGCACTGCCGTGCAGGGCGCCGACGAGCACGAGCGCGGTGGCCGTGCGGTTGAGCGCGAACGGGCCAGGGTCGGCGAACTCGGGGTCCACCGTCAGACCGAGGGTGATGACGGCGACCGAGCACACCGCCCCGCCGGCGAGAAAGAGCGACGCCGTGACGAGAGTCGGTCGCCACAACAGCACGAGAGCGAGCAGCGAGACCGCCAAGACGGGAGCCACGACGAGCGTTGCGTAACCACCGTGGCCGCGTGCTACGAGCAGATCGGCGACGGTGAGAGCGCCGAACAACAGACCGATCAGCACGATCACGCGCTGAGCGGCCGCCAGTCCGTGGACGATCGCGGCAGCCGCCACCGGGCGAGGCGTCTCGAAGACAGCCATGGGGCTACCGCTGCCCAGCCGCGTCGACATCGAAGCTTACGACGAGCGACTCACCGTTGCGCCACTCGATGCGTCGGACGACGGACCTCACGCTCAGATAGTAGGGCGCCAGGACCGTGGTGCGCCTCCCCTCCGGCAGATCGAGCGAGACGGTGACGGCCACCGCCACGGCGTCATCCCCGGCAGCCGCCAGGCGCAGTCGTGCCCCGAACACCCCTGCCTCGGGGTCGGAGAACAGACCAGTGATCAGGGCAGTGATGG
This sequence comes from Microcella sp., assembly GCF_040286215.1. Lineage (GTDB taxonomy): Bacteria > Actinomycetota > Actinomycetes > Actinomycetales > Microbacteriaceae > Microcella. Next base: position 40,086 of record NZ_JAVKCK010000013.1, read on the forward strand.
CGCTGCGCTGGTCCACCGTGATCGTGTCCGCCAAACGGTGCGGGTCGTCGACATGTACGGGCCACTCGGCGACGATCCCACTGAGCCACGACTCGGCATCGCGTGCGACGAGGGCGCGCCGCAACTCGTCGGCGAGCGCCGCTGCGCGGCGTCGATCGCGGTCGCTGACCTCCTCGGCCAGGGCGATGGACCGCAGGAAGGGCTGCATGCGCTGCGACCACGCGCCCGCCGTGACCCGCTCAAGCACGGCAACCACCGGCTCCTCCTGCGCGTCCGTGGCCCGTCCCCGATCGACGAGGGCGCGCCAGCGCACGACATCGGCGATCATGATGCCGGTGAGCACTGAACCACCGATCGTCGCGAACAGCACGGGAGAGGTCGCGGTGAGCGCGGCCGCCACCGGCAGTCGCACGTCCTCGCCTCCGGTCGCCCCGAGCGCCCCGACGATCGTGCAGGCGGTGAGCCCGATCATGCCGGGCAGGAAGACGCGCCCGGGCAGGAAGGGGGCCAGCGACATCGCGATGAGGGCAGCTGCGAGCGACGCCCACCACAGTTCGGGAACGACCGCCTCGCCCTGCAGTCCGGCAGCGGAGACCAGCACGCCGAGGGCGGTCAGTACGAAGACCGTGATGGAAAAGGCCGCGCCGAGGCGCCCGCGGTAGGGACGTGATCCGACGTGGGTGAGAATGCCGGCGGCAACGAACAAGAGAAGCGCGAGAATCTGAGCCGCGACGAATCGGCCGGCCTGGCCTCCTGCGGTGATCGAGACGACGCCCTGCACAGCGACGACGATCGGTACCCAGATGGTCACGAGCGACGACGTCAGCCAGCTGAGCGTGTCGACATCGATCGCCGAGGATCGCCACCACGTCGTCATGGGGCGGCCTCCTCGACCGCTGCAGAAGGAACCGAGAGCAGCACGGTCGTGCCCGTCGCACCCGACCAGACACGGGCGCTGCCGCCTACCCGCTCGACCCGGCCCACCACCGACTCCCGCAGTCCAAGGCGGTCCACCGGGACGGTCGCGGGGTCGAACCCTCGACCCCCGTCAACGACCATGACGGTGAGTTGACCCGCTGCGGAGCCCACCGTGACGTCGGCGTGGGTTGCGCCCGAGTGGGCGACGACGTTGTCGAGCGCCGCCGCGGTCGCGCCCAGGATGGCCTCGGCCGCGTCATCGCCGGGATGCGCGAGGGTGGCATCGACCCCCGCGACGTCCACGCGCATGCCCCGCCACCGCACCTCGTCGACGATGGCGAGCAGCCGCGCACCAAGACTCGTGCCGCGCGGATCAGGTGCCGGCGAGGCACCGCGCGGCGACACCGTCGCGGTTGCCACAATGCGAAGATCGCGAAGGATGCGCTGCCGCAGCCGCGCGTCGAGCGCGGGCGTACTGCGAGCCACGAGCGTGAGCGCGGCCAGCGCCGTGTCGTGCACGACGGCGGTCGCCGCGCGCTCGCGCACGCGTTGATCCTCGCCGCTGCGGGAGGACTGCGCGAGCGCGGGAAGCTCGGGCAGGCGCTCCCGTCGACGTCGCCATCCGATCGCGACCATCGCATAGGCTCCGCAGATGATGGCCGCATCGATCACGCGATCCCAGGAGAGGACATAGGTCTCGCCGACGATGGCGGCCCCCGCGGCGAGAGAGACGCTACCCGCGAGCCACGCGCCGCAGACCCAGAGAATGCCGCTCGACGCCCGCGGTCGAATCGCACCGACGAAGATCAGCGCGGTCGCGATGGCCTCGATGAGGTACGCGCTGTGCGACTCGCCGCTCGAGAGCGTGGGCATCGCGGCGGCGGCGTACGCCATGCCCGCAACGGTACCGAGGGCCAGCTGCGTCGCAGCGATCGCTGTGGAGGGACGCCATGCCAGGACGAGCGAACTCACGAGCATCAGGGCAAGAATCGCGGCGAGAGGTGCGAGGCTCGCGAGGTCACCCCGGCGTACGCCGACCTCGAGCAGAATGCCGCCTGCCAGAAGAATGCTCGCGGGGCCGATGAGTCGCTGGGCGGTGGCCAGACCCCGAACGAGGGCACTCGCCGTCACCTCGCGGGGCGGGGGCAGTGTCATCGCCGAAGCGGTCGCATCGGCGGCAGTCACGGCGCTCGCCCGTCAGGCCCGCGTGCGCCCGCCGAGCGCGCGGTCGTCGCGCTTGCCCGTCTTGTCGACCCGAAGCTCCTTCGGCAGGGAGAACAGCAGATCCTCTTCCGCCGTCGTGATCTCCTCGACGTCTTCATAGCCAGCATCGGAGAGATCGGCGAGTACCTGCTGCACGAGCACCTCCGGAACGCTCGCACCCGATGTCACGCCGACGGTGGCGACACCGTCGAGCCACTCCTGCTTCACCTCGCTTGCGTAGTCGACGCGGTATGCCGCACGCGCACCGTACTCCAGTGCGACCTCGACGAGGCGCACGCTGTTGGAGCTGTTCGCCGACCCGACCACGATCACGAGGTCGCACTCGGGAGCGATTTTCTTGATGGCGACCTGCCGGTTCTGGGTCGCATAGCAGATGTCGTCGCTCGGAGGGTCCTGGAGGTGCGGGAACCGCTCTCGGAGCCGGCGAACGGTCTCCATCGTCTCGTCGACGCTCAGGGTCGTCTGCGAGAGCCAGATGAGCTCGTCGGCGTCCGGCACCTCGACGGTGTCGGCCTCCTCGGGACTGCCGATGAGGATCGTGCGGTCAGGCGCGTGACCCATCGTGCCCTCCACCTCCTCATGGCCCGCGTGACCGATCAGAAGAATGCGATAGTCCTGCTTGGAGAAGCGCACCGCTTCGCGATGCACTTTCGTCACGAGCGGGCACGTCGCGTCGATGGCGGCGAGATCGCGGTCCGCCGCACCTTGCACGACGGCAGGGCTCACGCCGTGGGCGGAGAAGACGATGTGCGAGCCACGAGGCACCTCTTCCACCTCGTCGACGAAGATGGCACCGCTCTTCTCGAGCTCGGTGACGACGTGGATGTTGTGCACGATCTGCTTGCGTACGTACACGGGCGCGCCGTACTGCTCGATGGCCTTCTCGACCGCGATCACGGCCCGGTCGACGCCCGCGCAGTACCCGCGCGGCGCGGCGAGCAAAACCCGCTTTCGGCCCGCGACGGGTTCGTCGGTCAACCGCGCGCGTCGCTCGGGAATGACCGGGGTGCTGACGGGGGCTCCGTTGGTGATGGTGCTCACACTGCCCAGTCTAGGCGCGCGCCCCTGAAGGTGGACTCCGTGCCCGTGTGTCGGCGCGCGCGGCTACCCTGGGTGCGTGAGAGACGCCGCCGAGGCTCGCCGCCGCCCAGGAGCGGCGCCCGACCCGACGGCGAGCGCAGCCGACGCGCCGTGGCCCGTTGGTCAGCTCTCTGCGAAGCTCAAGGGGTACATCGATCGCCTCGGCACCGTCTGGGTCGAGGGTGAGATCACCCAGTGGGGCGTCTCGGGCGGGAACGTCTACGGCAAGCTGAAGGACGTCTCCGCCGAGGCGACCGTTTCCTTCACCATCTGGTCGTCCGTGCGAGCACAGCTGCCAGAGGGCCTCGGGCAGGGCGATCGCGTCGTCGCACTCGTGAAGGCGAACTGGTGGGTCAAGGGCGGCACCCTCACGATGCAGGCGTTCGAGATGCGGCGCGTGGGTTTGGGTGATCTGCTGGAGCGCCTTGAGCAGCTGAGGCGCCGGCTCGCGGCCGAAGGCCTCTTCGCGGCGGACCGCAAGAAGACGCTCCCGTTCCTGCCCCAGTGCATCGGCCTCATCACCGCGCGCGACAGCGATGCGGAGAAGGATGTCCTGCGGAACGCGCAACTGCGCTGGCCGTCGGTCTCCTTCCGCGTGCACCACGCCGCGGTGCAAGGCGATCGAGCTGTCGGCGACGTCGTTGCGGGCATCCGCGTGCTGGATGCTGATCCGCAGGTCGACGTCATCGTCATCGCGCGCGGCGGTGGCGACTTCCAGAATCTTCTCCCGTTCAGCGACGAGGCTGTGGTGCGCGCCGCCGCTGACTGCGCGACGCCGCTCGTGAGCGCCATCGGTCACGAGAACGACCGCCCCCTGCTCGACGATGTGGCCGACCTCCGGGCGTCGACGCCGACGGACGCCGCGAAGCGGGTCGTGCCGGATGTCGGGGAGCAGCTCGCGACGGTGCAGCAGGCGCGCTCGCGGCTCCTCACCCGGCTCACATCGATGCTCGCGGGCGAGATCGAGCGCGTAGCGCAGTTTCGCTCGAGGCCTGCGCTCGCGAGCGCGACCTGGATCATCGATACCCGGGCGGAAGAGCTTACGCGTCTCGTGGCGCGCGGAGTCGAGTTGACCACGCGCCGCCTCGACAGCTCTCTCGACGCGCTCGACGAGCGGCGCAGGCAGCTGCGCGCGCTGTCGCCTCAGCGCACGCTCGATCGGGGCTATGCGATCGTGCAGGACGGTGACGGGCGCGTGGTCAGCGACGCCTCCCAGGCAGCTCTCCACGACGCGCTGAGCGTAACGCTCGCCGCCGGCCGACTCACAGCGACGGTGACCGCAACCGAGCCGTCGCCGGACGATTCATCACCGCGCACTCTCACCCCGAGCGAAGGAAAACAGACCTAGCATGACTGACGTGACCGACTCTCCCGCCTCCGAGCCCGCCACTCTCGAGCGCCCCGAGGTCAGCGGACTGAGCTACGAGCAGGCTCGAGACGAACTCGTGCGCGTCGTTTCGGAGCTCGAGCAGGGAGGCGCGACGCTTGAGCAGTCGATCGCCCTGTGGGAGCGCGGTGAAGCGCTCGCGCGGAGGTGCGAGGAGTGGTTGCTCGGTGCGAAGGCTCGGCTCGATGCGGCGCGCTCAGCCGTGACCGACGACGGCAGCGCGTCGTGACGCCGCCGGCAGAGAAACGAGTCGTCGCGGAGCTCGGCCGACCGGAGACGCCGGAGGAGACGGCTGCCCGCGTCGCCGAGTCGCGCAAACGCCGCCGAGCCAACCAGTCGACGAAGAATCTCGTGCTCTCCCTGATCGCCTCTCTCGGCATCGTGCTGTTTCTCATCATCGTCGTCGTGCAGCAGAGCCCTCCTGCGCCTCCCGTCGACTACCAGGCCACCGCCGCTGAAGCGTCCGCGGCCCTCGGTGCAGACGTGCAGGCGCCCGTCGTCCCCCCGACATGGACGACGAACCGCGCTGACCTCACCGCGAACGGAGGCGTACGAGAGTGGTACGTCGGCTTCCTCACCGACACCGACGGATTCATCGCTCTCGTGCAGGGCTTCGAGACGAATCCCACCTGGCTCGACGAGCTGCTGCGCGGCCCGACGGGCGCGGAGCGCGTGGAGATCGCCGGCATCGAGTGGAGCCTCTACGATCGACGGGGGGTCGACGCCGTCGGAAACCGTCAGTACGCCCTCGTGACCGAAGCGACCGAGAGCACCATCGTGCTCTACGGCACCGCATCGGAGGACGAGTTCGCGCTCGTGGCGACCGCGATCGCCGCCGACCTTCCTGCCGAGACCGAGAACGCACCGTAGATCGCAGGATCAACCGATCAACGCGAGGTGACCGCATGACAGCAACACGCCGCACACCCGCCCAGGTCTGGCGCGAGATGGAGCGCGGCAATGCGCGCTTCATCTCTGGTGACCCGCGGCACCCGCGCCAGGACGTCGAGCGGCGCACAGAGCTTGCGAGCTCGCAAGCCCCTCACGCTGCTCTCTTCGGGTGCTCCGATTCACGGCTCGCCGCCGAGATCATCTTCGACAAGGGGTTGGGCGACCTTTTCGTCGTGCGCAACGCCGGCCAGGTCATCAGCGACAGCGTCGTCGGCTCGCTCGAGTACGCCGTCGCAGTGCTGCGCGTGCCGCTCATCCTGGTGCTCGGGCACGACGAGTGCGGCGCGGTGCGTGCCGCGATGGACTTCGCCCAGCCAGGGGCTGAACCGCTGCCCGTCCATATTCACGGCATCGTCAGCCAGATTCTTCCCGCCGTTCAGCGGGTGCGGATCAGTGCCGGCGCAAGCGCTGTCGACCAGCTCGACGCCCTCGAGGTCGGGCGTCAGCACCTGCGCGACACGGTCGGCGCACTGCTCTCGGCAAGCGAGCTCATCGGCGAGGAGGTCGCCGCCGGTACGCTGGCCATCGTCGGCGCGAACTACAAGCTGCGCGAGGGCCGCGTCGAACCTGACGTGGTCGTCGGTCAGATCTGACAGGCCGCCACGCACGCCGAGCTGACACCCCATCGCCACGCACAGAAAGACGCACACCGACGTGACCGAGACAGACGACTACCGCATCGAGCACGACACGATGGGCGAGGTGCGCGTGCCGCGCGACGCGCTGTACCGCGCCCAGACCCAGCGTGCCGTCGAGAACTTCCCGATCTCTGGCTCTGGCCTCGAATCGGGCCAGATCATCGCTCTCGCCCAGATCAAGCGCGCAGCAGCGCTCGTGAATGCCGAACTGGGCATCCTGGATGCTCCGCTCGCGCAGGCCATCGCCGCCGCCGCCGAGCAGATCATCGACGGTCAGCACCACGACCACTTTCCTGTCGACACCTATCAGACCGGCTCGGGCACGAGTTCGAACATGAACATGAACGAGGTGCTCGCGACGCTCGCCTCGCGCATTGCGGGCACGGAGGTCCACCCCAACGACCATGTGAACGCCTCGCAGTCGTCCAACGACGTCTTCCCCACGTCGGTGCACGTCGCGGTGACGAGCGCACTGCTGCACGAGCTGATCCCGGCACTGGAGCACCTCGCCGCGGCACTCGAGCAGAAGGCCGACGCGTGGTCCACCGCCGTCAAGGCGGGTCGCACCCATCTCATGGACGCCACACCCGTCACACTCGGGCAGGAATTCGCGGGCTACGCACGCCAGGTGCGCCTCGGCGTGGCGCGAGTGCGCTCCACGATCGAGCGCGTCGCAGAGGTGCCGCTCGGGGGCACGGCGACGGGTACCGGCATCAACACCCCTCTGGGGTTCTCGCAGAAGGTCATCGCCGAGCTCGCGAGCTCCACCGGGCTGCCGATCACCGAGGCTCTCGACCACTTCGAGGCTCAGGGTGCGCGAGACGGCCTCGTCGAGGCGAGCGGCGCGCTACGGGTGATCGCCGTCTCACTCACGAAGATCTGCAACGACCTGCGGTGGATGGGATCGGGCCCGAACACGGGTCTCGGAGAACTGCGCATCCCCGACCTGCAACCCGGCTCGTCCATCATGCCGGGCAAGGTCAACCCCGTCGTTCCCGAGGCCGTCCTCATGGTCTGCGCGCGGGTGATCGGCAACGACGCGACAGTCGCATGGGCGGGCGCCTCGGGCTCCTTCGAGCTCAACGTCGCAATCCCGGTGATGGGAACCTCGCTTCTCGAATCGATCCGCCTGCTTGCCAACTCGACGCGCGTTCTCGCCGACAAGACGGTGACCGGGCTCGAGGCGAACCTCGAGCGAGCGCGTGCCCTTGCCGAGAGCTCCCCCTCGATCGTCACGCCCCTGAACCGGGTGATCGGCTACGAAGCGGCCGCTACGGTTGCCAAGCACTCTGTCACGCAGGGGCTCACCATTCGCGAAGCCGTCATCGATCTCGGCTTCGTCGAGCGCGGCGAGGTCACGCTCGAGCAACTCGACAGCTCGCTCGACGTGCTGCGCATGACCGCTCCGGGGCTCTAGCACGTGAGGGGCGCTAGAGCCACGCGACCCTAGCGGAAGTAGTGCGGTCGGCTCACGAAGGTCTCGGAGACGAACATCACGCCGGCCGTCAGATCCAGGAGCGAGCGGAGTCCGTCGATGAGATCGTCAGCACGGTCGTCGGGAACGACGGTGATGATGAGGGTGAGCGCGTCGCGGTCGTTGAACAGTTGCCGACCCTCGTGAGCACCATGGTGCCCGAGGCCGGTGACGGCGGGCAGGCTCGTGTACCCGGTCGCTCCGGCCGCGACGATCTGCCGGCGCACGGCGTCGGCGTCGACCGTGCGGGCCACGATCTCGATCTTGGTCATCCTCGTCAGTGCGTCGCGGCTCATGCCGCCTCCTTTCCTCGGTTCTTGTCGGCGTCAGGCACAGACCACGACACCCATCCTGCAGCGGTGCACCGCTCCCACTGGCCCGGCTCATCGGCGGGCCGCACCAGTGTTACCCACTCGCCGTGCACGAGATCGCCCACGATGTCCGCGCGCGACACGATGCTGTCGATGCGCTCACGCGGGGCGTCGACGACCACGAGCAGTCGAACGGGCTCATGGTGGAGGCCTGCGCGAGTGCCGATCGACTGCCACGGCAGACCGAGACGCAGGTCTCCGGAAGGGCCGCTGAGTACGCCGGCGCCCGCCACGAGGTTGTGCACCGTCTTCGAGCCCGCACCGAAGACCACGGGGTCGACTGCCGAGAAGTAGTACTGCGCGTTGATCCAGTGCGCGACGACTAGAGGTGCCGTGAGGATCGTCTCGAGTGCTGTGCCGTTGAGGTCGTGCTTCGCCTCGTAGGAGTGCAGGAACACCCGGCGCTCGAGGTCCGCGGTGGCCGTCAGCGATCGAGGGCCGATGACGATGGCTGCGTTACGGGCGAGCCCCCATTCGGGATACACCTGCGCCCAGTCCCTCGAACGCCGGGCTACGGCGGTGGACGCCGATGTCGTGCGCGGGGCGCCCGGCAGCTCGAGGAGCCGCTCGGCGGCGAGATCGCGGCCCGCTGCCCGGGCGTCGCCCTCGATCTGGAGCGCGGCCGCGCGCTGCGTCGGGTCGAGGCGATGCAGGTCGGCGAGAGTGACGTCGTCGGTCGCGGTGTCATGCTCGCCGGCGAGAAAGACTGTCTGCTCGGGGATGTCGATTCCTCGCTCGCGCAACCCGACTCGTACAGCCGGGGTGTTGAGTATGGTGCCCGCGGCCCGCGCGTTGGGGGCACCGCGGTGGCCTCCGCACGCTCCGCAGTCGAGCGCGGTGCGGAAGGCGTTGTTCGTCGTGGACGTGCCGTGGCCGAGGAACACCACGTAGGGCGCGAAGGAGTCGACCATGCCCATCGTGCGCAGGATCACTTCGGCGGTCTCGAGCTGCTCGTCGGGTGTGAGAGCACTGTCCAGGTCCAGGAGGGTGTGCACACTCATCGCGGGGTCGTCCGGGCGCGCGCGACGCACGGTGCGGCCAGCGAGAAGGCTTCGCGCGACCGATCGTGGCCCCAGCAGCCACCCGGTCACCTCGGCCCATCCCAGAGGTGCGCCGGGCACGGAGTCGGGAGCCTTGGCGCTTGAGCGAAGAGCCCGCTCGAATGAGAGAGCGCGCACGAATCGAGCTGCCTCTCGCCACGCGCCCGGTGCCGGTCGCTCCGCGACGCGATACCGCGGGGTCAGAAGTACCGGGCAGGCAGCCGACGGTTGCATCGCGGCGAGCGGCTCGACGAGAGCCGCGATGCCGAAGAAACCCGCGAAACCCGACGTGTCGTACGAGCCGCGGCGCTCGAGGTGCCGTCGCAGCCCCTCCGATCGCGGATCGATGCAGAACACCAAGTGCGCGCGGGGCTCGGCGGCGGCGTGCGCCCCCGGGGTCAGCTGTTCGAGCACGCGACGGTGGGGCGCCGCCTCGAAAGACTCCTGCCAGATCAGCGTGCGACGCGACCACTCGTCGTCGTCGCCCTCACCACGCGTTGCGTGGGGGCTGGACGGTTCATCCAAAGCCCATTCGAGTGCCGCGCGTACCGCGAGCACGTCGACGATATCGACGTCGCCAGATGTCATGGCCCGCCAGTTCACGTAGGCAGCCCAGCCCGGCAGCCGGGCGAGCCCGGCCCGGAAGTACGCGAGCTCATCGTGCTCGCTCACGCCCAATCTGTCGATGATGGTGGCCAGGGCGCGGTCGGCGACATCGGGCAGCCCGGCTATCCGTCGGCGTGCTCGGCGCGGCAGCGAGGCATCGTGACGAGCGAGTGCGCGCCACGCGCCGAAGAATCCGAGCTCGGCCACGGGCACCGGCCATGCCGCGCCATCAGGGTTGAGCGCCGCGCGGCACCACCGCGCGACGAGCTCGTCCACTCGCCCGTACTCGGTCGGCGCGGCCGCGGGGGCGGGGGCAGACTGGGCGAGGAAGCTCTCGACGAGCTCGGAGTCGGTCGAGTGCGCCGCGACGGCATGCCCCCCGGATGAGCGGCGCCGAATGGCCGCGGCGAGATCGGCGGCAGCGATGCGCCCCGAGTCGAGCAGCGCGCGGTACTGCTGCTCGTCGAGCGCGCCGCGGGCACCCACGGCGGGCGCCGCGTGCGCAATGGCGTCAGAGTATCCCCGCGAGAGCGCGGGCAGGAGAGGGTTGACGGCGATGGCCGCGTCGAGCCCGTAGTAGGGGGCGATCACAGAGGCCGCGACTTCGGCCCGTGCGCGAGAACGGAGAGCCGCTCGCGCGGATGCGACGGTGTCGGTCATGAGGGTGCTCCTGTCGTGACGGGGCCGGCGAGCGGTTCCGGGGCGCCCCACGCCCGTTCAGGGGAGGCTGGTGGACGCCGCGTCGAGGCTCCGGCCTGCCCCGCGCTGAGCCCCAGTGCTTGCACGGCGAGGCCGACGCTGCTCAGCGGGAACCACCGACTCACGATCCCGAGGGAGACGACGAGGCCGGCGGTGAGCACAGCGATGATGAGCACCGCTGGCGTCGCGGCGGTGGTGGCCGCAGGGGTCAGGACGGCGGACAGCAACGACGCGGCGAGCGCGTAGGCGGCGGCGCCGGCCGCGAGAGCCGCTGTCGAGACGGCTGCGAGCGCCGTGCTCGGCGCGAGCAGCGCGGCGCGGGCGCCGGCCGCGGCGAAGGCCGATCCGATGACGATCAGGAGGAGGAGTTCGGGGACTCCACGGCCTCCCGGGTACAGGGTCAGCGCCACCGCCGCGAGAGACGCCACCGGCAATGCGGCGCCCGCTGTCGAGCGCAGAATCCTGAGACGCCGCGTGAGGGCGAGCAGCACGGGCGCACGTCGGTCGTACGCACGCCGATCGACGCCATCGCTGGAGGCGAGGAACAGCGAGCTCTTGTAGAGGCCGTGCGCGACGAGGTGCACGAGCGCGGCCGCGGCAAGCCCGAGCGCCGCGCACAGCAGCATGAAGCCCATCTGCGCGACGGTGGACATCACGAGGCGGCCCTTGATGTCGGTGCGCACGAGTGAGGCCGTGATGCCGACGAGCAGGCCGACAGCGGAGACGATCGCCAAGAGGGTCGTCGCGACCGAGCTCGCACCGATGATCGGAAGCTGCGTGATGACGAGGATGCCCCCGCCGTTCACGATGCCGCCGTGGAGCGCAGCACTGACAGGGGTCGGGGCGTAGAGGGAGCCGACGAGCCAGCTCTGTGCCGGCGGTAGCGCACAGCGCAACGTCGCGGCGATGGCGAGCAGGATGGCGACGGCGTCGGGGGATGTTCCGAGTGCCATGAGAAGCACGGCCGCCCACAGCGCTGCATCCGCCGCGAGGAGCCATACCCCTCCGGGCAGGACGGCTCGCACTCCACCACCGAGCCCGAGCGCGACCAGGGTCGCGATCGTGGAGACGCTCCACGCCAGGCCGAGCATCCACAGCGGTCCCGCGACGGCGAGCCACGCCGTCGCGGCGAGCATGGCGCCGATCGCGATCGTGACGGCGATTCCGTGGCGGTCGCCGCGCAGAGAGCGATGCGCGAAGGGGACGACCGCTGCCGCGATACCGACGACGAGGACGAGCAGCACGATCGAGATGCCGTCGAAGCGCCACAGGGGGCTGTCGAGCGTGGTCGGCGTCGCGAGCGCGCTGAGAACGCGGGGGTCGATGGGGCTATCGAGTGGGATCACAGTGCACCTCCTTGCCCGCATCACAATACACGATTTCTTTTTCGTGCATTACGTTACGCGCATTTTGATGCCGCCGGTCGTCCATTCGGGCTCGTACAGTGGTTCCGTGACCGAGTGGACGTTCCTGACGAACCACACGCACGTGCTCGTGTGCCTCTCGGAGGACCCCGATCTACGCATGCGGGACATCGCCGAGCGCGTCGGCATTACAGAGCGCGGCACGCAGCGCATCGTCGCGGAACTGGTCGATGGCGGCTATCTCGTCAAGACGCGCGACGGCCGTCGCAACCGCTACAGCGTTGTCGACGACGTGCCGCTGCGGCACCCTCTCGAGCGCACGCACACGATCGGCGAGCTCTTGCGCGCTGTCGGCGAGCACGCCGAAAGCTCAGACGCAGGAGGGTCGAGGGCGCAGCAGCGCTGAGGGGATGCCCGCCTGGGCACCCCCTCCCGGCTCAGCTCGTCAGCTCAGGCGAGCTCGTTGCCCTCCAGGAGCTCGGTGACGAGAGCCGCGATGGCACTGCGCTCGCTACGCGTGAGCGTGATGTGGCCGAAGAGCGCGTGACCCTTGAGGGTCTCGATGACGCTCGCGACCCCGTCGTGCCGGCCGACGCGCAGATTGTCGCGCTGGGCGACATCGTGCGTCAGCACGACCTTCGAGTTCTGCCCGATGCGGCTCAGTACCGTCAACAGCACGTTGCGCTCGAGTGACTGCGCCTCGTCGACGATCACGAATGCGTCGTGCAGCGACCGGCCGCGGATGTGCGTGAGGGGCAGCACTTCCAGCAGGCCGCGCTCGATGACCTCGTCGAGCACGTTCTGCGAGACGACCGAGCTGAGCGTGTCGAACGTCGCCTGCGCCCAGGGGTTCATCTTCTCGCCCGCGTCGCCGGGAAGATAGCCGAGCTCCTGCCCGCCGACCGCATAGAGCGGGCGGAACACCATGATCTTTCGCTGATGCTGGCGCTCGAGCACCGCTTCCAGCCCCGCGCACAGCGCCAGGGCCGACTTGCCGGTGCCCGCCCGCCCGCCGAGGGAGACGATGCCAATCTGGGGATCCATGAGCAGATCGATCGCGAGGCGCTGCTCGGCCGAGCGGCCATGCAGCCCGAAAATATCCCGGTCACCGCGCACGAGTCCGACGACGTCCTCCCCCACGACGCGACCGAGAGCAGAGCCGCGGTCGGAGTGGATGACGAGCGAGGTGTTCACGGGAAGCTCTCGCACCGCGGAGCTCGTGATCGTCTCCCGGTCGTAGAGGTCGGCCATCTGCTCCGCGGAGAGCGTGATGTCGGCCATGCCGGTCCATCCGCTGTCGACAGCGAGCTCTGCCCGGTACTCCTCGGCTGCGAGGCCCACCGAGGAGGCCTTCACGCGCAGAGGAAGGTCTTTCGAGACGACTGTGACCGCCAGGCCTTCCTGCGCGAGGTTCAGCGCGACGGCCAGGATGCGCGAGTCGTTGTCGCCCAGCTGCAGCCCGCTCGGCAGCACCGATTGGTTGGAGTGGTTCAGCTCGACGCGAAGAGAACCGCCCTCGTTCCCCACCGTGATGGGGAAGTCCAGGCGCTCATGCTGCACCCGCAGCTCGTCCAGATGCCGCAGCGCCTGCCGCGCGAAGTACCCGATCTCGGGGTCGTGGCGCTTCGCCTCGAGCTCCGTAATCACGACGACGGGAAGGACGACGGCGTGCTCCGCGAACCGGAACATAGCTCTCGGATCGCTAAGGAGGACGGAGGTGTCCAAGACGTAGGTGCGCTGCATCACCTCCGTCGTCGACGCCGTGCTGCGGGATGTCTGCGAGGAGGTTCTCGATGCGGCCACCAGTGCTCCAACCCCGGAAGCGCGGGCGCCCCCGGACTCATGTGACGTGTCGGCCGGGGCTCGCAAGACGAACTTCCGGCCGTCTCGACCAGGCGCTTGCCTGATGAGCGCAACGTTATGCCTCCCGCCGCGTCCGGTGCGCAGCGACACGCGCCCGTTACCCGTTGGTTGCCCCACGGGCATGCTCCCCGGGCCTCACCTCACGGCCGCGTGGCCGCCCCGAAAGTGCGCAGTGCGGTGCGCAGCAGAGCGAGCGTGTCGTCGCCCGTCGAGACGTGAGCGCTCAGACGCACACGCCCCTCACGACTGGTCGCCGAGATGCCGTGGTTGTGCAGGGCGGCCGCGAGAACACCGAACCGGTCGGCCTCCGGCTCCACAACCACGATGCCGGCCCGCTCCACGTCCTCCCGCGGGGAGACGACCGCGAGACCCGCTTCGTCGGCGAGCTCGAGGATGCGGGCGGTGCGCTCGAGCACCGCAGGCGCGATGACGTCGACACCGGCCCGCACGACGGCCTCAACGGCCGCGGCGAGTCTCGCCTGCGCACCCGGATCGGCAGAGCCCACGCGAAAGGCCCCCGCATCGTGCTGGGGAGGGAGGATCTCGTGCACAGGCTCGACCGAGCCCTGTGCGAGCCAGCCGGACCATACAGGCGTGAGACTCTCGCGCGCGCGGTCGGAGAGCACCAGGTACCCCGTTCCCGGGCCGGCACGCAACCAGGTGCGACCGCCGCCCGCGATCACATCCGCCACCTGCCAGGGTGCGTCGACCACCCCGGCGCCCTGCGTGGCGTCCACGACGAGCAGCCGCTCGCCGATGACCTGGCGAACTCCCTCCAGATCGACGACGTGACCGGTGCGGTAGTCGACGACACTGACAACGACGGCAACGGTGCTCGCCGTCAGCTGCTCCCTGACCACCCCTGGCGTGACGCGCTCGTGCAGCGGCACGAGGTCGCGCGGCACGAGAACACCGAGGGCCTCCGCAGCTCGAGCCAGGGCGTAGCCCACAGCGGGAAACTCGCCCGGCGAGGCTGCGACACCTCCCGTCAGCCCGAACATGACGTGCATGAGGGCCTGGGAGGCACTCGGCTGGAAGACAACCTGATCGGGCCGGAAGCCGAGCATGTCGCCCAGCGCGGCCCGCACCCGGGCATCCTGCTCGTCGAGAGTCGAGAGCGCACCGAACCGAGCGCGGGCGAGAAGCTCCGCGTGCGCGCGCTCCTCCGCCAGGACAGGGTCACCCACGGGCGCAAGACGAGCGAAGTCGAGGTATCCGGGGTCTTCGTGGAAATCTGCGATAAAGGCGCCGAGGGCTGTCATGAGGGTCTCCAAGGGGCGTCGGGCGACTACTGACCGAAACGTCGCTGGCGACGCGAGAAGTCACGCAGAGCACGCAGGAAGTCCACCTCGCGCAGGTCAGGCCCAAGGGCCTCCACGAAGTAGAACTCGCTGTGAGCGCTCTGCCAGAGCATGAAGTCACTCAGTCGCTGCTCGCCCGAGGTGCGGATCACGAGATCGGGGTCGGGCTGCCCCCCGGTGTAGAGGTGCTCGGCGATGTTCTCCGGCGTGAGCAGCTCTCCCAGAGCGTCAAGAGTGCCGCCCGCCGAGGCGTGGTGGTGCACGATCGACCGCACGGCGTCGGCGATCTCGCGCCTGCCGCCGTAGCCGACAGCCAGGTTGATGTGGAGACCGTCATTGCCCTGCGTGCTCGCCACAGCGGCATCCAACTCGGCCAAGAGCGGCAGCGGGAGACCCTCGCGGCTGCCCACGTGCTGAACGCGCCAGGTGCGGAACTGAGACAGCGCACTCGCGAGCTCGCCGATGATGGGGATTAGCTCGCGCAGCTCCTCCGATTCGCGCCCGGTCAGATTGTCGGTTGAGAGCAGGTAGAGCGTGACGACCCCGATGCCCGCGTCGTCGCACCACGTCAGGAACTCGCGGATCTTCTCCGCTCCCGCACGATGCCCGTGCGCGCTCGTTCCGCCGGCGCGCAGGCGCGCCCAGCGCCGATTGCCGTCCAGGATCATCGCGACATGACGAGGGTGCGTCGCATCCGACAGCTGGTGCCGCAGCCGGCGCATATAGAGCTGGTAGAGCACGCCGCGCCCGCGGAGACTTCTCCTCGATTGCACAGCCATCACGGTAGTGCACCTCGCTCCTTTTGTTGACGGCCTCCAGAAGGAAGGTGGCGCCGGGGTGGGCGGGCTACGATCGCGGCATGACGCCTGCAGCCGACGAGCCCGTGACCACCGCTGCAGATCGTGTCGATCGAGAGCCTGGTGCAGACATCCCCAACGTTCCCTTGCTCGAGGAGTCCATCGAGTACGAGCAGATCGAGCAGCGCGAGGAGAAGCCGATCTGGCGGGGCTGGATTCACGCGGGCACGTTTCCGCTGGCGATCGTCGCCGGCATCGTGCTCCTGATCGTCGCGGACGGCCTCGCCGCCAGCCTGTCGAGCGCGGTCTTCATGATCTCGTCGCTCCTGCTGTTCGGCATCTCAGCGACGTACCACCGGTTCCACTGGAGCACGCGCGCCCGAATCCTGCTCAAGCGCTTCGACCACGCCAACATCTTCCTGCTCATCGCCGGCACCTACACGCCCCTGTCGATCATGGCGCTGCCGCCCGAGAAGGGGTACGTGCTTCTCGCACTCGTCTGGGCGGGCGCTCTGGTCGGTATCGGCTTCCGCGTATTCTGGATCTCCGCTCCGCGCTGGGCGTACGTGCCGCTCTACGTGCTGCTCGGATGGGCGGCCGTGCTGTACCTCGTCGATCTCTTCGCCGCGAGCCCGGCGATGATGATTCTGGTCATCGTAGGTGGGCTCGCCTACACCGCCGGCGCGATCGTCTACGGCCTCAAGCGCCCGAACCCGGTGCCGGGCGTGTTCGGCTTCCACGAGATCTTCCACACCCTCACGGTCGTGGCCTTCCTATGCCACTGGGCGGGGGTCCTCATCATCGCCCTCGACCCGCCCTACGGCGGCTGAAGCCTGCTCCTGCTCGAGCCGCTCCCGCAGCTCACCGCGGTAGCGCACCCTGCGCACGCGTCGCGACATGTCGATGATGAGCAGGATGACCCCGATCGCGACGAGAAGAGTCACGACGAAGCCGATGACGCCGGGAGTCACGAGATTCTCGTCGACCTGGATCGGCGGGATCAGCGGATCGTCGACGGGGTTGGGCCCGATGCCGGTGAGATGGACGGTCAGCCAGTGCACGCGTGCTCCTCGTGTCGATCGACGCGGACTGCGCGCCCAGTGTGGGGGCGTCTCGCGCGCCTCTCAGCGGCGCCGACTACCCTGTGATCCAGACTAGCGAGCGCATCCGGATGCTCGCCGACCACCCGCACAGGATTCCATGACGACGACCCAGCAGCTGCTCGACGAGCGCTACGGGCGCACGGTCGGCTCAGAGCGCCGCACCCGCCGCATCCTCATCATCGGTGCGATCGCGCTTGCCGGAGTTCTGACGGCGTGGGTCGTCTGGGGCGGGCTCTCCGGCACGAGCGCGACGCTCGAGACGCGAGAGCTCGGATACGCCGACGCGACCGATATGTCGATCACCGTGCAGTGGGAGGTCTCTGCCCCGCCTGGCACTCCCGTGCAGTGCGCCCTCCAGGCGCTCAACAGCAGCTTTGGCATTGTGGGCTGGCGGATCGTCGAGATCCCGCCCTCGGAGGAACGCACGCGCGCCTTCGCGCAGACCATCCAAACCTCGGAACCGGCCGTGACGGGTTTGCCGTACCGCTGCTGGCTCCCGTAATATCCTCAGATCACTGCAGCGAGCCGACCCACCGGGTCGGCTCTGTTGCGTCAGGAGGCAGACAAAATGAGCGACACGACCGAGACGAAGTGGCTAACCCAGGAGGCGTACGACCGCCTCAACGCCGAGCTCGAGCAGCTGAGCACCGAGGGTCGGGCCGACATCGCGCGCCGAATCGAGGCTGCCCGGGACGAGGGCGACCTCAAGGAGAACGGCGGATACCACGCAGCCAAGGATGAGCAAGGGAAGATCGAGGCAAGGATCAGAACGCTCACCGGCCTGCTGAAGAACGCCACCGTCGGGGAGGCGCCGCAGTCCAACGGCATCGTGGAGCCGGGCACTGTCATCGTGGCAACGATCATGGGCGACGAGGAGAAGTTCCTTCTCGGCAGCCGCGAGATCGTCGGCGACGGCGGGGAGCTGGCGGTGTACAGCGAGCAGAGCCCGCTCGGCTCGGCGATTCTCGGCCTCAAGGTCGGCGACTCGACCAGTTACGAGGCGCCGAGCGGCGCGAAGGTTCCCGTGACGATCGTGAACGTCGAGACCTACACGCCGTAGCCCCTGCCGATCGCGCGCACGCTAGAAGTCGACACGCGGCTCATACCCCGCAACGCGCCAGCGTTGCGCGCGCACGGGAGAAGTCGACACGCGGCACATACCCCGCAACGCGCCAGCGTTGCGCGCGCACGCTAGAAGTCGACACGCGGCTCGTACCCCGCGTCACGCAGCGCTCCGAGCACCTGATCGGCATGTTCGGGGCCGCGGGTCTCGATGTGGAGTTCGAGCTCGACCTGGCTGATCTGCAACCCGGTGCCGTGGCGCGTATGCAGCACTTCGACGACGTTCGCGTTCTGCGAGGCGACGATCTCGCTGGTGCGCGCAAGTTGGCCGGGCCTGTCTGGGAGGGGGATGCGCAGCTTGAGGTAGCGCTCTCCGGCCGCGAGACCGTGGCTGATCACGCGCTCCATGATGAGCGGGTCGATGTTGCCGCCGGAGAGAATCACGACCGTCGTGCCGCCCGCCGTCACCTTGCCTTGCATGACCGCGGCCACCCCGACGGCTCCGGCCGGTTCGACGACGAGCTTGGCGCGCTCGAGCAGCACGAGCATGGCTTGAGCGATGTCGTCCTCCTCGACCGTGACGACCTCGTCGACGGCGTCGCGGATGATCGCGAAGTTGAGCGCTCCGGGCCGCGCCACCGCGATGCCGTCGGCGATGGTCGAACCGATCGTGATGTTGGTCGGCTCTCCCGCGGCGAGCGAGATGGGGTAGGCGGCGGCGTTGGCGGCCTGCACGCCGATGACGCGAATCGTGCGGCCCTCGTCGGCGGCTCGCCGCTTGAGAACTCCCGCGACACCGCTCGCCAGGCCGCCTCCCCCGATGGGGATGACAACGGTCTCGAGGTCGGGAACCTGTTCGAGCAGCTCGAGACCGAGCGTGCCCTGGCCGGCGACCACGTCGGGGTGGTCGAACGGTGGGATGTAGACGGCGCCGGTGCGCTCGGCGTACTCGGCAGCGGCCTGGAGCGGTTCTGAGACGGAGTGCCCGCGCAAGACGACCTCCGCCCCGTAGTCGCGCGTCGCCTGGAGCTTCGGCAGGGCGACGCCGATAGGCATGAAGATCGTGGCGCGGATGCCCAGCTCGCGTGCGGCGAACGCCACACCCTGCGCGTGGTTGCCGGCGCTGGCCGCGACCACTCCGCGTGCGCGCTCTTCCTCGGAGAGCCGCGCCATGCGCGTATAGGCCCCACGGATCTTGTACGAGCCGGTGCGCTGCAGGTTCTCGCACTTCAGCAGCACGGTCGCGCCGAGGATGTCGCTGAGGTAGCGCGAGGTCTCGATCGGGGTGGTCTCCGCCACGCGCTGCACGAGCAGGCGGGCAGCGTGAACCTCATCGAGGGTGGGGCCGGCCAGCGTCACGGGTGTCGTCGTCATGCTCGCCTTTCTGTTGTGGGGTGGTCGTGCTCGTGAGGCGCAATGACGTCGGCGAGGCTCGGCCGGGGGTTCGTGCGCCACTGCCCACGAGAAAGGTAGCGGACGACCACGTTGAGCACCGCGACGATGGGGACTGCGAAGAGCGTACCGGGGATGCCTGCGAGATAGCCTCCTGCGGCGACCGCGAGCACCACGGCGACGGGGTGGATCTTGACCGCCGCGCCCATGACGAGCGGCTGCAGCACGTTGCCCTCGATCTGCTGAACGAGCAGGACGATACCGAGCATGATGAGCGCGATGACGATGTCGTAGTAGACGAGGGCGACGAACACGGCGAGCCCGCCGGTCACGACCGCACCGACGATGGGCACGAACGCGCCCAGGAACACGGCCACGGCGATCGGCAGCGCGAGCGGCAGCTGCAGGATGACCGCGCCGAGCCCGATGCCCACGGCGTTGACGAAGGCCACGAAGATCTGCACCTTGGCGAAGTTGCTGAGCGTGAGCCATCCGGCGGTTGCCGCGCCCTCGACGGGGATGCGCGCCCTCCGGGGGAACAGCGTCACGACGAACAGCCAGATGCGCCGGCCGTCGATGAGCAGGAAGAGCAGAACGAACAGGGCGACCACGGCTCCGGTGAGCAACTCGGTGAGAGTGGAGCCGACGGAGAGCGCTCCCGTGACGAGCCAGTCGCCGTCGCCGTCGAACTGCGCGACGGTGTCGTCGATGAGCGCGGTGAGCTCGTCGGGTGAGAGCTCGAAGGTCACCGACACCCAGGCGAGGAAGTCGTCGTAGCGCGCGAGGGATCTTTCCTGCAGCGATGCGTAGCCTGCGCGCACTTGCGAGACGACGATCCAGACCAGTGCAGACACGACGGCGATGAGGGTGAGCATGGCGGTCGTGACGGCGAGCCAGTGCGGGAAGCGGAGTCGGCTGCCCAGCCATGACGCGTACGGCACGAGCAGAGCGGCCAGCAGCACGGCCACGAGAACGGGGATCACGAGGAGCCTGAGTTGGATCACGAGGAAGATCAGCACACCCACGGCGCCGGCGACCACCAGGAACCGCCACGACCACTCGCTCGCGATGCGCACGCCGGGCGGGATGGTCGAGCCGGAGGGCGCGTCGGAACCCGCTGCTGAGCGGCGCGCGCGGAACATTCCGCCAGTCTACGAGCCTGCTTCCGCCGTGGCCCGGCTGCTGGTGTCTGCGCGCTTCAGTAGCCTTCGCGTGTGGAACAGCTGAGCGGCGACCAGGCGCGACGGCTCGCTCTCGGGGCGGGCGGCTTCGCCCGCCCCCATCCTGACGTCGTCGGTGCACGCCAGCTGTCGGCCGCTCTCGACCGGCTGGGCGTGCTTCAACTCGATTCGGTGAGCGTGTTCGCCCGCTCGCACTACCTGCCGCTCTTCGCCCGTCTCGGCGCGTACGACACCGCGCACCTCGACCGGCTGATCTTCAGCCGTCGGGGTCGCTACACCGAGTACTGGGCGCACGAGGCGGCGATCATCCGTCGCGATGACTGGCCGCTGTGGCAGTGGAAGCGCGACGAGCTGCGCGAGACGTTCACCCGCCGTGACGTCTGGGTGCGCGAGAACACCGCGATGCTCGACTGGCTGCTCTCTGAGCTCGCGCGGAAGGGTCCGATGACCGTCAGCGACGTCGAGCACGAGGCGACGGAGCGTCGCGGCCCGTGGTGGGGCTGGAGCGACGTCAAGCTCGGCCTGGAGTACCTCTTCGCCTTCGGCGATGCGGTGAGCGCAGGGCGGCGCGGGTTCTCGCGCGTGTACGCCCTGCCCGACCAGGTGGGTCTCGGCGCGCTGCACGCGCAGCGCATCCCGCGGGAGGACGCGCAGCTCGAGCTCGTGCGCCGCAGCGTGCGGGCGCTCGGCGTGGGCACGATCGGCGACATCGCCGACTACCACCGGCTGAAGATCACTCCTACGAAGGATGCCCTGCGGGCGCTCGTCGACGCCGGCGAGGTCGAGCAGGTGGGGGTCGAAGGGTGGGCGCGCGGGGGTCGGCCGCTGCCCGCGTTCGTGATGGCCGGTGCGCGCATCCCGCGACGCATCGAGACGACCGCCCTGCTGTCGCCCTTCGACCCGGTCGTCTGGCACCGCGACCGCGCGCTGCGCCTGTTCGGCTTCCCCTACCGCATCGAGATCTATACGCCGGCCCCGAAGCGGCAGTACGGCTACTACACGCTGCCCGTGCTCGTGGATGACCGGTTGCTGGGCCGCGTCGACCTCAAGAGCGACCGGGCGGCGGGGGTGCTGCGCGTGCAGGCAGCGTGGGTCGAACCGGGAGCGTCGGCCGGAGTGCTCGCAGAGCGAGTTGGACCGTTGTTGCGGCAGGCGTCTGCCTGGCAGGGTCTGGGCGAGGTCGTCGTCTCCGATCGAGGCACGGCGGCCGCGGCCGTGCGAGGTGCACTGCGAGGCGCCTGACCTCGGGGTGCCTAGAACCGCGTCGAGTTCTCCATGAGCCGCTTCACCCGGTCGGGGATCGGCGGGTGGGTCTGGAACATGCGGTCGATGACCCCGGGCTTCATCGGGTCGCTGATCCACAGATGGGCCATGGTCGAGTTCTGCTTGCGCATCGGGCGCGCGTAGTCTCCGAGCTTCTGCAGCGCGCTCGCGAGCGCCTCCGGATCGCGCGTGGTGAGAGCACCCGTCGCGTCGGCGAGATACTCCCGTTGCCGGGAGACAGCCGCCTGGATGAGAGTCGCGACGAGCGGGGCCACGATCATGGCGACGAGCCCGAAGACCAGCACGATCGGGTTGCCGTTGTTGCGGTTGCCGCCGAAGAACGCCATGCGCACGAGGATGTCGGCGAGCAGACCGACGGCGACCACGAGCCCGAACACGATCGTGGAGACGCGGATGTCGTAGTTCTTCACGTGCCCGAGTTCGTGCGCCATGACGCCCGTCAGCTCACGGTCATCCATCAGGTCGAGCAGGCCCGTCGTTGCCGCAACGCTCGCGTGCTCGGGATCGCGCCCCGTCGCGAAAGCGTTCGGTGCGGGATCGTTGACGATGTAGACCTTCGGCATGGGGAGGCCCTCGGTGATCGCAAGGTTCTCCACGATGCGATAGAGACGCGGATTGTCCCGCTTCTCGATCTGCCGCGCACCCGCCATTGACAGGGCCTGGGAACTCGATGCGAAGTACTGGAAGAGGACGTACGCCGTCGCCCCGATCAGCGTGCCGATGAAGATGGTCATGCCGCCCCCGTAAAGGTAGTCGGCAACGAGACCGAGACCCCCGATGAGCAACACGAACACGATGATGATGAACACCGTGTTGCGCTTGTTCGCCGCTATGGCGCGATACACGTGCCGTTACTCCCTGTTCGCGATCGCGGGGCTCAGAACTGCACGCGCGGCGGCTCCGCGATGGCCGCTGCGTCCGCCACCTCGAAGAAGTCGCGCTCGGTGAAGCCCAGGCCGCGCACGAATAGCGTGTTCGGGAACTGCTTGATCTTGACGTTCAGCTCGCGCACCCCGCCGTTGTAGAACCGGCGCGAAGCCTGGATCTTGTCCTCGGTGTCGACGAGCTCGCCCTGCAGCTGCAGGAAGTTCTGGCTCGCCTGCAGCTGCGGGTACGCCTCGGCGACCGCGAAGATGCTCTTGAGCGCCTGCTGCATGTGGTTCTCGGCCGCACTCGCCTCGGCGGGGCCCTGCGCCGTCAGAGTCTCCGCGCGCGCCTTCGTGACGTTCTCGAAGACCTGCTTCTCGTGCGCCGCGTAGCCTTTCACCGCTTCGATGAGGTTCGGCAGGAGGTCCGCACGACGCTTCAGCTGCACGGTGATGTCGCTCCATGCCTCGTCGACCCGCACATTGAGGGTGACGAGAGAGTTGTAGGTCGCCCACAGATAGATGCCCGCGATGACGACGAGGAGGACGATGACGCCGACGATGACCAAGAATTCCATGAGCACAGCATAGAGTGCCTGTCCCCACCGGAACAGGCGCCAGGCTTGGGGGCTGCTGTGCAGCAGCCCAGCAGTCACCCGCGCAACACGACATGATGGTCACCAGGATGGTCCGAGGTCGGCACGCCGGCAGCATCGAGGGCCGTTGCCCTCACGAGCGGAGGGGGATGCGCATGAGCAGCTCGTCTTCCCCCGTGCGCAGAGTGCTGCGGGCCGCAGCCATCGCCACCGCAGCCATCGCGCTGACCGCCCTGCCCACTGATCCGGCGGCCGCGGCAGCCGCGTTCACAGAACCAGCGAGCGACTTCGTCGGCACCGGCCAGGTGGTGCTGCGAGGAACCAAGGACGCCGGGAGCGCTCTCGAGCTGAGCCGCGTCGGCGCCGGCGTGGTCTGCACGATCGACGCCTCCACCGCGACGACCTGGCAATGCCCGTCGATCCCGGTGCCGAACGGTGAGCAGACCTTCACCGGCGTGGAGACGCTCGCCGACGACTCCGTCGAGCCGCTCGACCCGCTCGTGCTACGCGTCCTGCGCCCGCCCACGCTCAACGGCTCGGGCGAGCAGGTCACGACGACGGGCCGGTTCACCGGTCAGGCCGAGCCTGGGGCGAGCATCCAGGTGCAGTCTGATGCCGGCGGAGCGCCGCAGCAGCATTCCTGCCCCGACGCGGTCGGAAGCGGCTTCTGGTCGTGCGTCGTCGCCCTTCCCGAAGGAGAGCACGACGTGCGTGTGCGGCAGTCGCTGCCCTCGCTCGGCCCGGAATACTCGAATTACTCTGCCTCGACGACCGCGACGATCGACCGAACGCCACCCCCCGCCCCCCTCATCACGAGCCCCCGAAACGGCGATGCGGTGCGAGGCCCCGCGGTGACCGTCAGCGGCACGGGAGAGTCAGATGCCCGGGTGCAGGTCTTCACGAACGGCGACATCGCCTGCGAGGCCGACGTCGAGCAGACCGGCGCGTGGACCTGCACCCTCGACCTCCCCGCCCCCGGCGACTGGACCCTACAGGCCCTACAGCGTGACGCCGCGGGCAACTTCAGCAGCGCGAGCCAGCGGGTCGACATCACTGCCTCAGCCCACGAGACCGACCAGGGCGGCAGCACCCCGGGAGAGCCCGCGAGTCCTCCCGGCGCCGGGCCAGGCAGCACGCCCTCACCGCAGCCAGACTCCTCACCCAGCCCAGAACCGGATTCGATACCCCGGAACCCTCTGCCGAACGCACCCCCTCCCCCAGCCGGATCCGGCGACGGTGAACCGCGCCTGACCTCGAACTGGGGCACAGCGACCGGTTTCGGAAACTCGTTGCCCTCCGCCGAGCAGATCATCGACCGCGGCGGCTGGGCGCTCGCCCCGATCGTGGCGCTCGCCTACGTGCTCCTCATCGCCCTCCCCTTGCGCGCCTACGCGACCGTCGTCGGGCCGCGCCTCGGCACATCCCCCTGGCGGCTCACCGGGCGCAATCGGCAGGACGACCACGCTGAAGACGAGCACGCCGTCGAGGACTCGGAAAGACCCCTCCTCTCGCCGCTGCTCGTGGTCGTCGCGACCTTCGCGGGCGCCGCCCTGATCGCCGCCCTCTCCGGAGGCATCGCTGCCGACGTCCGCTACCTGCGGCTCATGGCCGCCATCGGTCTCGGGCTCGTGCTGCTCAACCTTCTCGCCGTGGTCATCCCCGCCAGAATCGCCGGCCGTGCCCTGCGCACACCGGCCCGTGCGCGACTGCTGCCGGGCATCCTCATCGCCGCGCTCGTCGCGGCGCTGCTGTCGCGCTACCTCGACCTGCAGCCTCCCCTGCTGCTCGGCGTGCTCCTCGCCTGCCTCGCCGTCGAGCCCGCGCGACTGCGCGCCCGAGGAGGAGTCGCGATCGCGCAGATCGCGGGAGTCGCGACCCTCGCAGTGCTCGCGTGGGCCGTGCACACCCTCCTCATGCCGAGCGTCGGCTTCTGGGCGACCTTCACCGCGGAGACGACGGCGGCGATCGCGATGGGCGGGTTCGGGTCGCTCCTGCTGCTTCTGCTGCCCATCGGCCGGCTGCCCGGCAGGGAGCTCTACGCCATCTCGCGCGGAGGCTGGGCGGTCGTCGCGCTCACGAGCGCCTCCGTCACCGGGGCGATCGTCGCCTCCGGCGCGAGCTTCCCGCTGCTCGCGCTCGGCCTCATCGCCCTCGGAATCGCCGCGGTCGTCTCCGCGCTCGCCGTGTGGGTGCGCTGGGTAGCCCCGTCGCTCGACGGCTAGGGTGGCGGGCGGGCCCCGGTAGCCCAATTGGCAGAGGCAGGCGACTTAAAATCGCTTCAGTCTGGGTTCGAGTCCCAGCCGGGGCACGGCGAAAAGGCCCGGAATCACTGGGGTATTCAGTGACACCGGGCCTTCTCCGTGGGCCGAGCTATGCCGCAATCCCCTCCGTATCCCCTCGGGCTGGCGGGCCGACGTACAGGCGAGAGGGGCCACCCGACCTCGGGTGGCCCCTCTCGACGCTTGTCCGCGTCCCCGTCGGAACGTAGACTCTGGCAAGTTCTTCTCTCACCTTCAGGCCAGCGCAGGCCTGTACCTCCACAGAGGCTGCGACTCAATGGAACGCCAATTCCAGTTGAGCCGGTAGGCCGGGATCACCGCGTCCGGCGACTTTGGACCCCGGCCAAGCTCTACCTGGCCATCACTGCCCCTTGTTTCGGCTTGAGTCCATGTCCCGGAACGGGTTGTAGTTGATCGGGGCGAACACGTCATCGCCGTGCTTGTCGATCATTCGGCGCACGACTGCCCGTCCGAGTGCGTTGTTGAACGAGTTCCGAGGGTTCGACACCCACGACGCAGGGATGCCCTTCATCTCTTCGAACTTCGCGTAGATGGTGTCGCGGTCAGCCGGGTGCCCGATGCTCTCTACGACCTCCGCGACCCAGTCGGTTGACGGCACGCGCTTGCGCAGCGGCGGCTCGGGGTCGGTTGTGGAGGAGAAGTCCACTGTTCGAGCGGTTGCGCCCCGCGAACCTTCGTCGCTGCGAACGGGCACGCCGTCCTCCGTCAACACGGCCCGGTCTTCTTCGCTGGCAACGCCGAGGAGAGCTTCGATGTTGTCGATCGCCCCGTTCAGGTGCGAGAGGCGCTGTGAGAAGCTCTCCAGCTCGTCCCGAAGCTGAACCGCACGCCGCTCGACGTCCGCACGCTCAGTGCGCAGGGAGTCGAGGGTGGTGTAGAGCGGGTCTTTTTCCATTCTCTAATGGTTGCACACCACAGCTGAAAAATCCACTCCGTACCCGACATGTGTAACCGTGTCTTGTGTCCACCCCGATGTGTGTGTTGCTGAAGGTTTGAGGATCTGACTATCCGATTCTGCGGAGCGGGGTGACAGCGGGCACCGAGGCGGCTTCGTCCAGCTTGCTCATCGCGTCAGAGTGCGAGCGCTTGAACAGGTGCACATAGGTGCTCTGCGTGATCGACACGTTGGCGTGCCCGAGCCACACCGACACGTCGTAGATGTCGATGCCCTTGGACGCGCAGACGCTCGCGTAGAAGTGCCGCAGGTCGTGCCAACGCATGTGCGGAATGCCGAGGCGCTCCAGCGCCGGGAGGAAGTGCGTGCCGTACACGTGCCCGATGGACAACTGCCCGTCCCACACCAACGCGCCTCGGTTGTCGCCGTAGCCTCCACGTCGGCGCGCGGGCCACAGTGGCGCGCTCGGCTCGGCTCGGCGCGGGTGCGCGGCGATGTACTCCCGAAGCTCCTCCACCAGGAACCCCGGCAGGGGTACGTCGCGCACGCTGTTGGCCGACTTCGGTTGCGAGAACACCCACTGCTCGTTCTCCCGAGCCACCGTGCGTTGCACCCGAATGTGCTCGTAGCCGGGGCGCATGAGCATCACATCGCCGATGCGCAGAGCTGCCAGCTCCCCAGCCCGCAGGCCCGAGTACGCCGCCGTCTTCGCCAGCAGGCCGTAGGGCGGCACCTTGTCGAGTTCCTGCACGATCGCGGCAACCTGCTCCGGCAGGAGGAAGGCCTGCTCCTTGCGCACCAGGCGCGGCTTCTCCACTGCAACGCATGGCGAGCTCGGGATCATCCGGTGCCGCAGTGCATAGCTGAACGCCTTGTTGAGGGCGATGTAGGCCCCGCGCACCGACGACGCCGAGTACGGCTTGCCGGTGTCGGGGGAGAGCTTCGTCTGCATGTCGGCCAGCCACTTCTCAACCTCCATCGACGTGATCGAGTTGATGCGGCGGTGGCCGAAGGTCGGGTTGATGTGCAGTCGGTAGGCGACCTCGTAGTTGCCTCGGGTGCTCGGCTTCAGCCGGTGCGCGCTGGCCTCCAGGGACATGCGAGCCACCTCCTCGAACTTCTTCCCGAGCCGTGCGAGATGCGTCGTCGTGCCCACGTCGCGCTTCGTCAGCTTCAGCTCCACAACGAACTCGGCGGCACCCTGCTCGGTCGGGAAGGTGCGTTGCTTGAATGTGCCGCCCTCCCGCCAGCGCACCTCGTAGGCGATGCCCGAGGCTCGGGTGACCTCCCTGTAGTGGGCCATCAGCGCACCGCCTTCTCGACCGGCGAGCGCGGGCTGAATGTGCCGAGCTTCCAGTCCTTCTCGGCAGAGGCCTGCCAGATGTACCGGGCGTAGATCGTCACGCCTCGGTTGCTGACCACGACCCGCGTCACCTGTGCAGGGTGCTCGACGCTTTCCAGCACGACGTGGCCGGGGCGAATCGTGGCGGCTGCAACGGTCGTGGTCTTCGGGTTCAGGTCGAGCGCGCTCACTCCTCTTCCAGCCGTTCGATCTCGTGCGAGGGGTCGAACGCGCCGAAGGCCCACTGCGAGTACATGGACTTCTGCTGGTACACCGACCGCACCCAGATACGGATGCGCCCCGAGCGTGGCAGAGGTTGGAGGCGGATGATCTCGACGGGTCGCAGGTCGTGGCGCGGCGACTCGGGGAGGATGAGGCGGTCGCCGACGCTCAAAGCGCCGACGGTAGTGGTGACAGCTTGCATGGCAGTTCCTTTCGTTACGCGGCCCGCACGGTGCGGGTCGACGGCTTGGGTTGGCGCTTGGCGATACGGGCGACGGTGGAGGCGTGCCAGCGCCCGCCGTGTGCTGTCGGCACGCCCTCGGCGTTGAGTGCCTCGGCGGTGGCGACCAGAGTCAGGCCCTCGGCGCGCAACTCGTGCAGGCGCGCTTCGCTGGTGGCCGGCAGTGACCGAGGCCGACCGAGCTGCACCCCGCGCTCACGAGCTGCGGCAAGGGCTGCAACGGTGCGCTCGCTGGCGAGCTCTCGCTCGAACTGGGCGAACTGCATCATCACCCCGGCGAACATGCGCCCTGCGGCAGTCGTGGTGTCGAGGTCGAAGTCCAGCACGACCAGGCCCCACTGCTGCTTGCGCGACAGCTCGACCAGGTGCCCGAAGTCCATGACACTGCGGCTCAGGCGGTCGAGCTTCGCGACGACAATCGCCTCGGCTTCACCCGCCTTGAGCGCACCGAGGGCGCGTTGCAGTGCGGGTCGGGCGAGAGACTTGGCTGAGGCTCCCTCGTCGGACATCCACGTGACCTCCCAACCCTTGGCGAGGGCGTGGTCTTCGATGGAGCGCCGCTGGGCGGCCAGACCGAGGCCCGACCGCCCTTGCTCGTCTGTGCTGACGCGCGTGTAGCCGATGACGCGCATCAGCCAACCGCCGATACAGTGCGGTTCATGGTTACCGTCACCGCTGATGCAGCTGCAGTCATGGCGCAGATCGTCGCCGCAATCGTCTTCGTTGCGATACTCGAACTCAGGCGTGGGTATGCAGCCCAGACGTTCTGGGAGCTTCGGTTTCTCGCGGGTGCCCTCTTTGCTACGGGATTTGCGATCGCGGGCGGGATTCTGCTCGAACTAATCACCATCACGGCAAAGGGCGGCTTCACATACGAGCCCGGCCCGACCATTGAGGTGTGGATCGCGATTCGATTCCTGCTTCCGCTCCTTGTCTTCCTGGCCGCGGAATACCTTCGGAGGGCGGGCGATGAACACGCTGGCAGGGAGAAGCGGGAGTCCCCGACGATGAAGTGGGCTTGGAAGGAATTATTCGAAGCCATGAAGCGCACCCAGCGATCCCGGTCGTAGACATTCATCACGCAACCTCGACATGGCGCTGCTCGGCTATGACAACGCCCTCGGCGGTGGCGATGGTCGCTCCACGCTTGGCACGCGGCTTGGGTGCGGGCTTCTCGGCGAGCTTGCGGGGCGCGCGCTTGGGTGCGGCGCTCGCCGACTCCTTCGCCGCACGAGTCTCGGCCTGCCAGGTGCCACGGAGCGCCGAGCCGAGCTGAACACTCAGCGGGTCGACCTTGTAGCCGGTCTGCGTCGTCAGCCACTCGGCGAACGTCTGCATCGTCGGCGTGATGTCCTTCGCGGCGTGAGCGGCGAGGGGAGCGGTGTTGGTCTTCTTGGTAGCCATGTTGTGCACTTCTCTCAGTTAGTGAGTTGTTGTCAACTTGTGTTGACGAGGGGAAGTTAAACGCCTAAACGGACGTTTCGGCAAACTGCCTCTCCCGAGCCGCCAGAGGTGTGCCACGAGGATGGTTTCTCCGTGGTCGGGAACGGCCAGGTGTCCTCGGGTACTAGGCAGATGGGTATCGCCACCAGGCGGCACCGTCTTGTGTGGCGCTGGCTCATTGCCTCGGCCTGGTCGTCCGTGGGGAGAGGCCCTTGCTGGCTTTCTCGGCGGCGAATGCACGTTTGCGGTGCTCGTCGGCGCGTCGGGTCGCAGTCTCAGCACCCGACTCGGCGCTGACCCATGGCGGGGTCGGCTCGGGCACGGCGGGCAGGCGGCTGAGCTCAGCTTCGATCTCGGCCATGCGTTGCTCGCGGTGCGGGTCGGGGCGCTCGCTGTCGTGCAGGGTCAGGTTGCGCGGCTCGTCCACAACCTCGGCGTCGACCACGTTGGGATCGCGGGTCGGCATCAGCTCGGCGAATTCCGACCAGTCCACGACAGCCGCTTGCACCGAGTGCTCCCAGGTCTCGACGGTGGCCTCGATGGTGACCTGCTGCCGAGCCGAGATGCCTGCGCGGTCGAGCACAGCGAGGATTGCCTGCACCCGCACGGCATCGCTCGCCTGCTTGGACAGGGCGATCTTCACCAGCTCCCCGGCGACCGTGTCCGAGGCCATGAGGAGGCGCACCTGCGCGGCCCGCTGAACCTGCGGAGCCGAGCCGCCATGCGTGGCGCACACGTTCGAGCCTTTGATCGCCGACCGTCGGCACTGGTCACCGTTGCGCCTGTGAGCGGTGCACTGGTTCACGATAGGTCGGTCGATGGAAGGGTCTCGCCGCTTCTTCGGTTCCAGGGTCATGCGCTTGCTCCTTCGTAGATTGCAAAGTCGTTGGACCTGACCGAGCGACGAACAGCTACCAAGGAGGCCGTCGCTCGGTCAGGCGTGGAACCTCCACTGAATGCGGAAGGCACGGCATGGCAGACCGCTTGCTCGCATTCAGTGGAGGGGCTTGTGGGCACGCCGACGCTCGGCGGGCTTGGCGGGTCAATTCGTCTCCGGTTAGCCCCGGCAAATTCCTTTAGGCCTCTAGGAGCAGTTAGAGAGGTAGTTCTCTTAGAGAGGGATAGTGAGTAAATTGACCCGCCTAACCCGCCAACACAGAAGAACCCATACGAACACTGGGTAACCGTGGCGGGTCGTTTGGCGGGTCTGGCGGGGCGAACACCACAAGCGCGGGTCGCTTTCCGCCGCCGCATCTTCAGAGTGCACATACCCAGTCACCGGCCCTTCGGTCGGCGAACGGTGCGGAGTGCCTTCGGCGGCAATTGACCCGCCAGTTCTGACCCGCCGTCTTCGCCAGAGATCGGGGTGACCACAGCTCGGATTACGCCCGAGCTGCGATCGCGGAGCCGCAGGCCGACCCACACGTGCGTCTTGGCTTTGCCGACCTCGGCGTCCGAGATGTCCAGGCCCGAGCGCTCGCGGAGCTTCCGCCCGAACGAGATCTTGGTTGCGGGGCGAAGGTTGCCCGCGTGGCACCACTCCTTGTAGCAGTCGAAGAGGTCAGCCTTGCTGACGGTCGCGTCGGCGGCGATGTCGCAGTACTCGTCCAGGAACATGCCGAGCAGGTCGCTGTCGTTGCGGTAGTCGGCGGTCGCCGCGAGCACCGAGGCGGGCGGGTTGAGGCCCTGCTGGTGCCACGCCACAGCGCCCTCGACCACCCAGCGCAGAATGCCGGGAAGCTCGGCGGCACGGATGCGCGACCCGAGGGTGTCGTCGCGCTCTGAGTCGGGGATGCGTACCGGGAAGTCCACGAGGAGGAAGCGCCGCCAGATGCCCTCGTCGGTGCCGGTGACGACGGGCCGGTGGTTGCTGCTGACCCAGATTGTGCACTGCGGCCGGAAGTCGAAAAACTCGCCGCGCATGAAGCGGGCTGTCACGGTGTCGCCACCCGTGAGTTGCTTGACGAGGCGCTCGTTGATACGGGCCGAGTCGTCGAACTCGATCACCGATACGAACCGAGCGCCGTCCAGTCGGGCGATGTCGTTGGGGATGCGGTCGACGTTGCGCTGAGCGAGGGTCTCGGCGGGCAAAGTCGTGGCGTAGGGGCCGAACAAGTCGAACATCAGCTCCACCAATGTCGACTTGCCTGACTGACCCGAACTGTGGAGCAGGAGCAGCTTCTGCTCGCTCGTGGCACCAGTAGCGGAGTAGCCTGCCGCGCGCTGGATGAAGGCGCGGATGTCGGGGTCTGGCAGCACGCGTTGCACGAAGGCGTCGAACATCGGCGCTCCCGCCTCGGGGTCGAAGTCGACAGGCACCTGCCGTCGTAAGTGGTCTTCGGGGCGATGCTCCCGCAGGACGCCGGTGCGGAGGTCGAGGGTGCCGTTGCACACGTTCAGCAAGCTCGGGTCGAGGTCGAAGTCCTTCGGCAGCATCGCCACACCCGGCAACGTCTGCGCCAGCTTCAGCGCCGACTCCAGCCGCGACCGAGACTCGGAAGCCTTCGCCCACGAGAGAATCGGCGCGGCAGTCTTCGGGTCGAGCCCCTCGGCCTCGGATCGGATTGCGCGGACGGTCTCGCGCATCCACCCCATGACCACGCCGCGCTGGTCGGTAGCCCAGTGCCCGTCGAGGTAGATCAGCCATTGGGAGGTCGGGGCCAGGTGCCTCAGCTCGTGGCCGTGTCGAGCCACTAGGCGCTCGGCGTTCCCCAGCTCGGTCAGCGGGTACTCGACGTCGAGGTCGGCCACCGATGGCTCTGTGCCCGCCGACCGAGTGCCGGCCAGCTCGCGAGCTTCTTCGACAGTGAGCGCGAGGAACTGTTCCAGGCCGTGGTTGCTGATGTGGTCGGCGGCGTCCTTTCCCTCGGCGCTGTGCACGATCTCGGCATCGACCCCGACCTCGGCCAGCGACGCATGCACGGACAGCGCGTGCTTGTAGCCGGGTGCGTCGCGGTCGGCGACGATGACCACACGCGACTCGGTGCCGATGAAGAACTCTGAGTGGTCGCGCTTCCAGCCCATCCCGACGCCGCCAGCGTTACAGGTCGCGACGGCGCTTACGCCCTGCCAGAGAGCAGCAACGTCTTTCTCGCCTTCCACGATGTACACGTCGTCGCCTCGGGTGAGGGCTGGGGCGACGCGCGGCAGGTTATAGATCAGAGGAGCGAGACCGTCCCGCATGTTGTTGATCCACTTGCCGGGGCGGGCTGGGTCGGGGCGACGCTGGCGGAAGTCTTTCGGCTCGTAACGCTGCACCTGGAATCGGAGCAGGCCGTCCTCGTCCTCGTAGTCGTAGCTCTCGACCACGCGCGGCCTCGGCTCCAGGTCGGCGAAGGTCAGCGATGCCGCCGAGAGCACGTCGGCGATGTCGCACCCGGCCTGGCAGTGCAGGATGACTTTCCCCTTTTCGCCCCAGCCGATGGACAGCGAAGGCTTGTCGTCGTCGTGCGCCGAGCACCGCGCCATGAAGTTGTCAGCGCCGACCCCGCGCACATCCTCGAACCGGGACAGCACCTTGTCGAGAACTGGGGGAAGCTCGCGCACTAATCGGCCCGCCCGATGGTGCCGGAGTCGAGGTAGGCGTCGAGCCACTCCTGCGTGTAGCGCCAGAACGCGCCCACCTTGGTCGCCCGAATGAGACCGAGCTTGCGAAGCCGCGCGAGCACCTTCGGGCTGACCCCGAGGTAGGCGCAAGCGGCCTTGTTGTCGAAGTCGAGCTTCGGGCGGATGTTGTCTATGTCGAAGATCGACGGATTGTTGTTTGCCATGAGGAGACTCCTGTTGGAGCCGGGGTCTACAGACGGCAAAGGCCGAGCGACCCCGGCGATTGCCGGTTGGGTCTGCTCGGCCGAATGGAGTTCCCGGTCCGCCCGATCTACGAGAGATCTGCGTATTCCCCTGGTATCTCGTCGCCGAGATGCAGGATCCTTTACCGGTCGTTCTTCACAGGCTCACACCTGATGGTCATCCCATCCCGGGCGCACATCAGAAGCAGGTGGTTGTGTTGCGTATGCAGTTGTATCAGAGACCTAAGGTGTCGCGCCACCAGACCTGAGCGCCAACTCGGCGATTCGGACTCTGAGTGGCATCTGGCGGAAGTGCAGCGGGTAGCGCTCGCTCGGCGTCGCCGCGATGTCCACTGTGAGGTACTCGTAGAGGGCGAGCGAGGCGATTGCCTCCCAGCCCCGGCGAGCATTGCGCATGGCTACCGGGTGCATCGAGTAGGTGCCCGCCTGTAGCACTCGCGCGACGTGGTGGGCCGAGGCCCAGGGCAGCACACCCCGGTACCCGAGAAGGGCAATGCGCATCAGCCCGTCGCTAATGCGCTTGAGGCCGAGAGGCACCTCCAGCGGGTCGGTCGGGGTGATGCGGATTGTCGCTCGCTCGGTCGGCCCGAGCTGGTGCACGTAGTGAGCGAGCGGGTGCGGCCACTCGCGCTGGCTCGGGACGCTGACGTTGTCGTGGAGCCACACGTCAGGCAGGGTGCGGGCCTGTGCCTCGCCGCTGGTCACCATTGGATGCCTCGCCGAAGTGCCGGCAGGCGCTCGATGAGCCGCTCGTAGTCGTCCTCGGGGGACTCCAACCGGTCGGCCAGAAGCTCGGCGCGGGCCGCTTCCTGTCGAAGCTCGGCGACCATCTTCTGCACCCCGGTTTCGAGGCGCTGGTAGGTTGCGGCCAGCGCGGTCGGGTTGGCACCGCTCTGAAGCTGAGCGCGCACGTCGTGCAGCATTGCGGAGTTCAGCTCGTCGGCAACGCGAAGCAGGGAGCCGCCTTGCTCGATGCGCTCGGCGGCATCCGCGTTCAGCAGACCTGTGTGGCGCGCGATCACCGCGTCGGCCGCACTGTCAGCAGCGGCGATGGTGGCCCGCTCCACTTCCGAGTTGGGGTAGGTCGCCTCGCGGACGGCCTGCTTGAGTTGCCTCGGCGAGAGGGCGTTCAGATTGACGGTCATCGTGCACCGCCCGCGCTGGGCCGACCCGCGCGCCGAGCAGCAGCGGCGATGCGGTCGCGGGTGGACACCTGAGCGTCGGCGGCGCTGAAGGACTCGGCGAACTGTTCCTGGGTGCCCTGGAGGGTGGTTTCGAGCGCATCGGCCTTGGCGCGGTACGCCTCGGCTCGGCGGCGCAATGCGGCGACGCTGGCACCGCTACTGCCTCCAGAGACATGGCTGGGCGGGTAGCCCTTGGGCTTGCGTGTGGGCATCTTGCTATTCCTTCCGGTTGGACGGCACGTTGCCGAGTCGGCGGGTGCGCGTGGGGATGACGCTGGCGGCAGTGCCCTCGGGCAGGTACCCGAGCGCTTCGCCGTAGCGGGAGAGGGCATCGCGAACGAGCGTGGCCTTGCTGATGCCGGTGCTGCGTGCGATTTGGTCGAGCATGGCGCTGAGCTCGGGCGTGACGGCGACCTTGAGATCGACGAAGCCCTGCGGCTTGGGGCCGCGCTTTTGTGGTTGAGTTTCTGTCAGCATGTTTCAATTCTTCCCCGGACGGGTTGCTCGCCGCTTGAATCGCAAGCCGAAGAATCTCGGGATACGACTGCACAGCACTCTCGACAGTGGCTTGCACTCTGCTCGCCGACGCGGATGCACCACCGCGAGGGAAGCTAGAGGCATGACTCAGAACCAGCACAGCGAGTTCGGCACCGGTCGCGGTGTCGAGCGCATGCCCGACGGTGAGGCCCGACCTCTGACCGACCGGGAGCGGGCGCGCATCGAGCGCTCGGCGGCAATCCGCGACCAGTCGGTCGCCGAGGTCGAGCGCGAGGCCCGAGCGCGATAGCTTCGGTGCCATGCTCTTCGAAGATGACGTGGTTGCCGCTGTTGTGACGCATCTCCGGGCCGACGGGTGGAACATCGAGAGCACCGCACTTGCAACCCAGCATGGCGACGACATCGTGGCGACTCGTGATGGAGTGCGCTTGGTTGTGGAGGCCAAGGGCCAGGGAAGCTCGAAGAGCCACACCAGTCGCTACGGCAAGCCGTTCAACCGAGGGCAGGCATCCACGCACGTCGGCGTGGCTGTCCTTCGGTCGTTGCGAGTCGTGTCCGAGGGCACCTCGATTGCAGGCATCGCCTTGCCGTTAGATGAGTTCCACCGACGCGAGGTAGATTGCGTGTACCCCGCGCTCGCCAGGTTGGGCATCCAGGTGTTCTGGGTCAACGACGACCACGAGGTCAGCGTCCAGGAGTAGCGAGTTTGGGCAGGACTACCAGCCGCTTCGTGCCGCCTTCCGCGCGCGGCCCCGAGCGTGCTTTATCCAGCCCGCACGTGCTTCGACAGCGGTGAGACTGCCCGAGCCTTTGCGACCACAAGAGCAGCGCCAGACGATCGTGCGGTACCCGCGCTGATTCACGCCCTCGGTGTATTCGAGTTGTTCGTGGTTCATGCCCTCAATATGCAGGCGACATCCGACACCAGAACGATGACCGACGCGCCACGGCGCTTGGGGGTGCTAGCGAGAGCTGCACTCGATACAGTGCACAAGTGATCGAACGTCAAGAGGTCTACCTAGACAAGTTCAACCCTGCCCCGGCCTTGCCTTACAACCTCCGGCGGGAGGACTTCCAGCTCGCTATGCAGGACGTGTACGACTTCTTCTACGACATGAACCGAAACTTGCGGGAGAAGCACCTTCGGCGCTTCGAGGACATGTCTCGGCCAGCAGCAATCTCAGGAATGCTCTCGGACATGCTGACTGATGCGCTCGCGAAGCACTCTCGCTCGCTGGTCAACAACGGGTACCACAATGGCCACCCCGACCTCCTGGAGAACGGCAAGTACACCAACGACCGAGTCGCTTCCGGCGAGCACGGTGTGGAGGTCAAGACCACCAACAAGCGTGGTGGTGCTGTGGACACTCACGGAGCGCGGTCTCAGTGGATGTGCGTCTTCGTTTACAAGGTCGACACGACGACCGAGCCTGCGGACGACCGCGCCCCGTTGCGCTTCACCGAGGTCTATCTGGGATACGTCGAGGCCGAAGACTTCCGGCACAATGCGCGCGGCGAGCTGGGCACCCGCACCGCAACTTTGCACGCCGAGGGTATCGCCAAGCTTCGCCAGAACTGGGTCTACCTCGACCGCTAGACCTTCAGCGCCGCGAGCTTGGGAATCGCTTCGCTTGCGAGCTTGGCGTACTCGGGGTCGATCTCTACGCCGACCGCTTCGTAGCCCAGAGCGGCGGCTGCGGCGAGGGTCGAGCCTGACCCAGCGAAGGGGTCGAGTATCAGGCCTCGCTCCATCGGCAACATCGCACGGACGATCTGCCGCAGGAAGGCCTGGGGCTTCAGCGACGGGTGATTCGCGATGGCTCGCTCTTGCGGGCGCGTCGGCGCAGACCTGATCACATCTCCAAACGGCTGGTCATCGGAGATTCGGCGCAAGCCGCCTGTGCCCCACTGCCGGAGGTTCGCCGCCACCGTTGTGGTCACCGGTCGGCGGAACAACAACCACGGCTCCCACATCGATCGCGGCATCACCGACACGTCGGGGAACTCGTCGTGTGCGTTCTTCGGTCGGTCTCCGCCGCGCATTGTCGTCACTAGGCGGACAACTTCGCCTCGGCGCTCCAGGCCCGCCTTGCCGAGGCTGTACGACACGAGGTGGCTGACCAGAGGGTTCGCGGCCACGATGACATGCGCCCCTGGCACGAGCTTCGGCAGCAGCACCGTCCCGAGCTTCGTGAAGAACTTCTCGAGCTGGTCCAGCTCGGCGCTGGTGAGGGTCGTGAATCGCGGCAGTGGTGATCGCACGTTGCCGTCGAACGACGGAGGGATGCGCCAGTTTCCACCCTTGCCGGCACGAAGCTTCGCGAGCTGTGGCGGTGTGTACTCCACGAGGCCGTAAGGCGGGTCTGTAATGACCGCATGAATGCTCTTATCCGGCCGCGACCGAATCCACTCTATGGAGTCGGCGAGGTAAAGCTTCGACTTCCCGTGGGTGAAATACAGGGTCGGGTCTGCGGCGTCTTCCGGCACGAAAGCAAGGTCAGACATTCGATATGCGGTAGGTGCCGCGCCCGACTCGTGTGAACCTAGTGCCTTCATTGAGGTTCAAGTACGAACGCACGGAGGACGACGAAACCGGGTGCCCGAGCTTCTTCTCGACGGCCGCGTGGATCTCTTTGAGGTGCGCCCCGTCGACGCCCTTGCGAGTCAGAAAACTGATGATGCTGTCGCGCACCTGTCCCGGTTGCAGAGTCATACGAGCCTCCAGTTCTGACGTCTAGACGTCAGGTTAGCACCTTTCCAGAGCGAACCGGAAGGCCCGCAGAGGGCAGACGTTAGAGGCGACCTCCGACACTCAACCCCTCCGCATAACCCCTCCGAGTTTCGGCTATCCGCCGGTATCCCTCGGTGTCCCTCGGTCGCCGAGCTTCGCCCGGGATTCCGCGCCCACGAGTTCCGCGGATATCCCTCCGTGTCCCTGGCTCTCCCCAAACGCAGGCGACTTAAAATCGCTTCAGTCTGGGTTCGAACCCCAGCCGGGGTACCACGCACACGCGCACCCGCATAACCTGCGGGCGCGGGGTTCTCGAAGTGTGCGTCTAGCCCTTGGGGCGCGCGGCGAACTCTTGGAAGTACGCCGCGGGCTCCTCGCGCGCCGAGAGGCTCACGTTGTCGCGTCCGAATACGACGTTGCCGACCCAGTCTCCGACCACGCGCAGCTTGCGCTCCCACATGGGGATCGCGAGGCCGTGGTATCCGCGGTGCATGATCCATGCCGCAAAGCCCGTGATGCCGATCTTGCCCGACTGGAAGGCGCCGTAGCCAAGACCGAGACCCGCGACCGCTCCGAGATTCTTGTGCTCGTAGTCCTTCGGGTCTTCGCCGCGCAGCACCGCCACGACGTTCGCCGCCAATCGCTTGCCCTGGCGCACCGCGTGCTGCGCGTTCGGCACGCAGAACCCGCCGACACCGCCGCCCGAGAGGTCGGGCACCGCCGCGACGTCGCCCGCGGTCCAGGCGGCCTCGACGACGCCGTTGTCATCGACGACGCGAAGGTCGGCCTGCGCCCGCAGGCGACCGCGCTCGTCGACCGGGAGGTCGGTGCCGCGCAGCACGGGGTTGGCCATGACGCCGGCCGTCCAGATGATGAGATCCGACTCGAGGCTTTCACCCGTCGACAGCTCGAGATGGCCGTCGACAGCGCTCGTGAGCTGCGTCTCGAGATGCACGATCGCGGCACGCTGGGCCAAGTTCTTGAGAACCCAATGGCTCGTCTTGAGCGAGACCTCCGGCATGATGCGGCCCATCGCCTCGATGAGGTGGAAGTGCGTGTCGTCGATCGTCAGCGTGGGGTGCTCCTTGAGCAGAGCGCTCGCCAGGCTGCGCAGCTCGGCGAACGTCTCGATGCCGGCGAAGCCGCCGCCGACGACCACCACGGTGAGCAGGCGGTCGCGCTCCGGCCCGGGCGGCAGCAGGGCGGCGCGGTGGAAATTGTCGATGAGACGATCGCGCACTGCGACGGCCTCCTCGATCGACTTCATGCCGATGGCCTCATCGGCCACTCCGGGGATCGGGAACGTCCGCGACACGGAGCCCGCGGTCATGACGACATGGTCGTAGTCGAGCTCGAAGGGTTCCCCCACTTCGGGCTCGATTGTGGCCGTCTTGCTCGCGTGCTGGAGGCTCGACACCTTCGCCGTGATGACGCGCGTGCGCCTCAGGTGACGCCGGTGCGACACAACCGCGTGCCGCGGCTCGATGGAGCCCGCCGCGACCTCCGGCAGGAACGGCTGATAGGTCATGTAGGGCAGCGGGTCGACCATGACGACCTCGGCCTCACCCTTGCGCAGCCACTTCTCGAGCTTCAGAGCGGTGTAGAACCCGGCGTAGCCTCCACCGACGATGAGAATTCTGGGCACGAGAAAAACACTCCTTGTTTGG
Source organism: Microcella sp. (assembly GCF_040286215.1). GTDB lineage: Bacteria > Actinomycetota > Actinomycetes > Actinomycetales > Microbacteriaceae > Microcella. The sequence goes on from NZ_JAVKCK010000013.1 coordinate 79,615, forward strand.
GGGAACCCGGTTAATCTACTCCGACCACTGGCGCCTGGCGAACTGCACGGCGCCTGCGGCGATCGCCCCCACGACGAGGAAGGCGAGCCCGAACAGCAGGCCCACGATCGGCAGCACGGGTGCGACGGCGGCGATCACGGGCCGGACATCCTCGAGTGAACCGCTCGCGGCTGAGCCGCGGGCGATCGGCTCGCGCGCCTCGGGCAGGTCTGCGGTTACGGCGTCCGCGTCGGCGCGGCGGTGCACCACGACCCACTCGGCGAGGCTGCCGAGCGGATTGCTCGCGACCGGCGCGATGCTCGCGCGCACCGCCGCGCCCGCGTCGATGAGACCGTATCCGTAGAGAGGATCGGGAACGGTGGGCGTCGAGGGGCGCGCGGTGCGCAGAATGCGCTCGATCACGTTCGCAGCATCGAGATCGGGATGCGCCGCGCGCACGAGCGCCGCGATGCCTGCGACGATCGGCGTCGCACCACTCGTGCCCTGCCAGAGAGCGTGCCCGCCGCCCGGAACGGCGCCCACGAGCTGCTCGCTCGGCGCCATCACGCCGATCGTGATGCCCTGCGACGAAGCGTTGTCGCTCGCCACGCCCGAGCGATCGACCCCGCCGACGGCGAGCACTCCCGGCATTGTCGCCGGCGCCCCCACCGTCTCCGTGCCGCTGCCGCGGTTTCCCGCCGCCGCAACGACGACCACGTCGTTCTCCTCCGCATAGCCGAACGCGTCGTCCCAACTCTCCGGCCACCCGAGCGTGTTCCGCGTCAAGGAGAGCGAGATGATGTCGGCGCCATTGTCGACAGCCCACCGCACCGCCTCGGCGACCTGCGCGTCAGCGCTGCGCTCCCCCGACCCGAAAGCGAGGGAGATGCTCAGCAGGGACGCCGCGGGTGCCGCGCCGATGACCCCGCTGGTGGGCCCGCTACCCCGACCTGCTGCGAGTGACGCGACCAAGGTGCCGTGCTCCGCGCCGCCGGTGCCGCTCACGGGACGCGTGCCGTCGGCCGCACCGCGCCCTGAGACGTCGGTGCCTCCGACGACCGCGCCCGCGAGATCCGGATGCGCCGCATCGACGCCCGAATCGATGACCGCGATCGTGACACCGGCGCCCCTCGTGACCTGCCACGCGTCGCGGATGCCGTACTCGTCGAGCCAGTACTGCCGATCTCTGATCGGATCGGCGCGAGCCTCCGGCGCCGGTGCGAGCGCGAGCGCGCCGGCTGCCGACAGGGCGAGCACGAGGAGGCGCGCTACGAGCCGCGCAGGTCGGGAGCGCACGCGCACACCTCGGGGGTCCAGTCGCACTCTGCGAGAGCGCGGTCACCGATCGGGTTGACGCCGGGGCCGACCGCCAGCGCATGGCCGACGAGGGCGTGCAGGCACTTGACCCGCGTCGGCATGCCTCCGGCCGAGTAATCGACAATCTCGGGCACCTCGAGCAGCTGCTCGCGATCGGTCAGGTACGCCTCGTGGGCGGACCGATACTGCGCGGCCAGCTCCGCATCGTCGGCGAGCAGCGCCGTGAGCTCGGCCATGCGGCCGTCGGCCTCGAGCCGCGAGACGGCCGCCGTCGCCGCCGGGTGGCTCAGGTAGTAGAGGGTGGGAAAGGGCGTGCCGTTCGACAAGCGAGGGCGTGTGGCGACGACCGTCGGTGCACCACAGGCGCAGCGGGCGGGAATGCCGACGACGTCGCGGGCTGGGCGGCCCAGTTGAGCGCTCACGAGCTCGACGTCGGCCTCGCTGACGGGGGCGAACGGGGGGCGGCTCACTGCGCCCCCTCGAACGCGGGCGAGACGAGCGAGTCGGCGGGGAGGTCGGTGAGGCCGGCGGTCACGAACGACGAGAGCAGCGCTCGCGTCCACTCGACGCGGGTGGTCTGAATCTCATCGCTGATCGGCTGGCCGTCGCCCGACTGCGCGGTGAGGCCGTCGTCGATCACGAGGTAGCTGATGTCGCCCGGGTACACGTACAGCAAGCGGCCACGGGCCTGCGCCTCGATGTACGCAGGGTCTTGCCACCGGTCGATCTCCGTCTCGAGCTCGTCCACAGCCGCCTGCTGCTCGGCGACGGCGCGCTCCAGCTCGGCGATCTGCTGCCGCTGCTCCACCAGGATGCGCAGCGAGGGCGCGAGGACGACCAGACCCGCGACGATGAGCAGGAAGATGGTGACGGTGAAGCCGGAGAGCTGCAGGTTGCGAAACCAGGCGCCCACCCCCGGTGCCTCCGCGGCCGGAGCCGGGGAGGCACTGCGAAGGGTGCGGGCCACGGCGCCGCCTAGCCGGTGAAGCGCGGGAAGGCGGAGCGGCCCGCGTAGACGGCGGCCTCGCCCAGCTCCTCCTCGATACGCAGCAGCTGGTTGTACTTCGCGACGCGCTCCGAGCGCGCGGGCGCTCCCGTCTTGATCTGCCCGCAGTTCGTCGCGACCGACAGGTCGGCGATCGTCGTGTCCTCCGTCTCGCCCGAGCGGTGCGACAGCACCGCCGTGTAGCCGCTGCGCTGGGCCAGAGCGACGGCGTCGAGCGTCTCGGTGAGGGTTCCGATCTGGTTGACCTTCACGAGGAGCGAGTTCGCCGTGCCGTGCGCGATGCCCTTCGCGAGACGGGTCGGGTTGGTGACGAAGAGGTCGTCGCCGACCAGCTGCACCTTCCTGCCCACGTCGGTGGTGAGCGAGGCCCAGCCCTCCCAGTCGTCCTCGTCGAGCGGATCCTCGATCGTGACGAGCGGGTAGGCATCCACGATCTCCGCATAGAACGCCGCCATCTCGGCCGCCGTGCGCGACGAGCCCTCGAAGCGGTAGGCGCCATCGCTGAAGAACTCGGTCGCCGCCACGTCGAGACCCAGCGCGATGTCCGTCCCCGGTGTGAAGCCCGCCTTCTCGATCGCGGCCAGCAGGAAGTCCAGAGCAGCCTTCGTGCCGGCGAGGTCGGGCGCGAAGCCGCCTTCGTCGCCGAGCCCGGTCGAGAAGCCGCCTGCCTTGAGCTCGCCCTTCAGTGCGTGGTACGTCTCCGCACCCCAGCGCAGCGCCTCGGTGAAGCTGTCCGCACCGACCGGCAAGATCATGAACTCCTGCACGTCGACGCCCGTGTCGGCGTGCGCGCCACCGTTGATGACGTTCATCATCGGGACCGGGAGCACGTGGGCATTGGGTCCGCCGACATAGCGGAAGAGGGGGAGATCGGCCGAGTCCGCCGCTGCCTTGGCCACGGCCAACGAGACGCCGAGAATGGCATTCGCGCCGAGCTTCGACTTATTGTCGGTGCCGTCGGCGGCCATCAGAGCAGCATCGATGAGTCGCTGGTCGCTCGCGTCGAGATCCTCCACGGCCGGACCCAGCACGTCGAGCACGGCGTCGACCGCCTGGAGAACGCCCTTGCCCAGGTATCGGCCCTTGTCGCCATCGCGCAGCTCGTACGCTTCGAAAGCGCCCGTGGACGCCCCCGAGGGCACGGCGGCGCGCGAGACCGTCCCGTCGTCCAGCAGAACCTCGACCTCGACGGTCGGGTTGCCTCGCGAGTCGAGAATTTCACGTGCTCCAACGGCCTCGATAGCTGCCACGGGTCAGTCTCCTTCGGTGGTGGTCGAATCTGCGGCTCCGAGCCTACGCCAGTCGAGGAGCGCAGGGTCGGGCTCGGCGTCGCGCGCGACGGAGGCGAATCGGCGAAAGCCGTCCGCCTCGAGCTGCTCGAGAGCGGCACGCAGATTCTTGGGGCGCTTCACGAGCCGCACACGGGTGCCCTCGGCGACGAGGGCACCCTGCAGGGCCACGATCGTCGCGGGAGAGACATCGCGGTCGTAGACGAGGGCCGCATCCTCGGCACCGCCCGTCTCGGTGAGCGCCACGAGGTCGATGAGCCTCTCGAAGCCGAGCGAGAAGCCCGTTGCGGGCACGTCGCTGCCGAGGAAGCGCCCGATCATGCCGTCGTACCGGCCCCCGCCCCCGAGCGAGTAGCCCAGCTGAGGGTGCGCCACCTCGAAGATCGGACCCGTGTAGTACCCCATGCCGCGCACCAGGAACGGGTCGAACTGCAGCGGCAACTCGGGCAAGGCCGCGCGCAGCCCGCGCAGATCATCGAGAGCGACGCTGCCGTCGAACGCGGGGCTCTGCAGCAGGCTCCACGAGTCGCCCTCGTCGGCGGCGAGCGCCTCGAACAGCTCGCGAGCGTGCCCGACGCCCAGAGCGGCGAGCTCGTCGACGACGCCGTCGAGGCCGAGCTTGTCGAGCTTGTCGATCGTGATGAGCGCCTGCGGCTGCAGAGTCGCGGGCACCCCGTGGCGCGTGAGCCACGCTGTGAGCAGGCGGCGGTCGTTGACGCGGATGCTGCAGTCGGGAATGCCCAGTGCATCGAGCACGGCCGACGTCGCCGCGATGAGCTCGACCTCCGCGATGATTCCCGGCTCACCGATGATGTCGATGTCGCACTGCACGAACTGCCGGTAGCGGCCCTTCTGCGGCCGCTCCGCCCGCCAGACCGGCGCCACCTGGATCGCCCGGAAGACCGTCGGCAACTGCCCGCGATTGCTCGCGTAGAAGCGCGCGAGCGGCACCGTCAGATCGAAGCGCAGACCCAGGTCGGCGAGGTCGAGGGGTGACTCGGCGGTGCGCAGGTCATCCTCGGTGAGACCGCGCCGCATGACCGCGAAGGCGAGCTTCTCGTTGTCGCCGCCGAGGCCGGCGTGCAGACGATCGGCGTCCTCGATCACGGGGGTCTCGATCTCATCGAAGCCGTGCGCGCGGTAGACATCGCGCACGGTCGCGAGCACGCGCTCACGCCGGGCCTTGTCGGCGGGCAGGACGTCGCGCATCCCGCGGGGAGGGGTCACCGGGCTGGCCATACGCTCGATTCTGTCACGCAGCCTGAGAGCCTCCGGCGCGCTCAGGCGATGCGGCTGCCCTTCGGCAGGCGGCCCGCGGGCGTTCGCGTGCGCGCGATGCCGCCGCCCAGGGCTAGTGCCGCCAGAAGGAGGTGCAGAAGCAGGCCGACGAACCAGCTGGGCACCGTGCGCTCGAAGATCTCCTGCGGCGTCTCGTAGTCGTAGGGGACGGCTTCACCCGCCAGTGCCGCCGCGCACTCGTCGGTGACCTGCTCGAGCTCGGGCGCGAGCTGGGCAGCACGCACGCCCGTCGAGATCGCGCCGAACAGGTCTTGCGGGTTGCCGTTGCGATCGAACGTCGTCGGTGCGGCATCAGCAAGGACGATGTACGGGTTCGCCGCGAGGATGCCCCACACGTAGTCGAAGCGCGGCACGAGGTAGTCATAGGTCTCGGGCGGCAGGCACTCCACCTGCTCGGGGTAGCCGGTGCGCGGGTCGACCTCACCGCCGACCGAGTAGTCGACCCCGATGTAGGTCGACCTCACCTCGGACTGGAAGGCCAGCCCGCCGAGCGCGAAGGCGATGAGCGTGCCGATGCTGAGCGCCGCGACGGTCAGGTAGGTCGTCACCACCGAGAACAGCGCGCGCGACATGAGCGCGGAGAGGCCGACGCCGATCGCGGCGACGACGCCGAGCTCGAGCACGAGCACGCCGAGCGAGGCCAGGAGCGTGTCGAGCCGCACACCGCCCGCCACGACCGAGAAGACGAGGAACGGCAGTGAGGCGAGCAAGAAGGTGAGCGCCACCGTCCACGCCGCCAGAAACTTGCCGAGCACAATCTGCTGCGCGCTCGCGAGCGTCACCTGCGTGGTCGCGAGCGTTCCGGCATCCCGATCGCCGTTGACCGCTCCCCCGCTGATCGCGGGCGTGACGAGAGTGCCGACGAGCAGCACGAAGAAGATGATGGTCGAGTAGACGCCCGCCGTCTCGGCGTCGGCGCCGAACGCGGAGATCGAGGCCCAGAGCAGGGCGGTGACCACGCCCACGAGCACGAACACGACGATCACCAGGACGATCCAGGCGACCGAGCGGATGCGCTGCCGCAGCTCGAGCAGAATGATGGTGCCGAGCGTGTCCACGTAGCGGGTCATCGCGCCTCCTCCGGCTTCTCGCCGCGCGCGAGATCGAGGAAGGTGTGCTCGAGATCGCCGACCGCCGGCCCGAAGGCGCTCACGGCGACACCCCCGGTGACGAGGCGCGCCAATAGGGCGGCCGCGTCGGATTCACCCGCAACGGAGACGAGAGTGCCCAGGTGGTCCTCACCGGCGCTCGCGATGCCCTCCTGCTCGAGCGCTGTGCTGAGAGCGGCCCGGTCGACGGCGCGGATGCGCCACAGGCGGGCTCCCGCACGCGACGACTCGATGCGCTCCGCACTCGCCGTGACGCCTTGGTCGAGGTAGACGGCGGAGTCGGCCATCTCGTCGAGCTCGGCCAGCACGTGGCTGGAGACGAGCACGGCGACACCGTCGGCCGCGAGCCGCCGCACGAGAACCCGCAGGTCGACGCGCGCTGCCGGGTCGAGGCCGGACGCCGGCTCGTCGAGCAGCAGCACCTCGGGACGATGCACGAGCGCGCGCGCGAGGCTCAAGCGCTGCTTCTGGCCTCGGCTGAGGACGCGTGTCGGCTGGTCGGCGAGCGCCTCGAGACCCACGAGTTCACTGAGCTCGCGCGCCCGCACGCGGGACTGCGCCGATGTCAGCTCGTACAGCCGCCCCGTCGTCTCGAGCGTCTGCCGCACGCTCAGCGTCGCCCATGACCCGAGCACGTCGGGCATCCAGCCCATGCGCTGCCGCACCGCACGCGCATCGTGCACGGGGTCCGCCCCGGCGATGCGCACTGTTCCCGCATCGGGAGCGAGCAGAGTGGCGAGCACGAGCAGCAGCGTGGTCTTGCCCGAGCCGTTGGGGCCGATGAGGGCCGTGACCGACCCGGCGTGCGCGGTGAAGCTCGCGTCGCGCACAGCGTGCACGTCGCCGAACGAGCGCGCGACTCCGTGGGCCTCGATCGCGGCGCCACGGGATGCGCGCGCAGGGGTTGCCGTCATGAGGGTCAGTCAAGCATCTCGGGCGCTGACGCCGACTCCGCCGCGCGGATGCGCGACTCGAGGTCGCGAACGGCGGACCGCAGGGCGCGCTCGGCGTCCAGACCCCGCGCGCGCCCCGTCGACACGAGGGCCAGAAGACGGCGCCCCAGCTCCGCCTCATCGTGCGGTGCAGGTTCGCTCACCTCCACCTCCGTCTCGGCGGAGACACTCTGCGCGCGCCCGAGAACCTTCTCGGCCCGCGCGAGAGCGGGCAGCCCGCTCGGCACCCCGTCGAGCACCGACGTGCGGGCGGGCTTCTGCTGGCGCTTCCACGTCTCCCAGTTCGCCGCGACGTCATCGGCGGTGTCGGCGACGACGTCGCCGAAGACGTGCGGGTGGCGGCCGACCATCTTCGCGGTCGACGCAGCAGCGACATCCTCGATCGTGAACGGATGCTCCGGGCTCGCCGCGGCGATGTCGGCGTGGAACAGCACCTGGTAGAGCACGTCGCCCAGCTCCTCGAGAAGGTCGTCGCGCGAGCCGTGCTCGATGGCCTCGATGAGCTCGTGCGACTCCTCGACGAGGTACTGCACGAGGCTCGCGTGGGTCTGCTCGGCATCCCACGCGCACCCGCCCGGTGCCCGCAGATGCTCGAGCACGGCGATGAGCTGATCCATCTGCGGGTGCAGTCGCGGGGCGGGCAACGGCGGTGTCGCATGCTCAGCGGTCATGCGCCCATCCTGCCGTGTCCCGGCCGGGGGGGCAGGCGTTCGGTGCGAACTCGGGTCTGTGCAGGAGACTGGGAGTGTGATCCCCGACGTCGACTGGCCTCTCCGACTCGCGGCTGCTCTGCTCGCGTCGGGTCTGCTCGTGCTGTTCGTCGTGCGGGCCATCCGCAAAGACCGCCGCGAGTACGCGCGCTTTCGCCGGTACCGCTCGACGGTGCGTCGCCAGGCGATGCTGCGGCGATGGCTCGTCGAATCGCTCGCCCTCTTCGGCGGCACCGCTGCGCTCGTGCTCGTGGTCGTGCAGCCGGTCGTCGCCCCGCTGCTGGCCGAGACTCAGGCGCTGCCGGCGGTGGCCTGGCTGCGGGATGCTCTCGCCGGCGGCCTCGGAGCAGGGCTGCTTCTCGGCGCCGTCGTCGGCGGCACACTGCTGACCGTCATCGGCGTGCGCAGCGCTCGTGCCGAGGGCGGGGTCATCATGGTCGGCGACATCGCCGCGCTGCTGCCCCGCAACAGGCCCGAGCTGGGCTGGGGTGCGGCGCTCTCGGTGAACGCGGGCATCGTCGAGGAGGCGCTGTTCCGCCTGGCGCTGCCCGCTCTGCTCGTGGTCGTCACCGGTGAGCCGGTCAGCGCTTTCGTGCTCGCCGCGCTCGTCTTCGGTGCGCTGCACGCCTACCAGGGGTGGCTCGGAGTCGTGGCGACGACCGTCGTCGGGCTGCTCTTCACGACCCTCTACGTGGTGAGCGGCAGCATCCTCCTGGCGATGCTCGTGCACATCGTGTTCGACCTGCGCACGCTCGTCGTCATTCCGATGGCGGTGTACCGCGTGCACACGGTGCCGGGGAGCGTGCGGTTCCCCCGACCGCTCGCCCTCGCCGCACCGGCCGCCGAGGCGCCCGAACCGTCCCGCGAGTAGCCGCGCTCAGTCGCGCGCGGCGGAGGGCGCCGGCTCAGCCGCGTAGAGGTTCTCCAGCGTACGACCCACCCACTCGATGAGGTCGTCGTCGCTCGCATCCTTCGGCAGCGGCACGGCGACCGCACGCTGCTGCGCGAGGTACTTCGCCCCCGGGTACATGCGCTGCAGGCGCAGCTGCCGCGAGTCGGGCAGGTCGAGGCCGACGATGCGCAGCATCTGACCCATGACGACGACGTCGCTCAAGCCGAGGCCCTGCGCGAGTCGCCGTAGCCTCGACACCGCGAGGAGAGCGTGCACGGGCGCGGGCGGGTCGCCGTATCGATCGGCCAGCTCCTCGAGAACCGCGCCCAGGGCATCCTCGCCGCTCGTCGGCGCCGCCGCGGTCGAGAGCTTCTGGTAGGCCTCGAGACGCAGCCGCTCGCTCTCGATGAACTCCTCGGGAATCCGCGCATCGACGGGCAGCTCGAGCCGCAGCTCCGTCTGCTCGGCGGCCGCGTCGCCTCGGAAGGTGCTCACCGCCTCCCCGATCATGCGCAGGTAGAGGTCGAAGCCGACACCCGCGATGTGCCCGGCCTGCTCGGCGCCCAGAAGGTTGCCCGCCCCGCGGATCTCGAGGTCCTTCATGGCGATCTGCATGCCCCCGCCGAGGTCGGTGTGGGCGGCGAGGGTCTGCAGGCGGTCATGCGCGGTCTCGGTGAGCGGCTTCGACTCGTCGTACAGGAAGTACGCGTAGGCGCGCTCGCGGCCACGGCCGACACGCCCCCGCAACTGGTGCAGCTGCGAGAGGCCGTACTTGTCGGCGCGGTCGATGATGAGCGTGTTGGCGTTGGCGACGTCGAGGCCCGTCTCGATGATGGTCGTCGACACGAGCACATCGAACCTGCGCTCCCAGAAGTCGACCATGACCTGCTCGAGAAGCGACTCGCTCATCTGGCCGTGGGCGACGGCGACGCGCGCATCCGGCACCAGTTCGGCGAGGTGGGAGGCGACGCGCTGAATGCTCGACACGCGGTTGTGCACGTAGAACACTTGCCCCTCGCGCAGCATCTCCCGGTGAATCGCGGCGGCGACCTGCTTGTCGCTGTAGGCCCCCACGTAGGTGAGGATCGGGTGGCGGTCCTCCGGCGGCGTGGCGAGCGTCGACATCTCGCGGATGCCCGTCACCGCCATCTCGAGCGTGCGCGGAATCGGCGTGGCCGACATGGCGAGCACGTCGACGTTGGTCTTGAGCTTCTTGAGCGCGTCCTTGTGCTCGACGCCGAATCGCTGCTCCTCGTCGATGATCACGAGACCGAGATCCTTGAACTGCACGCCCTGCGAGAGGATGCGGTGGGTGCCGATCACCACGTCGACGGTGCCCTGGGCGAGCCCCTCCAGCGTCTCCTTCGCCTCCTTGTCGGTCTGGAAGCGACTGAGCGCGCGCAGGTGGACGGGAAACCCCGCGAATCGCTCGGCGAAAGTCTCCACGTGCTGCTTCACGAGCAGGGTCGTCGGCACGATCATGGCGACCTGCTTGCCGCCCTGCACGGCCTTGAATGCGGCGCGCACCGCGACCTCGGTCTTGCCGTAGCCGACGTCGCCGGCGAGCAGGCGGTCCATGGGGATCGGCGCCTCCATGTCGCGCTTGACCTCGTCGATCGTCGTGAGCTGATCGGGAGTCTCCATGAACGGAAACGCCTCCTCGAGCTCACGCTGCCAGGGAGTATCCGGCTCGAAAGCGTGGCCCTTGCTCGACATGCGGGCGGAGTAGAGCTTGACCAGCTCGACGGCGATGTCGCGCACCGCGCGCCGCGCGCGGCCCTTCGCGGCCGCCCAGTCGCTGCCCCCCATCTTGCTGAGCGTCGGCGACTCTCCGCCGACGTAGCGGCTCAGGAGATCGAGCTGATCGGTGGGCACGTAGAGCTTGTCGCCCGGGTAGCCGCGCTTCGACGGCGCGTACTCGAGCACGAGGAACTCGCGGGTCGTCTTCACTGCGTTGCGCCCGCCCGTGGAGACCTCGCGCGTCGTGAGCTCGAGAAAGCGCCCGATGCCGTGCGTGACGTGCACGACGGGGTCACCGGGAGTGAGCTGCAACGGGTCGACCTGCGTCTTGCGGCGGCTCGCGAGCTTCTTCGGCTGTCGCGAGTCGTAGCCGGCGCTGCGGCCGTAGAACTCGGTCTCGCTCAGCAGACCGAGACGCAGCTCCGGCAGCTCGAAGCCGTGCTCGACGCTGCCCTGCACGAGGTAGACGACCCCGGCCTCGAGGGTCTCGGGCAGGTCGGCAACCTCGCGGGCAGCGACCTCCTGCTCGGCGAGCACGTCGGCGGCGCGCTCGATGAGACCATGGCCGCCGGCGACGACGACCATCGTCCAGCCCGCGCGCGCACGATCGGCGACGTGATCGACCGCCCCTGCGCTCGTGCCCGCAAAGCTGGGAGGCTCGGAGGCGTCGATGCGCACCACGTCCGCATCGTCGGCGTCGAACGCGCTTATGGTGAACCACGCGCGGTCGCCCGCCGCGAGTCGCAGGCCGCTCACCGTGAGGAAGTCGCCCGCGTCGAGATCGATCGGGGCCTCTGCCCCCGCCGTCGCGGCATGCCAGGCCGCGGTGAGGAACTCGCGGTTCGTCTCGGCGAGGCTCACGGCGCGCGTCGCCACCCGCTCGGGGCTCAGGACGGCGATCGAGGCCGCGGCGGGCAGGTAGTGCGTGAGCGGCACGAGCTCGTCGACGAGCGCGGGGGCGAGGCTCTCCATGCCCTCGACGGGGATGCCTTCGCCGATCTTCTCGAGCAGCTGCTGCAGGCTCGGGAACTCGTGCTGCATCTCACGCGCCCGTTGCCGCACAGCATCGGTGAGCAGCAGCTCACGCGTGGGCGGCAGCTCGACGCTCGCGACCTCGTCCGGCAACGAGCGCTGGTCTGCAACCGAGAACTCGCGCAGCTGCTCGACCTCGTCGCCGAAGAACTCGACGCGCACCGGGTGCTCTGCGACGGCGGGAAAGACGTCGAGGATGCCGCCGCGCACGGCGAACTCGCCGCGCCGCGTCACCATGTCGACGCGCGTGTAGGCCAAATCGACCAGTCGGCGGGTCACCTCGGAGAGTTCGTGGCCTCGGCCTCCGGCGGCGAGCAGCACCGGCTCCACGTCGGTGAGGCCCATGGCGAGGGGCTGCAGCGCGGCGCGCACAGAGGAGACGACGATGAGGTCCCCGCGCCGGGCATCCTCATCGGCGTCCCAAGCTGCGAGAGCTCGCAGCGTGCGGATGCGGCGGCCAACGGTCTCGGCGCTGGGACTCAAGCGCTCGTGCGGCAGGGTCTCCCACGCGGGCAGGTCGAGGATGCTCGCACCCGGCGCGACGCATGCGAGCGCCTGCTGCACGGCCTCTGCCTCGCGGCCCGTCGCGGCGATGACGAGCAGGCACTGAGGGCCGTCGCGGCGCTCCAGGAGGCTCGCGAGGAGCGGAACGCGCAGGCCCTCGACGACGGAGAAATCGGTGCTGCGCGCCGCGGTCTCGAGGGCCGTCTCGAGGGTGCGGGCGCGCGACAGGGCAGGGATCAACCGCTCGAGACTCACGTCGCCCGAGTCTACGCGGCCGGCCTGACCCTCGACATCGCTGCGGGATGCCCCGCTCAGGCTCGCGGAGCGTGCACGCGCTGCTGCGCCGCGAGCAGACCCTCGTCGACGATCAGCTCGACCGCGTCAGCGGCATCAGACAGCACGAACGGCAGCCGCGCGCGCTCGGTGGCCGGAAAGTCGCGCAAGACGTAATCCGCCGCCTCCTGGCGACCGGGAGGCCGCCCGACGCCGACGCGCACACGTAGGAACTCCGCCGTTCCGAGCGCCTTGATGATGTCGCGCACGCCGTTCTGGCCGCCGTGACCGCCGTCGGCCTTGAGCTTGATCGTCTCGAACGGCAGGTCGATGTCGTCGTGGATGACGATCGTGCGCTCCGGGGGGATGCCGAAATAGGCCGCGACGCTCGAGACCGGGCCGCCGGAGGTGTTCATGTAGCTCAGCGGTCGCGCGAGGATGAGCTTGGGGCCGCCGGGGCGCACGCGACCCTCGGCGAGCATCGTGGTCGTGCGGTGGCGGCTGAAGCGCACGCCCAGCCGCCCCGCGAGCTCGTCGAGCACCATCGCACCGACATTGTGTCGATTGCCGGCGTAGCCGGGCCCGGGGTTACCGAGCCCGGCCACGAGCCAGGTGCTACCGTCCACCGCACTCGCCTGCGAGCGTCGCTGCAGACCGAACATGGTGACGGGGTGCTCTGCTCGCTAGTCGTCAGACTCGGAGCCGTCGGCCTCGCTCGACTCTCCCTCGGCGGCTTCGCCCTCGTCCGTCTCGCTCTCGGCAGCCTCGTCGTCCTCGGCGACCGTTGCGCGCGGCACGGTGATGTTGACCACGAGCGCCTCGGGGTCGGTGATGAGCGTCGTGCCGGAAGGCAGCTGCACGTCGGAGGCGTGAATCTGGCTGCCCTCTTCGAGCCCCTCGATCGAGACCGTGAACGACTCGGGAATGTGGGTGGCCTCGGCCTCGACGGTGAGCGTGTTGTGATCGACCATCGCGATCGTGCCGGGAGCGGACTCGCCCTCGAGGTGCACGTAGACGTCGACGGTGACCTTCTCGCCCTTGCGCACGACGATCATGTCGATGTGCTCGATGAGCTGGCGCACCGGGTCCTTCTGCACGTCCTTGACGAGCGCGAGCAGCTTCTCGCCCTCGATGTCGAGCGTGACGATGACGTTCGACTTGCGCAGCAGGAGCGCGGTCTCGTGGCCGGGCAGCGCGATGTGGCGCGGGTCGGTGCCGTGGCCGTACACGACCGCGGGAATTTTGTGGGTGGCGCGCAGCTTGCGCGCCGCGCCCTTGCCGAAGGACGTGCGGTCCTCCGCGATGAGCTTGTTCTGGTCAGCCATGCTGATTCTCCTTGATCGGTGGGCGCGTGGCCCGGTCTGTGGTGTCGTCTCGAACGCGCGAACGCGTGAGGAAAGACCGTGAATGCCTTGCCCACCGCGTCGATCACGGAGCGTGAAGCACGCTCCCTCGCCGAAGTCCGCCCGTCAGTCTACCCGAGCCCGGGGCCCGCGAACACCGCCGCGATCTCTTCGGCGAGCGACTCGACGCTGCGCGCGGCGTCGACCTCGATGACGACCTCGTCGTCCTCCGGGTCATCGAGCGTCGCGAGCTGCGAGTCGAGCAGCCGCTCGGTCATGTAGTGGCCGCTGCGGCCCGCGAGACGCTCGGCGAGCAGCTGCCGCGATGCTCGCAGCAGCACGAACGCCGTGTGCGGAGCATCCTCTCGAAGTCGATCGCGGTAGGCGCGACGCAGAGCGCTGCAGGCCATGATGCACGGAGCGTCGTCGCGCAACGATGTCGCCACCGCGTCGAGCCACGGCGCCCGGTCGTCATCGGTGAGCGGGATGCCCGACCGCATCTTCTCGACGTTCGCCTCGCCGTGCAGGTCGTCAGCGTCGAGAAACTGCACGCCCGAACTCGCCGCGGCCGCGAGACCCACGGTGGTCTTGCCCGCGCCGGAAACACCCATGAGGACGAGCGCGATGGGGCCGCTCAGAGCGCGCCCCGCGACGGCTGACCGACGATGACGGGGGTGAGCCGGGTGACGGCGACCGGCTCGCTCAGGAGCCCCTCGAGCGCGGCGACGAGCTCGACGACGGCGTCGCTGCTGCCGTGCGCGTCGAGCTCGGCCTCAGAGCTCCACTTCTCGAGCATGACGATGCTGCCGTCCGGCGCATCGTGGATGGCGTACAACTCGCACCCGGGCTCGTCGTGCACTCGGGGAATCGCCGTGCGCAAGGCGCTCAGCACCGCATCGCGGCTCTCGGCGCGCGGGTGGAAGTAGGCGGTGACGACGACGGGGTCGGGGGAGGTCATGCGCTTCACGCTACCGGCCGAACCGCTCGAGCGGGGAGGCTCTAGGCTGGAGGACGCTGTGCGGTCGCGCCCCGCGGCCCGCGCAGACCTCAGCCGCCCCGAACCCGCAGGAGCACCTCGTGACCCAGCCCACCGCCAACATCGGAGTCGTCGGACTCGCCGTCATGGGGTCGAACCTGGCCCGCAACCTCGCCAGCCGCGAGGGCAACACGGTCGCCGTCTACAACCGGTCGTACGAGAAGACCGAGACGCTGCTGACCGAGCACCCCGAGGCCGGCTTCATCGCGACGACGGACTACGCCGAGTTCGCGGCGTCGCTGCAGACGCCGCGCACCGCGATCATCATGGTGCAGGCCGGGCGCGGCACCGACGCCGTCATCGACGCGCTCACCGAGGTGTTCGAACCGGGCGACATCATCGTCGACGGCGGCAACGCGCTCTTCACCGACACGATCCGCCGCGAGAAGACGGTGCGTGAGACGGGCATCAACTTCGTCGGCGCCGGCATTTCCGGCGGCGAAGAGGGAGCCCTGCTCGGCCCCTCGATCATGCCGGGCGGCTCCGCCGAAGCCTGGGTCACCCTCCAGCCGATCCTCGAGTCCATCGCCGCCGTCGCCGAAGG
This sequence comes from Microcella sp., assembly GCF_040286215.1. Classification (GTDB taxonomy): domain Bacteria; phylum Actinomycetota; class Actinomycetes; order Actinomycetales; family Microbacteriaceae; genus Microcella. The sequence goes on from NZ_JAVKCK010000013.1 coordinate 94,641, forward strand.
CGAGCCGTGCGTCACCCACGTCGGCACCGACGGCGCCGGTCACTTCGTCAAGATGATCCACAACGGCATCGAGTACGCCGACATGCAGCTCATCGCCGAGGGCTACGACCTCCTCCGCAGCGTCGGCGGGCTCGACCCCGCCGAGATCGCCGACATCTTCGCCGAGTGGAACACCGGCGAGCTCGAGAGCTACCTCATCGAGATCACGGCCGAAGTGCTGCGCCAGGTGGACGCCGAGACCGGCAAGCCCCTCGTCGACGTCATCCTCGATCAGGCCGGCGCCAAGGGCACCGGGGCCTGGACGGTCAAGAGCGCCCTCGACCTCGGCGTACCCGTGAGCGGCATCGCCGAGGCCGTCTTCGCGCGCTCGCTCTCTTCCAAGCCCGCGCAGCGCGCGGCCGCCTCCGACATGCCCTCGGGCGCCGAGAAGTGGCAGGTCACCGACCGCGACGCCTTCATCGAGGATGTTCGGCGCGCGCTCTTCGCGTCCAAGATCATCGCCTACAGCCAGGGGTTCGACGCGATCGTCGCCGGCGCCGAGGAGTACGGCTGGAGCATCGAGAAGGGTGACATCGCGAAGATCTGGCGAGCGGGCTGCATCATTCGCGCTCGCTTCCTCAACCGCATCACCGAGGCCTACGCCGAGCAGCCCGACCTCGTCGCGCTGGTGACCGCGCCCTACTTCTCCGACGCCGTCGCCGGCGCCCTGCCCTCCTGGCGCCGGGTCGTCGCCGGCGCCGCGCTCGCCGGCATCCCGACCCCCGCCTTCGCATCGTCCCTCTCCTACTACGACGGTCTTCGCGCCGACCGCCTGCCTGCCGCGCTCGTGCAGGGTCAGCGCGACTTCTTCGGGGCCCACACCTACAAGCGCATCGACAAAGAGGGCACGTTTCACACGCTGTGGAGCGGCGACCGCAGCGAGATCAGCGCCGTCGACGCGCACTGACGACGTTCCTACGGGTCGGTGCGGGAGTACTTCGCTCGCGCGAGGGTCTGATCGCCGCTCACGCGGCCCACAAACCAGCGGGTGAAGAGCAGCAACCCGGGCACAAGGAGCGCGACGAGAGCGGCACCCGTCGAGAGTGACACGACGAGCACCGTCGCGACAGACTCCCCCGAGATCGGCTCTCCCCCGCGCAGTGCCCCTGCGGCAGCCGTGATGAGAACGCTCGCGGCATAGGCCGCGAGCGTCGTGAGAGCGACGGCCGGCGCGACCGTCGCTCGCCGAGACGTCGCGTACCAGACACCGGCGAGGGCAGCGGCCTGAGCTGCGGCGCCCACGAGCCACTCTGGCTGCGTCCAGAAGTAGAGCTGCGGCGCACCGCCCAGCGCGAGCGAGCCGAGCAGCCCGACCGCGCCCTGCAGCCCCCACACGAGCGCTGCGCTCACGACCGCCCACGCGAGCGTGCGACCGGCGCCGAGCGCGGCGACCGCACGGCCCGAGGTGTCCGCGATCGCTCCCGTGCGTCGCGAAGGCGGCGCCTCATCGAGGTCGGACTGCCACGCCGGCTCGTCCGACCCCAGCGGGCGGGGCGCGATGAACGACTCGATGCGCACGCCCGCGACGCTCAGCGGCGGGTCGAGCACGAGGGTCTCCCCCCAGAAGGTGTCGATCGTGCGGCCCGGCAGGTCGGACGGCGCCGGCGCTGTCGCGAACGCGGATGCGGCGGCCGAGCCGGTCTGCGAGGAGAGCCTGGCGTCGCGCAGCGACTGCAGCTCGAACGCTGTGCGCGCCAGCGAGAGTCGGCTCAGCGACCCCGCACCGGTGTGACGAGCCCGTGCGACCCCGCGCAGGGCTGCCGCCGCCGCGAACCAGCCCGTGGCATGATCGAGCGCTTGCACAGGCAGGGGCACCGGTGTCTCGGCAGCAGCATGCAGCATCCCGAGATGGGCGATGCCGGAGGACATCTGTACGAGGCTGTCGAGACCGCGCCGCCCGGCCCACGGGCCCGAATAGCCGTAGGCGTCGATCTGCACCTCCACGAGCCCGGGGCGTACGCGCTGGCGCGTTGCTGTATCGAGCCCCATCGAGTCAAGGGCTCCGGGGCGATAGCCGTGGACGAGGATGTCCGCCTCCGCGAGGAGAGCCAGCAGTTCCGCACGGTCCTCCACGTCATTGGTGTCGAGGCGCGTGCACCGCTTGCCGAGCGTCATGTCGGGCGCAACGGAGGGCTCGTTCCATGTCGGCGGATCGACCCGTAGCACGTCGGCGCCGAGCAGGGCGAGCACGCGCGTCGCGACGGGACCCGCGAGCACGCGGGTCAGGTCGAGCACGCGCACACCGGCGAGGGGCCGCTCAAGCACGCCTGCGGGGAAAGGACGACCCTCCTCGTGCACGTCCACCGCGACGAGAGGCTCCGCGGCTACCGCGATGCCCTGAGGATGCCGCGCCCACTGCTCGACGGACCGCATGACCGCGGCGCATCCGCCCCCGATCACGACCTCCGTCTCGAGCACGTCGCCGCTCCACTGCTCGACCGCGGCCGCGACCGCTGCGCGATCCGCCGGCTCCTGCACCCCGAGCACGCGCAGAGCGACCTCCCGGTGGTGAGGAGCGTTCGTGTGCAGACGAATCCAGCCGTCGGCGGTGCGGTAGTCGCCCGCGACCGGATCCCACGGCGAGGCGAGCGGCTGGAGTGGGCGAACCGCGGCCGAGAACCAGGCGTCGGCGAGAGGACCGTCGACGACGACCGAACCGCTCGCACTCGCCCCCTCGCTGGCCTCACTCCCCCGCGAGACGCCATCCGCGGCGGGGCTTCCGGACTCGTCGGCCAGCGTCGCGAGTGCGAGACCGACCGCGCCCACAGCGTGCGCGGCGAACGCGCTCACCGGGTACGCGCCGCCCAGGGTAGGCTCGCCCGTCACCGCGACGGCGTGGCTCTCGGTCATGCGTCCTCCCAGGGTCGACTCGGCGGTGCGGCGCCACGGCTGACGGCGAGGAGACGCAGCAGCAGCCCCACCGCGAGGAGGGCAGCGGTTCCGAGCAGCGAGCTCCAGGGCAGGGCGGCGACCAGCAGAACGCAGCCGAGCAGCCCCACCACGGCGATGGCGCGGGGCTGCCAGCGGTGCTGCACCTCCTGCCGCAGCGCGGCGAGGTGCGCGATCGCGTAGTAGAGCAGCACCGCGGCGCTCGACGCCGCCACAAGCTGTGCCGGTTCCATCAGCAGCACGATCACGACAGCGACCGCGGCGATCACTCCCTCCGCGACGACGGGAGCGTTCGTGCGCGGCGACACCCGCGCGAGCGGTCCCGGCAGGTCGCCTGCGCGCGCCATCGCGAGCGACGTGCGGCTGAGGCCCGCGAGAATCGCCACGAGCGAGCCCAGGCAGGCGATGCCGGCGAGCGCAGCCACGAGCGGGCGCCACGACGGCGCGAGCAGGTCGGCGAGGGGCGAGGAGCTCGCGGCGAGCATCCCCGAAGCGAAGCGGTCGGTGAGGGTGAGCGCGATGACGGCATACAGGGCGAGCGTGATGGCGAGGGCCAACAGGATCGCCCGCGGCAGTGTGCGGCGCGGGTCTCGCACCTCTTCCCCCAGCGTGGCCATGCGGGCATAGCCGGCGAAGGCGAAGAAGAGCAGGGCGGCTGCCTGCAGCACGCCGTAGGGCGTTGTGGGCGTGAAGTCGAGAAAGAAGGTGCCGGAAGAAGGTTGCGCATAGGCCGCGATGAGCAGCCCAGCGAGCCCTGCGAGCACGACGGTCACGATGATCATCGATACTCGCGCCGTCGCGCGGATTCCCGTCATGTTCAGCACCGCGAGGATGGCGAGCACGCCAACGGCGAGAGGCACGCGGGCCTCGGGCCACAGGTACGCTCCCGCGATCGAGGCGATCGCCGCGGCCGAGGCCGTTTTGCCGGTCACGAAGAGCCACCCGGCGACGAATCCGGTCCACGGGCCGACCCAGCGACGTCCGAACGAGTACGTCCCGCCCGCGACCGGATGCGCCATCGCCAGTTGGGCCGACGAGAGGGCGTTGAGCGTCGCGACAACGGCGGCGATGAGCAGTGCGATGAGGAGCCCGCCCGCGCCGGCGACCGCCGACGCCGGCGCCCACACGAAGAACGCTCCAGCGCCGATCATCGAGGCGAGGCCGATGCCCGTCGCCCCGGCGACCCCGAGGCTGCGGACGAGCCCGCCGGGCGACGGCGGCGGCGCGGTCGAGCTCATGGACGCCAGACTAGCGGCGCGCACCGGGCGCTGAGCGGCCAGTGCGACACTGGAGGGGATGACCAACGACGAGAACCCCCGCGAGCTCGATGAGGAGCCTGACTACGGGGACGGATTCGACGACGAGGCGCGCACCCCGTGGGAGCGACGCCGCCGCGTCATGCGCATTGTCGCCCTTGTCACCATGGTCGCCATGGTCGTGCCCGGCGCGCTCACCTCCTGGGCGATCGCGCAATCCACGGCGGAGAGGTCGTGCCGCATCGCGGTCGACTTCTACGCCAACGAGCGCACGCCCTCCCGTGTGGCCTTCGAGCTCGGTTCGCCCGACACGCTCGGGTGGAACTGCTACGCCGTCGCCCCCACGGGCGAGGTGCGGGTTGCCCTTCTGGGACTCATCCCGGGCCCGCCGCGACTCGTGCCCACGACGCGCGTGTGACTCGCCTGACGGCTGGTGCGAGGCATCGCGCCAACGCGCACTGCACTCTCCCCGCCAGTCCGGGCCAGAATGAGCGCATGACCGTCATCGATCGCACCCGCCTCGCCGAGCTCACCGAGCGCGAGCAAGCCGCCTTCGCCGCGGCGCGACCCCGCTCGCGCGCCGCCTACGAGAGCGCTGACCATCTTTTTGGCCGCGTGCCCATGACGTGGATGAACAAGAAGTCGGGCGCCTTCCCGATCTACCTCGACCGCGCGCAGGGCAACCGCGTGTGGGATATCGACGGCCACGAGTACATCGACTTCGCCCTCGGCGACACGGGCGCGATGGCCGGGCACTCGAACCCGGCGGTGATCGAGGCGGTCACGCGCCGCATCGGCGAGCAGGGCGGCCTTGTGACGATGCTGCCGACGGAGGATGCCGAGTGGGTGGGCGCCGAGCTGTCGCGCCGGTTCCGCATGGACCGCTGGAGCTTCTCCTTGACGGCGACGGATGCGAATCGCTGGGCGATTCGACTCGTGCGCGCGATCACCGGAAAGCCGAAGATCCTCTTCCACTCGTACTGCTATCACGGATCGGTCGACGAGTCACTCATCGTCGTCGGGCCCGACGGCGAGGGCATGTCGCGCCCCGGAAACGTCGGCGCGCCCGTCGATGTGACCGAGACCTCTCGCGCTGCCGAGTACAACGACCTGCCTGGCCTCGAGCGCGCCCTCGCGCACGGCGACGTGGCCGCGGTGCTCATCGAGCCCGCGCTGACCAACATCGGCATCGTGCTTCCCGGGCCCGGCTACCTCGAGGGCGTCCGTGCGCTCACCCGCCAGTACGACGCGCTGCTCATCATCGACGAGACCCACACGTTCTCGGCCGGGCCAGGCGGCATGACGCGGGCCTACGAACTCGACCCCGACCTCGTGGTCATCGGCAAGTCGATCGGCGGGGGCATCCCGACCGGCGCTTATGGCCTGTCTGCCGAATTCGCCGAGCGTGCCCTCGCGCGCGACGACCTCGATCTCGTCGACATGGGCGGCGTCGGCGGCACCCTCGCGGGCAACCCTGTGTCCGTCGCCGCCATGCGCGCCACGCTGGAGCACGTGCTCACCGATGAGGCCTTCGCGCACATGATCGACACGGCGACGTACTTCACCGACGGCGTGAACGAGCTGTTCGATCGCTACGACCTGCCGTGGGCGATCAACCAGCTCGGGGCGCGGGCCGAGTACCGCTTCGCGCGCCCGTACCCGCGCAACGGAACGGAGGCCGCGCACGCCGCCGACGGCGAGTTGGAAGACTTCATTCACCTCTACCTGGCGAACCGGGGCATCATGCTCACGCCGTTCCACAACATGGCCCTCATGGCGCCCATGACGACGAGAGCAGACGTGGATGCTCACCACGAGGTCTTCCAGGCGTGCATCCGCGCGCTGCTCGCGCTGTAGGGCGGTCGCTGGGCGCGAGTGCGCCGCCTAGTGGCAACTGTGGGCGCTACCGACGGCGCAGTTGCCGCTCACGGGCACAGTTGTGCCCAAGCAGAGGTGCCCCGGCAGGTCAGGCGGCGCCGTCGAACATGCTGGTGACCGACCCGTCGTCGAACACCTCGTGGATCGCGCGGGCGAGGAGCGGGGCGATGGGCAGCACGGTGAGGCGGTCCCAGCGCTTGTCCTCCGGCACCGGCAGTGTGTCGGTCACGACGACCTGATCGATCGCCTCGTCCTGGAGGATCTCGAAGGCCGGGTCGCTGAAGATCGCGTGCGTCGCCGCGACGACGACGCCAGTCGCGCCCGACTTCTTGAGCGCCTCGGCCGCCTTGACGATCGTGCGGCCGGTGTCGATCATGTCGTCGACGAGCAGGCACACACGGCCCTCGACCTCGCCGACGATCTCGTGCACGGTCACCTGGTTGTGCACCATGGGGTCGCGGCGCTTGTGGATGATCGCGAGGGGCGCGCCGAGCTTCTGACTCCAGATGTCGGCGACACGCACGCGCCCCATGTCGGGCGACACGACCGTGAGCGTCGAGGGGTCGAGTTGGGCGCGGAAGTGCTCGAGCAGCACGGGCATCGCGAAGAGGTGGTCGACGGGCCCGTCGAAGAACCCCTGGATCTGTGCGGCGTGCAGGTCGACGCTCATGATGCGGTCGGCGCCGGCGGCCTTGAAGAGGTCGGCGACGAGGCGCGCGCTGATGGGTTCGCGCCCGCGCCCCTTCTTGTCCTGCCGCGAGTACGGGTAGAAGGGCGCGACGACCGTGATGCGCTTCGCCGAGGCGCGCTTGAGCGCGTCGACCATGACGAGCTGCTCCATGAGCGCCTCGTTGATGGGCTTGGCGTGCGACTGGATGACGAAGGCGTCGCAGCCGCGCACGCTCTCGTCGTACCGCGCGTAGATCTCCCCGTTGGCGAAGGTGCGCGCGTCAGTGTGCACCACATCGGTCTGCAGGTAGTCGGCGACTTGCGCGGCGAGTTCGGGGTGCGAGCGCCCCGACACGATGACGAGTCTCTTCTGGCCGGTGATCTTGATGCTGGCCACTGCTGCCCGCCTTCCGCCGCGTTGTGCGACTTGTCGTGTTCTGGTCGCCTACTCGGTCGCCGAGTCCTCATCGTGCGCGGATGCGGCCGCTGCCGCCTTCGCCGCAGCCGTCCCCGGGCGATTCGCCGCCACCCACCGTGGAACAGTGCGCTGCGGTGCGTGGTTCACCGCCAGGGCGCCAGCCGGAACATCCTTGCGAACCACCGTTCCTGCTCCCGTGTACGCTCCGTCCCCAATCCTAACGGGGGCGACGAACACGTTGTGCGAGCCGCTCCTCACGTGCGACCCGACCTCGGTGCGGTGCTTCTGCACGCCGTCGTAGTTGGCGGTGATCGTGCCGGCGCCGATGTTGGAGCCCTCCCCCACGGTCGTATCGCCGATGTAGCTCAGGTGCGGCACCTTGCTGCCGACCCCGATCACCGCGTTCTTGGTCTCGACGAAGGTGCCGATCTTGCCGTCCGTGGCGAGCTGGGTGCCGGGGCGCAGGTAGGCGAACGGTCCGACGGATGCGCCCGCCCCGATGACGGCGAGAGTGCCGTCGGTGCGGCTTACGCGTGCGCCCTGGCCCACCTCGCAGTCGGTGAGGGTCGTGTCGGGGCCGACGACGGCGCCGCGCGCGATCGCCGTTGCGCCCTTGAGCTGCGTGCCTGGCAGGATCTCGACGTCCTCCTCGAGCGTGACGGTGCGGTCGATCCACACGCTCGCGGGGTCGCTGATGGTGACGCCGGCGAGCTGCCAGCCGCGCACGATCATCTGGTTGAGGCGCAGGGCCGCGTCGGCGAGCTGCACGCGGTCGTTGACGCCGGCGACGATCCAGCTCTGGCCGGCCGGCAGGGCGGCGACGGGATGCTCGCTGCCGCGCAGCAGACCGATGACGTCGGTGAGGTACTTCTCCTGCGCCGCGTTGTCGGTCGAGACGAGGGCGAGGGTGTCGCGGAGCGGACGGCTGCTGAAGACGTAGGTGCCCGAGTTGATCTCCGTCACGGCGAGCTCGTCGTCGGAGGCGTCCTTCTGCTCGACGATGCGATCGAGCGCCCCGGCCGGGTCGCGCACGATGCGGCCGTACCCGGTCGCGTCATCGAGCACGGCGCTCAGCACGGTCGCGGCGGCCTCCGCGCCGCGGTGCCGCGCGAGCAGGGAGGCGAGAGTCTCGGCGTCGAGGAGCGGCACGTCACCCGAGACGACGAGCACGTCGCCATCGAAGTCGTCGGGCAGCGCGGCGAGACCCGCCTCGACTGCTCGGCCCGTGCCGGGAATCTCGTCCTGGTCGGCGATGATCGCGTGAGCATCCAGCTCGGTGATCGCGGCGGCGACCGCGTCGCGATCATGCCGCACCACGGCGACGACGTGCGCGGGGTCGAGGGCGCGGGCTGTCGCGAGAACGTGGCCGATGAGCGGCACGCCCGCAAGCGGGTGCAGCACCTTCGGGGTGCGCGACTTCATACGCGTGCCCTGCCCGGCGGCGAGAACGATGACGGCAAGGTGGCTGTCGGTCATGAGTCCATCATCTCGCACAGCACGACGTGTCGCGGTTTAGGCCTGTAGCTGCAACGCTCGTGGACACCCTCCACCATCGGCCTTGGGGTGGATCCAACGCCGGACGTAGTCTTCGCGGCGATTCCCAGAATGCCCGAGGCTCACAGAGTGCGCGATGCGTTGGCACGCACGCCCGGGTCCGGATCATTCTTCATGAGATCTCGTAGCTCCTGAGGTGTGCTGCTGTCCATCGACATTCGTCGGCGGTGGTCTACCCCATAGAACGCCAGATGGGTGATCGGAACGAGCTCCCCGTGCGGGCCGATCGGTGACCAATAGGGACGATGCTCGAACGGAGGTATCGACGCGGCAGTCGCATGCGCCTCATCCCACCGTCGACGCCAGTCGACGTCGACACTCCCGTAACTTGCCAGGAATCCGTCCATCGCTAAGACCCGTGCTCCGTCGGGCTCCGCACTGCCGTGTCCCTGAGAAGAGTTGGTTGTCGACGATGGCGCCCGTGGATCAACCGGCTTCCACGTTGTGACATCCCAACCCGCCGACTTCGCCCCCCGCTCGAACAGGGCGCCAAGAGCAAGTGCGGCGATCGTGGGAATCACGAGAGGGCCAACGCCTGCCCAACTCGCGCCCTCGAACATGGCCTGCCAAGCTCCGACAGCAAGACCCATCAACAGCAGTGTTCCTACGATCGTCAACATGACGGCAACGGAGCCGGCAAGCTTGCCCATCAGCTTCCCCTTTGATCGAAGACTACTGTGCCCACGCCGCAGCCAGCGCTTCAGCCTATGCGTGCTCCCGCTACGTCGCGCTCGACGCCTGGTCGGGCGTGTAGCCGCACTCGCGTAGGAGACGCTTGATGATTGCGCACAGCGCCGTGCATGGATTCGGCAGCACCCAAGCTCGAGCGCCGTCGATGGTGTGAAGCCCAGAGCGCGTCTTCGAAAACCGCCGCGACAATCTTGGTCCTCATGCGGGTCACTGGTTGCTCCCCTGTGTGTGCCGGAGCCGGTGCGGTAGGTCGTGAGGTCAGCCCGGCAGCTACGTCACAGTCGATTGTCAATCAGCATGCGGCGTCAGGGAGTCTCGGTGCGAATTCCGGCATTGTCGATATAAGTTGTAGTGGACTCAAGCGATATAAGTTATATTGATGATGACTGGACAAGCTTATGACTGTGAGGGGTAGAACCCATGGCAACGACCGCAAGCGCTGCCATCGACTTGCTCACAGCATCGGGTATCACCGTCGAGGTGAAGAGCTCCACTGACGCCGAGATCGCCGGCCGCCACGCGCGGCTGCGCACCAGACAATCACCGCCCTCTCCTTCAGACATTGCCGCCGAGCGCGAAGACCGTGTCGTGGTCTACGTCGTCCCACGTCTGACGGAGAGTCTCGCCCGCCTCGCATCAGGTGACGCCAACATCGCTGTAGTCGCAACCACAGACGGAGTCGTCTGGTGGAACCGTCAACGGTACGAACCAGAGCCACAGCACTCGGCGATCCGCGCACATCGGGGAAGGACCGCGTGGGCGCGGTTCGGCCTACTCCGAGCACTTGTCCGCAGTCGACGTCCACGTACGCAACGAGAACTCGCAGCGGAGATCGGCGTGACGCAAGCGGCGGTCTCGCAGAATCTCAGTCGTTTGCAAGGTCGCGCGAAGAAGACGTCTCAAGGATGGGTCGCGACTGATCGGCGGGAAGTTGCGGAGCTCTTCATGACCGAATACCCGGGGGCCGGAGGGATCACGCAGTACTGGTACGGACTCAACCCGATCGTTCAGCAGGCACAGCTCGCGTCGCGTCATGATGAGACCGTGCTGTGGTCGGGAGACGCCGCGGCAGACCTCATGGTTCCGTGGCGCACGCCCAGAACGGCCGTCGTCTACGCCCGAACAGGGCTCCGGCTCGCCGCGGAAGGCTTCGCAGAGTCGACGCCCGGGAAAGCGACTCTGGCCGTCACCGTGCCGGCAGACCAGACGATCTGGCCGATCGCCGCCGCTTACGCACGAAAGAAGATCAGCGAGAACGCCATTGTCGATCCCCTTCTCTGCGCGTACGACGTTCGCGAAAGCGGGGGCTCCGATGTGGATCAAGCCGTGGAGCGGCTCATTCACTACGCCACAGACGGATGGCACGACAGTGATTGAGGTCGACGCCATCACGATCTCCACGAGCACTGCCGACGACCTGGCCTACCGCGCACTGGCGGACGTATGCGACATCACGCGTCTCCACAACGTTCGCGTGGTTGGCGGCCAGATGGTCAATCTTCTCCTCACGGCGTTTCCCGCGAGGCAGGCAGTGCCCCGTCGTACCGCAGATGCCGATGCCGCGATTGACACCGAACTCGCCAGCTCCGGTGTTGCTCACCACCTGCTCATTCAGGCGGGCTACGAGGCGCAGTCCGGCAACAGTTACACCAGACAAGAGCGGCAGATCGACCTGCTCGTGCCCAGTCGCACAGGTCGATTCCAGACCGAGCAACTCGGAGGGCGCGGATTCGACGCGGCGCCGGGACTGAGCCTCGCACTTGCCAGCGAGCCGATAGTCATTCGGGCAAGTGTCGAATTACGTGACGGCGAAGTGCTGACGTTCGCCGCACGCGTGCCGACGGTCGAGATTGCCACCGTGATCAAGGCGAGTTCATTTCGGAGCCGGAGAGCCGACCGCGACCTCGTTGACCTGCACAACCTCCTATGGATCGTCGAGAATCTCGAGCCGGACTCGATCGGTGGATGGACGCTCAACAAGCCGCAGAGAGCCGCTCGGCGCGATGCGCAACGCGCCTTGACGGACATTGCGACATCACTGAGCGCTCGCTCCACACGACCGCAACTAGAAATCAACACTGAAGCGCTCGTCGCACTCATCAGGCGTCATGTTGTTGCGCGCACGTGAGAGATCGCGTCAACCATCGCGGTGTCGACGCCAACTCACGGCAGGGCTCCAGCTACTCTCACGCCGGAGCGGCGCTGTGGCGCCGCTCCGCCCCCAGGACTCGAACCTGGACCTCACAGCTCCAAAGGCTGTCGTGCTGCCATTACACCAAGGCGGATCGTGCTCCCGCGAGGAGCCGCATCCAGTCTGCCAGAGCGAGGCTCGTGCGCCCGCCGAGCGATGTGCAGGCTCGCACCTCGATAATGGGGGGATGACGCAGCCGGACGAGGTCGACCGCATCGTCGACGCGTGGCGCCGCGAGCGCCCCGACCTCGACGTCGAACCGCTGCAGGTGCTCTCACGTGTGAGCCGACTTGCGCGCCACCTGGACCGTGCACGCAAGGCCGCGTTCGCGGCCTCCGAGCTCGAGTCGTGGGAGTTCGACGTGCTCTCTGCCCTGCGCCGCGCCGGCGAACCCTACGAGTTGAGCCCCAAGGCGTTGCTGCAGCAGACGCTCGTGTCGAGCGGCACGATGACCAATCGGGTCGACCGGCTCACCGTGCGCGGGCTCGTCGAGCGTCATACCGACCCGAACGATGGGCGCAGCATCCGGGTCAGGATGTCGGCGGAGGGGCGCAGCCGCGTCGATCGCGCCATCGGCGTGCTGCTGCAGAGCGAGGCCGAGCTGCTGGAGCGCTTGCCACGCGCCGACCAGACTCAGCTCGCCGACCTTCTGCGCACGCTCGGCGCCGGCTTCGACGAGCTGCCCGCCTGAGCGACGCCTACGCGCTCGCCATGAGCGGCAGCACGAACGCGATGATCGTCGCGATGGCGCCGACCGTCGTGAGGATGCCGCCGAGAGTCAGCAGCACGCGGCCGTCATGCGCGGGGTCGTCGAGGCGGGGCGTGTCGGGCCGCGAGGGATGCACCCAGACGGTGCGGGCATCCCCGACTGCGGGGATCTGGCCCGTGAGCGGCGAGGTGCTCTCGCGCACGTCGCCCTCCGCGCCGAACCAGCGGATCTTCGCGTCGCGGTCGCGCACCGTCGCGACGACGGCCTTCGCCGTCGTGTATCGGCTCGACCAGGCCCGGCGGCCGATGCCGACCGCGAGGAGGACGATGCCGACGGGGAGCGCGAGCCACGCGAAGACCTCGGCGGCGATGGCGATGGCGTCGAGGGGCTCGGTCACCCTCACATCGTACGGCCAGTCGGGCTCAGGCGGTGGGGACGAGCTCGGCGAGAAGCGCCTGAATGCGGCCCTTGATGTCGTCGCGGATCACGCGCACCGACTCGATGCCCTGCCCGGCCGGGTCGTCGAGCTGCCAGTCCTCGTAGCGCTTGCCGGGAAAGATCGGGCACGCGTCGCCGCAGCCCATCGTGATAACGACGTCGGATGCCCGCACGGCGTCGGTCGTGAGCACCTTCGGAGCGCTGCCCGCGATGTCGATGCCCTCCTCCGCCATCGCCTCGACGGCGACCGGGTTGATCTGATCCTTCGGCTCCGAGCCGGCAGAGAGCACCTCGACCCGGTCGCCGGCGAAGTGGCGCAGATACCCCGCCGCCATCTGCGAGCGCCCCGCGTTGTGCACGCAGACGAAGAGGACGGTGGGGGTGTCAGTCACGAATGCTCCCGAAGGGTTGGGCGTGGGCGGTGTCACCTGAGCGGTCCGCCGTATTGATGAGTGTCAATGAAGAGGATACGCTCGCTCCAGCGATCGATGTCCATGACACCGAGCCCGCGTGAACGCGCGGTGAACGAGGGGATGCTCGCATGACGACCCGAGAACTGCTGCCCGTCATCGACGTCGCAGCCTGCTGCTCGCCCCTCACCCGGGAGACGATCAGCGCCGACCATGCCGACGATCTCGCCCGCTCGCTCAAGGCGCTCGCCGACCCCGCGCGGCTGCGGCTCATCTCGATCGTCGCCGCGAGCGAGGGCGCCGAAGCCTGCGTGTGCGACCTGACCGCGCCGCTCGGCCTCAGCCAGCCGACCGTCTCGCACCACCTGAAGGTACTCGTCGACGCCGGCTACCTCGAGCGCGAGAAGCGCGGCACGTGGGCGTACTTCCGCCTCGTGCCCGGCTCGCTCGACTCGGTCGCCCACCTCCTCGTGACCGTCTGAGCCGACGACGCATGACCGCTGCCCCGCTGCCCCGCCGCCTGCTCGCCGAGTACCTTGGCAGCGCACTGCTGGCGGCGATCGTCATTGGCTCGGGCATCATGGCGACGACGCTCACGCCCGACGTCGGCGTGCAGCTGCTCATCAACGCGATCGCCACGGCGTTGGGCCTCACCGTGCTCATCCTCGTGTTCGGCCCCGTCGGCGGCGCTCACCTCAACCCCGCCGTGACCCTCGCGATCGCGACCCTCGGCGGCCTGCGGTGGCGCGATGCGCCCGCGTACGTCGCCACACAGGTCGCGGGATGCGCCTCCGGCGCGGTTCTCGCCAACGCCATGTTCGCCTTGCCCGCCGTGACCATCAGCACGACCGAGCGCGCGACCGCCGCCACCCTGCTCGCCGAGGTCGTTGCCGCGGCGGGTCTCGTACTCGTCATCCTGGCGCTCGTGCGCTCGAACCGGCTCGACTGGGTGGCCGCCGCGGTCGGCGCCTACATCGGCTCGGCGTACTTCTTCACCGCGTCCACGAGCTTCGCGAACCCGGCCATCACGATCGGGCGGATGCTGTCAGACACCTTCGCGGGAATCGCCCCGGCGAGCGCCCCGGGCTTCATCGCCGCGCAGCTGTTGGGCGCCGCGATCGCCGTCGGGCTCGCTGTGCTGCTCTACCCGCGCACCGTGACGGTCGTGGCCGATTCGCAGCGCGGCAGCAGCGGCTAGCATCGGCGCATGCCCTTCTGGCGACGCTCCCCCACCGCTGACGCCCACCTGCCGAAGCATGACCGCGGCAGCGGCTCGCTCGACGACTACGACTACGACCTCGTGCCGAACAAGAAGTCGACCACGATGCGGCTCGCGGGCAGCGACGCCCACCAGGACGAGCTCGCGGCGCTCAGCGGCGAAGATCCCGAGACGCTCACCACGGCGACACCGGCCCGCTCTCTCGAGCAGGAGAAGGTGGATGCTCCGCTTGAGATCCGCGTCTTCGCCGGGCGCCGCGTGAGCGGCGTGGTCGGCACCGTTCCGCGCGGGCTCGAGGGCGTCGTCGACGAGGCGATCCGCCGGCTGGAGGGTCGCGGCGACAAGCCGCGCATCCCGATCGTGATCGCCGCCACGAAGAACGGCTACCGCGTCGACCTGCAGATGGGGCTCACCCGCTGACGATGGGTCGCGAGGCGCCCGCCTCGGTCAGTGCGCGGCGCCCAGGTGGCCGGCAAGCCGCCCGTGCAGCGCTGACGACGCATCGTTCATGTCGATGATCTCGACGGTCTTGCCGTAGCGGGCGTACTTCGTCGTGATCGCATCGAGTGCCGCCACCGTCGACGCGTCCCAGATGTGCGACCGGGAGAGGTCGATGACGATCTCGTCCGGGTCGTCCTTGTACTGGAACTGTGTCGTGAGGTCGTTGCTGGAGGCGAAGAACAGTTCCCCGTTGACGCGGTAGAGCGCGGAGAAGGTGCCGTCCCGCTCCTCGACAATGCGACGGTCGACGGTCGCGAAGTGCGCGACCCTGCGGGCGAAGAGCACCATCGCGACGATGACCCCCAACCCGACGCCGATCGCGAGGTTGTGCGTGATCACGACCGCGACGACGGTCGCCACCATGACGGTGGTCTCACTCTTGGGCATGCGCTTCAGGGTGTTCCACTGCACGCTGTGCCAGTCGAAAGTGGCGTAGGCCACCATGATCATGACGGCGACGAGAGCGGCCATCGGGATGACGGCGACGACGTCGCCGAGCAGCAGAACGAGGGCGAGGAGGAACACCCCCGCGAAGAAGGTCGACAGCCGCGTGCGGGCGCGGGATACCTTCACGTTGATCATCGTCTGGCCGATCATCGCGCACCCGCCCATGCCGCCGAACAGGCCGCTGAGCACGTTGGCGACGCCCTGCCCGTACGCCTCGCGGGTCTTGCGAGACGGGGTGTCGGTGATGTCGTCGACGAGCTTCGCCGTCAGGAGGGACTCGAGCAGGCCCACGACCGCGAGCGCGATTGCGTACGGCCCGATGATGCCGAGCGTCTCGAGGTTCAGCGGAACATCCGGCCACAGCAGCTCGGGCAGGCTCTCGGGCAATTCGCCCTGATCGCCCACGGTGGGCATGGTGATCGACATCCACACCACGAGCACCGTCACGACGACGACCGCGACGAGCGGAGCGGGCACGACGGTCGTGAGACGGGGCATCCCGATCATGATCAGCAGACCGAGGGCGACGAAGGGGTAGACCTCCCACGGCACGCCGAACAGGTACGGGAACTGCGCCGTGAAGATGAGGATCGCGAGCGAGTTGACGAAGCCCACCATCACGGAGCGCGGGATGAAGCGCATGATCTTCGCGACGCCCGCCGCCGCCATGACGACCTGGATGAGCCCGCCGAGGATGACCGTGGCGATGAAGTAGTCCGTGCCGTACTCGCGCGCGACCGGTGCGATGACGAGTGCGATCGCCCCCGTCGCCGCGGTGATCATGGCGGGGCGTCCGCCGAGGAAGGCGATCGAGACGGCCATGACGAAGGACGAGAACAGGCCGACCCGGGGGTCGACGCCCGCGATAATCGAGAACGAGATCGCCTCGGGGATGAGCGCGATCGCGACGACGAGACCCGCGAGAACCTCGCGGGTGAGGATACGCGGGCTGCGCAGAGCAGTGATCGTCTGCGACGAGCGCAGGAGGGCACGGGGAGAAGCAGCCACGAAGGCTCCCAACTGGTGGGGCCGAGGAGGCCGAGAACAAGAAGCAGGGGGCGCGGCACCGCGCTGAAGGTTTGCGCCGTGACGGCGCCGTACCAGCCTACCCGAGCAGCTCGCCGAGCTCGAGCCAGCGCGTCTCGACCGTTGCGAGTTGCGCCTCGAGCGCGCGCACCTGCTCGTGCAGGGCAGCCATCCCGGTGTAGTCGGCGGGATCGTGCTCGGCGAGCTGCACGTGTAGCGCGTCGATCTGGCCCTGCAGCTTCGCGATCTTGCGGTCGGCGGCAGCGAGCTCCTTCTCAGCGTTGCGCTTCTCGGCACCAGACAGCCGTGAGGCCGGGGCAGGGGTCGAGGATGCTCCGCCCGATTCGGTGACGGAGGCGACGGTCGCGCGCCCCGCATCCTGCGATCCCGTGGGCGCCGCGGCGGACGCCGCGATGCGCAGATACTCGTCGACGCCACCCGGCAGGTGCCGCAGCCGGCCGCCCAGGATCGCGTACTGGTTGTCGGTCACGCGCTCCAGCAGGTAGCGGTCGTGGCTCACGACGATGAGCGTGCCCGGCCACGAATCGAGCAGGTCCTCGATCGCGGCGAGCATGTCGGTGTCCATGTCGTTCGTGGGCTCGTCCATGATGAGCACGTTCGGCTCGTCGAGCAGGATGAGCAGCAGCTGAAAGCGGCGCTTCTGGCCACCGGACAGGTCTTTCACCGGAGTCGAGAGCTGTGCCGAGGTGAAACCCATGCGCTCGAGCAGCTGCCCCGGCGTGAGCTCTTTGCCGCCGGTCACATAGGTCGTGCGCTTCTCGGCGATCACGGCGCTCACGCGCTGGTGGGCGACGGCGCTCAGGTCGCCCAGCTGCTGGTCGAGCGTCGCGACGACGACGGTCTTGCCGCGCTTCACGCGGCCGGTGGTCGGCTCGAGCGAGCCGTCGATGAGCTTCAGCAGGGTCGACTTGCCGGCGCCGTTAATGCCGAGAATGCCCGTGCGCTCGCCGGGCGCAATGCGCCATTCGACGTCGTGGAGGATCTCGGTGTCGCCGAAACTCACACTCACGTCGAGCAGGTCGATGACGTCCTTGCCGAGGCGCGAAGTCGCCATCTGCGCGAGCTCCACCGTGTTGCGCAGGGGAGGCACGTCGGCGATGAGCGCGTTGGCCGCTTCGATGCGGAACTTCGGCTTGGCCGTGCGGGCAGGGGCGCCGCGTCGCAGCCAGGCGAGCTCCTTCTTCATGAGGTTCTGCCGCTTCGACTCCATGGTGGCCGCCTGGCGGTCGCGCTCCATGCGCTGCAGCACGTATGCGGCGTAGCCGCCCTCGAAGGGTTCGACGATGCGGTCGTGCACCTCCCACGTGTCCTGACTGATCTCGTCGAGGAACCACCGGTCGTGCGTCACGACGAGCAGGGCGCCCTGACCGCGCGGCCAGCGCCGCTTCAGGTGCTCGGCGAGCCAGGCGACGCCGCCGATGTCGAGGTGGTTGGTCGGCTCGTCGAGCACGACGATGTCCCACTCCCTGCTGAGGAGCGCGGCGAGCGCGACGCGGCGCCGCTGCCCGCCACTCAAGTCGTCAACCAGTGTGCTGCCGGGAATGTCGGCGATGAGCCCCGCGAGCACGTCGCGCACGTTTGCGTCGCCCGCCCACTCGTGCTCGTCGCGGCCGCCGACGACGGTGTCGATGACCGTGCGGCCCGTGCCCAGGTCATCGGTCTGGTCGAGCATCCCGAGGGTCACGCCGCGGCGGCGCGTGACGCGGCCGTCGTCGGGCTCCTGGAGGCCGGCGAGGATGCGCAACAGGGTGGACTTGCCGTCGCCGTTGCGCCCGACGACGCCGATGCGGTCGCCGTCGCCGACGCCCACCGTGACGCCCTCGAGGACGATGCGGGTGGGGTATTCGACGCGGAGCTGCTCGGCTCCCAGCAGGTGGGCCATTCGGCACAGCCTAGGTGCTGGTCCTGGGCGCGGCAGGGCAGAATAGGGGAATGCCTGCCGACGAGTCTCGCCCGACGCCCGCCGACTCCGCCCCCACTGACGAACCCCTGCCGGGGGCGAGCGCGCCCGGTGCGGTGGAGCCGGTCGAGACCCGACCGATCCGCCAGGTTCTGCCGTGGACCCTGGTGTGGGCGGCGAGCATCATCCTGTTCGATCAAGGCACCAAGTACTGGGCGGAGGCCACCCTCGAGCGCGGCGTCGGTGTGCCCGTGATCGGCGACGCGATCGAATGGCGCCTCGTCTACAACCCCGGTGCGGCGTTCGGCATCGGCGGCGACTACACGTGGATCCTGGCTATCGTCGCCGCGATCGCGGTGGTCGGCATCGCCGTCTTCGTGGCGCGCATCTCGAGCGTGCCGTGGGCCCTGGCGGGCGGAGCACTGCTGGGCGGGGCGATCAGCCACCTCGGCGATCGACTGTTCCGTGAGCCGGGTTTCGGGCGCGGTGAGATCGTCGACTTCATCGACTACTTCGGGTTCTTCGTCGGCAACGTGGCCGACATCGCGCTCGTCGGAGGAGCGATCGCGATCGTGCTGCTGAGCCTGATCGGCGTCAGCCCGAGACGACCCGTGCACCGTGCACAGGACCCGTCGCCCGCAGCACCGTCAGCCGGGACGCACTGAGCGCTACCTGCAGCTCGAGCGCGGCATCCGCATCGGCCGCCAGGAAGGCGACCGTCGGCCCCGAACCGGAGACGATGCCCGCGAGTGCTCCCTGCAGCTCGCCCTGCTCGAGGGTCTGCGCGAGCTCCGGCTGCAGGTGCAGGGCGGGCGCCTGCAGCTCGTTGTAGAGGTACTCGGCGAGCTGATGGGCGTCACCCGCGCGCAAGGCCTGCAGCACCTCGACCTCGACCGCCGGCTGCTCTGGCGCCGGAGCGATGTCGCTCGCGTGGCGCTCGCGATGCCGGTCGAGCTCGGCGTAGACCTCGGGCGTCGACAGGCCGGAGTCGGCAAGCGCCAGCACCCAGTGGAAGGTGCCCTGCGCGAGGGCGGGTGAGAGCCGGTCACCCCGACCCGTGCCGACGGCCGTGCCGCCCATGAGGGCGAAGGGAACGTCTGCGCCGAGCTCGGCGGCGAGAGTCTGCAGCTCGTCTCGGCCCAGTCGCGTGCCCCACAGGTGGTCGCACGCTACGAGCGTCGCGGCCGCGTCGGCAGAGCCGCCCCCCATGCCGCCGGCGACCGGTACGTGCTTCTCGATGTCGAGCGCGACACCGCCCCGATAGCCGGTCGTGCGGGCGAGCAGTCGGGCAGCGCGAATGGCGAGATTGCTGCCGTCGGTCGTGAGGTCGCGCGTGTCGATCGGGCCACGGAAGCGCACCGAGAAGTCGTCCGCATCACGGGCGAAGACCTCCTCGTAGAGTGAGATCGCCTGGTAGGCCGTGGCGACGTCGTGGTAGCCGTCGTCGAGGAGAGCGCCGACCTTCATGAAGACGTTGATCTTGCCCGGCGCCCTCGCGTGCACCACAGGAGGGGTCGCCGCTGCCGTCATGTCACCAGCCTATGCGAGCAGCCTGGCGCGCGTTCTCCTAGTCCTGCGCGAGCGGGCCGCGCGACTGCTGCGTGACGCTCGGCACCAGAAGGCGGTACACGAAGAGCCCCACGACCTCGATGCCGATACCGAGTACGACGACCACCGGCACGAGCTCGAAACCCGACTCGAACGCCATGGCGATCGGCAGCACGAGGAGGCCGTTGCGTGCGGCGCCGCTGAACGTCACGGCACGCACCTGCGAGAGGGTGAGGCCCGCGGCCGTGCCGACGAGGATGCCGACCGGGGTCATGAGGATGAGGTAGACGCCGAACAGGGGGGCGACGGCGACGAGCAGTTCGCTGCGCTCCGCGGCGCGCGGCAGCCACACCGCGGCGACGACGCCGGCCGCGATCGCCGTCGCCGGCACGGCGAGTGCCGCTCCCCGGCGGCTGGCGCGCTGCAGACGGGGTGCGCGAGCGGCGATCAGCTGCACGACGGTGACGACCGCCGCGGGGGTGACGATGCCGAGCAGCACCGCGAGCGGCAGGCGCGAGAGGTCGAGGCTCAGGAAGCCGTCGCCCGCCGTGAACAGCACCATGAGCGTCGGCAGGCTCACCGCCTGGATGACGAGCATGAGGGGCGCGGTCGCGAGCAGCGACTCGACCGCCCCGCCGGCTCGCCGCACGAAGATGGCGACGATGCCGACCCCGGGGGCCAGCAGCACGAGCAGCAGCCCGAGCTGCAGGTCGGGGTCGCGGAAGACCACGCGACTGAGGATGAGCGCGAGCACGGGCGACACAACGACGTTGAGCCCCACCACGGCGAGAAGGAAACGGCGATCCACGACTGCTCGGCCGAGCGAGATGAGCGGCACGGGCAGCAGCGTGATCGCGATCGCGACGGCCACGACCGCGGCGACCAGAGCATCCGGTGCCCCCGCGAGGTCGGGAACGAGCGCTCCCACGAGAAAGCCCACCCCGACTCCGCCGAGGATGACCGGCACAGGATGCTCGGCGGGCCAGCCCAGCACCGGGCCGACGCCCTCCGGCCGCGCGGCGGTCACCACGAGGGTGCCTGCGCGAGCCGGAGGAAGTCGTCGAAGCCGAGCTGCTCGCCCCGCGCCGTCGGATCGAGCCCGGCCGTCTCCACGGCGGCCGTCGCCGCGCCGGACGACCCGTAGAGCTCAGCCAGCGCCTGCCGCAGCATCTTGCGACGCTGCCCGAACGCCGCATCGACGATGTGTCCGAGCCGCACACGGTCGGCCTCCGAGCCGGGAGGCGGCGTGCGCGTCATGCCCACCAGCACGCTGTCGACGTTCGGCACTGGCCAGAACACGTGGCGGCTGATGGTGCCCTCGACGCGCCACGGCCCGTACCAGCGCGCCTTCACGCTCGGGCTGCCGTACACCTTCGATCCCGGCGGCGCGGCGATGCGGTGGCCGACCTCGGCCTGCACCATGACCAGGGTGCGCTCCAGACTCGGCACGGTGGCGAGCAGGTGCAGCAGCACCGGTACCGAAATGTTGTAGGGCAGGTTCGCGACGAGAGCCGTCGGTGGGTTCTCAGCCCCCCGCAGAGCGTCGGCATCGATGCGCAGAGCGTCAGCGGTCACGACCGTGAGCTCGGCATGCGGCTGCAGCGCCTCGACCGTGCGCGGCAGCTGGGCGGCGAGGCGCGCGTCGATCTCCACGGCGACAACCGGATGCCCGGCCTCCAGCAGCCCGAGCGTCAACGATCCGAGCCCGGGCCCCACCTCAAGCACGGTCGCGCCGGCGGGAAGCCCGGCTGCGGCGACGATGCGTCGCACCGTGTTGGCATCGTGCACGAAGTTCTGCCCGAGCCGCTTCGTCGGCTGCACGCCGAGCTGCTCGGCGAGATCGCGCACCTCTGCGGGGCCGAGAAGGGCGCTCACGGCAGGATCGTCATCGCGGAAGGGTCAGGCGCCCGCAGCGCTGGAGCCCGAGTGATCGGGCCCGTCGGTCAAGTCGGCCGGATGCCCGGGGATCTCCTCGATGCGGTCCGCCCACGGGTCGCCCGGCGAGGTGACCGGCTCGGCATCCCAGTGGCCGTAGACGAGCTCGGTGTTGGAGCTCAGCTGCGCCGCCAGCATCGAGGCGTCGGTGCCGAGATAGTCGGCGATCGCGCGCACCGTCCACGGCAGCAGGTACGGGCCGTTCGGCCGGCCGCGGTGCGGGTGCGGTGTGAGGAACGGCGCGTCGGTCTCCACGAGCAGCAGCGAACGCGGCAGCACCTCGAGCGAGTCGCGCAGATTGCGCGCATTCTTGAACGTCACCGTGCCAGCGAACGAGGCGAACCAGCCGCGCTCGGCGAGGATGCTGGCCAACTCGATGTCTCCGCTGAAGCAGTGGAAGACCACGCGATCCGGTGCGCCGACGCGCAGGAGCGTGCGCACGACGTCGTCGTGGGCGTCGCGGTCGTGAATCTGCAGCGCGAGCCCGTGCTTCTTCGCGAGCTCGATGTGCGCTTCGAAGGACCGGATCTGCGCGGCGCGTCCGCCCTCGGAGTCGGTGCGGAAGAAGTCGAGGCCCGTCTCACCGATCGCGACGACGCGAGGCTGCGCGGCCAGCTCGTCGATCTGCGCGAGAGCGGCATCCAGTTCGCCCGCCTCCACGAGCGCGGGAGCCTCATTGGGGTGCAGCGCGACCGCGGCGAGCACGCGGGGCTCGCGCGCCGCGACCGCGGCAGACCAGCGACTGGTGACGACGTCGGTGCCCACCTGCACGACCCCGCGCACGCCGACCGCGGATGCTCGATCGAGGTGCTCGCGGTAGTGCAGCGGGTTCTCGCCGTCGGCGATCTCCAGATGCGTGTGGTTGTCGTACACCGGAACGACAAGCGCCTCGGGGCTCGGCGGGTAGCTCAGATCGCGGCTGGAATCCTCCATCGCGGCGCGCGTGCGTACGTGCGGGTCGACCGGGTCACTCATGAGTCTCTCCTTCTCTCCCCTGCAGGTCATCGCGACGTCGCTAGACGGTCGCCTCCTGCTCGATGCGGGGGAACAGTCCCTCCATGGGCGACACCACCGCGCCGGCGGGCAGTTGGCCCCACTCTCCGGCGTCGGGGATGCGCTGGTCGGTGAGCGAGCCGAGCGCGCTCTCGGCGCCGAGCGCCCGCCACAGCTTCTGCGTCGCCTGCGGCGTCACGGGGCTCAGCAGCACGGCGAGCGCGCGCAGGCCCTCCGCTGCCGTGTAGAGGATCGTGTGGAGGCGCGCTGTGCGCTCCTCGTCCTTCGCGACCTTCCACGGCTCCTGCTCGGTGAGATAGCCGTTGAGCTCGTCCACGACAGTCCAGATCGCCGCGAGCGCCTCGTGGATCGCGAAGCGCTCCATCGCCGCCTCCGCCCGCGCGACGGCGCTGGCGAGCACCGCGTGAATGCGCTCCTCAGCCTCGGTCACTTCCGTCGCGGGCGGCAGGATGCCGTCGCAGTAGCGGCCGACCATCGACACGACGCGCGAGGCGAGGTTGCCGAAACCGTTCGCCAACTCGGCCTGGTAGCGGGCGCTCAAGTCTTCCCAGCTGAACGAGCCGTCCTGCCCGAAGTTGATGGCGCGCAGGAAGTAGTAGCGGAAGGCATCCGAGCCGAAGACCTCGGTGATCTGGCTGGGTGCGATGCCCGTCAGTTTCGACTTCGACATCTTCTCCCCGCCGACGAGCAGCCAGCCGTGCGCGAACACGCGGCGCGGCACCGGCAGATCGGCGGCCATGAGCATCGCCGGCCAGATCACGGAGTGGAACCGCGCGATGTCCTTGCCCACGATGTGGTTGCTCGGCCAGAAGCGCTCGAACGCGGGGGCATCCGCGGTCGGCTCCCAACCCAGAGCGGAGACGTAGTTGAGCAGGGCGTCGAACCACACGTAGACGACGTGGCTGTCATCCCACGGCACCCGCACGCCCCAGTCGAAGCTCTGCCGCGAGATCGACAGGTCGTCGAGGCCGCGGCGCACGAACGACACGATCTCGTTGCGCACGCTGTCGGGTTGCAGGAAGTCGGGCTGCGACTCGTAGAGGTCGAGCAGGCGCTGCTGGAAGTCGCTCATGCGGAAGAAGTAGTTCTTCTCCTTGAGCACCTCCACCGGGCGACCGTGGATCGGGCAGACCCACTGGCCGTCGAACTCGCCCGCGCCGTCGACGAGGTCGCCCTGCTGCTTGAACTCCTCGCAGCCGACGCAGTAGAAGCCCTCGTACTCGCCGTCGTAGATGAATCCCGTGTCATACAGCTTCTGCAGAAACGCCTGCACCACGCTCTCATGCCGCACTTCAGTCGTTCGGACAAAATCGTCGTTGGCGATGTCGATCGTCTTCAGCAGCGGCACCCAGGCTTCGTCGACGAGCTTGTCGGCCCACTCCTTCGGGGTCACACCGTTGGCGACCGCCGTGCGCAGGATCTTCTGACCGTGCTCGTCGGTGCCGGTGAGCGACCACGTGTCACGCCCGCTCTGCCGATTCCAGCGCGCGAGAACGTCGGCGGCGACCTCTGTGTAGGCGTGCCCGATGTGCGGGGCGTCGTTGACGTAGAAGATCGGCGTCGTGATGGAGAAGGTCTCAGCGGCGGCCATGATGCCCCCCATCCTACGGGCGGGCTCCTGCATGTGACGGCGCCGCTGTGCAGCGGCTGCGCGGCAGGCCGGCGTCAGGGCCGGCGAGCGGCGAGCGCCGCCTCGTACAGCTCACGCTTGCCGAGACCCGTCGCGTCGGAGACAGCCGAGGCCGCGTCCTTGAGCCGCTCCCCCGCAGCCGTGCGCGCGAGCACCTCCTCGACCGCGGTCGGCAAGTCGGCCCCGCCCGCACTGGCGCCCTCGACGACGAGCACGATCTCACCCCGGGCGCCCTCCGCGAACCGCTCGGCGAGCTCGCCCAGCGACCCGCGGGCGACCTCCTCGTAGCGCTTGGTCAGCTCGCGGCAGACGGCACCGCGGCGCTCGGCGCCGAAGGCGTCCCGAGCGTCGGCGAGCGCCGCGGCGATGCGGTGCGGCGCCTCGAAGAACACCAGGGTGCGCGGCTCCGCGGCGAGCGCGCGCAGCGCGCCGGCGCGGCCCTTGCGCGGCAGGAACCCTTCGAACGCGAACCGGTCGGTCGGCAGGCCGCTCAGCACGAGAGCCGTCAGCACCGCGCTCGGCCCCGGGAGCGCCGTGACGCGCACGTCGGCGGCGATGGCCGCCTCGACGAGGATGTATCCGGGGTCGCTGATGCCGGGCATCCCCGCGTCGGTCAGCACCAGGATGTCGCTCTCCCGCGCCCGCTCGACCAGCTGGGCCGACCGCTCACGCTCGTTGTGCTCGTGCAGGGCCTCCATACGCGGCCTGTTCTCGACGCCGAGGGCTCGCAGCAGGTGGGCGGCCGTGCGCGTGTCCTCCGCGACAACCAGCTCGGCGCGCTCGAGCGCCTCAACCAAGCGCCCGCTCGCATCACCGAGGTTGCCGATAGGCGTCGCCGCGAGCACGATCATCGGGCCATCCTCCCACCTCGCCGTAGCATGGGCGCGTGGCCACCCGAGAGCGACTTCTGAGCCTCGGGATGCCCGCCGCCGTCCTCGGCGTCGCCGCCGCCACCCGGCTCATCGCGCTCGACCAGCCGGGGGTGCTCGTCTTCGACGAGACGTACTACGTGAAGGACGCCGCGTCGCTGCTCGAGCTCGGCTACGAAGGTCGCTGGCCGGACGGCTCTGACGAGCTGTTCGCCACGGGTACACCCCCGACCGTGGGCGAGAGCGCGGCGTTCGTGGCGCATCCACCGCTCGGCAAGTGGGTCATCGCCCTCGGAATTCTCGCTCTCGGGCCTGCCGACCCCTACGGCTGGCGGCTCGGTGTCGCCGTCTCGGGTGTTCTGCTCGTCGCCGCCCTCATGGTGCTCGCCCACCTGCTGTGGCGCTCGACCACCCTCACCCCTCTCGCGGGAGGGCTGCTTGCGATCGACGGCAACGCCATCGTCATGAGCCGCGTCGCCCTGCTCGACGGGGTGCTCGCCCTGGCAGTGGTGCTGGCCGTCATCGCGGTCGTGCTCGATCGGCGGTCGTCCCGCGCGCGGCTGGATCACTGGCTGGCGACGCGGCGCGCGGCCGGCCGGCCCACCGACTGGGGGCCCGCCCTCGTGGCCCGCCCCTGGCTGCTCGCCGCCGGGGCGCTCTTCGGCCTCGCCGTGTCGGTCAAGTGGAGCGCCCTCTATCTCTTCGCCGCCTTCGCCGTGCTCACCGTCGTCGCCGATGCCCTCGACCGGCGGCGCGCGGGCGTCGCACTGTGGGCGAGCGGCACGCTGCTGCGGCAAGCCCCGCTGAGCGTGCTGGTGACGATCCCCGTGGCCGCGGCCGCGCATCTCGCCACGTGGTGGGGGTGGTTCGCGACGACCGGCGGCTACGGCCGGTCGCGCACGATCGCGGATGCCGAGCGGTGGCCGGGCATCCTGGGGGCGATGCCGGATGCCCTGCAGAACTGGTGGGCGTACCAGCAGAGCGTCTACGGCTACCACGTCGGCGAGTCGACGCCGCACCCCTACGAGGCGCCGGCGGCCGGCTGGCCGTTGCTGCTGCGCCCCACCTACATGCACTACGTCGACCGCGGCGATGGCACCGCCGAGGCGCTCACGGGCATCCCGAACCCGCTGCTGTGGTGGGGGTCGGTGGCCGCCGTGCTCGTGATTCTCGTCGGGTGCGGCATGGCGGCGTGGCGCGCGCGGAGGCGACCGGTGATCGCGACCGCCGCCGGCGCGGAGCCGCACGAGGGAGCCTCGAGCACCGGCCCGCTGCCGTTCGTGGGCTCACCGTGGGCGATTGCGGTCATCCTCACGGGCGTCGCCGCCGGCTATCTGCCCTGGATGCTCTACCCCGAGCGCACGACCTTCTTCTTCTACACGATCGTCGTCACGCCGTTCCTCGTGCTCGCGCTCGTCAGCGTGCTCGGTGCCGTGCTCGGCAGGCCCTCGGACACCGTCCAGCGCCGGCGTCTCGGCTCAGCGCTCGTGGTCGCCACCGTGTCGATGCTCGTCGTCGTGAGCGCGTTCTTCCTGCCGCTGTGGACGGGCACGCCGATACCGCTCGAGTTCCTGCGCCTGCACTACTGGCTGCCCAGCTGGATCTAGATCGGAGCAGTCGCGGGGGCAGGGAGCGCCGGGCGCCGCCGGTAGACGATGCGCCGGTACAGCCACTCGGCGGGGCCCGGCTTGTCGAGCGCGCCGAGAATCGCGGCCGCGATGAGCGTGCCGAGCCAGGTCAGCACCGCGATCTGGGTGGCTTCGGCCACGGAGACCGTGCCGCCGAGCCCGAACGTGTACGGCGCGAACAGCACGAGGAACACGACCGACTGTGCCAGGTAACCGCTGAGAGAGCGCTGCCCGAGTGCCGCGAACAGCCGCGAGATCGGGCCGCCCTTGCCAGCACCGCCGACGAGGAGGGCGATGAGAGCCACGTAGCCGGCACCGCCGATCGCTCCCGTCACCACGTGCAGCATGCCGACGAAAGGCTCCCCGAGGATGCCCGGCTCCCACACGCCCAGCAGCGCGAGACACATCGGCAGCGCACCGAGCAGCGAGACGGGCACGCCGATGCCCGCCATGAGTCCGAGAGCACGGCGGTGACGCCCCGGCTCCTCGAGCATGCGCCGCCGCGCCGCCCACATGCCCAGAATCATGGGCGCCAGTAGCCCGAACCCGCCGAACGGAATCGCGACGAGGGCGAGAGACCACTCGAGGGCGCGCTGCAGAGTGGCGAGCAGGTAGGTGTCTGCCCCGGGGGAGGTGAACAACGCGAGGCCTGCCTCGGCGCCTCCGAACTTGGTCAGCAGTCCCGTGAGACCCTCGGCGAAACCCGTGATCGCGAGCACGCCGAACGAGATCCAGCCGACGATCGCGAGAATCTTGCCCGACGCCCGGATGAGTAGCACCAGGGCCAGGCCGAGCAGGCCGTAGGCGCCGAGGATGTCGCCGAAGAACAGCAGCACCCCGTGCACCGCACCGAAAGCGATGAGCCACAGGTTGCGGCTCACCAGCAAGCGCCGCACCCCGCGCCACTGCGTACCGCGCGCGTGCTCGCGCGACAGAATCTGCGTGAGGCCGTAGCCGAAGAGCAGCGCGAAGAGCGGGTAGCTGCGGTTGTCGGCGAGCAGAGCGACCGCAGCGTTGACCCAGGGGTCGGCGGGGGCATCCGTCACCGGCTTGAACAGGAGGCCGAGCTCGCGACCCCACAGCAGGAACGGAACGTTCGCCACGGCGATGCCCAGTAGCACGAGGCCGCGGGCCACATCGGGGGCGAGGGCCCGATCGCGTCGGGAGGTCGGTCCGCTCGGCGGAGCGGGGGTCGGGGAGGCTGTCGACTCGCTCATGCCACCGACACTACGAGAGCGGCGCGGGAGCGCGCCTCCCCCGGACGGTGGATATCGCGCCCACCTACGGGTGGACGCACGCCACGCCCGAGCACCACGCTACGGAATGTGACGGCCTGCCGCGCCGCGCCCGATCCGCTCGCCTAGCCTGGAGGGATGGCCGACCGCGAATACGGATTCAAGACCAGGGCAATCCACGCGGGCAACGTGCCCGACTCGGCGACGGGTGCGCGGGCGATGCCGATCTACCAGTCGAGCGCCTTCGTGTTCGACTCGACGGAGGACGCCGCCGCGCGCTTCGCTCTGCAGAAGTACGGCAACATCTACTCGCGCCTCGCGAACCCGACCGTCGCGAGCTTCGAGGAGCGCATCGCGAGCCTCGAAGGCGGCCTCGGCGCCGTTGCAACCGCGAGCGGGCTGAGCGCGCAGTTCGTCACCTTCGCCTCCCTCGCGGGCGCGGGCGACCACATCGTGGCCTCCTCGACCCTCTACGGGGGCTCCATCACGCAGCTCGACGTCACCCTGCGCCGGTTCGGCATCGACACGACGTTCGTCGCGAGCGACGACCCGGCCGACTACGCCGCGGCGATCATCCCCGGCCGAACGAAGCTCCTCTTCGCGGAAACCGTCGCCAACCCAAGCGGCAACATCGCCGACATCGCGGGCCTCGCCGACGTCGCCCATGCCGCCGACATCCCCCTCGTGATCGACTCCACGATCGCAACCCCGTACCTGTGCCGCCCCATCGACTGGGGTGCCGACATCGTCGTGCACTCCGCCACCAAGTTCCTCGGCGGGCACGGCACGACCCTCGGCGGTGTCGTCGTCGAGTCCGGCCGCTTCGACTGGTCGAACCACACCTTCCCGCTGTTCGAGGAGACCGTGCCGCACTACGGCGGCCTCACCTGGCACGGTAACTTCGGCGAGTACGCGTTCCTCACCCGGTTGCGCGCCGAACAGTTGCGCGACATCGGCCCGGCCCTCGCGCCGCACTCGGCGTTCCTGCTCGCGCAGGGGGTGGAGACGCTGCCCTACCGCATGCAGGCGCACGTCGACAACGCCCGCGCGGTGGCCGAGTGGCTCGACGCCGATGATCGCGTCGAGGCCGTGCACTGGGCGGGCCTGCCCTCGCACCGCCACCACGACCGCGCGCAGCAGTACCTGCCGCTGGGGCCGGGTGCCGTCTTCAGCTTCGATGTCGCCGGCGGCCGCGCCGCGGGTCAGTCGGTCATCGAGAACGTTCAGTTGGCGAGCCATCTCGCCAACATCGGCGACGCGAAGACGCTCATCATCCACCCCGGCTCGACGACGCACGCGCAGCTGACCGAGCAGCAGCTGCTCGATGCGGGAATCGGACCGGGCCTCGTGCGGTTGAGTGTCGGTATCGAGGACGTCGCCGACATCATCGACGACCTCGATCAGGCGCTCGACGCGGCGAAAGGAGCATGAGGATGTCTGACACGGCTGGTGCTGACAGCTCGGCCACCGAGACGGTCACGCTCGCGAACGGGCTCACGTGCGCGATTCCCGCGAGCTCGCCGCTCGCCACGCAGCTCAGGTCTCAGCGCACCTGGGTGGGGCCCGGCGCGAAGGAGCGGCTGAGCATCCTGCGCCGCGCGCGCTCGATCGCCATCGTCGGCGCCTCGCCGAACCCCGCGCGCTCCTCGTACTTCGTCGGCACCTACCTGCAGCAGTCGAGCGACTACCGCGTGTACTTCGTCAACCCGAACGCCGATACGATCCTGGGCGAGAAAGCGTACCCCGACCTCGCCTCCCTGCCCGAGGTGCCCGACATCGTCGATGTCTTCCGCAAGGCGAGCGACATCCCCACCGTCATCGATGACGTGCTCGCCGTCGGCGCCCCCACCGTGTGGGTGCAGCTCGGCATCTGGAACGAAGAGGCCGCCGTCTACGGCGAGTCGAAGGGGCTCACCGTCGTCATGGACCGCTGCATCAAGGTCGAGCACGCACGGTTCCACGGCGGCCTGCACCTCATGGGCTTCGACACGGGCGTGATCAGCTCGCGCCGCCAGGTGCGCTGCGCATCGGGTCCACCGCGGGGCGCAGACTAGGGGTATGACCGCGCGCGCACCCCGAGCCCGACAGAGGCGCCTCCTCGCTCTCACGACGGCCGCGCTCCTCGTGCTCAGCGTCGCCGCCGTCGGCACGCTCGCACTCGCCGTGGGCTGGCCGGAGCAGCCCACGCGCCAGAGCGGGCTCGCTCTCACGAGCGCGACCGCGACAACGCCCGTCGTCGCAGTCCGCGGCGCGCAGCTGGTCGACCGCCGCACCGGCGAGAGGGTCGAGCTGCTCGGTGCGAACTGGCCGGGCTTCGAGTACGCGTGCATCCAGGGTCGCGGCCACAATGATGGCGGAGACGTCGATGCCGCCGTTGCCGCGATGACGGAGTGGGGCATGACGGCCGTGCGCGTGCCGCTCAATCAAGACTGCTGGTTCGACGAGCGGCCCGCCTCGGCCTTCGGCACGGGCGCCGAGTACCGGGCGACCCTGCGCGAGTGGGTGGCTCGCCTGACCGACGCCGGGCTCGTGGTCATCCTCGACCTGCACTGGAGCGCCCCGACGGGCGTTGCCGCCGACGGGCTGCGACCCATGCCGGACGCACGGTCGATCACGTTCTGGAGCGACGTCGCGGGAGAGTACCGCAAGCACCGCGGCGTGCTCTTCGACGTCTTCAACGAACCGCACTCGCGCGTCGACCCCGTGACGGGGGCGGCGGTCTTCGCCCTCGACTGGTCGTGCTGGGCTGAGGGCGGGTGCTCCGCCCCCGTCGAGAACGACCGCAGCGCGAGCCTGAGCGGCCAGACCTATGTGACCGTCGGCATGAACGCGCTCGTCGATGCTGTGCGCAGCGCTGGGGCAACGCAACCGATCGTGCTGGGCGGCCTCGACTATGCGAACGACCTGCGCGGCTGGGCCGCGGCGGCTCCCGACGACGACCAGCTCATCGCGGGAGTGCACCTCTACCCGTCCAAGCGGTGCGGAGACTCGGCCTGCTGGGCGCGCGAGCTCGAGCCTCTCGCCTCGGAGGTGCCCCTCCTGGTCGCCGAGTTCGGGCAGAGCGATGGAGGCGACGCCTTCGTGCGCGCCGCATGGGACTGGGCTGAGGACCACGCGGTCGGGGCGCTGGCCTGGGCGTGGTGGGACATCACGGATGACACCTCACCGGATGCCCGGTTCGCCCTTGTCGAGGGCGAGCAGTTCGCGCCTCGGGCGCCCTCCGGCACGGCGGTGCGCGAGCTGCTCGCCGACTAGTGTCGGGTCATGACGACTCCAGCGCTGGTGACCGTGTTCGACCTCGTCGGTGGCCTCCCCGTGCACCCGCTTGTCGTGCACGTGACCGTCGTCGTGCTGCCCTTGGCCGCGCTGGCCCTCCTCGTCGTCATGTCGCTGCCTCGCGCACCCCGGTGGGTGCGCTGGAGCGTGGTCGCGGCGCTCGCGGTCGGAGCGCTGTCGACCTGTGTCGCGGCCGAGTCGGGTGAAGCCCTCTCCGATCGCGTGGGCGAGGCGAGCGTGCACGAGGAGCTCGGCGAGGACCTGCCGTTGATCGCGGCGATCACACTCGCGCTCAGCGTCGTGTGGGCGGTCACAGCCGAGCTCGCGAGCCGCGCGACCGCGAATCGGGCCCCGACGCGAGCATCGCGGGCGCTGCTCTGGTGGCGCATCGCCATCTCGACTGTCGCCGGGGCTGCCGCGGTCGTCGCCATCTGGTTCACGGTGCGCGTCGGCCACTCTGGAGCCGTGGCCACCTGGCAGGAACGCGTCGGCGGCTGACACCGTAGCCTTGCCGTCAGTCGAGCGGGCCGAGCTCGTGGAGAGTGGTGACGGGCACCCGGCACCTGACAGAACGGGGGATGCCCTGCATCGGCTCGGGCGGCAGATCGGTCGCGGCGAAAAACGTGCGGCCCTGGGGCGTCGCGAACACGGTGAGCGGCCAGCCGCGCTGGTCGCTGAACGCACCGGCCGCCGCCAGGGAGGCGGCATGGAACTAGCACAGGTACGGGCTGGCTGCGTTCTCGAGTCGGCGGGCCGTGCCCGCCACCGTGCTGGTGCGGTCAGTCGGCACACGAGTCTTACGACATCGGACACCTCGCACGTGTCGGGGCGTGCGAGGTGTCCGGTTCTGTGCGACTCGTGTCGTGCGGTGGCCGTGGTGGCCCACCCGAGCTAGAAGTCGGTGGTGTCGGGGTGCGCGCCGACACGCATGTCGGTGTCGGCGGCCGCGATCGTCGCCATCTCGTCGTCGCTCAACTCGAAGTCGAACACGTCAGCGTTCTCGATCATGCGCTCGCGCTTCGACGTCTTGGGGAAGACGATGAGCCCCTCCTGCAGGTGCCAGCGAATCGCGATCTGCTGCACGCTCTTGCCGTGTGCCTCGGCGATCGCCGCGAAGCCGGGCAGCTCGGCGAGCTCGTACTTGCCCTGCCCGAGCGGGCCCCAGGACTCGGTGCGGATACCCCACCGCTCCTGATGCGCCCGCAGCGCCCTCTGCTGGAAGGCGGGGTGCACCTCGATCTGGTTGACGACGGGTGAGACGTCGGTGGCCGCCGCGATGTCGTCGAGGTGCTTCTCGAGGAAGTTCGAGACGCCGACCGAGCGGGCTTTGCCCGTCTCCCGCAGCTCCACCATCGACTGCCACGTCTCGACGTGCTTGCCGTACTTCGGGGCAGGCCAGTGGATGAGGTACAGGTCGACGTAGTCGAGCCCGAGGCGCTCGAGGCTCTTGTCGAGCGCTGCGGGAGTGGTGTCAGCGCCCTGGTCGCTGTTCCACAGCTTGGTGGTGATGAACAGCTCTTCGCGCGGGATGCCGCTCGACGCGATCGCGCGCCCCACACCCTCCTCGTTCTTGTACACCCGGGCGGTGTCGATGTGGCGGTAGCCGACTTCGAGCGCCTCGCTCACGATGCGCTCGGCCTCATCGGGCTCGACGAGGAACACTCCGAGGCCGAGCTGCGGGATCGACTTGCCGTCGGAGAGGGTCAGGTGCGGGGTGGGGATCGCGTCAGTCATCCGCTCATTCTCGCTCACCCGCATGACCGCTGGCTCAGAATGCGGGAAGGTGCCGCTCGTCGGGGCCCGTGTAGAGGCTCAGCGGGCGGATGAGCGCGTTCGCCGCGAGCTGCTCTCGCACGTGCGCCGTCCACCCGGTGACCCGCGCGGCGATGAACAGCGGGGTGAAGAGCGCCGTGTCGAAGCCCATGAGGTTGTAGGCGGGACCGGAGGGGTAGTCGAGGTTCGGCTTGATGTTCTTCGCCTCCCCCATCGCCGTCTCGAGCGCGTCGTAGAGATCGAGCACCTCCGGCCGCTCGTAGTGCTCGACGAGGGTCGCCAATGCCGCCCGCATGGTGGGTACCCGCGAGTCGCCGTTCTTGTAGACCCGGTGCCCGAAGCCCATGATCTTGCGCTTCTCGGCGAGCGCAGCATCCAGCCAGGCCTGCGCACCGTCGGCCGAGCCGATCTCCTCGAAGACGTTCTGCACCGCCTCGTTGGCTCCGCCGTGCAGCGGGCCTTTGAGCGCCCCGATCGCGCCGGTGACGGCCGAGTAGACGTCGCTGAGGGTCGAGGTGATCACGCGAGCGGTGAAGGTGGAGGCGTTGAACGAGTGCTCGGCGTAGAGGATCATCGACACGTCGAAGGCGTTCACGACGACGAGCTCGGGCACCTCGCCGAAGGTCATGTGCAGGAAGTTGGCCGAGTATCCGAGGTCGTCACGGGGCTCGACGAGCTCCTGGTCGCGCAGGCGGCGCTGGGCGTAGGCGACGATCGCGGGCAGCTGCGCCCACATCCGGATGCTGCGCTCGAGGGTGAGGTCCGTATCGATCCACGTGCTGTCGGTCGTGAGGGTCTCGTCGAGGGCTCCGAGCACGCTCACCGCCGTCCGCACGACGTCCATGGGGTGAGCGCTGAGCGGGAGGGCATCGATCGCGTCTTTGGCGGTCGGGTCGAGGTGCCGCATCGAGCGCTCGAGTGTCTCGAACTCGGCGAGCTGGCGCTCGTCGGGCAGCTCGCCGTGCCAGAGCAGGTAGGCAACTTCCTCAGCCGTGCACCGATCGGCGAGCTCCTGCACGGGGTATCCGCGGTACAGCAGAGAGTTGGTCTCGGGGTTCACCTTGGAGACAGCCGTCTCGTCGACGACGACGCCCGCCAGGCCCTTGCGAATCTCGGTCTCAGTCATGGGGTCTCCTTGAGTGCTATCGGCCGGTGTGGGGCGGGGCCGCGGTCAGCGGCCGTCGTAGGTGTAGATGCTCGCGTCGAAGGCGTTGTATGCCTCGTAGTCGAGCAGCTCGTAGAGCCTCCCCCGAGTCTGCATGCTCTCCACCTCCGCGTCGAGGGTTCCCTGGGAGAGCAGTGTGTCGAGCCCGCGTTCGATGGCGCCGAATGCGATGCGCAGGAGCGAGACGGGGTGGATGACGAGGTTGACCCCGACGTCGGCAAGCTGCTGGTGGGTGAACAGTGCGCTCTTGCCGAACTCGGTCATGTTGGCGAGCAAGGGAACGTCGACGGCGGCTCGCATGGCGGCGAACTCGTCGAGCGACGCCATCGCCTCGGGGAAGATCGCGTCGGCACCCGCGGCCTCGAGAGCTTTCGCGCGGTCGATCGCCGCGTCGAGGCCGTCCACCCCGCGAATGTCGGTACGCGCCATGATCACCAGCTCGGCGTCGCGGCGAGCGTCGACGGCGGCGCGAATGCGCTTGACGGCGGTGTCGGTGTCGACCACGGCTTTGCCGTCGAGATGCCCGCAGCGTTTCGGGTTGACCTGGTCTTCCAGGTGCAGGCCGGCGACGCCGGCATCTTCGAGCTCGTGCACGGTGCGGGCGACGTTCATGGGCTCACCGAAGCCGGTGTCGGCGTCGACGAGCGTCGGCAGGTCGCTCATGCGGCTGATCTGGTGGGCGCGGTGGGCGACCTCGCTCAGCGTTGTGAGCCCGATGTCGGGCAGGCCGAGCTCGGCGGCCATGACGGCACCGGAGATGTAGGCGCCGTCGAAGCCCTTGTCTTCGATGAGTCGGATGCTGAGCGGCGTGAAGGCACCCGGAAGCACCTGCAGGCGCCCGCTGGCGAGGCCGGTGCGAAAGGCGTGTCGACGCTGGCTCGGCGTGGTCGAGGTGGAGAGCATCAGAAGAGTCCTTTCGGGGCATCCGGCACGGGATCGATCGGCGTGACGGTGAGGTCGCCGAGCTCGGCGGCGCTCAGCTCAGGCAGCCACTGAGCGGTGTCGAGGAACCGGTCGATCTCGGCTTCGTCGAGGATGCCCTGCGCGAGCATCCGGAACTTCGCCACGTACTCGGCGCGGCCGAAGGGCCGTGCTCCCTGCGGGTGCGCGTCGGCGACGGCGATCTCATCGACGACCCGGTCGCCGTTCGTCAGCTCGATCTCGATGCGGCCGCCGAAGGCCTTCTCGTTCAGGTCGAGGGAGTGGTACCGGCGGGTCCACTCGGCGTCTTCCACGGTCGTGATCTTCTGCCAGAGCTCGACCGTGTCGGGGCGGGCTGCGCGCTCGGGGGCGTACGAGTCGATGTGGTGCCAGCCCCCGTCCTGCAGCGCGACGGCGACGATGTAGGCAATCGAGTGGTCGAGCGTCTCACGACTCGCGGTCGGGTCGTACTTCTGCGGGTCGTTGGCGCCGGAGCCGATGACGTAGTGCGTGTGGTGGCTCGTGTGCAGCACGATGCGTTCGATGTTGGCGGGGTCGCGCAGTTCGGGGCGCTCGTCGCCGAGGCGGCGTGCGAGGTCGATCCACGCCTGCGCCTGGTACTCGGCCGAGTGCTCTTTCGTGTAACTGTCGAGGATGCTCGTGAGCGGCTCGCCCTTCTCGGGCAGCGGCACCTGGTAGCGAGCATCCGGGCCGCTGAGCAGCCACGCGATGACGCCGTCTTCGCCCTCGTAGATGGGGCTCGGGCTGGTCTGGCCGCGCAGTGCTCGGTCAACGGCTTCGACGGCCATCTTGCCGGCGAAGGCGGGAGCGTGCGCCTTCCAGGTGGAGATCTCGCCCTTGCGCGACTGCCGTGTGGCGGTGGTCGTGTGGAGGGCCTGCCCGATGGCCTGGAAGATCGTCTCGGCGGGGAGGCCGAGGAGGGTGCCGATGCCCGCTGCGGCGCTCGGGCCGAGGTGGCCGACGTGGTCGATCTTGTGCTCGTGCAGGCAGATGGCGCGCGAGAGGTCGATCTGAATCTGGTACCCGGTGAGGATGCCGCGCACCAGGGCGGCGCCGTCGGCTCCCGTGTGCTGGGCGACGGCGAGGATCGGCGGGATGTTGTCGGCCGGGTGGGAGTACTCGGCGGCGAGGAAGGTGTCGTGGTAGTCGAGCTCGCGCACGGCGACGCCGTTGGCCCACGCGGCCCACTCGGGGCTCACGCGCTGGGTCTGCTTGAGGCCGAACACGGTGGCCCCGGGCGTGTACGGGTGGGCTTCTGCCTGGCCGCGCGCGCTGATGACGGGGGCGCGGCCGATGCTCGCGACGGCGACGGCGGCGTTGTCGATGACGCGGTTGATGACCATGTCGACGGCCGCCGCGTCGAGGGGTCGCGTCGTGTCGGCGGCGAGGTCGGCGAGGCGACCGGCGAGCTGCTCGTTCGGCGGCAGGTGCTCGCTGCTCTTGTGGGTGCGAATCTCGTAGGTCTTCACGGGGTCTCCTGGTGATCGGGGGAGGTGAGATGGTTCTGGATGCTCGTGAGCGCGTGGTGCAGGTGCAACCGGGTGGCGGCGACCGCGCGTTCGGCGTCTCCGTCGGCGATCGCCTCGGCGATGGCGCGGTGCTCGCCGGCGGCGGCGAGAAGGCGTTCGTCGTCGTCGCGCGCGAGGCGGCGCACGCGGGCGAGGTGCAGGCGCACGCTCGCGATCGCGGTGGCGAGGTAGGTGCTGCGGCCGAGTGCGGCGTCGATCGCGGAGTCGAAGTCGGCCACGAGGGCGTAGTAGCTGTGACGGCTGGTGTCGTCGGCCGCGAGGGTCGCGACGTCGACCGCGGCGAAACGCGCAGCGAGGTCGACGAAGTGGTCGCCCATCCGCGCCCCGTGTTCGGCGCCGCGTGCCCCGTGCTCGGGGCCGCGTGCCACGAGCGCGGTCTCTGCCGCAATCGCTCGTGCCGCCAGTCGCGCCGCCTGCTCGTCGAGTGCGCGGCGCAGGTCGAACAGCGCCGTCACGTCAGCGGGCTCGATGTGGCTGACAATCAGCGTTCGCGGACCGCGCTCGATCGCGAGTCCGGCGGCGATGAGCCGCGCGAAGGCCTCGCGCACCGGGGTTCGGCTGACGCCCAACCTCGTGGCCTGCTCGACCTCGGTGAGCGGTGCGCCAGGGGGAAGCCCGCCCTCGATGATCGCCGCACGCAGCGCATCGAAGGCGCGATCGGCGGCCGTGCGCAACGCTACGGGTAATCCCGCATGCGTCACACTCTCGATCGCCATGGTTCCAATGTATACATTATGGGGACCCCGCGCTAGATCCCACCCAATTCATGCGGCCTACGTATACATCTGCACCCAGCCTCATCGCCACCGGGGGAGGAGCCGTGTGGTCGCGCCCGCTACGGTGACGAGCAGGAACCTCGACGCACAGCACACGGGAAGGGCACTCGAATGACCTCTGCTCGAACGCAAACGTGGAGTGGCTACCGCGAGTCGATCGGTGATCGCTCGCCCCTCTTCGCAGCGATGGTGAGCGAGTGGGGCATCTCGACGGCCCTCTATCCGGGCTGCTACCTCGACCTCTCGCCCTCGACAGCGATCGACGACGTCACCTATGTCGACAACGACGCGCGAGCCGCTCGCTACTTCGCCACCGAAGGCCTCGCGGAGTCCGAGCTCGGAGCGGCGCCCGCCAGCACGGCCCGGCGCATCGCCTTCATCGCCGCCGACTACACCACGTCGCTGCCGATCGCCCAGGGCAGCGTCGATCTGATCATCTCGCTCTACGCGGGCCCCGTGTGGGACCACTGCCGGCCGTACCTCGCTCCCGGCGGGCTCCTGCTCGCCAACACGAGCCACGGCGACGCAAGCGTCGCGGCCCTCGACCCCGACCTCGAGCTCGTCGCCGCCGTTCACCACCGCGACGGTCGCTACCGGATCGAGCGGGCCGAGCTCGACGCCTATCTCCACCCGAAGAG
This sequence comes from Microcella sp., assembly GCF_040286215.1. Taxonomy (GTDB): domain Bacteria; phylum Actinomycetota; class Actinomycetes; order Actinomycetales; family Microbacteriaceae; genus Microcella. Next base: position 132,854 of record NZ_JAVKCK010000013.1, read on the forward strand.
CGCCGTGCCGGTCGACGCCGAGAGCATCCGCCGCAGCGGTCGCGGAGTCGCGTACACCAAGACGGCCTTCGCGTACGTGTTCCAGCTGCGTCAGCGGTAGCGGCGCCCCTCGTCGCGGCGGTAGAGCCACAGCACGAGGGCGGCGGCGGCGAGGGTCCACGCGAGCGCGCCCGCGAGCATCCAAAGATCGGGAGCCGTGCCGTCGACCGCACTGATGACCAGCTCGCGCGCGTGGCGCGCCGGGATGGCGCGCGAGAGCGCCTCGAGCCAGTCGGGGAAGAACTGCGGGGGGAAGAACAGCCCGCCCGCGAACGCGAAGCCGAACATGCCCACCTGGATCACCGCGATCGCCGCCTTTGACGGGAAGGCGTAGCCGATCGCCGCCCCCAGCAGCAGGAACGGGATGCTCGTCACCGCGAGCACGACGAGCCCCAGGAGCAGCCCGCTCATCGACGCCGTCGCCGCCGTGGCGAGAGCCCCCACCAGCAGCACGGGGATCATCGACGCGAAGCTCAGTGCGCTCGTCGCCGTCAGCTGAGCACTGATGCGCACCGCCGGCGGCAGCGGCAGGCTGCGCAGGTACGGGTCCCACGGCTTCTCGCGGTTCTCGGCGATCGTGAGCCCCAGGTTGAACAGCGCGCTCACCATGACCGCGAACACCGACAGCGAGATGACGGCCTGCGTCGCGAGCTCGGGGTCGTCGGCCACCGCGCGGTTCGGCACGACGAAGAACAGCAGCGACATCGCCGGGAACACCATCGAGCCGATGATCGCGATGGGCACGCGCAGCGTCTCCAGCAGGAGGGCGCGCACGTGCATGCCGTAGAGGTGCAGCATCGAGACACGGCCCGTTGTGCGGGGCTCGGATGCGACGGTGGTCATGCGGGGGTCCTCTCAGACGTTGCAGGGTCAGACAGGGTCAGGGCGAGGAAGGCCTCCTCGAGGCTCGCGCCGCGCACCGCGAGGCGCTCGAACGGCAGACCCGACCCCACCAGGGTGCGCACGAACTCGTCGGAGTCGCCGACCGTGAGGTCGAGGCGATCGACACGGCCGCCCTCGGGCCCTCCCTCTTCCAATCGCTCGGCGCGCACGACACCCGCGAGCTCGGCGATGCGCTCCGCGCTCGGCGAGCGCAGCGACACGATGGACGACTCGACCCGCGCACGCACGGCGTCGAGCGTGTCGTCAGCGAGGACGCGACCGCGGTCGATCACGACGACGCGCTCGGCGAGCGCCTCGATCTCCTCCAAGTAGTGGCTCGTCACCACGACCGTCGCGCCGTCGGCACGGTGGCGTCGGATCGCGGCCCAGAGCCCGTGGCGGGCATCCACATCGAGGCCCGTCGTCGGCTCGTCCAGGAGGACGAGGCGCGGGCGGCCCGCGAAGGCGAGCGCGACCGCGATGCGGCGCTTCTGGCCGCCCGACAGCGCACCGCACTGGCGGCGCAAGAGGTCGGCGAAGCCGAACTCCTCGGCCAGTTGCGCCGTCGGCACGCGGTCGGGGAAGTGCGCCGCCACCAGATCAATTACCTCGCTCACGCGCAAGGTGTCGGGAAGCGCCGTCTCCTGCGGAGTGCTGCCGAGCTCGGAGCGGAACCGCGCGAGGCTCGGGTCACCACCGAACAGCTCCACGGTGCCCGAGGTGGGACGGCGGCGGCCCTGCAGGAGCGTGAGCATCGTCGACTTGCCGGCGCCGTTCGGGCCGAGCAAGCCGAGGATCTCGCCGGAGCGGATCTCGAGGCTCACCGCGTCGAGCGCGGTCGTCGACCCGAACCGTCGCGTGACGGAGTCGAGGCGGGCGAGGGTGGTCATTCTTCTCCTCCCAGCACTGCGCGCAGTGCATCGGTGTAGTCCTCGAAGGCGCGACGGCCGCGCCGGGTGAGGGTGACGAACGTGACGGGCGTGCGGCCCTGGTGGCTCTTCTCGACGGCCACGTACTCAGCCTCTTCGAGCTTGCGCAGATGCGTCGACAGGTTGCCCGCGGTCATGTCGAGCAGCTCCTGCAGTCGCGGGAACGTGATGCGGTCCCCCGCCTCGAGCGAGGCGAGCGTCGCCGTGATGCGCAGCCGCGCGGCTGCGTGGATGACCGGATCGAGCTCGGTCATCGGGTAGCGCTCCTCGACGAGAGACGCATGACGACCGCGGCGACGAGGAAGGCCCCGCCGCCGAGCACCGCCATCACGAGATTGTTGGTCGGCGCACCGAAGAACGGCGCCGCCGTACCCGTGACGATAATGATGATGCCCAGGACCAGCTGATCGACTGATCGCCAGATTGCCGCACTCATGATGTACATTACGCCCGCGACCAGGGCGAAGATCGCCGGAAAGAACAGGCTCTGCAGTTCTCGGTCCATACCGTTGAGAGCGAGGGCCACGCCCATGAGGTACGCGCTGAATCCGGCGATCGGCCAGCCAATTCCGTACACAGCGCCCGAGAAGTTTGACGGGCCGCGCACACCACGGTTGAGGCGAATCGCAATCCACCCAGAAATCGCCATCGCGGCAACCAAGGCCGCAGCGAAGATGACGGCCGCGACGGCGGGCGGCAACTGGAACCACGGATTGCCGTCGTCGTAGGCCGACCACAGAGCGCCGAATCCAACCAACCACGCGACACCCCACACGCCGAGGATCCAGGGGATCCCGCCCAGCTGATCACGCTCGAGCGCGCCCTGTTGCTCGCGCAGGAGGGCGAGCGCCTCGTCCGGGCTCTGCAGCGGCTCGTCGTCGACAGGAGGAGTGGAGTTCGTCGTCATGACTACTTTGTACTGCAAACCCGTTTGCATGTCAAGGGAGCGGCACGCGGCGATGAGTGCCAGAACGGAAAGCCGAGCGAGGGGCGTGCGACCGTAGACTGAAGGGCTCATGACTGCGCCCGAGAGCGGCTCCACGCCGCGCATCCCGACCGTGCCGACCGGCACGATGCAGATCAGCTACCCTGCCGACCTGCCGGTGTCGCAGCGGCGCGACGACATCGCCGAGGCGATCCGCGAGAACCAGGTCGTCATCGTCGCGGGCGAGACCGGGTCGGGCAAGACCACTCAGCTGCCCAAGATCCTGCTCGAGATGGGCCGCGAGAAGATCGCCCACACCCAGCCGAGGCGCATCGCCGCCCGCACGGTCGCCGAGCGGATCGCCGAGGAGCTCGGCACCGAGCTCGGCGGCCTTGTCGGCTACAAGGTGCGCTTCACCGACCAGGTGGGCCGCGACACCCGCGTCACGCTCATGACCGACGGCATCCTCCTCGCGGCCCTCCGCGGCGACCGCGAGCTCACGAACTACGACGCGATCATCATCGACGAGGCGCACGAGCGCAGCCTCACGATCGACTTCCTGCTCGGCTACCTCAAGCAGCTCCTCCCCCGCCGCCCCGAGCTCAAGGTCATCATCACGAGCGCGACGATCGACCCCGAGAGCTTCGCCGCGCACTTCGCGGATGCGCAGGGCCAGCCCGCCCCGATCATCGAGGTGAGCGGCCGCACGTTCCCCGTCGAGATCCGGTACCGACCGTTGGTCCCCGACGGCGCGGACGTCGACAACCTCACCGACCCCGACGACGATGAGAGCGACGGCCCCAGCACTCCGGGTGAGGCGATCGACATGCTCGACGGTCTGATCGCCGCGGTTGACGAGCTCGGCCGCGAGGGCGACGGCGACGTGCTCTGCTTCTTCAGCGGCGAGAACGAGATCCGCGATGCGACGGATGCCCTGCGCGGGCACCTCGCGAGCGCCGGGCCGCGCGGCGCCGCCACCGAAGTGCTGCCGCTCTACGGCCGCCTGAGCGCGGCCGAGCAGCACCGGGTGTTCGAGCGGCCCGCGCCGGGCATCCGGCGCCGGATCATTCTGGCCACCAACGTCGCGGAGACGAGCCTCACCGTGCCGGGCATCCGCTACGTCGTCGACTCCGGCACGGCGCGCATCAGCCGGTACTCCGTGCGGTCCAAAGTGCAGCAGCTGCCCATCGAGCCGATCTCGCAGGCGAGCGCCAACCAGCGCTCTGGCCGCTCCGGGCGCACGAGCCCCGGCATCGCGATCCGGCTCTACTCCGAGGCAGACTACGAGCGGCGCCCCCAGTACACCGACCCCGAGATTCTGCGCACCAACCTCGCGGCCGTCATCCTGCAGATGATCTCCCTCGGCCTCGGCGACATCGCCTCCTTCCCCTTCCTGCAACCCCCAGACAAGCGCGGCATCAAGGACGGGCTCGACCTGCTGCTGGAACTGAACGCCATCACGACGCACGGCGACCAGCCGCGCGTCACGAAGGTGGGACGCCAGATCGCGCAGCTGCCGCTCGACCCGCGCTATGCGCGCATGGTCGTCGAGGCGCAGAGGCACGGGGTCGCGCGCGAGGTCATCGCGATCGTCGCGGGGCTGAGCATCCAGGACCCGCGAGAGCGGCCCGCCGAGAAGCGTGCCCAGGCCGACCAGCTGCACAGCCGGTTCCGCGACCCGACGAGCGACTTCCTCAGCCTGCTCAACCTGTGGAACCACCTCCAGAAGCGGCAACAGGAGCTCAGCGGCAACCAGTTCCGCAAGGAGGTGCGCAGCGAGTTCCTCAACTACCTGCGCATTCGCGAGTGGGCCGATGTCGAAAGGCAAGTCACCAGGCTCCTCCGCGACAATCGCGGTGGCCAGAAGCAGCATCGCCACGACGGTGACGGCGTTGATGCCGACGCCATCCACAAGGCCATCCTGAGCGGACTCCTCACCCACATCGGCCTGCGCGACGACCGCACCACCAAGTCGGGCACTGCCGCGCCAACGAAGGGCCAGCGCCCGAGCCGCGAGTACCTCGGCGCCCGCCAGCGCCGCTTCGTGCTCTTCCCCGGTTCCGGCCTCGCCAAGAAGCAGCCCGACGCCGTCATGGCCGCCGAACTCGTCGAGACGAGCCGCCTCTTCGCCCGCACGGTCGCCGCGATCGACCCGGCCTGGGCAGAGCCGATCGCGGGCGACCAGGTCAAGCGGCAGTACAGCGAGCCGCGATGGGAGAAGCGCCAGGGCGCCGCCGTCGTCGACGAGAAGGTCACGCTGTACGGCGTGCCGATCATTCCGCGCCGCCGTACGCAGCTCGCGCGCATTGACCCCGAGCAGGCTCGCGAGCTGTTCATCCGGCACGCGCTCGTCGAGGGCGACTGGGACGTGAGCGCGCACGACAAGCGCCTCACCGCCTTCCTGCGCACCAACGCCCAGGTGCGCCGCGAGCTGGAGAAGCTCGAGGAGCGCCAGCGCCGGCGCGACATTCTGCTCGACGACGAGAAGCTCGTCGACTTCTTCGAGGCGCGCATTCCGGCAGACGTCACCGACGTGCGCCGCTTCGAGCGGTGGTGGCGGGATGCCCGGCTCGAGCATCCCGACCTGCTCACGCTCAGCCGCGCCGACCTCGTCGAGGCGGAGGAGCCGCCCCCGGAGGCGGACGCCGACGCCTACCCGACCCGCCTCACGCTCGGCGACCAGACGTTGAACGTGGGCTACCGCTTCGAACCCGGCACCGCCGACGATGGCGTGACCGTCACCGTGCCGCTCGCGCTGCTGCCGCGGCTCGAGGAGGCCGGCTTCGACTGGCTCGTGCCGGGGCTGCGGCACGAGCTCGTCACCGCCCTGCTCAAGACTCTGCCGAAACCGATCCGCCGCAATGTCGTGCCCGCCGCCGACTGGGCGACGAAGCTCCTCGCCACCGTGCCGCCCGAGGCCGACCTGCGCGAGCTCTCGATCACCGAGTTCCTCGCCACCGAGATCCGACGCCAGACCTACACCCCGGTCGACCCCGCCGACTTCGACCTCGAGCGGCTGCCCACCCACCTGCGCATGGGGTACGCCGTCGTCGACGACCGCGGCAAGCGGCTCGCGCGCGGCACCGACCTGGGCGCCCTCCAGGCGAAGCTTCGTGAGCGCACGCGCACCTCCGTCGCGCGCGTCGCCACAGCGGCGGTGAAGAGCCCGATCGAACGCGGCGGGCTCACGTCGTGGACGATCGATGCCCTGCCGACCCACGTCGACGCCCGGCGCGGGGAGACGACCATTCGCGCCTACCCCGCCCTCGTCGACGAGGGCGCCTCCGTCGCAGTGCGGGTGCTCGCCACCCCTGAGGAGCAGGCTCGAGCGCACCGCGCCGGGGTGCGGCGCCTCGTGCAGCTCGGCGTGCCGTCCCCGCTGTCGTACATCCAGGAGCACCTCACGGCGCCCGAGAAGCTCAGCCTCGGTGCCTCGCCCTACCGCTCCACTGCGGCACTCATCGACGATGCGCTGCGCGCGGTCATCGACGCCGAGCTCGACGCCCTGGCCACGGTGCCGCGTGACCGGGCGGCCTTCGAGTCCCTGCGCGACCACGTCAACCAGGGCCTCCCCGACCGCCTCTTTGCGGTCGTCTCGACCGCAGCCGGCGTGCTCGCGTCCGCGCGCGACGCCGATGTGCTCATCTCGCGCAGCAGCTCCCTGCAGCTCATGGCGCCACTCGCCGACGCCCGATCGCAGCTCGACGCGCTCGTCGTCGACGGCTTCATCGGGCGCACCGGGCTCGAGCTCCTGCCTCGGCTGAGCGTGTACCTGCGGGGCATCGTGCACCGCGTCGAACGCCTCGCCGACAACCTCGGCCGGGACCGCGCGTGGATGCTCGAGCATCAGCAGGCAGTCGAGCTCTACACCGCCGCCGGAGGCACGTTGCCGCTCACCGCCGACGCAGAGCCGCGCATCCGAGACGCCCGCTGGATGCTCGAGGAGCTGCGCCTCTCCCTCTTCGCCCAACCCCTCGGCGCGCGCGGGCCCGTCTCGGTGCAGCGCATCCGGAAGGCGCTATCGGGACACTAGATGGGCGGCGCCTTGCGGTCATCGCAGGCCGCGCGCAACCTCAGCGGTGCTGATCGATCAGGATCGCGTTGCCGTCGGGATCGGTCAGCATGAGGCTTGCCGGCCCCTCGCCGCCCGGCTCGGGTTCGGCGTCGAGCTCAAGGCCCGCCTCCTTCAGGCCAGCCTGCAACACCCGCACGTCGGTGAAGGGGTCGGTGTTCTTGCCCGCCGCGTCCCAGCCGGGGTTGAACGTCAGCAGATTTCCCTCGAACATCCCCTGGAAGATGCCAAGTGTCGTCGTACCGTTGCGCAGGATGAGCCAACCCTGGTCTGCCTCACCACCGACCGCGGCGAAGCCGAGCTTCTCGTAGAACTCTCTCGAGGCGGTGAGGTCTTTCACCGCCAGGCTGACCGAAAACGCACCTAATTCCATCGCTCGCTCCTCGTTGCTCGTCATGATCGTTTCACAATGTCGACGGTACTCCCGCCGCACGCGGCAGGCCAGGGGTGAGCGACCCCGGTGATTCGCGGTGGAGCGCACGAGCACCGTTGTCACCGCCCCACCCTGAACCCGCATCCATCGTTGATTTTGGAGCCCCATGTCTAGCCTGAATGGCCAGCCCCTCACCCTCGAACACGGTCCGTACCGCGCCGAGCTCGTGACCGTTGGGGCCGCATTGCGCGCGCTCAGTCGAGACGGTGTCGAGCTCGTCGACTCTTTCGACCTTGACCAGTTGCGGCCGTTCTACCGAGGAGCGGTGATAGCCCCCTGGCCAAACAGGATTCTCGACGGCACCTATACCTTTCGCGGCGAGACCTACGAATTGCCCCTCACCGAACGGGCCCGTGGCCATGCATTGCACGGACTCGCCACCTGGCATGATTTCGCGATCGTCTCGGTGACGAGCGACCGGGCACTTCTCACGACCACCATCCCCGCGCAAGACGGTTACCCGTTCACGATCAACCTCAAGGTGAGCTTCGCGCTCAACGACGAGGGACTCACGACGACCGTCACGGCGACCAATGTCGGGGTGGGCATAGCGCCCTACGGTGTGGCCGCGCATCCGTACATCGTGTGCGGAACGCCGCGCATCGACCCGCTGACGCTCAGCATCCCCGCCGATGCGGTGCTCGAGGTGGATGCGGAGCGGCTCATGCCCCGCGAGCTCGTCGACGTCGGCGTGCACGACAGTGGAGCGCTGGACTTTCGACAGCCGCGCGTGGTCGGGCAACAGTTCATCGACCACGCCTACACGGCACTGCGCCTCGAAACGGACGGCTCCTGCGAAGTGTCCCTGACGAACACCGAGGGTGCGCAGACTTACGTGCGGTGGGATGGCGGAGTGCTGCGCTGGGTGCAGATCCACACAGCTGACCGGCCGGAGCCGCATCGCGACCGCCCGGCCTCGCCGTCGAGCCCATGACGTGCCCTCCCGACGCTTTCAACTCCGGCGTCGATCTCATCGAACTCGAGCCGGGCCAGAAGAACACCATGAGTTGGCTCATCGGCGCCCGCACCGTCTGACTAACGGCCCAGTCCTGCGTCGAGGATCTCCAGCGGGACAGGCGTGGGCTTGCGCCGCAACGCCACGAGATCGCGCGCGTGCTCATCCAGCCGTCGATCTTCATCGCTGACCAGAGACAGCGACAACACGGGCACGGCACGACCCCCTACCGAGCGGTCCACGAACACCGTCATGCACGTCGTGGCGAGCGCCAGGTCGTGCGGGTGACGCGGTGAGCCCGCACGCACGCGCACGGCGATGTGCATCGCGCGAGCTCCGGTGTGGATGAGCCGGGCATCCACCTCGACCAGATCACCAATCGCGATCGGCTGCGCGAACTGGATGCCGCCCGAATAGACGGCGACGGCGTTCTCGCTCGACCAGCCGGCCGCGCACGCGAAGGCGGCCTCGTCGACCCAGCGCATGACCGTGCCACCGTGGGCCTTGCCACCCCAGTTGGCAACCGACGGCGAGGCGAGAAAGCGGAACGTGGTGCGCGGCGCCGTGCCCGCCTCGGTGTAGGTCTGCGCGAGCATGGCCTCCCGAATCTCCCGGCGCACGAGAATGCGCTGCTCGGCACTCGCCTGCAGCACCCGGTCGTCGTCGGAGCCCGGCTGCCACGGTGCGACCGGTCGCGCAGCCCCGTCGGCGTCGACCGCCACAAAGACCAGAATGCAGTGGGTCGCGATCGAAAACTCGCGAGTTCGCGGGCTCGCCGACTCCATCACGACGAGCACCTGCATGCTCGTGCGCCCCGTGTACACGATGCGCGCGTGCGCCTGCACGAGGTCGCCCGGCGCGATCGGGCGCGTGAAGTGCACGTTGCCGACGTAGGCGGTCACGCAGTAGGAGGCGCTCCAGCCGACCGCGCACGCGTAGCCGGCCTTGTCGATCCACTCGAGCACGCTGCCCGCGGCCACGGTCGCGCCGCCGACGGCCGCATCTTTGGGTTCTGCGAAGAACTGCAACGTGATGCGATCAGCCATGGACTCCATCCCACGATTACACCACCCACCGAACCCGGCGCCCGAGCGGCAGGCGGCTAGGCTCCCCGTATGGGTGATCGTGACCGCACACTCACACAGCGGATCGAGACGCTATCGGCCGTGCTGATCGACGAGGTCAGTCGACGCCACGCCATAGAGGCTGTGCACTCGTCGGCGTGGCCGACCGTGGGCACGATCGCCGGTCACGTGGCCGCTGTCTACGGCTGGGTCACGACGATCGTGCGCACCGGCGCCCCGGCATCGCCCTCAGAGGTCGTGCTCGACGACGCCGACATGGTGACGGTGTTGGCGGATGCTCGCAGCACCCTGCTCGACGCGCTCCGCGGCGACGACCGCGAGTGTTGGATCCTCGGCGGCGGCACCGGCTCGACCGCGTTCTGGCGACGCCGCATGGTGCTGGAAACCCTCAAGCACGTGCTCGACGTGCGCACCGCGCCCGGTGAGCCCTTCGCGATCGCACCCGAACTCGACGCGGCCACAGCAGATGACGGCATCGACGAGTTCCTCGCCGTCTTCCTCGCGCGCAGCCGCCCCACCCTGGTGCCGCTCCCTGGCAGCGTGCGCCTCACGGCGACCGACCTCGAGCGCTCCTGGCTCCTCGGCACCGATTGGAGCGTCACAAGTGACGGCTCGGTGCAGTCCGACGGCGCCGATGCAGGCAGTGCCGATGCCGCCATCAAGGGTTCGGCCGCGGCGCTTCTGCTCCTGCTGTGGGAGCGCGCGAGCGCTCTCGACGAGCCCGATCGCTTCGCCGTCACAGGAGACCGTGAACTGGTGCGGGCCCTTCAGGATTCCCCCATCCATCCCTGACCACCGCACGCGCTGGCCCTCAGCCGTAGACGCGACGCCCGGCCACCCAGGTGCCAACGCAGCGCGTGGCGTGGATGCTCTCCGCGGGCCCCGCGAACGGGTCGCGGTCGGTCGCCGCGAACGACTCGGTGCGAATCTGTGCCTGCGGATACATCAACTGGCTGACGCGCGCCGTAGTCGGTTCCACCTCCACACCCACCATCTGCACGCCAGCGGGAGCGGTGCCGATGAAGTTGCCCGAGCCGCTTCCGGGCTCCAGCACTTCACCGGTGGTGAAGCCGCTCTCTGCGAGGGCTTCCCAGATGCCGTGGGCGAAGTCGCGGGAGGTGTAATGGGCGGTCAGCACGGTGCGGCGTGCTGCGGCCCACTCCACGTCGGTCCACAGTGCCTTCAACTGTGCGCGCTCGTCGGCGTAGCGGGCATCGTCCTCGTCGAACAATTCCGGGGTGGCACCCCACCCCGGCCAGCGGGCTAGAAGACGCCGCTCTTCTTCGGTCGGCGCTCGAGACTCAAGAACCAGCTGCTGGAGCACACGTCCTGCAGACACTCCCAACTGAACGCGCGCTCGTCCTCGCACAGTCGGAGCATCCGCCACAGCACGCGCAACTGCATCGGATTCATCGGCCACAGAAGCCCCTGCGCTGCCGCTACCGGCACCAACACCTTCGCCAGCGCCTGCTGAAGCTCCGGTGCTTTCCGCAACGAAGTCTCCTGCTCGGGCGACATCCAGAACAAGGCGAGCGTTCTGTACTCTCTCCAGTCGTTCAGCGCTTCCGTCTGCTCCGAGTCCTCCACGTACTCCAGAATCTCCAGAGCCAGCTGGCTCGACAGGATCGGCGCGTTCCTTGCGTGCCGGTACAGCAGCTGGAACGCCTCCAACGCGGTCGGCCTCGCGGTCAGAAAGTAGTTGCGCTCCGCTTTCGTGGTCCAGTACCCAAGTTCGGAGTATGCCTCCGTCTGCTCCGCGTACGCGATCTCGTTCGCCACCATCCGGTCGTTCGTGAACAACCCCATCCGCTTCAGATAAGGATCGTGGGCCGACACCGTTCGGCGGTTCAGGTCGATCTCCACCTGTCGCACCCGCTGTGGGTCCGGACTGAACTGATCGCTCATCGACATTCCTCTCCTCGTCGCCCGCGGACGCCAGCGTTACGTCGTCGGGTGTTGAGTCCTCGAGCCCCCACAGGTCGAAAGACAACTGCATGTCACCGACATTCGAAGCCCGCCTGCGAGCCATCAAAGCACTCCTCCACGTAGATGTGGAGGCTCGCCGCGTGCGAGCCTCCGTCTACACGGAGATGCAAGCCATGGCGCACACCGCGACATAGTCAACGCCCGGTGCGACAGCACGAACAATCGGCTGATCCGATCGAAGCGGCACCCATTGCACGCCCATGCACCGTGGCCGGGTCCGATACAGGGGTTGGTGACGCCCTGAACTGACCTGCCCCACGGATTAGATTCCAGGTCAACTTGTCACTAGTTCGTTTCTCACGCCCGGCTGTCCCGGCGAATTCACTAGTCGTGCGTTGATTTATTCGCCTCGCGATCCAGTTGGGCACCGTTTACCAGCCGATCTGAGTCTCACTTTGGCGGTAAGATAGTGAGGTTGAGTTTCATCCTCGACGTTGTTTCTAGCGTTGCACTGGATCAACGAGCGCATGGGCCCGGTCCACCTCGGCGCTTGTGGGCGCTCCTTCCCAGTCGCCCAGCGTTTCGCAAGTGAGAGATCCCGCCGTGGTCGCTACTCGTAGACGCCCTGAGAGATCCGTGCCGCGAAGTAGCTCGGCCAGGTACCCCGCCACGAACGAGTCACCGGCGCCAACCGAATCAACTACTCGCGCCGGTCGTGCAGGAGCATGTTCTTCATCGTCTCCGCTCTTTGCCCAGGCTCCGCGTTCTCCTCGCTTGACGACAGCTTCGGCCGCGCCGCAATCCATAAGCCGAGTAGCAAGCTCACCCGGTTCCATCACGTTCGGAAAAAGCAAACCTGCTTCGTCCTCGCCAGCAAAGACAACGTCGACGAGCGGGAGCATTGTGCGATAGAAATCAGCAGCCGCAAGCGGCCCCCACAGCCCGGCACGATAGTTCAAGTCGAAGGAAACGCGCACTCCGAGGCTCCGGGCCTCGCGAGCAGCAACGAGTACAGCGTTCCGGGGTTCGTTCCCGAGCGCCGCGGTGATTCCGGTCAAATGCAGCACTTCGAACTCCGAAAGCCGGTCCTGCGGAAGATCCGCCTCGGTGAGCGCGGATGCCGCGCTACCAGATCGGTAGTACATCACGCGCGTTCGTGAAGTGGATGTTCGCTCTTTCACCATGATTCCTGTCGGCCTGTTTGTGTCTGTAGTAATGAGGGTCTCGACTGCTTCGGCACGCAATTCCCGGCGGATTAGCTCACCGAAAGGGTCGTCTCCCAATCGGCTGGCCCAGGTAGCTGGTATCCCGAGTCGGCGCATGCCGATTGCAACATTGCTCTCTGCACCGCCGAAACCAATTCGAGCACGTGGAGCGTGCGCGAAGTGCCCGAAGCCCTCGCTGGAAACAAGCCCCATGGATTCGCCAAAGGTGAGCAGGCCGGCTGCCCCCTCGACCGACGCGGAGACGCTCATCGCGACGCTCGGGCGGTTGCGACGGCGATGAGCGTCTGTCGGGCGCGATCTCGTAGTTGTGACAGGTCACCCCCGTCGAGTGCGTCGCCCAGCAGGGGACCTCCGAGGCTCACCGCGATTGAACCTGACCTTACCCACTCGGCAACCGATTCGAGGGAAAGACCACCTGAGGGAACCAGTGGCAAGTCCGGGAAGGGCCCCCTTAGGTGCTCAAGGTAGGTGGCGCCCACGCTAGCGGCAGGGAACACCTTCACCGCCGAGGCACCCGATTGCCAGTTCGCAAACACTTCCGTCGGCGTCAGCGCTCCCGCAATTACTGGAAGATCCCTTGCCAACGCAGCCGCGATGACGTCAGGGGCAACAACGGGGGTTACGACGAACTTTGCTCCCGCGGAAGCCAAGTGGTCGAGGTCCCGCGCACTTGTGACCGTACCGACTCCGATTTGCGCGACGTTGCCAAACCGGCGGATAAATGCCCCGATCTCGTCAATGATTCCCGGAATGGTCATTGTCAGTTCAATGCAAACTATTCCCTGCTCGATGAGCGCTCCGACCGCAGCTTCGCAGCGTTGCAGACTGTCTGCTCGGAGTACGGCCACCACACCGGTGTCGTAGAGCGCGGCCGGAAGAAGCGCGCCACTCCGGCCGTCCACGGTGTCGGTCACAGAACGCCGAACTTTTTGTAAGCGTCAGTGGTGAGCATCCCGTCGGCGACGGATTCGAGGAACTGTCTCTCTGTGTTTCGTTTTTTGAGTGCCTCGCGGATGACATCGCGTGCCACCGCTTGAGGAACGATGACGACGCCGTCGCCATCGGCGAATACTAGGTCCCCCGGTTCGATAGGTATGCCGTCAATGACGACCGGCACTCCATGCTCGACGACTTCGTGCCGGCCCTTGCTATCAAGCGGAATCGTTCCCGCTGAGAAGACAGGGAAGCTGAGGGCACGGATCGCCGCCGTGTCGCGGATCAAGCCGTCGGTGAGGGCTCCTGCCGCCCCCCGCGCGATAGCAGCAGAGGTGAGCAATTCACCCCAAACCGCGATGTCGCGTGCACGGTGAGTTGGTGTGATGAAGACCTCGTCGAACCCAATGGCATCGAGGGCAGTCAGGAGCCCCCGGAACGGCTCGGTCGGGACCGCGTATACCCGTTCAATGCGCACAGGAAACGCCCACCCGGCCATTACGGTGCCCATGGTCAAAGCAGCCAGCCCCGTGTCCAGGCATTGCCGTGTGAAACCGAAGCCGTCAAGGGTGTCAGAAAGCAACGGAGAGGTGAGCTTCTCGCGCACTTCGCTCAGATCGATCATGGACCTGAGTGGGGTTGTGGCTGTCATATGGCGGCTCCAGAACGTCGACTGCAGATGGAATACGGGGCGGTCGCGAAGTCTCGTGACTTACTCCCGGCGCAGGCGCACTGCCTGCATGTGAGCAGTCCGACCTCAGCCACATGGGCTCGAGCTAGCCACTTCAGCCGCCGCTGTCGAAAGGCACTGCTTGGCAAAGAATGATCAAGCCTCACCGAAGACTCCCTCTTCATCGTTCTGCGATCTGCGCGCCTGGCCCAGGTCGACTTCGAAGCCAATATTGGAGCTCAACCAGTTCGGACACTGGAGGCTGCCCGTCGTGCGGAAATACGGAACATCTGTTGCCTTCGGAAAATATCGAGGCCAGCAGCAGCGACGAGAACCAGGCCGATGATGAAGTTCTGGAGGGTCGGATCGAACCGCAGGAGAACCAGACCGTTGGATAGCACACTCAGCAAGAGCGCTCCGAGCGCAGCTCCCACGACCGTTCCGATTGACCCTGAGATGCTGGTTCCACCAATAATCGCAGCCGCAATCACCTGCAACTCAAACCCCTGACCGAGCGTCGGTGAGCCCGAACCGAGTCTGGATGCGATAAGAGCCCCTGTGAACGCGGCGGAAGCCCCGCTCAAGACATATACAGAGACCGACAACTGCTTAACGGCAATCCCAGCGCTCCTGGCTGCCTCTCGGTTGCCTCCGATCGCTCGAACTGACCAGCCGTAGTTCGTTGAGTTAAGCAGAAAGTGGGCTATTCCAACCACCACGATCGCAACAATGATTGGCAGCGGTATTCCCATGAACGATGCTTGGCCGAGCACGTCGAATTCATCCGGTAGCGGGCCGATTGGGCTCGCGCCTGTGGAGGCCACGACAACTGCTCGAACCGCGAAGAGCGCCCCTAGAGTAACGATGATAGGAGGTATGAGGAATTGATTAATGAGCATGCCGTTGATAAAACCTACTGTGGCTCCAACGAGCGTGCCGGCCAGGAATGCCGTGAAGGGAGAAAATCCCGCGTCGGCGATTGCAGCCGCAGTCATCGCACCGGCAACTAGAACCGAACCCACTGACAAGTCGAGCCCACCGCTCACCAAGACAATCGTTGCGAAAGATGCTGCCATCGCAAGGAATGCGGCGTCTCGCAAGATGTTTATCCAGGTTTGTCCGTTAAGGAACATGGGTGTTTGCGTCGCGCCGAAGAGTACAAATACGACGATGACAACGCTGAGGGCAAGTGCTGGACTCAGCATCAGACGGCGGGCCCACGTTAGATCGACTTGCGCAAGCGCAACTCCGGTGGGAGCTGGTTTTTTCCTGGCGGCCGCGCTCTGATTGCTATTCACTTTTCTTTCCGCCCCATCTCTTCATCATCATCAATTGCGCCCGTGATCAAGGAAACAATTTCTTCCCTATTGGTTTCGTGTGTTGCGCGAACGCCCTGTGTTCGGCCCAACCGAAGCACGTGGATCGAGTCAGCGAAGTTAAAGACGAATTCAAGATCGTGGCACACTAGAATTACACAATTGCCCTGCATTCGAAGAGAATTGATGATTTCTCCGATCTGCGCTGTTTCGCGGACCCCAAGTGCGGCGGTGGGCTCGTCCATCAGGATGATGGGATTCTTCTCTCGCACCGCCCGCGCGATTGCCACTCCCTGTCGCTGGCCTCCTGATAGCTCCCCGACAGCAACGTGAACGCTCGGTACGCGAACGTTCAGGTTTCGAAGGCTTTCGGCGGCCTCCCGGATCATCTGGCGCCGGTTGGCCAAGACGCCCCATTTACGAATCGGTCTCCCGAGGAACATATTCGCCGCGATGTCCAACGTCTCGACCAACGCAAGGTCCTGGTAGACGGTTGAGATGCCCAAGGAGCGAGCAGCTCGAGGGTCGGCGTGATCAACGGGCTGACCGCTGACGAGGATCTCACCGGAGTCCAGGGTGTGAACGCCGGCCAACGATTTCACGAGCGTTGACTTACCGGCGCCATTGTCGCCGACCACGGCGACGACCTCCCCCTGGCGAGCACGAAGACTTACGCCCCGGAGAGCCGCGACATGTCCGAAGCTCTTGCGCCCGTCGCGGATCTCGAGCAGAGGTGGCTTCGGCATTATTTGATCATTGGTCACGTTGTTCATCTCATGGGGTTTCATGTTCAGTGTGCTCGCCAGGGTTCGGTCGGTGCAGCCTTAGTTAGTTCAACGTCGGGACGAGGTCTGCGGCGCACCCGCCGTACGGCAGGTCGCTCTTGGTGACCGCGTCGACTCCGACACCCCAGGACTGCTGAGGGTTCGGATCTCCCTCAACAACCGACCTGATGAGTTCCACCGCGAGCGGCGTCGCGTCGAACCAGCACTGGTTGAGGGTCGCGTTGATCCAGCCGTCTTCAAGCGCGGCAATCGTCGTTTCAACGGTGTCAATGCCAAGCACGTAGATGTCGCCAGGCTCTTTCCCCGCTTCTCGGAGACCGCTCTCGACGCCACCGGGGCACTGCCCTTCCACGCACCAGATGGCCGTGATGTCGGGGTTGGCAGACAACAACGCGGTGATCTTCTGCGCAGCGACAGAAGAGTCAGAATTGGAAGACTCCCATGCCGCTACGCGCACCCCGGGGAAGTTGCTCTCGATCTCGGCGTTGAAGGATTCGACCTGCTCCACCTGGTTGGGCGTGGTCTGGTCAGTGCTAATGATGGCGACAACGGCATTCTCGCCTGCCCCGTCGGCAATTGTCTGAGCTGCTGTCGCCCCGAAAGCCGAATTGTCCGTACCGATCGAATAGTCAGTCTCGTCTGACACGCAGCCGATGGTAACCATCACGATACCGGCATCTTGCGCCTTTTCGATGGTGCCCTGGTAGGCGGTGGGGTCGATGTTGCAGAAGATGATGCCGTCGGCGTCGTCGGTGATTGCCTGTTCGATGAGCGAAACCGCTCCGGGCGTGTCAATCGTCGTCGTACCAACCCCGGTCGCCTCATAACCACCGTCGGTCGCTGCTGCTTCGAATTTTGCCATGGAATCAGCCCATGCCGGGTAGGTCGTCAGTGGGTTGACATACCAAATGTTCAACTCATCAGTAGCGTCAACACTATCCGTAGCGTCGACGTTCTCCGACGACGAGCATCCGCTCACTACGCCGAGTAGTAAACTAGTCGCGACGATCATCATCATCTTCGGCTTTTTCATGGTGGCCTCCTTGCCAGTTATGGTGTGTGTTTCTTCGTGCGCAGGCGGCGATTCGCGCCCACATCCTTTTTGCGGGCCGCGCTCTATTCCAGGGCACGACCTTCGTCGGAATCTATGCGCTCCCAGACTTCGGCGGTGTGTCGCTCAAACAACTCAGCCGCCTCTGCGGCGTCGCGCTCCACGAGGGCCCTATAGAGCGGCTCGTGTGTGGCGGCGATTTCCTGCAACGAGCCGAAGAACAGTCGGTTAGAGATCAGAGTTAGACCCCTCATGCTGACCTCGACGAGTGGCCACATTCTGCCAAGCAGATCGTTCTTGGAGGCCACCCAGACGGCCCGATGAAACTCAATGTCTCGTTCAATAAACCGGCTCAGATCATCGACGTTCGCTGCGTCGACCATGTCATCAAGAATTTGGCGCAGAGTGCGGACGTCATGCTCGTCTGCATGGGAGCAGAACTCTTGCGCGGCGACCCGTTCTAGAGCCGCGCGCACCAGGTACGCCCGCCGAGCGCCCGCTTCATCGATCGTCGCAACGAAAGTCCCGCGCCGCGGCATCTTAAGTACCATGCCCGCGTGGCCGAGCTGACGAAATGCTTCCCTCACGGGCGCCAGGCTTACCCCGAACTGCGCGGCCACGTCGGGCTCAATGATCCGCTGACCTGGCGCGAGCTCACCGGAGGCTATCTGCGCGGCGATCTTCTCATAGATCACGTCCGACAAGCGTGGGTGTATTTGTTGGCCGCTTCCTGCGTCTCTTACTCTCACGAGATCCTCACCTCAATGCGCTCACTCTCACCCGACGTTCGGTACGCTAGCATGTAGATTGCGAAAATCGAAATTCGTTATCTCTAGCTATTTCGGATCGGAGTAGGAAGTGGCGCGTTCACTGACCGACAGGCAGGCAAACGAGGGCGCCCCGCTCGAGGGCTTAGTTGCGATCGTGACGGGCGGTGATGGGGGTATCGGCTCAGCCATAACCACCGCACTCCGCCTTGCAGGGGCGACGGTTCACGTGCACGGTGTCAACCCAGCCATGTTGGGACTAGTCACCGAAAGCTCGGCATGGATCGCGGATCTGAGCGATTCCACTGAGCTCGAAGCCTTTGGTGCGCAGGTCGCGGCCGAGGTCGAGCGAGTCGACATAGTAGTCAATTGCGCGGGGCTTCACCTTGGGGTTGGCATCGAAAGCGTGGAAGCGGATCTTTTCGCTCGAATGCTGTCGGTCAATCTTGTCGCGCCAGCAGTGCTTACCCGCCATCTCCTCCCGCAGCTTCGTGCTTCGTCGCGCGCTTCTGTGCTGAATATCACGTCGATTCACGACTCTGTTCCCTACGCAGAGAACAGCGCCTACGCCGCAACCAAAGCTGGACTCCGTTCGCTCACAGAAAGCCTGTCTGTCGACTTGGCTCCGGATGGGATCCGAGTCAATGCGATTGCCCCCGGCGTCATTGAGACGCCCATGAATAGGGCCGTATTGGAAGGCGTCGGTCGGCAGTACTTTGATCAGGCGATACCGCTTGGGCGAATCGGGACCCCGCTTGACGTGGGTGGGGCGGCGGTATTTCTGTCTTCGCAGGCCGCGAGCTACATCAGCGGATCCACCTTGGTCATTGACGGTGCATATTCGCGAAACCTAGTCAGGTATCGGATGCGGGATCTTGACGGACAAACTAAGGGAGATGGCAAATGACCACCGAAAGAGGACGAGCAATCGTCACGGGCGCAGCTGGCGCAATTGGCCTAGCCACGAGTCGCTTCTTGGCGGCGCAGGGTTGGCGCACAACCTTGATCGATGTCGCGTGGCCGGCACCTATTGAAGCCGCCGCCGCCGAATTGCCCGGAGCGACGATAGTCTCGGGGGACATAACGCACCAGCAAACGGTGGACGATCTGATTCAAGGCGTGCCCGACTGCACTGCCTTCGTCGGCGTGGCGGGTATCGGCCCAACCGCTTTCTTTGTGGAGCAGACCGCCGAGAGCTTCGAAGAAATCCTGCGCGTCAATTTGCTTGCCAACTTTCGTTTGTCAACGGCGTTGTCAACTTCACTCATCAGGCGAGACGTGTCCGGTTCGATAGTCTTTGTGTCGTCGTGGGTTGGTGGGCGGCCTTGGCCGAAAACCGCTGCGTACTCTGCATCCAAGGCTGCACTGGATCAACTCGCGCGTTCAGCTGCTTTGGAGTTGGCGGCCTACGGAATTCGGGTCAATACAGTATCCCCCGGTATCTTGGGTGAGGGTATGGCGGGCGACGAGGCTCTGGCCGATCCCGAATACGCCGCCCGAGCGGCGTCGGCCGTTCCTCTAGGCCGGCTACAGAGATCAGACGAGGTTGCCTCCGCAATCGGGTTTCTTCTGTCGGACGCAGCCTCATACATAACCGGCGCCACGTTGGTTGCTGATGGAGGCGCATCACTCGTATCGGGTGCTGGCGTCATGAGGAGGACGTCGTGATTGTCGTAGCAGTCGAAACACTTCGGGACCCGGTTCATAGAGAGTTCCTCTGGGTGAGGGTCGAAACCGACACGGGTGTCCAGGGCCTCGGCGAAACGATGCCAAAACCTCTGGCCGTCGAGCAGGCCGTGCATGAACGATTCGCCTCTCTCCTGCTTGGACGCGAACTCTCGCCTGAATTGTTCTGGAGCGAAGCATTTTCCTCCATCGGGTACACCGGGTACGCCGGCGCCGAGACGCGAGCGCTTTCTGCTATCGATATCGCCCTCTGGGACGCTTTGGCAAGATCCGTAGACTTACCTATTGCTACCCTTCTCGGCGGCAAGGTCCGGGATCGAGTCCGGGTCTATAACACTTGCGTGGGTTTCGGGTCCTGGCCCGATCGAGAGGGATTCCTAGAGCGACCCGCTGACCTTGCCCGGGAGTTGTCGGATGAGGGCTACAGCGCCATGAAGGTTTGGCCTTTCGATGCATATTCTGTAGGGTCTGGGGGCCATTGGATTGCCCCGCAGGATCTCGCGACGGGTGTGTCCACAGTTTCCGATATCAAGAACGTCCTAGGTGACGGAATGGACGTCGCAGTAGAAGGACACTCCGGTTGGGACCTCCCGACGTCGATAAAACTCGCCCACGCACTAGAACCGTTCAGCCCAATGTGGGTAGAAGACCTGATGCAGGCTCGCTCGCCAAACGCATGGCGCCAGCTTCGCGAAGCGACAAGTGTTCCAGTCACGGGAAGCGAGCGAGTGTTCACGCGGTTCGGTATCCACCCGTTCCTCGAAGCGGGCGCGCTTGACATTGTCAATCAGGACGTCGCCTGGACGGGAGGAATCTCCGAGATGCGGAAAGTTGCGGCTATGGCCGAGGTATTCGAGCTGCCAGTGACTCCACACAACTGCCACGGGCCGGTCGCCGCCGCCGCGTCTGTCGCGATCGGGCTTTCCGTTCCGAATGTGTCGCTTGTCGAGACTGTTCGCTCATTCGAACGGGGTATCCATCCGGATATTGCCGTTGGGGGTCATACGGTCGAGGGCGGTTTCGCAACGATGAGCGACGCCCCCGGATTGGGCGTGGAGTTGCTGCCAGGGTTCCTCGAGCGATGTATACGGCGGCGCACCGAGCTCTCACCGAGTACTACGGTTGCCGCAGGTTGGACCACCGGTGACCCGTGGGCCGGCGGAGTCGACGAAGGGATGTAAAGATGATCGAGCCGACCAAGACAGGATCGTCCCTGGTGAGCGCAATCCTCAGGTCAGTCCCGGAGGGAACAGCCGGCATATGGCCTCTCGGGCAGTCCGGCATGGTCATCCGATTCGCGAGAGCGGTTGTCGCAGTTGACCTCTACCTGTCAAACCATTGCGAGGCTATTGTTCCGAGACCTTTCGATCATCGTCGGATGACAAGGGCTCCTCTTGATCCCGCGGAGCTTGAAGCGATTGACATAGTGATTTCAACCCACGAACATCCCGACCACTTCGACGTACCGACTCTTCGGACCCTCCAGTCCGCTTCTCCACGCTCCATTCTTGTCACGCCAGCCAGCGTCACACCCCTGGCTGCTCAACTTGATTGGCCTGAGAGCCGCGTCGTTGGAACAAACGGGGACGAACGCTTCGAAATCGGAGGAGTAGAGATCGAGGCGTTCGGAGTTCCGCACGAAGAATACGAGGTCGATCCGAAACTCGGACACCGATACCAGGGGTACGCGATACGTCAAGGCGGCATCTCGGTCGCACACGTGGGTGACGCCCGCGCTGACCATGAGCTTGGAGAGCGGTTGCGACAGATTCAACCGACTGTAGTGTGCCTTCCGATAAACGGTCGCGATGCAGACCGGGCAGAGATGGGTTTTGCGGGGAACATGAATGCGGAAGAGGCAGCTGAATTGGCCCGGGACTCGGGCGCGCATCTGGTCTTCCCTATGCACGATGACATGTTTGAGCAGAACATCGATCGGGAAGCTCGTGATCGGTTCACTCGAGCCATGCAGTCCGCGACTCCCCACATCATCCGGCCACGAGTTGGTGACGGGGCCCTCGTGTCTGCGGAAGGCGAGCTTCTGTCGGACCCCAACTATCTCTATCGCAACGCGCTCTAGAGTTCCACGGCGCTTCTTCTCGGGAAGGAACGATCAGCGTCAGCAACACCTCAAGAGCGCCGAGTAGGCGCCTTGAGGTTGACATCGACCGCACGGGGACAGCGGCTCCGAACAGACGAGAAACCGCTCGAGCCTGGCATCGTTCGACGTAGCCAGAGCCGGCTTGCCAGTGGGACTCCACGAGATCGGGATTCGCAATGTCAGACGCGGTGAAGAGGAGAGTGTAGACCCCACCCCCTCCGGATATGAGCCCAACTTGGGCGGCCCTCGCCCCGCCCGTCGGCGTTCGACGCGAACCCGTCCTCGGATTCGGAATAGGAAAAGACGTTCGCGTTCCCTCAAGCGAACACCGGAAAGAAGCCGTTCTCCTCCACCGGGGTGACGACTGACCTGTCCCGGGTTCCGTGGAGTCCCAACGTCGGGCTGAGGCCCGTGGATTGGAGTCCTGATTGCGAAGAACAACGCATATCCCCGCGAGTTCAGAGAGCGCGATTTCGCGCTGTATCGCTCCGGCGGGGTGTCGATGGAGGTGCTCGCGAAGCAACTTGGTGTGTCGTCTACCGCGATCGCGAACTGGGTGCGGCAGGCCAGTGTCGACGATACAGAGCGGCCAGAGGAATCGACTGCCGATCGGAATGAGCTGACGCAGCTGCGGCGCGAGATCCGACGGCTGGAGATGGAAAACGAGATCCTAAAGCGTGCGGCATCGTATTTCGCGAAGGAGAACGTGCTCCCGGTCGTGGAACAGGAGGTGGTCGCCGAAACCGTCACCGCGCCCAGCGCCTAAAGCGACGGATCAGCCGTTACACCACTTCCGGGGACTTGACCGTGTTCTCTCCCGGCAGGTGCCGGCGGAACATCACCAGATCGGTGACCGCATCGGTGCCGGCGACGTCATCATGAGCGCCGGCAGGCAGACGCACAGCGCCGAGGAACTCACCGAGCTCCGCCATCCGCAGCCGCGCCGTGTCGTCTTTCGAGTCCAACGTGAAGCGGCTAGAGAGCACCGCGACGATGCCGCCAGGCTTGGTCATGGCCAACGACTTCACGGTGAAGTGGTTGTGCATCGACAGCTTCTCGGCGTTGTACGCCGGGTCGTAAAGGGTCGCGTTGGAGAACGGCACGTTGCCGACCACCGCGTCGAACCCGTCGCCAGTCAGTTGCGTGTCGGCGAAGGACTCGATGCGGATCTGCGCTTGCGGATACACCAGCTGGCTGATGCGGGCCGTCGTCGGGTCCACCTCCACACCCACCATCTGCACGCCAGAAGGTGCCGTACCGATGAAGTTGCCCGAGCCGCTTCCGGGCTCCAGCACCTCACCGGTGGTGAAGCCGCTCTCAGCGAGCGCTTCCCAGATGCCGTGGGCGAAGTCGCGGGAGGTGTAGTGGGAGTTCAACACCGTGCGGCGTGCTGCCGCCCACTCCCCTTCAGTCCACAGCGCCTTCAGCTGCGCGCGCTCGTCGGCGTAGCGGGCATCGTCCTCGTCGAACAGTTCCGGGGTGGCGCCCCACCCCGGCCAACGGGCTAGAAGACGCCGCTCTTCTTCGGTCGGCGCTCGAGACTCAAGAACCAGCTGCTGGAGCACACGTCCTGCAGATACTCCCAACTGAACGCGCGCTCGTCCTCGCACAGTCGGAGCATCCGCCACAACACGCGCAACTGCATCGAATTCATCGGCCAGCGAAGCCCCTGCGCTTTCGCCACCGGCACCAGTACCTTCGCCAGCGCCAGCTCCACCTCCGGCGCCTTCCGAAGCGACTGCTCCTGCTCCTTCGACATCCAGAACACGGTCAGCGACCGGTACTCGCTGGAGAATGCCAGCTCGTCCATCTGCTCCGAATCCTCCACGTACTCCAACAGCTCCAGCGCTATCGGGCTCGACAGGATCGGCGCGTTCCTTGCGTGCCGGTACAGCAGCTGGAACGCCTCCACCGCGGTTGGCCTCGCGGTCAGAAAGTAATTGCGCTCCGCTCTCGTGGTCCAATACCCAAGTTCGGAGTACTCCGCTGTCTGCTCCGCGTACGCGATCTCGTTCGCCACCATCCGGTCGTTCGTGAATAGCCCCATCCGCTTCAGATACGGGTCGTCGGCCGAGGCCGTTCGACGGTTCAGGTCGATCTCTACCTGCCGCACCCGCTGCGGGTCCGGGCTGAACTGATCGCTCATTGAGATTCCTCTCCTCATCTTCAGCAAGTGCCGGCGTTACGTCGTCGGGGACTGAGTCCTCGAGCCCCCACAGGTCGAAAGACAACTGCATGTCACCGACAATCGAACCCCGCCTGCGAGCCATCGAAGCACTCCTCCACGTAGATGTGGACGCTCACGACGCGTGAGCCTCCGTCTACACGGAGATGTCAACGCAGCGCATATCGCTAGCGACTTCATTCCACGAAGTGCGGGTAGGAAACGATTCAACTGAGCCGGGTGAATCCGCAGTCCAAACAGCACCACGCCGCAGGGCTTTCCTGAAGGGAAAGCCCTGTCAAGCACCTCGGACAGTTCGGTACGCCGATGTCCTCGAGATCGTCTATTCGCAGGAGGCTAACTGGCGATGATCCAACGCTCGCCGTTTATCCACACCGCCCGTCCCGCGCGAGCCGAGATACCGGGATCAGGCCATGGTGACGCGCCATCGTCTGACTCGGGGACCGAGCGTCGAGTCGAGTTTCGCTCGACCCGACGCTGGACGATCACAGTGCGAGGCATCGTCATCTCATAGGATTAGGCCGAGACCACACAGGGACGAGGAGGTGCCCGCATGCCCGTGGCGAACCAATCGAACGCAAGCAGCAGAGCACCCGAGCTGATCAACTTTCCTGTCCCAGTTGCTGTGGGTTCTCCAGCGCCAGCACTCCCTGGATCGCCCGTACCGCCGGCTCACCGAATCTACTTCTATTCGCCGGACGAGTGGGAAGTATTGATCACCGAGTGGGCAACCGGGGTTGCCGTTTCATATCGACAGATCAAGCAGCTTGGAGGGTCTGGAGACCGAGGAGTGGACGTCGCCGCGTTCAAGACTGACCGTGGCCTCGAAGACGCATGGGACTGCTTCCAGGCCAAGCATTACGACGGATCGCTCACTCTGTCGGACGCGTTCCCTGAAATGTTGAAGATCTTGCATGGCGTAGTGGATGCCTTCTATTGTCTTCCGGACCGATATGTGTTCGTCGCGCCGCGGGGGTGCGGTCCCTCGCTCAATCGTCTGCTGAGTCAGCCTACGGAGCTTCGAAAGAAGTTCCTCGAACTGCTCGATGCTGGAGGCGCCGCTACGCGACTGTACGACGAGCAAACGCTGCGGTCCATTCGTGATCTCGCCGAGTCGTTGGACTTCTCGATCTTCCAGTCGCTCGAATTAAACGAGATGCTTGACGTACATCGCAAAACTCCGTATCACGCCGCCAGGTTCGGAGCATCTCTACCTGCACGGCCGCCCGTTGGACAAGCGCCGGAGACCCCCTCGCCGGTCGAAGCGACTTATGTAAAGAAGCTCGTGGACGTCTACAACGAGCAGGACCCCGCATCGTGCTTCGATGCCGATTCGGTCACCACACACGCCAAGTACGGCCCGCACCTCCAAAGACAACGCGAGGCCTTTTATTCCGCCGAAGCACTCCGCCTGTACGCGAGGGACGCTGTGCCCGACGGTACATACGAGCTGCTTCAAGACGACCTTCACACCGGCGTAATCGATACGGCGGAGGCGGACCATCCCAGCGGCCTCCACCGACTCCGAGCAGTCCTGACTCAGTCGGGTCAACTCGACTTGGGTGCCCACACGCTCATCTCGATGTCGAACCTCAAGGATCGTCAAGGCATCTGCCACCAGCTTGCCAACGCCGAGAAACTGACTTGGGTGGACGCTAATGAGTAGCCCCCTAAACAGCCCTCTCGAAGTGGGCATGCGGGTTTTGATGATTCTCGTCGAAGCCTTCCCGGCGCATCTTGATATCAACCGATTGGTGCTGCTCGACCACGGACTGCTGCACAGTGCGGACCTCGACGGCCCCGAGAGCCTCCACCCGCCCATCCCGGTACGAATCGGTGAACTCGGGGTGAAGAGACAGCACATCGAAGACGGTCTCCACGTCATGATCCGGGCCGGGCTCGCCGAGATGTCGGCGGAGGACACCGGAATCGAGTTCTGGGCCAACGAAAGTTCCGAGAGCTTCTTGAAGCTGCTCGAAAGCGATTACGCCCACGCACTACACGACCGTGCGCAATGGGTCGTTCAAGAACTCGGCGCCGTTGATGATGCGCGACTGCGAGAGCGCATGAGGGAGATCTCCTCGCACTGGCCCGAGGAGTTCGAGCTCATCCAGCACGAAAGCGGGAACGATATCTGATGGGACGGCTCACGCTTTCGCACCTGACGTTCACTGGCACGAATGCTGCCCCGGCATCGGTTGACTTCAGTCCACACGTCACCGTTGTCCACGGCCCCTCGGACACGGGAAAGTCGTTCATCGTTGACGCGATCGACTTCGTCCTCGGCGCCAAGGAACTCAAAGAGATTCCGGAGCGGGAGGGCTACAGCCGTGTCCTGCTCGGCCTTGAGCTGCCCACTGGCGAACACATCACGCTTGCACGAGCAGTGGGCGGCGGTGGAATCTCCCTCTACCGAGCCGACATCCGTGTCGAGCCTTCGACTCCTCCGGACGAGACGCTCGCTGCGAAGCACAGCGCAGCAAGCACGAAGAACGTCTCCAGATTCCTCCTCGACCAAGTCGGCCTCGACGAAAAGCAGGTGAGGAAGAATGCCCGGAACGAGACCCACATGCTCAGCTTCCGCGACCTGACCCGCCTATGCCTCATCGGTGAGACTGAGATGCAGGCTGAAGAGGCCCCCGGCCTTAGCGGTAACCCGGTCAACAAGACCAAGGAGGTCTCGGTCCTCAAGCTCCTCCTTGCGGGCGAAGACGACTCCGCATTGACAGCGGTTCCGTCGGCGCAAGATCAGAAACGGCTGCGCGGTGCTCGGCAGGAAGTTGTCGAACGAATGCTCAGTCAACTTGAATCGCAGCTCCAAGACATCGCAGAGCCGACCGAGCTCGAGACGCAGCTAGGCAAGCTCAACCGCACAATTGACCAGCACAGCACGACGATTGGGAGGCTCGCAGAACAGCGAGGTCAACTTCTCCGGGAGCACAACGAGCTTCAATCGAGAGACTACGCCCAGCGATCAGAGTATTCGGATGCGGCGGCCCTCCGACAGCGCTTCACCCTCTTACAGAAGCAATATGAGAGCGACTTGGCGCGCCTTGAGATGATCGCGGAGGCCGGGAACCTACTCGGATATTTCCGAAGCGGGACCTGTGTGTTCTGTGGTGCGGAACCGGCCAACCAGCATCTCAATCGGGACTGTGAAGGAGACACGACCAGCTTTGGCGTCTCCGTAGATTCCGAGACTCGGAAAACCCAAGGCCTTCTCGATGACCTCCGCGTGACAATGGAGAGTCTGGACGCGCGGACCGAGGTCCTTCGCAAATCGATCGCGACATCCCATCAAGACGTCTCGGCGCTCCAGAAGAGCATCGAGAAGCTAGACGCGAAGATGAACCCAGAAAAGGGGAACTTCCGCGATCTTCTTGCCAAGCGCAGCGAGATCGAGAAGCACCTGGGCCTCTATGCGCAGGTCAAGACCTTCGAGGACATGATTCGCCGGATCGCCGACGAGACCGAAGCGGAAGTGGCAACAGCGGTTGCGGGGCTCAGTCTCACCGCTGTGCGAGAGTTCTCGGCCGAGATCTCTAAGCGCCTTACAGAGTGGGACTACCCGTCAGCGGAATCCGTTCGTTACGACAGAAACGAACTCGACATCATCGCTGGCGACCAGCGGCGGTCGGCGCACGGCAAGGGGGTACGTGCGGTCCTGCACGCCGCCTTTACACTCGCACTCGCCCAATATTGCTTTGACCGGGACCTGCCGCACCCCGGATTCGTCGTGCTCGACTCGCCTCTCGTTACCTACCGACCGCCGGACCAGCCCGCAGAGGCTTCCGACGAGCCGCCAGAGGGTGTTGTCCGGGCCTTCTACCGCGACATCCAGGACAACTTTGACGGTCAGGTGATCGTCATGGAGAACACCGATCCACTAGACCCCCTCGGACCCGACGCGCTCGACATCCGCTTCACGAAGCGCATCGATGTCGGACGGTACGGCTTCATGCCCGCCGTGGCTGACGACAGGCCAGCCGACACGTTGGCGTTATGAAGCTAGGCCGCATACCGTCCTACGCACTGGGCGTCTCACAAACGATGGGACTCAAGACACTCAACACCAGCCCGGCGCGAAGGGAATACAAAAGCGACTAATGTTCCAGACCTCTAGACTGGCGGCTTTGCGAACCAGCTGGTCAATGGCATCGCGTCGGAGCCCCCTTCGGCGGCCTAGTTAGAAGCGCACACCAGCTCCCGCACGAGCTCCCTGATGCGAGCAGCATCAGCCTTGCCACCCATATGGCCTTCATCACTGCACCAATGACGGCGCCGGCGGCTTGCACCTCGACGTCGCGGATCCGCACGGGCACGTCGGCTGCTGTGCGAGCGCCGCATCGACCGCAGCCATGAGGGCAACCTCGTCAGAGACGACCTCGAGGCCCAGGCCAGCAACGACCTCGGCGGGCGTGCCCTCCTATCGATAACACCCTCGAGCGCCCATCGGGCCAGTCGGTCGTTCACGGAGCCCGACTCGAAGAGAGCAACCGACTCGGCCACGTGGGCGGGGTCATGAGCAATCCCGGTTCAGTATTCCGGGACTTGGCGATAAAGGCGATCTCGCCCGCCCACCACTTGCGGGCCTGCTGCGACGCAGCGCCCGCAGCGACCGTGTTGTGGACCCCACGAGCAGGCCGCTGTTGACGACCTAGCGCAACTCCAACTCGGTGAAGCACCCCTGCCTGCGCAAGCGACGGCGGCATGCCACGGGCAGCTCGGGCAGGGCATCCCGAAGACCGGATGCGGCCACGAGATGCGGACAGCTCAGTTCGAACTGCTGCCCTGAGCGGTCGTGATCGAAAGGATCCAATCCTCAACACACCACAATGACTCGATGCGCAATGAGTAGATCTTCGCCGTCCCCCGGCGAGTGGCAGTAACTACTCCGCACTCACGCAGTATCCGCAAGTGTCGCGATGCGCTGAATCTCGTCGATTCAAGCTCTTCCGCAACTCGCGAAATCGACATTCCGACCTCACCCTCGCTCCTCGAGCGCGATAACCACTCAACGATCGAACGCCTCTCGTCACTCAAGAGCGCACGCAGAACACTACTTAGCGACTCTCCGACGTCATCCAACAAGGTGTTCGTGTCGTCGAGCCCTACGCACTCAATTTGCAGGTCCAGCTCCTTCGACATCGCAGTGAGCACTTGTCCCTTCTTGGTCTACCAGGAGCGCACAATCCGCTGAGCTTGGGAGCCCAAACCCTCGATTCCCAACGAGGTCACTTCGCGTCCCTTGAGAATCATCTGGGGGTCCTTCCCCCATGCATGAGCGCCTCGGTCATGGACAGTGGATACCCATGCCGCGGCATCTTGCTCTCGTCCGCCTCCGCACTCCACGACTCGCGGCGCTCGGCCTACAGGGTCCCTGATCGATACCACTCCGTGACGTTTTCAGCAGCAATAGCCGCTGACTCAAGGGGCGCAAGGGAACCAAGAAAACGGTTGAGTCCGTCGATGAAGACATGTGGCGAGTGCCTGGTCGACTCC
This sequence comes from Microcella sp., assembly GCF_040286215.1. Taxonomy (GTDB): domain Bacteria; phylum Actinomycetota; class Actinomycetes; order Actinomycetales; family Microbacteriaceae; genus Microcella. Next base: position 162,322 of record NZ_JAVKCK010000013.1, read on the forward strand.
ACCGGGGAGTTGGTGCCGACCATAACCCGTCTCGGCCCGAACGCGTCCAGCATCTGCCACAAAGCATCCTCGACGATCGCTGATGTCAGTTCGTTGTTCATCATGGAGAAGCCGCCGGCCTTAATCGCAATGTTCTCATGCGCTCCAAGAGCAACAAGGCTAGATCGCCAAAGGGCCGACTGATCATTGTTGGCGAAGTGCGGCAAGCCGGCGTGATTGACGACAAACCTCAACGATGGAAACTGCCCTGCGAGAATCACAGCGGCTTGCACCTGGCTAGGAAGAATCTGCATGTCAAAGCTGAGGTCGAGGCGTTCCAGTACCCGAAGACCACTGCGCCAGTCTTCCCTGGAAAGCAGGTCGTCGGCCACGAACGAGTAGCGCCCGTCCAGGTCCCAAGTCACTATATCTCGCACGCCGACTACGCCGGCGTGGGCTTGATGGGCCGCCAATACATCCTCTAAGTCCCGGCGCGTCAGTCCAGCCGAGACAACCTTGCGCATGGGAGTGCCTCGATCGAGCTCGTCTGTCAAAAACTCCGTCTCAGCGACCGAGGACTCTGGCGCCGCGCCAGCCTCAACGTGCACGAACGGTTCTACGTTGAGGGGACTCCACTCCCGCTGGTAGTCCTCGAGGAGGTACTTCCTAGGCAGCTTTCGTCCTCCCAGAAACCACTGTGGTTGAGCTTGCGCAGCTTCTACCCACGGATAGGACACACGCGCCGTATCCCACACGTGGAAGTGCGCATCAAGAACAGGTACGCTCATCCTCGATCGAGCGCCAAGACGGACGGCCCCTCAGGCCCGGCCGCCAAATACCCACCATCCACGGCAAGGTCAGTGCCGGTAATGAAAGATGCACGGTCACTCAACAGGAACTCGATCGCGAAGGCGATCTCTTCAGGCTCGCCACAACGCAACAGCGGCGCATATGCCCCCCACACCTTCTCCCATTTCTCTCGGTCCCCACCCGCAGCCTCATCCAGGACCTCAGTCCAGATCCATCCGGGGCTAACAGAATTGACGCGCACCGGAGCAAGGTCAAGCGCTTGGCAACGAGTTAGCTCGTTGAGTCCGCCTTTGGCCGAGTTGTAGGTCCATCGGGAAGCCTGAGCGACGTGCGCGCTGATGCTCGAGATGTTGACGACCGCCCCTGCCGACCCAGCAGCAAGAAACGGTGCGGCGTCAGCCGTCCATTCTGCAACGCTCACGAGGTTCACCTCGAGAGTGCGCATCCATTGCGCCCGTGTCGCGTCCTTCCCAGCGAGCAGGAAAACGGCAGCGTTGTTGACCAGAAAGTCCAACTTGCCTTCTGGTGCCGCGAGCTCGATCGCCTTTCTTCGCGTGTCTGCATCGCTCACGTCGCCAGACACGGCACTGAAGAATCCGCTTCTGCAGGAATCGGATGTTCTGTCCTGATCCCCACGCGCGACTCCGACGACGTGTGCACCTAGTCGCGTGAGATGTGCCGCCGTTGCTGCACCGATTCCCGAACTTGACCCCGTAATGATCCCGCGCTTGCCAGTCCACTGCGGCTCAATCATCTCAACACGACCTCCCTAACGTGGCTTGCAGCCATAGCTGCCACAGAATTCCTTAGTTCGTGTTCTGCCTGATCAGACCAGAAAGCAATGTGCGGCGTGAACAGCACACGAGGGTGCTGTCGAAATCGGTGGTCGAGAGGGAGGGGCTCCTCGATCGACACGTCTAGAGCAGCAAACCCGATGTGACCCGAATCGATAGCGTCGAGCAGGGCTGATTCATCGATGAGGCCACCGCGCGCCGTATTGATTAGGGTCATACCCTTCTTGCAGGTCGACAGCCAATCCGCGTTCACCATCCCCTGTGTCTCGGGCGTGAGCGGTAGGTGTAGCGAAATGTAGTCAGACTCACTGAGCAATTGCAGATCCGAAACCATCTCCACGACGCCGCCGGCGGCCGACTGCGCAACATTCGGGTCCGTGGCAAGAACCTTCATCCCGAACGCAGAGGCGCGCTGCGCGAGCGCCCTGCCGATCGCACCCATGCCGAACACCCCCAGCACCCTTCCCTCTAATCCCATGGGGCGCAACTCAAGATCGGCAGGCCGCCATTCACCCCGAGAGACGCGATCAGTATTCGCCCTTAACCGGCGAGCAGTCGCCAACAGCAGCAGCAATGCATGCTCTGAGACGGAGGCGGCCGCATAGCCGGGGACGCTTTCCACCGCGACACCGGCCAAGCGCGCCGCATCGAGATCGACGTTGTCGAGGCCTGTGCCGTACCGGACGACGGCAACACAACTCTTGGCGGCTTCCAAGACCGCAGCTGTGATCGGGGCTAGTTCAACGAGCAGCACACTTGCATCTGCCAGTCCCGGCAAGTCCAGGACCTCTTGCTCGGAGACAGGATGGCGGCCGCTCTCAATCAATGCTCCTCCTGCACTCTCGATTACGGACCTCTCGAGCACGTAATCGTGGTAGCGACCATCCACCAGCAACACCTGTGAACTCAACACCTGCAGATCACTCATGACGCACGCCCAGAAAGTTGATCTCCCGAAGGTTGAGTGCGGGCCATCGGGCGGGAAAGTTGTGAAGGATCGAAGAACGCGTGCAGTGACGCGATCAACCCGTCCTCGACTCGCATGATGTTGACACCTTCGAGTTCAGATAGCTCCCCCGTGGGAGCCGTAAACAATGCGCGCCAACGAATCGCACCTTCCACTGAAGAACCGTGCCATCCGACAATCTCAACCTTCAGCCCAGGATAAGCGACACAGGAAGCTTGATAATACGTTCCAATCTCATCGTGGCCGCGGAGGAGACCCCCCGGGCCCCTCCATGTCGCTGCTTTATGGAAAAACGCTAGGATCTGGGTCGTGTCTCGGCTCTCTTCGGCTGCCCAATAGCGCCGCGCCACGTCAATAAGGCTGTCATGCATCAATCGGAATGCTCCCACTCTTTCTAGATGAATTAACTCGTGTCCGCACAATTCTGAAGATGGACTGACCCGCGATCGAACCAATTAGGAGAACGCCAATCACGACGAGCTGCAGCGGTGCCGCGATTCCCGCGAGGCTCATGCCGCGTTGCAAAGTGGCGATGAGGACCAGTGCCGAGACCGTGCCCAAAATACTGCCGCTACCACCGTAAATGGACGCGCCCCCGACCACGACAATCGTGATCGCCGTGAGTTCGTAGCCACTGGCCAAGTTGTACACGACTACACCACTCCGCGAAACAAGCAGGACTGCCGCGAGCCCGGCCATCAAGCCGGAAAGGGCGAACACCCAGTACTCCACCCGCGCGGTGTTGATTTCCGCATATCGAGCGGCTTCGGCATTCATCCCCGTGAGAACCATTTTTCGTCCAGCAACCGAACCGTGCAACAAGACCGCTGCAGCTATCGCGCACACCGCGAAGATCCATATAGGCAATGGAATGCCCACGAACAGTAGGCGGTCGACTCCCACGAAACTCTCGGGGAGTTCGCCAATCGACGAGTAGCCGACTAGCCCCTGGGCAATCCCGCCGAAGAGAGCAAAGGTACCCAAAGTAACAATTAGCGAAGTGAGTCCAGTTCGTGTTACAAGAATGGCGTTTACGAGGCCACACGATAGGCCAACAGCCAACGTGAGTAACACCGCGACCTCCACGGGCCATCCTGCCTGCAAGGACCTTCCCAGAGCGACCCCGCTGAGAGCCAGTATTGAAGCTACGGAGAGGTCAATATGGCCCGAAATGATGACAAACGTGAGGCCAAGTGCAAGAAGTCCCAGCTCCGTATATTGCACGAAGCCGTTCGCAAGATTTTCCCCGACGAAGAAGAACGGGGACATCAGAGATGCTGAGAGAAACGCAATCGGCAGGAGCACTAGGGCCCCGAATTCCGGCCGTGCCGCGAAAGACCTCAGGAATTTCACAGCGACACCATCTCTTTCTTGACACGTCCGCGCATTCCGCTGGATCGGTGCGCGATCGTAGCAGCGACCAGAATTACCAGCCCCTGAATCGCAAGCTGCCAAAGAGGGTCAATATCGCTTATTCTCAGAACGTTGAGAATCAGTGCGAGCAGCAACGCTCCGAGCGCTGTTCCAATGAAGTTTCCTTTGCCACCAGCAATGCTCGTGCCGCCAATAATTGCGGCAGCTATTGTCTGAAGCTCGAGACCGGTGGCGTCTGAAGGATTCACGTTGCCGAATATTCCTGCGAAGAGTAGTGCCGCGGCGCCGCAAAGGACCCCGCTTAGGACGAATGCGGAAACTATCACCGGCTTAGTTGCTATTCCTCTGAGACGTGCCGCAGGTTCATTGTATCCGACGGCAACGAGCGTTCTTCCGGGCACTGTGCTTCGCGAGATTATTACAAAGGCTGCGGCGATGAGTATCGCGAGGTAGAACGGTGCAGGGACAGATAGCACTTGGAGTTTTGCGAACTCTATGAGGTCAACCGGCAGATCATTTCGTGAGACTTGACTTCCATCCGCGACGAAGAAGCCGATACCTCGGAATACTCCTGCCGTCCCCAATGTGGCGATAATGGACGGCACCGCCAGATAGGCGACGATGAACCCGTTGACAGCGCCGAGCAATGCGCCCAGCAGGATAGCGAATGGCAACAGGAGCGCGATCGGAGCACCGGTTGCACCGTGAATCATCCCTGTGGACAGCGCGACCAACATGACCATCGCTCCTTGAGAAAGGTCGAGGTTCCGTGACATCAGAACGAGTGTTTGACCCGTTGCCGCAATCATCGTTATGGAACTCGCTAGAGCGAGGTTGGCTAGGTTCTGACCCGAGAAGACAGTCGGGACGAAAATCGCGATCAGAAGGATCGCGGCGACAAGGCTCGCGGTCAGAATGACGGTGATGGGCCTGATTCGGCGAATCACGATGCTCCTCCCCGCATTGCCGTGTCTAGGAGCGCAGACGCGTCGACTGGCGCAGAGAACTTCGCGACTTGTTTGCCTCTGAAAATCACTTCGACTCGGTCGCTGAGAAGCGCGAGCTCGGGAAAATCCGAGGAAATAATGACTATCGCAGCTCCGCCGCTCGCCAAGTCTCGGACGATGTCGTGAATTTCGTGCTTCTTCCGAATGTCTACACCGCGGGTGGGTTCGTCGAGTATGAGTACTCTGGGCATCGACTCAAGGCGCCTGCCAATAGCCACCTTTTGCTGATTTCCGCCGCTTAGCTCCGATGTCCTCTGGGACGGGGTACGCGCGCTGATGGACAGGAGCTGCATTCGTCTCTTCGCGATGGCGCGTTCAATTCTTCGTTGGATGAGGCCCCACCACGAGATCTTTCCCAAGACCTCGACCGTGAGATTCGTAGACACCGACGCTGCTAGGACAAGACCGTGTCTGGCCCGGTCTTCGGGTAAGTAGGAGACACCTGCACGAGCAGCTGCATTTCGTGAGCCGTTCTTGAGTTCAGTCCCGTCGCAGATCACTGCGCCGGCGTCAGCGGCTCGCCAGCCCGCAATTGTCTCGCCAATCTCTGTTCGACCCGCTCCGACCAACCCAGCCAGACCGACTATCTCGCCTTCTCGAACCTCGAATGAGATGTTCTCGTACTCTTCTTCGCGTGACAATCCCTCCACAGAAATGAGCGTTGGACCCAAGTTGCGGTCCGGAGACACACTTGTTTCCACTTCGACGCCCGCCATGAGCTCGATCAACTGAGCCTCGGAGGTGTCGGTGATTTGGCCGGTCTCGATCAACCTTCCGTCGCGCAACACGGTGTAGGTGTCAGCGTGGGACATGACTTCTTCGAAACGGTGAGTGATCATCGCTACTGCGCATCCTCGGTCGGCCATCTTGCGGGCAAGTTCGTAGAGCCGGTTTGCTTCATGCGCGCTCAATGATGCAGTCGCTTCGTCCATGATCAGGACTCTGGTGCCCCTAGCCACCGCTGCACAGATCTCGACCAGTTGGCGATCAGCCAACGAAAGAGAGCTCATGAGTTGGCTTGTCTTGAGCGCTGGAGCCAGCTCCGACAGTACTTCCCGCGCGCTTTCGTGCATTGCTCGCGCCGACAGTAGTCCTCGCTTCGTGGGCCATTTTCCAACCGAAATCTGCTCAGCCACGGTCAACCCCTCAAAGGAGGCGACCTCTTGGTAGATGGTTGAGATGCCTGCCCGGAGCGCATCACGAGGGGACGAGAACCGAACAGGTTCGGACTCCAGGTAGACACTGCCGTCGTCCGGCAACAGTGATCCAGACAGCATTTTGATAAGTGTCGACTTTCCAGCGCCATTCTCTCCAAGCGCGGCGTGGATCTCGCCCGATTTGAGCACGAGATCCACGCCACGGACTGCTCGGGTCGCGCCAAAGGACTTATGCAAGCCCCTGGCCTCAAGTACACTCAGCGGCGCAAATGATACCGAGTCAGTCATGTCATTCCGTTTCAGTTGCTGTGGAGCGCGGACCAGGCGTGCGGTGATTCGACTAGAAGTCGAACTCCGCGACGTTGGCAGCCGTGAAGCTGATCAGATCGCCCGCGATTACCGAGCCATCGTCAAGAATTACGCGGCTTCCAAACTCCCCGCAGTCGAATTCTGCTCCCGGCTCAGCGACAATAGTGCCTGAGATGATGGCGTCGCCCAGGCAAGATGCGATTCTGCCCATGTCGGCCGGGTCCCAAAGAAGGAATTCATTGACTGTTCCGTCTTCCAAGTACGGCGTCATCTGGTTCGGGAGCCCGAGCCCCGTCACGGCCACGTCACCGCTGAGGTTTGCGGTCGAAACTGCTTGAGCTGCCTGAGAAACTGCCACAGTTGTGACGCCGATGATTCCAGCAAGATCCGGGTACTTCGTGAGCAGCGCGTTTGCCTCACCAAGAGCCTGCTCCGGAACATCGTTTCCGTAGGCAATCTCCACAACTTCGATGTCTGAGAACTTCGGATCCTTGAGGTACTCCTCGATTCCGGCAATCCAGTAGGTGTGGTCAGGCGACTCCGGAGTGCCGCTGAGAATGGCAATCTGTCCCGCGAAGTTAATCTCTTCAGCCATTACATCCACGAGCGCTGGCCCAACAAGGTCGTTGTCTGTGGCTAGGATTGCGGCATCGCGAGCAGCAGCTTCGATATCTGCTCCAAGGGCCAGGATCGCTACGCCATCAGCCCTAGCTGCGGAGAGTTGTGGCGTCATGGCAGCCGGATCGTTTGCATAGATTCCGATGACGTTCACGCCTCGAGCGAGCCCGTCAGCTATGAACGGCAATTGAGCGGTTGGGCCAGCGACGGCCGGTCCGTCCGTACTGTAGGACCCTCCCAGGATTTCCGCCTCTTCCTCCATGCCGAAACCGAGGCGATCGAAATAAGGGTTCCCGGTGTTGTATGGAATGAAGAGGGCATTGATGTCCGGCGACTCAGGGGAACCCTGTTCGTCGGGCGTGTCCATTGCGTTGCTACAACCCGCGAGTAAGAGGGCCATGGCCGCGGCACTGGCGACGCTGATTTTCAGCTTCTTGCGCACTTTGTCTCCCTTGACGTGTTCAGTATGTTGAATGTGAAGTCGATATATCGACCAATTCGACATTAGCGGCACGGATGCCTCTAGTCAAGATGCACCGCCCAGCGCCCAAGTGGTCGAGCGCGGGCGCCATGACGCGTACGGGGGGCGCGCGGGTTTTCTAGGAGAATCACAGCCCGTAGCAAAGGAGCGGACAGCAATCATCCACAAGCACGACCGGCGAAGGGCGGTTGCAGCGCAGACGAAGGTGGGTTCATCCGCACGAATGCTCTCGTTCTTTCCTTCTTGCTACGCATTCGCACGGAGAGGCGACCGATTTTGACTCATGCACGACGGATACCGTTTTCTCGGCTCGAATAGGAGGCTGGCGTCGCCGAACCGTTTGACTTGTTCGGATGGCCGACCCGCTCGGTATCCCGACCTCCGAACCGCTATCGCTTAGACCTCACGGGCCGGTTTCCAGCTGCGGAGCGTGCTCGGCACTTGAAAAACAACTGCGCCGTCGGGCTGGGACTCTGCTCTCGGCGACATGTGCGAAGGTACGCCAGGCCAACTCTGCGTGAAGGCCGAGAGTCTCTCGTTCGGACAGACGACATGCAGCACGTGAGCAGTCCCCACTAGCTGTACCCGGCCATGACTTTGGTGCCGATTTCGGTCTTGTGAAACAGGAGGACCTCCGGGCTTAGTGGAGATATCTGACGTCTCTACGACCGCACGGAGGTCCTCATGTCCCACGCTAATGCGCACCTGACCGTCCACATCAGGCTGCTGATCATTCATCGCCGCCAAGCCGGCTGGGCGCAGGCCCATATCGCTGCGGCTATGGGGTGCTCTCGCAAGACTGTCCGCTATTGGTTGGCACGCTTTGCAGCCGAGGGACTGCCTGGCCTGCACGACCGCTCGACCCGGCCACTCACGTCGCCGTCGCGACTGCCGGCGGCAGCCGAATCGGTCATCGTGCAGCTGCGCACGAGTGAGCGTCTGGGGCGTGACGAGATCGCTGCTCGCACCGGCATCGCTCCCAGAACGGTCTCTCGCGTGATCAGGCGCCACGGCCTGCCACCGCTGTCAGCTCTGGACCCCATCACCGGAGAGGTGATCCGCTCCTCCAAGCAGACTTCGGTCCGCTACGAACGTGAACTGCCTGGCGAGCTGGCTCATATGGACGTGAAGAAGCTGGGCCGCATCCCCGACGGTGGTGGCTGGAAAGTTCACGGTCGAGCGATGGGCTCCACCGCTGCACGCAAACGCACCCCCATCGGCTACGACTACGTCCACTCGCTCGTGGACGACTGCACCCGCCTGGCGTATTCCGAGGTCCTGCCCGATGAGAAAGGCGCCACGTGCCAGGCGTTCCTGACCAGGGCGTTGGACTACTTCGCCGCCCACGGCATCACCCACGTTCAACGGCTGATGACCGACAACGCGTGGGCCTACCGATTCTCCCTCCGTGAGATCTGCGCCGCCCGCGGGATCCGGCAGGTGTTCATACGCCCCCACTGCCCGTGGCAGAACGGCAAGGCCGAACGCTTCAACCGCACCCTGCAAACCGAGTGGGCATACCGGCACGCCTTCACCACCAACGCCGAGCGCGCAGCGGCTCTTGACCCATGGCTAGAGCACTACAACAATCGACGACGCCACTCAGCACTCGGAGGCCAACCCCCGATCAGCCGACTGACACCAAAGTCCTGACCGGGTACAACTAGCCGCCGAGGAGGGCAGAAATGTCGCGGGCAATATTGAGGACTTCTGCGCCCATCGTCTCTAGCTGACCCGCTTCAACTGCGCCTTCGTCTGCAGCCGCGAGACTGACGGCGCCAACGGGACTTGAATCTCCAAGGGAGAATATCGGCGCCCCGACCGCAAGAACGCCGTGCACAGTCTCACTTCGGTCGATTGAGTAGCCCCGTTCGCGCGTGAGTCGAAGCTCTTCAATCAGGTCAGGAAGTGTTGACTTGCTCCTTGGCGTGCTTCGAGGTAAGTCGTCGTCCGTCGGGTACAGGGATCGAATGCGGTCGGAGTCGACATGCGCTAAGAGAGCTTTGCCTACAGATGTCGTGGACGCCGGCAATGCGCGGCCGGTTGTCGACGGCAAGCGCAACCCGTTCGCTGGTTCTCTACGCGCCAGGTATACGACATGGCTTCCGTCCAAGACCGCCAACTGCAATGTGTTCTGAAGAGGCGGACGCGAGTCAAGCATTCGGTGGAACACCTGCGCGAGGTCGAGACCCGCCAGGTGACGTCCGGCAAGCCGCACAACGCGTATTCCGATGCTGTATTCCCGCCTTGAGTCCTGGGACAAGAGCCCCTCAGCCACAAGGGTTCTGCAGATTCCCAAGGTGCTGCTCTTTGGAAGCCCTAGATCCTTGCTGAGGGAACTCAGGCGCACCGGAAGGTTCTTGGACGCCACATAGTCAAGTACTGCGACGGCCCGAACTATTGCGGGCACTGGGGCAAACCCGGCTTGGTCACCAGGATCAAGCAGCTTCATCTACGCACACCTCATCCTTAGAGCCTATTCGGTCGAAGACATTGGTCACGCGCGCGCTCCAGTCGGCGCGATCAATCGGTCACCTGGCCCGAAGACGTAGTCCATCCATCCCGCCGTCAACGGCGATGTTTGCACCGGTAGTCGAACCGCTAAACGGACTGGCTAGATACGCAACAGCCTCGGCCACCTCTTGAGGCTCGACGAGGCGCCCATGGGGCTGCCGGTTCAAGAGGGCGGCCCCGGCCGAATCGGGATCATCCGAACTCTCCAGAAGGCGCGTGACCCACGGGGTATTGACCGTCCCAGGATTGACAGAGTTCACCCGCACTCCGTCGGTCAAGTGGTCTGCAGCCATCGCCCGCGTAAGAGCTGAGACTGCACCCTTGGACGCGCTGTACAGGGCGCGGTCTTGCAGCCCGACCGAGGCCGCTATCGACGAAATATTCACCACCGCCGCGGCGTCCGAATTGCGCAAGTAGGACAAGGCCGCCCCGGTTACTCTCGCGATGCTCGTCACATTGACGCTGAAGACGCGGGCCCACTCGTGCTCGTCCAGTTCTTCGATCGATCCGACCGCCCCGATACCCGCGTTGTTGACAACGATGTCAATACCACCCATTTTGGCTGCGGCAACGTCGACGGCGGTGCAAACCGAGACGGGGTTCGACACATCAGCGACCTCGACGAAGGCTCGGCTCGGTGCCCCGTCGGGATTCAGGTCGAGAACAGTGACCACTGCACCGCCCTCAATGAACCGCTGCACTACTGACAGGCCGATGCCGGAGGCTCCTCCAGTGACGATGGCCTTTCGCCCTTCGAACTCCATTTTCTTCTCCTATGCTTGCCCAAATACCTGGCGCTGGTGCCCCAGGCCGGGAATCTCAAGATCAACTACGTCGCCAGCAACGAGGTAAGGGAAGCGTCCGGAGAGCGCTACTCCATCGGGAGTGCCAGTGAGAATCACGTCACCCGGGTCAAGCGCTGCGAATTGACTCAGATAGCACACGATGTACTCAACCGAGAAGATGAGATCGGAGGTCGAGGAAGCCTGACGAGCCTCTCCATTCACACTGCTACGAAGGTCAAGCCGAGAGGGGTCTACTTCGTCGGCCGTCACGAGCCAAGGCCCAAGCGGAGTGAATCCGGGAGACGACTTGCCCTTGCTCCACTGACCTCCCGACAATTCGAGTTGAAACTCGCGCTCTGAAATGTCATTGGCCAGCGCATAGCCGGCGATACACGCGGCGGCGTCTTCCTGAGAGTCCAGGTACAGAGCACGTGAGCCGATGACAACCGCCAGCTCCACCTCCCAGTCCGTACGGAGGCTCCTTCTTGGAATCTCTACCGAGTCGTATGCTCCAACGACCGTGTTCGGGGGCTTTAAGAACATGATCGGCTTCCGCGGAGGTTCCGCCCCTGACTCGGCGGCATGTGCCGCATAGTTCATGCCAATGCAATAAACCGCTCCAGGACGAGAGATCGGCGCGCCGACCCGCGCCCCCGCGGCACTCTTGAAGGACGGTAGGGAATTCTTCGCATCCCTAATTTCTTGCAGGCCCTCGGGCGAGAGTGCCCGCGGACCAATATCCTCAACAACACCTCGAAGATCAAGAATCGAGTCTCCATCGACGAGAACAGGGACCTCGGCTCCCACTGGGCCTAGACGCGCAAGCTTCATTTCTTCCTAAGGTCGTTTCATGCTGGGCGACGAATGTAAACATGGGCACTGCGTCGTCGCACGGATCTCGGCGGAGGGCCCGGCTTGTTCAACATATTGAACTATTGCCCACTATAGTGAACAGGTTAGTTTGGATCGCCTCACCGGTCAAACTGGACGCATCGCGACTCGGCGCTGGCCGCGCACTCTTCAGTCGCCTTTCCTCAGGTGACCGAGATAGAAACGAATGCGAAAGTTTTGTCAAAGTCGCGTCGCCGGACTTTGCGCCTCGGCCCAACACCCGGGTTGGGACGTTGCCCACCGGGTAGCCCTGACGGGTGTGAGGAAGGAATCGGTGACAACTTGACCTGCTCAAGAGTATGCGTGACTGGCAGTCTCCTGGCGCGAGTCCAGCCTTACAAGACGCCTCAAAGAAAGCACATAGTGGCCGGTGCCCGAGCGCTCCAGCGCCAACTCGCTCGCGCCTGCCGCATGAGCCTTGCCGCCCACAGACGGACGTTGGGGAAGACCTCTGAGTATGAGTAGTTCCAGGGTTTCGAGCCGACACCGAACCACTCCTGAAAGCTCCGCTTCCCGAGTGAACAACTAGGAACACAAGCCAAGGCGATGAATTGCAGGACAATCTGTGCGCACGGCTGTCGATTTTCCGGCAGGGTTGCGTCATCTAGGTAGCGGATCGCAAAGGGCGGTTTGCAACGACCAAGAAAGTTGACTCCAGTGGAATACATGATTCTGATCCATACAGACGAGAACGGCGATGGCCCTCAGCCGGGCAGCGACGAATTCAACGAGATGCTCGCGTTGTATGGGCAGTACAACCAGAAGCTGATGGACGGCGGGCATTGGATTGCCGGCGCAAGTCTGCAGCCGACAGCGACAGCGACGACCGTGCACGTGACCGCCGGGGGCGCCGCCCCCCGAATCGTGGACGGGCCTTACGCTGAAACCAAGGAGCAGCTCGGGGGCTACTACGTGATTCGGGCGGAGGACCTCGACGAGGCGTTGCAGTTGGCCGGGGAGATACCCGCTGGGGATGCCGCAATCGAGGTGCGACCTCTGTCGTTCCGGCCGGATGCGCACCTCGGATAGGTGATAGAGGACGAGCAGGGCGACGCAATCGCCGCGGCGCTCACCACGTTGGCACGGGAAGACCGTGGACGTGTTGTCGCCCTGCTCGCCCGCCGTTTCGGCGATCTAGATCTCGTTGATGACGCCGTTCAGGACGCCCTCGTCGAAGCCTTGGAGCATTGGAAACTCGGAGGCATTCCTGACAATCCGGCCGCCTGGCTACTGACAACGGCACGCAATCGCGCCATTGATCGGCTCCGCCGTAATGCCAGCGCCCACCGGCGGACCATCTCGGCCGCCCCAGAGTTGGTCGCCGAACAGGATCCGTCCGCGGATGTCGAACTGATGATCACTGATCATGGGGAAGTGGTTGACGAGCGACTGCGCCTCATTCTGTTGTGCTGCCACCCCGCCTTGGAGATCGACACGCAGGTCGCGCTGACGCTCAGGTTGGTCGGTGGATTGACGACTCACGAGATTGCGTCGGCCTTTCTGCTGCCGGAGCCAACTCTCGCGCAGAGGATCGTGCGAGGAAAGCGCAAGATCAGCAGCGCCAGAATTCCTTTGAGCATCCCTAGGAACATCGAGGACCGCATAGAAGCAGTGCTCAATGTTCTCTATCTCGTGTTCAATGAGGGATACCTCAGCCGCGGAGACAGAATAATGCCACTCCGGATCGATCTCATGGACGAGGCAATTCGGCTCACCCGAGTTGTGTCTAACCTGGCACCCAGCAATCCGGAGGTGCTCGGCCTGCTGAGCCTCGAGCTGTTCACTGCCGCGAGACAAGCGAGTCGTCTCTCTCCCGCAGGGGACCTTGTGCTGCTTGAACAGCAGGACCGCTCACTCTGGGACCGAGACATGATCCATGAGGCGAATAACTTGGTCACGCTGGCGATCTCGCACATGAAGCCAGGTCAGTTTCAGGTGCAGGCCATTATTGCGTGGCACCACGCCAACTCAGCCAGCGCCGCGGATACGCGCTGGGGTGACATTGCGAGGCTCTATGGGCACCTCCAGCACATGACGCCCTCTCCGCTGGCGACCCTGAATCAGGCCGTCGCAGTCTCGAAGATCGAGGGCGCGCAGGCTGGGCTCGATCTCGTTGACGGGATTCAGGGCCTAGAGAAGTACCACCTCTTTCACGCTACTCGCGGTGAGTTCTTGTTGCAGATTGGCGACAGGGAGGAGGCGCGTAGTGCTTTCCGTGCCGCAACTGAGCACACGCGCAGCCCGTCGGAGCTGGCACACCTTGGGCGACGCATCGCCGCTACGGAAGGAGAGTGACGAGGGCACGCCAACGCGAAACTCCAAGTCTCAATAGACGATCGTCTATTGAGACCCGTCGCGGAGCCGACGACACGCCCGGCTGTCGAGTCTCGAAAGGCTGTCTCAAGTCTTCGGTGAGTGGGAGCCGGAATCTGAGCCACGGCGATGCGCCAACTATTGCCTGCGATCAAAACACCACCACCTAGTAAACCATCGCCCCGGCGCTTATCGAGACTACGGCGAGTGCTCTCTCGCGCGACCACCTTGTGAGCCGTGAGAGCAATCCCAAGTCAACTCCCCAGTTGCGCGCCCGTTTCAGGATCATCGGCGACGAGTCGAACGATCAGGCGCTCATGAGCTCGGCGATCCACCGCTGACGCGACGCCCGGCGACCCAGGTGCCGACGCAGCGCGTGGCGTGGATGCTCTCCGCGGGCCCCGCGAACGGGTCGCGGTCGGTCGCCGCGAGGTCCGCGACAGCCCCGACCGTGATGACGCCCGTGGGTGTCGCGTCGCCCGGCCCGCGGCCGTTGATCCACGACGAGCCCGCCGTGTAGGCGTCGAGCGCCCCGGCCAGCGTCAGTGCCTCGTGGGCGAGAAGCGGTTCCGCGTCGTACGCGGGGTCGTCGGCGGGCAGACGGCGGTTCACCGCGACGTGGATCGCCTGCCACGGGTCGGGCGTCGAGACGGGCCAGTCGCTACCCGCGCACAGTAGGGGCCGAGCATCCGGCCCCGCGGCAGCGGCCGGCGTCTGCGCACCCTCCGAACCCTGCGCACCCCGCGCGCGCAGAATGCTCGCGAACGGATATTGCTGCGCACCACGCTCAGCGCCCACGACGGGCAGGGTCAGGTCGCGCACCTGGGGCTCGTTGCACGCCCACACCGCCTGCGCGTTCGCCGTCACCCCGATCTCGGCAAACCGCGCGGCGTCGTCGGGGTGCACAAACTGGAGGTGGGCAAGATGATGGCGCCGAGGGTCTACCGGGCTGCGGGCCGACCAGTCGTTGGCCGACCGGGCCGCCAGAAAGGCGTCGAGCGTCTCCCGCACGGCGCGATCGCCGATCGTGTGCACGTGCACCGACATACCCGCCGCGTCGAGGGCGATAATCGCGTCGGTGAGGCGCTTCCCTCCCACGAAGGCGAGGCCGCGCGGGTGCTCACCCGCTCCGAAGGGGCCGACGTAGGGCTCTAGCATCGAGGCCGTGCCATTCTCGACGACACCGTCGGCCATGATCTTGACGGCGGTCAGGCGAAAACGGGCGGCCGGCCCGAGGCGCGCGGCGAGGGCATCGCGCCGGGCGACGAGCTCGGGTACCTGCTCGATGCCACGGTCGCGATCCCACCACAGGGCGCCGACGACGTCGGCGGTGAGCTCGCCGCTCTCGAGCGCGCCCGCGTAGATGAGGGCCGTGTCGGAGGCGCCGAAGTAGGACCCGACGATCGCGTCCTGCCAGCCGGTCACTCCGACTGAGTGCAGGTAGCGCTGCGCCTCCAGCAGTGCAGCGCGCTCGTCCTCCGTGGTCGTCGGCGGAGTGAAGGCCGAGACGAGTCGAGTCGCCCCTTCGTGCAGCGTTCCCGTGGCTCGGCCCTCGGCATCGCGCTCGATGCGCCCGTCCGCCGGGTCGGGCGTCGACGCGTCCACTCCGGCCACGCGCAGCGCCGCCGAGTTGGCCCACGCCCCGTGGTGGTCTCGGTTGAACAGCAGCACGGGCCGGTCGGGTACCACGGCGTCGAGCGCCTCGGCGGTGGGCGTGCCCCCAGGGAATGCGCTCATGCTCCACCCGCCGCCGGTGATCCACTCGCTGCCCGCGACGTCGGCACGAGCGGGATGCTCCGCCGCATGCCGCGCGATGATCTCGAGGTACTCTCCCGCGGTCGACCCCGAGGTGAGGTCGCACCCGAGTCGTTCGAGCCCGCCCTGGATGGGGTGGATGTGCGCATCGACGAACCCGGCGTGCAGCATCCCGCCCGCGAGGTCGATGACCTCGGTCTCCGCCCCGCGCCACTCGCCCAGGTCGGTGTCGATTGCGGCGACGCGCCCGTCGACGACGGCGACCTCGAGAGCCTCGGGAACAGACCCGCGGCCCGGCCCCGCGTAGACCACTCCTCCGGTGAAGAGCAGATCTGCGTGGGGCACGGGCCGCGGTCTCGGGGGTGGGGAAAGGGCGGAGACGCCGGGGCTCAGATACTCGACCTCACGCCGAGGTCTTGGCGTTGACCTCGTACGACGTGTTCGTCGACTCGAAGAAGTTCACGAGCTGCAGGGTGTCGTTCGCGGTCGCCATCCACTTGGCCGGGTTGGTCACGTTGTACTCCGTCTCGAAGCCGAGCTCTTCAAGGCGACGGTCGGCCAGGTACTTGACGTACTGGTTGATGTAGTTGGCGTTGAGGCCCAGGATGCCGTTGGGCAGGAGGTCGTGGTTGTACTGCTCCTCCATCTCGACGGCGTCGAGGATCATCTGGCGGATCTCGTTCGCGAACTCCTCCGTCTGCAAGTCTTCGTTCTCTTCGAGCACCGTGAGAATCAGGTTGATGCCGAACTTGAGGTGCAGGCTCTCGTCGCGCACGATCCAGTCGACGAGCGAGCCGAAGTTGCGCAGCAGGTTCCGCTGGCGGAACGACAGGGCGACCATGAAGCCCGAGTAGAACCAGATGCCTTCGAGGATCACGTTGTAGGCGACGAGGTTGCGGATGAAGTCCTGCTTGCCCTCCGTCGTCGTGATGTCGAGCGTGTCTTCCGTCATGCGGCGGATGAACTTGACCTCGAACTCTTCCTTGCGCGCCATCGACGGCACGCTCACGTGCGAGTCGTAGGCGGCCGTGCGATCGATGGGGAAGGTCTCGAGCACGTACTCGAAGCTCATGCAGTGGTTCGCTTCCTCCCACATCTGCTTCGCGAGGTACAGGTGCGCCTCGGGAGCGTTGATGTAGGGGTAGACGCCGAATGCGAGAGCCTTGTTGACGAGCAGCTCGTTGGGGTTGAAGTAACTCATGAGGAACGTGATCGCGTGGCGCTCTTCATCGGTCATCTTCTTGAAGTCGGCGATGTCTTCGCCGAGCTGAACCTCGTTGGGGAACCACGTGTTGGCGACCGCCTGGTCGTACAGCTCCATCGCCCACTTGTAGGTGACGGGCTTGAGCAGCAAGCCCTCCTGGATGCCGGTGCCGAGAATGCCCATGGTCGGTGACTCGTCTTTCTTGTCGTCTGTGCACCGGTGGCCGGTGCGGGTGAATAGGGAGCAAACAGGGGTGGATGCTCGTGCCGAGCGCTGCGCCTACTGGCAGCTCTCGCAGTGCAACTCGTCCATCGGGTCGATCGGCACGAGGTAGTCCACCTCGCCCGTCGTCCCTCCGGAAGCCTGGGGGCCGCGCAGCCTTCGGATGGGCATCAGGACTCCGCCGACTTTCCCGCGCCGCCGAAGCCGAAGCCGCGCTTCGGCGCGGAGGCGCCGACGGTCTCGGTCTCGGTGCTCGCCGGTGCGGCCGAGCCGCCGGACGCCGCACCGAATCCCTTGCGCCTCGTGCTCGAGCCGTCACCGCCGACGGTCTCCGACTTGTTGACCTTGACGGTCGACTGCTCGGCAGTGTGACGGGGCTTCATGTGCAGGTAGTACGTCGTCTTGACGCCCTTCTTCCACGCGGCCGAGTAGATGTTGACCATCTCGTCGACGTCGCGCGTCTCGAGGTACATGTTGCGGCTGATGGCCTGGTCGATCCACTTCTGCGCCCGAGCGGCGACTTCGAGGAAGGCGTACGGCGAGAGCTGGAAGCTCGTCTTGTAGGTGGCCTTCACGTCGTCGGGTATCGCGCTGATGCCCTGGATGTCGCCCTGGCTGCGCAGGATCGACTCCCGCACCGACTCCCACAGTCCGCGCTCGCGCAATGTCTCGACGAGGTTCCTATTGACCTCGAGGAACTTGCCCGAGCTCGTGGAGCGGCTGAAGATCTGCGAGAACTGCGGGTCGAGGCCGGGGGTCGTGCCAGCGACGAGGCCGATGGATGCCGTCGGCGCGATGGCCATAAGGGTCGCGTTGCGCATGCCGCCCTTGACCTTCGCGCGCAGGGCGTCCCAGTCGAGGCGCGTCGTGCGGTTGACCTGCACCTCGACGCCGCGGTCGGCCTCGGTGAGGTCGATCGTGTCGAGCGGCACGAGGCCCTGCGACCAGCGAGACCCGGCGAAGTTGTCGTACGAGCCGCGCTCCTTCGCGAGCTCGGCCGACTCGTCGATCGCCGCGTAGGAGACGTGCTCCATGATCTCGTCGATGAGGTCGAAAGCCTCCTCCGAGTCGTACGAGTAGCCGAGCTTCTCGACGACGTCGGTGAAGCCCATCACGCCGAGGCCGATCGCGCGGTTGGTGGTGTTGGCGTGGTCGGCCTCGTCGACGCTCGACACCGTGATGTCAATGAGGTTGTCGAGCTGCCGCACGGCGAGCCGGGCGCTCTCGGCGATCTTCGCGTAGTCGAGCCGGCCATCCACGATGTGACGGCTGAGGTTGATGGAGGCGAGGTTGCAGACCGAGATGTTGTCGCGGTCCTGCGGCAGGCAGATCTCAGTGCACAGGTTCGAGAGGTGGATCGTGCCCGTGTTGTTGTTGATCGCGCGGTTGTTGATCGTGTCCTTCCACGTAAGCCACGGGTGGCTCGAGGACTGCAGCGAGATGAGGATCTGCTTGAACTGCTCGCGCGCTCCGATCTTCTTGAACATGTGCAGCTCGCCGCGCTCGGCCATCGCGATGTATTCGGCGTAGCGCGCCGAGAACTCCTTGCCGTACAGCTCGTTGAGGTCGCTCACCTCGAGCGGGTCGAAGAGGTACCACTCCTCATCGTTCTGCACGCGCTTCATGAACTCGTCGCTGATCCACACGGCCGTGTTGGCAGTGCGCGTACGGCGGTAGGGGTCACCGGAGTTCTGGCGCAGGTCGAGGAACTCCGGGAAGTCCATGTGCCAGTTCTCCATGTAGAAGCACAGGGCGCCGAACTTCTTGCCGCCGCGACTGACGGCGCGCAATACCGAGTCGATCGTGTGCATGAAGGGGATCGGCCCGGTGGAGGTCGTGTTGTTGGAGCGGATGGGCGAGCCCTGCGCGCGAAGCTTGGTCACCGAGAGACCGATGCCGCCGGTGCCCTTCGTGAGCCACATGACGTCGCGCACGCTCTTGGCGATGTGCTCGATGTCGTCCTGCATCTCCATCACGAAGCAGTTGGAGAGCTGGGGGTAGCTCGTGCCCGCATTGACGAGCGTCGACCCCGCGGCGAGGTACTCGAGCGCCGACATCTTCCGGTAGAACGCGATCGCGTGGCTCGTGGGGTCGGCCTCGTTGAGCGAGAGGCCCATGGCCACGCGCATCCAGAAGTACTGCGGAGTCTCGAGGGGCTGGCCGTTGCGCGCCTTGATGCCGTAGCGGTTGTTGAGCGTCACGACACCGATGTACTTGAGCAGGTCGTCGTGCGAGGGGTCGAGGGCTTCCGCGAGGGTCTCGAGGTCGAAAGCATCAGGGAACCGCGAGTCGAGCAGGTTCTCGCTCACGCCCCGCTGGATGTAGGCGGCGAAGTGCGTGCGGTGGAGTTCACGCAGCTCGTCAGCGTTGTCGTAGTCGCCGAGCACGCGCTTGTAGATCGTCTTGAGAAGGAGGCGCGCGGCGACGGTGTCGAAGGCCGGGTCGTCCTTGACGTTCTGCAGGGCCACCTGGATGACGGCCTCGTCGAGCTGCTGAGTCGTGATGCCGTCGAACAGAGTGAGCTCGAGCTCGCTCGCGATCTGCGTCACCCACGTGATGTTGTCGTCGAGGCCCTGCGCGGCATGCTCGATGGCGAGGTTGATCTTGTTGGCGTCGTACGCCTCCCGCGCTCCATCGCGCTTGACAACGGTGATGCTCACGTGTGCTCCCTCAGTGTTTCGCAAGTGCCTGCCGCGTCGCTCTCGTGCAACACAGCCTCCACGGTCGGAAAAAGCCCGGAATTCCGGGCTCTGCACGCCTTCCCCCGGCGCACGGTGTGATCACTATATATCGGGTGCCACGCCGGATCGGCACCCAACATCTTGTGGGCGTGTCGTCCACACCTGTGCATAAGTTCGCCTGGTTATGCACATGCTTCCACCGACCTCCGACACTGCACCGATGGCCCCGGGGCGCCCGGAATTCCGGGAATGTGTCCACCTGGCCAACAGGCTCTAGGCTGGTGCCCTTGTGAGTGGATACAGCGACCTGTTGAGAACTCCCGGCGTGGCGCGGATCATCTCTGCGCAGCTCACCGCCCGGTTGCCCTCGGGCATGCTCTCGCTCGCGTTCCTCATCCACATCGAGGGCATCTTCGACTCGTACGCCGCCGCGGGCCTCGTGCTCGCGGCGACGAGCGTCGGCCAGGCGGTCGCGGGCCCGCTCACGAGCAGGTGGATGGGAGCCCTCGGAATGCGCCCCGTGCTCGTCGTCACGCTGCTGGTGTGCGCCACGGGCATCCTGCTCATCGCGTTCGCCCCGATGCCGGTGTGGATGTACATGATCGTCGGTCTGGTGACGGGGCTCTCGACCCCGCCGATCCAGCCAGCCGTGCGCACCATCTACCCCAAGATGGTGACCTCGCGCCAACTGACGCCGCTGTTCGCGCTCGATGCCTCAGCGCAGGAGATCATCTGGATCATGGGGCCGGTCATGACGGTCTTTCTCGCGACGCAGGTCTCGAGCGTCGTCGCCATCGCGGTCGCCGCGGCGTTCCTCGTCGGAGGGGGCATCTGGTTCATCGCGTGCCCCGAGGTCGGCAAGGTGCGCATTCCGCGCAGCCGGCGTCGCATGGGCGTCGTGCTGCGCAACCGCGCCGTTCTCCTATCGACCATCACCGGTTTCCTGCTCATCGGCTCGGCCGCGTCGATCGAGGTCGGTGTTGTCGCGGTGTTCGGAGACGAGGGCGCCGAGGCGGGCATCCTCTTCGGTATCTGGGCGATCGCCTCGCTGATCGGCGGCCTGTCGATGGGCCATCTGCCGATCGGCCCGTGGGCTCTCGCGCGCCGCATGGGCATCCTCTTCATCGGGATGGCGGCCGCGCCGTTCGCCCTCGAGTTCTGGTGGCTGGCCATCGCGCTCATCATCGCCGGCATCGGCATCGCGCCCGCCCTCGCCGTCATGTTCGCGATCGTCTCCGCGAGCGTCAAGTTCAGCGAGACCGCGGAAGCCTACGGGTGGCTCGGTACCGGCCAGCTCATTGGCGCCGCCTTCGGCTCAGCGGTGGCGGGCTTCCTCATCGACGAGATCGGGCCGCTTGGCGGCTTCTACACCGCGGTCGGGTTCGCGCTCGTGGGTGTCGTCGTCGCGAGCGTGTTCCACGGTTGGCACCCCGACCTGCGGGGGCGCGACGCGAGCCCGCTGGCCGACACGGAGCCCGTGCAGCAGATCACTTGAGCCGCAACGCTCCCGATTCTCGGCTCGACGACGGTCCGAGCGCGAATTCCAAGCGGTAGGAGACCTGTTCTCCCGGTTCGAGCTGCGGAGTCATGCGAAGCCTGTCGGCCGACGGCCGCCCTCCAAAGGTGTTGACGTTGACGGGTTCGAGCCCCAAGACGTAGTGCCCCTCTCCGCTCATCTTCCACTGGTGCAACGCAGGGAGTGTCGAAGAATCGAAGCTGAGATCGAACCGCATGTCGAGAACGGGATTGTCGAGAGAGACGGTGACGATGCCGCCGCCGTCAAACTCGTGCCCGAATACTTTCTCGCGGTAGCCGGCTTGGGGAGGCTCGATCGTCGACCACGCATCGTGACCCGCACGCGAGGCTTCATCGCGAGCAGACACCGTGGACGAGTCGAGGGTGAGCGTTGACGACTCGTCCAGCAATGGCCATCCGATGTTGACGTGGTACATGATCATGTGACCGACAGGCTCGCGACCCTCGTTGCGTACGGTGTCCTGCAGTCGAAGTGTGGAGCCCCCGATCGTCGCGGACCATCTCCGGGACAAGAGGATGTTCTCACCGAGAACGGCTGCCTGTCGCACGCTTCCCTCCAGCACCACCTCACCCTCCTGCACCCCAGAGCAATGGATCGTGCCGGGAATGAGCCCGACGCGACCGTGAAGGGGGTACTCCACGCCATTCGCTGTCCCAGGAGCGCCGAAGGTATCGAGTCCACAGGTGGCCAGAAGCCCGCCCCCGAAGGTCCGGAGCCAGTGTGATCCGCGGGGGTCGCCCAACCCGGGGGCCGTTACCCCTGTGGGCGACATCCAGGCAACCGGCGCTCCACGATAAGTGACGTTGCCGAGATCGAGTGCCCTGTCGGGGTGAATCTCCACTTCGAGACCGCCACCCGTGATCATGCGAAACCGACGACTCCCCCGCCCCGCCCCATCATCGTCGACCAGCCGATCTATTCGCGCCGCCTGATGCAGACCACCCATTCTTCGGAGTGCTTCGTGAAGCGGCACCCCGAAGAGCTCGATGCGGTTCATGCGATTGCCTCGTGCTGTCGTTCCCGGGCTCCTCCTGCGAGGATCACGGCAGCGGGATCCACAAGCGGGAGACCCGCTCCCGTTACCTCGACGATCCTGGGGAGCTCCCCGTGCACTGCCCAGGCAGTCGCCACCCCACAATCAGCAGCTGAAGCAGAATCGCCACGAGTCCAGGCTGCTGGCCCCACGCGAGGAGCGGCAGGGGTGGCAGGTTTGCTCCTGCCACGACGACGCTCACGACCGAGGTCGCCCCGAAGACGACAACCAGCGCAGGCAGCGCGCAGTCGCGAGCACTCACATTCGCCGCTCCGGGCTCCGGTGCTGACTCCCGTCGAATCGACGTCGCTGCTTGCACTCTCCATCAGGTAGATCGTTCGAAGACAGCCCCCGCCGGATGGCGTGCAGACTTCTCGGAAAAGGCTGTCGATCTTCCGAGTACCGCTGCTAGTCCAAGAATCGCGTGGCAAGTCGGCCATCGTCTGCTGCGGGATGGACGAAGGCGTTGTCGTTGATGCCAGACCAGTGGGCGAGAGGCCTATGGATGTCACTCTGGGCTTCAGTGGGTTCGTGGCTGTACGTCGAGATTTCCCGAACCACCAGCGGAACCGAGGAGTCCGGCGGGCAGCGGAAGGCATGCAGGTGCCGCCGATGCATGACGAACTTCGGGTCGCCCTTCTTGAGCCGAACGTAGCTGGTCAGCTTCTCGTAGGACTCCTCCCTTCCAGCCGGCACTTCGAGGCCAGCTGGCCACGCAGTGCCCGCCGGCACGTGGCCCGCCGCAAGGCGTTGGCTTCCGTCGTCGACAGGCTGGGGACCGTAGATCACATCCATCTCTCCCAATACCACTTCGTAGCTCTCTGTCTTGCGCGGATGGTAGTGCGGCGGGCACCACTTGCCTGGATGGAGGATCATGAGCTTGTCGCACAATCCGCCGTACTCAGCGAAGGATTCGGCACCGCTGGGCAATCCGGACACTGCGCCCTCATTGAGCGACTCCAGAATGATCATGACCTCGAACGGGTCGCCCGACCACAACCCCGCCTCGAACGCCGCGTACTGATCCTCTCCGAAGACGATCCCTGTTCCTTCGTTGATCATCTCGGCCTGAACCGGATAGCCCAACGCCGTCGCCAGCGCCGACGCGTCGCGCACCCACGACCAATACTCCTTGCGAGTGACCCCTCGCTGTTGGGTGACTGAAGTCATGTCTTTCTCTTTCTTGAACGGGAATCATGCCAAACGGGGCGAGCGCGATGCTCCGGTCGAGAGCTGGTCGATCAGACGCGACCGGTTCGTTGGGCGTAGGCGTAGCTGTTCACGAACGCCTCACGAACGCGTGCCTTGTCGCCGCTCCGCAACGCGTCGATCAGCCAGGCGTAGATGTCGCCCGCAGGTTCGCCCAGTCCATCCGTTGAGCCGATGGCGTGCGTCTCATAGTCGTAGTTGTAGAGGCCGAGCCGAGGCGGAAAGCCTGCGTTCCACTCGAAGTCGTCCACGAGCGACCAGTAGAGGTATCCCTTGATCGGCACGCCCTCGGCGATGCAGCGGATCATCTCCATGAAATAGGTCTTGAGGTACCGCTCGCGGCTCCACCCGTCTGGACGAGGTTCCGCTGCCTCACCGGGAACTTGCTTGTAGGCGATGCTGTTCTCGCCCATGAAGATCGGCAGGTCGGTGTTTCCATCGTTGTATGCGTGAATCATCGTTCGGTAGATGTCTCCGTCGACGGCGAACTCCCACCACTTCGGCGAGCGATCACTGTCACCACGGCTGCGTTCCACCCCAAAGGGCTCGTAGACGTTCGCTGAGATGTAGTCGATCTTCTCGGCCCGTGAAGATCCGTAGATGGCGTCCAGTGTCTTAGTGAATGCCATGGGCTGAACGCTCGCCGACGCCCACGACAGGAACCCTTCCCGATAATCGAGTTGCTCGTCGGTGAGCTGACGCCGGGCCAGCCCTCCAAGCTGTGTGTCCCAGTCACGCTTCTTCTGCGCCAAGAACGACTCTGCGTCCTCGCGCTTGACGGACCACGAGCGCAGCCGAGCGATGTCCAACATGAGGCGGTCGAACTCGTAGGGGCTCTGGGTCGCCGTACCGAAGCCGACGAGCGGATTCGCCCAGCCTCGATCCTCGTACAGGTCCTTGATGCCGTCATAGACACGCATGTGGGCGGACAAGATGTTGTCGTACACGATCGGGTAGTTCTTGAACGATTCCTCGCGATCCTTCACGGGCACATGCGCACCGAAGTACAGCAAGGGAATCAAGTTCAGCTCGTTGAAAGTGATCATGTGACCGATGGGTTCGCCGCCGAGCGCGACAAGTCTGCTCGACAGCTTCTCAACGACGGACACCTCATACTCGACCATCGGATCAGGTGCGTTCTCGTCGGTCCAGAAAATCGGGCCGAGCCAGGCCGGATGGGTGAAGTGATGCAGGGTAATGATGGGCTCCATGCCTGCCCGCT
The DNA here is from genome assembly GCF_040286215.1 of Microcella sp. Taxonomy (GTDB): domain Bacteria; phylum Actinomycetota; class Actinomycetes; order Actinomycetales; family Microbacteriaceae; genus Microcella. The sequence continues at coordinate 187,184 of NZ_JAVKCK010000013.1, forward strand.
GCACCTGGAGAATGATGTCGGCGTATCGGTCGAGCGCGTCCTCGTCCCACGCTGGGGCAGGACCAGCAGCCAAGTCGCGGGTCGGTTGGACACGAGCCCACTCGATACCCGTGCGAAACGCCGTCAGACCAAGGCTCTGCGCCAAGTCGATGTGAGCTTGGTAGTCGGTCCAATAGCGCGTGCCTTCCCCCGAGACCGGGAAATCTCCGCTCTGTTCCAAGAATCCGTATGAATTCTTCGGCCCGTCCGGAGTGTTCAATCCCCCCTCTGCCAAGTAGGGGGCATTGGCAACGCCAAAAAAGAAACGGTCACGACCGAAGTGCGAGAAGTCGAGATCAAGGAAGAGCTTCATTGCTTGGACCTTTCAGGGCATCCCGGTACAGACGAGGGCCTCGTCGCTAGTTGATTCTGTCGACGGCATGAAACGAGGATCTCGGGCGCAGTCGCGCTAATCTTGAACCGGTTCATGTCTGGTGCTACTATTGCGCAATTCGCGATGCGCGTCAAGCAATCGCACGTGGTAACCCGAGGACGAATCTGACGCGAACGCCACTCAGGCAATGAGCACAACGTGAGTTCACGGCAACGAAGACACGCGACGCGATCGGCGAGTACGCGATGGAAGCCCGTGTCACTAGAAGAGGAGTCGATGATCGTGAGCTCCAACCCCTCAGAGGTAGGCAAGGATGAGGCATCGATTCCTTACCGCGGGCCGGCGCTCTTCGGAGTACCGGAGGACCTTGTGGTCGCGAATGCGCTCAGCCTGGACGACGATGATCGGCTGTGGGTACCTCAGTCCAAAGACGTCAGCTTCAAGCCGTTGGCACTCTCGGTAAGTCAGGGTTACTTCGTCAACGTGTTGAGAGTCCGTCGAAGCGGAATTCTTTCTCGTCACCGCCACACAGGTCCCGTGCACGCCACGGTGATCAAGGGACGCTGGCATTATCTTGAACACGACTGGTGGGCCGACGAGGGAAGCTACGCCTATGAACCCCCCGGCGACATTCACACCCTGGAAATTCCTGATGACGTCGATGAGATGGCCACCCTTTTTCACGTAACCGGCGCCTACGTCTACGTTGACGCGGACGGCACCCCAACCGGCGTGGAAGACGTCTTCTCCAAGATCGCCAAAGCTCGAGCGCACTATGACCGCGTCGGCTTGGGAAGCAGCTTCGTCGAACAGTTCATCAGGTGAGCCGATGAGACGAGCGATCGTGACGGGCGGCGCAAGCGGTCTCGGCGCGGCCTGTGCGAGTCGGTTGCGGGCCGACGGCGTCGATGTCATCACGTTCGACCTTGCTGCGACCGCCGACCTTCGCGTAGATGTGACGGACGTTGCCGCTGTCGAACAAGCTGTCGCCGGCGTTGGCCCGGTCGACATCTTGATCAACAGTGCGGGGGTAGTAGGGCCGAATCTTCCGCTCTGGGAAGGATCCCTCGACGAATGGAAGCGCACATTCGACGTCAACGTCTTCGGGCTCGTCGCGGTGACGCGCGCGGTCGTTCCCGGGATGATCAAACTTGGCTGGGGACGCATCGTGAATATCGCCTCCGTCGCTGGGAAGGAAGGCAACCCTAGTCTGTCCTCCTATTCAGCTTCCAAAGCCGCGGTCATCGGCCTCACCAAATCGCTCGGCAAGGAACTCGTCGCCACCGGCGTCATCGTGAACGCCGTCGCACCAGCGATTATCGAGACGCCATTCAACGCCACCACCGCGCCCGCGGTACTCGAGCACATGACCTCGCTCGTGCCCATGAAGCGTCTCGGACAACCGGCAGAAGTCGCAGCCCTTGTCAGCTGGCTATCGTCCGGGGAAGTCAGCTTCTCCACTGGAGCGGTCTACGACATCAGCGGTGGACGCGCCACCTATTGAGTGGGGGAAACCCGCGTCAGTGCCCACGCGACTGTCGTGTGCGGCGATGCTTCTTGCGCACCACCGCGAGTTCTCGGGAAAGGGGCAGGCGGATGGGACTCTCCCCTGAGTCCTCGACGAAGAGGTGCCAAGCCATATGGAGATTGAGCCCGGACGTTAAGCCATAACGCTCCGGAGCCACAATAACCTCAGGATTCGCAAGGCAGCGTGAGAATCAGAATCCAGGCGTGCGCAAAACCGGCGAAAGCAGTGTGGAGTCTGAGACGATCAGCGAACGAGGTGAGAGGTTTCCCGAGGCAGGAACGTCAGGACATTCCACGTGCCGGCGACGAGTATCGGTGATTCGCTCGACGTCACTCCAAGGTCTTTCGTCGTGGGCGTGACGCTCATCGGGGCTTCTTGGCTGTTGGTGGTGCTCCAGGCGGCAACGCCCCCGAATTCGATGTGTTCTGCCAGGGTGAAGCCGCCACCCGAAATGTTGACGGCAAGAACGACGTCGTCCGTTGCTGACCGGTTCACCGCGAGGACGACGATGGAGCCGTCCTCTTCGAGGGAGGCCAGCGTATCCACCAGCGCGACGTCTCCATGCCGGCGGGTCTCGTAGACAGGAGACGTCAGAGCGCAGCGCAGGACGGTCCCTCGCACCTTCTGAGACATCAGGGAGAAAGGGTAGAAGATCGTTTGGCGCCATGCCTCGCCGCGAGGCTCAGCTCTGATGGCGCCGATGACATTCACCAATTGGGCGAGGCACGCGACCGTGACGCGATCTGCATGACGAAGAATGCTCATTAATAGGCTTCCGACAACCACGCCTTCCAGCCCTGAATACTCGTCTTCGATCAGTCTCGGGCCGACTGCCCAATCGCGGCTGGCATGCGCGTTGGATCTGGACTGGTTCCAGACATTCCACTCGTCGAAAGAAAGCTGAAGCTTCCGTGTTCTCTTGAGTTTCGCCGCGACGTGATCCGCTGACGCAATGACGCCTTCGATGAACTTGTCCATGGTGACAGAGGACGCCAGGAATTCTTCAGGGGAGTCGGTTCCCTGCTCGAAGTATGCATGCAAGGAAATGAAGTCGACATCATCGTACGTGTGGGTAAGTACCTCTGCCTCCCAGGCGCCAAAGGTCGCCATTCGCTCGTTGGAGCTTCCGCACGCAACCAGTTGCAAGTCTGGCTGCAGCCGGCGCATCGCCTTTGCGGTTTGGGAGGCCAAGACTCCGTACTCTTGCGCGGATTTGAGGCCGACTTGCCATGGGCCATCGAGTTCATTGCCCAAGCACCATAGTCTGACGCCAAAGGGCTCTGCTGAGCCGTTCGTCTTTCTGAGATCACTCAGAGAGGTTCCGGCTTCGTGGTTCGTGTACTCGAGTAGGTCGCAGGCTTCCTGGAGCCCACGGGTTCCCAGATTCACCGCCATCATCGGCTCGACCGCCGCGAGTCTCGCCCAGGTCATGAACTCGTGTAGCCCGAAACTGTTCGGCTCGACGCTCCGCCAGGCGAGATCCAGCCGAGTGGGACGCTCGTCAACAGGCCCGACCCCATCCTCCCAGCGGTATCCGGAGACGAAATTGCCTCCCGGGTAGCGCACGACCGTGACCCCCAACTCTCGCGTGAGTGCCAAGACGTCAGTGCGAAATCCGTGTGTGTCCGCAAGGTCGTGATCTGGCTCGTAGATGCCTCCGTATACACACCGGCCCATGTGCTCGACGAATGATCCGTACAGCCGCGGGTCGACGGTTCCGACGACGAAGTCTCGGTGGAGACTGAGGGCAGCGTTCTTCACCTGGCTTCCTCGTCTCTCCTGGCGCGAGAATCGCGCCAGGGCTGGCGAACGGACCGTGGGAATCGCCTCGTCGTGCGTCCCTCAGTGTGCATGGCTCTCTCCACTCCAGACGGCCAACGACCGAACGAAGACGTCTTGGATCGTCTGGCTATCGCCCGACCGAAGTGCCGCGACCAACTGCCGATATGTGTCGCCTGCGTCTTCTCCCAGTCCGTCCGTGGGCATGATCGTGTGCGTCCGGTAGTCATAGTTGTAGAGACCGAGCCTCGGGGTGAAACCCGCGTGCCACTCGAAGTCATCGACCAGTGACCAGTAGAGGTAGCCCCTAATGGGAACCCCCTGCGCCATGCACTTGATCATCTCCATGAGATACGTCTTGAGGTAACGTTCGCGCGTCCACCCATCAGGACGAGGCACCGCAGGCTCGTTTGGCGCCTGTTCGTAAGCGATGCTGTTCTCGCCCATGTACATGGGAAGCCCGTCATTTCCATCGTTGTAAGCGTGGATCATCGTGGAATAGATGTCTCCGTCGACCGTCAATTCCCACCATGGCACTCCTAGAGAAACGTCACCGTAGAGCCTCGCGATTTCGAACGGCTCATAGATGTTGGCTGAAATAAAGTCGATCTTCGAGTCGCGCGAAGACGCGTAGATCGAGTCCAGCGTGCGAGTCAAGTCGGAGACCTCAATGGATAGTGCAGCGTCATTCGCCAGAGCGAAGTACGAGTCTGATTGCGCGTCGTCGAGATGGCGCCGCGCGAGACTGTCTAGTCGTCTGCGCCATTGCTCCTTGCGGACCTTGAGGAAGTCTGAAGCGGCCTGGCGTTCAACGCCTTCCGTCCGTAACCGGACGATGTCGAGCATCATCTTGTCGTGCTCGTAAGAGCTTTGGCTGGCAGTGCCGAATCCGATTCGAGGCTCTACCCAGCCTTCGACCTCATACAGCGCCTTGATCGCGTCATAGCAGAGCACATGGGCGGTCAGAATGTTGTCAGCGGCGAGAGCAAACAAGTTCTTTGCGATCGCACCGGCCTTTTCATTGATCCTGTCTTCGCGGTAGTAGCGAAGCGAGATGAGATTGAGTTCGTTGACGGTGACGAAGTGACCGATCGGAGCGTGTCCAGTTGAGGCAAGACGGCGTCCGAGTTGACCGGCTACCTCCGCCTGGTACCCAGACAGTGCGCTCGAGGATTCTTCACGAGTCCACAGTGTATCGCCAAGCCAAGCCGGGTTCGCAAAGTGGTGGAGGGTAACGATGGGTTCCATTCCGTGATCGATCACGCAACGAAGAATGTCGGCATAGTGATCCAGGGCGCTCTCATCCCACGCTGGGGCTTCACCAGGAGCGAGCACCAAGGTTGGCTGTACTCGAGCCCAGTCGACTCCGGTTCGAAAAGCGGTCATTCCGATGTTGGCGGCGAGTTCGATGTGCTCGCGATAGTTCTCCCAAAAGCGAGTTGTCTCACCGGAGACTGGCACTCGTCCGTCGGCTTCACGGTATCCGTAGTTGTTCTTGGGGCCGTGCTCGGTGTTGTACCCGCCTTCGCAGAGATACGGCGCATTGGCGACCCCGAAGAAGAACTCTTCAGGAGCGAATCGACGCCCGAAGTCCAGGTCTAGGAACAAGTTCATGGCGGTGTACTTTCTCCGTAGGTCAGCCTTGACGCTTGCTGCGGTAGAACAGGGATGGGATTCCCGCAGTCGATTGAACTGGTTCTTGCGGCGGCCTGAGGGGATCGGTGTGAGAGGCGGAGGAGGCGATTCGTGTGCGAACCCGAGGTCGCCTCTAGGTACCTCACATCGGAGGTGTCGGAACGGTATTGACAAAGGCCTCGCGAATACGCTGCTTGTCTCCCGACCGGAGCGCCGCGATCAGGTACTGATATATGTATCCAGAGTTTTCTCCCAGGCCGTCGGTTTCGCGGATCTTCTTCGACGGATAGTCGTAGTTGTGGAGACCCAGTCGGGGTGTGAACCCCGCGTCCCATTCGAAGTCGTCGACCAGCGACCAGTACAAGTACCCCTTGATGGGGACTCCCTCGGCAATGCAACGAACCATCTCCATGAAGTACGTCTTGAAATAGCGCTCGCGCGTCCAGCCATCCGGTCTCGAAACAGCCTCCCCGTCGAACGGTTGCTCATAGGCGAGACTGTTCTCCCCCATGTACATCGGCAACGTTGTGTTTCCGTGGTTGTAGGCGTGAATCATCGAGTAATAGATGTCACCGTCGGCGGCGAACTCCCACCACCGTGGCGATTGGCTCGCGACGCCGGCGGCCCTACCATTGCGAAACGGCTCGTAGATGTTTGCCGAGATGAAGTCGAGTTTTTCCGCTGTCTTGGACTGGTACAGCGCTTCTAGTGTTCGTTCAAAGCGAGAGCCATCGATGTGCTCTTGCGCCGACCGTACGTCGGCCAACCAGAATTCCATCTGACTGTCGGTCAGCTGCCGACGCGCCAGGGCGGTGAGGGCGTCTAGCCAAGCCTGGCGTTGCTCAGCGAGGTGCGCGGCCACATCTGCCCGTGCCACCCCCGCCGACCGCAACCGAACTACGTCGAGCATTAGCTTGTCGAACTCGTAGGGGCTCTGGGTCGCGGTGCCGAACCCGATCTGCGGTCGTTGCCATCCGCGAGACTCGTACAGGGCGAGAATCGCGTCGTACACCTGCACATGGGCGCACAGCACGTTGTCGAACACCGCAGGAAACTTGTGTATGGGGGTGTTGGCGGTCGAGTCGATACGCAGCGACCCAACGATGACCTTCCAGGGCAAGAGATTCAACTCGTTGAACGTGATGAGGTTGGAGAGCGGCGTGCCGCCCTTCTCAACGATCTTCGTGTTGAGCTCTTCGACGATCCGAAGCTCGAACGCCAGTGCTCGCTCGGGGCTATCGTCCTGGTCCCAAAACACGGGCCCCAACCACGCCGGGTGCGTGAAGTGGTGGAGAGTCACGATCGGCACCATGCCGGCTTCTTGGACTCGGTGCAACATTGCGGCGTAGGTCTCTACCGCCTCCGGGTCCCACGATGGCTCTGGTCCTTCACGGAGTTCGGTGGTGGGTTGAATCCGAGCCCACTCCACGCCCGTTCGGAAGGCGGTCAATCCATGCGACCTCGCGAGGTCGATGTGCTCCTGGTACGTCGTCCAGTAGGACGTCGTCTCCCCCGAGGGAGGAACCAACCCCGACTCTTCGAAGTACCCCATGCTGTTCTGAGGTCCTCCAGGGGTATTGAAGCCCCCTTCACACAAGTAGGGCGCATTGGCGACGCCAAAGAAGAATTCCGACTCAGCGAAAGCCTTGCGAAAGTCGAGATCAAGGTAGAGATTCACATTAGCTCCGTTGAGTTCAAGATTCTGGGTTCACTGTTCGCCAGGCGCGTTGGCCAGCGCCCTTGCTACTTGATCGCGCCCGCGGTGAGTCCGCGCACGAACTTGTCCTGGAAGAACATGTAGATCACCAAGGGCACAGCGAGCGCCATGGTGAGAGCTGCCGTCTGAGTACCCCAATCAACCCGGTATCTCCCCTGGAATTGTTGCAATCCCAACGGGATCGTGGAGAGCGAGGGATCCTGCAGAAGAATCAACGGATAGATGAAGTCGTTCCAGATCCATACGAAGTAGAAGATCGCGACGGTAGCGAGAGCAGGGCGAGCGAGCGGAAGCGCGACCAGCCAAAAGGTGCGCCAGATACCCGCACCGTCGATTTCGGCGGCCTCGAGAATCTCGCGCGGTATCCCGCGGAAGAAGGTCGTGAGGATGAAGATCGCCACGGGCGCCCAACTCAGATAGACAAGAATCAGCCCGACGAAGTTGTTGATGAGCCCCAACCTCAGCACCACTTGGAAGACAGTGATCAGAATCGCCTGAGGAGGCACCATGACGCCGATGAGGAGGAGATAGAACAGCACCCGATTTCCGCGGAACCTGAGACGCGCGAACGCGTATCCCGCGGTAGCGGAGAAGAGAACGATGAGGGACACCGCGGGAATAGTCACCACTGCGCTGTTGAACAGGTTCAAGGCGAAGTTGCCGGTGATCAGCGCCCGAGCGTAGTTATCCAGAGAAGGCGCGGTCGGCAGCCCGAGGGGATCGCTGAAGATCTCCGCGGTCGGCCTCAGGGACGACGAGATCATCCACACCACCGGATACGCCACGGCAACCAGGGCGACCGCAAAGACCAGGTAGATCAAGACGTTGGTGAGAACGCGGCCCACGCGATAGCCGATCATCGGGCGACCTTCTTCTTCTGGGGCTTGGCCTCGTCGGGGAGCAGTCTGAATCGTACGATCGTCAAGATGAAGGTGATGATGAGGAGGACCAGCGCGATAGACGAACCGAAGCCAACAGCGTTGAACTGGAAGCCCTGTGAGTAGGAGTACGTCGCGAGTACCTCGCTGGCGTTCTGGGGGCCGCCGAGAGTCATGATGAAGACGACGTCGAAGAGCTTGAGCCCGTCAATGCCGACCAGAGTTGCCACCAGCAGAGTCACCGGACGCAACTGGGGAAACGTAATGTTCCAAAAGATCTGCCACCCGTTTGCCCCGTCTATCTTGGCCGCTTCGTCCAGCGTCTCGTCGAGTGCCTTGAGGCCGGCGACGAACAGAAACATGGCAAAGCCGAAGGTTCGCCAGACCTGGATCCCGATAATCGTGTAGAGAACGGTCGAGGGATCACCCAAGAGTGCGGTTTCGAAGTCGATTCCAAACAGGGCGAAGAAAGGTGGGAGGACTCCGAACACGGGGCTCAGCAGGAAGGTGAACACGATCGCGATGACGACGCCGGAGATGACGGTCGGCATGAAGAACAGGCCCCGGAAGAAGTTGGATCCGGGCAGAGCGCGCTCAAGGAGCACTGCGAGGAACAGCCCCAGACCTACGCTCAGCACCGTCCCCAACACGATCACTACCAGGTTGTTCCCCAGCGCGGTGTAGAAGACGGGATCTTGGAAGAGACGCTCATAGTTGTCGAGTCCCACGAAGGTAAGCGTCTCCAGCGAGATGCCGGTCCACTCGTACAAGCTGAGGATCGCCGTCAGAACCATGGGCAACGCCATGAACAGCACAAAGGCCAGGAGCGTCGGCAAGATGAAGAGATACGCGGTCATCGACTCGCGCAGTCGCGCGCGCTGCTGGCCGGTCTTGCGAGCCGTTCCATCGTGGGACGAATCGATGGCGTTTTCCTGGCTGGCGATAGATGACGTCACGGTGTGCCGACCTTCATGTCAGATTCGACGAGGAGTCGAACGGTGATGGCTGTTGTCGAGCCGACCCCCGCTCCGTTCCATCAGGAACGGAGCGGGGATCGAGACCGCTATGACCCTAGACAGTCACGCGATACGGGAACTCCTAGCCGCAGCTCTCGACGAGCGCCAGGGTCGGCGTCGTCGCGTCCGCTGCTGCCTGAACCGACTCCATCCACGACTGAGCGGTTGCTTGGCCGGTCAGCACGGCGACGGAGCCGTTCCAGATGGCGTCTTCACCGACTTCCTTGGGAAGGACGTGCTCCAGGAACGGGATCGACCCGGTGCTCGTGTCGAGCGACTGGCTGACGACCTGTGCCATCAACGGAAGGACGCCGTCGTTCGCGCCGAGCACTGTGCTCACGCTGCCGATGCCGACGTTGCGTTCCTGCTGCGGTACGTCGTACAGCCAGCTGATGAAGGTCAGTGCTGCTGCCTCTTTCTCCGGCGTGTCGGCGCTCTTGGAGATTGCGTGTCCACCCACGGAAATCAGCAGATCGTTCGGGTTTTCACTTCCCGCCGTTCCCGGGAAGCGAGCGACCCCGAAGTCGTCCGCGTTCGGAAGCTCGGTCAGCTGGGGGATCAACCATGAGCCCGTCGCGAAGAAGGGCGCGATTCCCGCCGAGAATGCCGCCTGAGCGGTGTTCCAGTCGTCGCTTGCCTCGCCGGCGGTGAAGTAGCCAGCTTCGCTCAAGTCGACGTACAGCTGGGCGGCAGCGACGACCTCGGGGTCGGTCCACTGGTAGCCGCAGTTGCCAGCGACAAGCTGGAGGGCCTGCTCCGCGCCGACTTCCTTCGCAAGGAACTGGTAGAACCATTGTGAGCCGGGCCATCCTTCGCTGTTGCCATACGCGATGGGGTCGATCCCGTCCGCTTCCAAGACCGCGAAAGCGTCCAGGTACTCCTGCCACGTCGTGAACGTTGAGGGGTCGATACCGTACGGCTCAAGAATCGCCTTGTTGTAGAAGATCGTGTCTGTCGTGACCAGGCCTCCGGGCACGCCGTACACGCGGCCGTCATACGTGACGTTGCCGGCTGTGCCTTCGACAAAGCGATCGCCGTTGCCCGGCTGCTCGAACCAGTCGGTGATGTCGAGAACACCATCTCCGTTGGTGACGAACTGGAAGAGGTTGTTGTTGCCCTCGTGAACGAAGATCTCTGGCGGGTCACCGGCCGTGAACGCGTTGCGCATCACGGTGAAGAAGGACGCATTCGAGATGCTCCTGAGGTTGACCTGAATGTCGGGGTGCTCGGCATTGAAGTCGGCGACCAGAGCCTGATCGAGTTCGAGAGGCGGGCCCGAGTCGTTCTGGGTCCAGTAGTCGAGTTCGACTACGCCCCCAGCCGCCTCTTCTCCGGTAGCGCAAGCGCCCAATGCGGCGACAAGCCCCAGTGATAGTGCAAGTGCTGTGACGCGACGACGGTGCATGTGTGACTCCAAACCTCGTTGTCATGGAACCTGAACCGGTTCATTCCCCGGTGAAACTCACGGTAGCTTAAGTCCCGGACGAGTGCAATGGTCATCAGCGCATCTCTGAACTGACACTTGAGAAGCGCGCCCGACGCGCCGCTTCGTCCCCTACGACCATCCGTCCTCCAGTGGGACACGCCATGCCCGAAGAGAAGGGAAACCGCCGTAGCGAGCCAGAGACCCGAGCCGGACAATATGCTGACGTCGGAGCACGCGGCGTTCGGTCGCTCATCACCGGCGAGACTAGGCGGACACCGTGCAACCGGAATCCCCACGGGCATCCCGCGAAAGGCGAAGCGCACGATGACGAGAGTGTCGAATCCATCGTCGGTCACACCTGCCCCGGGCTTGCGCGATGTTGCAGCTCTGGCCGGCGTATCGATGGGAACAGTGTCGAATGTTCTCAATCGTCCCGAGCGAGTTCGGCCGGAGAACAGACGTCGCGTCGAGGAGGCGATTCGAGAGCTCAACTTTGTGGGGTCCAAGACTGCGATCCAGTTTCGCAGCGGCAAGAGTGACCTGGTCGGCGTCGTCGTCCCCGATGTCGGGAACCCCTTCTGGGGCGACGTCCTGAGGGGCATTGAGAGCGTGACCGATGAGAAGTCACCCGAGCATTCGCTCCTCGTGGTGTCTTCCCGTCAGGACAGCTACCGCGAGAAGCGTGCTATCACCTCGTTGCTGGAGCGGGGGGTCGACGGACTCATTCTCGCGCCCGTGGGAAACGACTACACAGACTTGGACAACTTCACTGCTCGCGGCAAACGTATCGTGACGATCGATCGGCAGCTGGACGCTCACTCGATCGCGTCCGTCGTCGGTAACGACGTGCTAGGCGGTTCCATAGCGGCAACCCACTTGATGGACCGCGGCCACCGACGGATCGTATTCGTGAACGGCCCGCAGACGGTCGCCTGGAGTAGAGATCGATGGGACGGGGCAGTCGCCGCCGTCGAGAAGGCCGGTCGTGGACATCAGACCGAACTCACCTCGATTGAAGTGCCCGATCTGACGGCAGTCAACGGTGAAGCAGCAGTTCCGGAGGTCCTGAAGCGCCTGCCTCGCGGGGGCGCCGTCTTGTGCGCGAATGACCTGGTGGCCCTGGGCGTCTTGAACGGTCTTCTCAGCGCAGGATTCGACGTACCTCATGACTTCTCAGTGGTCGGTTACGACGACGTCGAGTTCGCCTCCCGCCTCTCCCCATCGCTCACCACCATCAAGCAATCCCCTTTCGACATGGGGGTCGTCGCAGCCCAGCTGTTGCTCGAGGATGCGGATGGTAAGCCTCGGAACGTGGTGTTCGAGCCCAGTCTTGTGGTGCGTGGGTCGAGTGCGCCTCCCTCCGGGTAGCGCGACGACAGACTGAGCCGTGCATCTGTCTCACGCCCTACCGACCAGGGAACCCGAGCTCACGACTGGGTCGGGCCGGCCTGACCGTAGACGTTCTGGTAGCGCGTGAACAAGGCGTCGATCGCCACCGGTTCGATCGGCGTCGGCGCACCAAGCTGCCGTGAAATGTGCACGGTACGGGCGACATCCTCCAACATCACGGCCGCCTTCACCGCATCTCGCGCGTCTCGACCGATCGTGAACGGACCATGATTGCGCATCAGCACGGCGCGCGATCGGTGGCCGGTAAGGGTACCCACGATGCCGCGTCCGATGGAATCGTCGCCGATGATCGCGAATGGTCCAACGGGAATCGCCCCGCCGAACTCGTCCGCCATGGCAGTCACCACGCAGGGGATCGGTTCGCCCCGAGCGGCCCACGCTGTCGCGTATGTCGAATGCGTGTGAACGACGCCGCCGACCTCAGGCATGTTGCGGTAAACGTAGGCGTGGGCGGCAGTGTCGCTGGACGGGCGACGCTCGCTGCCCGGGGTGCCTGGCACGACCTCACCGTCCAATGTACACACGATCATGGCTGATGAATCGAGCTCGTCATACGCAACTCCGCTCGGCTTGATCACGAATAGGTCAGCGCCCGGAACGCGCTCCGAGACATTGCCTGCGGTCCAGACAACGAGCCCGTAGCGCTCCAGTTCGGAGTGCAATGCAGCGACCTGGTCGCGCACGCGCGCGATCGCTACTTGTACTTGAGGGCTATAGCTCATGACGCCTCCACGCTCTTACGGACACGACCCAAGAAAGAGGACCTCCCGGAGGAAGAGCCGGGGGTGACGAGCGCCCCGGTCATGACCCCTCGCTGTGCGGTAGGGCGTCGATGGCTCGACGCTGAATCTCGAGACCGCTCTCGTATCGCGGGAGATACGAAGCGAAGCCCGCCGCGTCAACCGGGTCGGGCGCGACAACGTGGCTCTCGACGCGCGCGAAGACAGTCCTCTCGAGGTAGTCCGCCAAGTCGCAACCACCCGCAAGTGCGAACGACGCAAGAACAGCGATCCCCCACGCTCCTCCTTCTGAAGCGCTGTCCACCACGCCGACAGGTGCGCCCAACGCGGCGGCGAGCAGGGCCTGCGCCACTCCGGCTGTGCGGAAGAGACCTCCATGTGCCTGCATGCGGTCCACCGCCACGCCCTCGTCACGCAGAACGCGCATGCCCAGAGAGAGCACAGCGAAGACGCCATAGAGATGAGCCCGCATGACATTCGCGAGGGTGAGGTTGCTGTCGGGCATCCTGACGATCAATGGTCGACCCTCGGAGAGGCCAGCGATAGGCTCCCCTGCGACCTGATTGTAGGCAAGCAGGCCACCTGCGTCTGCGGCACCCTCGAGTGCCTCGATGAGGAGCAATCGGTAGGCATCGTCGGAACCGATCGGCGAGCCCGTCAGTTCTGCCCATCGGCGCAGCACGCTGACCCACTCCGCGAGTTCACTCGTGCCATTGTTGCAATGCACCATAGCCACCGGGTGCCCGCCGGGCGTAGCCACGATATCGAGCTCAGGGTGCGCGCGCTGCAGTGGCCGCTCCAGAACGACCATCGCGAAGATGCTGGTTCCTGCGCTCACGTTCCCTGAGCGCGGCGCCACGGCGTTCGTTGCCACCATTCCCGTACCCGCGTCGCCCTCGGGTGGACAGCACACCGCACCCGCACAGAGGACACCGGTGGTGTCGAGGAGCCGAGCTCCTTCGGCAGTCAGATGCCCCGCCTGCTGCCCGGCAGCAAGGATCGCTGGGAGCAAATCGCGCAGCGGGCGATCCAATTCTGAGTCGGCCGCGACAGCGTCGTAGCGCGCGAGAAGGTCGGCGTCGTAGTCCGTTCCCGCGCTGTTCATCGGAAACATGCCTGACGCGTCGCCGACACCGAGCACCTTCTCCCCGGTGAGCCGCCAGTGCACGTACCCGGCAAGAGTAGTCAGGTATCGAACCTGTGGCACATGGCTCTCGCGGTTCAGCACGGCCTGATGAAGGTGGGCAATTGACCACCGCAAGGGGATGCCCACCCCGAAGAGCTCGGTGAGCGCGGCCGAGGCTGGCGCTGTCGTGGTGTTGCGCCAGGTTCGGAAGGGCACCAGCAGCTCGCCGTTGTCGTCGAAGGGGAGGTAGCCGTGCATCATCGCTGATACGCCTATCGCGGCAATGCGGGTCGGCGTCACGCCGTACTGCTCACGCGAATCGTCGACAAGTGCTGAGTACGCCGACTGCACGCCGGCCCAGACCTCGTCGAGAGGGTAGGTCCACACACCATCAACGAGGTGGTTCTGCCACTCGTGAGATCCCGTTGCGAGCACGTCACTCGGGTTCTCGCCGACGAGGCATGCCTTGATTCGCGTGGAGCCAAACTCGATGCCGAGAACCGAACGACCCTCGGTGATGAGGGTGCGCGCGCCGTCGCGGGTGGTCATCGGCCCGTGCCGGTCTTCTGGGTGGAGGCGAGTGCGAAGTGGCTCGCTCGTGGGCCGGAGTTCGTGTCTGCTCTGTCAACCTGCAGCGGGGTACAACAGCAGCGTCTTCTCATGGCCGATGCCTTTCTATGGACTGGTGGTGCCGGGCGTATCGCTGATCAGCGTTCAGGCGGAGAGCGAAGACCGAGGTCGACGAGTGCAGAGCTGGCGAAGGCCCCTCGAGGGTCGAGCTCGTCGAAGACCGAACGCGCCTCCGCGGCGCGTGGGAAAGACGCGAGTACCTGTTCGCGCGAGAAGGCGTGAAGCTTTCCCCAGTGCGGGCGAGGCGCGAAGGGCCGCAGGATGTTCTCCACAGCATCGACCGCTCGCGCCACCCGTGCCACGTCGTTCACCCACGTGAAGTGGATCGCCAGGCTATCCCGCATCTGTGCCGGGCTGAGCAAGGCGTCGTCCGCAGCCACAGTCCTGAGCTCACTGAGCAACAGGCACGAGAGAAAGTCTGCGCGACGAGCACGCAGCGCCAAGAGAGCCTCGAGCCCTAGGGGTCGTGGCACGAGGTACTCGCTCTGCAATTCTGAGCCGAAGCTGGGACGTGCACCGATCGTAAAGTGAGGCAGGCGAGTGAACCATGGTCCCGACGTGCCGTCCTGCGGCGTGAGGTTGTCGAGGACGATGCCACCTAGGTGGAAGCGGTCTGGGCCCGCCTCAGTAGCCGTCAGTCCACTCCACGGCGCCTGATCCACGTCGTCGCGTCGCTTAACGAGCGCGTCACCGATCAGCGGATCCTCCCATCGCGTGAAGATGCTCACGCTGTATCCAGAGTCGAAGAGGTGATCCACCTCGCCTGCCGTGGCGTTCCACGAGGGAGCGCTCTCGTGTCGCTGAGTCACGCGGTAGGTCGGTTCGGTTCGAATGGTGACCGAGAGGATGATTCCGAAAGCGCCCGCACCTACCGCCAGAGCAGCGAATTCGGGGTCCGAAGCGCGAACGGTGCGCAGGTCGCCAACGCCGTCGACGAAATCGATCTCCACCACGGAGTCGGCCAAGACAGGATTTCTGCTTCCCGATCCGTGGGTGCCGGTGCTGTAGGCGCCCACGACGGAGATCCCCGGCAGAGAGCCCAGGTTCTGAAGCGCCAGGCCCCGCCGCTCCAGCCACACAGCAAGCTCCCCGAAGGTGACACCAGCCGCGACGCGCACCAGGGTGCTCCCGACGAGCTCGATCTTCTTCGGCATGTCGCGAAAATCTATCAACGCGCCTGAACGATTAGCGATGGAGGAGAACGAGTGACGGGACCCAACCGCTCCAATATCGTCATGGCGTCTCACCGCACGCATCACGTCGTCGACGGTGCGCGGTCTCAGGACTGAGCAGGTGAAGGTGACGTTGCCCGCCCAGTTCGTCTCTACCGAGGAACGCACGATTCAGTCTCTCTCTCCATCCCGGCGACATCGAATGACCACCGCGACATCGCGCCGCGTTCCGAGCCTATCGTGAACCGGTTCACATTTCAGTACTCAGCAGTGCCGCAAGGGAGCGGCGCACCCCGCTCCAACCCGACGAGGGCACCGCCCACCCGTGGCGCAGAACCCCGAGAGGGAGGGATCCCTTGAGCGTGTGCACATGTCGCCGGGTGACCATCTGTTCGCCCTAAGGCAACGCCAGCTCGGCCGCGTCGACGAGTTCACCCTCGATGCGCGACGATCTCGGCTTAGCCGCGCAACGCGGCGAGCGGGCCGGCGAGCGCCGCTAGCTCGTCGATGAGCGCCTGCATGGCCCGCTCGCGCGACTCGTCGTGCACGAGAGCACCGTCCTCGATCTGGCGGCTCGCTCCGGGGATGATGACGTCGGCCGTCGACCGCACCATGCCGAGCGAGAGCAGTACGGGCTCCAGTGCCGTAACGCCGCGGAGACCGCCAGAGATGCCTCCGTAGCTCACGAAGGCGACGGGCTTGCGGCTCCACTCCCGGAAGAGGAAGTCGAGGGCGTTCTTGAGTGCCGGACTGTAGCTGTGGTTGTACTCGGGCGTCACGAGCACGACGGCGTCGGCGGCGTCGACGCGCTCGCTCCACGCGATCGTGTGCGGCTGCGTGTACTGCTTCTTCGAGGGATGCGCGGTCTCATCGAGGAACGGCAGCCCGATCTCGGCGAGGTCGGCGAAGTCGACCTCGTGCCCGGCGGCCTCGACGCGCTCGCGCGCCCACTGGGCGATCGGGAGGCCGATACGGCCGGGGCGAACACTGCCGACGATGATCATGATTCGAGTCATGTCGCCTGAAACCGCCTGCTCGGCGCAAAGATTCCGACTCCCAGGAGATTCCCGAGCGGCCTACCATGTATGACCATGACGACCGTCTCCCTCCCGCGACTCCACTGGGGCGAGCCGAGCGCCCCCCGGCGTGCTCTACTCGTCCACGGTCTCGGCTCGTCGGCGGCGACGATGTGGTTCCTCGCCGAGGGGCTCGCGGCCGCAGGCTGGTCGGCGACGGCCGTCGATCTTCGTGGCCACGAAAACGCGCCCCGAGCATCCCGCTACCGCATCGAGGACTTCGCGGCCGACGTGCGCGCCACACGGGCCGACCACGGAAACGCCTGGGATCTCGTACTCGGCCACTCGATCGGAGCCGCCGCGGCGACGCAGGCGGCGGGCACGGTCGATGATTCGACCCGCGGGGCCTGGACTCGCCGACTCGTGCTGCTCGACCCCGCGCTCGCTCTCGACACTGCGGCGCGACAAGCGATTCTCGAGGCCCAGCTGGCGAACTTCGACGGGGCGACGGTCGAGGGAATCGCCGCGCAGTTTCCCCACTGGCACCCGCTCGATGTCGAGTTCCGCGTCCGCGCCGTCACGTCCGCTTCGCGCTTTGCCCTCGAACGCGCCGTTCTCGACAACGAGGACTGGGATGTGACTGCGTCTGTTCCCCACGTCAGCGCGCCCACCCTCATCATCGCTGCCGACCCCGAGCATGGGTCACTGTTCGCCGGAGACCACGCGGCCGCCGTGCTCGCGGCCAATCCGCTCTTCGAGCAGGTGGTTCTGCCCGGCGCAGGTCACAGCGTGCACCGCGATCAACCGGCGGAGACCCTGCAGCGCATCCTCGCCTGGCTGAACGCCCCGTGAGCGCCGTCCACTCCGACGTTGTGGACGGCGCGCGCGAGTCATCGCTTCCGGTAGCCCGTCAGGACGGCGCGCTCGACTGTGCAGGGCATCGGTCGCCGGCCTGCTACCAGCGCTCGTGGATGGCGGCGCGGAAGTACCGGTCGTACAGCTCGACGACGCGCTCGTGGAAGGCGGGCGGCAGGTTCGCGACCTCGCCCGCGGCGGCGTTCGCGCGCGCCTGCTCGGGCGAGCGAGCGCCCGGGATCACGGTGCTCACCCCCGGCAGCTGGGCGAGCCATGCGAGCGCGGCTGTGGACGGGGCGAGACCGTGCTGCTCGGCGAGCGCCGAGAACTCGCCTGCCGCCGCGACACCCGCCTCGTAGTCGACGCCCGAGAAGGTCTCCCCCACGTCGAAGGCCGCGCCGTCGCGGTTGTAGTGGCGGTGGTCGTTCTCGGCGAACGTCGTCTCACGCGTGTACCTGCCGCTCAGCAGGCCCGAGGCGAGTGGCACGCGCGCGATGATGCCGATGCCGCGATCGGCGGCGACGGGCACGACGGTCTCGAGCGGCTTGAGGCGGAATGCGTTGATGATGATCTGCACGGTCGCGAGATTCGGGCGCTCCATGGCGGCGAGCGCCTCATCGACGCGCTCCACGCTCACGCCGTAGTGACGCATGCGGCCCTCCTCGACCATCCGGTCGAGGTCGTCGAACACGCGATCGATGGAGTACACGCTCGAGGGCGGGCAGTGCAGCTGCACGAGGTCGAGGGTGTCCACGCCGAGGTTCGCACGGCTGCGGTCGTTCCAGGCGAGGAAGTTCTCGGTCGAGTAGTTCTCCGGCTCCTGCGGGACGCGTCGACCCATCTTGGTGGCGACGAACACGGTCGCATCAGGGCGATCGGCGAGGTAGCGACCGATGAGCTGCTCGCTGCGGCCATCTCCGTACACGTCAGCGGTATCGAAGAGGGTGACGCCCGACTCGACAGCCGCGTCGAGAACGGCGCGGGCATCCGACTCGGAGACCTCGCCCCAGTCCGCTCCGAGCTGCCAGGTGCCAAGACCGAGGGGGGAGACTGCCGCACCCGTGCGGCCGAGAGTGGAGGTTCGCATGCCACCAGCGTAGGCGCGCCGCGGCAGGGTTGCGCTCAGCCGTGCTCGCGAATCACCCGCTCCACTTCGCGCGCGAGCTTCGGACGGATCAGATGGTCCATGCCGCTCACGCGCGTCATCGTCACCTTGCGCAACTGGGACACGATCTTGAGCCCGCCAGGCGCGATGAACGGGTCCAGAGTGCCGTGCACGATGTCGACCGGAGCAGTGACGTCAGCGAGATCGGCGAGAGAGGTCTGCGACTCGATCGCGTTCTCGAGAGACAGCACGAACGGGGTCCAGTTGCGCTCCGAGACCTCCAGAACATCCTCGATGGGCGCGATCGACGCGAGCACGTCGGCCGCGCGCGTGGTGAACTCTCGATTGGAGCGCAGGAACTGGTACGCGGCGAAGTACAGGCCCATGCTCGCGCGATCGGCGGGGTCGCCCATCGCGGCGGGCGGCAGGTAGACGGGCGGACCCACCATCACGAGATGGCTGACCTCGTCGCGGCGACGTGCCGCGTACCGCGCCGAGATGAGGCTGCCCAGCGAATGCCCGACGAGCGTAAACGGCCGGCGCAAGCGTCGCGACGAGATCGTGCGGCGTAGCGCCGCCGTGTGCTCGTCGAGCGTGTACCGCGCGTGCTCGGGAATCGGTGATTGCCCGAAGCCGAGCAGATCGATCGCGATGCACCGGTAGTCGGGCTCGAGAAGCGGCACGAGATTGTCGAAGGTCACGGAGGACGAGGCGAGTCCGTGCACGAGCACGACGACGGGGCGGTCGTCCCCGGCGCCCGTTCCCGAGTCGTGGGCGACGTGCAGCCGGGGCGGTCGACGCAGCAGCCTGTCGAAGAAGCCCATGCCCCGAGTCTCTCGCATTCCGCCGCGAGAACGCCTCGCCGAGACCGTCAGGCCTGACGGGTGTGAGGGGGCCGACGATCGCCGACCCCCTCTCCTTCGCGTCCACCCCTAGTCGCGCAGGTCCATACGAGAGACACGGTATCCACCGGTGGCCCGCCGCGAGCCGGTTGTCGGGAGTCCCTCAGGATGCTCAGGGCCGGAGGTCAGGTCACGGTTGCGTTACTGCGCAAAACGTTGGGTGGTGGCACGCCGCGAGGCAGGTCTAGCGTGAGCGCCATGACTCGACGACTGCGCCTCACGACCGCCGCCTCGCTCACGCTGCTCGCCGCTCTGGCGCTCGGCGGATGCTCCGCGGGAGCCTTCGATTCGGCGACCGACTCGGGCGGCCCCGCCGTCGGCGGCGACTCCGGCGGCGAGTTCGCTGGCGAGTTCGGTGACGCGCCCGCGCCCGAGGAGGCGGTGCAGGATGGCGAGAGCTCCGACGGGCGCTCGGTCATCACGACCGGGTACCTCTACCTCACCGTCGACGCGCCCCTCGAGGCCGCTGAGGAGGCGGCGCGCATCACCGAGCGCGCAGGCGGTCGCGTGGACGGTCGCACCGAGTACTCGCCGGACCAGGTCGGCGACGCGAGCGCCGAGCTGCTGCTGCGCATCCCCTCCGCGACGCTCACCGCCACGCTCGAGCAGCTGCGGGCGCTCGGCGAGGTCGAGGAGCTGACGCTGCAGACCGACGACGTGACCCGCGAGGTGCAGGATCTCGACGCGCGTATCACCGCGCTGCGCTCATCGGTCGAGCGCCTCCTCGCCCTCCAGGACGATGCTGCGACAGTGGAGGACCTCATCGACCTCGAGACCGCGATCAGCGACCGGCAGGGGCAGCTGGAGAGCCTCGAGGCTCAGCAGCGCTATCTCTCCGACCAGGTCGACCTGTCGACACTGCGTCTGACGCTCGGGTCGGACGCGACCGCGCCCGTCGACGAGCCCGACACCTTCCTCACCGGGCTCATCGCCGGCTGGGAGTCTGTGGTCGCCGTCGGTTCGAGCCTGCTCGTCATCGCGGGCGTGCTGCTGCCGTGGCTCGCCGTGCTCGGAATCCTCACCCTTGTGGTGCTGCTCGTCGTGCGTTCGGCGATGCGCCGCAGAGCCCGCTAGCCTCGTGGCATGCCGCTGACCGGAGAGTACGCACCGAGCACGTCCGAGTGGGCCCGCGATCACGCGGAGCTCTACGAGCGCACCAACGGCCAGGAGGGCAATGACCACCTGGGTCGTCGCATCATCGTGCTCACGACCCTGGGGGCGAAGACGGGCATGCTGCGCAAGACTGCGCTCATCCGGGTCGAGCACGAGGGCGCGTACGCGGTCGTCGCGTCGAAGGGCGGCGCGCCGCAGCATCCCGTGTGGCACCACAACCTGGCCGCGCACCCGCTGTGCGAGCTGCAGGACATGGCCGAGAAGCACGATTATCGGGCTCGACTCGTCGAGGGCGAGGAGCGCGCCTCGTGGTGGGAGCGCTCCTGCGCGGCGTGGCCCGACTACGCCGTCTACCAGACGAGGACCGACCGGCTGATTCCCGTCTGGGTGCTCGAGCGCGTCTAGCGCCCGGGCGCGGCGCCGCGCGCGACGGGGCCCAAATCTGCCGCAAAGGGGCGGTATGCGCACACCGCAGCGCCCTTTCGCGTCAGATCTGACTCGACGCGGGGCGTGCTACGCGCGACGGGTGAGGAGGTCTTCCGCGGCGACCCACGCGAGCATCGCGCACTTCACGCGCGCGACGTAGCGAGAGACTCCGCTCAGTGCGGCAGCGTCGCCGAAGCGCTCCTCGTCGAGCGTGATCGCGCCGCGCGAGCGCAGCGCCTCGCGAAACTCCTCGATGAGGGCGGCGAGCTCGTCGGGCGTCCACGGCGCACCCTCGTCGGCTGACTCTTCGGCGAGGGTCGCGAGCAGGGACGCGCTCGACTGCGAGATCGAGCATCCGGCCCCCTCCCACGCAACCGCCTCGACGCGGTCGCCAGCCGTGTTCCAGCGCAGGGCGAGCGTGATCTCGTCCCCGCACACGGGGTTGCGCTGGTGGCTCGTCTCCTCCCCCACCTCGAGGCCGACGCCGTGCGGGTGCTTCGAGTGGTCGAGGATGATCTGCTGGTAGAGCTGCTCGAGCGCGCTCACGCGCTGCTCCCTTCCGCATCGTCTCCGTCAACACCGAAGAATCGACGGATGCCCGCCACGGCCTCGAGCGCCAGCTCGACCTCCTCGGGCGTCGTGTGCACACCGGCGCTCAGCCGCAGGCTCGCGGTCGCGCCAAGGCGGCGGTGCAGGGGTTGAGCGCAGTGGTGGCCGACCCGCGCGGCGATGCCGCGGTCGTCGAGGAACTGCCCGGCGTCGTGCGCGTGCACGCCATCGACGACGACGCTCGCGAGCGCGACCGTCGGCGCCGCGGGGTCGGTGCCGAGCAGCCGCACGCCGGGGATGTCGGCGAGCCCGTCGCGCAGGCGCTGCGCGACGACGTGCTCACTCGCGGCGATGCGATCGAGCCCGAGCTCGTCGACGAAACGCACGGCCTCGGCGAGCCCGATGGCCTGCGCGATGCGCGGCGTGCCCGGTTCGAAGCGCTGCGGGCTCGGCAGGTACTCGGCCTTCTCGAGCGTCACGGTCGTGATCATCGAGCCGCCGTAGAGGAACGGCGGCAGTGCATCGAGCACCTCGGCGCGCCCGTAGAGTACGCCGATGCCGGTCGGGCCGTAGAGCTTGTGCCCGCTGAAGACGGCGAGGTCGACGTCGAGCTCGCGAGGGTGGAGGGGCACGTGCGGCGCGGCCTGACAGGAGTCGAGTACGACGAGTGCGCCGACCGCGCGGGCGAGCGGCACGAGCTGGGCGAGCGGGCTCACCTGTCCGGTGACGTTGGAGACGTGGCTGAGGGCGAGCACGCGCGTGCGCTCGCCGAAGACGCTGCGGGCGACCTCGACGTCGAGTGCACCGTCATCCCGCACGGGGATGTGACGCAGGGTCGCGCCGGTGCGGGCCGCGAGCTCCTGCCAGGGGATGAGGTTCGCGTGATGCTCGAGCTCGGTCGTGACGATTTCGTCGCCGGGCTTCAGGGCGTACGGCGCGGCGGCCTCCCCGCCGATGCCGAGGCTGGCGTTGCCAAGCGCATACGCGACGAGATTGAGTGCCTCGGTGGCGTGGCTCGTGAACACCACCTCGTTCTCGTCGACGTGGAGGAAGCGGGCGATGGTGAGACGGGCATCCTCGTACAGCTCGGTGGCCTCGCCCGCGAGGGTGTGCGCGCCGCGGTGCACCGCCGCGTTGGCGGCCTCGTAGAAGGCGCTCTCCGCATCGATGACGCGTCGCGGCTTCTGCGCAGTCGCGGCCGAGTCGAGGTACACGAGCGGGTTGCCCTGCACCTCGCGCTGGAGGATGGGGAACTGCGCGCGGATGACCTCGAGCTCGCTGGCCGTGAACGGCTCGGCGGTCGGGGTGATCGTGGGCGTCGCAACAGTCACGCCTCCAGGGTAGAGCGTGGCCGTAGGCTGAGCGCATGATCCGACACATCGTGCTGTTCCGCCTCGCCGCCGAGGACGACACCCAGCGCCGCGAGGATGCGGCCGAGATCGCGAGCCGTCTCGAAGCCCTGCACACGCAGATTCCGGGCATTGAGAGCATCCGCGTCGACCGCGACCTCGGGCTCGTCGACGGCCACTGGGACCTCGCGCTCGTCTCCGAGCACGAAGACAACGCGGCGCTCGAGGCCTACCAAGTGCATCCCGCCCACACAGAGGTCTTCGGGTTCATCTCGTCGGTGATCCGCGATCGCGCGGTCGTCGACTACGCGCTGTAGGGCACGGTCGATCAGCCGACCGTGCCGAGGTCGGCCGTGGCGAACGTGATGGAGAACGCTCGGCACCAGATGACCACGGTACGGAAATCGTCGCTGTTCTCCGGCAGCAGATACGTTTGCTCTCCCTCCGTCGCCACGAGGCGCCCGAGCGAGGCGAACTCGCCTAGGTCTTCTCCGGGGGCGTTCGGGGAGAGATAGACCAGCAGGTCGGGCCCAGGCGTGATCGCCACATCGTCGCCGAATACCAGAAGCCGCTCGCCGTCGCGCTCGACCACTGACACGGTTCCCGAGCCGCGGTGCACGGCGTCGCCATCGACGAAGCTGCCTGACCGCAGTACGGACGACTCGCTCGATCCGCTGTCTGCGTCGTCGTCTACCGCACCGGCCGAGAGGTCTGATTGGGGCGGCTGGGCCACCTCAATGGGCGCCGGCTCGGAGATGTTCGCCAGCGCGAACACGGTGATGCCGACGGCGGCCGCCACTCCGATGATGGCCGCCGAGATGCCGATCGTCACGCGCTGTGCACGGGTCATGGTGGGCTCCTTCAGTCCGTTGCTGGCCCCGCGCCGTGCGCGAGGCGTCTTGACCGGTGCAAGCAGCCGTGCTGTCGCGGCATTCCCGGGGTAATGGTTTCGTAAGAACCCGCCAGCGGCGGGGATGCACCACGAGCGGCCGCGCTCCGGTGGGGTGAAGGCGCTCGCTCCGGACGCAGTGTGAACCGGATCGAGCGAGCGCGAGAACGCTGCGCTCTCAGGCGCCGAGCGCCGCGAGCCCGTGGAAGACCGCGAAGACGGGCCACACGATCGCCTGCAGCAGCCCGAGGATGACACCCCAGAAGCTGCCGTCGCTCTGGTCGATGAAGTAGATCGCCGCACCGATGTACGCCATGAGCCCGAGCAGGCCCAAGGGTGCCGCGTTCGTCGCCGAGTTTTTGGCCATGCCGGTCTCCCCACTGTGTCGTGACGCCCACGGTAGGGGCTGGCGGCCCCCGTGTCGAGGTTCGGCCTCGCTGTGCGCTCGAGCACGCGCATGCCGTACCGTGCCGTGCATGCCTGCACTCTCCGACGGAACAGTTCTGCCCGACATCGGCTTCGGCACCTACCCGCTGCGCGGCGACGAGGCCACCCGCGCGGTGCTCAGCGCCCTCGACACCGGCTACCGGCTCATCGACTCTGCCGTCAACTACCGCAACGAGGATGCCGTCGGGCGCGCAATCGCGCGCTCCGACGTGCCCCGCGACGAGATCATCGTCGCGACGAAGATCCCCGGGCGGGACCACGGCTTCGACAGCGCGCTCGCCTCCTTCGACCGGTCGGCCGCGGCCCTCGGGCTGGAGACGATCGACCTGTACCTGATCCATTGGCCGAACCCGAGCGTCGACAAGTACGTCGACACGTGGCGAGCGATGGTGCGGCTGCAGGAGGAGGGGCGCGTGCGCTCGATCGGGGTCTCGAACTTCACGGCCGAGTACCTCATACGGGTCGCCGACGCCTCCGGGGTGATGCCCGCGCTCAACCAGGTCGAGCTGCACCCTTTCTTTCCCCAGGAGAAGCTGCGCGCCTTCCACGCCGAGCACGGCATCGTGACGGAGGCGTGGAGTCCGCTCGGCAAAGCCGCGCCGGTTAAGGAGTCGAAGCCCGTGACCTCGGCGGCCGAGGCGCACGCCGTGACCGCGGCGCAGGTCGTCCTCCGCTGGCACCAGCAGATCAGCTCCCTGCCGATCCCGAAGTCGGGCGACCCGGGTCGTCAGCGCGAGAATTTCCAGGTGAGCGGGTTCACCCTCACCGACGACGAGGTCGCCGCGATCACCGCACTCGGTCGCCCCGACGGTCGGCTGTTCGGCGGCGACCCGGAGACGCACGAGGAGATGTAGGACAGCGGTGGGATGGTGGACCTGAGGGGCGTGACCGCAGGTTATGCGGTCACGCGTCGAGCACGAGCCGTGCGACAGAGCGGTGCGGTGGTGGACCTGAGGGGAATCGAACCCCTGACCTCTTCATTGCGAACGAAGCGCGCTACCAACTGCGCCACAGGCCCGTGAATCGTCGACAACACTACCACCGGCCCACGGGCCCCCCGAATCAGCGGTGGCAGGCTCAGCCGGCGGCACGGCGCCGCTGCAGCACCTCGTCGAGGTCGGGCGCCCGGGTCGGCAGCCCGTCGACGATGCCCATGCGCGCGAACCGCGAATCGCCGAGGTCGGCATCCGCCAGCGCGGCACCCGCGGAGGGCTCTTCGCGCACGGTCGGGCCCGGCACCTCGGCCGGCGCGGCGGGAGGCTGAGCGAGGCGCTGAGCCTGCTCGGCCTGGGCCGCGGCGGCCGCGAGGACTGCCGCGTGATCGGTCGCGGGCCGAGCATCCCGCATCGCGGCGGGTGCTGCAGGCAAGTCGAGGTAGGTGGGTCGCGGCAGCGGTACGGGCGTCCACGCGCGCTCGCGCCCAGCCTGGCGCGCGTCGATCGGCGCGGCGGGCGCGTAGTCGACGAAACGAGGGGCGGCGGGGGCGATCGACGCGAAACGGCGCCGGCTCGCGCGGGCGAGTCCGCGCAGCAGCAGCAAGCCGCTCAGGGCGACAAAACCCGCGAGCCCTGTCCACGCCCAGGCGCCGACGGCGAGGGACACGCCGACGCCGACGAGCGCGGCGAGCGTGAGCAGGCTCGTGACGGCGCGCGAGCGGCGCAGGCGGCGCTGCCCGAGGCGCGAGGCATCCACTTCGGCGACGAGGCCGGGAGCGGTCTGCGCGAGCTGCACTCGCAGGGCGCGCTGCCGGGCGGCCTCACGGGCCCGCTCGATCGCGAGCTGCTCCCGCTGGCGGGCGGCGAGCGAACGCTCCTGCGCGGCAATCTCTCGCGCGGTCATCTCGGCGCGCACGGCCTCCGGCAACTCCGTCGTCTGCGCCATGATGCGCAGCGTCTGCTGCAGGCGCACGGCGTTGCGCTCGGTCGCCAAGTACTCGCTTCGACGGCGCCACAGGGGCACGAGGTACAGCAGCCACAGCCCGGCCGCGGCGACGATGAGAATCGCTGTGCCGCTCGCCGAGTTCTCCACGACGCAACGGTACGACTGCCGCGCGCCTCCGGGCGGGATGCTCGGCGCGTGTCTGCCGGACGAGTCCCAGCTACCCGGCCTGCAGCGCCCCCACGATCGCGCCCATCGCGGTGAACGCGACGATCGCGTAGCCCGCGTTGATGGCGAAGTGCCGCACAGGGCGACGCTCGAAGAGGTACACGATGCCGAGCAATGCCGAGACGAGAGTCGCGCCCGTCACGAGACCGGCGATCGTGCCGAAGAGCGGGCCTGCGGCCCCGACGAGGAACGCGAGGCTCGTCGCCGCGACGAGCGACAGCACGAGCGACCCACCGAAGACGAGCGGTGCGCCACGCCCGAGTTGCTCGTCGCTCACGCCCGCAGCGCGCTGCCAGGGCCGGGCGAACAGAAGCCCGTACCAGAGCCCGCCGATGACGAACATCGAGATCGCGGCGAGCAGGACTCCCCACACGTTGACCATTGCGTCCATGGCTCCTCTTCCAGTTCGGTTGCCACCGGCGAATCTAGCCACCGCGCTGCGCACGCGTCTTGTACGGAATTACGCGTGCGCCGGATGGTCGAGCGGGACGAAGGTCGCGTACTCGAGACCGAACTCGCCGAGGTCGTGCAGGAATCGGGCCGGTGGTGAGCCCGCGAACCGCGTGAAGGCCCGCGTGATGTGCGGCTGGTCGTAGTAGCCGTACTCCTCCACGAGCTCGCCCCAGGTGGGGAGCGTGTCGCGGGCGGCGAGCGACGTGAGCAGGGCGTCGAAGCGGGCAACGTCGGCGAAGCGCTTCGGCGTCACCCCGCACGCCGTCGCAAAGCGCGCGCTCAGAGCGCGCGCGCTCATCTCCTCCGACAGCGCCAAGCGGGTGATCGACGCCGGCCGGTCGCTTTCGAGAGCGATCCGCGCGCGCGCGACGGCCGCGTCCGGGACGGGGCGGTGTCGGGCGGCGCGCAGGACGTCGACGAGGTCGTCGAGCATTGCCTCCGGTTCGCCGGCCCGCCGTGCCCTCGCGGCGAGCGCATTCACACCCGGCACGACGCTTTCGGCAGGCAGCACGGCGTCGACGAGCTCCACGGGCTTCGCGCGGGCGTAGAGACCGATGCCGTCTGCCGTGAACTGTGCCACGAGCATCCTCAACTCGGCTGGGTTCTCGTTGACCAGGTACTGCGTCTGCACACCGGCGAGAAACGGACCCTCGAGCTCGACGCCCGTCGCCGTCGCCCCGCGCGCCAGCTGCCGGTACGGCGCCGCCAGGTTCACGATGAGGTGCGCCCGGGGGCTGGGCAGGATCTTCTCGAAGCGGCGCTGCGGGGCGGTGCGGAGGTACCACAGCGCCTGCACGAAATGGCGGAGGTCATCAGGCACCTCGCGGGGGACGAACAGCGGCTCGCTCACGGCAGCGGGAGCCCCCGGCGCGCCGCGATGATGTCGACCTCCGGCACGGCGGCCGCATCAGGAGGAACCCGGCCCGCGCGCCAGCGCTGCAGCACCCCCGTGGGCACCTCCTCCACCGTCAGGGCGAAGCAGAAGTGGTCGCGCCAGTCGTTGTTGATGTGGATGTAGCGCCGACGCAGACCCTCGTAGCGGAACCCGAGCTTCTCCACCACGCGCAGGCTCGCCGCGTTCTCCGGTCGAATGCAGATCTCCATGCGGTGCAGGCCCACCGTGAAGAACACGTGGTCGGTCGCGAGCGCGACGGCGGTCGGTGTGAGACCGCGACCGGCGAACCGCTCGCCCACCCAGTAGCCGATCGTCGCCGACGCGAGAGAGCCGTACGTCATGCCCGACACGTTGAGCTGGCCCGCCAGCCGGCCCTCCGTCTCGATCACGAAGGGCAGTCCCTGGCCGGACCGTGCCGCCGCCAGCAGGCCTCGGATGCTTCCCTTCGTATCCCACGACAGCGGCGCGACCGGGCTCGTCGCCTCCCACTGGCGCAGCCACGAGCGGCTCTCGATGAGCTCGCGCTCGAGCGCGCGAGCGTCGCGCACCCGGATTGGGCGCAGCACGGTGGCCCCGTCGCGGAGGGTGGGGATCGCGTTCACGTCGTCTCGAGATCGATCGGGCAGAACCGGCTGGATGCGGTCAGCGCAGAGTCTCGGCAAAGTCGACGAGCCACGGCCGAAGATCCGGGCCCAGGTCGTCGCGGTCGGCGGCGAGCTGCACGATCGCCTTGATGTAGTCGAGCCTGTCACCCGTGTCGTAGCGGCGGCCCCGGAACACGACGCCGTACACGCCGCCGTGCTCGACGTCGCCGGCGAGCTCGAGCAGGGCATCCGTCAATTGGATCTCGTCGCCCTTGCCAGGCGGAGTGTTCTCGAGAATGTCGAAGATCTCGGGGCGCAGCACGTAGCGGCCGATGATCGCCAGGTTGGACGGAGCCGTGCCGGGGGCAGGCTTCTCGACGAGGCCCGTGATGCGCACCACGTCGTCGGTGTCGGTCGGCTCGACCGTCGCCACACCGTACAGATGCGCCTGGTCGGGCTCGACTTCCAGCAGCGCCACCACCGTCGCGTTGCGCTCCTCGTGCACCTCGATCATGCGGGTCAGCAGCGTATCGCGCTCGTCGATGAGGTCGTCACCGAGCAGAACCGCGAACGGCTCCCGGCCCACATGCATCTTCGCCCGCAGCACCGCGTGGCCGAGCCCCTTCGGATCGCCCTGGCGCACGTAGTGCATGTCGGCCAGATTCGTCGAATGCATGACTTTTGCGAGCCGCTCGCTGTCGCCCTTGCGCTGCAGCGTGTTCTCGAGCTCGGTCACGCGGTCGAAGTGGTTCTCGAGCGCGTTCTTGTTGCGCCCCGTGATCATGAGCACATCGGTGAGTCCCGCGTGCACAGCCTCCTCCACGACGTACTGGATGGCGGGCTTGTCGACGACCGGCATCATCTCCTTCGGCATCGCCTTCGTCGCGGGCAGGAAGCGCGTGCCCAGTCCTGCAGCGGGAATGACAGCTTTCGTGAGGGAGGACGACATGCAGTCAGCGTATCGGGGGGCGGCACCTAGCATGGTGAGCATGATCAGCGAACCCGCAGGCGCCAAGCGTGCCCTGCGCGCCGAGCTGCGCGAGCGCCGACGCATTCGCCCGTCGACAGAGCGCGACGCGGCCTCCGCAGCGCTGACCCGTCAGCTGATCGCCCTCACCTCCGCCATCGGCCCGCGATCGCTCGCCTGCTACCTCTCCACCCCGGATGAGCCCGAGACCCGGCCCTTTTTGGCGTGGACGGCGCAGCAGGGTCTTGACGTACTGCTGCCCATCTCCCGTGACGACGGACTGCTCGACTGGGCTCCCTACGACGCGAGCGAGGAAGGCAGTGATGTGGTCGGGATGCCCGTGCCGACGAGCGAGATCGTCGCACCCATCGCGATCAACGACGTCGGGCTGATCCTCGTGCCGGCCGCGGCCGTCGACCGCACGGGCATGCGCATGGGCTGGGGGCGCGGGTACTTCGACAAGACTCTCGGGTCGATGGACAGGCGCCCGCCCGTCTTCGCTGTGCTGTTCGACGATGAGCTCGTGGAGGAACTGCCGCGCGAGAAGCACGATCAGCCCGTCGACGGCGTCGTGACCCCGGGCGGCATCCGGCGCTTCTGAGCCGACGTATCCTTGTCGGCGGAGGTTCACATGCCCACCTATTCCTACCGTTGCACGGAGTGCTCGACGGCGTTCGACATTCAGCAGGCGTTCACCGACGACTCCCTCACCGAGTGCCCCACCTGCCAGGGTCGGTTGCGCAAGGTGTTCTCGTCAATCGGTGTGACCTTCAACGGCTCCGGCTTCTACCGCAATGACAGCCGCGCGGGCGAGCGCACCAGCGGCTCGGGGTCGAAGGACTCGGGCTCGAAGGACTCGGGATCGACGGACTCCGGGTCGAAGGACTCCGGGTCGAAGGACTCGGGCACGGGTGGCTCCGGTTCCGGGAGCACGGGTTCGGGGACGAGTGGCTCGACCCCCGCGAAGAAGGAGACGTCGAGCGCAGGGGCGGGCTCCTCGACCGCGGCGGCTGCCAGCTAATTTCGAAGGCGATCCGCACGACCAGCTGAGGAGGCACCCATGCTCAAGGGCTTCAAGGAATTCATCCTGCGCGGCAATGTGATCGAGCTCGCCGTCGCCGTGGTCATCGGCGCCGCGTTTACCGCGGTGGTGCAGGCCGTCGTCGGCTCGGTTATCAACCCCGCGATCGGCGCGCTCTTCTCCGCCGAGTCCCTCGCCACCGCGTTGCCGGTCGCGCTGCCCACCGTCTCGGGGGGCGAGGCTGTTCTGTACTTCGGTGCCGTGATCGGCGCGCTCATCAACTTCCTCGTCGTCGCGCTCGTCGTCTACTTCGCCCTCGTGCTGCCGATCAACACGCTCAAGAAGCGCGCAGAGGAGCGTCGCAAGGCGGGCGAGCCGCCCGTGTCGGCCGACGCGCCGCCGACCGAGCTCGACGTGCTCACCGAGATCCGCGACCTGCTCGCGAAGCGCGAGAGCGCGCGGGAGGGTTAGCGCGCGGCGTCGTCCCGGGCGCGCGAGCTCAGCGTCTCCAGCGCCGTGATCGCCTCGTCACCGTGGCGTGCGGGCACCAGAAGGTGGTCGTGGAAAGCACCGGCGACCACGTTGCAGCTGATGCCGCGCTCCGTGAGCGCGCCGGCAACCGCGGCGGTGAGCCCGACCGCCTCGAGGGACGAATGCACGCGCAGGGTGATCCATCGGTAGGGGTGCGCGGTACTCAGGCCGAGCCGCGCGGCCTCGCGTCGATCGACCACGATGGAGAGCCCCTCCGACTCGTGCACGGTGGCCTCCGCCGCGACCGAGGTGCCGAACGGCACCGTGCCGAAGAACCAGTCCCCTGGCCTCGCCTGAGGGCTCATCGCCGCGAGCAGCGCACCAAGGTCGGTCTCGCCGGTCGGCGTCGCCCGCGCCGGGCCCCGGGCATCCTCATCGCGCCGCATCAGTAGTGCGGCGGCTTGTCGGCGGCGAGCCGCTCGTCGTTCTCGGTGCCCCGGCTGCGAGCGGGCTCGGCACCGCGCGGGTCGGAGCTTGGAGCAGGATCGGACCCAGGCGGCGCAGCGGTGGTGATCCGTCGCCCCGCGTTCCGCGGCGCGCGCACCGGGCGCCGCGCATCCTCATCGCTCATGCGCCCAGGCTACCCACCCGGTCTCGACTCAGGTGACCGCGGGGCGCGGGCGCGGCGCGGGCGGGGCGAGAGCCGTGCCCGCCATCGCGACGATCCGGTCGGCGACGCCGTCCGGATCGCTGAACAGCTCAAAGACGTGCACGCGCGCGTAGTGCCAGCCGAGACGCCGCAGCAGGTCGGGGCGCAGGCGCAGCGACTCGCGCAGGCTGGTGCCCGCGAGCGAGGCATCCGTCTCGATCGCGATGCAGTAGCCGCCACGGCTCGCGACGAGGCTCAGCTTGCCGCGGTGCCCGAGAGCCGTCTTCAGCCCGCGCGCGTCCAGCCGCCGCGCGAGGTCGATGAGCATCGGGTCGCTGTCGTCCTGCAACTCGACGGCGCTTCGGCGCGCCTCGATGTCGGCGAGAAGATCGCCGAGGGCGCGAGCGCCGTGGGAGAGCCGATCGTCATCGAGGTCGGCCGCACGCAGGCAGCTCACAATGCGCACGAACCGCCGCGCGCGCGTCATCGCCACGGCGAGAAGCCGATCGCCGCCCGGTCGGCCGAGCGCGCCGATCTCGCTCAGCACGCGGCCGTGCGGGGTACGGCCGTAGCCGATCGAGAAGATCACCCGATCACGCGACTGCGCCACTGCCTGCTCGATCGTGAGCACGCTGAACGGCTCAGCCCGGTCGCCGAGCACGAACTCCTGCAGGTCGGGCCGCGTGCCGATGGTCTCCAGCACGGCATCCTGCACGCGTGCGGCGTGACGGTGGCTGGCGGTGATGACCATGAGCGACTCGGCCGGGCGCGCGGTGGCGTGCTCGAGCACGAGCGAGACGACGCGGCGCACCTCTGCATCGACGCTCTCGATCGCCCCCGTCTCGTCGTCGGGCATGCCGTGGCCCTCGTCCAGGTAGTCGACGGCGATCGACGGATGCCCGAGGAACGAGCCCGCCCACGGCAGCGAGTCGATGCGGCCGGCGTAGAAGCGGCGGTTGACCAGTTCCGCGAGATCCTCACCCCCCGCGCGGTACGAGCGCGTGAGCGACTGCACCGGCAGGAGGTCGGCGAGCTGGAAGAGAGCAGAGGACGCGTGGCGGGCATCCTCGTCCGCGCTCGACGGCCCGGCGGCGGGGGCGTCGGTCGGCGCGGCGGCCGGGGTCACCGCCACGGTGAACGGCGCGGGGGTCTGCGTGACCGGGTCGCCCACGGCGACCACCTGACGGCCGCGGCGCACCGCCCCGGCGACCTCCGGCACCGTCACCGCGCCGGCGTCGAGCACGATGACCGTGTCGAAAGGAATCTCGTCGCTGATCTCGTGCACGTCGTACGGCGAGGCGAGCCAGACGGGCGCGATCGGGCGCGACAAGTGAGGAGCCTCGCGCTGCAGCTGATGCGGCGTGATCGAACCGCTCTTGAGCCTCGACCGAAGAGCATCGGCCTCCTCCGGCCAGTCGGTGATGCCGATCGACCAGTTCTCGGCGAGCTGCCAGCCGAGCAACGAGGCGCTGCCCGCCGCATGCGCTTCGTCGACGAGGCGGAAGTCGGCCTCCAACCGGTCGAGCACCGCGGTGTCGGCGCCGAGCAGAGCGCGATCCTGCTGCAGGAGGCTGTCGAGCGCTGAACGCCACCAGGCGAGCTCCAGCTCGGCGGCGACCTGCGCGTGCGGCACGTGGCGCTCCGCGAGATCGGCGAGGAGCGGCTGAACCTCCCAGCCCTCCAACTGGCGCAGAAGCTCTGTGCGCTCCTGAAGATTGGCGAGCACGTCGCTCTCCGCGGCGAGACCCTCGAGTAGCGCGTGCAGCTCGGCCAGCGGCCGGTGCAGGAGCGACCGGTCACGGCTGTCGTGCCCGAGCGGAGCATCCAGCTCCTCGAGATCCTGCTCCACCTGCTGGTACGCGTGGTGCACGTCGGCGATGCCGACCGGCACGGCAGGGGTGAGACCGGTGGGGACGAAACGCTGCCAGAGCACCCGCTGCTGCTGGATGCGCGTGAGCGACCCGTGCAGGTCGGCCACGTGCACGCCGGGGCGCAGGTACTCCTTGGCGAGGCCCTTCAGGCGGCGTCGCGTCGCCGCGGGCATCGTCGACCCCTCTCGTCGCGGGGCGGTCGCCGCGATGAGTTCACTCAGCGAGCGGTCGAACACGGCGGGCTGGAAGCGGTCGAGCGTGTCGCGGATGTCGGTGAGCAGCCGCAGGTACACGCCCAGCTCGGCGAGCGTCTCGAACGGCCGCAGCGGCGTCGAGGCGATGAGGGCGTGCCCGCGATCGACCAGGCGGGGCAGCAGGTCGGTGTGCAGGCGGCGGGCGCGGTCCTGCGCACGAGCGGCGTCCTCCGCGCGCGAGAACCGCGCGCCATACCACGGCGAGTCGCCGGGGCCGTAGCTGAACTGCCCCAGCTCGGCGGCCTGCACCATCGCTTCGGCCGCCGGTCGGCGGTCGGCGGCGAGCAGTTCGACGGCCCGACGGCTCAGGCGCGCCCTGGTGGAAGGCGGCGACGGCAGGAGGGCGAGCCGACTGAGCTCGGTCACGCAATCGAGCACGCTGATGCCGAGCACAGCGTCCGGCCGCGCGAGAGCCTCGCGGTAGTCGAGCAGCACGCCTCGCAGACGCACGAGCGCCTCGTCGACCTCGACGACGCGGGGTCGCTGCGCTTTCTCGTTGCGCCCGATCGCGCGGATCAGGTCGCGGCGCAGCGTCGGCGCGGTGGCCGTGAGGCCGGGCAGACCGACATCGGCGAACCGCTGAGAGATGCTGCGCAACGTTGCACGGCGCGGGCTGACGACGAGCACGCGCTTGTTCTGCGCGACGAGAGCGCCGAGCGCGTTGACGACGGTCTGCGTGCTGCCCGTGCCAGGCAGGGTCTTGACCACGAGCGATGCCCCGGAGGCGATCGTCGCGATGACCTGCTCCTGCTCGGCGTCCGCGTCGAGGAGCAGCAGATCGGTTTCCGGCGGGCGCTCGTCGGCGGGCACCGGCACGACAGGGTCGCCGCCCTCCTGCACCGCCCAGCGCGCGCTCGTGTTGCCGGCGACCGCGTCGAGGACGGGGTGGGCGAGCTCGTGCGCATCCGCCGCCATCGGCGCACCCACCTCCGCGAAGGTGGAGACGACGAGGCGCGGAGAGATCATGAAGCCGTCGAGGTGCGCGGTGAGGCCGCGCAGGCGGTCGAGCGGCGGATTCGGCTTGAAGGCGTCGCCGTCGTGGGCTAGAGCGACGAAAGCGGCCTCGTCGAGGTGCAGCGTGAACTGCTCGGCGAGCGTGCGCACCAGCGCAGGGTTGAGACGAACACGCCCGCGCAGCGTGAGCTCGACATCCCGCCCCCGGCGGCGCAGGGCAAGGGGGCGCAGCAGCAGCGGCGCGCGATGATCGACGCCGTCGTGACTCCAGGAGACCAAGCCGATGCCGAGGGCGACCGCGTCGATGCCGCGCACGCTCGAGAGCTCGAGCCCCTTGTCGACGATGCGCTCAGCAGCGACGCGTGCCGAGCGCAGGGCTACATCGTCGCGCACAAGATTGCTCAGCAGGGTGGGGCTGCCCGCGATGAACCGCGCCAGGCCGCCCGGGTGGCTCGTGCCGAGCTCGATGCGGCCGCGGGGGTCGTCGTCGAAGTGCAGCAGTGTGCTGCGCCCCCCGAGCGCCGCGAGGTCGCCCCGCCAGCGCTCCCAGGTCGGTGCCGCCACGTTCATGGGCAGCACTCGGGGGTCGCCGACGCTGATCGACGACGGCTGAGGACCGCCGTTCACGGTCGCGGGCTCGTCGATCTCATGATCGTCGAAACTGTCGGCACGCCACACGCCGTCACCTTATGGCCGCGGCCGCCAAATACCGGGGATTCGGGCCGGTCTGCCGCCGAATAGGTCACGACCGTAGACTCGCGACCGTGGAGCTCTTCGACGGCCTTGTGTCGATCATCGTCACCGGCGTCGGCACCGTACTCGTAGTGGTCGCCGCGGTGCTCGTCGGCGGCATCATCGTCGTCGCGAGGCGGCGAGCGCGCCCGCAGCAGGCGATCGACGCCGTGCGCCGTCGCGCGGGGTCGGCGCTCGTGCGCGCCGACGACCGCGTGGATTCAGCCGCCACCGACCTCGACTTCGCGCTCGCCCAGTTCGGGGAACGCGAGACGGCCGACTACCGCGCCGCGCTGGTGCGGGCACGCGAGGATCGCGCCGAACTGTTCCGCCTGCACCGCATGCTCGAGGATGAGCCGGGGGCGAACCTGCGCCATCGGGAGCGCGCTGACCGCATCGTCATGCTTGCCGACCGCATCCAGCGCACCCTCGACGACGAGGCCGCGCGATTCCGCGACCGCCGCACCGTCGAGAGCGGCGCTGCGGCCCGAGCGCGCGGGCTGGCCGAGCGGGTCGCGACCCTGCGCGATGCGGCCCGCGAGCGCGCCCTTGAGCGGGATGCCCTGCGCGAGCGGTTCGCCGCCGGAGCGCTCGGCGCGGCCGCGACGGCACCCGAGCGGGCCGCCGCACTTCTCGACCGCGCCGACGCGCTCGCCGCGGAGGCGGGAGCTGATCTCGCGGTGGCCGCGGCCAGCGACGTCGGCCCGCTGCTCGCCGACGCCGAGCGGCTCGCGCACGTGGCCGACGAGGTGCTCGCCCGGGGGCCGTCG
>NZ_JAVKCK010000014.1:0-72831 GCF_040286215.1 Microcella sp.
CCGTGAGCCCCCTCGTGGCACGGCCGCCCCGGTCGTCAGCCGCGCAGCTCGCGTTCGAACGACGATTGCGCCTCACTGATGGTGTCGAAAGAGCCCAGTTCGGCGCCGCGGCAGCTGACGAGTCGATAGCGCTGACCGGCGTCGCGCTCGATGATGGCGGCAGGCTCCTCGCCGCAGTACCCGACGAGTACGAGAGCCGGCGTGTGCGGCACGACCGTCCAGCGGACGAGGGGAGTGCGCGAGGTCGTCGTCGACCCGCGCTTCTCGCTGACAACGGCCACAGTGCTTCCCCCTCACTGCGCGGCACCCACCCGCCGCGCGATGGAACGATGTGCTGCCACAGTAGTGCCCCCCGAACGGGGGTAGAAGGCCCTTGACGCGCGGCGAGCGACGCAGTACGCGCTGAGCACTGCCTCAGTCGGCGCGGGTCGCGCGCTGGGTGCGCGGCTTACGGGGACCCCGGTCAGGCTTGAGCTCGATGAGGCGCCCGCTGATGCGCGTCGCCTCGAGCTTCTTGAGCGTCGCGGGCGGCATCGAGGCGGGCAGCTCGACGACGGAGAAGTCGAGCTTGATGTCGATCGCCCCGAAGTCCTCGCGGCTCAAGCCGCCCTCGTTGGCGAGCGCGCCGACGATCTGGCGAGGCTCCACCCGATGGCGTCGGCCGACCTCGATGCGATAGGGCGCGAGGGCGGGGCCGTTGCCGCGGCGCGGAGGTCGCTCGCCGCGGTCGGCGCGCTCGGCGCGATCAGCATGGTGGGAACGGGCATCCCGATCATCGCGGTCCCTGCGCGGCGGGCGCAGGTCGTCCTCGGTGAGCAACAGGGAGGTGCCGCCCTGCGCGACGACCGCGAGCGCGGCGGCCACGTCGGCCTCCGGCACGTCGTGGTGCTCGACGTAGTGGCCGATGATGTCGCGGAAGACGCTCATGAGCTCGCCGTTCGACAGGGCCTCGGTGATCGCCTCGTCGAAGCGGGCGAGGCGCGTGGCGTTGACGTCGTCGACGGTCGGCAGCTGCATCTGGGTGAGCGGCTGGCGCGTGGCGCGCTCGATCGCGTCGAGCAGGCGGCGCTCGCGCGGCGTGACGAAGCTGATCGCCGCGCCGCTGCGGCCGGCGCGGCCGGTGCGGCCGATGCGGTGCACGTACGAATCGGTATCGGTGGGACTGTCGAAGTTGACGACGTGGCTGATGCGCTCGACGTCGAGGCCGCGCGCGGCGACATCGGTGGCGACGAGGATGTCGAGGGTGCCCGCCTTGAGCTGCTCGACGGTGCGCTCACGCTGAACCTGCTGCACGTCGCCGTTGATCGCCTGCGCCGAGTAACCGCGCGCGCGCAGCTTCTCGGCGAGCGTCTCGGTCTCGTTCTTCGTACGGACGAAGATGATCATCCCCTCGAAGTTCTCAACCTCGAGAATGCGCGTGAGGGCGTCGACCTTCTGCTGATAGGAGACCACGAGGTAGCGCTGGCTGGTGTTCGCCGAGGTCGTCGTCTTGGTCTTGACGGTGATCTCGTGCGGATCGGTCAGGTGCTGCTGCGAGATGCGGCGGATCGCGGCGGGCATCGTCGCCGAGAACAGGGCGACCTGCTTGTCGTCGGGCGTGTCGGCGAGGATCGTCTCGACGTCCTCCGCGAAGCCCATCTTGAGCATCTCGTCGGCTTCGTCGAGCACGAGGTACTTCAGCGCTGTGAGGTCGAGCGTGCCCTTGTCGAGGTGGTCCATGATGCGGCCCGGGGTGCCGACGACGATGTGCACGCCGCGGCGCAGGGCCGAGAGCTGTACGCCGTAGCCCTGGCCGCCGTAGACGGGCAGCACGTGCACGCCGGGCAGGTGGGCGGCGTACTTCTCGAACGCCTCGCACACCTGCAGGGCGAGCTCACGCGTGGGAGCGAGCACGAGGGCCTGCGGCGTCTTCTGCGCAAGGTCGAGGCGCGAGAGGATCGGCAGCGCGAAGGCGGCCGTCTTGCCCGTGCCGGTCTGGGCGAGGCCGACGACGTCGCGGCCGGCGAGGAGCGTGGGGATCGTGGCGGCCTGGATGGAGCTGGGATGCTCGTACCCCACGTCGCGCAGCGCGGCGAGCACGGCGTCGCTGAGGCCGAGCTCGGTGAAGGGGACGGTGGTCGGGGCGGAATCGGCCTCGGTGGTGGTGGGCGTCTCGGGAGGCGTCATACCCCTAACGGTACGCCGTGCCGTTCTTCTCGCAGAACTGCTTATATCTATGTCGGTATCACTGCTAGGCTTATGGCATGACCGGGATGCGGGTGGCTTTGCTCGTCGACATCGTCGACTCGCGCGCTCTCCACGACCGTGCTCTCGCGCAGTCCGCCATCCTCGAGGCCTTTCACGGGGCCGCGCGCGGCATCCCCGTGGAGGTTCCGCTGTGGGCGACCGTCGGCGATGAGTTCCAGGCCGTGTTCGCCACGGTCGCCGACGCCGTGCGGGCGACCGCCCTCGTGCGCCTCGCGCTGCCGGTCGAGATCGACTGCCGTTTCGGCCTGGGGGAGGGCGAGATGCGCGAGGTCGGCGAGGGCAACCGCGGCCCGATCTACGACGGCTCGGCGTGGTGGCGAGCCCGCGAGGCCCTCGACAGGGTCGAGCGCGATCAGGAGCGAACCGCCCCCTACGCCCGCACCTGGCTCATCGGGGAACAGTCTGACGCCGAGCGCGTCGGAGCCCTCACCGCTCACCTGCTGCTGCGCGATCACCTCATCGGCACGATGTCGCCGCGCGCGCGCCGTCTCGCGGCGGGCACGCTGAGCGGCGCCACCCAGAGCGAGCTCGCCGCGCGTGAGCGCATCAGCCAATCGGCGGTGTCGCAGAACCTGCGCCGATCCGGGGCAGCCGCGCTCGTCGCGGCCGATCGCGCCCTCGCCGGGGAGTCCGCATGATCGGCGCGCTGCTGCTGCTCGGGGTCGGACTCGGCGATCTCGCTCGCCGCCGAGTGCCGGGCCGCGCTCACGCCGCCGTCGGCGCGAGCGTCGCGGTCGCCGTCATCGTCGCCAGTGGTCTCGCGATCGCACTGCCCGTTGCGCTCGTCATCGGCGCCGCTCTCGTCGCCCTCACGTGGATGCTCGCCCTCCGCATCGACGACGAAGCGCGCGCCCCGTGGTGGCCGGTCGCGGTGCTGCTCGCCGCCGTCTCTCTCGCGGCCTGGGCAGGCCCGTGGCCGAGCCTGGCGAGCGTCCCGCTCGACGGCTGGGCGGCGTTCGGGCTCGACTCTACCGTCGTAGTGGTCACGGCCGCCGTGGGTGTCTCGCTCGTGACGACCGCGAATGTCGTGACGCGCGCGATCCTCGCCGCTGCGCGGGGCGGCGGCGAGGGCTCGCCGGCCCAGACCTCGGGTTGGCGACTGCGCCTGGGCCGTCGCACGATCGGCAGCATCGAGCCGCGCACAGAGGCGCCCGCCGAGTCGGCACCGAGCGCGCTGCTGGGGGGCCGCATCATTGGCCCGCTCGAGCGACTGCTCATCGTCTTCCTCGCCCTGGCGGGTGCGCCCACGCTCATCGCGGCGCTGCTCGCGGCGAAGGGCATCGTGCGGTTCCCGGAGATCTCGGCCGATCGCGGCACGGGGTCGAAGGCCGAGGAGTTCCTCATCGGCAGCCTCACGAGCTGGGGGCTCGCGGGGCTCGGCTTCCTGCTCATCGTCGCTGCGCAGAACGCCTCATAACGGGGCCCTCATCAGCTCTGCGCTTATGCACGCTTTCCGGCGCGCGCCCCGTACCCTGAAGGCATGGCTTCTGCACGGGGAATCGGCAACAACGGCGCGCCCGCGACCCCGCGCGCAGCCCGAGCTGCCGGAGAGCGGCCGCAGATCCGCCCGCAGGCGGAGGGCTGGCAGCAGAAGCTGGGCCCCGACGGCCGGCCGGCCCTGCAGTTCGCCGAGCCGAAGCGCGGCAAGCCGCCGGTTCACCTCGCCGACCTGAGCGTCACCGAGCGCGAGCAGGCCGTGATCGAGCAGGGTCTGCCGAAGTTCCGGGCGAAGCAGCTCGCGACCCACTACTTCACGCACCACACCAGCGACCCCGAGCGGATGACCGATCTGCCGGCCGCCGGCCGTGAGGAGCTGGTGGCGAGCATCCTGCCCCCGCTCCTGACGGAGGTGCGACGCCTGCGCACCGACAACGGCGACACCATCAAGTTCTTGTGGAAGCTGCACGACGGCGCCCTCGTCGAGAGCGTGCTCATGCGCTACCCGGGCCGCATCACGCTGTGCGTGTCGAGCCAGGCCGGCTGCGGCATGAACTGCCCGTTCTGCGCGACCGGCCAGGCGGGGCTGACGCGCAACATGTCGGCAGCCGAGATCGTCGACCAGGTGGTGCGCGCCAACGCGGCCATCCGAGACGGCGAGCTCGGCGGCAAGAAGCGTGGCGAGACGACGCCCGAGCGCGTCAGCAACATCGTCTTCATGGGCATGGGCGAGCCGCTCGCCAACTACAAGCGCCTCATGAGCGCGGTACGCACGATGGTCGCTCCGCAGCCGACAGGCCTCGGGATGTCCGCCCGCAACGTGACCATCAGCACCGTCGGCCTCGTACCCGCGATTCGCACGCTCGCCGACGAGAAGCTGCCCGTCACGTTCGCGCTGTCGCTGCACGCGCCCGATGATGAGCTGCGCGACGAGCTGATTCCCGTCAACTCGCGCTGGAAGGTCGACGAGGCGCTGGATGCGGCCCGCGAGTACTTCGAGAAGACTGGCCGGCGCGTATCGATCGAGTACGCGCTCATCAAAGACATGAACGACCACGCCTGGCGCGCCGACCTGCTCGCCGAGAAGCTCAACGCTCGCGGGCGCGGCTGGGTGCATGTCAACCCGATTCCGCTCAACCCGACGCCCGGCTCGATCTGGACGAGCTCGGAGCCCGCCGTCATGCGCGAGTTTGTGCGCCGCATCGACGCCGCGGGCATCCCCACGACGCTGCGCGACACGCGTGGCAAGGAGATCGACGGGGCGTGCGGGCAGCTCGCCGCGGCTGACGCCTGACGAGCACCCAGCCCCTCCGCGCAGCGCTGCGGGCGAAGATTTCGCGAGACTGAAGATTCAGGATTCTTAATACGTTCACGGGGCCCGTGCGACGCCCGGCGTAACGCCGAGGTCGATAGCGTTGGCCCATGACCGACGCCGTAGTCGCCCAGCGCGAGGCCTGGAAGGCCCGCGAGACCCTCGCCGAGCAGCTCATGCCCCTCATCGGGCACCTCTACCGGGAGTACGGGGTCATCACGTCCATTCACGGTCGGCGCCTCATCAACCAGTCGCCGATCGGCGTCATCAAGGCTCACCGCTACGCGCAGCACGTCACCGGCTCGGTGCTGCCGCTCGAGCGGACGAAAGAGGTGCTGGATGCCCTGCTCACGCTCGACCCCGCACCGGCCTCGCTCGACATCGCGCGCCTCCTCAGCGACTTCGAGGAGCACGCTGGCGGCGAGGGCACGCTCGTCGACTACCTGCGAAACGTGCTCGGCCCGGCGCGCAGCGGAGACACCGTCGGCACCGATGTCGTGCTGTACGGCTTCGGCCGTATCGGGAGGCTCGTGGCGCGCATCCTCATCTCGCACGCCGGCAACGGCGCCGGCCTCCACCTCCGGGCGATCGTCGTGCGACGCGGCGGCGAGAACGATCTCATCAAGCGGGCCAGCCTGCTGCGGCGCGACTCTGTGCACGGGCCGTTCGACGGCACGATCAGTGTCGACCCGGAGGCGAACACCATTCTCGCCAACGGCACGCTCATCCAGGTCATCTACGCCGATGACCCGGGAGAGATCGACTACACCGCCTACGGCATCAGCGATGCCATCGTCGTCGACAACACGGGCCGGTGGCGCGACGAGGCCGGGCTGGCGCAGCACCTGCGCTCGACAGCCGTCGCGCGCGTGCTGCTAACGGCCCCCGGCAAGGGATCGCTGCTCAACGTCGTGCACGGCATCAACCACGAGCTGATCGGCCCCGATGACCGCATCGTCACGGCGGCGTCGTGCACGACCAACGCCATCACCCCCGTGCTCAAGGTGCTGCACGACGAGTTCGGTGTCGTGCACGGGCACGTCGAGACGGTGCACGCCTTCACCAACGATCAGAACCTCATCGACAACTTCCACCGCGGCGACCGGCGGGGGCGTTCCGCCGCGCTCAACATGGTCATCACGGAGACCGGGGCCGCCAAGGCCGTGGCCAAAGCGCTCCCCGCGCTCGACGGAAAGCTCACGGGCAACGCGATCCGCGTGCCGACCCCCGACGTGTCCATGGCGATCCTGCACCTGCGGCTCGAGCGGGCGACGACCCGCGAAGAGCTCAACGACTTCCTCCGCACGACCTCCCTGCACTCCAGCCTGCGGAAGCAGATCGACTACATCGAGTCGCCCGAGGTCGTGTCGACCGACTTCATCGGATCGCACCGCGCCGGCATCGTCGACGGCCTC
The DNA here is from genome assembly GCF_040286215.1 of Microcella sp. Classification (GTDB taxonomy): domain Bacteria; phylum Actinomycetota; class Actinomycetes; order Actinomycetales; family Microbacteriaceae; genus Microcella. Next base: position 6,412 of record NZ_JAVKCK010000014.1, read on the forward strand.
GCGACCATCTGCACGGGCGATACCGCGATCGTCTACGTCTGGTACGACAACGAGTACGGCTACAGCTCCCAGGTCGTCCGCGTGCTCGAGACCATGGTCGGCACCCACCCGGCGGTGCTGCCGGAGCGTGTCGCGGTCTAGCGGAACGCGGGGATGCCGGTAATCGCGCTGCCCAGAATGAGGGTGTGCACGTCGTCGGTGCCCTCGTAGGTGCGCACCGACTCGAGATTGTTGGCGTGCCGAAGCGGCGAGTGCGCGAGCGTGATGCCGTTGCCGCCGAGCATCGCGCGAGCCTCGCGGGCGATCGCGATCGCCTCGCGGGTGTTGTTGAGCTTGCCGACCGAGATCTGGTGCGGCTGCAGCTGGCCGGCATCCTTCAGCCTGCCCAGCTGCAGAGCGAGCAGGAAGCCCTTGTCGATCTCGAGCGCCATGTCGACGAGCTTCTGCTGCGTCAGCTGGTACGCCGCCACCGGCTTGCCGAACACCTCGCGCTGCTGCACGTAGGCGAGCGCCGCGCGGTAGCTGTCGAGCGCCGCCCCCATGACGCCCCACATGATGCCGTAGCGCGCCTGGTTGAGACACGTGAAGGGGCCGCGCAGTCCTTCGGCGCCCGGGAGCTGCGCGTCGGCCGGCACCCGCACCTCGTCGAGCGCGATGTCGCACTGGATCGACGCGCGCAGGGAGAGCTTCTGCCCGATCGGCGTCGCCGTGAAGCCGGCACTGCCGGTCGGCACGATGAACCCGCGGATGCCTCCGTCGGTCTGAGCCCAGATGACGGCGATGTCGGCGATCGACGCGAGGCCGATCCAGCGCTTGCTGCCCGTGATGATCCAGTCGTCGCCCTCGCGGCGAGCGAAGGTCTGCATCGAAGCCGGGTCGCTGCCGGCATTCGGCTCGGTGAGGCCGAAGCATCCGATGATGTTTCCTGCCGCCATGGGCGGAAGCCACTGCGTCTTCTGCTCCTCCGAGCCGAAGGCGTGAAGGGCGGTCATGGCCAGCGAGCCCTGCACGGAGACGAAGGTGCGAATGCCGCTGTCGCCGGCTTCGAGCTCTGCCGCGGCGAGGCCGTACTCGACGGCGGAGCGACCACCGCCGCCGTACCCCTCCAGATGCATGCCGAGCAGGGCTGCCTCGGCCATCGGGGTGATGAGCTCGCGCGGGAACTCGCCCCGGTCGTACCACTCGGCGATCCCCGGTCGCACGTGGCTCTCCACGAACGCGCGCACGCGGTCGCGGGTGGCGCGCTCCTCCGCCGTGAGCAGCGCGTCGAACCCGACGAGGTCGAGGGGGGAGTCGGTCATGGCGGTCCTTCCTGGGGTGCTCTCATGCTGTCGCGTGACAGTGCTTTTGTCCACTTGTACAGTTGGCGCATGACGAGGCCGCTTGAGGGGATGCTCGTGGCCGACCTCAGCCGCGTGCTCGCCGGCCCGACCGCGGCCGTCATGCTCGCCGACCTGGGTGCGCGCGTGGTGAAGGTCGAGCGACCCGGCGCGGGCGACGAGACGCGAGGGTGGGGGCCGCCATGGGCGGGATCATCGAGCTCCTACTTCGAGGCGGCCAATCGCTCCAAGCAGTCGATCGCGCTTGATTTCGCCGACGACGGCGACCGTGCGCTCGCGCGTCGGCTGGTGGATCGCGCCGACATCGTGATCGAGAACTACCGCACCGGCGCGCTACGGCGCTTCGGCCTCGACGCCGCGAGCGTGCTCGCCCGCAACCCCGGCGTCGTCTACTGCTCCATCACGGGGTTCGGCTCGCGGGGCGAGGGTGCGACGATGCCGGGCTACGACTTTCTCGTGCAGGCCGTCGGCGGGCTCATGAGCATCACCGGCGACCCCGGAGGCGAGCCCCGCAAGGTCGGAGTGGCGATGGTCGACCTTCTCGCGGCGAAGGACGCCGTCATGGCTGTGCTGGCGGCGCTGCTGCATCGCGCGCGCACCGGCTCGGGCCAGCACGTCGAAGTCGCCCTGCTCTCGAGCCTCATCGCCTCCCTCGCCAACCAGGCGAGCGGGTATCTCGCGACCGGCCACGTGCCGCACGCGATGGGCAACCGGCATCCCTCCATCGCACCCTACGAAACGCTGCGCTGCCGCGACGGGATGCTCGCCGTCGCGGTCGGCAACGACCAGCAGTTCGCGGCCCTGTGCCGTGTGCTGGGCGATGCTGAGCTCGCGGGCGCCCCGGGTTTCGCCACCAACGCAGGGCGCGTCGCGAACCGCGACGCGCTGCAGGTACGTCTGGAAAGGCTGCTCGCCGCCGACGACGCGGCCGCCTGGGCTCGGCGCATGCTCGCCGCGGGCGTCCCCGCGGGCACGGTCAACGGCATCGACGAGGCGCTCAGCCTCGCGCGCAGGCTCGGGCTCGACCCGACCGTGCCGGTAGGCCCAGGGCATCCGGACCAGTGGACGCACCCGGTGCGCTACTCCGCCTTCGCGCCCGTGCCGCCCAGTGCACCACCCGCGCTCGATGAGCACGGCGACGAGGTGCGCCGCTGGCTGACCACCGACGCCTGAGAAGACCCTCAGGAGTCAGCGGTCGGTACGGAGGGCGCGCGCTCCGTGCGGGCGAGAGCGTCGCGCGCGAGCAGGGTCGCCCCGACGACCGCGGCCGGCATCACGACGATCGCGCCGCCCGGCACGAGGTAGAGCAGCTGCGTCGCGACGCCGAAGCCGAGCGCGCGCGCCCGTGAGCCCCGGATGAGCCGCGCGCGCGCAGCCCCGTCGATGCCGCGCGCCTCGAGCGGGCGCGTCGTGAGCTCGCGCTGGATGAGGTGGCCGCCCAGGAGCACGCCCGTCACCGGGCCCGCGACGGCGCCGACGACCGGCAGGAGCCCCGCGAGGAACGTCAGCAGGCCGTAGCCGATCGCCCGCAGCACGAGCAGGATGCCGCCGCCGAAGGATCGCCAGAACGTCAGCGGTGTCGGCGCGAAGCCACCGAGGTCTTCCTCGGTGCGGCGCCACACCCGCTCGTAGAACGGGTCGCCGATGAGCAGCGTGAGTGCCGTAAACGTGTAGACCGCGGCGATGATGACCCCGGCGACGAGCAGGATCGCGACGACGGCGCGCAGCGCGTCGCGCCAGCCGGCCTCCCACCCGTCGGCGAAGCCGGTGAGCACCGCGGAGAGCTCCTGGGCGTTCAGCCCCATGACGACGAGCACGGTCACGATGATCGCCGCAGAGATTCCCGCGGGGAGCATCCCGAATAGCATGAGGCCGGGCCGCCGCCGCCACGTCGCGAAGCCGCGGAAGACGAGCGCGGCCCCGTCGAGGAACTCGCGCACGATGCTTCGGGCACGGGATGCTCTGCGCACGCCGCCCGCCCGTCTCGCCATGCCCCCAGCGTAGAGGCGTCGATCTGCTCGGGCACGCGCCGATGCCGTCTACGCTGGCTCGCGTGACGCACCCGCCCGCAGACCCCCGCAGCACCCCCGAGGTGCTGGCCGTGCTCGCCGAGCTCATCGCGATCGACTCGGTCAACAGCGACCTCGTGCCGGGCGGCGCGGGGGAGTCGGCGATCGCCGACTGGTGCGCCGCGTGGTTGGGCGAGCGCGGATTCGAGGTGGCGCGCCTCGAGGGCCGCGCCGGGCATCCTTCCCTCGTCGCGATCGCGCGCGGCGCCGGGGGTGGTGCGACGCTGCTGCTCAACGGCCACCTCGACACGGTCGGCGTGGCCGGGTACGACGGCTACCCGTTCTCGGGCGCGATCGAGACCGTCGACGGCATCGAGCGGGTCGTCGGGCGCGGAGCCTTCGACACCAAGAGCGGCGTGGCGGCCGTCATGGTCGCGGCGGCGCGCGTTCACGCCCCGCGCGAGCTGCGCGGGGATATCTTGCTCACGCTTGTCGCCGACGAGGAGTTCGGCAGCACCGGGACGGTCGAGGCTCTCGCCCACCTCGCCGGGACGGGCGTGCGGCCGGATGCGGGCATCGTCGTCGAGCCCTCCGCGCTCGAGCTCACGGTCGCGCACCGCGGATTCGCGTGGTTCGAGGTGGAGTTCGCCGGGGTCGCCGCCCACGGCTCGATGCCCGAGCAGGGGGTCGACGCGATCGCCGCGGCCGGCGTCTTCCTGCGCGGGCTCGACGGCCTGCGCACGCGGCTCGAGAGCACGCCGCCGCACCCGCTCCTCGGCCACGGCACGGTACGCGTCTCCACGATCGCCGGCGGCACCGACGCCGCGACCGTCGCCGACCGCTGCGTGCTCACCGTGGAGCGGCGCACGCTGCCCGACGAGGACCTCGACGTGGTCGAGGAAGACCTGAGGGCTCTTGTCGCCGACTCGGTCGCCGCGGTGCCCGGCGCGGTGGGAGCGGTGCGCCGTCACGTTGCTCGCGCCGCGTTCGCCACCGAGCCGCAATCCACGATCGTCGCCACGGTGGCCGAACACGTCGAGCGCGTGCTGGGCCGGCCGGCGGCGACGCGGGGGGAGCCCTTCTGGACGGATGCTCGTCTCGTGCAGGAGGCGGGCATCCCGTGCGTCGTGATCGGTGCCGACGGCGGGGGAGCGCATGCCGACCTCGAGTGGGCCGATGCCGCCTCCGTCGTCGCCCTCGCCGACATCGTGGCGGGGACGATCCGGCAGACCTGCCGCTGAATCCCGGTCGTCGGAGCAGTCCTCAGCGGATGCTGAGCCCGTCGGCTTCCGGTGCGCGGCACCCGAGCCCTAGGCTGTTGCCCAGTCGTGCATCGCCGCCACCGTCGCGCCCATCGGCGCGACTCGAGGTGCACCGAGCGAACTGTTGAGGAGCCTCATGAGCAAGTACGCAGTCGTCAACCCCGCGACCGGGGAGACGCTCTCCACGTATCCGACCGCGAGCGACGCGGACGTCGCCGCGGCCATCGACAGCGCTGCCGCGGCGTACCGCCAGTGGGCGCGCACGACGACACCGGATGACCGTTCCGCCCTCATCACGAAGGTGGCCGAGCTGCACCGCGAGCGCCGGCAGCAGCTCGCCGAGATCATTGTGCGCGAGATGGGCAAGCCGATCGGCGATGCCCTCGGCGAGGTCGACTTCGCAGCAGACATCTTCCAGTACTACGCCGACCACGGCCCCGAGCTGCTCGAGGACGAGCCGATCGATCTCGCCGAGGGCAGCGAGGGCTCGGCGGTCATTCGCAAGAGCCCCATGGGCGTTCTTCTCGGCATCATGCCCTGGAACTTCCCGTACTACCAGGTCGCGCGATTCGCCGGCCCGAATCTGATGCTCGGCAACACGATCCTGCTCAAGCACGCCGCGCAATGCCCCGAGTCGGCCGCGGCGATTGGTCAGATCTTCGTCGATGCGGGCTTCCCGGCGGGCGCTTACACGAACCTCTACGCGACGAACGAGCAGATCGCTGACATCATCGCCGACCCCCGCGTGCAGGGTGTGTCGCTCACGGGGTCCGAGCGCGCCGGCGCCGCGGTCGCCGAGCAGGCGGGGCGTCACCTCAAGAAGGTCGTGCTCGAGCTCGGTGGCAGCGACCCCTTCATCGTGCTGAGCACCGACGACTTGGACGCGACGGTGCAGATGGCGGTCGACGCTCGCCTCGACAACAGCGGCCAGTCGTGCAACGGGGCGAAGCGCTTCATCATCGTCGACGAGCTCTACGACGCGTTCCTCGAGAAGTTCACGGCGGCCATGGCGGAGGTCAGCCCGAGCGACCCCATGGGCGAGGGCAGCGGACCCGTGGGTGCCCTCTCATCGGCGACGGCGGCGGAGACCCTGGAGAGCCAGGTGGCGCGTGCGGTCGACGGCGGTGCGACGATCGTCACGGGGGGCACGCGCGAGGGCACGTTCTTCACGCCGACCGTGCTCACGGGAGTGGCCCCGGGCAACGAGGTGTTCTACGAGGAGTTCTTCGGGCCGGTCGCACAGGTTTTCCGCGTGGCGGACGAGGATGCGGCGGTGGAGCTTGCCAACGACACGCCTTTCGGCCTGGGTTCGTACGTCTTCACGACCGACCCGCAGCAGGCGGCGAGGGTGGCCGACCGCATCGAAGCGGGCATGGTTTACGTCAACTGCGTGCTCGCCGACAGCCCGGAGCTGCCGTTCGGCGGCGTCAAGCGATCCGGCTCCGGGCGGGAGCTGGGCACGCTCGGCATCGATGAATTCGTCAACAAGAAGATGATCCGCATCGCCTGATCCGCGCCGCATGCCGCTCGCCTCCTAGGCTGGGCGGCATGCTGCGTTTCGAGGAGCTCGCCTATGCGTCCACGCCCATGGGCGAGCTCACCCTGCGCCGTCGCCACGTCGCGGCGGTCGACGCGGACGTCTACGAGGTCAAGCTTGGCGAGGAGTTCCTCATGTCAAGCCTCTTCACGGTCGCGGAGGAGGAGCTCGCCCGGCTGGGCCTTTCCGCCGTCGAGGCTGCAGGTCCACTCGACGTCGTCGTGGGGGGTCTCGGTCTCGGGTACACGGCGGTCACCGCGCTCGCCGACGATCGCCTCGGCTCGCTGACGGTCGTGGATGCCCTGCCCGAGGTGATCCGCTGGCACCAGCAGGGCCTGCTGCCGGTAAGCGGGTCGCTCGTGGGCGATGCGCGCACCCGGCTCGTGCACGCCGACTTCTTCGCCCTCATGCGCGACGCGCCCGGCGCGCACGCCGACGTTCCGGCAGAGCTCCACGCCATTCTGCTCGACGTGGACCACACGCCGACCTTCACGCTCGACGCGAGTCACGCCGATCTCTATTCCGAGGTGGGCATGCGGCGGCTCGCGCGCCACCTGGGGCCCGGCGGCGTCTTCGCCCTGTGGTCGGACGACCCCCCTGAAGAGCCATTCCTCGCGGTGCTGGGCGAGGTCTTCGACGTGGTGGAGGGCCACACGGTGCAGTTCGCCAACCCGCTCACCGAGGGCATGTCGCGCAACGGAGTCTATGTCGCCAGGCGCAGCTAGCGGCGTACGGCCACGGTGTCAGTAGACCTTTCCCGGGTTCATGATGCCGAGCGGGTCGAAGACCGCCTTGATGCGGCGCTGAAGGTCGAGCTGCGGGGCGCCGAGCTCCTCCTCGAGCCAGCGCCGCTTGAGCGTGCCGACGCCGTGCTCGCCCGTGAGGGTGCCGCCGAGGGCGAGCGCGGCACGGAACATCTCTCCCGCGGCCTCCCAGATCACGGCGGGCACGGTGTCGCCGGAGTAGATGAGGTTGGGGTGCAGATTGCCGTCGCCCGCGTGTGCGACGGTGGGGATCTCGAGTCCGAAGCGCTCCTCGATCGCGCGGATCTCGGCGACCATCGCCGGCAGTGCGGAGCGCGGCACAGCGATGTCCTCGATGAGAACCGAACCGCGTGCTGCCATGGCGGAGTGGAAGGCGCGGCGCACCGCGAGCATCCCCTCGCCCTCCTCCGCATCGAGCGACAGGGAGACATCCGCACCGAGGTCGCGCAGGATGGCCAGCGCCACCCGTGCGTCGGCCGGGGCAGATGGCCCGTCGAACTGTACGAGCAGCTGCACCGACTCCGGAGCGGGCGGCGGCAGGGCGAGGTGCTCGTGGATGGCGCTGAGCGCACGCGCATCGATGAGCTCCATCGCCGCCGGTCGCACGCGCGCGGCGGTGATCGCGGCGGCCGCGGCGGCCGCCGCGACGACGTCGACGAAGGTCGCGCTGAGGGTCGCGGGGTCTCCCGTCGGCAGCGGCAGCAGGCGCACGGTCGCCTCGACGATGATGCCGAGCGTGCCCTCGCTGCCGATCATGAGAGCCGTGAGGTCGAGACCGGTGACGCCCTTGACGGTGCGGTGCCCGAGCTGCAGCAGCGACCCGTCGGCGAGAACGACCGTCAGGCCGAGCACGGCTTCGCGCGTGACACCGTACTTGGCGCACAGCAGTCCGCCAGCATTCGTGGCGATGTTGCCGCCGATGGTGGAGATGGCCTTGCTCGCCGGGTCGGGCGCGAAGAACAGCCCGTGCGGCTCGACGGCGCGCCCCAGTTCGGCGTTGAGAACCCCGGCCTGGACGACGGCGAGCTGGTCGGCGGCGTTGACCTCGAGGATGCCCGTGAGCTGCGTCGTGCTGACGACGATCTGCCCCGCCGACGCCATCGCGCCGCCGGTGAGCCCCGTACCCGCACCGCGCGGCACGACGGGCAGGCGGTGCGCGTGCGCGAAGCGCAGAGCGGTCTGCACGTCGCCGACCGTGCGGGCTTCGACGATCGCGAGAGGGGCGGATCCGCTGCGCTGCCCGGAGTAGTCGCTGCGCGCCGCGTCGAGGGCGGCCGGGTCGGTGACGACGGCGTCGCCGAGTTCGGCACGCAGCAGCGCGGGCAGTTCGGCCATGTGCCGATGGTAGGCGACGACTCTAGATGAACAGTGTCGTCGTCGACTCCGACGCCTCGCCGAGGAAGGTGGCTACGCCGCCGAGCTCGACGCCGTCGATCAGGTCGCTGTGGGCGATGCCGAGCAGATCCATCGTCATCGTGCAGCCGATCAGTCGCGCACCGCCGGCCTGCGCCGAGGCGATGAGCTCCGGGAGGCTCGGCACGTTGTGCTGCTTCATGACGTTCTTGATCATGACCGGGCCCATGCCAGCCATGTTCATGGTCGAGAGCGGCAGGTGGTTCGCGCTCGAGGGCATCATCATGCCGAACATCCGGTCCATCATCGTCTTCTGGCGCTTCGGCGGCTGCTCGTGACGCAGCGCGTTGAGCCCCCAGAAGGTGAAGAACATGGAGACCTGCTCGCCCATGGCGAGAGCTCCGTTGGCGATGATGAAGGAGGCGAGCACCTTGTCCATGTCTCCGGAGAACACGACGAAGGAGTTCTTTCCCTGGCCCGCGACGGTCGTGCCCGATGCGGGGCGCGCCGATGCCATCGCGCCGGCTCCTCCCTTGCGGATGACGGCGACGTAGCCAGGTCCTTCCGGCTCGATGGCGACGAGCTCGTGGCCGTTTCGCTTGACCCACGCGGGAGCATCCGCGGCGAAACCGGGGTCGCTCACGTGGATAGTCACCTCATCGCCCGCATCCGCGTCGCCGACGGTCTGCGCAAGCCGCATGATCGGGCCAGGGCACGCGAGCCCGCGCGCGTCGAGATCGATGGATGCGCCAACACCCGTCGGGGCGAGCGCGAACAGCGAGTGCGCTTCCGCATAGTTTTCCATCGGCGCGCGTCGCACGGGTACCTCCGCCTCGTCGAGCTCGTGCCACGCGCGGAAGGTCGTCGACCCGCCCGACAGGGTCGCGAGGTCGCTGAAGCCGCGTTGCCGCAGCGCGCGGTACGCCAGGTAGGAGCGGAACCCGACTGCGCAGTACAGCCGCAGGGGAGTCGCCGTGTCCCACTCGGCACAGACCGCGCGCACCGTGTCGAGCGGCACGTTCTCCGCTCCCGGCAGGTGCCAGATGTCGTACTCCTCGGGGGTGCGCACGTCGATGATGCGGGCACCCTCGACCGCGGCAGGGTAGTCCTCCGCGTACCAGAGCTCGAGATCTCCGCGCACGACGTTCGCGGCGACGAATCCCGCCATGTTGATCGGGTCCTTCGCCGAGCCGAACGGTGGTGCGTACGCGAGTTCGAGTTCTTCGAGGTCGAACACGGTGAGCTGATTGCGCACCGCTGTGGCGATCACATCGATGCGCTTGTCGATGCCGTCGAACCCGGCGGCCTGACCGCCGAGCACGGTGCCAGTCTGCGGGTCGAACAGCAGCTTGAGGTGCATCATCGCCGTGCCCGGGTAGTAGCCGGCGTGCCCGGAGGGGTGCACGTGGACGGCCCGATGAGGCACGCCGGCCGCGAGCAGTTGCCGCTGAGTCGCGCCGGTTCCACCCGCGACCATGTCGAAGACCTTCACGATCGACGTGCCCTGGGTCGAGCGGTACTCGGTGGTGCGACCGCAGATGTTCTCGGCAGCGACGCGGGCCTGCCGGTTGGCCGGCCCCGCGAGTGGGGCGAGCCAGGAACCCGGGATCACCGTGTTGGCGGTCTCCACGACGTCGCCCGCTGCCCAGATGCTCGGGTCGGAGGTGCGCATGTGGGTGTCGACGACAATGCCGCCGTGGGCGCCGATCTCGAGGCCCGCCTCTCGGGCGAGCTGCGCGTTCGGGCGCACCCCCGCTGACAGGATGACCAGGTCGGCGCGCAGCACGGCGTGGTTGGTCAGTTCGATGTCGACGCCGGTCGCCGACTCCCGAAGTGCCGCCGCGCCCGTCTCGAGGTGCACGGCCACTCCTCGGCTACGCAGGTGCGTCTCGACGGGCACCGCGAGCTCGTGGTCAATCGGGGGCAGGATCTGGTCGGCGAGTTCCACGACATCGACCTCCGCCCCACGGTGCCGCAGATTCTCGGCCATCTCGAGCCCGATGTACCCGGCTCCGATGACCACCGTACGCACGGGTGCGCGGCGACCGGCGGCAGCCTCGGCGAGGAGCGCGTCCAGGTGATCCTTGATCTGGTCCATGTCGCCCATGCGGCGCAGAACGTGCACGCCGGGCAGGTCGATGCCAACGATTGGGGGCCGCACGGCCTCGGCCCCGGGGCAGAGGGCGAGCGCATCGTACGACTCGGTGTACTCCCGGCCGTCGTCGACCGAGCGCACCGTGACCACCCGGGCCGCGCGGTCGATCGCGATCACCTCACTGCCGATGCGCACGTCGAGGTCGAGGGCCTCCCGCAGGCTCTGCGGTGTCTGCACGAGAAGCCGGCTGCGATCGGTGATGACACCGCCGATGTGATACGGCAGGCCGCAGTTCGCGAAAGAGACATGGTGACCCCGTTCAAGGACGACGATCTCGGCGAACTCGTCGAGGCGGCGGGCACGGGCGGCGAGGGATGCTCCGGCGGCGACTCCGCCGACGATGACTAGCTTCACTGCGGTTCTCCTGACGGTTGTCCTGCGCTCAGGCTAGGAAGGCAGGGCAGCGACGACCAGAGCCGAAAGACCCCCTTGCCGCGCTGCGGTTCGAGGCCGCTGGCGCACCGCGCCGCTGGCATACTGGCCCGGTGTGGCATCGAGGCCGCCGGGTCAGGAGGCAGGCAGTGAGGCGGGCAGAGAGGCCGGAGCACTCTCACCGGCAGCGGTGGGCGATCATCGGCGCAGGCCCTTCGGGGCTCGCGGCGACGCGCACGCTCACGGCGCGCGGTCTCGACGTGGACGTCTACGAGTCGGCGGGCGACGTCGGCGGGCTCTGGAACATCGACAATCCGCGCAGCACAGTCTACGACTCGGCGCACCTCATCTCGTCGCGCACGACGACGCAGTTCGCCGAGTTCCCCATGCCGCCCGGCACACCCGACTACCCCGGCCACCGCGCCCTGCGGCGCTACTTCGGCGACTACGCCGATCGCTTCGGGCTGCGCGAGCGCATCCGGTTCGACACGACGGTCACCCGGGTCGAGCCGCTGGCCGACGTGGGCAGTGATGCCGCACCGCGGTGGCGCGTCGCGTTCCGGCCGAGCGGGGTCGACGACGATCGGGCCACGCGCGCGGAGGTCTACGACGGCGTGATTCTTGCCAACGGCACGCTCGCCGAGCCCTCCGTGCCCGAGCTGCCGGGCAGCTTCGACGGCCGCGTTCTGCACACCCGCGACTATCGGGAGGCGAGCGCGCTCGCGGGTGAGCGGGTGCTCATCGTCGGTGCCGGCAACAGCGGTTGCGACATCGCTGTCGATGCGGTGCACACGGCGGCGAGCGTCGACATGAGCGTGCGCCGCGGCTACTACTTCGTGCCGAAGTACCTGTTCGGCAAGCCAGCGGACACGCTGAACGAGGGTCGTCCGCTGCCTCGCCCGCTCAAGCAGTTCCTCGACGCGCGCCTCCTGCGGCTGTTCACGGGGGATCCCGTTCGGTTCGGCTTCCCCGCCGCGGACTACAAGATCTACGAGTCGCACCCGATCGTGAACACGCTCGTGCTGCACCACGCGGGGCAGGGCGACGTGCGCATTCGCCCCGGCCTGCTCAGCGTCGACGGCGACACGGTCACGTTCACCGACGGCTCGACGGGGCAGTACGACGTGATCCTGCTCGCCACCGGCTACCGGCTCGACTACCCGTTCATCGATCGCGAGCACCTCAACTGGCAGGGCATGGCGCCGCGGCTGTTCCTCAACATCTTCGAGCCGTCCTTCCGCGGGGTGTACGTCATGGGCATGATCGAGGCGAGCGGCATCGGCTGGCAGGGCCGCTTCGAGCAGGCCGAGCTGCTCGCCGACTACCTCGCGGCGCCGGTCGAGGCGCAGGCGGCGTTCCGAGCCCGAGTGCAGAACCGGCCGTGGCCTGACCTCACCGCCGGCTACCGCTACCTCGCGCTCGAGCGCATGTCGTACTACGTCAACAAGCACGCGTACCGGCGCGAGGTGCGGCGCCACCGAGACCGCTTGGGGCGGGATGCTCGACGAGCGCTGCCCGTCATGACCCACCTGCCCGCCACCGACCCCCCTGAGCCGCACGAGACCGGAGCACGCGCATGAGCATCGACGAGGTCGCCCTCAACTTCACCCCCACGAGCCTGCTGTTGCTCGACATCGTGCTCGCACTCATCATGTTCGGCATTGCCCTGGGCGTGAGCTACCACGACTTCGCGGTCGTCCTGCGCAGCCCGCGAGCCATGGCCGTGGCGATCGCCGCGCAGTTCCTCCTGCTGCCCGCTCTCACCTTCCTGCTCACCCTGGCGCTGCAGGTGCAGGCCTCGATCGCGCTCGGGCTCATCCTCGTCGCGTGCTGCCCGCCCGGCAACATCTCGCAAGTGCTCACCCACCAGGCGCGCGGCAACGTGGCCCTGTCGGTCTCGATGACCGCCGTGGGCAACGCGCTCGCGATCGTGCTCCTGCCGCTGAACTTCGCGCTGTGGGGCGGCCTGCACCCCACGGGCAGCGAAATCCTCCGCACCGTGCAGCTCGACCCCGTCGAGATGCTCCTCAAGATCCTCCTCATCATCGCGCTGCCGTTCACCCTCGGCCTTTTGATCGGCAACCGCTGGCCGAAGCCGGTCGCACGCGTGCAGCCGTGGGTACGCGGTGTCAGCCTCCTCGCTCTGGTCGCCTTCATCGTCATCGCGCTCGCCGGCAACTGGCAGTTCTTCATCGCCTTCATCGGCGTCATCCTGCTCGCGGTGTTCCTCCACGAAGCGATCGCCCTCTCGCTCGGGTGGGGCCTCGCGCGCGTGAGCGGTCTCGCCTCGCCGGAACGCCGGGCGATGGCCTTCGAGGTGGGCATCCGCAACGCCGGTCTCGGTCTCGGGCTCACCTTCGCGTTCTTCGACGGCCTCGGCGGCATGGCCATCGTCGCCGGCTGGTGGGGCATCTGGGATATCGTCGCTGGCCTCATTCTGGCGACCCTCTGGGCGCGCCATTCCCGCCGCCGCGAGACCCGTGCCGCCGCGAGCGGGGCCGGGGGAGGGGCCTCGCACAGCGGTCCAGCGGCGTCCTCGTGAGTTCCGCGCTGCGGCGCGTCTATGTCACGGGCGGCTCGGGGTTCCTCGGCACCGCCGTGGTGGCGCGTCTCGCGCGGAGCCCGCACGTCGAGCATCTCGTGAGCGGCGATGTCGTGGCGCCGCGCGCTCCGCTCGACGGCGTCGTTCACGAGCTCGCCGATGTGACGCAGGAGCAGCTGCTGCGCGAGGCCTTCGTGCGCCACCGCATCGACACCGTCGTGCATCTCGCCTCCATCGTGAACCCGGGTCGCGACCTGAGCCGCGATGACGAGTGGCGCATCGACGTCGGGGGCGCCCGCGCCGTGCTCGCGGCGTGCCTTTCCGCCGGCGTGAGGCGGCTCGTGGTCTCCTCCTCCGGGGCGGCGTACGGCTACCACCCGGATAACCCTGCGTGGCTCACGGAGGACGATCCCGTGCGGGGAAACCCCGAGTTCTCGTACTCCGATCACAAGCGGCAGGTGGAGGAGCTTCTCGCCTCTGCCCGCGCGGAGCATCCCGAGCTGCAGCAGGTGGTCTTCCGCATCGGCACGATCCTCGGCGAGACGGTGCGCAACCCGATCACGGCCCTGTTCGAGCGCCGTCGTCCGCTCGTCGTGCGCGGCAGCGACAGCCCCTTCGTGTTCATCTGGGACGAAGACGTCGCGGCGGCCATGGAGCACGCTGTCACCGGCGACAGCACGGGAGTCGTCAACCTCGCCGGTGAGGGGGCCGTGACGGTGCCCGAGCTCGCGCGTCTCATGGGCAAACGCACCCTCACCGTGCCGGCGAGCGTCCTGGCGCTCGCCCTGCGTATCGGGCGAGCTCTGCACCTCACGCCCCACGGGCCCGAGCGTGTCGGGTTCCTGCGCTACCGACCGGTGCTCGACACGCGGAGGTTGCGTGAGGAGTTCGGCTTCACGCCGGGCAAGACCTCCCGGGAGGCCTTTCTCGCGTGGTGGGCGACACGCGCGGGCTGACCGCAGAGTCCACTCAGCATCACGTGGGAGGCGCCTGGGAGAACTGCCCCCACGGTTGACCCGGGGCTGCGCTCTCGGAAGCGTGGCTGGCTGTCCATCCGTTTCAACGGGAAAGGATCCCGCCGCATGCTTACTCTTACCCCCACCGCCAGCACCGTCATCGAGAACCTCGTCTCCCGTGAGGCCGACCCGCAGACCGCCGGTCTGCGCATCGACAGCGGCGGTCCGCAGTCGACCGAGTTCGCTGTCGCCGTGGCGCCCGAGCCGCAGCCCGGCGACCAGGTCGTCGAGGCCGGAGCAGCGCGCGTCTTCCTCGAGTCGAACGCCTCCGTCGCGCTCGACGAGAAGGTGCTCGACGCGCAGGTCAGCGACGAGGGCGCCGTGCGCTTCGCGATCGGCGACCAGGCCCCCGCCGAGTAGCTGACCCCGCACCTCCGCGAGCTGTGCTCGCACCCGACGGCCCCGCGCGCCGACTGGCTAGGGTGGTCGCATCATGACTGCGACTGAAAATTCCCGCCTTGCCATCGTCGGTGCCGGGGCCGTCGGCTCGTCCCTGGCGTACGCCTCTCTCATCCGCGGCTCCGCCCGTGAGGTCGTCCTCTACGACATCGATGCGTCACGCGCCGAGGCGGAGGTTCTCGACCTCGCCCACGGCACGCCGTTCGTGGGGTCGTCCACGATCGAGGGCGGCGGGGACCTCGATGCGGTGGCGGGGGCGAATGTCGTCGTCATCACGGCGGGCGCCAAGCAGCACCCCGGGCAGAGTCGGCTCGACCTGGCCGCGACCAACGTCGGAATCCTGCGCGAGCTCATGCCGCGCCTCCTCGAGAGAGCGCCCGACGCCATCTACATGCTCGTGACGAACCCGTGCGACGTTCTCGCCGTCGCCGCGCAGCGTCTGAGCGGGCTTGACCCGGCCCGGGTGTTCTCCTCCGGCACCGTGCTCGACTCGTCCCGACTGCGCTGGCGGCTCGCGGAACGACTCGATGTCGCCCCCTCGAGCGTGCACGCCATGATCGTGGGCGAGCACGGCGACAGCGAATTCGCGCTCTGGTCGCAGGCGCGCATCGGTCCGGTGCCGATCCGTGAGTGGACGGACCACCACGGCGCTCGGTTGAGCGTCGACGAGCTCGACACGCTCGCCGAGGACGTCAAGCACGCCGCCTACGCCGTCATCGCCGGCAAGGGCGCCACCAACTACGCCATCGGCCTGTCAGGAGCGCGCATCGTCGAAGCGATTCTGAACGACGAGGGTGCGATCCTGCCGGTGAGCTCGGTGCTCACCGACTACCACGGGGTGAGCGGTATCGCGCTCTCCGTTCCGACTGTCGTCAACGCCCAGGGCGTCGCCCAGGTCATCGACCTGCCATTCTCGGCGGAGGAGGAGCGGGCGTTCCATCACTCGGCAGAGACCATCCAGCACTCACTGGAGGCACTCGACCTCGAGTAGCGAAGGGCTCGGCGGGCTCGGCGGGCCGCACGTCACCGACCCGGCTCAGTAGTCCGTGTCGCGAGCGCGGTCGCGCCCCCGAAGGCGCTCGGTGAGCCGACGGTCGCGCTTCGTCGGGCGTCCCGAGCCGCGCTCCCGCAGGATCGCCGCGGGCCGCTCCACCTTCGGCGGCGGCGGGGGAGTGCGGTCGACGTAGTGGCGAGCGGCGAGCGGCGCGCTCGTACGCTTCGTAATGATGCCCGCCACCTCGACAATCCGCTCGCCACCGGGAGTGAGCGCGCGAACGGTGTCCCCGGGGCGCACGAGCTGCGCCGGCTTAGCCGAGGCGCCGTTGACCTTGACGTGGCCGGCCTTGCACGCCGCCGTCGCCGCCGATCGTGTGGAGTACAGGCGGATCGCCCACACCCAGGCGTCCACCCGGGCGCTGGCGGCGGGGTGACCGCCGGTCGCGCTGCCGCTCATGACGCGCTGCTCACGCGGAGACCGCCTCCTGCCGAGCGAAGGCGATCGAGTCGGCCGCCCGCACGAGGGAGAGGTGCGAGAGAGCCTGGGGGGTGTTGCCCATGTGGCACTCGTTCACGGTGTCGTACTCCTCCGAGAGCAGCCCGACATCGTTGGCGAGGCCCACGAGCCTGTCCATGAGCGCGACAGCGTCGTCGAGGCGACCGGAGCGGGCGTACTGCTCGACGAGCCAGAACGCGCAGGTCAGGAACGGATGCTCGTCCCCCTCCAGGCCATCGACACCGCTCTCGGTGCGGTAGCGCAGCGGCAGGCCGTCCCTCAGCAGCGTGCGCTCGATCTCGGCGACCGTGCCGAGCATGCGGGGATCGTCATAGGCGACGTAGCCGATCTGAGCAAGCTGCAGCAGCGAGGCGTCGACCTCGGTCGTTCCGTAGTGCTGCACGTAGTGACCGCGCTCCGCGTCGAAGCCGAGGCGCTCGATCTCGTCGCCGAGCTGCGCGCGCACGAGTTCCCAGCGCTCGACGGGGCCGCGGAGGCCGTGCGTGCGCGCCGCCGTGATTCCGCGGTCGAAGGCCGCCCAGATCATCGCGCGGGAGTGCGTAAAGCGCTGGTGCGGGCCGCGGATCTCCCAGATGCCGTTGTCCTCCCGATCGAGGTTCTGCGAGATGTGCTCGAGCAGAGCCACCTGCAGTGACCAGGAGAAGTCGTCCTCCGCGACACCCAGGTCGCGCGCGTCCTCGAGCGCGATCATGACCTCGCCGAAGATGTCGCCCTGGAACTGCGTGTACGCACCGTTGCCCGTGCGGACGGGCGAGGAGCCGCGGTAGCCGGGCAGGCTCGGCAGCTCGCGCTCGTCGAGTCGACGCTCGCCCGACAGCCCGTACATGATCTGCACGTCCTCCGGGTCGCCCGCGATCGCGCGCAGCAGCCAGTCGCGCCACTCGTGCGCCTCCCGCTCGTAGCCGTGCAGCATGAGGGCCTCGAGCGTGAGAGCGGCATCCCGCAGCCACACGTAGCGGTAGTCCCAGTTTCGACTGCCGCCCATGTCCTCGGGGAGGCTCGTCGTGGGGGCGGCGACGATGCCGCCCGTGGTCTCGTGGGTGAGCGCGCGCAGCACGAGCAGGGAGCGGCGCACCTCTGTGTCGTAGGCGCCCGGTTCGCGGCAGGCCCGAGCCCAGCGCTGCCACCACACGCGCGTGTCGGCGAGCTGCTGGTCGAGGTCAAGGGGCGGGTACGGAGTCTTGTGGCTCGGGAACCAGGTGAGCACCGTGTCGACCGTCTCGCCCTCGCGCACGGTGAACTCGGCGCGGTGCGCGTGGTCGATCGCGCGGAACTGCGGCCCGCGAACGATCACCGCGTCGGGCCCGGCGATCGCGACAAGCTCCGGCTCGTCCTCGGAGCCGACCTGCCGCACCCACGGCATCGCGTCTGCGTAGTCGAATCGGATCCGCAGCACCTGCTCCATCGCGACCTCGCCGCTGATGCCCACGACGCGGCGCGCGACATCGGCGGCACCGTCGCCGTGCGGCATCGCGTCGATGACCTCCACCTCGCCGCTGTCGGTCACCCAGCGCGTCACCAGGATGAACGTGTCCTCCTCGTAGTGCCGACTGGTGCACTCCGCCGCGCCGACCGGGTTGAGCGACCAGTGACCATGCGTCTCATCGCCGAGGATGCGCGCGAACAGGGACGCGGAGTCGAAGCGCGGCATGCACAGCCAGTCGATCGAGCCGGTGCGGCCAACGAGGGCCGCTGAGCGGCAGTCTCCGATGAGGGCGTAGTTCTCGAGAGGCTCAGGCATGCGATCCATCCAATCAGACGCGGCGTGCAGGTCGCCTCGCTAGCGTGGAGGCATGACCGGACGCACCCTCATCATCCTCGGCGCTGGGGGCGACCTCACCCGGCGACTCCTGCTGCCGGGCCTCGACGGCGTCCTTGCGCAGGCCGAGGCCGGGGGCGACGCCGACCCGTTGCAGCTCATCGGCGCGGGGCACCACGCGGTGCCGCAGGCGGACTGGCGCGACCAGGTGCGCACGGCCCTCGGCCGTGGTGCGCTGCGCGATGCCGTCGTGGCGGGGACGCGATTCGAGGAGGCCGACGCGACCGATCCGGATGCTCTGCGCTCGCTGTTGGAGACGGCCGAGCATCCCCCCATCCTCTACTTCGCTCTGCCGCCGGCCGTCACCGAGCGCGCCATCGAGGCCCTGAGCGACGTCGATCTGCCCCCGGACACGCGGCTCGCGCTCGAAAAGCCCTTCGGGGTGGACGGCGCCTCGGCCGCCCGGCTCAACGCCGCGCTCGCACGGCTGCTGCCCGAGTCTCGCACGTTCCGCATCGACCACTTCTTGGGCCTCGCCACCGTCATCAACCTTCTCGGGCTCCGGTTCGCGAACCGCGTTCTGGAGGCGCTCTGGAGCGCCGAGCACGTCGAACGGGTCGACATCGTCTTCGACGAGACCCTCGCGCTGGAGGGACGGGCGGGCTACTACGATCGCGCGGGAGCGCTCGTCGACATGATCCAGAGCCACCTCCTGCTCGTGCACGCTCTCGTCGCGATGGAGGCTCCGGCGAGCGTGAACGCCGACGATCTTCACGACGCGATGGCTGACGCCCTCTCACGCACGCGCGTCGTCGGCACGCCGAGCTCCGCCACCCGACGCGCTCGGTACGCTGCGGGAGAGGTCGACGGACGCAGCGTTCCCGACTATGCGAGCGAGGAGGGCGTCGACCCGGAACGCCGCACCGAGACGCTCGCCGAGATCGAGGTCGAGGTCGACGCGCCGCGGTGGCGGGGAGTGCGCTTCACCGTGCGCAGCGGCAAGGCACTCGGGTCGCCGCTCACGGAGCTGCGCCTCACGCTGCGACCGGTGGAGCACAGGCCGAGCGGGCTGCGCGGTACGCAGCCTCCCGCGATGGTGCGCATCGCGCTCATGCCCGAGCGCCTCTCGATCGATCTCGACATCAACGGTGCGGGCGATCCCTTCGACCTCGACCGGGTGCGGTTGGAGTCGGAGTTCGGCGCGGGCCAGCTGAGTGCCTATGGGGAGGTTCTCTCGGGCATCCTCACCGGTGACGACACGCTGTCGGTGCGCGGTGATCTCGCCGAGGAGTGCTGGCGCATCGTGGAGCCGGTGCTCGACGCCTGGCGCCGCGACGACGTCGAGCTCGAGGAGTACGCCGCCGGCAGCGCGGGGCCCGCGCACTGGAGCGCTCGCTAGCGTGGACGCATGACCACCGCACTCATCACGGGAGCCACCGCCGGCATCGGCGCCGAGTTCGCCAGCCAGCTAGCCGGGCAGGGATACGACCTCGTGCTGGTCGCGCGGGACGCCTCTCGTCTGGCCGAGAGAGCGGCGTCGTTGCAGCATGAGTTCGGGGTGCGAGTCGAGGCGCTGCCCGCCGATCTGCTCGACCCCGCGGGGCTCGACTCCGTCGCGGCGCGCCTGCAGGAGCGCCGTCGTCCGATCGGCCTCCTCATCAACAATGCCGGGTACGGCGAGCGGGGCGCGCTGCACGAGAACACGGTCGAGCAGGAGAAGCGCCACCTCGACATCCACGTGAGCGCGCCGTTACGGCTGACCCAGGCCGCTCTCGGCGGGATGCTCGAGCGCGGTTCGGGGCGCATCGTGCTGATCTCCTCCGTAGCCGCGTTCACGCCGCGCGGCACCTACGCTGCGGCGAAAGCGTGGGGGGTCACCTTCGCACGGGGTGCGAACCTCGCCTACCGCGACCGTGGGGTGAGCGTCACGGCCGTGTGCCCGGGGTTCGTCCACACCGAGTTCCACGAGCGCATGGAGGTCTCCACCACGGGCATCCCGGCCTTTCTCTGGCTCGACGCGCCGCGGGTCGTGAGACTCGCCCTGCGCGGCATCCAGCGCGGGCGCTCGGTCGTCATCCCCACCCTCCGCTACCGCGTGATCTCGGGTCTGGCACGCGTGCTACCCGATCGCGTCGCCGGGTCCGGCGGTTTCCGCTCGGGCGGCGACCGCGACGCCGGTGAGCGTCGGGGCTAGGCCGTCGTGAGCTCGCGGGCGCGCTCGGCGCTCTCCGCGGCGTCCTCCTCCGCGAGGCGCGCCTTCCAGTCGACGAGGCCGCGCACGACGGCGCTCGGATCCTGGGCGAGGTCGGTCATGGCGTCGGCCGGCACGAAGAAGTTGAGCGCCACGAAACCGCGCACGCGCTCGTCGGGGTCGTGAGCAAGTCGACGCAGGATGTCGCAGGGAACCCGCTCGTTCTTCGCAATGCACGCCCTCACCTCGGCGTCCTCGTCGCGCGAGAGCGCCTCGTAGACCTCCTCGGGCGCGTGGTACGACGCCGCGGCGCTCGCGCGGATCTTCGGGTTGCGGTCAGCGGCGAGGCGTCGGATGCGCGCAACCTTCGAGTCGGTCACGGCGGGGGAGAGGAAGCGCGCGACGGGCGCATCGGCACGGTCGTCCCCACGCTCGGACAGCATGGCAGGGGCGTTCGCAGCGAGCTGCCGGCGCTGAGCTGGAGTGTTGAAGCGAATGCACGACATGCAGGCGAGGGTAGTCAGGAGGCTGGCGCGTCGGCGGTAGCGCCACGACGGTCACGGGGAATCCACGGGATGAGCATCGATGTCGACCGCTGGTACTCGGCGTACTCGGGGTACCGTCCCTTCGTGATCGACTCCGTGAAGACGGTCGACCCGATGAAGAGCGCGGTCAGCAGCGCGGGGCCCACGATGGTCCAGTGCAGCGCTGTGCCGAGGGCGACGGCGCCCATGGCGTAGAGCACCCACCACTGCGCCTGCTCGAAGAAGAAGTTCGGGTGTCGGCTCACCCGCCACAGTCCCGAGGTCACGAAGCGCTCCCGAGGCTCTCCGCCTGCCGCGATCGTCGCGGCCTTCGCCTGCTGAAACGACCACTGCTGCTGGTCGGCAACGAACTCGCCCACGAGCAGCGCGAGGAAGAGCGCGGCAAGTCCGAGATCGAGCGCGCCCACGGCCGCCCCGCGGTTCTCGAAGGCGACGTGGGCGGGCAGGGCGATGAGCAGCAGGAGCGCGTTCTGGAAGAGCACGATGAACACGACGTTGAAAACGTGGAACTGCCCGGTCGACATGCGTTCGCGCAGGATCGGCCAGCGATAGTCCTCGACCCCCCGGTAGCCGCCCTTGCGAGCGAAGTTGAAGGTCAGCCTCGCACCCCACAGGGCGACGAGCACCGTCATGATCGTCAGCCGAGCATCCGTGAAGCCGCTCGCCGCCCAGAACACGGCGACGTAGACGACAGGGACGATCGACCAGATGCGGTCGACCCACGAGTGGTCTCCCGTGACGAGGGAGGCGATCCACGTGAACAGGCTGACCCCGGCGGCGATGCCGAGGGCCACGAGAAGGGGGTCCATGCCCGCATGCTAGCGACTCCAGAGCGGTGCCGGATAGTGCACAGAGCGGGGGAGGCGAGCATCACTAGACTGACGTTGTGGCAGAGCGGGAAGTGCGGACGAGCGGAGCGAGCGCCGTCGTGAGCGACCGCATCGTCACGATCCCCAACGCCCTCAGCACCGTGCGACTGCTGCTCGTGCCGGTTTTTCTGGCGTTCGTGCTCACGGGGCAGGATCTCGCGGCGCTCATCGTCATCGTCGTCTCGAGTGCGACCGACTATCTCGACGGCATCATCGCCCGCCGTTTCGGCCAGATCACGAAGCTCGGCCAGCTGCTCGACCCTGCGGCGGACCGCCTGTTCATCTTCGCCGCCGTCATCGCCCTCGCCGTGCGCGAGGTGGTGCCGTGGTGGATCGTCGTCGTCATCGTGGGCCGGGACGTGCTGCTCGCCGTGCTCGGCGTCGTCCTCGCCCAGCATGACTACGGCCCCCTGCCGGTGCACCATCTCGGCAAACTCGCGACGTTCGCTCTGTTCTACGCCCTCCCGATCCTCGTGCTGGGTCAGGCCTTTCCACAGCTCGCGGCCGTGAGTGATCCCATCGGCTGGGCGTTCATCCTCTGGGGTGGCTTCCTGTACTGGTGGGCGGGTGTGCTCTACCTGCGCCAGACGCTCGCTCTTGTCGCGGAATCGGCGCAATCCGCTTCCGGAGCATCGGATACGCTGAGTGCGTGAGGAGGTGCGTTGATGGCTGAGGCCCCGCAGAACGGTCGTACCGGTGATGAGTCGACCGAGTACCGCCCGCACGAGACGACGGTGCACTACGGGCCCGAATTCGCAGCGCAGCTCGCGGCGATGGAGGCGGGCATCTCGCCGGAGGAGCTCGAGGTCATCGCGGCTCTGCCGGCTTCCTCGGGCCTGCTGATCGTGCGTCGCGGTCCCAACACCGGTGCGCGGTTCCTTCTCGACTCCGATGTCACGGTCGCCGGCCGTCACCCGGACGCCGACATCTTCCTCGACGACGTGACCGTCTCGCGCAAGCACGCCTCGTTCTTGCGGCACGGCGCGCAGTTCTCGGTGCGCGATCTCGGGTCGCTCAACGGCACGTTCATGGCCGGCGAGCGCATCGAGGAGACGGTGCCCCTCGTCGACGGTTCCGAGGTGCAGGTCGGCAAGTTCCACCTCACGTTCTACGCGTCCCGGCACGACCTCCCCTCGAGCGCATGATGCCCGCACGGCCCGCCGCCACCCCGGCCCGCGAGCCAGGCAAGGGTGCCCTGCTCAGCATCGGTCAAGTGCTCGCGAAGCTCAGCCCTGAGTTTCCCGATCTGACTCCCTCGAAGTTGCGCTTCCTGGAAGAGCAGCAGCTCGTCGCACCCGACCGCACCGAGTCGGGGTACCGCAAATTCTCGCCGCGCGACGTGGACAGGTTGCGCTTCGTCCTCACCCTCCAGCGTGATCACTACTTGCCGCTCAAGGTCATCCGCAGCCACCTCGTCGAGCTGGAGGCGGGGCGCATGCCCGCCCTGCCGCTCGGCTCTGTGCCGCTGCCCTCGATGCTCGCGACAGAGCGCCGCCTGAGCCGAGAGGAGCTCCTGCGCGAGAGCGGCGCGACCGCCGGGTTGCTGAGCGATGCCGTGAGCGCATCGCTCATCCCCGCCGCGGAGACCTTCGGCGAGGACGCGCTCGCGGTTGTCCGGGCGCTCGTCGAGCTGCAGCGTTCGGGCATCGAGCCGCGTCACCTCAGGGGCTTCCGGGCGGCCGCGGAACGGGAGCTAGGGCTCATCGAGTCGGCACTCGTGCCGGTCTCCCGGCGCAACGATCCGTCGAGTCGCGCGAAAGCTGCGGAACTTGCTCGCGAGATCGCTGGTCAGCTCGAAATCGTGCGGTCGAGTCTCATCCGAACGGCTCTCGGCAGGCTACAGTCGTAGGCAGGGCCCCGACACGCCGACGTGTCCGAGCGAATGTCTCCGGTCGACGCGGGACGGGTCGCTACTGTGAACGACGGGACAGCAACTGTCACGTTCAACATGAAGGTTAGGTGGGGCAATGGGCGACGTCAGCGGCCGTGCAGAGCGATACGACCTCGGGTTGCTGTTCACCGACGGTATGCCTGAACTCGACGACCAGGCCGGCTATCGCGGTGCAGTCGCAGCTCGCGCCGCCGGCATCTCCTACCGCCAGCTCGACTACTGGGCGCGAACCGAGCTCGTCGAGCCCACCGTGCGCGGTGCCTCCGGGTCAGGCACGCAGCGCCTGTACGGATTCCGCGACATCCTCGTTCTCAAGCTCGTGAAGCGGCTCCTCGACACCGGCATCTCCCTCCAGCAGATTCGCACCGCCGTCAACCAGCTGCGCGAAGCCGGCGTGAACGATCTCGCCCAGACCACGCTCATGAGCGACGGCGCGAGCGTCTACCTGTGCACGAGCGACGACGAGGTGATCGACCTCGTCAGCCGCGGCCAGGGCGTTTTCGGCATCGCCGTGGGCAAAGTGCTGCGCGAGGTCGAATCGAGCCTCGTCGACCTCGACTCGACGCCGGCGGCTGACCCGCAGGACGAGCTCGCCGCGCGGCGCTCCACGCGCGCGAGCTGAACCACGAGCATCCCGCGGCCGTGCCGCCCCTCCGGGGCAGGCCCCTCTCCGCCTACTGAGCCGCGAACTCGCCCAGCCGACCGGTGCGCATCACCCGATCGAGCAGCTGGTCGAAGTTGCGCGCCATCTCCAGAGCGCTGTCGCCCGGCCACATGTGCAGGGGCTTGGCCGCGCCCTGCGCCTGCTGCAACGAGGTGCGCTCGGGAAGCTGGGGGGCGAGCACGAGCGGGCCGAACATGTCGCGCAGCTCCTTGATGCGGAACTGGTGCTCGAGCGACTGCACGCGAGCACGATTGACGATGATGCCGAGAGGCTGCAGACGGGGGGAGAGACCGCGCCGGATCTCCTCGATGGCGCGCAGCGCACGGTCGGCGGCCGCGACCGAGAACAGGCCGGGCTCGGTTACGACGACCACCCGGTCGCTCGCCGCCCACGCCGTGCGCGTGAGCGCATTGAGCGAGGGAGCGCAGTCGACCAGCACGAGGTCGTAGTCGGCCTCGACGTGGGCCAGGGCCTCTTCGAGCTTCCAGATCTCGCGGATGCTCGGGTGCGGGCCGTCGAAGTTGATCGCGCTCGGGCTGCCGATGAGCACGTCCACCGTGCCCGGGCGGCCGCGCGTCCAGCCGCTCGGCGCGATCGCCTGGCGCACCGTGCGCTCCTTCGGCGCGCCGAGCACATCGGCGATCGTGAGGTGGCCGGCGACCTGGATGTCCATGCCCGTCGAGGCATCGGACTGCGGGTCGAGGTCGACGACGAGGGTGCGCAGGCCCCGCGCGAACGCCGCCGAAGCGAGGCCGAGGGTCACGGTGGTCTTGCCCACGCCTCCCTTCAGGGAGCTGATGCTAAGTACGTGCACGAACACCGACCCTACCTTTACTAGTCTGGAGACGCGTGCATTCGCGCCGACGCCATCCGCCCCACCGTCCGGCGGTTTCCCGGGTTCCGCCCGGGCCGCCCGCGAAAGGACAAGATGTTCCGCAAGATCCTGGTAGCCAACCGCGGCGAGATCGCGATCCGCGCCTTCCGCGCCGCGTACGAGCTGGGGGCGAAGACCGTGGCCGTCTTCCCGTACGAGGATCGCAACTCGATGCACCGGCTCAAGGCCGACGAGGCGTACCAGATCGGCGACGAGGGGCACCCCGTGCGCGCCTACCTCGACGTCAGCGAGATCATCCGCGTCGCGAAGGAGTCGGGCGCCGACGCCATCTACCCCGGCTACGGCTTCCTCAGCGAGAACCCCGACCTCGCGCAGGCGGCAGCCGACGCGGGCATCGCCTTCATCGGGCCTCCCAGCTCGGTGCTCGAGATGGCCGGCAACAAGGTCACGGCGAAGGAGAAGGCGATCGCCGCGGGTGTGCCCGTCCTGAAGTCCTCCCCGGCGACGACCGACCTCCAGGTGCTCCTCGACGCAGCGGACGACATCGGCTTCCCCGTCTTCGCGAAGGCCGTGGCCGGCGGCGGCGGGCGAGGGATGCGCCGGGTCGAGAAGCGCGACGATCTCAAGGAAGCGCTCGAGGCCGCCATGCGCGAGGCCGACAGCGCGTTCGGCGACGCGACGATGTTCATCGAGCAGGCGGTCGTGCGCCCGCGCCACATCGAGGTGCAGATCCTCGCCGACGCTGGCGGCGAGACCGTGCACCTGTTCGAGCGCGACTGCTCGGTGCAGCGCCGCCATCAGAAGGTCATCGAGATCGCCCCCGCCCCGAATCTCGACGACGACGTGCGCCAGGCCATGTACCGCGACGCGATCGCCTTCGCGAAGTCGATCGGCTACGTCAACGCCGGCACGGTCGAGTTTCTGCTCGACACCGCGGGGGAGCGCGAGGGCGAGCACGTCTTCATCGAGATGAACCCGCGCATCCAGGTCGAGCACACCGTCACCGAGGAGGTGACCGACGTCGACCTCGTGCAGTCCCAGATGCGCATCGCCTACGGCCAGTCCCTCGCCGAGCTCGGTCTAAAGCAGGAGCAGATCCACCTGCGCGGTGCGGCCCTGCAGTGCCGCATCACCACGGAGGACCCGGCGAGCGGTTTTCGCCCCGACACCGGCAAGATCACCACCTACCGCTCTCCGGGCGGCGCGGGAGTCCGGCTCGACGGCGGCACGATCGCCTCCGGGGCTCAGATCTCTCCCCACTTCGACTCCATGCTCGCCAAGATGACCTGCCGCGGTCGCGACTTCGCCGCGGCCGTCTCCCGCGCCCGGCGTGGGCTCGCAGAGTTCCGCATCCGCGGCGTCACGACGAACATCCCGTTCCTCCAGGCAGTCCTCGACGATCCGGAATTCATCGCGGGAGACCTGAGCACCTCGTTCATCGACGAGCGCCCCGAGCTCGTGACCGCCAACCCCTCCAAGGACCGCGGGACGAAGGTGCTGACGTGGCTCGCCGACGTCACGGTGAACCAGCCGCACGGCACCGGTGAGGGCATCCTCGACCCCGCCGTCAAGCTGCCGGCCATCGATCTCGAGGCGGCCGCGCCCGACGGTTCGCGCCAGCGGCTTCTCGCACTGGGCCCCACCGGGTTCGCGGCAGACCTACGTGCGCAGACGGCTCTCGCGGTGACGGACACGACGTTCCGGGATGCCCACCAATCGCTGCTCGCGACCCGCGTGCGCACAACCGACCTCACGACCGTCATGCCGCACGTCGCCCGCATGACCCCCCAGCTGCTGAGCGTCGAAGCCTGGGGTGGAGCGACCTACGACGTCGCCCTGCGCTTCCTCGGAGAGGACCCTTGGCAGCGCCTGGCCGCCATGCGGGAGGCGCTGCCCAACGTGGCCATCCAGATGTTGCTGCGCGGTCGCAACACGGTCGGCTACACGCCGTACCCCACCGAGGTGACCGACGCGTTCGTCGCCGAGGCCGCGGCGACCGGCATCGACATCTTCCGCATATTCGACGCGCTCAACGATGTCGATCAGATGCGCCCGGCCATTGACGCCGTGCTCGGCACCGACACCACGATCGCGGAGGTCGCGATGTGCTACTCGGGCGATCTGCTCGACCCGGCGGAGGACTTGTACACGCTCGACTACTACCTGCGGCTTGCCGAGCAGATCGTCGACTCCGGTGCGCACATCCTCGCCATCAAGGACATGGCAGGGCTTCTGCGCGCGAGCGCGGCCGAGAAGCTCGTCGGCGCCCTCCGCGACCGCTTCGACCTGCCCGTGCACCTTCACACCCACGACACCGCCGGCGGCCAGCTCGCCACGCTGCTCGCCGCCTCGCGAGCCGGCGCCGATGCGGTGGATGCCGCGAGCGCGCCCATGGCGGGAACGACCTCGCAGCCGCCCCTCTCTGCCCTCGTCGCCGCGCTCGCGCACACCGAGCGCGACACGGGCATCCCGCTGCGGGCAGTGAGCGATCTCGAACCCTACTGGGAAGCGGTGCGCACCGCGTACAAGCCGTTCGAGTCGGGTCTCGCCGGCCCCACCGGGCGGGTGTACAAGCACGAGATCCCGGGCGGTCAGCTCTCCAATCTGCGCCAGCAGGCCATCGCACTCGGACTCGCCGACCGCTTCGAGCTCATCGAGGACTGGTACGCCGAGGCCAACCGCATTCTCGGCCGCCCGACGAAGGTCACTCCCTCGAGCAAGGTCGTCGGCGACCTGGCCCTGCAGATGGCCGCCGCCGGCGCCGACCCGGCCGACTTCGAGGAGAACCCGGGCGCGTACGACATTCCCGACTCCGTCATCGGATTCATGGCGGGAGAGCTGGGCGACCTCCCCGGTGGATGGCCCGAGCCCTTCCGCACGAAGGTTCTCGAGGGGCGCACTCCCAAGATCGGGCTCACCGAGCTCACCGATGAGCAGCGGACCAAGCTTGCAGGAGAGACCGACGACCGGCGGCTCATGCTCAACCAGCTGCTCTTCGCCCAGCCGACCCAGCAGTTCCTCCAGGTGCGCGAGCAGTACGGTGATCTCTCCGTGCTGCGCACGCCCGACTACCTCTACGGGCTCAAGCCGGGGGTCGAGCACACGATCGAGATCGAGACGGGAGTGAGCCTCTTCGTCGGCCTCGAAGCGATCAGTGAGCCGGACGAGAAGGGCATGCGCACGGTGATGGCCACCCTCAACGGTCAGCTGCGACCGGTACTCGTGCGAGACCGCTCGATCGAGGTGGAGAGCACCAAGACCGAGAAGGCCGACCCTGCGCAGCCCGGCCACATCGCCGCGCCCTTCAGCGGGGTCGTGACCCTGCAGGTCGGGGAAGGCGATTCGGTCGAAGCGGGGCAGAGCGTTGCCACCATCGAGGCCATGAAGATGGAGGCAGCGATCACCTCGCCCCTCGCCGGCACGGTCTCGCGCCTCGCCGTGCCGACGACCCAGCAGGTGGAGGCGGGCGACCTGCTCGTCGTCGTCGGCGACGCCTGAGCGCCCCCCGCGGAGCGCTCCGCTCCGATACGGCGGAGGGCGCTAGACTCTGGTGCTTTGTCATGGTCGCCTGACCGAGGACGCTCATCGACCGAGCACGTTCACTGACCGAGGGGGATTTCGTGGTTGCCGCCAAGCGATCGACCTCGTCATCGCGCACCTCGCGCGCGATCGACGACGAGGCCTACACCGTCGAGGAGGGGCGCGAGCCGACCGCGGACGGAGATCTCGCTGCGTCGTTGCCGCCGAGCATGTCGATCGACGTCGAGCTTCCCGCCCCCGTGCGCGAGACGCCGGAGGAAGAGCAGGCCGTCGCCCTCGACGATCACGAGATCGATCCCGCTGTCGTGCAGGTGCTCACCTCGGGCGTCACGACCATCTCACTCTCTGAGGACGCTCTCGCGGCGATGACGCCCGCGGAGCCCATCACGGGAGCCCTCGATCTCCCTACCGCGACCACCACCAGGCGCGACCGCCTCGACGGCACGAGCGAGGGGCCCGAGACCGCCGCGATGCTCACCGCCGATCGCCTGCTTGACCACCCGCGCGGTCGCCGTCCTGCGCCGGAGGGCTTCTGGCCGCGGCTCGCCTACACCCTGAGCTTCCACCTGCTGAACCTGGGAGACTCGGCCAGGGTGAGGGCGCGCAAAGAGCTCGACGCGCGCATCGCCACTCCGTTCGTCGGCGGTGCCCGTTTCGTGCCCGTCCTGACCCGCAAAGGCGGTGTCGGCAAGACGACCGTCACGACCCTGCTGGGCATGGCCCTCGCCGACGTGCGCGACGACCGTGTCGTCGCCATCGATGCCAACCCCGACCGGGGCACGCTCTCAGAGCGCGTCGCGCGCCAGACCCGCGCGACCGTGCGCGACGTCGTGAATCGTGCACCGAGCATCTCGGGTTTCACCGACTTCTCCACCTTCGTCTCGCGCGACGAGACGCGCCTGGACATCCTCGCGTCAGACACCGACCCGATGCTCTCC
Source organism: Microcella sp. (assembly GCF_040286215.1). Lineage (GTDB taxonomy): Bacteria > Actinomycetota > Actinomycetes > Actinomycetales > Microbacteriaceae > Microcella. The sequence continues at coordinate 35,906 of NZ_JAVKCK010000014.1, forward strand.
GAGGCGTTCGACGAGAACGACTACAACGTGGTCGCCGACCTCTCCGCCCGGTTCTACTCGATCGTTCTCACCGACTGCGGCACCGGCATCGTCCACTCCGTCATGCGCGCCACGCTCCGCCGCGCCGACTCGATCGTCATCGTCTCGGGCGGCAGCGTCGATGAGGCACGGCTCGCCTCCGAGACCCTCACCTGGCTGGAGGCCAACGGCTACGGCGAGCTCGTACGGTCCGCCGTGGTCGCCATCAACACGGGAACGCAGGGCACCAATCTCGTCAAGCTGGAGGAGATCGAGGCGCACTTCGCCTCGCGCGTGCGGGCGATCGTGCGCATGCCGTACGACGAGCACCTCGCCTCCGGCTCCGTCATCACCTGGGCTTCGCTGCGGCCGCTCACTCGCTCTGCCGCCCGCGAGCTGGCCGCCCTCGTCGCCGAGGGCATGCCTGAGCGCCGCGGAGTCTGAGCAGCTTCCGTGACCGTCCGGCCTATCCGCTTGTTCGGCGACCCCGTTCTGCGCAGCCCCGCCGACCCCATCACGACGATCGATGACCGGGTGCGGATGCTCGTCGCCGATCTCCTCGACACCGTCCAGGTGCCCGGCCGAGCCGGAGTCGCCGCGCCGCAGATCGGCGTCGGGCTGCAGGCGTTCAGCTACAACATCGACGGCGACGTCGGGTACGTGCTCAACCCGGAGCTCATCGAGGTGAGAGGGGATGCGGAGCCGGTCGACGAGGGATGTCTGTCGGTGCCGGGGCTGGGCTTCCCCCGGCTGCGCCACCCGTGGGCCCGGGTCACAGGAACCGACCTCGACGGCCGCGCCGTGGATCTGAGCGGCGAAGGCTTGATGGCGCAGGCGCTGCAGCATGAGACCGACCACCTGCGCGGCAGACTCTACATCGAGGGCCTCGAACCGGAGGTCAAGCGCGAGGCGATGCGCGCCGTGCGCAGCGCCGAGTGGTTCAGCCTCTAGCGAGAGCTGCACCGCTCGGCGCCGCACGGCCTGGCGTCAGCACCCGGGCGCGACACGCTGCGTCAGTGCTGGATCACGACGCCCTGCGTCGGTGCTGGATCGACACGCCCTGCGTCAGTGCTGGATCGACACGCCCTGCGTTTGAGGAGCGCCGCTGTACATGCCCTCGATGACATCGGCGAAGTCGGCCGTGATGACGTGGCGCTTGATGCTCATCTTCGGGGTCAGGTGGCCGCTCGCCTCGGTGAACTCGGTGGCGAGGACCGTGAACTTCCGAATCGACTCGGCGCGCGACACCCGGCTGTTGGCGGCATCGACGGCGCGCTGCACCTCGGCGATGACCTTCGGGTGCTGGGCGGCGTCGGCGAGCGACATCGAGGAGTCCTCGTCGTTGTTGCCGAGCCACGTCGGCAGCATCTCTCCGTCGAGGGTCACCAGAGCGGAGATGAAGGGCTTCTGGTCTCCCACGACGACGACCTGCCCGACGATCGGGTTGGCGCGAATCGGATCCTCCAGCGCGGCCGGCGCGACGTTCTTGCCTCCCGCGGTCACGAGGATCTCCTTCTTCCGACCGGTGATCGTCAGGTAGCCGTCGTCGTCGAGGGCGCCGATGTCGCCGGTGCGGAACCACTCGCCATCCATGACCTCCGCGGTCGCCTCGGGGTTCTTCCAGTAGCCGCTGAAGACGTTGACGCCGGAAACGAGGATCTCGCCGTCGTCATCGATCTTGAGGCCGACGCCGGGCAGCGCCGGCCCGGTCGTGCCGATCTTGAAGCGGTCGACGAGGTTGACGGTCGCCGGGGCCGTCGTCTCGGTGAGGCCGTAGCCCTCGAGAATCTTGATGCCGAGGCTGCGGAAGAAGTGGGCGAGCCGCAATCCCAGAGGGGCGGAGCCGCTCACGGCGTAGATGACCTTGCCACCCATCGCGGCGCGCAGCTTGCTGTAGACGAGCCTGTCGAAGAGCGCGAACTGCAGACGCAGCCCGAGAGGCACCGACCCGGCGTCGAGAGCCTGGGAGTGCGCCACGGCCACGTCGGCGGCCTTGCGGAAGATCTTGCCCTTGCCGCCGGCCTCCGCCTTCTGCTCCGCCGAGTTGTAGACCTTCTCGAAGACACGGGGCACGGCGAGGAGGAAGGAGGGCTTGAAGGAGCCGAGAGACGGCAGCAGCTGCTTTGTGTCGGCCTGATGGCCGACGCGCGCTCCGCCGTGCACGGCGAGGATTGAGATGAATCGAGCGAAGATGTGGGCGGTCGTGATGAACAGCAGCGTCGACGCTCCCGGAGCGAGCACCTCCTTCATCGCCATCGCCGCGTTGCGGCTGAGCTCGACGAAGTTCGAGTGGGTGAGCACGACCCCCTTCGGAGTGCCTGTCGACCCCGACGTATAGATGAGCGTCGCGACATCCGAGCCCTTCGCGATGGTTCGTCGCGCTTCCAGCTCGTCGTCGCTCACGCTCGAGCCGGAGCCGGCGAGCTTCTCGAGGTCTCCCACGTGCATCTGCCAGACGTGGCCGACGCCGTCGATGTCGCCTGCGACCTCGTCGTATCGGGCGAAGTGGTCGGCGGTCTCGACGATGATGTGATTCGCCTCGGAGTTCTCGAGGATGTACTGGATCTGGCTCGGCGAGCTCGTCTCGTAGATCGGCACAAGAACGGCGCCGGCGAACCACGCGGCGAAGTCGACGAGCGTCCACTCGTAGCGCACCTTGCACATGAAGCCGATCTTGTCGCCCGGCTCCACACCCGCGGCCATGAAGCCCTTCGCGAGCGCGACGACCTGCTCGTGGAACTCGCGCGCCGTGACGTCCGACCACCCGCCGTCGGCGGTCGGCAGAGAGAAGAGCGCTCCCTCGGGAGTCAGAGCGACGCGGTCGACCAGCAGATCGGACGCATTGGCGTCGGGGTCGGCGGTCACCACGGCGGGGACGACAAATTCTTTCACGGCAACTCCTTCGGCACCGGTCGGTGGTTGATGCCCCCACTGTACCCGCGACGGCCGAGCACGACCTGCGCTCGGTAGACTCTGCGCTCGTGCACTCCATCGGAATCGACATCGGCGGAACGAAGATCGCCGGTGCCCTCGTGAGCGACGACGGGCGCATCCTCGACGAGGTGCGCCAGCCGACCCCCGCCGGCGACCCCGCAGCCATCATGGACTTGGTCGTGGCGATGATCGAGAGGCTGCGCTCGGGTCAGGAGGTCATCGCGGCCGGCGTCGCGGCGGCCGGTTTCATCGACGCCGATCAGTCGACCGTGTACTACGCGCCCAACATCAATTGGCGCCACGAGCCGTTCCGCGACCAGCTGCGCGCCCGCGTCGACCTCGATGTCACGATCGACAACGACGCGAACGCCGCGGGCTGGGCCGAATTCCGGTTCGGGGTCGCGCGCGAGGCCCACCACATGACGATGCTCACCATCGGGACCGGTGTCGGTGGAGCCGTGGTGACGGGGGACAGGCTGCTGCGCGGAGGCTTCGGCACGGCCGGCGAGCTCGGTCATCTGCGGATCGTCCCGGAAGGACTGCCGTGCGGGTGCGGCGCCCGAGGCTGCATCGAGCAGTACGGTTCGGGCCGCGCACTGTTGAGGATGGCAAACGAGATCGCCGACGCGGGCGGTATCGGGCTCGGCCTGGCCGCAGCTCGAGAGCGCTCAGGTGGGCTCACGGGCGGCGTGCTCGCCGAGCTCATCACCGAGCACGACGCGGGCGCGTTGCACGCGCTGCGCCAGCTGGGCGGGTGGCTGGGCCAGGCCTGCGCGAGCTTGAGCGCCGTGCTCGACCCGGAGCTCTTCGTCTTCGGCGGCGGCGTCGCGGTCGCCGGCGATCTTCTCCTCGATCCAGTGCGGGAGTCCTACCTCGCGCACCTTCCGGCGCGCGGCTTCCACCCCGAGCCGCGCTTCGCAGTGGCGCAGTTGGTCAACGATGCCGGCGTCGTCGGGGCGGCCGACCTCGCCCGCATCCATGCCGCAACGGCCTGACGGGCGAGCTAGGCTTCACCGGGGCGAAAGGAGGATGCGGCGATGTTCTACTGGCTCATGAAGAACCTCGTGGTGGGGCCGATCATCATGACCGCATTCCGTCCCTGGGTGCGCGGCATCGAGAACGTGCCGAAGGATGGCGCGGTCATCCTGGCGAGCAACCATCTCTCCTTCGTCGACTCGGTCTTCCTGCCCCTCGTGCTCGATCGCCGCGTGGTATTCCTCGCCAAGAGCGACTACTTCACCGGCAAGGGGCTGCGCGGCTGGCTCACCAAGCTGTTCTTCGTCGGCACGGGGCAGCTGCCGATCGACCGCTCCGGCGGCAAGGCCTCCGAGGCGTCGCTCAACACAGGACTCCGCGTGCTCGCCGACGGGCTCGCGCTCGGCATCTATCCGGAGGGCACGCGAAGCCCCGACGGCATCATGTACCGGGGCCGCACGGGGGTGGCGCGCATGATCCTCGAGTCGGGCGCGCCGGTCATCCCGGTCGCCATGATCGACACGGAGAAGGTCATGCCGATTGGCACGAGACTCCCGAAGGTCATGCGCCCCGGCGTCGTGTTCGGCGAGCCGCTCGACTTCACGCGCTTCACGGGCCTCGAGTCCGATCGCTTCGTGCTGCGCTCGGTCACCGACGAGATCATGTACGAACTCGGCCGCCTCAGCGGCCAGGAGTACCGCGACGTCTACGCGACGAGCGTGAAGGACAAGCGCCCGGCGAAGGCCCGGTAGGCTGGATAGTCGCGGCTTCTCGAGCCGCGCATCCCGCCCCCGCATCGAAAAGGACACTCCCGGTGGTCGACCCAGACGAAACCGTCGTGCACGCTGACCCTGACGTGATTCGCGGTCTCGACCACTGGCGCACCCTGCCGATCAAGCAACAGCCTCAGTGGCCGGATGCCGCGGCGGCCGCCGCCGCGTCAGCCGAGCTGGCGACTCTGCCGCCTCTGGTCTTCGCCGGTGAGGTCGACATGCTGCGCGACCGTCTCGCCCGTGCTGCGCGCGGTGACGCCTTCCTGCTGCAGGGCGGCGATTGCGCCGAGACCTTCGCGGGTGCGACCGCCGACCAGATCCGCAACCGGGTGAAGACGATCCTGCAGATGGCGATCGTGCTCACCTACGGCGCCTCGATGCCCGTCATCAAGATGGGCCGCATGGCCGGGCAGTTCGCGAAGCCGCGCTCGAGCGATTCGGAGACACGGGGCGACGTCACCCTGCCCGCCTACCGTGGCGACATCGTCAACGGCTACGACTTCACCCCCGAGTCGCGCGCGGCAGACCCTCGTCGCATCGTGCAGGGATACCACACGGCCGCATCGACGCTCAATCTCATCCGCGCCTTCACCCAGGGTGGCTTCGCCGACCTGCGCATGGTGCACAGCTGGAACAAGGGCTTCGCGGCGAACCCCGCGAACGCCCGCTACGAGGGTCTGGCTCGCGAGATCGACCGGGCCGTGCGCTTCATGGAGGCGGCGGGAGCCGACTTTGATGAGCTCAAGCGCGTCGAGTTCTACTCCAGCCACGAGGGGCTGCTGATGGACTACGAGCGGCCGATGACGCGCATCGACTCGCGCACGGGCGCGCCGTACAACACGAGCGCCCACTTCCTCTGGATCGGCGAACGCACGCGCGAGCTCGAGGGGGCCCACGTCGACTTCTTTCGGCGCATCCGCAATCCGATCGGCGTGAAGCTCGGGCCGACGACGAGCCCCGACGACATGGAGCGGCTCATCGACGTTCTCGACCCCGATCGCGAGCCGGGTCGCCTCACCTTCATCACCCGGATGGGCGCTGGCACGATCCGGGATGCTCTTCCGCCGCTCCTCGAGGCGATCTCGAGCATGGATGCTCAACCGCTGTGGGTCACCGACCCCATGCACGGCAACGGGCTCACCACCCCGACCGGCTACAAGACGCGCCGATTCGACGACGTCGTCGACGAGGTCAAGGGATTCTTCGAGGCACACCGTGCTGTCGGCACGCACCCGGGCGGCATTCACGTGGAGCTCACGGGCGACGACGTGACCGAGTGCCTGGGCGGCTCCGAGCACATCGACGAGGCGACGCTCGCGACGCGGTACGAGTCGCTGTGCGATCCGCGCCTCAACCACATGCAGTCGCTCGAGCTGGCCTTTCTCGTGGCAGAGGAACTCGGGGCCGACTCCTAGTACTGCGCGGTCACCGTTACCGGCGGACGGGGGCTCCGGAACACCTGCGTGCCTGCCGCAGGGTCGGTGGACTGCACGGGAGCGAGCGACGAGCCCCTCAGCCCGCGGGGCACATTCGTGTCCAGGATGACCTCGAAACCTTCCGCCTCCAACCGCTCGACGGCGTCGTTGATGCTGAGCCCCACGACGTCGGGCACCGTGACCAGGTCGGGGCCTCGCGAGATGATGAGCGTCACCGTGTCGCCGGGCCGCACGGGCCCGTCGCCGAGTGCCTGCACACGCAGGACGTCGCCCTCCGCGACCTCGTTGTCGAACTCGGGCTCTCCGCCCACGATCCCGTTCAGATCCCGGGCCGCGAGCGCCTCCTGCGCGGCCTCGACGGAGAGGTTGCGCACGTCCGGAATCGCACCGACCGACACGACGAGCTGTGCGCTCGTGCCCACAAAGGATGAGTCTCCCGCCGCGAGTGCTGCGCCCGTCGAGTCGAGCAGCGCGATGACGGAACCGTCGGCGACATCAGCATCGAACTGCAGGGCGCTCTCCTCGAGCTCGAATCCGCTCTCGGCGAGGGCGTCGCGTGCATCGGCCTCGGGCAGACCGAGCACGTCGGGCACCGTGGTGGGCTCGCGCCCGAGGGAGATCACGAGCGCGACCACCGCATCGCGGTCCACGACCGATCCCGCCTCAGGGTCGGTGCCCGCGACGAGCCCGGCCTCGATCTCCGGGTCGAAAGCCTCCTCGACGGTGTCGGCGACGACGAGGCCTTGCCCCGTGAGCACGTCGCGTGCCGCCTCCTCGCCGAGACCTCGCACGCTCTCGACGGTGACGGTCGAGCCGGGTCCAGCACCGAACCACCACCCGACTCCGCCCGCGAGACCGGCGAGCGCGAGCACGACGGCGAAGAGCAGCCATCCGCGGCGTCGGCCTGCTGCGCCGCGCTCCGCGAGAGCAGCCGCGCTCGTCGAGGGCCGCGTCGCCGGGGAGGAGACGCCGCCGATCACCTGGGTCTCGCTGTCGTCTCCGGTCGGTGGGGCGGGAGACGTGGGAATGGGGGATGTCAGCAGGAGGGTCTTCTGGGCTCCGGTGGAGGAGAGCGCGGTCTGCAGCTCACGCCCCGTCTCGGTGACCTGCTCGAGCAGCGCGCGGGCATCGGTGGGTCGATCGTCGGGGTTGCGCGCGGTTGCCCACAGCACGAGCTCGTCCCACTCGGCCGGCACGTCGGGATTGAGCGTGCTCGGGGCGGGTACCGAATCGTTCGCGTGCTGATAGGCGATCTGCATGGGCTGCTCGCCCTTGAACGGCTGCTCGCCGGTGAGCATCTCGAACATCATGATGCCCACCGCGTAGATATCGCTGCGGGTGTCAGCGATGCCGCGCATCACCAGCTCCGGTGAGAGGTACGCGATCGTCCCGAGCAGCGCCTGGCCGGTGGCGGTGTTGGCGGTGGCGGCGCGAGCGAGGCCGAAGTCGCCGATCTTGATGCGGCCGTCGTCGGCGAGCAGCACGTTCTCGGGCTTGAGGTCGCGGTGCACGATGCCCGACTTGTGCGCGGCGGCGAGACCCCCGAGCACCGACTCGGTGATGTCCATCGTCTGGGCCGGGGTCAGTGCGCCGTACTCCTTGAGCAGGTCGCGCAGCGTGATGCCCGGCAGGTACTCCATGACGAGGTAGGCAGACTCTGTGTCCTGACCCTGATCAAAGACGTTGACGACGTTCGGGTGCGCGAGGCGGGCCGCCGACCGCGCCTCCTGGATGAAGCGCTCCTTGAACTGGCTGTCGTCGGCGAGGTGGCCGTGCATGATCTTGACGGCGACGAGGCGCTCGAGCCGCTCATCCGTTGCGAGGTAGACGGTCGCCATGCCTCCTCGCGCGATGCGGGAGCGCACCCGGTATCGACCGTCGATCAGACGCCCGATGAGGGGGTCGCTCGAGGAGGCAGTCACCGCGCCAGTGTAGGTCGGGCAGGCGGTCGATCAGGGGAGGCGCACGGTGCTTCGGCGGCGTGGGCTCACGTCAGTTCGTAGAGCCACGCCCACGCGCTCGCCTCCCATTTGGCGTAGTGGTTGGGGTAGGCCGAGATCTGCACCGCCTGGGCGGCCTGCGTGAGAGTCATGCCCTGCCACCCGGGGATGTCGAGCAGGCCGCGCGTGTAGCCGCTGCGTCCCACGTAGAACAGGCGGGCCGCGTGGCTCGGAATCTGCAGTTCGGCGGCGGTTCCCCACCCCGAGCTCGGTCGCTGCTGGAAGAGCCCGACCGAGTCGCGATCGCCCCAGGAGAGGTTGCGCAGCGTCGACTCCTGCATGGCCGTCGCGAGGGCGATGACGATGCCGTAGTCGGGCACGCCGAGCTGGCGGCCCACCTGGATGATCGTGAGCGCGTGGCCGCGCATCTCGCTCGTGAGCGGCGTGATGCTGCCGCCACTGCTCGGCGGACCGCTCGGCGCCGTGCCGCCAGGGCTCGGCGAAGGGGCACGGGGCGGCGCCGCGGGGAGCACCGGGCGCTCGGCGATCGTGAGCGAGGATACGTCGGGAGCAGCGGCGAGGGACACCGCGCTGCCGGCAACAGTCGTCGACTCCACGGAGGCGAGCGTGAGTTCGGGCACGGCCTCACCGCCCTCCTGTTCGAGGGCAAGCTGCGGTTCGGCGTCGCTCGGGCTGTGACCGGGAATCACGATCTTCTGTCCGGGGTAGATGATGCTGGCGGGGGCGAGACCGTTGCGCTCGAGAATCGACCGCACAGAGATGCCGAAGCGCTCGGCGACGCTCGACAGCGTGTCTCCGCGCGCGATGACGTAGAGCCCCGCTTCGGCGATCACGGCCGGGCGGCCAGCGCGCTTCACGCCGTCGGCACCGAGCGAGAGCACCTGACCGGGAAAGATCGTCGACTTCCAACTGAGACCGTTGCGCGCCAGGACGACCGCGGTCGGCAGGCCGAATCGTGCGGCGATGTCGCTCACGGTATCGCCCGGTTGCACGAGGTAAGCGGCGGGCGCCGCTGAGGTGGCCACCGCGTCGAGGCTCTGCGCGCCGGGTGTGATCGCGGCGCCCCACTGCGACAGCAGTGCCCGCAGACCTCCCGGCGCGGGACTCTGATCAGGCTGCGGCGGCGAGGGCTTGCGCACCGGGGCTGCGTCGACCGGGCCGGCGACCCCGAGCCCGAGGGCGATCGCTCCCGTGAGGACGAGGGGAACCGTGCTGGAGAGGGCGGTGCGCGCACGTTGGCCGGAGGGGCGCGAGCCGATCGCTGCAGGTGCGGGGCTGCGTGGCGCGAGGCCGGCAAACACGATGCGCGCGCGATCGGCGGTGGCGATCGTGGCGCTCGGGTCGTGCCGTCCGTCCGCAGCGAGGTGCGTATCGCTCATGTGGCGCTGGCCTCTCTCACCCGTGTCACCCCGGAGGGCGTGGAGGATCCCCCGATCCACCCGTTTACCACGCTACTACCACTAGTGGCCAATGTGAAGGATGTGACTCGTGTGATGCGCACGCGTGTGCTCGGCAGGGGGCGCGATCTGCGCGGGCGCGTGGCACTCTAGTAGGCGTGGCTGCTGATTCTTCGACCTGGCTGACGATTCCCGATCTCGTGGAGATTCTCGGGCTGAGCCCCGGCAAGGTGCGCCGCCTGATCGAGGATCGCCAGCTTCTCGCGGTGCGTCGCGAGGGCGTGCTCGTCGTACCTGAGGCCTTCCTCGTCGACGGCGAGCCCCTGCGCGAACTGCGCGGCACGCTCGTGCTGCTGGCCGACAGCGGCTTCAGCGATGATGAGGCGATGCGCTGGATGCTCGAGCCGGAGGATGCCCTGGGGGCAGCGCCGATCGACGCTCTGCGCGCTGGCCGCAAGGCCGAGGTTCGACGGGTGGCGCAGGCGCTGGCATTCTGACGGCGGTCGGCCGCCTAGTGCGACCGCCGCGTCACCAGATCGGAGAGCCCGATGAGCTCGGCATGCGCCGAGCGGCTGATGGCCGCCGTCTCGAGAGCCGCAAGGGCCTCGGTGACCGAGCGCGCGATGATCGACTCGACGGTCTCGACCGCGCCGCTATCGCGGATGGTCGCCTGCAGGGTGCGGATCTGGTGCTCGGTGAGCTCGGGATCGCCGAGGAGCTCGTCGATCAGGCGCACCGCGCTGCCGGGAAGCGCATCGCGCGCCAGCGCGATGAGCACCGTGCGCTTGCCCTCGCGGAGGTCGTCGCCTGCAGGCTTTCCCGTCACGTCGGGGTCTCCGAACACGCCGAGCAGGTCGTCGCGCAGTTGGAACGCCACACCAAGCGGCAGCCCGAACGCGCGCAGAGCCGTGACCTGCTCGAGCGTGCCTCCCGCCATGAGAGCCCCGAGAGCGAGAGGAGCCTCGATCGAGTACTTGGCCGACTTGAAGACGAGCACGCGGTGCGCGCGCGGGAGCATCTCAGAATCCTCGGCGTCGCGCCAGGCGACCTCCTCCAGGATGTCGAGGTATTGGCCCACCGTCACCTCGGTGCGCATCGTCTGGAACTCTGCTCTGGCCGCTCTGGCGGCATCGAGGTCGTCGAGGCGTGCCAGGCCCGAGTCGAGCAGCTCGTCGCTCCACCCGAGCAGAAGGTCGCCGAGGAGGAGCGCCGAGGAGAGCCCGTAGCCGCTCGCGTTGCCGACCCAGTGGCGTCGAGCATGCTCGGCCTCGAATCGACGATGAGCCGAGGGCATCCCTCGACGCGTGTCGGAACTGTCCATGATGTCGTCATGCACGAGCGCAGCGGCGTGAAACAGCTCCAGCCCGGCAGCGACGTCGATGACGCTCGACAGGTCAGGGTGCTCATCGAGCTCGGCGAGCAGGTCATCCGGGCGCACGGTGCCGGCGACGGCATGCCAGCCCCAGTAGCAGAACAGTGCCCGAAAGCGCTTGCCTCCGCTGAGCAGATCACGACTCGCGTCGGTGAAGCGTTCGAGGTCCTCCGCGATCGTGCCGAGGTGGGTGGCGCGCTCGTTCAGGAACTCCTGGAGCCGGTCGTGGACGACGTCGACTAACCGCAATCTCTCAGGCACCTGCCTAGCCTATCCAGGAGCGCGACCGTAGAATGTGCGCGGACGGGGATCACCGTACCGACGAGTCGCCACCAAAGGGGTCACCATGCCGCTGTCAGAACAGGAACAGCGCCTTCTCGATGAGATGGAGCGCAACCTCTATCAGAACGACGCCGATTTCGTGGCGACGGTGGCGGGCCGACGAGGCAAGCCCAACTACACACTCGTGGTCGTGGGCGCGCTTCTGGCGATCGCCGGCGTCGCTGCTCTCGTGGCAGGGGTGATCACCCAGCTCGCCGTCATCGGGGTCGTGGGCTTCGGGCTCATGCTCGCTGGCGTGCTCATCGTTCTCTCCCCGGGCCGTCGCGAGGGCGCTGACGCGCCGAGCAGCCCCGCAGCGAGCAACACCGCACGACCGAGCGCTTCGCGAACGTCGTGGACCGAGCGTATGAACGAGCGGTGGGACCGCCGGCAGGACGGGCGCGAGAGCTAGTCACTCCGCGCGCCTCCCTGCACCCCACTTTCCACCACCGCTGACTCCGGGCCTCTGCGGCCCGCCACAGACCGGCCTTCGGGCCGGTCTTTTTTTGTGCGCCCCCCGCCGATGGGCCAGCCCGCGCCGGCCCCCCCCTCCACTGTCCTCCACCTGAGGAACCCGCGCAATCACTGGTGACAGGGGGCCATACGGGGTCTAGGGTGGCCGATATCCTTTACTTAGTGGGGAAAAGTGGAGTAAAGTGGAGCAAACCTGATCTCGGGCCGGAGATGAGAGGGGGACCAGGCGATGTTTCTCGGCACGCACACCCCCAAGCTCGACGACAAGGGTCGGGTGATCCTTCCGGCGAAGTTCCGAGATGAGCTCGCTGAAGGAGTCGTTCTCACGCGCGGTCAGGAGCGCTGCCTCTACGTCTTCAGCCGCGCCACCTTCGCGGACGTCCTCGAGAAGCTGCGCACCGCGTCCCTTACCAGCAAGACCGCGCGCGAGTACCAGCGCTTCTTCCTCTCGGGAGTGAGCGAGGAGGAGCCCGACAAACAGGGGCGGGTGACCGTTCCCGCGGTGCTCCGGCAGTACGCGGGCCTGGACCGCGAGCTCACCGTCATCGGCTCCGGCGATCGAGCCGAGATCTGGTCGACCCCGGCCTGGAACAGCTACTACGCCGAGAAGGAAGACGCCTTCGCCAACACCGACGAGGAGGTGATCCCCGGACTCTTCTGATCGCGTGACTCGGACTCCCAGCCGTGAGACGCCCTGGCGCACCTTCCCCGGTGCCAGGTCGCACGGATGGGGATCCGGGCCCCGCGGCAGGCCGGCACGAGCATGACCGAATCCACCTCGCACACCCCCGTACTGCTGGAGCGCAGCCTCGACCTCCTCAAGCCGGCTCTCGCCGTCGACGGTGCTGTCCTCGTCGACGCGACCCTCGGACTCGGAGGTCACGCGGAGGCTGCGCTCGAGAGGCATCCCGGGCTCGTCCTCGTCGGTCTGGACCGCGACACCGCCGCACTCGACGCCTCCTCCCGTCGTCTGCAGCGCTTCGGCGACCGCGCGCACCTCGTGCACGCCGTGTACTCCGGGCTGCGGTCGGCGCTCGGGAGTCTCGGCATCGACAGCGTCACGGCGGTGCTCTTCGATCTCGGCGTCAGCTCCATGCAGTTGGACGAGGCCGACCGCGGCTTCGCGTACTCGCAGGATGCCCCGCTCGACATGCGCATGGACCGCACGACGGGCATTACCGCCGAGGCAGTCCTCGCCGAGTACTCAGAGGCGGAGCTGCGGCGCATCTTCTACGCGTACGGCGAGGAGAAACTCGCTCCCCGGTTCGCCCGACGCATCGTCGAATACCGCAGCGAGAGGCCCCTCACGCGCTCGTCCGACCTCGTCCGCCTGATCATCGACGCGACGCCTCGTGCCGTGCAGCGATCCGGGCATCCGGCCAAGCGCGTGTTCCAGGCGCTGCGCATCGAGGTGAATGGCGAGCTCGCAGCGCTGGAGGCTGCACTGCCCACGGCGCTGGACTCCCTCTCCGTCGGCGGTCGCATCGTGGTGCTGGCGTACCAGTCGCTCGAAGACCGCATCGTCAAGCGCGAACTGGCGGCACGTACGCGCTCGACCGCTCCCGCGGGACTGCCCGTCGAGCTGCCGGAGCATCGACCGGAGTTCCGGCTGCTGGTGCGAGGAGCCGAGCTCGCGGACGAGGCGGAGCGCCAGAGCAACTCGCGCTCCATCCCCGTGCGGCTGCGCGCCGCTGAACGCGTGCGGGAGGCGGCATGAGCGCGGCACAGGCGTTCGTTCCTGTTACGGCGGAGCAGGTCGCGCAGGCGGCGCCCCGGCGCAGCGCTCCCTTTCTCGCGCCGGTCATCGCACCGCGGGAGAGTCGCCGCCGTCGGCCGCGCATCGTCTACGCGACCGTCGCCGTCGTCGGCGTCTTCGCGATTCTCGTGACCCAGTTGCTGCTCAGCATCGCCCTCTCGGAGGGCGCCTATCGCATCTCAGCGCTCGCGACACAGGCCTCTGAGCTCGATCGAGACGCGCAGGTGCTCGTCGAGTCACTCGATGCGCTGCGGTCGCCGCAGCACCTGGCCGCCAACGCTGAGGCACTCGGCATGGTCAGCAACGCGAGCCCCGCATACTTGCAGCTCGCCGACGCGACCGTGCTCGGAGCCCCCGTCGCGGCAGAGGCCGGCGGCGGCCTCCTCGGCGGTCGAGACACCATGATCGGAAACGTGCTGCTGGCCGACATGGCGCTCGCGACTCCGGCATCGGGCGGGGGTGCGTCGAGCGTGGCATCGACGCCGCCGGTGCCGGGGTCGCTAGCCTCACAACCAGCGCAGCCGGGCCTCGCAGGGTCACTGCCTTCGCCGGTCACGCGCTGATGCAGTGCGCGCGACGGGGGAGGGAGCGCAGATGAGCGAGCAACGGAGAACGCGACGACGACTGGCTGCGACGATCCTCGTCGTGGTCGCGATCGTCGCGGCGTTCGGAGTGCGCCTCGTCGACATCCAGGTCGTGCGTGCCGAGCAGCTCGCGCAGGAGTCCGAGGCCCGGCGCTCGATTCCGGTCGCTCTGCACGGCGCCCGGGGCGACATCGTGGATCGGCAGGGCGCCGTTCTGGCCGACTCGGTGTTCCGTTACGACATCACCGTGTCACCTCGATTCGTCAAGGACTACGACACGCTCGACGACGAGACGGGCGAGATCACGACCCGCACCGTGTGGGAGGCGCTCACGAGCATCGCGGCCCTCACGGGGGAGGATCCCGCAGCCTTGCTGGCTCGCATCGAGAGCGAGCTCGCCGCGGATCCCGACGACGATCACGCCTACCTCGTGCGCGGTGTCGTGACCGACATCTACCAGGCGGTGCGCGATCTCGGAGTGCCCTGGGTCTACGCCGAGAGGGTCGCGAGTCGCACCTACCCCAACGGGCAGGTCGCAGGCAACCTCGTGGGCTTCATGGGAACGGACGGGCCACTGGCCGGCCTCGAGTTGGGCCTGGACGAATGTCTCGCGTCGAGTCCGGGCTCGTCGACCTACGAACGCGGGGCCGACGGTGTGCAGCTTCCCGGCACGACGGTCGTGCAGCAGGAGCCCGTCGACGGCGGCACACTCCACCTCACGATCGACTCCGACGTGCAGTGGTTCGCTCAGCAGGCGATCGCCGAGGAGGGCGCCAGGATCGGCGCTGACTGGGCCACCGCGATGGTAGTGCGCGTGGACGACGGCCACATCATCGCCGCGGCCGAATGGCCTTCGGTCGACCCGAACGACGTGGACGGCAGCGACGCAGACGACCGCGGGTCGCGCATCTTCGCGGCGCCCTACGAGCCGGGCTCCACGATCAAGTCGCTGAGCTTCGCCGCGATGTTCGACGCGGGTGTGACGACGCCGTCTGACCAGGTCATCGCCCCGCGCTCGTACGCGACGATCGGGTCGTACCGCATCGGAGACGCCTGGGATCACGGTGACTTGCGCCTGACCTCCGCCGGCGTGCTCATGAATTCCTCCAACACCGGCACTGCCGTGCTCAGCGAGCGGCTCTCGCTCGAGGGGCGCTACGACTACCTGACCCGGTTCGGTCTGGGGGACACGACCGGAGTGGGATTCCTGGGCGAGGCCCGCGGAAGCGTCCGAGACCCGGGCAGCATCGACGGGCACAGTGCCGTCACCCAGATGTTCGGCCAGGGCATGACGGCGACGAGCGCACAGGTGGCGAGCGCGTATCAGGCGATCGCCAATGGCGGCGTGCGAGCACCCCTCACCCTCGTCACCGGGTGCGACCATGCCGACGGCACGACGACCCATGCTCCCACCGGGGAGCCGACCCGGGTCGTGTCCGAGCAGTCTGCGCGCGCCACGGTCGGGATTCTCGAGGAGGTCGTCACGGAGGGGTGGATGCGCTCGCTCCTCGAGATTCCGGGGTACCGCGTCGCGGCGAAGACGGGCACGGCCGAGGTCGCGGAGGCGGGCGGCTACGGCGATGAGCGCATCGTCTCGGTCGCCGGCATGGCGCCGGCCGATGACCCTCAATTCGTCGTCGTGGTGACCTATGTACGTCCCGATACGATGAAGACGTCAGCAGCGGCAGCACCGACGTTCCGCACCATCATGACGCAGGTGCTCAAGACCTATCGGGTTCCGCCATCGACGCAGCAGGCGACCGCCTATCCTCTGACCTGGTAGCCGCCACTCACGAATCGAGGTTCCGTTGTCCGGTCGTACTCCACCCGTTCTGCGGCCGGAGCACCCACCGGTGCGCGAGCTCTCCGAACTCGCGGCTCACTTCCAGCTGGACAGCCGCGGGGCCCTCGGCGACATCGCGATCACGGGCATCACCCTGAGCACTCACGACCTGCAGCCCGGCGACGTCTACGTGGGAGTGCGCGGCGCTCATGCCCACGGGGCTGCCTACGCCGCGCAGGCGCGCGCGGCGGGTGCCGTCGCGCTCGTCACCGATGCCGAGGGCGCGGCACTGGCCGAGGGATCGGGGCTCCCCGTGCTCATCGTCGACGACCCGCGGGGCCGGCTCGGTGCGCTCGCCTCCTGGGTATACCGCACCGCCGAGTTCGAGGGGCAGCTGTTCGGCATCACGGGCACGAACGGCAAAACGTCTTCGGTGTACCTCCTCGAGGCGGTGCTGCGTCAGCTCGGCGTCGTCACCGGCCTGAGTTCCACCGCGGAGAGGCACATCGCCGGCCTCACCGTCGTCAGCCGTCTGACCACGCCGGAGGCCACCGAGTTCCACGCCCTCCTCGCGCGGATGGCGGAGGCGGGTGTGCGTGCCGTCGCCGTCGAGGTCAGTGCTCAGGCGCTCAGTCGTCACCGCGTCGATGGCGTGCTCTTCGACGTCGTGGGGTTCACGAATCTCAGCCATGACCACCTCGACGACTACGCGGACATGGAGGAGTACTACGCGGCCAAGCTGCCGCTCTTCACGGCGGAGCGGGGGCGGCGAGGAGTCGTCTCGCTCGATTCCGACTACGGGGCCCGTGTGGTGGCCGACGCCGGAATCCCCGTCACGACGATCACGTCGCGCGCCGGCGTGGAGGCCGATTGGCACCTCGTGGTAACGGAGGAGGACGCCGCGTACACCGGCTTTCGCGTGAGCCACTCGGATGGGCGGTCGCTGCAGTCGAGCATCCCGCTCATCGGCAGTCACATGGCCGCCAACGCCGGTCTCGTCATCGTCATGCTCGTCGAGGCCGGGTACGCGCTCGACGACATCGCACGCGCTGTGGGGGAGCGGGGCATCGACGCCTACCTGCCCGGGCGGACCGAGCGCGTGTCGGGTGACCGTGGCCCCAGCGTCTACGTCGACTTCGGCCACAGCGCCGACGCGTTCGAGAACACGCTCGCGGCAGTCCGCCGGTTCACCACGGGGCGGACGATCATGGTCTTCGGCGCGGACGGCGACCGGGATGCCACCAAGCGCCATGAGATGGCCCGCGTCGCGGCCGAAGGGTGCGACGTGCTCGTCATCACGGATCACCACCCGCGGTTCGAGGACCCGGTGGCGATTCGCCGCGCGCTGCTGGAAGGGGCCAGGGCCGCGGTCTCTCAACCGGAGATCCACGAGATCAGCCCGCCTGAGCAGGCGATCCGCCACGCCGTAGGCCTCGCGCGCGAGGGCGACTCGATTCTGTGGGCTGGTCCCGGTCACCAGGACTACCGGGAGATCCGGGGAGTGCGCACCGAGTACTCGGCGCGCGACGAAGCGCGCGCGGCCCTGCGCGAGGCGGGCTGGTAGTCCGTGGAATCCGCCGTCGTCGTCGATGACGTCGTGCCCCATCGCGACGGCACGGTCATCCACGTCAGGAGTGCCGAGGAGAGCGGCCAGATCGCGATCGCTGCGCTCGGCGACATCGCCGTCGAGGCCGCAGTCGCGCTGCTGCACCGCGAGCTGGCCGAGGGGCGGCCGTGGTCGGCGGCACTCGCGCGGGCGGCGGAGCAGGCCGAGGTGCCCGGGCGGTGCGAGCGCAAGTCGACCGTGAGCGGCGCACTCCTCCTCGACGACACCGGCGCGTCCACTCCGCTCGACGTGCGACGCTCTCTCTCGGTGCTCGCCGAGCTGACGCGGGGTGCGGGCCGTTCGCTCGCCGTCATCGGCGAGCTGGAGACCCCCGCCGCCGACTGGTTCGACGATCACGATGCTCTCGGCCGCATCATCGTGCGGCTCGACATCAGCCAGCTGATCGTGGTGGGCAACGGCGCCCGTCATGTGCACAATGCCGCAGGGCTGGAAGGTTCGTGGAATGGAGAGTCGATCCTCGTCGACTCGGTCGACGAGGCATACGATGTGCTGCGTACTCGGGTCGATGAAGAGGATGTGATGCTCGTGACGGGAGCCTCCCGAACCCCGCTCGCATCGCTCGTACATCGCTTGACGGGCGGCGCCGCATGATCGCCCTGATGCTGGCCGGAGCCTTCTCCCTCGCCTTCACCCTCTTCATGACGCCACTGTTCATCCGCTTGTTCAACAAGCTCGAGTGGGGTCAGTTCATCCGCGACGACGGCCCCCAGTCGCACCACACCAAGCGCGGCACCCCCACCATGGGCGGCATCGTCGTCATCCTCGGAGCCGTGCTCGGCTATTTCGTGGGTCACCTGCTCAGTGGCGAGCGCATCACGCTCAGTGCGCTGCTCGTGCTGTTCCTCATGGTCGGGCTCGGTCTCGTCGGCTTCCTCGACGACTTCACCAAGGCGCGCAAGCAGCGCAGTCTCGGCCTCGGAGGCTGGGCGAAGGTTGCCGGGCAGGTGGTGGTTGCGAGCGTCTTCGCCGTCCTCGCCCTGTCGTTCCCCAACGCCGACGGCCAGACGCCCGCGTCCACCATGATCTCCGCGGTGCGCGACATCGAATGGCTCGACTTCGCCGTCTTCGGCTCTGTCGCGGCGGTCATCCTCTTCGCCGTCTGGGTCAATCTCATCGTCGTGAGCACGTCCAACGCCGTGAACGTCGCCGACGGTCTTGACGGTCTCGCCACGGGAGCCTCGATCCTGTCGATCGCCGCGTACATCTTCATCGCCTTCTGGCAGTTCAACCAGTCCTGCTTCAACGGCCCCGATCCGTCCGTCGCGGATCGGTGCTACGAGGTGCGCGATTCGCTCGACCTCGCGATCGTCGCAGCGTCGATCGCCGCAAGCCTCATCGGCTTCCTGTGGTGGAACACCTCGCCCGCGCACATCTTTATGGGGGACACGGGCTCCCTCGCGCTCGGAGGAGCCATAGCCGCGCTCGCGATCCTCACGCGCACTGAACTGCTCCTCATCCTCATCGGCGGCCTGTTCCTCATCGTGACGGGCTCCGTCATCGTGCAGCGCGTCTACTTCAAGCTCACCGGCGGCAAGCGCATCTTCCTTATGAGCCCCCTCCACCACCACTTCGAGCTCAAGGGTTGGGCAGAGGTCACGGTCGTGGTGCGGTTCTGGCTCATCGGCGGCCTCTTCGTGGCCGTGGGAGTGGGACTCTTCTACCTCGAGTGGGTCAGCCAGTAGTGGGTGCGAGGGTCTCGGAGCTCAGCAGCTGGCACGACGATTGGTCAGGCGTGCGCGCGATCGTGCTCGGTCTCGGGGTGTCGGGCTTCGCTGCCGCCGACACGCTCGCCGAGCTGGGGTGCGCGGTGACGGTTCTGACGCGAGACGCCGACGAGGAACGGGCGCGCATCCTGCCGGTCATCGGGGTCGAGCTCGTGGTGGAGCCCGACCGGGAGGCCGCGGTGCAGGCGCTGATCGACCGTCGCCCCGAGCTCGTGATCGTCTCACCCGGCCTTGCTCCGGAGCATCCTCTCGTGCTCGCCGCCCGTCGCGCCGGCGCGGAACTGTGGGGCGATGTCGAACTGGCCTGGCGCGTGCGCGACAAGGTGCGCGCGGCCGAGTGGATCACCATCACGGGTACCAACGGCAAGACCACCACGACCCAGCTCGCGGCGACGATGCTGCTCGCAGCCGGCACGCGCGTCGCGCCGTGCGGCAACATCGGCACACCCGTGCTGGACGCGGTGCGCGACCCCGCCGGCTTCGACGTGCTCGTGGTCGAGCTGTCCAGCTTCCAGTTGCACTCGCTGCCCACGACGGGGCTCGGCGCCGTGCATCCTCTGGCGAGCGCCTGCCTCAATCTCGCCGACGACCATCTGGACTGGCACGGCAGCCCGGAGGCGTACGCCGCCGCCAAGGCCAAGGTCTACGCGAACACCCGGGTGGCGTGCGTGTACAACCTCGCCGACGCCGCCACGAGGCGCATGGTCGAGCAGGCCGACGTTATCGAGGGCTGTCGGGCGATCGGCTTCGGCGCCGACACCCCGGGGCCGAGCGATGTCGGGATCGTCGACGACGTGCTGGTCGATCGCGCGTTCCTCGAGGAGCGGGCGACGACCGCGCTCGAGCTCGCGACGCTGGTCGACCTGCGCGAGGCGGGACTCGCGACCCCACACGGCCTTGCGAACGCCCTCGCCGCCGCGGCGCTGGCTCGCGCGGCGGGCGCACCTCCGGCCGCCGTGCGCGACGGCTTGCGTGCCTTTCGGGTCGACTCCCATCGCACCGAGCGCGTGGCCGAGATCGACGAGGTGCTCTGGATCGACGACTCGAAGGCGACCAACGCGCACGCAGCCTCCGCCTCACTGAGCGCCTACCGGTCGGTGGTCTGGATCGTCGGCGGGATTCTCAAGGGCGTCGACCTCGCCCCGCTCGTTGTCGAGCATCGCGACCGGCTGCGGGCGGCGGTTCTCATCGGCCACGATCGGGATGCTCTGCGCGAGGCGTTTGCGCGACACGCGCCCGCAGTGCCGGTGTTCGAGGTCGAGGAGCACGACACTGAGCGAGTGATGCCCGCAGCGGTGGCTCTGGCGGCGTCGGCGGCTCAGGCCGACGACACCGTTCTGCTCGCCCCTGCCGCGGCATCCATGGACCAGTTCGTCGACTACGCCGATCGCGGCCGCCGTTTCGCGGCCGCCGTGACGGCCCTCGGCTCCTGAGCGGGCCGAACACCGCACCGCGGGAGGGGTGGAGCTCGTGACGACACTGCGACCGTCTCGACCGGGACGCGACGCCGACCCGCAGCCGGCGCGCAGCCCCGCTCGCGCCATCGTCTCGGTGCGCACGCTGTTCGGCTCCGACAGCTCCGACTACATGATCGTGCTGGGCACGACCGTCTTCCTGGTGCTGTTCGGGCTCGTCATGGTGCTGTCGTCCTCCTCGATCATCTCCTCGCAGAGCAACGACGGCGACTTCTTCGCGATCTTCCTTCGGCAGGGCCTGTACGCTCTCGTCGCGATCCCCGTCATGCTGTCGATCGCGCGCTTTCCTGCGCGATTCTGGCGGCGCTGGGCGCGCACGGCGGTCATGGTCGGGCTCGGCCTGCAGCTGCTCGTCTTCACGGGGCTCGGGTACGACTACGGCGGCAACCAGAACTGGATCTCGATCGGCGGCTTCACCGCGCAGCCCTCCGAGTTCCTCAAGCTCGCCCTCATCGTGTGGCTCGGCACGGTGCTCGCGGACCGCGCAGACGCGTTCACCGACTGGAAGAGCCTCATCATTCCCGCAGTGCCGGTCTCGCTCGTGGCGATCGGCATGGTGCTGCTCGGTCAAGACCTCGGTACGGCATCCATCATGATCGCCATCGTGCTCGGGTCGCTCTTCTACGCGGGTGCGCCGCTGCGCCGGCTGGCGGCGATGGCGGGTGTCGTCGCCGTCGGCGGCGTGCTCTTCGCGCTGTCGAGCTCGTCGCGGTCGAGCCGCATCGATGTGTGGCTCAACGGCTGCCGCCCCGAGGACTACGAGGGCTCGTGCTGGCAAGTGGTGCACGGCACGTGGGCGCTCGGCTCGGGAGGGGTCTTCGGTGTGGGGCTCGGCAACTCGGCGGCGAAGTGGTCGTGGTTGCCGCACGCCGAGAGCGACTTCATCTTCGCCGTCATCGGCGAGGAACTCGGCCTCGTCGGCGCCGGGGTCGTGCTGCTGCTCTTCGTGGTGCTCGCCATCGGGCTCGTGCGCCTCATCCGCTTCCACCGCGATCCCTTCTCGCGCATCGTGACAGGGGGCGTGCTGATCTGGATCGTCGGGCAGGCCTTCGTGAACGTCGCCGTCGTGCTGGGCCTCCTCCCCGTGCTCGGCGTTCCGCTGCCGCTCATCTCTGTGGGCGGCTCGGCCCTCATCGCCTCGCTGCTGGCGATCGGAGTCGTGCTGTCGCTCGCACGCACAGCCGAAGCCAGCGAAGCACGGGCGGCATGACGACGGCCCTCCTCGCCGGCGGGGGCACAGCCGGCCATGTGAATCCCCTGCTTGCCCTCGCCGACCACTGGCGGAGGGAGGAGCCCGATGCCGAGCTTCTCGTGCTCGGGACGGCCGAAGGCCTCGAGGCCCGACTCGTCCCTGCCCGTGGCTACGAGCTCATCACGATTCCCCGCGTACCGCTCCCGCGTCGCCTGGGGAGGTCGGCACTGCGGTTCCCGGCGCGATTCCGGCAGGCCGTGCGCGTCACGCGCGCGGCGTTGCGCGAGAGACGCGTCGACGTGGTGGTGGGGTTCGGTGGCTATGCCGCGGCGCCCGCTTATTGGGCGGCACGGCGCGAGGGTCTGCCGTTCATCGTGCACGAGGCGAACAGTCGCCCGGGCTTCGCCAATCGATGGGGGCGGCTGCTCGGCGGCGCCGTCGGCGTCGTGTTCGCCGGCACCCCTCTGCGCGGCGCGCGGATCGTGGGCATGCCTCTGCGACGCGAGATCGTCGAACTGGATCGGCGCGCTGCGCGCGCGACGGCGGCCGACCATTTCGGGCTCCGTGCCGATCGCCCGACGCTTCTCGTGACGGGCGGTTCGACGGGCGCGCGTCGGCTGAACGAGACGATGGCGGCGTCGACGCCGCGCGTGCTGGGTGCGGGCTGGCAGGTTCTGCACATCACGGGGGAGGGGCGTGGAGACGGAGCCGCGGCTCTGCCGGGCCTCGCCGTGCAGCCGTACTGCGATCGGATGGAGCTCGCCTTCGCGATCGCGGAT
The DNA here is from genome assembly GCF_040286215.1 of Microcella sp. Taxonomy (GTDB): domain Bacteria; phylum Actinomycetota; class Actinomycetes; order Actinomycetales; family Microbacteriaceae; genus Microcella. The sequence continues at coordinate 58,487 of NZ_JAVKCK010000014.1, forward strand.
CTCGCCGTGTGCCGTGCCGGAGCGGCGACGGTGTCGGAGCTCGCGGCGGTGGGTCTGCCGGCCGTGCTCGTGCCCTACCCGGTCGGGAACGGCGAGCAGGAACTCAACGCCCGCGATCTCGTGCGCGTCTCCGGCGCGCGCCTGGTGAAGGACGCCGAGTTCACTCCGGAGTGGGTCGCCCGCGAGCTCGTGCCGCTCCTGGAACGGACTGACGTCATCGCTGGAATGGCGGCGGCCGCGCGGAGCGTCGGGCACCGCGACGGTGCAGGGGAGCTGCTGCGGCTCGTGCGGGAGACCCTGGCCGCGCACGCGGCGTAAGGTGTTGACCGATGATCAAGCCTGACCTCTCCCAGCCGCTTCCCGAGACTCTGGGACGCCTGCATTTCGTCGGCATCGGCGGCTCGGGGATGAGCGGCATCGCCCGCATGTTCCACGATCGGGGTCATGCCGTGACGGGCTCGGACCGAGCGGAGTCCGCCGCGGTGGACGCCCTGCGCGAGCGCGGTATCCCCGTCGAGATCGGGCACGATGCACGCCATGTCGGCGATGCCGAGGCGCTCGTCGTGACAGGAGCCCTGTGGCTCGACAACCCCGAGTACCAGGAGGCCCTGCGGCGGGGCATCCCGGTGCTGCACCGCGCACAGGCGCTCGCCTGGCTCGTGCGCGGGCAGCGTCTGATCGCGGTCGCGGGAGCGCACGGCAAGTCCACGTCGACGGCGATGCTCGTCACGGCTCTGCGCAGACTCGGCGCCGATCCGAGTTTCGTCAACGGCGCCGTCATCCACGACGCCGCCACGAGTGCGGCATGGGGCAGCGGCGAGCTCTTCGTCGTGGAGGTGGATGAGTCCGACGGCTCCTTCCTCTTGTTCGAGACGGCGATCGGCCTGATCACCAATATCGATACCGACCACCTCGACCACTACGGCAGCGAGGCGGCGATCGAGCAGGCCTTCCTCGACTTCGCCCGTGCGTGCGCGGAGCGCGTCGTCCTCTCGGCCGACGACGAACGCACCCGCCGCGTGGCGGGCGCCCTGCCGTCGGCCTCGCTCACGACGTTCGGTGAGAGCGCCGCCGCGCGTGTTCGACTCGCCTCGATGAGCGAGGAAGGGCCGATCAGCTTCGTCCTGAGCATCGACGGAGTCGAGTGGACCGGATCTCTCGCCGTGCCCGGCCGTCACAATGCGCTCAACGCGGCGGGAGTGGTCGCCGTTCTCGTCGATCTCGGGTTCGAGCCGCGTGAGGCGGTCGCGGCCCTCGATGGCTTCGCCGGCACCCAGCGGCGGTTCGAGTCGCACGGCGATGCCGCCGGAGTGCGCTTGTACGACGACTATGCGCACCACCCGACCGAGGTCGTCGCCGCTCTGCAGACTGCTCGCTCGGTCGCGGGCACGGGCCGCGTGATCGCGGTCCACCAGCCGCACCTCTATAGCCGCACCCAGGCGATGGCGAGCGAGTTCGCGGCGGTCTACGAGGCGGGCGCCGACCACACGGTCGTGCTCGACGTCTTCGGTGCACGGGAGGATCCGATCCCCGGGGTCACCGGTGCACTCGTGGCCGACGCCTTCGGCGACGCCGGGCGAGTCGACTACCGACCGGAGTGGGATGCGGCGGCCCAGCGCGTCGCGCAGATCGCCCGCCCGGGTGACATCGTCATGACTCTCAGCTGCGGGGATGTGTACCGCATCATCCCCCAGCTGCGCGCGGCGATCGAGGGCGCGGCGGAGCCTGACGAGGCGACGCTCGGTACGTCGGGATGAAGCGGCCGGAGGGCTTCCGCGGAGCTCCGCCGCAGACGACCCCCCCGCCGAAGGAGCGTCGCACGCGGGATGCCCGTCGCACGCCGCGCGAGCGCCCCTCGCGCGGTCGCGCGGCGTCCGCGGCGCTGCGCACGGCGGATGCGGGCACCTCGACGGCGTCGGCACGGCGCCGGGAACGCCAGGCCGCCCGTGAGCGTCGTCGCGCCGAGCGTGCGGAGGTGCGACGGTTCACTCGGCAGTCCCGTCGGCGTCGACTCATCGCGGCGATCGCGCTCGGCACCCTGCTGACGCTTGTCGGCGGTGCGGCGGCTCTCTCGGTCTCTCCACTCCTGTCGCTGACGAGCATCCGCGTCGTCGGCGTTGAGCGCCTCGATCCTGAGGAGGTCGCGGGCGCCCTCGAGGATCGCAGAGGCACGCCGCTCGCCCTCGTGACGGATGAGCAGATCCGCGGTGACCTCGAGCCGTTCGCCCTCATCCGCTCCTTCTCCACCGAGATCGTGCCCCCGGGCACCCTGATCGTGCGCATCGTGGAGCGGACGCCGATCGGTGCTCTTCCGACGGCGAGCGGGTTCGAGGTGGTGGACGCGGCGGGTGTCGTCGTCGAGACCGTCGAGGGGCCGCCGCCGGACATCCCGATCCTCCGCGTCGGAGCGGCGAGCGCCGATGATCCCGCATTCCGGGGAATCGCCGACGTGCTGCTGTCCCTCCCGCGCGAGCTGCGTGCCTCGGTGGCGACGATCAGCGCGACGACCCGGGACGACGTGCGGTTCACCCTCGGCGGAGCTGACCACTCCGTGGTCTGGGGCAGTGCGGAACGGTCGGCGTTCAAGGCCCGCGTGCTGGCCGCGGCGCTTGCGACGACCGACCAGTCGGTGAGCTGGGTGTACGACGTCTCGGCTCCCGACAGCCTCGTCGTGCGGCGCGCGGGGTGACCGACGCCCGCGCGGAGGCCGGGGGATTCGCGACACGCGGACGGCCTCATGCCGCGGAGCCCCCGACAGGCCTACCGTTCGAGTCAGCAGTACATACTGAGCATAACTTTAGCCTTCAAGTTGAAGGTGAAGGTTGACCGCGGAAGGCCACGACGTGACCACGAACCAGAACTACCTCGCCGTCATCAAGGTCGTCGGCATCGGCGGCGGCGGCGTCAATGCCGTGAACCGCATGATCGAGCTGGGACTGAGGGGCGTCGAGTTCATCGCCATCAACACCGATGCCCAGGCGCTGCTCATGAGCGATGCCGACGTCAAGCTCGACGTGGGGCGCGAGCTCACGCGCGGTCTCGGGGCGGGAGCCGACCCTGAGGTCGGGCGTCGAGCGACCGAGGACCACGCCGAAGAGATCGAGGAGGCCCTCGCCGGAGCCGACATGGTGTTCGTGACGGCGGGCGAGGGAGGCGGCACCGGCACGGGCGGGGCGCCCGTCGTGGCTCGCATCGCCAAGTCGATCGGCGCGCTCACGATCGGCGTCGTCACCAAGCCGTTCGCCTTCGAGGGCAAGCGCCGTCAGGCCCAGGCCGAGGACGGCGTGCTCTCGCTCAAGAACGAGGTCGACACGCTCATCGTCGTACCGAACGATCGGTTGCTCGAGATCTCCGACCGCGGCATCTCGATGCTCGAGGCATTCGCCACTGCCGATCAGGTGCTGCTCGCGGGCGTGCAGGGCATCACCGACCTCATCACGACGCCCGGGCTCATCAACCTCGACTTCGCAGACGTCAAGAGCGTCATGCAGGGGGCGGGCTCGGCGCTCATGGGCATCGGTTCCAGTCGTGGTGCGGACCGCGCCATCAAGGCCGCGGAGCTGGCCGTCGCCTCCCCGCTCCTCGAGGCGAGCATCGACGGGGCGCATGGAGTGCTCCTGTCGATCCAGGGAGGATCGAACCTGGGCATCTTCGAGATCAACGACGCGGCCAAGCTCGTTCAGGAGGCTGTGCACCCCGAGGCGAACATCATTTTCGGCGCGGTCATCGACGACACTCTCGGAGACGAGGTGCGCGTCACCGTGATCGCGGCCGGATTCGACGGGGGAGAGCCGAGCGCGATCACGCGCGACCGCCGCAGCAGCTTCGTCGCCGCGAGTGAGGGCGAACCTGTAGCGGCATCCCTCGGCACCGCAGAGTCAGCGCTCGAAGGCCGGGCGTGGGCCGACGACACCGAGCTGGGGGCGACCGCACCGATCGGCGCGCTCGAGGGCGACGACGACGGCGATCTCGACGTCCCCGACTTCCTGCGCTGAGTCGTGGAGGTCGATGCCGCACTGCGCGAACGCTACGAGAGCGTCGCCGCCCTCATCGACGACGCGGCGCGCGCGGCTAGTCGCTCGAGCGACGAGCTCTCGCTCATCGTTGTGACGAAGTTCCAGCCCGCATCCCTCGTGCGCCAGCTGCACTCCCTGGGGGTGCGGCATATCGGGGAGAACCGTCATCAGGATGCCGAGCCGAAGGCTCGGGAACTGGCCGACCTGCCCCTCGAGTGGCACTTCGTGGGGCAGCTGCAGTCGAACAAGGCGCGCGCCGTGACGCAGTACTGCCGTGTCGTCCACTCGCTGGACCGATCGTCGTTGCTGCGCGCCCTCGATCGCGCGGAGACCACCGTGGGGGTCTTCCTCGAGGTCAACTTGACCGACGACCCCGGGCGCGGCGGGGCCGATCCGGCTGCGCTCCCCGGTCTCGCCGAGCGCGTGCTGGCCTCTCCTCGTCTCGCGCTCCGCGGAGTCATGGCCGTGGCACCGCGCGATGAGGAACCACGGCGCGCCTTCGCGCGCCTGCGGGAGCACTCGGATGTCGTGCGCGGCATCGCTCCCGAGGCCGGGGAGATCTCGGCCGGCATGTCGGGCGACTTCGCCGAGGCCATCGCCGAGGGCGCGACACACCTGCGCATCGGTACGGCAATCACCGGAAACCGACCTGCCGACCGTTAATCTCGGAGGCGTCACGACGTAAGGACGACTGATGAGCAACCCGCTGCGCAAGACCATGGTCTACCTGGGCCTCGCCGACGAAGAGGTCGAGTACGAGCAGAGCGCTGCCGCGCACGCACCGGCGGCGCCCGCCGCCTCTGCAGGGTCCGGCACCGGGCAGCGCGCCCCCGTGACTCCGCTGCGCCGACCCTCCGCGACCCGCGGCTCGGCTCCTTCGCCCGACATGAACGAGATCCTCACCGTTCACCCGCGGCGCTTCAACGACGCCGAGGCGATCGCGGAGAGCTTCCGCGAGGGCATCCCCGTCATCATGAACCTCACCCAGATGAGTGAGCCGGATGCTCGGCGCCTCATCGACTTCGCCAGCGGTCTCTCCCTCGGCCTCTACGGTCGCATCGAGCGCGTGACGAGCAAGGTGTTCCTCCTGTCACCCGCGCACGTCGCCGTGAGCGGCGACGCCGCCGACGTCGAGCCCGAGGTGGACGCGTCGTTCCTCACCCGCGATTGAGCACTGCCGCCAGCGGTGGTGGCGTCGGGAACGCCCAGTGTGACCTGAGAGACTGAGCACTGTGCCGATCGTCTTCTCCGTGATTCTGAACGTCATCTACATCGCGCTGCTCATCGTGTTCATCGCGATGTGGGGGCGGTTCGTGCTCGACTGGATTCAGGCGCTCAACCGCGGCTGGCGCCCGCAGGGCGCCGTCGTCATCCTCGCGGAGCTCGTCTACACGATCACGGATCCTCCCATTCGACTGGTGCGACGGGTCATACCCCCACTCCAGCTCGGCAGCATTCGACTTGATCTGGCCTGGACGATCGTGCTGATCGTGCTGCTCATCCTCATGTCGCTCGTGAGTGCTCGCTGAGTACGCACTGACAGACCCGGCGCGCGGCTGTAGTCTGATGGCGCGGATGTGACGCATGTGGCGACATGTTGCTAGCGTTACCCCATCGTTATCCACTCGCTCCAGAAAGTACCGAGGTGACGCACATGGCACTCACGCCCGAAGACGTCGTCAACAAGCGCTTCCAGTCCACCAAGTTCCGCGAGGGCTATGACCAGGACGAGGTGGACGACTTTCTCGACGAGATCGTGGTCGAGCTTCGCCGGCTGACGCAGGAGAACGATGAGCTGCGCCAGCGGCTTGTCGCCGCCGACGCGCGGATCGCCGAGCTGCAGCGCGGCGGCGCCGCGCAGGTCGCCGTCGAGGCGCCCGCCGCGACGCCCGCGCCGGCTCCTGCTCCGGCGGCCGCTCCCGCTCCGCTTCCCAGTGCACCCTCTGCCTCGCCGGACGAGTCGGAGAACACGAACAACCTGCTGCAGCTCGCCCGACGCCTTCACGAGGAGCACGTGCGCGACGGCATGAAGAAGCGCGACGAGATCATCGCCGAGGGCCAGGCCGAAGCCGTGCGTATCGTGAGCGAGGCGCAGACTGCACAGGCGAGCCAATTGCAGGCTCTCGAGCAGGAGCGCGTCGCGCTCGAGCAGCGCGTCGAAGAGCTCCGCGTCTTCGAACGCGAGTATCGAGCGCAGTTGCGCTCATACATCCAGTCGCAGCTGAAGGAGCTTGAGGGCTCGAGTCAGCAGCCCGCCTCTGCGTCGCAGGCGCCCGCGCCTCAGCCCGCCTCGCCCGCAATGGCCTCCTCTGCCGCGGTCGGCTCCGCACCCGGATTCGGCGACTCTGGCCCGCAGCCCTCCTATGGCCAATTCCCCGGCTCGGCGCCCTCGCAGCCCGCGCCGCAGTCGCCTCCTCCCGGCCAGTTCCCTGGCTACGGATCCTGAGCGACAGGAGCCCTTGCCCCGCAGTCAGTACCGGTAGAGGAGCGCGACGGTGACCGAGTCGCGCTCCTTTCCTGTTCCCGACGGCCGGGTCGGGGAGCGCGTCGACGTGGCGCTCGCCACACTGCTCGGCTTCTCCCGCTCGCAGGCCGCCGAGATCATCGAGGCGGGCGGTGCGCTCATCGACGGCCGCGTCGCGGCCAAGTCCGACCGGCTCACCGAGGGTGCGTGGCTCGAGGTCAGCTGGGAGCCCCGACGGGCACCGGTGGTCGAGCCGCGCGAGGTCGCCGATCTCCGCATCGTCCATGTCGATGAGGACATCATCGTCATCGATAAGCCGGTCGGCGTCGCGGCCCACCCCTCGGTGGGATGGACCGGTCCCACCGTGCTCGGCGCCCTCGCCGCTGCGGGCTACACTCTCGCGTCCTCCGGTCCAGCGGAGCGCGCCGGGATCGTCCACCGGCTCGACGCGGGAACGAGCGGCCTCATGGTCGTGGCACGGTCTGAGCGCGCCTACCGCGAGCTCAAGAAGGCCTTCCACGATCGTCAGGTCGACAAGGTCTACCACGCGGTCGTCCAGGGTCACCCCGACCCCCTCTCGGGCACAATCGATGCGCCGATCGGGCGGCACCCCGGTTCAGCCTGGAAGTTCGCGGTCGTCGCGGGCGGCAAGCCCTCGGTCACGCACTACGACACCCTCGAGGCCTATCGAGCCGCCTCGCTGCTCGAGGTGCACCTCGAGACCGGGCGCACCCACCAGATCCGCGTGCACATGGCCGCCCAGCGACACCCCTGCGTGGGCGACGCGATGTACGGAGCCGACCCGGTGCTGAGCGAGCGGCTCGGCCTGAGCCGGCAATGGCTGCACGCGATGAGGCTCGGCTTCGCGCATCCCGGAAGCGGCGACGCTGTCTCCTTTCGCTCCCACTATCCCGACGACCTCCAGCACGCGCTCGATGTCGTGCGGGAGTCGTGACGCGCCTTCCGAGGCAGCCCGCGTCGGTGCTCCGCCGATCTAGACTGAAGGTCCGCCGACCCGCCTCGACCGCAAGGACGCCGTGACCTCTCGAGCCGACTCGTTCGTCCACCTCCATGTGCACAGCGAGTACTCGATGCTGGACGGCGCAGCCCGAGTGGCGCCTCTCGTCACCGAGGCGGCGCAGCAGGGAATGCCTGCCCTCGCCGTCACCGACCACGGCAACATGTTCGGCGCGTTCGACTTCTGGCGCACCGCGACCGAGGCGGGAGTGAAGCCGATCATCGGCACCGAGGCCTACCTCACGCCCGGAACGCATCGCACCGACAAGACCAGGGTGCGCTGGGGCGCAGGAGGAGAGGACGACGTCTCCGGCGCCGGCGCCTACACGCACATCACGCTCCTCGCGGAGACCACCGAGGGCATGCACAACCTCTTCCGCATGTCATCCCTCGCGTCGATCGAGGGGTACTACTTCAAGCCGCGCATGGATCGCGACCTCCTGAGCCGATACAGCAGGGGAGTCATCGCGACGACCGGCTGCCCCAGCAGCGAGGTGCAGACCCGCTTGCGGCTCGGCCAGTACGACGCGGCCGTGGCGGCCGCCGCGGAGTTCCGCGACATCTTCGGCCCGGAGAACTACTTCGTCGAGATCATGGATCACGGTCTCGGGATCGAGCGCCGCGTCATGGGCGACCTCATCAGGCTCGCGACCGAGCTCGGGCTGCCGCTCGTGGCCACCAACGATCTGCACTACACGCACGCGGGCGATGCCGCCTCGCACGCCGCGCTGCTGTGCGTGCAGTCGGGCAGCACGCTCGACGACCCCGCACGGTTCAAGTTCGACGCCGACGATTTCTACCTCAAGACGCCCGCGCAGATGAGGGAGCTGTTCCGCGATCATCCGGAATCCTGCGACAACACGCTTCTCATCGCGGAGCGCGTCGATACCGCGTTCGATACGTCGGCCAACTACATGCCGCGATTCCCCGTACCGGAAGGCGAGACGGAGGACTCCTGGTTCGTGAAAGAGGTCGACGCCGGGCTCGCGCAGCGGTATCCGCGCGGCATCCCCGACGAGGTGAGGGCGCGCGCCGACTACGAGATCGGGGTCATCGCGCAGATGGGCTTCGCCGGGTACTTCCTCGTCGTCGCCGACTTCATCACGTGGTCGAAGGAGAACGGCATCCGCGTCGGCCCCGGGCGCGGATCCGGAGCCGGCTCGATGGCGGCGTACGCCCTGCGCATCACCGACCTCGACCCCCTCCAGCACGGCCTGCTGTTCGAGCGCTTCCTGAACCCCGACCGCGTCTCGATGCCCGACTTCGACGTCGATTTCGACGATCGCCGTCGCGGCGAGGTCATCCGCTACGTCACCCAGAAGTACGGCGACGAGCGGGTCGCGCAGATCGTCACCTACGGCACGATCAAGGCCAAGCAGGCGCTCAAGGACTCCTCTCGAGTGCTCGGGTTCCCCTTCGGTATGGGGGAGAAGCTGACCAAGGCCATGCCACCGAGCGTCATGGGCAAGGACATGCCCCTCTCGGGAATCTTCGACAAGAACGACGAGCGCTACAAGGAGGCGAACGACTTCCGCGCCGTCATCGAGACCGATCCCGATGCGCGCCGCGTCTTCGACACGGCGCTCGGCCTCGAGAACCTCAAGCGCCAGTGGGGCGTCCATGCCGCGGGCGTGATCATGTCGAGCGAGCCGCTCATCGACATCATCCCCATCATGAAGCGCGAGCAGGATGGCCAGATCGTCACGCAGTTCGACTACCCGGCGTGCGAGTCGCTCGGGCTCATCAAGATGGACTTCCTGGGGCTGCGCAACCTCACCATCATCGACGACGCTCTCGACAACATCGAGAGCAACCGGGGCGAGCGCATCGTGCTGGAGGACCTCACTCTCGACGATCCGGGCGCCTACGATCTGCTCGCCAGGGGCGACACCCTGGGGGTCTTCCAGCTCGATGGCGGACCGATGCGATCGCTGCTGCGGCAGATGAGGCCCGACAACTTCGAGGACATCTCCGCCGTTCTCGCTCTCTACCGGCCCGGCCCCATGGGTGCCGACTCCCACACCAACTACGCACTGCGGAAGAGGGGCCGGCAGCCCATCACGCCGATCCACCCGGAGCTCGCCGAGCCCCTCGAGGAGGTGCTCGGCACCACCTACGGCCTGATCGTGTACCAGGAGCAGGTCATGGCGATCGCGCAGAAGCTCGCGGGCTACACGCTCGCGCAGGCTGACCTGCTACGTCGCGCGATGGGGAAGAAGAAGAAGTCTGAGCTCGACAAGCAGTATGAGGGCTTCGAAGCAGGCATGGCCGCCAACGGGTACTCGGCGGAGGCGACGAAGACCCTGTGGGAGATTCTCGTGCCGTTCTCCGACTACGCCTTCAACAAGGCGCACTCGGCCGCCTACGGCGTGGTCTCCTACTGGACGGCGTACCTCAAGGCGCACTATCCGGCCGAGTACATGGCCGCCCTGCTGACGAGCGTGGGCGACTCGCGCGACAAGCTCGCGATCTACCTCAACGAGTGCCGTCGCATGGGCATCACCGTGCTGCCGCCCGACGTCAACGAGTCGATCGGGTTCTTCGCGGCCGTCGACGACGACATCCGGTTCGGACTCGGCGCCGTGCGCAACGTCGGTCACAACGTCGTGGACGGCATCCGCCGTGCCCGGGAGGACAAGGGGCGCTTCACGGGGTTCTATGACTTCCTCAAGAAGGTGCCAGGCCCGGTAGCGAACAAGCGCGCGATCGAGTCTCTCATCAAGGCCGGGGCGTTCGACTCGCTCGGGTCGAGTCGCCGGGCCCTCGTGGAGATCCACGAAGGCGCCGTCGAGGCCGCTGTGAAGGAGAAGCGCGCCGAGGAGGCGGGCGATATCGGCTTCGACTTCGACTCGCTGTTCGATGAGGCCGAGCAGTCCTCCGACCAGGTCCCCGACCGGCCCGAGTGGGCGAAGAAGGACAAGCTGGCGTTTGAGCGCGAGATGCTCGGTCTCTACGTCTCGGACCATCCGCTCGCGGGGCTTGAGCAGCAGCTCGCGCGTCTCGCGGGCACGAGCATCGCCGAGTTGCACGAGAGTCCTCCTGCGGATGGTGAGCAGGTGACGGTCGCGGGCCTCATCACGAGCGTGCAGCACAAGGTGGCCCGGCAGTCGGGCAATCCGTATGCGACCGTCGTGGTCGAAGACTTCGGCGGCGACGTCTCGGTGATGTTCCTCGGTAAGACGCACCAAGAGTTCGGGGCGCGGCTGGCCTCTGACACCATCGTCGTGATCCGTGGCCGGGTGAATCATCGCGACGACGGCGTTTCTCTGCACGCGAACTCGCTGCAGCTGCCCGATCTCGGCCTTCCCACCGACACGGGCCCGCTCGTGCTCACTCTGCGGGAGGCGCGGGCCACCGTGGATGTGCTGAGCGAGCTCGACTCGGTGCTCGGCCGTCACCGAGGAGGCACGGAGGTGCGCCTGCGTCTGCTGCGCGACGACACGGCGCGCTTGTTCGAGCTTCCGCATCGCGTCGATCCGAGCGCCGGCTTCTTCGGCGAGGTGAAGAGCCTGCTCGGCCCTCGCGCTCTCGCCTGAGCCCGCGCGTCCGCAGCCCGCGAGTCCCCGACGCTAGGCGGGTTTGCCCGGCGTGCGGTAGGAGCGCTCGTGGTAGAGCAGGGCGGCGTCGGGGTCTCCGAGCGCGCCTTCGAGAATCTGCACCGCGATCATCGCGTTGGCCTCCACGGGCACGCGTGCCACAATGCGGCCGAGCATCCATGCCGTGACATCGTGCAGAAGGGGAAGACCCAGCGGGCCGGGAGCCCAGTGGTCGCCGACGAACCGTTCGTCGTGGTCGGCGGCGAGCTTCTGGGCGAGGTCACGATTGCGTGCACCCAGCATGTGGATGATGACGTGGTCGGTCTCCTCGATCGCCGGCCAGGAGCTCGCGATGCGCGCCATGTTGAAGGTCGCGAGCGGGGGAGCGGCCGCGAGGGAGGCGAGAGAGGTCGCGGTGAACCCGACCGGGCGCCCGCCCGTATCGAGAGCGGTGATCGCGGCGACGCCGGCCGCATGGCGCCGGAAGGCCTGGGCGAAGGCGTCGAAGCCCGTGCTGTCGGCAGTGTCGGTCGTCTCAGTCATCACACACCACTCAACCATGCCGGCTCCGAGGTATTCCCCGTTCGTCGCCGGATAGCATGAGGGCGCCATGATGACGACCCTTGACCTCCGTGGACGCGAGCTCTCGACAGCCGAACTGCTGACCATTGTTCCGCGGTCGTCGAGCGACGTGGGTTCTGCCGTGGACGCGGTGGCCGCGATCATCGCGGAGGTGCGCGAGCGCGGTGAGGATGCCCTGCTCGAGCAGGCGGAGCGGTTCGACGGTGTGCGACCGCAGTCGGTGCGCGTGCCGACTGCTTCTCTCTCGCGCGCCCTCGAGTCCCTCGACGCCGGTATCCGGCGCGCGCTCGAGATCGCGATCGAGCGGGTGCGCGCGGCGTCGGCGGCGCAGGTGCCCGAGCAGCGCGTCACCGAGCTGGCCCCCGGTGCGCGCGTCGTGCAGCGCTGGCAGCCCGTCGATCGTGTCGGGCTCTACGTGCCGGGCGGCAAAGCGGTCTACCCCTCGAGCGTCGTCATGAACGTCGTGGCAGCACAGGTCGCCGGGGTTCCCTCGATCGCGCTCGCCTCGCCCCCGCAGTCGGCGTTCGGCGGCTCCGTGCACCCGACGATCCTCGCTGCCGCGGCTTTGCTCGGCGTCGACGAGGTCTATGCCATGGGCGGGGCGGGGGCCGTCGCGGCTCTTGCCTACGGAGTGCCGGGGCTCGGCCTCGAGCCCGTGCAGGTCATCACCGGCCCCGGCAATCTGTTCGTCGCTACAGCCAAGCGCGCCGTCCAGGGCGTCGTCGGCATCGACTCGGAGGCCGGCCCGACGGAGATCCTCATCATCGCGGATGGCAGCGCCTCGCCCGCACTCGTCGTGGCCGACCTCATCAGTCAGGCGGAGCACGACGAGCTGGCCGGCAGCGTTCTCGTGACCGACGACGCGTCGCTCGCGGATGCCGTGCTGCGGGCGCTGCCCGATGCCGTCGCCGCGACCCACCACCGCGAGCGCGTCGCGACCGCTCTCGACGGTCCCCAGTCGGCGATCGTGCTCGTCGACGACCTCGCGCAGGCCGCCGCCTTCAGCAACGTCTACGCGCCCGAGCACCTCGAGGTTCACGTGCGGGACGCGGCGAGCATCCTGCCCCTGCTGACGAACGCGGGAGCCATTTTCGTCGGCGACAACACGCCGGTGAGCCTCGGCGACTACGTGGCAGGGTCCAACCACGTGCTGCCGACGGGAGGGCACGCGCGCTTCTCGTCCGGGTTGAGCGCGTCGACGTTCCTCCGCCCGCAGCAGATCGTGGAGTACTCGCGTGACGCCCTTGCCGAGGTCGCGGAACACGTGCTGCAGCTGAGCGCGGCGGAGCAGCTTCCCGCTCACGGCGATGCCGTGCGCGCGCGATTCCCCGAGCAGCGCTGAGGTGACAGCGGCGCTGAGGTGGCAGCAGCGCTGACAGCACGGCCTCGGTGATCCGCCGGTGTCTCCAGGGGCTCCACTAGGCTGAAGGCACCATGCACTGCCCCTTCTGCCGGCACTCCGACACCCGTGTCATCGACTCGCGCACGAGCGACGACGGTTTGGCGATCCGTCGCCGTCGGCAGTGCCCCGAGTGCGGCAAGCGGTTCAGCACGACCGAGACCGCGAGCCTCACCGTCACGAAGCGCAGCGGCATCGCCGAGCCCTTCTCGAGAGAGAAGATCGTCACGGGCGTGCGCAAGGCCTGCCAGGGTCGGCCCGTCACCGATGCCGACCTCGCGCTGCTCGCGCAGCGTGTGGAGGAGACACTGCGCGCGACGGGCGCCTCCCAGCTCGATGCCAACGACATCGGTCTGGCCATCCTGCCCTCGCTGCGCGAGCTCGACGAGGTCGCCTATCTGCGCTTCGCGAGCGTCTACCAGGCCTTCGAGAACCTCGACGACTTCGAGGAGGCCATCACGCGCCTGCGGCGCGAGGATGCCGCGCGCGCCGCGGAGGCCTGAGCGCGTGACGCTCTACGATCTGCTGTTCCGCGGGGTGCTCGCGCGGCTCGACCCCGAGCGGGCGCACGGGCTCGCCGTGGCGGCCATCCGGGCGATTCCGCGCCTCGGCCTCACGCGCCTCGTGCGCAGGGCGACGCGCCCCGACCCCACCCTGGCGGTCGATGCGCTCGGGGTGCGTTTCGCCTCGCCCTTCGGCATGGCCGCGGGCTTCGACAAGGATGCGCGGAGCATCCGAGGTCTCTATGCTCTCGGCTTCGACCACATCGAGATCGGCACCGTCACGGCGATACCTCAGGTCGGCAATCCGCGCCCGCGTCTCTTTCGCCTGGTCGAGGACCGCGCTGTCGTGAACCGCATGGGGTTCAACAATCAGGGAGCCGCGCGGGCCGTGGAGCGCCTTCGCCGCGAGCGGTCGCGGTCGCGACGGCCCATCATCGGCGCGAACCTCGGCAAGAGCCGAGCGGTCGCGGTCGAGGACGCGCTCGACGACTACCGCGCCTCTGCCCGTCTTCTCGCCCCCGTCGCCGACTACCTCGCGGTCAACGTGAGCTCGCCGAACACGCCCGGCCTGCGCGGCCTGCAGGATCGCGACCGACTCGAGCCGCTCCTGCGGTGCGTGCTCGAGGAGGCCGGCTCGACGCCGGTGCTCGTGAAGATCGCGCCCGATCTCGACGATGAGGCGATCGACGAGGTTGCAGGCCTCGCCGTGCGGGTGGGGCTTGCGGGCATCATCGCGACGAACACGACCATCGGACGCTCGGGGTTGCTATCCAGTCCGGAGCTGGTGGCCGCTGCGGGGGAGGGCGGCCTCAGCGGCGCGCCGCTCGC
>NZ_JAVKCK010000015.1:0-2885 GCF_040286215.1 Microcella sp.
GTCATCATCAAGGACCTCAAGACGACGGACCTGACCCCGCGCGAGTATCGCAACACGCGTGCGCGGTTCTACCGTCTGGGGCACGACATCCGCCTGCAGCCGCACCTGAGTGAGCTTCCGCCGCTGGGTGCGTCGGTGAACCACCGTCACACGACGGAGGCCGTGATCTACATCGTCTCCGGTGTGGGGTACTCGGTGATCAGTTGGGATGGCGTGAACGAGGAGCGCATCGATTGGGAAGAGGGCGACATGTTCAGCTTCCCGGTGTGGATGTGGCACCAGCACTTCAACTCGAGCGAGACCGAGAGTTGCCGCTACCTCGCGGTGCAGGACACGTTCGCGATCAAGGCTCTGGGCCTGCACGCGATCGAACGATTCCCCGAAAGCGACACCAAGAAGTAGGAGTCGGCGAACGCCTTCTTGTCCGCTCGAGAGAATGAGGATCCAGTGAGAGAGACCGCGGTTGAGTTCTACAGCGAGGGTGACCGCATTGCGGGCATCTGGCGCACACCCGACACCGATGGGCCGTTCCGTGCCATCGTCCAAGGACCGGGATGGCTCGGTCTCAAGGACGGCAAGCTCTACGTGCGGTACCACGAAGCGCTCGTGGCCGCCGGCTTCGCCGTGCTCATCTTCGACTATCGCGGATTCGGCGATTCGCAGGGTGACCGCGGCGTACTGTCGCCGTCGCGCCAGCTTCAGGACCTCGTCAACGCCGTGACCTATCTCACGACTCGCGACGACGTCATCGCAGACGCGATCGGTGCTTTCGGCAGCGGGGGCACCGGCGGGGGCAACTCGATCATGCTCGCCGACGCGGACCCCCGCGTGAAGGCCGCGGTGAGTCAGGTGCCTGTCGCGGATGGTGAGGATTGGCTGCACCGCATGCGTCAGGAGCACGAGTGGCTCTCGTTCCTCGCGGCGCTCGACGAGGACCGCCGCCAGCGCGTGCTCACGGGTGAAGGTCGACGCGTTCACCCGCGCGAGGAGATCATGGTGCCGACGCCCGAGCGCAGGGCGACGAAGATCAAGGCGGACGTCGACGACAAAATCCCGACCTCGATCTCGCTCTCCGCCGCGGAGGAGATCATCGCCTACAAGCCGATCGTCGCGGCGCGCAAGCTCACGACTCCGCTCATGGTGATCGGCGTGAGCGGCGATGCCACAACACCGACGGACCACGCGGAACGTCTCTACGAGGCCGCGCAGGGGCCGAAGACGATGATCATGCAGAACCACACCACGCACTACGCCGCCTACGACCGTTACTGGGAGCAGACCACGCCGCGCATCGTGGAGTGGTTCGACCGCTATGTGCGACCGGCGGATGTCAACGTTCGCACCTTTCTGCCCGACACTGCGGGTGAGACGCTGGAGAACCTGGAGGCCCCGAAATGACCATTGATCTGCGACTGAGCGGAGGGCGTGTCGCCACGCCGAGCGGACTCATCGATGCCGATGTGCTCGTGAGCGGCGAGAAGATCGTCGGACTCGTGTCTCGCGACACGACCGTGGGTGCGACCACGGTCACGGACGTCACCGGCAAGCTCGTGCTGCCCGGAATGGTCGACGTGCACGTGCACACCCGCGAGCCTGGCTACACGCACAAGGAAGACATCCGCACCACCACTCTTCAGGCGGCAGCAGGCGGTGTCACCACCATCTTTGGCATGCCGAACCTGAGCCCGCCTACGACGGATGTCGCGACTCTGCGCGACGTCTTCGACATGTACGCGGCCAGCTCGATCGTGGACTACAACCACAACCCGGCCCCGACGAAGCTCGACGAGGTCATGGGCATGAGCGAGATGGGTATTCGCGCCTACAAGATCTACATGGTGGTCGACACGGGTCGTACCTATCCGCACCCCGCCGGCACGGGCATGCACGACCACGGTCACCTCCTCCAGCTCATGGACGAGATCGCCAAGACGGGGAAGCGGTTCATCATTCACCCGCACGACCAGGCGCTCATGGACTACATCGAAGGCGAGTACCTCAAGCGCGGCGAGAACACCCCGCAAGGCTACGCGCAGGCCTACGCAGCCCGACAGGGCGTGATCTGGGACACGGCCATCGATGTCTGCATCCGCCTCGCGGAGGCGTCCGGCTGCCCGATCCACATCGCGCACATCCAGACACCTCTCTCCATCGAGGCGGTACGCCGCGCCAAGGCGCGTGGCATCGACGTCACGTGCGAGGTCAATCACTGGGCGCCCTTCTTGGCGACCTGGAGAGACGTCGAGACTCTCGGCCCCTACGCCCTCTCCTACTGGGTTCCCGACGAGGCCCGTGAAGCCATCTGGGAGGGTATGCGAGACGGCACGATCGATGTCGCGTCGAGCGACCACGCGCCGCACACCCGGGAAGAGAAAGAGATTGGGTGGACCGAGATGTGGAGCGCTCACACCGGCACACCGGGTATCCAGTACTACTACCCGCTGCTTCTCGACGCAGTGAACAAGGGCCAGCTCACGCTCGATCGCGTGATCGACATGGTGGCAACGCAGCCCGCCGAGCTCTTCGGCCTGGGCGGCGTCAAGGGCTCGCTGCAGGTCGGATCGGATGCGGACATCGTCGTCGCGGACATGGACTCCACCTGGACGATCACGCACGAGGACACGCTCTCCAAGATCGGCTGGACCTGTTATGACGGCCGAGAGATCACCGCTCGCATCGACAGGACGTACGTGCGCGGAAACGAAGTATTCGCCGATGGCGTCGTGACGGGCAAGCCCGGCACCGGAAAGCTCGCGTTGTCGAGCGCTGACAGAGAAGGAAAGTGACCATGAAATTCGGGCTCCTACTGCCGCACTTCGGCGAGCACGCCAGCAAGGACAAGCTTCTCGAGGGCTCGATCCTCGCCGAGAAGATGGGCTTTGACT
>NZ_JAVKCK010000016.1:0-7078 GCF_040286215.1 Microcella sp.
AGTCAAAGCCCATCTTCTCGGCGAGGATCGAGCCCTCGAGAAGCTTGTCCTTGCTGGCGTGCTCGCCGAAGTGCGGCAGTAGGAGCCCGAATTTCATGGTCACTTTCCTTCTCTGTCAGCGCTCGACAACGCGAGCTTTCCCGTAACCGGCGCGCCGGTGACGGTGCCATCGGTGAAGACATGGATGCCGCGAACTCCCGTTCGCTCCGCACCTGTGGACCGCATCCAGCTAGCCGGGGTGGCACGACCGAGCGCCCGAGGCACTGCGCTGGCACCGAACTCACAGTCGTGGGATGCGAATGAATCCGTCATTCGTCTGGAGGCCACGCGATTTTCTCGCCACACGCCGCACCGGGAGCATTCGCGAGGGTGATGCGGCGACGACATCGTGGGGCAACTGACACGCGTAGAGGCCATGAGCATCCCTCCTCCCTTGTCACGAGAACGACTCTGTGCGAGATGACTCCATCATGTCGGTTTTTGTATCCAGAATCCAGTACTAACTCCAGATTTCGATCAGGTGACTATTCACGCGAGTCGTCGTCGACGGCACGGCCGCTGGCACCGACGCCAGCGAGCGAGGCAAGACCCACGACCCCGACGACTGCCAGCGCTGGCCCCAGGGGAATGATGAACGCCACAGTCGCCACGAGTGCCGGCGCCGCGACTTTGCCGGCGTTGCGAATCGTCGCGGTCAATCCGATGTAGGCCGCGCGCGCGCGCGCTGGTGCAGCGGCGCTCGCCACGATGTTGTTGGCAACGCCGAGTACAGAGTCTCCGATCCCGGCCAGGAGGACGATGGCGACCAGCAGCGGCGCGTTGGAGACCAGCGGAATCGCCAGGAACGGGCCTGCGCTGAGAACGATCGACACTCCGAGCGCGACACGAAGACCCCATCGCTGAAGCACCGGAGGCACGAGTGATGCAGAGATGATTCCGACAATGGCGGCAACACTGATGAGCAAGCCGGTCTCGGCCGCATCCATGCCCGCCGCTCGGTCGGCAATCAGAGGGAAGTAGGTCAAGCCAGCGAACTTGAGGAAGAACCGCGCGAAGCCGGGAATCTGCACACCGACTCCTCGCAGTGTGAACAGGGCGTCGAGCGCACTCCGGCTCGGAGAGACGCTCCTGATCGACCCGGCCGCCTGCGGCTGCCGCGGCGGTAACCACACTGCGCAGCACACCGCCACGGGCAGCGCGAGAAGGCCAAGCAGGTACGAGGCCTGCCAGCCGCCCGCTACCGTCGTCAGCCCCGCGACGAACGGGAGAACGGCCTCCGTGCTGGACATGATGACCACCCGGCGAGACTGCGCGGTGGCTTGACGAGCTCGGGATACCGACTCGGCCAGAATGGCGACGCTCAGGGAAAGCACGATGCCGAAGCATGCCCCCTGCACGATGCGACCGGCCACCAGCATTACGAGTGAGGGCCACACCGGAACGATCGCAGCCACGACCCCGAATGCTGTCAGCGCAGCCACCATGACCCGACGACTCCCGATGCGATCGGAGACGACCCCGACCGGAAATGCCACAGCCATGCCGGCGAGGACGTAGACCGCCATGACCAACGACAACGTTGGGTCATCGATACCCAGATCTCGCTGCAGATCGGGCAGCGCGGGCACGAGGCCTTGAACACCCGTGAGGACCACTGCGCCGGCGGCTGCGGCAGCCCACTCAGGTCGAGGAGTGATCGATCCGGTTCGCCGCATGGGCCCACGATAGAGGCACACCAAGGTCCAGCGATAGATTTGGTATCCAGTATCCCTTGACGGGCGCCCGCGGCATTCTCGCCGCAACGACACTCAGCTGGGCGTCGCCTGGTGTGTGCGCTTCTCGTGCTCGAGCATGTTCAACACGCCGTCGCGAACGTGCCCGAGGTGATCGTGCAGCGCAGCAAGTGCTTCCGCAGCGTTCCCGGTCGTGACGACGTCAGCCAACTCTCGATGGGAATGACCACGCCCGTCCGCGACGCGCCACCCGAGAATGTAACGGCCCACTCGGAGCCGCAGATCCTCGATCAGCTCCCACAGCACAGGGCTGCTCTCGGCGTCGTACAGCACGACGTAGAAAGCCTTGCGCGCGCTCACGAAGCTTGCGCCTTCCAACTCGCTGTCGGCCTCATCTGCCAGCACGCGAAGACGATCGGCGCGTTCCACGGTCATGTTCGCCATCGAGTTCGTCAACGCGTGGCCCTCGAGAAGAATGCGCAGATTGTAGATCTCGGCAACCTGCGCAGCGTTGAGCGAGCGCACGACCGCACCCTTGCGATCCTTCAGCTCGACCAAACCGTCGGACTCGAGCTGGATCAGCGCCGATCGCACGGGCACGCGGGAAACGCCAATCGCCTCGGCCAGTGTCTCCTGCCTGAGCTTCTCCCCGGGAACGAATACCCCCGCGACGATGGCATCCCGCAGTACGTGATACACCATGGCTCCCACGGAGCGGTAGCCGGATGCGGCCCGGTTCGCGAGCTCCTGCAAGCCCCCGATACCGCTCTCGGCGAGGGCATTGCGCTCTGATGCGCCCTGTTCCATGCAGTCGACTTCCCTTCGCCCAGGATCACCCGACCTTACCCCAGCACGGCCGCTCGAGCCCGGTATCCGACACGTGCCATGCCGAGCTCTTGAGGAGAAAGGTGAGTGACCACTCGGCGATGTCTATGGTGCCGATTCTCTCTGCCACCGTGCTTCCCGCCGTCGCTCCCTCGCTGCCTTCCGCGCTGTGCGACCCCGGACAGCAATCGAGTAGCGTGAACGATCCGCAGCCGCCCTGGAAGTCGCACGGGAGAAGAAGCGTCCGTGCGCACCACCGCGCGTGTGGTGGCCTCGTACCGTCTACGCCGACCGAGCCCCCACCGTCGCCGAGCGGGTTGCTGAAGTCCACTGCGCGTCTCTGTCACTCTCCTGACGCGCACAGCGCGCGACGAGCGCAGAGTTGCTGTGGACGAAGGGAACTGTTGTTCTTCAGCATCACCAGCTGCGCCCCTTCGCCTCGTGCGCCCCGGCCATGCAGGTCTCCGTGCCGAGGTTTTCCCCCCGTCATCGCGTCCGACCGCTGGCACGTCGGCAGCTGCGCGCACCGCAGTGGCCTCCGCGTCAACCTCCGTGCTCGTCTGCCGTGCCCTCACACCGGATCAGGCCTGCGCGCAACGGATCAGGCCTGCGCGCGGCCGAGCAGGCGCGAGAACAGGCCGGGCTCGCGCTCATGACCCTGGCAGCGCTGACTCTGCGGCACGCGCCGCATGACCTGATCGACATGCTGGCCGCAACCGGTCCAGGTGGTCTTGCCGCACTGTCGGCAGGTGATGGCAGAGCACATAGGTGGGTGTCCCTTCCGTATGCGTGACACCAGTATACCCCCCGGGGTATCATAGTCCGCACCAGTGACTCGTGCGCTTCTACGTCAGAGCGGCGACACCCCACGAGCGAGAGACTCGATATAGCCCTCGATCTTGCGCTGACGCGTCTCGGCACGCTTGCCTCCGTTGAGCCGGAAGATGACCCCGAAGCGCGCTTGCGCACCGAGCCCGGCGAACGTCTGCGCCGCTGCCGGTGAGGCGTCGAGTGCGGCCTGCAGGTCATCGGGAACGATCGCCCCCTTCTGCCGGTAGGCGGCATCCCACCGGCCGTCCTCCTGCGCGCGCTCGACCTGCACGAGCCCCGGCGGGCGCATCCGGCCCTCCGCGGTCAGCCGGTCCACGATCGCGACGTTGCGCTGCGACCACACCGAGCGCGGGCGACGAGGCGTGAACACCTGCAGCGAGTAGTCGTCGTCGAGTCGGTAGATCTGGCCATCGATCCACCCGAAGCACAGCGCCGACTCGAGCGCCTCGGCATAGGCGATGCCGGGCGCCGTCGAGGCCTTCTTACGCATCTTCAGGCGCACGCCGGGATGATCAGGATGCGCCTCGAGCCACTCCTCCCAGTGCTCGACGCGCTCGAACAGCATCACGGGCTTCTGGTCGTTGGCCACCACGGGCTCAGAGTAGGCGACGCCTCCGACATGACGATCAGAGTGCGCGAGGTCACGAATCGACAACAGGGCGAATGACTCGCTCGCGAAGCCTTGCGCTGGCCCCGGGCATCCCGCTAGATTCTCCCCGCGCCATATGACGAAAGGAGGTCGGCCATGGTTATTCATACTCAGGGAATGATTCCCACCACCGCCGGCTTCGTCGGCGTCTTCACCGCCTGAACGGCTGACGGATTCCGCCGCCGTTCGTAACGGTGGCGACGCTCTCGAAGTCCACGGCCCGCCGTCGTGCGCGATCTCGGTAACCCACTACCTGTGCAGGGTTCTCCGTCGCGCGCCGCGGGCCGACGCCCCGTGCCGCTCAGCACTCGTGTCGAGCGCTCGCGACGGGCAGTCGGACGCTCACGTCTGGCTGCCCGTCACCTCCCCCACGGTCTTCGCAGCAGTGAAGGAACACCCCTCATGAACACGCTCTTCTCGGCTCGGCAGCGCCCGCTGCCCGGCCACCCCCCGAATACGCTCGCGCCCCAGGATCGCTCCGCGCGGCTTGCGCGCGTGAGCCCCCTCGACCGGCTCGCGCTGCACGTGGGTCTCGCCCTCGTGCGGTGGAGCCGGCGCTCCACGGTCGCCGTGCGCCACGAGCGCCGCGCAAGGCGTGTCGAGCAGCAGCTCGCGGCCGAGCGCCGCGAGCTGGCGCACGAGCGGGCGCTCCGCCTGCTCGTTCCGCCACGATGAGCGCGCACAGCGTCGCCGAGCGCCGACGGGCCGAACCCGCTCCGCGGGGTCAGCGACCCCAGGCGCTCGGCGGTGCCGTGACGACCGGCACCTCGTTGTAGGCCCAGTGCGCACCGTTGTTGTACATGCCTGTCGCCCAGCCCGAGAACCAGATGGCGCGCTCGACCTCCTCAGTCGGCGCCGAACCCTGCAGTGTCGTCACGATCTCGCGGTAGCGGGGCAGCGAGTGGAGCGCCTCGGCCGCGTTCTCGGCCGCGTCGACGAGGTGCACATAACTGCCCGTGCCGCCACCACCGCCCGAGCCCCAGCCGTTGTTGAGCGGGTTGTTGCGCGTCCACCACGCGTCCACATAGTTCTCCTGGCGCATCCAGCGCGTGACGACCGTGACGTTGCCATCGGTGAGGGGGAACTCTCCCATGAGCAGCACGAGCTTCGCCCAATCATGGTTCGTGCCTCCCGCGATGAAGGTCTCGTAGCCAGGAGTCGCGTCGAACTCGTCGCGTACGACCTCCGGTGCCTCCACCGATGCGGGCACGACGAACGACTGCGCGTTCGCCGCCGCGAAGAGCGCGAGTTCCTCCTCCGCTGACGGTGGTGTCGCTCCCGCCGCGAGCAGGGCGACGCACGTCGCCATGACTATGGCGAACACTTGCCGCACGGGTGTCACGCGTGCTGAACGTCTACCAGTGGCGGAGATGACCGGCTCGTCGCCGCGCGATAAGTGCAATCTGAAAGCCATTTCCTTGAACTCTACGCGCCTCGGCACGGCAAACCACCCGCGCTTCGTGATCCCGTGACGACGCCAGCCCGGAGCGGCGGCCCAGCCCGTCGAACGCGATCGTGGGAACCCCTAGGCTTCCGGCTCACCCGGCAGGTCGAACTTCGCGCCCAGAAGCACGATCGCGCTGGCGAGTAGCGACGTGGCGAGCGCGGCGAAGACGATGCCGACCCCGGCAACACCGGTCAATACCCCGACGATCCCCGGAACGATAACCTGGCCCAGCCGGTTTCCACTCACGCGGATGCCGAGGGCAGGGCCGCGCAGAGCTCTCGGCGCTCGGCCAGCTACCCAGGAGAGCGTCACCGGATGCCCCAGACCGAGACCGAGCCCGACCAGAACCATTGCGCCGAACTGCAGCGCGAGCGGGACGAAGGGGAAGACCGCCAGCGACAGCCCAGCCGCGAGCACAGCCACCAGGAGCAGTGTCCGTCGACCCAACCACCTCATCAGACGCAGCATCCCGACTCTCGAGACGATCGACGCGAGCGCCCGCGTCGCCAAGAGGAACCCGACCGTCTGCACGGGAATGCCAGCCTCTTCCGCGTACGCGGGCAGATAGGCCGTGATGATGTCGATCGACGTGATCACCGACATGCCCACGAAGAGTGCTCGGGTCATTCCCGGAATGGCCACAACCTCACGCATCGACGCGACCGTACCCGCCCGGCGCGACGTGCCCTGCGCGTCCGGCCACGGGCCGGCTCCAGCTGGCCGCCAGATGATCATCGTCACTGCCGCGAGGAAGGCGAGTCCAGCAGCCGCCGTGGCGATCGCGAACACTGAGCGGGTGTCGACTGCGGTGCTCTCCACCACCTGCGTCATCAAGCCCCCGCCCGCGATCAGCCCCGCGGCGGCAGGCGCCGCGAACTGCGAGAACGACACGACGACTGTGAGAGCGCCGTATCGTCGATCCCGCTCCCGCGGATCACCCGCGTTGCCGACGAGAGCTTGCACGCCGACGACAGTCATCACCTGACCCAGCCCGAAGATCGCCTGGCTGACCGCAAGTAGCCACAGTGTGTCGATGACGAGAAGGCTGGCCGTGCTGGAGATCGTGATGATCGTGCCGATGACGAGCATGCCTGGCTCGCCCCACCGTGCGACACGCTGCCCCAGCGGCACGGCCGCGAGGAACGACAGGAGCGCATACGACCCCGCGATGAAGCCCAGCCAGAAGCCATCGGCACCGAGGTCGAGAGCACGGTACGACACCATCGGACGAATACCCTGCAGAACGAGGTTCTGAAGGAACGCGAAGACGAGGACTCTGATGAGCCATCTCTCCAAGGAGGGTCGCACGCGCTTCACCAGCCTCTGTCGTCGCCACACGCATGCGTGCCGCCTCGACGCTGCACCGCTCAGCGGTGGTGCAGGTCAGGCGGCACGCATGGACAGAACGCAGGAGCGTTCAGCCGAAGCTCCTGAGTCAGACTAGCTCTTCGCCATCTTGGGGATGACCTCGGTGCCGAGGAGTTCGATCTGCTCGAAGTACCGGTCGAACTTGAAGCGGAAGTCGAACACCAGGTGCTCGACCCCCAGAGCCTCGAACTTCTTCAGCTCTTCGACCGCCTGCTCGGGGTTGCC
>NZ_JAVKCK010000017.1:0-340255 GCF_040286215.1 Microcella sp.
CTCGAGGCAGCCGCGCGCCCCGCAGGCGCAACGGTCGACGAAACCGCTCCCGGCGACATGCCCGATGTGGCCGGCGTTGCCGGTCGGCCCAGCGATGACGCGCCCGCCGAGCATGAGCCCGCCGCCGACGCCGGTGGAGACGATCATGCCCATGACGTTGGTCTCGCCCTGCGCGGCGCCCTTCCAGACCTCGGCGAGGGTGATGCAGATGCCGTCCATCCGCAGCGTCACCGGGATGCCCGGCAGAAGCTGCTCGACGAGGCCGCCGAGCGGGTAGTCGCGCCAGGCCGGAAGGTTGAGCGGCGAGACGTCGCCGCTCGTGCCGGCGATCGGGCCCGCCGAGCCGATGCCCGCCCCGAGCAGCGTGTCGCTCGGCGTGCGGGCGCCGAGCGTCGCCGTCACGCAGTCGGTCACTGCGGCGGCGAGCTGCTCGGAGGTCGACGTGGAACCGGTCGGTCGGCGATGGCGGGAGCCGGTCACGAGCGTGCCATCGGCCGCGACGAGGGCCGACTCGACTTTCGTGCCTCCGAGGTCGATGGCGAGGGCGAGATCGGTCATGGTGTCGCTTTCACGGGAGAGGAAGGGTGGCTCCTCAGCGTATCGAGGTGGGCAGCCGCGCCGCGCGCGCCTTCGCTCATGTGAGCAAAAAGCGCAACAATTGTTGTCGAGCGGCTCAGGCAGACCTACTCTGAAGGGGTTCCTCGTGCCTCGTGCACGCCGGCACCGCGACACAGGGGGGAGTCTCCATGGCCGCCACCGACACCGCCGCCACCAATGAGCTCCTCGCCGTGCGCGCCGCCGAGCTGTACTACGAGGAGAACAAGACGCAGGACGAGATCGGTGCGATCCTGCGCGTGACACGCTGGAAGGTCGGCCGGCTTCTGCAGCAGGCGCGCGACCGCGGCATCATCCGCATCGAAATCGTGCACCCGCGCGCTCGGCGACTCGCGCTCGAACGCGACCTCACCGCCCGATTCGGCCTGCGCGACGCCATCGTCGTGCCCGGACCCGCCGACGACCGCGAGCTGCAGGCGCGCGTCGCCGAGGCCGCCGCCGACTTCCTCGTCAGCGTTCGCCCCATTCCGCGCCTCCTCGGCGTCAGCTGGGGTCGCACCCTGCACCAGGTCGCCGAGTCCCTGCCCGAGGGCTGGTCGACCGGGGTCAACGTCGTGCAGATCAACGGCGGCGTGAGCCTCTCCAAGCGCCCGGGCACCGCGGCGAGCACCGCCGTCATGATCGCCCAGAAGGCCGGCGGGGAGGCGACCCTGCTGCCCACCCCGGCCATCCTCGAGCGCCTTGAGACCAAGCGCGCCATCGAGGGCGACCGCACCGTGAGTGGAGTCATCGATCGCGCGCGCGGCGCCGCCGCCTACCTGTACAGCGCCGGAGTCGCCGACACGAGCTCGGTGCACGTCGACAGCGGGTACCTGACCCCCGACGACATGCGCAGCCTCGTGGAGAAGGGGGCCGTCGGCGACGTCATCGGCCGCTACATCACCGCCGACGGCGCGATCGCCGACACCGAGCTGGATGCTCGCACCCTCGGCCTCGGGCTCGACGAGCTGCGCGACGCGGCCATGAGCATCCTCGTCATCGGCGGCGAGGCGAAGCACCCCATTGCCCACGCCATCGTGCGCCACGGTCTCTGCTCCGTGCTCGTGACCGACGAGCACACCGCCCGCTCCCTCCTGGACTCGGCGCCCGACACGACCCCCTCTGGAGAGGACCCCTCATGACGCTCGACCACCCGGTCGCCCTTGCTCCCGCCGACCGCGCGGTGCAGCTGCTCGGCGGCGACCTCACCGAGAAAGCCCTGCGGCTGCACCTCGACGGCCTGACGGGCGTCGACGCCGTGGGGCTCGAGCAGCGTGCCGCGGGGCTCTCCACCCGCTCGATCAAGACCACGTCGAAGGCGTGGGCGCTCGACACGATCATCCGCACCTGCGACCTGACCACGCTCGAGGGCGCCGACACCCCCGGCACCATCCGCTCGCTCGTCGCCAAGGCCGTCACCCCCGACGCGACCGACCCCGCGACGCCGCGCGTCGCCGCCGTGTGCGTCTACGGCGACATGGTGCCCTACGCCGTCGAGGCGCTCGGCGGCCTGCACGCGGCAGGAGGCGAGTCGGGCATCCAGGTCGCCGCCGTCGCGACGGCCTTCCCTTCGGGGCGCGCGAGCCTCGCCATCAAGCTCGCCGACACGCGCGAGGCCGTCGCCGCCGGAGCGGACGAGATCGACATGGTCATCGACCGCGGCGCCTTCCTCTCCGGGCAGTTCGGCATCGTCTTCGACCAGATCGTCGCCGTGAAGGAGGCCTGCCAGCGGGCCGACGGCACCTACGCCCACCTCAAGGTCATCCTCGAGACGGGCGAGCTGCAGACCTACGACAACGTCAAGCGCGCCTCCTGGCTCGCGATCCTCGCCGGAGCCGACTTCATCAAGACGTCGACCGGCAAGGTGAGCCCCGCCGCGACCCTCCCCGTGACTCTCCTCATGCTCGAGGTCATCCGCGACTGGCACCGTCTCACGGGCGAGAAGATCGGCATGAAGCCCGCCGGCGGCATCCGCGCCTCCAAGGACGCGGTGCGCTATCTCGTGACCGTCGCCGAGACGGTCGGCGAAGACTGGCTCACCCCCCAGCTGTGGCGCTTCGGCGCCTCGAGCCTGCTCAACGATGTGCTCCTGCAGCGTCAGAAGCTCCGAACCGGTCACTACAGTGGCCCCGACTACGTGACGGTGAACTGATCATGAGATTCCTCGAATACGCACCCGCCCCCGAGTCTGCGGCCATTCTCAACCTCAAGGCCGAGTACGGCCTCTTCATCGACGGCGAGTTCGTCGACGGGCGCGGGGAGGTCTTCGACACGATCTCTCCCGCGACCGAGAAGGTCATCGCGCGCATCGCGCAGGCCGACGAGCGCGACGTCGACCGGGCCGTCGCCGCCGCCCGACGCTCGTACGAGAAGGTCTGGTCGCGCATGAGCGGCAGCGACCGGGGCAAGTACCTGTTCCGCATCGCCCGCCTCGTCCAGGAGCGCAGCCGCGAGCTCGCCGTGGCGGAGGCGCTCGACAACGGCAAGCCGATTCGCGAGACGCGCGACGTCGACGTGCCGCTCGTCGCCGCCTGGTTCTTCTACTACGCCGGCTGGGCCGACAAGCTCGAGTACGCCGGGCTCGGGCCGAACCCGCGCTCGCTCGGCGTCGCCGCGCAGGTGATCCCCTGGAACTTCCCGCTGCTCATGCTCGCCTGGAAGATCGCCCCCGCTCTCGCGGCCGGCAACACCGTCGTCATCAAGCCCGCCGAGACCACCTCGCTCACGGCGATGCTCTTCGCCGAGATCCTGCAGCAGGCCGAGCTTCCCGCGGGCGTCGTCAACATCGTCACCGGCCCCGGCTCGACCGGTCAGGCCCTCGTGACCCACGACGACGTCAACAAGGTCGCCTTCACCGGCTCGACGGGCGTCGGGCGGATGATCGCGCGCTCCGTCGCGGGAACGAACAAGAAGCTCACGCTCGAGCTCGGCGGCAAAGCGGCGAACATCGTCTTCGACGACGCACCCATGGACCAGGCCATCGAGGGCATCGTCAACGGCATCTTCTTCAACCAGGGCCACGTGTGCTGCGCCGGCAGCCGCCTGCTCGTGCAGGAGAACGTGCACGACGAGGTCATCGACCGCCTCAAGCAGCGCCTGTCGACGCTGCGCATGGGCGACCCCCTCGACAAGAACACCGACATCGGCGCGATCAACTCCGCCGCGCAGCTCGAGCGCATCCGCACGCTCAGCGACGTCGGTGAGGAGGAGGGCGCCGAGCGCTGGACCGCCGACTGCGTGATCCCCGACAAAGGCTTCTGGTTCGCGCCGACGATCTTCACGCAGGTCTCGCCCGCGCACCGCATCGCGCGCGAGGAGATCTTCGGGCCCGTGCTCTCCGTCATCACGTTCCGCACGCCGGCCGAGGCGATCGCGAAAGCCAACAACACGCCCTATGGGCTCTCGGCGGGCATCTGGACGGAGAAGGGCAGCCGCATGCTCGCCCTCGCCGACCAGCTGCGCGCCGGCGTCATCTGGGCGAACACCTTCAACCGATTCGACCCCAGCTCGCCGTTCGGCGGCTACAAAGAGTCGGGCTACGGCCGCGAAGGTGGCCGGCACGGGCTCGCCGCGTACCTGGCCTCCGGGGGTTGGGACGCAGCTGGCGGAGCCGCGGCCGGCTCGAGGTCGGCATCCCGAGCGGTCACGAGCGGCGCGAAGAGCGGCGCCACCAAGGAACAGCGCAAGGCGACCAAGAAGGCGGTGGCGAAGTGAGCCGACTCACCGTGCCCAAGACGTACAAGCTCTACGTGGGCGGCGCGTTCCCCCGCAGTGAGAGCGGCCGCACCTACGAGGTGACCACGCCGAAGGGCGGCTTTCTTGCGAACGCCGCGCAGGCCTCCCGCAAGGACGCCCGCGACGCGGTCGTCGCGGCCCGCAGCGCTGTGAGCGGCTGGGCCGGCGCGACCGCCTACAACCGCGGACAGGTGCTGTACCGCATCGCCGAGCTGCTCGAGGGGCGCCGTGCGCAGTTCGCCGACGAGATCGTGCAGTCGGAGGGAGTCTCCGCCTCCGCGGCGGCCGCGCAGGTCGACGCTTCCATCGACCTGTGGGTCTGGTACGCGGGCTGGGCCGACAAGTACGCGCAGGTCGCCGGCAACGCCAACCCCGTCGCCGGGCCCTACTTCAACATCTCCGTGCCCGAGCCGACCGGCGTCGTCGCCATCATCGCGCCGCAGCAGGCGACGGGAGCCTCTCTGCTCGGCCTCGCCGCCGTCGTCGCGCCCGCGATCCTCACAGGCAACACGGTCGTCGTCGTCGCGCACGAGCGCGCGCCGCTCTCGGCGATCTCCCTCGGGGAGGTGCTCGCCACCTCGGATGTACCCGGGGGAGTCGTCAACATCCTCACCGGGTCGCCGGCCGAAATCGCGCCGTGGCTCGCCGCGCACGCCGACGTCAACGCGCTCGACCTGGCCGGAGCGGGCGACCTGGAGTGGGTCGACCTGCAGATCGCTGCGGCAGAGACCCTCACGCGCGTGCTGCAGCCCCAGCCGGGCATCCCTGCGCCGTCGCTCGATCGCATCGGCGCGTTCGTCGAGATCAAGACTGTCTGGCACACGAAGGCGATGCGCTAACCACCCCCGGGCGTCAACAACTCAGGACTATCCCTTCGTGCGGTGCCGATCTCGGGCGAGTCGAGACGCGTCGGGCGCGCTAGTCCTGAGTTGTTGACGCGACGAGTCGGGCGAGCGCGGCGGTGGGATCGAGGAACGCGCCCGTGCGCTCCACCTCGTGCACGAGCTCGACCATGAGCGCGTTCACGGGCGTCGCCACGCCGTGCGCGGATCCGGCGGCGACGACAACGCCGTTGAGGGCGTCGATCTCGGTGGCGCGCCCCCGACGGATGCTCTGCAGCGTCGACGCCGGATTCGGCACGTCGCCCATGCCCTCGGCCAGAGCCCGAGGCACCGCCTCGCCCGCGGCGGCATCGTCGTTCAGCAGCAGGGCGACCTCGTCCGGGCCCACCGCGCCGAGGGGCGCGATTCTCACACCCGCCGCCCGGGCGACCGTCGCCGTCTCACGCATGCCGCGCGTGAGCATCGCGCGCAGGCCGTCGTGCGCGACGACCTGCTGCACGCTCCACCCGGTGATCGCCGGCAGCGCATTGACCTGGTTGACGAGCAGCTTCGTCCACTGCGCGCCCACGATGTCGTCTGCCACGGTGACCTGCGCCGGCAGTGCCGACCGCAGCGCCGGCAGGGCCGCGGCGACAGCGGTCGGGTCACCGCCGACCACGAGCGGGTTCGGGCCTGTCACCTCGATCTGCCCTGGCTCGAGGAGGCTCGCCGCGAAGAGCGCCAGGCCGATCGCCACGGGGGAGTGCGGCAGAGCATCCCGCACCGCGGCCTCGCCGCCGAGGCCGTTCTGCACCACGATCACCGGAGTGCCGTCGAGGCGCGCCGCGGCGCCCAGGGCCGCCGCCGTGTCGTGCACCTTCGTCGCGAGGACGAGCAGGTCGAGCGGGGCAGCGAGAGACTCGACGACCCGCACGCGGGCGCGGTGCACGCCCCACCCGCCCGTGAGCAGCAGCCCGTCGTGTTCGATCGCCGCGCCGTGCTCGCCCCGAGCCGTGACGACGACATCGTGCCCCGCGCGCTGGAGCAGCGCTGCGAGGGTGCCGCCGACGGCGCCGGCTCCGATCACCGCGATGCGCATGCAGGGCATCCTACGCACCGCGCGCCGGGCGGTAGCGTGGAGACGTGACCGCAGGGATGCTCTTCGTAGACAAGCCGCAGGGCCTCACGAGCCACGACGTCGTCGCGCGGGCGCGCCGCGCGCTCGACACGCGCAAGGTCGGCCACGCCGGCACCCTCGACCCGATGGCGACAGGGCTGCTGACCCTCGGCGTCGGCCCCGCGACGCGCCTGCTCACCTACCTCGTCGGGCTCGACAAGACCTACGAGACGACCCTGCGACTGGGCGTCGCGACGACGACCGACGACGCCGACGGGGAGCCGATCGGCGCGCCCGACCCGGCGGCTCTCGACGCCGTCACGTCGGCGCGGCTCGAGCAGGGCATCCGCAGCCTGACCGGCGAGATCGAGCAGGTGCCGAGCGCGGTCAGCGCGATCAAGGTCGACGGTCGACGCGCCTACGATCGGGTGCGTGCGGGCGAGGAGGTCGCACTCGCGGCCCGCAATGTCACGGTCAGCGCGTTCACGGTTCTGGACGTGCGCCGGCACGCCACGGGCATTGACGTGGATGCTCGCATCGACTGCTCCTCCGGTACCTACATTCGCGCGCTCGCCCGCGATCTCGGTGCCGATCTGGGGGTCGGCGGCCACCTCACGGCGCTGCGCCGTACGCGCGTGGGCCCGTTTCCCGTGTCGGGCGCCGTGCAGGTCGACGACATCGCGTCGACGGCGCTCGTGGCTCCCGCCGAGATCGCGGCCCGCCTGTTCCCCGTGCTCAGCGTCAGCGGCGACCAGGCGCGCGACCTCGGCCACGGCAAGACCCTCGCCCTGCCCGCCACGTCGGCCGACGCCGAGCCCGTCGCAGCGGTCGACGCGCACGGACGGCTCGTCGCGCTCGTCTCGGTGCGCGCCGGCGTCGGCCGTACGCTGGTGGGGTTCCCCCAGGAGGTAGCCGGATGATCGAGTGGTTCACCATCGCGCAGATCGTCGTCGCGCTGGCCGTGGGTCTCGTCTGCCTCGTGCTCGGCGGCATCGGCACCCGGCCCAACGACGCGTCCGTGCTCGGCTCGGCGCTCGTCGTCGTGCTGCTCATCGCGCAGATCGTCGTGTCGATCGTCGCCCCGTTCGCGGGCAACACGCCCACCGGCGACCCGGTCGAGTACTGGATCTACCTCGTCACAGCGCTCCTGCTGCCCGTGCTCGCGATCGTCTGGGCGCTCATCGATCGCTCGCGGTGGGCCACCATCATCCTCGGGGTGGCGGCGATCACGGTGGCGGTGATGCTGTACCGCATGCAGCAGATCTGGTTCGTGCAGATCTACGACGCCGTCGGGTAGGCGCGCCCGGTCATCCGACGCGGGGAGGGGCAGGCAGCGCCGCGATCGCGTCGAGCACCGCGTCGCGCCCGGCGACCAGATCGGGCACCACCAGCAGCGCCTCCGTCTGCTGCAGCTCGTCGACCGTGAAGGCTCCCGTCGCGACGGCGATGAACGGGATGCCCGCAGCCCGGGCCGCCTCATCGTCGCGCGGGGTGTCGCCGATGATCACCAGGGCGTCCTCCGGCAGAGCCGCGCGGGCGGCCGACGTGATCTCGCTGCGGTCGCGCGCGGTCGCGCCGAAGAACGAGTGCTCCCAGTCGAACGCGGCCGTGCCGAGGGTCTCAGGCGTGAGCCCGGCACCCTCGAGCTTGACGCGCGACCGCGTCAGCGAGTTGCCCGTCAGGAGAGCGTTGCGCCACCCGTGGGCGGCGCACGCGCGCAGAGCATCCTCGACTCCCGGTGCGGTCTCGCGACGGTCGCCGCGCTCGGCACGCTCTACCGAGAGCTCGTCGAGCACGGCGCGGGCGCGCTCGTGCCAGTCGTCTCCGTAGCCGAAGTGGGCGAGGATCTCGCTGAGGATGAGCCCGTCGGGCTTGCCGTGCGTGCGCGGCAGCGGCGGACCGAGCTCGCGGCCGACGGTGCGCTCGACCGCGGAGTGGTAGAGCTCGCCGCCGCCGGAGTAGGCGTTCACCAGAAGGGTTCCGTCGACGTCCCAGAGGATGGTGGTGGTCACGCCTCCACCCTGCCAGAGCGGCGCAGGCGACTGCGCACGACCTCG
Organism: Microcella sp.; assembly: GCF_040286215.1. Lineage (GTDB taxonomy): Bacteria > Actinomycetota > Actinomycetes > Actinomycetales > Microbacteriaceae > Microcella. The sequence continues at coordinate 8,325 of NZ_JAVKCK010000017.1, forward strand.
GCGAGCTCGCGCGAATCGGCGGCGATACCGTGGATGATCGACGAGTCGAGCCGACGCTGCCAGGGCAGCCCGATCCAGTAGAGGCCGTCGACGGGGGAGACGCCGCGGTCGTGCAGGGGTGCGCCATGCTCGGTGAGCGCCTCGTCGATGCGCACGAAAGGGTAGTGGGCGCGGAATCCGGTGCCCCACAGCACGCCGTCGACCTCGACCCGCGTGCCGTCCTGCAGCTCCAGCTCTCGGTCGGCGGCGCCGACGACACGGCTCGTGAGCAACCGCATCCGCCCCCGGCGGATGGCGCGCTGTGCCTGCGTACCGAGGATGCCGTCGCCGCGCGAGTGGATGTACTCGCTGATGGCGCTGTCGGCGGGCGAGCTGAGGATGCCGAAGATCTTCAGCGGCCAGTAGACGGTCACGCCGAGGATGCGCTCGGGAATGAACCACGGCTTCTGCGGTGCGATCATCGTGACCTCGTGGCTGGCCGAGAGCTCGTCGGCGAGCTGGGCGGCCGAGTTGCCGCCGCCGACGACCGCGATGCGGCCGGGCGGAAGGTCCTCCGGCCCCTCGTACGCGGTCGAGTGCACCTGCACGACGTCGCGGTGCAGGCCAGCGGCGACGCGGGGAACGCGCGGGTACTGGAACGGACCGGTGGCGATGACGACGGCACGCGAGCGCACGGTGCCGCCGGTGGTCTCGGTGAGAAACGCTCGGCCCTCGCGGTCGTCGTCGCGCAGGATGGACGTGACGCGGGTCTGCGGCACGATGGGCAGCGCGTGCTGCCGCGCGAACGCCTCCATGTAGTCGGCGATCTCGTCTTTGGTGGGGTAGGTGCCCACCGAGTCGGGAAGGGGCAGCCCCGGCAGCGCCGAGAACCGTCGCGGAGTGAAGAGCACGAGGCTGCGCCAGCGCGCGCGCCACACGTCGCCGACGCGCTCGCGGTCGTCGACGATCACGAAGGGCACGCCAGCCTGGCGTAGTCGATACCCCATGCCGAGGCCGGCCTGCCCGCCGCCGACGATGAGCACGTCGATCTCCTCCGGCAGCGAGGCCGCCCCGCCGCTCTCACTCCTCGTCACGCTTCACTCTCCACACCGGTCTGTTCGGGGCGCTCGCTCTGCGGGCTTGTCAGGGGCGCGTGTCGACAACTCAGGACAAGGGGATGCTCTGCCGTCGTGACACGCAGGATGGGGCATCCCGACCGCTGTTGTGCAGTCTCTCGTCCTGAATTGTGTACATGCCGCACGTACGGGGCGTGCGTGCTGGGCTGGGAGGATGGAGCCGTGCCCAGTGCCCTGCCGCTCGCCGACCCGGCCCCCGAGGACGGGCTGCTGCCGCCGAGCGTCGTGGAGGGCGCCGACCAGCGCGACCTCGGTGTGTACCTGCACGTTCCCTACTGCCGGGTGCGATGCGGCTACTGCGACTTCAACACCTACACGGCCGACGAGGTGCGCGGGGTGCGGCGCAGCGACTTCGCCGACCAGGCGATCGCCGAGCTCGACCTCGCCGCGCACGTCCTGCAGAGCGCAGGTCTGCCGCCCAGGCCGGCCAACACGGTCTTCTTCGGCGGTGGCACGCCGACCATCCTGCCGCCCGCCGCCCTCGCCTGCATGCTCGACGCCGTGCGCGAGCGCTTCGGTCTCGCGCCCGGCGCCGAGGTGACGACGGAGTCGAACCCCGACTCGATCGATGCGGCCGGTCTCGTGGCGCTCGCCGAGGCGGGCGTGACGCGCGTGTCCTTCGGGATGCAGTCGGCCGTGCCGCATGTGCTGCGCACGCTCGAGCGCACGCACGATCCCGAGAACGTGGCGCGACGGGTCGCGGAGGCGCGCGCGGCGGGGCTCGCGGTGAGCCTGGACCTGATCTACGGAACGCCGGGAGAATCGGCCGACGACTGGGAGACCAGCCTCGCGGCCGCGCTTGCGGAGCAACCCGACCACGTGAGCGCCTACGCGCTCATCGTGGAGGAGGGCACGAAGCTCGCCCGGCAGATCGCACGGGGCGAGGTGCCGCCCGTCGACGACGACCTGCACGCGGCCGCGTACGAGGCGGCGGATGCCCGGCTCACCGCGGCCGGATACCACTGGTACGAGGTGAGCAACTGGGCGACGTCACCGGATCATCGGTCGCGGCACAACCGCGCCTACTGGACGGGGCAGGACTGGTGGGGCGTGGGCCCTGGTGCGCACAGCCACGTCGGCGGGGTGCGCTGGTGGAATGTCAAGCACCCGCATGCGTACGCCCAGCGCCTCGCCGCAGGCACGAGCCCCGCGGCGGGCCGGGAGATCCTGGATGCCGAGACGCGGCGCGTCGAGCGAGTGCTGCTGGAGACGCGGCTGCGCGAGGGGATCGATCGTGGGTTGCTGACCCCCGCGGCGCGTCGCGAGGTGGCCGGGCTGCTCGCCGACGAGCTCATCGACCCTGCCTCGGCGTTCGCCGGGCGCATCGTGCTGACCCTCCGCGGCAGGCTGCTCGCCGACGCGGTCGTGCGCCGACTGCTGCCCGACTGAGCTGGCGCGAGCGAGCTAGTTCAGGAACTTGATGGCGATCGGGTAGTAGTACTCCTCGCCGCGGTTGGCGGCGATCGCGGCGATGATCCCGTAGACGAGAACGAGGATGCCCACCGCGAGCAGCACGAGGAAGCCGATGAACACGAAGGCCAAGACGTAGCCGGCGACGTACCCGATGAGCATCGTGAGCTGGAAGTTCAGCGCCGTCGTCGAGTGGCCGCGGATGAACGGCCCGCGATCCTTGAGGACGAGATAGCCGACGAGCGCGGGCACGAAGCCGAAGAAGATGCCGCCGATGTGGATGAGCGTCGCCCACAGCTTCTCATCCTCGGGCCGCAGGGGCGTCGGCGCTGAAGCGTACGGGTTCACGGGAGGCTGCTGGCTCATGCGCCCATTAAACACCGCAGGGGCTCGGCGCGATACCGCGCTGAGCCCCCGCGGGCGAGAAACCGACGGTGCTACTTGATGAAGCGGATCGACACGGCGTAGCGGTAGGCCGTGCCGTCCTTCGCCTTCGTGAAGCCCATGATCGAGAAGATCACGGCGAACACCCACACGGCGAGCGGGAAGATCCAGCCGATCAGTGCCCAGAGCCCGAACGTCACAGCGCCGAGGATGGCGTTGAGGATGAAGATGACGACCTGCGCGATCGCCACCGTGATCTGGAAGTTCAGCGCCTCCTTGGACTCCTGGTTCGTGAACGAGCCGCGGTCCTTGAAGACGAGCCAGATGATGAGCGCGGGCAGGAAGCCCAGGATTCCGCCGAGGTGGGCGAAGGAAGCCCACTGGCGGTCCTCGGTCTCGCTGAGGGGCTGAGCGGGCTGAGGAGCTGCGGGGGGCGGAGTGGACTCAGTCATGTGAGTGCTGCCTTTCAATCGTCCGAACAATGAGGGACCCGGGGTGGAGCCTGTCGCGTGACTCGCATCGTTGCGGTGTGCATGGCTGCTCCGCACGGTGCGCGCACATCAACACCGTAGTGCGCACCCTCGCCGGAGGCAACGATGCGCTCAGAGTGTTGCGGGGTAGAATTGGCAGTCAGAGGAATCGAGTGCCAGCCGCAGGATCGCGATGATGGCCAGGACGAGGAAAGGGGCGACGATGGTCTCCGACCGCGCTCTGCACGTGCTGCGGGCCATCGTGCAGGATTACGTCGCCTCGCGCGAGCCCGTCGGCTCGAAGGCGATCGTCGACCGACACCAGTTCGGTGTCTCCGCCGCGACCATCCGCAACGACATGGCACTCCTGGAGGAGGAGGAGCTCATCTCGGCTCCCCACACCTCGTCGGGACGGGTGCCGACCGACAAGGGCTATCGGGTCTTCGTCGACCAGCTCGCCGACCTCAGGCCGCTCAGCGCGGGCCAGCGTCAGGCCATCGCCGCCTTCCTCGACCAGTCCGTCGACCTCGATGACGTCTTCGCGCGCACCGTTCGCCTGCTGTCCTCGCTCACCAACCAGGTCGCGCTCGTGCAGTACCCGACCCTCGGCAATGCGCGCGTGCGGCACATCGAGCTCGTTCCGATGAGCCCGACGCGCCTCATGACGGTGTTCATCACCGACGGTGGTCGCGTGGACCAGCGCATGATCGAACTGCCCGTCGAGGCCGACGAGGTCTTCGTCGGCGAGCTGCGGGCGAAGCTCAACGCGGCGCTCTCCGGCCGCGCTCTCGCGGAGGTCGGCACCGTCGCTGGCAGCCTCGACGGCCAGTTCGCCCCCGACCGTCGTGAGGCGGTGCGGGTCGTCGCCGATGCGCTGCTGCGGCACGTCGACGAGCACCGCTCCGACCGGCTCGTCATGGCGGGTGCCGCCAACCTCGTGCGCACCGAACAAGATTTCGCCGGTAGCGTCTACCCCGTCCTTGAGGCGATCGAGGAGCAGGTGACCCTGCTCAAGCTGTTCAGCGAGATGCAGCTGGACAGCCAGGGGGTGTCGGCGCGCATCGGCCGCGAGAACGACGAGGCGCTGCACGAGGCGGCCGTCGTGACGAGCGCGTACAGCATGGGCGGGGATTCGAGCGCGAAACTCGGGGTGCTCGGCCCCACCCGAATGGATTATTCGAACAACATGGCAGCGGTCCGCGCCGTAGCGCGCTACGTGTCGCGACTGCTCGGTGAGGAATAAGTGGCAGACCACTACGAGGTGCTCGGAATCGATCGCGGTGCGAGCGCCGATGAGGTGAAGAAGGCCTACCGCCGTTTGGCGCGCGAGCTGCACCCCGACGTCAACCCGAGCGGGGAGGCGGCGGAACGGTTCAAGCAGGTGACGCACGCCTACGACGTGCTGAGCGACCCGCAGCAGCGCCAGCAGTACGACATGGGCGGCGGCAGCGGCATGGGCGGAGCATCCGGCTTCGGGGGCTTCGGCGACATCTTCGAGACCTTCTTCGGCGGCGGGCAGTCGCAGCGCGGCCCCCGATCGCGCCGCGAGCGCGGGCAGGACGCCCTCCTGCGCGTCGAGGTCGAGCTCGACGAGATCATCTTCGGCACGCACCGCGAGATCGAGGTCGACACGGCTGTGCTGTGCGAGACGTGCAACGGCTCCTGCTGCTCACCCGGCACCGAGCCCGCCACGTGCGACATCTGCCGCGGCTCCGGGCAGATCCAGCGCACCGTGCGCAGCCTGCTCGGCAACGTGCTCACCTCGAGCCCGTGCGGCACCTGCCGCGGCTACGGCACGGTCATCCCGAGCCCCTGCCCCACCTGCGCCGGGCAGGGCCGGGTACGCGCACGCCGCACCGTCGCCGTCGACATCCCCGCGGGCGTCGACACGGGCTTGCGCATCCAGCTGCCCGGGCAGGGCGAGGTCGGCCCCGCCGGCGGGCCCAACGGCGACCTCTACCTCGAGATGAAGGTCAAGACCCACGAGACCTTCAGCCGCAACGGCGACGACCTGCTCGCGACCGTCGAGGTGCAGATGGCCGACGCCATCCTGGGCACGACCGTCACGCTGCCGGGACTCGACGGCGATGTGAGCGTCGAGCTCAAGCCCGGCACGCAGAGCGCCGAGATCATCACGATCAAGGATCGCGGCATCACGCGGCTGCGTGGCTCCGGCCGCGGCGACCTCAAGATCGGCGTGCAGGTGGTCACCCCGGCGCGGCTCAACAGCAAGGAGACCGAGCTCATCAAGCAGTTCGCCGCAAGCCGTCGGCCCGTGCCGCCGCAGTTCGCGACGTTCCAGCAGGGGCTCTTCTCGAAGCTGCGCGACCGCTTCCTCAACCTCTAGCCGGGCGCATGGCGCACTTCTACCTCGACGACTCCCTCGCGGCGCAGCTGGAGGCAGCCGGCGGCGGCCCCGAGGCGGTCGTCGCGCTGCGGGGCCCGGATGCCCGGCACGCCGTCACCGTGGCGCGCGTGCGCCCCGGCGAGAGCCTGCGGCTCGGCGATGGCGCGGGGCTCGTGCTGCACGGCACGGTGACCGACGTGGACTCCGCCGAGCTGCGCCTGCGTGTCCACGAGGTAGAGCGTCACGCATTGCCGACGCCGCGCATCCTGCTCGCGCAGGCGCTCGCGAAAGGCGACCGCGACGAGCTCGCCGTGCAGGCGGCCACCGAGCTCGGCGTCGCCGGCGTCATCCCCTGGCAGGCCGCACGCAGCGTGTCGAGGTGGGAGGGCGCGAAGGTCGCGAAAGGCGTCGCCCGCTGGAGCTCGATCGTGCGGGAGGCGAGCAAGCAGTCGCTGCGGCCGTGGCTGCCGGAGGTCGAGCAGCTCGTCTCGACCGCGCCGCTCGCGGCACGGGCATCCGGAGCCGTCATGATCGTGCTCGATACGGCGGCGGAGCGTCCGCTCAGCTCGGTCACCGCGGCCGAGCTCGGGGAGGGCGACCTCGTGCTCGCCGTCGGGCCGGAAGGGGGCATCGCCGATGCAGAGCTCGCCCAGCTGGAGGCGGCGGGAGCGCTGCGAGTGCGTCTCGGCGACACGGTGCTGCGCACGTCCACCGCGGGCCCCGCCGCGATCGCGCTCCTCAACGCCGCGCTCGGCCGCTGGTGACGGCCGCGCCCCGCGATGCTGACCGCGCACCGGGAGACCCCGTCCTCGTCGGCGCGGCGCTCTAGACTGGACGCCATGACCATGAGCGAGCCGACGATCTTCGAGCGCATCATCGCGCGCGAGATTCCCGCCGACATCGTGCACGAGACCGACACGGTCATCGCCTTCCGCGACATCGCCCCGAAGGCGCCCGTGCACCTCCTCGTCGTGCCCAAGACGCCGCAGTACCGCGACGTCGCCGAGCTCGCCGCGGGCGACCCCGGCCTGCTCGCGGAGCTGGTCGCGGTGGCGGCATCGCTGGCCGCCGAGCACGCCGACGGCGACTTCCGCCTCGTGTTCAACACCGGCCCTGCCGCGGGCCAGACCGTCTTCCACGTTCACGCCCACGTCCTCGCGGGCGGCCTAGCCGAAGGAACCCTTGCCGACTGACGACTTGGCGGCGGCCAACCAGAACTCCGCCGACGCCCGCTCCGCGCCCCCGCCCGCTCGGCGGTCACTCGAGGTCGACGGTGTCGCCATGGTGCGGCTGCTCGGCCCGCAAGACCGCCTGCTCACCACGCTTGAGGCGCAGTACCCGCTCGTCGACGTGCACGTGCGCGGCAACCAGGTGACCCTCGCGGGGGATCCGGTGCAGGTCGACGCCGCGTACCGCCTCGTCGATGAGCTCATCGCGATGGTGCGCCAGGGGCGGGAGCTCGGGCCGACCGAGGTGACCTCGTCGGCGCGCATCCTTGACGCTGGCGCGGGCAGCCCCGCCGAGGTGCTGAGCCAGGCGATCCTCACGAGCCGCGGCAAGAGCATCCGCCCCAAGACGCTCGGGCAGAAGGCCTATGTCGACGCGATCGACCTGAACACCATCGTCTTCGGCATCGGCCCGGCCGGCACCGGCAAGACGTACCTCGCCATGGCGAAGGCCGTGCAGGCCCTGCAGCGCAAGGAGGTCGAGCGGATCATCCTCACCCGCCCCGCCGTTGAGGCGGGTGAGCGGCTCGGATTCCTTCCCGGCACCCTCACCGACAAGATCGATCCCTACCTGCGCCCGCTGTACGACGCTCTCAACGAGATGATGGACCCGGAGCTCGTGCCGAAGCTGCTCACGACGGGCGTCGTCGAGGTCGCGCCGCTCGCCTACATGCGCGGGCGCACGCTCAACAACTCGTTCATCGTGCTCGACGAGGCGCAGAACACGAGCCCCGAGCAGATGAAGATGTTCCTCACCCGGCTCGGTTTCGGCTCGAAGATGGTCGTCACGGGCGACATCACGCAGGTCGATCTGCCCGTCGGCGCAAGCGGCCTGCAGCTCGTCACTCGTGTGCTCGGCGAGATCGATGACATCCACTTCGCCCGCCTGACCTCCGACGACGTCGTGCGCCACTCGCTCGTCGGCCGCATCGTCGACGCCTACACGAAGTACGACGCGCAGAAGCAGGCGCAGCAGTACGAGCGCCAGCAGGGCCGCGGCGTTGCAGAGTCGAGCGGCGGCAACCGTGCCGAGCGCCGCTCTGGGCTCGGAGGCGCCCGCAGCGGCGCCGCGCAGCCGCGCGACCGCTTCCCGCGTCGCCCCCGACCCGAGACCGGGGGGCGCTGAGGTGTCGATCGAGATCAACAACGAGTCGGGGTTCGAGGTCGACGAATCCGCACTGCAGCGGCTCGTGCTGCACGCGTTCGACGCGCTCAGAGTGCACCGCGATGCGGAGCTCGCGATCCAACTCGTCGACGAGGGCGCGATGGAGCGCCTCCACATCGAATGGATGGACGAGCCGGGCCCGACCGACGTGCTGAGCTTCCCGATGGACGAGCTGCGGCCCGGCAGCGACGAGGAGCCGACCCCGCCCGGCCTGCTCGGCGACATCGTGCTGTGTCCGCAGGTCGCCGTGGGCCAGGCGGAGGCCGCCGGCCACTCGACCCTGGATGAGCTGCTGCTGCTGACCACGCACGGGTTGCTGCACCTGCTCGGGTTCGACCACGCCGAGCCGGAGGAGGAGCGCGAGATGTTCGGGCTGCAACGCGACATCCTCGCCAGCTTCGCCCTCGATGAGCGGAAGCGCCAGTAGTGACCCTCGCGGTCGTCTTCTTCGTCGTCGCCTTCGGGCTCGTCGCCTTCGCTGGCCTGCTCGCCGCGATCGATGCCGCACTCAGCGTGGTCAGCCGCAACGACCTTCTCGACCTCGCCTCGGCGCGCCCGCGCCCGAAGCGGCTCTACGCCGTGGCCGGCGACATCGGCGCTCACGTCAATGCGCTCAACTTCCTCCGCATCGTCGCCGAGACGGTCGCGGCGGTGCTCGTGACGCTCGCCTTCGCGTCGATCTTCGAGGAGTGGTGGACGGCGCTCGCCCTCAGCGCCGCCATCATGATCATCGTCTCGTTCATCCTCGTCGGCTCCAGCCCCCGCAGCGTCGGCCGGGCGAACCCACGCGGGATGCTGCGCTACACCGACTGGCTCATTCGAGCCGTGCGGCTCATGACGGGGCCGCTCGCCGACGCGCTCGTCGCGATCGGCAACCGCGTGACGCCGGGCCGCCCCAAGAGCGCCACATTCTCGAGCGAGGAGCAGCTGCTGAGCATGGTCGACGAGGCGACCGACCTCGACGTGCTCGACGCCGACGACCGCGACCTCATCCGCTCGATCTTCGACTTCAACGAGACGATCGTGCGGGAGACGATGCTGCCGCGCACCGACATGGTGATCATCGAGCAGGGGTCGACCGTCACCGACGCGATGGCGCTCTTCCTCGCGAAGGGCGTCTCGCGCATCCCCGTCGTCGGCGAGAGCAGCGACGACGTGCTCGGCATCATCTACCTGCGCGATGCGGCCCGTCTCGCGTACGAGCAGCCCGCGGCGTGCGCGACGACGAGTGTGGAGGAACTCGCCAAGCCGGCCTTGTTCATTCCCGAGTCGAAGAAGGCCGACGATGCCCTGCGCGAGATGCAGCTCGCCTCCAACCACATGGCCCTCGTGGTCGACGAGTACGGCGGCATCGCGGGCCTCGTGACGATGGAGGATCTCATCGAGGAGCTCGTCGGCGAGATCAGCGACGAGTACGACCGCGACGTCGCCATGTCGGAGCAGCTGAGCGACAACGAGTTCCGGGTGAGCGCGCGCATGCCCGTCGACGAGCTCGGCGACCTGTTCGGCATCGAGCTCGACGACGACGAGGTCGACACGGTAGGAGGCCTGCTCGCGAAGCATGTCGGCCGCCTGCCCGTCGTCGGGTCGACGACCGAGGTCGACGGGCTGCATCTCACGGCCGAACGCACGGAGGGGCGCCGCAAGCGGGTCGTCACGGTGCTCGTCTCGGCCGATCAGGCGCTCATCGACGCGAAGCTCGCCTTCGCCCACTCCGCCGACACGGGCTCCACCCCGATTCAGGATGCCCGGCTCGAGCAGCACGGCAGCCCCTCGTGAGCGCGCCAGGGGCGCAGAGTCAGGGCGAGCATCGCGCCGGCTTCGTGACCTTCGTCGGTCGGCCCAACGTCGGCAAGTCGACGCTCATGAACGCCCTCGTCGGCGAGAAGGTCGCCATCACGAGTTCGAAGCCGCAGACCACGCGCCGGGCGATCCGAGGGATCGTGCATCGGGCATCCGGCCAGATCATCGTCGTGGACACGCCCGGCATGCACCGCCCGCGCACGCTCCTCGGCGAGCGGCTCAACGCCGTCGTGCAGGAGACTCTCGGCGACGTCGACGTCATCGGGTTCTGCGTGCCGGCGGGCGAGCCGATCGGGCCTGGCGACCGCTTCATCAACGAGCAGCTCGACGCGGTCGGGCGCACGCGCAAGGTCGCGATCGTCACCAAGACCGACGACGCCTCGAAGGCCCGCGTCGCCGAGCAGCTGCTCGCCGTGTCGCAGCTGCGCGACTGGGACGCCGTCATTCCGCTCTCGGCGGTCACGGGCGACCAGGTCGACCTGCTCGCCGACGAACTCATCGCGCTGCTGCCCGTCTCGCCGCCGCTCTACGAGGCGGATGCCGTGACGGAGGAGTCCGCGGTCGACCGGGTGGCCGAGCTCATCCGCGAGGCCGCGCTCGAGGGCGTGAGCGACGAGCTGCCGCACTCGCTTGCGGTGACCGTCGACGAGATGACGGAGCGCTCGGGCTCCGCTGTGCTCGACATCTACGCCAACGTGTGGGTGGAGCGCGACAGCCAGAAGGGCATCATCATCGGGCACCGCGGCTCGCGGCTCACCGAGGTCGGCACCCGCGCGCGCCACGCGATCGAGGCGCTGCTCGGCCGTCGCGTGTACCTCAAGCTGCACGTGAAGGTGGCCAAGGAGTGGCAGCGCGACCCCAAGCAGCTCGGCAAGCTCGGCTTCTAGCCCCCCCCGCGCGGCGCGCGCCGAGCATCCCGCCCCGCCGCACTAACGCCAGATCTGACGCAAATGGGCGCTCGTTCCTCGGCCAAGCGCCCATTCGCGTCAGATCTGGCACGGAAACGCGGCGGGACGTCGCGTTGGCGAGCGCGCCGGGAGCGGGTGTACCCTGAGAGGGTGTTCGGCCAGCTCCTTCTTCGCTGCCGCGACGAGGCTTAGTCCACCAGCCTCCCTCGTCGCGGAGTCCGTCGTCGGCTGAAGACCCGCCCGCAGCGACCAGACGAGATCAGCAGGAGCACACCATGGAGAACCGCCAGCAGCCCTCGGGGATGCCGATTCACAAGTACACGCCGTTCCACGAGCAGATCCGCGTCGAGCTGCCCGACCGCACGTGGCCGACCAAGCGCATCACGCACGCACCCCGCTGGTGCGCCGTCGACCTGCGCGACGGCAACCAGGCCCTCATCGACCCGATGAGCCCCGAGCGCAAGCGGGTCATGTTCGACCTGCTCGTGCGCATGGGGTTCAAGGAGATCGAGGTCGGGTTCCCGAGCGCGAGCCAGACCGACTTCGACTTCGTCCGCACGCTCATCGAGCAGGATCTGATTCCCGACGACGTCACCATCCAGGTGCTCACGCAGTGCCGCGAGCACCTCATCCAGCGCACCTACGAGTCCATCAAGGGCGCGAAGCGCGCGATCGTGCACTTCTACAACTCGACGAGCGTGCTGCAGCGTGAGGTCGTGTTCCGTAGCGACCGCGAGGGCATCAAGGAGATCGCGCTCGAGGGCGCGCGCCTGTGCCGCTCGTTCGAGGCGATGGTGCCCGGCACCGAGGTCTTCTACGAGTACAGCCCCGAGAGCTACACGGGCACCGAACTCGAGTACGCCGTCGAGGTGTGCAACGCCGTGCTCGAGGTGCTCGAGCCGACGCCCGAGCGCAAGGTCATCATCAACCTGCCCGCCACGGTCGAGATGGCGACGCCGAACGTGTACGCCGACTCGATCGAGTGGATGAATAGGCACCTCGCCCACCGCGAGAACGTGCTGCTCAGCCTGCACCCGCACAACGACCGCGGCACGGCTGTCGCCGCCGCCGAGCTCGGCTACCTGGCCGGGGCCGATCGCATCGAGGGCTGCCTGTTCGGCAACGGCGAGCGCACCGGCAACGTCGACCTCGTCGCGCTCGGCATCAATCTCTTCACGCAGGGCATCGACCCGCAGCTCGACTTCAGCGACCTCGATGAGGTGAAGCGCACGGCCGAGTACTGCAACCAGCTCAAGGTGCACGAGCGCAGCCCGTGGGCGGGCGACCTCGTCTACACGGCCTTCAGCGGCAGCCACCAGGACGCCATCAAGAAGGGCTTCGAGGCGATGGATGCTCGGGCTCAGGCCGCGGGTGTGACGACCAACGACATCCCCTGGGGTGTGCCCTACCTTCCCGTCGACCCGCAAGATCTGGGTCGCTCCTACGAGGCGGTCATCCGCGTCAACTCGCAGTCCGGCAAGGGCGGCGTCGCCTACCTGCTGAAGACCGACCGCAAGCTGGACCTGCCGCGCAAGCTGCAGATCGAGTTCAGCCACGTCGTGCAGGCGAAGACCGATGCGGACGGCGGCGAGGTGACGAGCGACCAGATCTGGGAGATCTTCCAGGACGAGTACCTGCCCGCGCCGCAGGCCGACGCCAAGTGGGGTCGTTTCGAGCTGCTGTCGACCCGCACCGCCTCCGACATGACTGGCACGGTCACGCTCAACGCGTCACTGCGCGATGGTGAGGAGATCGCCGCGACCGAGGCGACCGGCAATGGTCCCGTCGCGGCGTTCCTCAGCATGATGGAGAGCCACGGCTTGAGCATCCGCCTATTCGACTACGTCGAGCACGCGCTGAGCGCGGGCGGGGATGCTCTCGCCGCGTCCTACGTCGAGCTCGAGGTGAACGGCCGCACCCTGTGGGGTGTCGGCATCGACGCCGACATCTCGACCGCGTCGCTCAAGGCCGTGGTCTCGGCGGTCAACCGCGCCATCCGGCTCGACGCGCCCGACCGCGCGGGAGAGCTCGTCGGGGCGTAGCAGCGTGAGCCGCCCGGCGGCGGCCCGGCGACGGGCCGCCGCCGCATCCGACCCGATCTGCACCCGTCAGGAGGCGCGCGTCATGAGGCGGTCGCTGCCCACTCGGCGAAGCGGATGCCCGGACCGGGCACCCCGGTGGTGTGCAGCCCGGCGCGGTAGGCGGCGACGAGTTTGCCGGGCGCGCGCCACTGCGTGACCCGGCGTGAGGCCGCCTCCGCAGACGAGCCGTGCGCGACGAGCCACTGCCGGGCGAGCTCGGCCATCGGCAGCACCTCGGGGCCGCCGAGGTCGTCGACACGCGCGTTCGCCGGCTCCACGGCCGCGAGCGAGACGAGGCGGTCGGCGACCGCCGCAGTGCTGATGGGCTGGAACGGCGCGTCGAGCGCGATCACGCGGGGCAGGAGACGCTGAGCGCGGAAGAACCCCGCCACGAAGCCGTGGAACTGCGTCGCCCGCAGAATCGTGTACGGCACGCCGGAGCCGGCGACGAGTTCTTCACACGCGAGTTTCGCGCGGTAGTAGCCGAGCGGCACGGCGTCGACGCCCACGATCGACAAGTACACGAGGTGGTGCACCCCCGCGGAACGAGCAGCGTCGACGAGGCGCTGGGTCGCGCGAGCATCCGACCGTCGGTTCGTGGCGAGATGCAGCACCGTGTCGACGCCGTCGAGCGCCTCGCGCAGGCCGACTCCCGACTGCAGGTCGGCGATGGCATGCGCGTCGCCGGGACGGCGGCTCAGAATGCGCGGTTCGACGCCGGCTGCGCGCAGAGCTTCGACGGTGGGGCGGCCGAGGGTTCCGGTGCCGCCGGTGATGAGCAGGGTCACACTCCGATTCTGTCGCAATCGAGCGGCTACCCGCGCGAGCGGCTCGCACCGGGGATGGGGGAGCGACGCCTCACGTGCGCCGCGAAGCCGACGACCGGGATCGACGACGTCGTCGGGTGCAGGTGGATCACACCAGTGGATGTCGTGACCGTGCGGCTGCCCTCCTCCGGCGCCGGGTCGCCGTCGCGCCTTCCGCGTCGGGGGATGGAGGGCAGCTTGGGCAGGCGAGTGATCGCCTGCTGCTCGGGCAAGCTCCAGCCGAACAGCACCGACGCCATGCGCACCCCGACGGTGATCGCCACACCGGCCGTGCCCGCTACGAACACGTCGACCTCAAACGCCAGCAGCACGGCGATGGTGCCTGAACCTGCCGCCGCCGCGACGGCGTAGAGCGAGCCGACGTGCATGAGCGCGATGGGCAGGTTGAGCAGCAGGTCGCGCAGAATCGAGCCGCCCACGGCGGCGAGGACGCCGACGAAGACGGCGGCGACCTCGGGCAGGCCGAGGGCGAGCGCCTTAGTCGTGCCGATCGCGCCGAACAGGCCGATCGTGAGCGCGTCGAGCACGGTGATGAGTGGGTTGACCCGTGAGAACACGCGCTCGAGCAGCATGCCGAGGAGCGCCGCACCGGTGGCGACGAGAACGTACCAATTGGTTTGCAGGGTCGCGAGCGGAACGTTGAGCAGCAGGTCGCGCAACAGACCGCCGCCGAAGCCGACGACGATGCCGATGATCGCGACGCCGAGCCAGTCGAGTCTGCGGTCGCGAAACTGCGCCGCGAACAGTGCCCCCTGCAGCGCGCCAATGCCGACGGCGAGGAGATCTGCCCACAGCGGGATCACGAAGAGCTCGTCCACGAGCCCCATTCTGTCGCCCGGTGCTGCCTGCGTGGCGCCCGCGAGCATCCTGACCGAGCCCCGGGTAGGGCTTGGGCGTGTTCGTGTGTTCCTGACCTGAACTGGTAGACTTTGTTCTAGTCAGAGTGACTATAAGTGCGAGTGCAGACCGCGTCGCCATGTGCGAGAGGAGAGCCCTGATGTCCGCAGCATCACCCGACATCGCCCTCGCCGTGTCGACGGTCATCTTCGCTCTGCGCGACGCCGCGCACGGGGAGGGCGACGAGAGCCCCGCGCCGAGCGTGTGGCTGCCGCTGGTGAGGCGCATCCGGGAACCGCATCTGGGCCGATGGGCGCTGCCCGGCGGCTCCGTCGTCGTCGACGAAAGCCTCGAGGCCGCGGCGCGGCGCACCCTCGCCGAGACCACCCAGCTCGAGCCCACCTACCTCGAGCAGCTCTACGCCTTCGGCGACGTCGACCGCTCGCCCGGCGGACGCATGGTGTCGATCGTCTACTGGGCGCTCGTGCGGCCCGACGAGGCCGAGCGTGTGAGTCTCGGCGAGAACGTGCAGTGGTTCCCCGCCGATGACCTGCCCGAGCTCGCCTTCGATCACAACCTCATCGTCGACTACGCGCTATGGCGCCTGCGCACCAAGATGGAGTACTCGCGCATCGCCCACGCCTTCCTCGGCCCGATGTTCACGCTCGCCGAGCTGCGCGGCGTGCACGAGGCCGTGCTGCAGCGGCCCCTCGACCCCGCGAACTTCCGCCGCCAGATGGAATCCTCCGGCGCGATCGTCCCCACCGATCAGGTCGTCACGGGCGGCCGCCACCGCCCACCGCGGCTCTACCGGTACAACTCCGACATCGAGCTCGTCGATGTCGGGCCCCTGACCACGGCGCGCGAGCCTCGCGCGGCCCTCACCCGCTAGGAATCCCGCATGACCACTCTCGACACCACCATCCGCGCGATCACCAACGGCACCGCGCCCGGCGACACCTGCACGCCCGACCTCGCGAGAGGGCCGTGGGAGTTCGACGCGGAACCCGGGTACGGCCCGGGCTCCTCGATGTTCGACGTGATTCCGACGGGCAGCCCGCGGCAGGGAGCGCTGCCAGCCGCCTACCAGGACGAGTCGACGGAAGACCTGCACCGGCGCATCCGTGAGGCCAAGGATGCTCTGGGCGACCGCCTCGTCATCCTCGGGCACTTCTACCAGCGCGATGAGGTCGTGCAGCACGCCGACTTCCTCGGCGACTCCTTCCAGCTGGCCAACGCGGCGCTCACGAAGCCCGACGCCGAGTACATCGTGTTCTGCGGGGTGCACTTTATGGCAGAGACGGCGGACATCCTCGCGCGGCCCGACCAGACGGTGATCCTGCCGAACCTCGCCGCCGGCTGCTCGATGGCCGACATGGCCGACGAGGACTCCGTCGAGGCCGCGTGGGAGGAGCTGCTTTCGGTGTACGGGGATGAGCCCGACGCCGACGGACGCGCGCCCATCATCCCCGTGACGTACATGAACTCCTCGGCGGCGCTCAAAGCCTTCTGCGGACAGCACGGCGGCATCGTTTGCACGTCGTCGAACGCGTCGACGGTTCTGGACTGGGCGTTCGAGCGGGGGCAGCGGGTGCTGTTCTTCCCCGACCAGCACCTGGGCCGCAACACCGCCAAGGCGATGGGGGTGCCGCTGACGCAGATGCCGATGTGGAACCCGCGCAAGCCCCTCGGCGGCTCGACGCGCGACGAGCTGCTCGACGCGCGCGTCATCCTGTGGCACGGGTTCTGCAGCGTGCACAAGCGCTTCACGGTCGACCAGGTGGTCGCGGCGCGCGAGTCGCACCCGGGGGTGCGAGTGATCGTGCATCCCGAATGCCCCATGCCGGTCGTCGACGCGGCCGACGAAGCGGGCTCGACCGACTACATCCGCCGCGCCGTCGCCGACGCGACCGAGCCGACGACGTTCGCGATCGGCACCGAGATCAACATGGTCAACCGGTTGGCGGCCGAGTACCCGCAGCACACGATCTTCTGCCTCGACCCCGTCATCTGCCCGTGCTCGACCATGTACCGCATCCACCCCGGGTACCTCGCCTGGGTGCTCGAGGAGCTCGTCGCCGGCCGCGTCGTCAACGAGATCGCGGTCGCGTCGACAATTCAAGACGATGCGCGCCTGGCGCTCGAGCGGATGCTCGCAGCGAAGCCGCGCGGATAGGCCGCGACATGGCGCACATTCTCGTCATCGGCAGCGGCATGGCCGGGCTCATCACCGCGATTCGAGCCGCGCGGTACCACGACGTGACGATCGTCACGAAGGACGTGCTGACGGCGGGTTCCACGTCGTGGGCGCAGGGCGGCATCGCCGCGGCGGTCTTCGGTGACGATAGTCCTGAGTTGCACGCACAGGACACGCTCGATGCGGGCGCTGGGCTGTGCGACCCGGAGGCCGTACGGGTGCTGACCTCGGAGGGCCCGGCGCGCATCATGGACCTCGTGGCGCTCGGCGTCGAGTTCGACGCCGCGGGTGGGGCTGTTCCGCCGTTCGAGCCCGTGCGCGACTGGGCGCGAGGTCTGGAGGCGGCGCACTCGGTGGCGCGCATCCTGCACGCGGGTGGGGATGCGACCGGTCGCCTCATCGAGGCGGCTCTCGCCGCCGCGGTCGGCACCGGCCGCATCCGGGCGCGGGAGTTCGCCCGTGCGAACGAGCTTCTCGTGCGCGACGACGCCGTCGTGGGTGCCGTCGTGCAGACGACGGCGCCGGGTGCGATAGCGAGCGTCGAGACGATCAGGGCTGACGCCGTCGTGCTCGCCACCGGCGGCAGCGGTCGCCTGTACCGCCATACGACCAATCCGCCGGTCTCGACCGGGGACGGTGTGGTGCTCGCCTACGCGGCGGGAGCGGCTCTCGCCGATCTCGAGTTCGTGCAGTTCCATCCCACGGTTCTCGCCGGCGGCGGACTCGTGTCAGAGGCGGTGCGCGGCGAGGGTGCCGCCCTGCTCGACGAGTCCGGCCGCCGCTTCATGCTCGAGGTCGATCCGCGTGGCGAGCTCGCTCCCCGGGACATCGTGGCGCGCGCGATCGCCCAGCAGATGCGGCGCCAGGATGGTCGGCCCGTGCTGCTGGACGCGACGATGCTGGGCGCATCCCTGCTGCGCGAGCGCTTTCCCACCATCGACGCGCTCGTGCGCGCGACGGGCGTCGACTGGACGCGCTCCCCGGTGCCGGTCACCCCGGCTGCGCACTACGCGATGGGGGGAGTGCTCACCGACATGGATGGTCGCACGACGCTGCCGGGCTTGTTCGCTGTGGGCGAAACCTCGTCGACGGGCGTGCACGGGGCCAACCGGCTCGCCTCCAACTCGCTGCTCGAGGCGGTGGTGGTCGGGTGGCGCGCGGGGGACGCGGTGTCGCGCCCGCACGACCCGCCCGCGCTCGCACCAGTCGTGTCAAGAACTCAGGACGATCCGACCGCTGCGTCAACAACTCAGGACTATCCCGCCCGCGCGATGAGCGGCGAGCCCGTGCTGCTCGACGTTGCGATCGCGCCCGACGCGCTGCGGGACGGGGTTCGCGACTGGACGGCCGGCACCATCAAAGATCACGCATGGGCAACGCTCGGCCTGGAGCGTGACGGCACCGAAATGTCGACTCTCGCCCAGAAACTCGCGGATGCCCGGCCGGCCGACGACGAAGCGCGCAGTCTTCTGCCGCTCGCGCGCCTCACCTGCGCCGCGGCCCTCGCACGCAGGGAATCCCGAGGCGCTCACGCCCGCACGGACTACCCGACCCTGGATGCCGCGCAGCGCCTGCGGCGAGTCTTCGTGCGCCCCGATCGCGATGGTCCTGAGTTGTGGACGAACAGGTCGGGTCCCGCGTCACGCCGCACCGAGGAGGTGCCGGCATGATCGGCGCGAGCGCAACGGGACGCGCCAGCGACGGAGTCGCCCAGGAGAACGCAGATGCGCCCCGTTCCGCAGTGCTCGCCGTCGTCGACGCAGCCCTCGCCGAGGACGCCCCGTGGGGAGACGTGACCAGCGAGGCGGCCATCCCGGCTGCGGCCCGCGCGACCGCTCGCGTGGTGAGCCGCAGCGCCGGCGTGCTCGCTGGCGGTCTCGCGCTCGAGCTCGCGTTCGCCCGCGCCGACGGCAACCTCGAGGTTGAGCGGCACCTCGACGACGGTGCCGCGCTCGAACCCGGCGCGCTCGTCGCGACGGTGCACGGCTCGGCCCGGAGCATCCTGCTGGGGGAGCGCGTCGCGCTCAACCTCGCACAGCGTCTCAGCGGCATCGCCACGCTCACCCGCCGCTACGTCGACGCGGTCGCCGGTACGAGCGCGCGCATCGTCGACACCCGCAAGACCACGCCGGGTCTGCGCGCCCTCGAGAAGGCCGCAGTGCGGGCCGGTGCTGCCCACAACCACCGCTTCTCGCTCTCGGACGCGGTCATGCTCAAAGACAACCACCTCGCGGTGCTGGCCGCCCAGGGGCTCGACCTGACGGACGCGATCCGGGCAGTGCGCGCGCGCATCCCCCACACGATGCACCTCGAGGTCGAAGTGGACCGGCTCGAGCAGCTGCCGGCCGTGCTCGCCGCGGAGCCCGACACGATCATGCTCGACAACTTCACGCTCGCCGAGCTGCGCGACGGTGTCGCGCTCATCGCCGGACGCGCCATCGTCGAGGCGAGTGGCGGCGTCACCCTCGACACGGTGCGCGCGATCGCCGAGACCGGCGTCGACGTCATCTCGGTCGGCGCGCTCACCCACAGCGCTCCGGCGCTCGACCTGGGCCTCGACATCGACATCGACATCGACCTCGACATCGACCGCGCGCCGGTGCCGTGAGCATCATCGACCTCGATCAGGCCGCGACGGGGGCCGTGCGTCGCGAGGTGCTTGAGGCGATGTGGCCGTACCTGACCGGCGACTACGGCAACCCGTCGAGCACGCACGCGCTCGGGCGCAGCGCGGCGGCGGGGCTCGATCGAGCCCGCGCCGTGATCGCCCGCGCCACCGGAGTGCGCCAACCCCAGGTCGTGCTCACGGGCGGCGGCACGGAGGCCGACAACCTCGCCGTCATCGGGCTGACGCTCGGAGCGATCGCGAGCGGCCGCGGACGGCACGTGATCGTGAGCGCGGTCGAACACGAGGCGGTGCTCGCCGCGGCCGACTACCTCGCGCGGTGGCACGGCGTCGAGGTCACGCGCCTGCCCGTCGACAACTCAGGACGAACGGATGCTGCGCTCCTGCGCTCCGCCCTCCGAGACGACACCGCGCTCGTGAGCGTGCAGCACGCCAACAACGAGGTCGGAACGGTGCAGCCCGTGCACGCGCTGGGCGAGGAGGCTCGCGAGCGCGGCGCGCTCTTCCACGTCGACGCCGTGCAGACCGCGGGGTGGCTGTCCCTTGACCCGGCGGATAGTCCTGAGTTGTTGACGGCCGACGCCGTGAGCGTCTCGGCCCACAAGCTCGGCGGGCCCAAGGGCGTGGGCGCGCTCATTCTGCACACGCGCGCGCGGCTCGAGCCGATCATCCACGGCGGCGGCCAGGAAGGGGAGCGTCGCAGCGGCACAGAGAACGTGGCGGGAGCGGTGGGGCTCGCCGTCGCGCTGCAGCTCGCGGGGGAGGAGCGCGAGGCGCATCCCGACCGGTGGAGCGCGGAAGCAGCCCGTCGCGACGCGTTCATCGCGGCCGTCGTGGCGGCCGTACCGGGTGCGCAGCTCACCGGCCACGCGGTCGAGCGGCTGCCCGCCCACGCCTCGTTCGTCGTGCCGGGGCTGGGGGGCGAGCCCCTGCTGCAGGCGCTCGACGACCGCGGCATCCTCGCCTCGAGCGGGTCGGCGTGCGCCGCTGGCCGCGACGAGCCCTCGCCGGTGCTGCTCGCGATGGGCTACGAGCCCGACACGGCGCGCACGGCGATCCGCTTCACCTGGGGTTCGTCGACAACTCAGGACGATCTCGACCGAGCCGTGGCGACCCTCGCCGATTCGGCGGCTGCGCTGCGTCGCTGAGCCCACGCGCGTCGCGATAGTCCTGAATTGTGAACGCCCCGCGGGGGAGCGGCCCCCGCGCAGGCGAGCGCGCGATACTGGGGCGGTGCCGACCTACCGAGACGAAGCAGTCGTGCTGCGCACCCACAAGCTGGGCGAGGCCGACCGCATCATCACGATGCTCGGTCGGCAGCACGGCAAGATCCGCGCCGTCGCGAAGGGCGTGCGCCGCACGGCGAGCCGCTTCGGCAGCCGCCTCGAGCCCTTCATGGTCGCCGACCTGCAGCTGTACCGCGGCCGCAGCCTCGACATCATCCAGCAGGCGGTGAGCCTCGGCTCGTACGGTGACGAGATCAGCGCCGACTACGCCCGCTACACGGCCGCGAGCGCGATGGTCGAGACCGCCGACAAGGTCACGGGCGACGACGGCGGTGGCCCCCAGCAGTACCTGCTGCTCGTCGGGGCGTTGCGCTCTCTCTCGCGCGGCGAGCACCATGCGAGCCTCACCCTCGACTCGTATCTGCTGCGCGCCCTGTCGATTGCGGGCTGGGCGCCGAGCTTCGCCGACTGCGCCGTGACGGGCGCGCCGGGCCCGCACAGTGCGTTCGTCGTGCAGCTGGGCGGCATGGTGGCGGATGCCGTGGCGCCTCCCGGCGCCCCGCGCGTGAGCCCGGCGACCCTTGAGCTGCTGGGCGCGCTCCTCACCGGCGACTGGCCGACCGCGGATGCCGCCGACGAGCGGGCCCGCGCGCAGGCGAGCGGGCTTATCGCCGCCTACACGCAGTTCCACCTCGAGCGCGGGCTGCGCTCGCTGCCCCACGTCGACCGCGCACTGCACGTCGAGCCGGCGCTGCACCGGGGGTCCGCCGACCCCGCGAGCCCCGCGCCGGCGACGTCGACGACGCAGGAGTACGCGTGAGCAGAGCATCCCGACCCGCCGAACCGCTGCGCCCTCTGGATTGGACGGGCGAGCATCCCCCTGCGGTGCGGAGGGAAGCGGTGCCGAAGCACGTCGCGATCGTCATGGACGGCAACGGTCGCTGGGCGAACCGTCAGGGCCTCACGCGCGTCGAAGGCCACCGGGCAGGCGAGGCGAGCCTGCTCGACGTCGTGGCCGGCGCCGTGCAGATCGGCGTCACGCACCTCAGCGTCTACGCTTTCAGCACCGAGAACTGGAACCGCAGCCCCGACGAGGTGCGCTTCCTCATGGGCTTCAACCGTGAGGTGCTGCGCCGTCGCCGCGACCAGCTCGACGCGTGGAACGTGCGCATCCGTTGGGCCGGCCGCCGCCCGAGGCTGTGGCGCAGCGTCATCAGCGAGCTCGAGGAGGCGCAGCGTCGCACGGCGGGCAACACGGGGCTGACGCTGACGATGTGCGTCAACTACGGGGGCCGCGTCGAGATCGTGGATGCTGTGCGCGCGATCGGCGAGGAGGTCGCCGCCGGGCGGCTCACGCCGGGGCGCATCACCGAGCGTACGATCGCCCGCCATCTCTACGAGCCCGACCAGCCCGATGTCGACCTGTTCGTGCGCTCGAGCGGCGAGCAGCGCACGAGCAACTTCCTCCCGTGGCAGAGCGCGTATGCCGAGATGGTGTTTCTCGACACGCTGTGGCCCGACTTCCGCCGCCGCCACCTCTGGGAGGCGATCGCCGACTACGCGTCGCGCGACCGGCGGTTCGGGGGCGCCGTGGATGCGCCCGCCACCGGCAGGTAGCCGCGCGACACTCGCGAGCGAGCAACGCGGGGATGCTCGACTCACGCCCCTCGGAGGTGGATGCTGTGGGGCATGAGCATCAGCCTGGACGCCGCGCGGGGCAGCTTCGGCGATGCGACCGGGTATCTCGCGGTCGCGTCCATGGGCCTGCCCACGAAGCAGACCGTTGCCGCGATCACGCACGACCTCGAGCGGTGGTGCGCTGCCGATCGCGACCCGCAGGGCTACGACCGTCATGTTGCGGCGGCGCGTCGCCACTACGCCAAGATCGTGGGCGTCGATTCCTCCCGCGTCGCGATCGGAGCCCAGACGAGCGTCATGGTGAGCCTGCTCGCGGCCGATCTGCCACCGGGCGCCGAGGTGCTCGGCGTGGAAGGCGATTTCAGTTCAGTGCTGTTCCCGTTCCTCACCAGAGGCGACCTCGTCGTGCGCACGGTGCCGCTCGAGGCTCTCGCCGACAGCGTGGGGGCGTCCACCGCGCTGGTGGCGTTCTCGCTCATCCAGTCGGCGCGCGGTCAGGTGGCCGACGTCGGCGCGATACTCGAGGCCACCCGATTCGTGGGCGCGCGCACCCTGTGCGATGCGACGCAGGCAGCGGGCGTACACACGGTCGATGCGTCGGCCTTCGATGCGACCGTCTGCCACGCCTACAAGTGGCTGTGCTCGCCTCGAGGCGTCGCCTTCCTCACCGTGAGCGAGGAGTGGGGGAGCAAACTGCGCCCGCTGCAGGCGGGCTGGTACGGGGGCGAGGACGTCTGGACGTCCGTGTACGGCCCCGCCATGCATCTTGCGCACGACGCTCGCCGTTTCGACGTGTCACCGGCGTGGCAGGCCTGGATCGGCGCCGAGCCCGCCCTCGAGCTGTTCGCCGAGCTCGACCCGGCTGAAACATGGCGCCACGCTGCGGGGCTCGGCGCACGCCTCACGACCGAGCTCGGGCTGCCCGAGCAGAAGCAGGCGATCGTGTCGATTCCCGATGCCGACGGCGCGCTGCTGGCGGCGGCGCTCGCGGAGGGCATCCGGATCAGCGGCCGTGCGGGCCGCCTGCGCGCCTCCTTCCACCTCTGGAACACGGAAGAGGATGTCGCCGCACTCGTGCGGGTGGTCCGCCGCGCGGGGCTGCCTGAGCCGGCGTGACGCGTCGGCGCGACGGGCGCGCCTCACTAGACTGGGCCATCGTGCCGTGCACCCAGTGCGGCGGATCAAGGAGAGCTCGTGGCATCCAGCAGTCGACTCGATGCGGTCATCGCGCTCGCCAAGCGACGCGGTTTCGTGTTTCAGGCGGGCGAGATCTACGGGGGCTCCCGGTCCGCGTGGGACTACGGTCCCCTCGGAGTCGAGCTGAAAGAGAACATCAAGCGCCAGTGGTGGCGCTCGATGGTGACGCGCCGCGACGACGTCGTCGGGCTCGACTCGAGCGTCATCCTGCCCCGCAAGGTGTGGGAGGCCTCCGGCCACGTCGACGTCTTCAGCGACCCCCTCGTGGAATGCCTCAGCTGCCACAAGCGCTACCGCGCCGACCACCTCGAGGAAGAGTTCGAGGAGAAGAAGGGGCGGCCGCCCGAGGGCGGGCTCGCGGAGGTCGTGTGCGTCAACTGTGGCACGCGCGGCCAATGGACCGAGCCGAAGGAGTTCTCGGGCCTGCTCAAGACCTACCTCGGCCCGGTCGAGGAGGAGTCGGGGCTGCACTACCTGCGACCCGAGACGGCGCAGGGCATCTTCGTGAACTTCGTCAACGTGCTGGGCGCTGCGCGCATGAAGCCGCCGTTCGGCATCGGCCAGATCGGCAAGTCGTTCCGCAACGAGATCACGCCGGGCAACTTCATCTTTCGCACCCGCGAGTTCGAGCAGATGGAGATGGAGTTTTTCGTCGAGCCGGGCAGCGACGAGGAGTGGCACCAGTACTGGATCGACGCGCGCATGGCCTGGTACACCGACCTCGGCATCAAGCCGGAGAACCTGCGCCTGTACGAGCACCCGGCCGAGAAGCTCTCGCACTACTCGAAGCGCACTGTCGACATCGAGTACCGCTTCGGGTTCTCCGGTTCGGAGTTCGGCGAGCTCGAGGGCGTCGCCAACCGCACCGACTTCGACCTCTCGACCCACGCCGCCGCGTCAGGCGTTGACCTCTCTTACTTCGACCAGGGCAAGAACGAGCGGTGGACGCCGTACGTCATTGAGCCCGCGGCGGGTCTCACCCGCTCGCTCATGGCGTTCCTCGTCGACGCGTACGCCGAGGACGAGGCGCCCAACACGAAGGGCGGCGTCGACGTGCGCACGGTGCTGCGACTCGACCGCCGGCTCGCGCCCGTCAAAGCAGCGGTGCTGCCGCTGTCGCGCAACGAGAAGCTCTCTCCCGTCGCGCGCGAGCTCGCTGACACCCTGCGGCAGCACTGGAACGTCGACTTCGACGACGCCGGTGCGATCGGTCGCCGCTATCGCCGTCAGGACGAGATCGGCACGCCGTTCGCGATCACGGTCGACTTCGACACCCTGGACGACCAGGCGGTGACGGTGCGCGAGCGCGACACCATGGAGCAGGAGCGCATCCCGCTCGCCAAACTCGAGGGGTATCTCGCTGCCGAGCTGATCGGCGCCTAGCGCGTCGCGTCACCCGGCTCTCGCGCCCGCGCCGCGCGAGCGCCCCGACACACGTTCGGCCTCCACAATTCAGGAGTCGCGGCGCCCGTCAGGACTTCCCGGGGCTCCTGTCGGCGTGTCGCGCGCTCCGCAAGCCCGCGCCTCCTGAGTTGTGGAGATGCCCGTTGCTTCCCGACCCTCCCAGGGTGGGGGCGCCGGGGCAGATTCCACCGCCTGGGGCCGCACGCGCCGCCGGGGCCGGGCCGGCAGCACCCTTCGACGATGGATGCTGCACTCGTCGTCGCTCGCCACGGCGGCGCGCTCGACCGACGTCGGCTGCGTGAGCTCGGCGCGACCGACCACGATCTGCGTCGAGCGCTGAGCTCAGGAACCCTCAACCGCCCGCGGCGCGGCTGGTATTCGACGTGGCCCGAGCGCGACCCGAGGTTCCGCGCGATGCGCGTCGGCGGGCGACTGACCGGCATGAGCGCCATCGCAGCGATGGGCGGCTGGGTGCTCGGTGAGCATCCGCTGCACGTCGCCGTGGCCATCAACGCCGCCCGCTTGCGAACGCAATGGCGACGCGATCACTCCCGTTCGGATGCCCGCCCCGACGGTGCCGTCGTGCACTGGGGCGCCGCGACGCACGACCGGGGCTCGTCGACCGGAGTCGTCGACCTTGTCGAGGCGCTCGAACTCGTGTGCCGGGTCGAGCCGCTCGAGCAAGCCGTCGCGGCCCTCGACTGGGCGCTCAAGACAGGGCGGATCGACCGTATCGACCGAGCCGCGCTCGCCCAGCGACTGGGGCCGATCGGGCCGCTCGTCGACCTCGCCGACGAGCGCTGCGAGTCGCTGCCCGAGAGCCTCGCGCGCACGCGATTGCGGGCAGCGGGACTGCACGTGCACTCACAAGTGAGCTGGACCGGCGGGCTCGAGCGCATCGACCTCGTCGTCGAGGGCGTGGTCGCGATCGAGGTCGATGGCGAGCAGTTCCACCGCGACACGTTCGAGGAGGATCGGTGGCGCGACCTCGAACTGACCGGCGCGGGGTACCACGCGTTGCGTCCGAGTGCCCGGCAGGTGTTCGGGCAGTGGCGCGCCGTGCAGGCTGCGGTCGAGCGCGCGCTGCGAGCGCGCGGCATCCTCGTGCATCTCCACAATTCAGGAGTCGAGGCCCTCAAGCACCCGGCGACACGCCGGTGGTCAGCAGATCATGCCGCAGTAGCTCGCTTGACTCCTGAATTGTGGAGGTGACCGCAGGGAATACCGCCGCCGCGGTGGCGTTGACCCCAGCATGAGCGAGCCGCTGAGTGTGCAGATCTGGTCGGACGTGCAGTGCCCCTGGTGCTACATAGGCAAGCGCAAGTTCGAGGCCGCGCTCGCCGAGCTCGCGGCCGATCCCGACGCGCCGAACGTGGACGTCGTGTACCGCTCGTTCGAGCTCGCCCCCGACACGCCCGTCGACTTCAAGGGCACGCCGGTCGACTACTTGAGCGACCGCAAGGGCATCGACCCCGAGCAGGCGCGCGCGATGATCGACCGCGTCACGGGCGTCGCCGCCTCGGTCGGCCTCGACTACCGCTACGACGACATCCACCAGACGAACACGGTGCTCGCGCACGAGCTGCTGCACTTCGCCAAGGCGCACGGCAAGCAGCTCGAGCTCAAGGAGCGGCTCCTGCGTGCGTACTTCACCGAGGGCCGCCACATCGGCCGCGGCGACGAGCTCGCCGACTTGGCTGCCGAGGTGGGCCTCGACCGGGAGGCGGCATCGACCGCTCTTGCCGAGCACTCCCACGTGGCGGAGGTCAAGGCCGACATGGCGCAAGCGGTGGCATACGGCATCCAGGGCGTGCCGTTCTTCGTGATCGACGATCGATACGGCATCTCGGGAGCCCAAGAGACCGCCCACTTTGTCGCCGCTCTGCGGCAGGCTGCGGCGGACCGCGCCGAGGCATCGGCATGAACGAGGATGCCCGGCCGACGCCGCTCACCCTGCTGACCCCGTCGGCACCCGCAGGCGAGGCCGCGTGCGAGGGCGACTCGTGCCTCGTGCAGGGCCTGGCGCCCGCCGTCGAAACGCCTCCTCCCACGGCGGACTAGCCGAGCCGCACCTCGCGCCCTCTGCGCCGGCCGTCTCCACAACTCAGGAGATCGCGCTCGGGGCGCCGTGCGACACGCCGGCATGTCGCCGAGAATGCCTCGGCTCGCGCCGCGACTCCTGAATTGTGGAGACGCGCACGGGGTGGGCGGGGTGCTCGGGCTGAGGGCTACCGCGCTGGCAGGGGCTCGGTGATGTCGGCGACGACCGCGCCCAAGGAGGCGAGCAGCTCGTCGGCGGAGACGAACAGCGACGCGCCGTGCGACCCCGCACCGAGCGACACCCGCCGACCCTGCATGCTCAAGTCGGCATAGACGGGCCACGCGGTCGTCGAGCCGAGCGGGGTGATGGTGCCCCGCTCGAATCCGGTGGCGGCGAACGCCTCCGCAGCGTCGGGCAGGCGCAGCTTGGTGACGCCGACGAGGGCCCGAAGCTTCGGCCACGCGAGCTGGCGGTCGCCGGGGACGAGGGCGAAGAGGAAGCTGCCGTCGCGGCGCGCCACGACGAGCGTCTTCACGATCGACGACGGCGGGATGCCGAGCAGCTCGGCGGCCTCCTCGAGCGAGCGGGCGCGCATCCTCTCGACGAACTCGACGTCGAGCCCGCGCGCGACGGCGTCGGCGGCGACGCGATCTCGGCCCTCTTCTGCATCGGTCACGGTGCTCCTCTCGGCACGTAGGCTGAGCCCATGACCTCTCGCGCACCGATCAGGACCGGCATCATCGGCTTCGGACTCGCGGGTCGAGTCTTCCACGCGCCTTTCCTCGCCACGAGTCCGGCGTTCACGATTGCGGCGATCGCGACGAGCAGCGAGGAGCGGGCCGCGCAGGCGGCCGCAGCGCACCCCGGTGCTCAGATCGTGTCGACGGATGCTCTGCTCGCGCTCGCCTCCGCTGGCGACCTCGATCTGGTGGTGCTGGCCTCCCCGCCGCACGTTCATCGCGAGCAGGCGGTGTCGGCGCTCGAGGGCGGGGCGGCGGTCGTGATCGACAAGCCGTTCGTGCCGAGCGTCAGCGATGCGGAGGCGATCATCGCCGCGGCGGAGTCGGCGCAGCGGCCCCTCACGGTGTTCCAGAACCGCCGCTGGGACGGCGACTTTCTGACGGTCGCGCGTCTGCTGGAGCGCGGCGCGCTCGGTGCCGTGCACCGCTTCGAGTCGACGTTCGAGCGCTTCGGCGCGCCGAAGCGGGACCAGTGGCAGGGTCAGATCACGCCGGCGCAGGGCGGCGGCATTCTGTTCGATCTGGGCAGCCACCTCATCGATCAGGCTCTCACGCTGATCGGGCCGGCGACGCTCGAGGTCGCCGAGCTACGGTCGGTGCGGGAGGGGCTCGGCAGCGAGGATGACGCGTTCCTGTCGCTGCGGCACGAGAGCGGCGTGCGCAGCCACCTCACGATGAGCCGGGTGGCGGCGCAGAGCGGCCCCCGTTTCCGCGTTCTCGGCGATGAGAGCGGGTACAGCGTGTACGGCCTCGACGGGCAGGAGCCGGCCCTCAAGGTCGGGCGCTGGCCGGGCAGCGAGGGCTACGGCGAGACTCCCGCGGCCCAGTGGGGCCTGCTGGGCGTCGACAACGGCGAGCAGCCGCTCACGCCGGTGCCCACTGAGGCGGGCGGATACCCCGACTTCTACGCGCAGGTCGCGGCGAGCATCCGAGACGGCGCCCCTGTGCCGGTGGATGCTCGCCACGCCCTCGAGACCGTGCGCATCATCGAGCAGGCTCACGCCCTGAACCCGCGCTGACCGGACGCTGCGCGGGATCTACGGGGTGGCACCCTCGAGCCGTGAGATCTCGGCAGCAACCGCATTCTCGTACAGGCTTCGGTCAAACACGATCGAAGAGTCACCGCTGAAGCACTCCTCGAACCACCCACTCGGTGGCGGGGTCACTCGACCGGGCTTCCCGTAGCGCCCAAAGTTGTCACTGTCGTTGTCGATGCCGAAATGATCCCAGGTGACAGTTGCGTCGGTCGCCCTGATTCGGCACGCCAGTACCCATCCGTCGGTGTCGCTGAAACACTGCGAGCAGTAGGCGATTGCGGTACGGCCCGGTTCGAGCGCTGTGAGGGACTGGCCGCCCATGAGCGAGGTCAGCCATGTGACTTGTTCCGCGGGCTCGAACAAACTCGTCAACGGGTATGCGATGTCGAGCTGATCGCTGTGTCGCGTCGCGTACAGGGGAGTGAGGACCTCCTGCAGAAGGCGCCCATCGACGGTAGGAGAGCGGAACGACGAAGGTCCCTCGCCCCACGGCCAGTGCAAGGGGACCTCGTCGAACCCGAGAACGGCGAGAGAGACCGGAGACATGTCGCCAGTATCTCGCGCGTTGCGGCTCATCCCGCCTCTGTTACGCCCCGCCAACGTGACCTGGGAGAATAGACGCACCATGTCAACCGCCACCCTGCGCGCAGCGCCCGCCGCGCCTCCGCTCAGCATCGGCCCGATCCCGCTGAGCGTGCCGGTCGTGCTCGCGCCGATGGCGGGCATCACCAACACGGCGTTCCGTCGACTGTGCCGCGAGTACGGCGCGGGGCTGTATGTGAGCGAGATGATCACGAGCCGCGCCCTGGTGGAACGCACGCCCGAGACCATGCGTCTCATCACGCACCACGAGTCGGAGACGCCGCGCAGCATCCAGCTGTACAGCGTCGACCCGGTGACGGCGGGGGAGGCTGCGCGCTTCCTCGTCGGCGAGGGTCTCACCGACCACATCGATATGAATTTTGGATGCCCGGTGCCGAAGGTCACGCGCAAGGGCGGCGGAGCCGCGCTGCCGTGGAAGCTCGAGCTGTTCCGCTCGATCGTGGAGGCGACGGTGCGGGCCGCCGGGCCGATCCCGGTGACGGTGAAGATGCGCAAGGGCATCGATGCCGACCACCTGACCTATCTGGAGGCGGCGAAGGCGGCCGAGGGCGCGGGTGTCGCCGCTGTCGCCCTGCACGCCCGCACGGCTGCCGACTTCTACAGCGGCACCGCGGACTGGGATGCGATCGGCACGCTCAAGGAGACGATCTCGGGCGTCCCGGTGCTGGGCAACGGCGACATCTGGTCGGCGGAGGACGCCCTGCGCATGGTCGAGCAGTCCGGGTGTGACGGCATCGTGGTGGGGCGCGGCTGCCTGGGTCGGCCGTGGCTGTTCGGCGACCTGGCGGCGGGCTTCCGCGGTGAGCAGCTGCGCATTCGGCCGAGCCTCGGCGAGGTGGCGGACGCGTTCCGCCGTCACGCCGAGCTGCTCGTGGAGTTCTTCGACGACGAGGTCAAGGCGTGCCGCGACATCCGCAAGCATGTCGCCTGGTACTTCAAGGGCTATCCGGTCGGCGGTGAGCTGCGCGCGCGGCTGGCGGCGGTGGAGAGCCTGCAGCAGATCGATGACCTGCTCGGCGAGCTGGACCGCGCGGTGCCGTATCCGGGTTCGGAGGCGGAGGGCCCGCGCGGCCGTGCGGGCTCGCCGAAGCGGCCGGCGCTGCCCGAGAACTGGCTCGTCGACCGGGAGCTCACCGAGGCGCACCGCGCCGCGGTCTCCGCCGCCGAGCTGCACCACAGCGGAGGCTGAGCAGTGGCAGAGGAAGGCCAGACCGCCCTGGCGGGGCACGAGCCGCACCGCACTCGGCCCGCGCTCTCGCCGTACACCGAGCACGACGCCGCACGGCGCCACCCCGAGCACCACACAACGAACCGCGGCCACTTCGCACGGGATCGTGCCCGCGTGCTGCACTCGAGCGCGCTGCGCCGCCTCTCGGCGAAGACGCAGGTGCTGAGCCCCACGGCGGGCGTCGACTTCGCGCGCAATCGCCTCACGCACTCGCTCGAGGTCGCCCAGGTGGGCCGCGAGCTCGCGGTGGCGCTGGGTCTCGACCCTGACGTGGTCGACACTGCCTGCCTCTCCCACGACCTGGGGCATCCGCCGTTCGGGCACAACGGCGAGGGCGCCCTAAACACGTGGGCGGCCGACATCGGCGGCTTCGAGGGCAACGCGCAGACGATGCGGCTGCTGAGCAGGCTCGAGCCGAAGGTGATGGGTCCGGAGGGCGAGAGCTATGGCCTCAACCTCACGCGCGCGAGCCTTGACGCCGCGTGCAAGTATCCGTGGCCGCTCGCCCTGGGCGTCGACGATCCGGGCGGTCGCCGCAAGTTCGGCGTGTATGCCGACGACGCGGCAGCCTTCGAGTGGATGCGAGAAGGCGCGCCAGAGCGCGTGCCCAGCATCGAGGCTCAGGTGATGGATCTCAGCGACGACATCGCGTACTCGGTGCACGACTTCGAGGATGCGATCGTGGGCGGAGTCGTCGACGCAGGCATTCTCGCGAGCCGCGACCATCACGAGGATCTCGTACACGGTGTGCTGCGCTGGATGGGCGATGAGCTCGCCGAGGACGACGTGCGCGCCGCGTTCGCCAGGCTGCAGGGCATCGAGACGTGGGTCACGGAGTGGTCGGGCACGAGAGCCAACCTGGCGCGGCTCAAGAACCTCACGAGCCGGCTCATCGGCCGTTTCGCCCACGAGGCCGTGCACGCCACTCGCGCGGCGCACGCGCAGTCCTCCCTGGCGCGCTACTCGGCGGGGGTCGTCGTGCCCGTCGAGACGCGTGCCGAGATCGGCGTGCTCAAGGGTGTGGTCGGCACTCTTGTCATGGCGAACGATGAGCGCCAGCCGCTCTATGCGCGCCAGCGCCAAGTTCTCACCGATCTCGCAGAGGCCGTCTGGGCGGCGGGCCCTCAGGCCCTGCGCCGCGACTTCCGCGCCGACTTCGCCGAGGCCGCGGATGACACGGCTCGGCGGCGGGTCGTCGTCGACCAGATCGCCTCCCTCACCGACCAGTCGGCGACGACCTGGCACGAGCGGTGGGTGGAGGGGCGCGGGCTGCGCTGATCCGCCTGTGCCGCGCCAACTAGGATCGCCTCTGTGGCAGGCCTGATTCGACGCAGCGACATCGACGAGGTTCGGTCGCGCACGAATCTCGCCGAGATCGTCGGCGACTACGTGACTCTCAAGAGTGCAGGTGTCGGCTCGATGAAGGGGCTGTG
This sequence comes from Microcella sp., assembly GCF_040286215.1. Taxonomy (GTDB): domain Bacteria; phylum Actinomycetota; class Actinomycetes; order Actinomycetales; family Microbacteriaceae; genus Microcella. Next base: position 40,268 of record NZ_JAVKCK010000017.1, read on the forward strand.
CCCTTTCCACGATGAGCGCAGCCCCAGCTTTCACGTGCGCCCGCAGGTGGGCTTCTACCACTGCTTCGGCTGCGGCGAGGGCGGCGACGTCTTCACGTTCCTGCAGAAGATGGACCACGTGACCTTCGCCGAGGCGGTCGAGCGGCTCGCGGGGCGCCTCGGCTACGCGTTGCACTACGAAGAGGGCGGCGCGGTCTCCGATCAGGGCAACCGCAGCCGCATCCTCGCCGCGAACGCGGCCGCGGAGGAGTTCTTCCGCGACCAGTTGAGCTCGCCCGCGGCAGATCCGGCACGCTCCTTCCTCGGCTCCCGAGGGTTCGACCCGGCGGCGGCGGAGCGCTTCTCGGTGGGCTTCGCGCCCGCGAGCTTCGACGCTCTGGGCACGCACCTGCGCGGCCGCGGCTTCACACAGGAGGAGCTGCTCGCGAGCGGACTGCTGGGGCAGGGTGAGCGCAATACCTACGACCGGTTCCGAGGTCGTCTGGTGTGGCCCATCAAGGACACCACGGGGCAGACTCTGGGCTTCGGGGCACGCAAGCTGCTGGAGACCGATCAGGGGCCCAAGTACCTGAACACTCCGGAGACGCCGGTCTACCACAAGTCGCAGGTGCTGTACGGGCTGGATCTCGCGAAGCGCGAGATCGCGCGCGAGAAGCGGGTCGTCGTCGTCGAGGGCTATACCGACGTGATGGCGTGCCATCTCGCGGGCGTCACGACGGCGGTCGCGACGTGCGGTACGGCGTTCGGCGGCGACCACATCACGGTCATCCGCCGCATCATGGGTGACACCGCGAATGCCGACACGACGCAGCTCGGCGATGTGGTCTTCACCTTCGACCCCGACGAGGCGGGGCAGAAGGCGGCGAGCCGCGCGTTCATCGAGGAGCAGCGGTTCGCGGCGCAGACCTACGTCGCCGTCGCTCCGGAGGGCCTCGACCCGTGCGATCTGCGCCTCGAGCGCGGCGATGACGCGGTGCGGCACCTGGTGGCGAACCGCAAGCCCATGTACGAGTTCATGGTGCGCCGACAGCTCGAGCGCTTCGACCTCGAGACGGTCGAGGGGCGCGTCTCGGCACTGCGGGCGGCCGCTCCGATCGTGGCCGACATCCGCGATCAGGCGCTCTCGATCGGCTACGAGCGCTCCGTCGCCGGCTGGATTGGCATCGAGCCGCGCGAGGTGGGGCGTGCTGTGCACGCCGCCCGGCAGCAGGCGGCGCGTGCGCCGCGCAGTGCTGCCCCCGCCAGGCCGCGCGGGGGGGACGGCCGCGGCGGGATCGCGGCGGGCGATGCGGCCGCGGCGGTCGGCGAGTCGGAGGCGCCGACGATCGGCATCGCCCAGCTGCCGTCCGACCCGGTGTCGCGACTCGAGCAGGAGCTGCTCATGGCTCTGCTCCAGCATCCGGGCGAGGTACCGATCGAGACGGCGCGCACCGCGCTGCAGACGACCTTCAGTCAGCCTGCTCTCGCGACGGTGCGGGATGCCCTGCTCGTGGCCCTGGAGCACTACGGCTCCCCTGACTGGGTGCGCCGGGTCTCGGAGGAGGCTCCGAGCGCGTTCGGCCCGCTCGTGACCCAGCTCGCGATCGCGCCTCTACCCATCCGAGACGGGCACGTGGCCACCTACTGCCGCGGCGTCACGGTGTCGCTCATCGAGCGCGACCTCCTGAGGCGCAAGACCGAGCTGCTCGGCGCCCTGCAGCGGATGGACTCGGCGCAGGATCCTGACCGCTATCGCGCCCTCCAGCAGCAAATGGTCGACATCGAGACGGAGCGTCGGCGGGTACGGGGAGACTGACCGCCTCGCGCTCTCGCTAGTCTGGAGCCTCACCGGCCTGCGCGAGGGGAGACGCCGTGCTCGAGGAGCCCACCACGACGATGGTCGAGGGTGCGTCGCGCGCCGAGCCGGTCGATGCTCCCGCGGTGATCGCCGATGATCTGAGCCTGGGCTACGCCGGCGGCCTGCGCCGTGGCGTCAAGGCGGTCTCGGGCGTGAGCCTGCAGATCGCGCCGGGGGAGACCCTCGCCATGATCGGGGAGTCGGGCAGCGGTAAGAGCTCGCTCGCGCGGGCCATAGCGGGGCTCACCTCGCGGACGATCGAGCGAGGTCCGGTGATCACGGGCGGTTCTCTGCAGGTTCTCGGCATCGACGTGCGTCGCTTGCGGCGCAAGGACGACGCCGATCTCGCTCTGCGTGTCGGCTACGTGCCGCAGGACGCGGGTGCGGTGCTCGACCCGCACCTCACCGTCGGCGAGAACGTCTCCCTGCCGCTTTTCGAGCGCGACGACGACCTCGATCGAAAGGTGGCGGGCGGCATCGTGGCCGAGGCCATCGACGCCATGCACTTGACCCTCGCGACGATCCCCAAGTATCCGCACGAGCTCAGCCGCGGCCAGCGCCAGCGCGTCGCGATCGCCCGCGCTCTCGTGCTTGACCCCGAGCTGCTCGTCGCCGACGAGGCGACGTCGGGCGTCGATGCGACGGTGCGGGCGACGATTCTCGGGCACCTCGCCGAAGTGCAGAGGAAGCGCGGCTTCGCGGCCTTCGTGGTGAGCAGCGAGATCGGGGAGGTGCGGCGCCTGTCGACGCGCCTGGCCGTGCTGCACCGGGGTGCGCTCGTCGGCATGGGCCCGATCGACACGGTGCTGCAGGAGGGCACGCATCCCTACGTGCGGCGCCTGGCCGAGCTCGCGCCCGAGCACGCGGGCGGAGCGTCGTCGTGAGCCCGCAGCATCGCGACCCGCTCTCCGGCAGCGGTGCGATCCCGACGACCCGCCCCGATCCGGGGCCGATCGCGATGCTCCCGACCGCTCCGGAGGCGTTCGTGGACGCGGTCGTGGCGGGCGGCGGCGAGGTGGCGGAGGTGGACGCACGAACCCGGGGGCTCGTGTGGCTGAGCGAGAGGCGCGCGGACGAGCTGGCGGCGCTGCTGGCGGCGCATCCCGCCATCGGGTGGGTGCAGCTGCCGTGGGCGGGGGTGGACGCGTTCGCCGAGGTCTTCGCGAGCCTGCCCGACAGGGGTGGTCCGATCTTCACGAGCGCGAAGGGCGCGTACTCCGAGCCGGTCGCCGAGCACGCTGTCGCGCTTGCCCAGGCGGTGCTGCGCGAGTTCGCTCCGAAGGCTCGCCGTGCTCGGTGGGCGGAAGCCCGCACGGGCCTGTCGCTGTACGGACGGCACGTGGTCATCGTCGGCGCGGGCGGCATCGCCCGGGAGGTCATGAGGCTGCTGGAGCCCTACCGCGTCACGATCACTGTCGTGCGCCGCACTGCCGAGCCCCTCGAGGGAGCGCACGAGACGGTGGCGGCGGATGCCCTGCACGACGTCCTCCCGCGTGCCGAGGTGCTCATCCTGGCCGCGGCCTCGACGTTGGCGAGCCGGCACCTCATCGGTGCCCGCGAGCTCGCGCTGCTTCCCGAGGGCGCCGCGCTGATCAACATCGCGCGCGGCCCTCTCGTCGATACCGCCGCGCTCGTAGCGGCTCTCGCGTCGGGCAGGATCGCCGGGGCGGGCCTCGACGTGACCGACCCGGAGCCGCTGCCGGCTGACCACGCGCTGTGGAGCGAGCCGCGCTGCCTCATCACCTCGCACTCGGCGGACACTCCGGAGATGACGGCGCCGCTTCTGGCGCAGCGCATCACGGAGAACGTGCGGGGCTTCCTCGGCGACGGGCGGTTCGTGGGTCTCGTCGACCCGTCAGCCGGCTACTGAGCGTGCGGCAGCACCGGCGCGGTCTGATACCGTAGTGCCCGCTGTTCCTTCACGATCCTCGATAGCTCAATTGGCAGAGCAGCCGGCTGTTAACCGGCAGGTTGTTGGTTCGAGTCCAACTCGGGGAGCCACCCCCTCCCTCTCGTGTGCGCTCACGATCCGCGTCGGATCGCGGGCAGGGTGCGCGAGCGGAGCGCGCCGCGATAGCGTGGCAGAAGCCCCGCCGTCGAGGTGCAGGCAGCGTCGGTGCCCGATTCGGGCCGGAGCGTCAGGAGCGCGTCATGGATGAGTGGATCGCCGCGAACGCGATGTTCCTGGTGCTCATCCTCGGCCCGGCGGCGGTCGTGCTTCTGCTGCTGTCGGTGGTGCTCCTGATCGCCTGGGCGCGTGCGCGCGGCCGCGCCCTCCGCACCGCGTTCGACCGCACGGCGGCCGAGCGGGAGCGCATCGATCTCGAGCTATCCCTGGCGGAGCAGACCGGTCGACTGCGGGTCATTCGCGAGCTGCACGAGCTGTCGGTGCACGCCATCTCGACGGTGATCTCGCGCGCCGACGGCATCCGCTACACCGCGGAGCGGGATCCCGCGGCGGCCGCGCGCGCTGCCGAGGCGATGGCGGAGACGGCGCGGGCGACGCAGGCGGTTCTGCGTCGCGTCATGAGCATCGTGCGCGAAGGGGAGGCGAGCGTGGAGCCGCACCCGCAACTGCGCTCCACACGCGAGCTGTTCGCTGTCATGCGTGATTCGGGTCTCGACGTGGTCTTCGAGGAGCACGGCAAGCGCGTCGACCTCATGCAGGGCGTCGAGCTCGCCATCTACCGCATCCTGCAGGAGGCGCTCGCGAACGCCCTCACCTACGGCGGGGTGGGCACGCAGGCGCGCGTGTCGTTCACCTGGTCGACGGATGGGTTGCAGATCAAGGTCGAGGATGACGGCGCGCGCGCCGCAGCACGCCGCGAGGGCGTCGACCCGAACGACGCGAAGCAGCGCGCGTACACCCTTGACGATGATCTGCGAGCGCTCACCGACGAGGTGACAGGGCAGGGCATCCGCGAGATGCGCTCGCGCGCTGAGCTGTACGGCGGCATTCTGACTGCGGCGCCCGTACCCGGTGTGGGCTTCTCGCTGGCGGTCGTGTTCCCCTCGTTGCGCTCGACGATGACGGCGCCACCCCTCGTGCCCCGGGAGCAGGCATGATGTCGGCCGGATCCGCGTCGGTTCTTCTCGTCGACGATTCGTCGCAGCAGCGCCTTGGCTGGCGGATGATCCTCGAGGCGCAGGACGACATCAGCGTCGTCGGGGAGGCGACGGACGGTGCACGGGCTCTCGCGCTCGCTCGGCGCATGCCGCTCGACGTCGTGGTCATGGATGTGCGGATGCCGCGCGTCGGGGGGCTCACGGCCGCGCAGCGGATCCGCTCTGACGCCCAGGTGCGCCAGCAGGGCGCCCCTCCCGGCATCGTGCTCGTGACCGCTCTCGACCTGGAGGACTTCGTCGGCCCGTCCGCTGAGGCGGGGGCGGAGGCGCTCCTCTACAAGGATGCCGAGCCGGAAACCCTGCTGACCGCGGTGCGCGCCGCCGCGACGGCCCGGAGAGCGCGCGCGTGAGCGACACGGCGGCGCGTCGGGATGCCCGGCGCGCGTCGCTCGCCGTCGGCCTGGCCGTCTCGGCCTACGGGGTGTCGTTCGGCGCGCTCGCGGTGACCGCAGGTCTGGATGTCTGGCAGACGTGCGTGCTGAGCCTCGTGATGTTCTCCGGCGGCTCGCAGTTCGCCGTCATCGGCGTTCTCGCCTCGGGCGGCACGGCGGCGGGCCCGGCGGCCATCGCCGGGGCCACGCTCCTGGGGCTGCGCAACACGCTGTACGCGGTGCGCGTCTCTCCCATTGTCGGCCCCGGCTGGGTCCGGCGACTCGCCGCCGGCCACCTCACGATCGACGAGTCCACCGCTGTCGCGACGGCGCAGCCGACTCCGGAGGGTCAGCGGCTGGGCTTCTGGATGACCGGGCTCATCATCTACATTGGCTGGAACCTGACGACCCTCGCCGGGGCGCTCCTCGGCGACCTGCTGGGCGACGTGAGCCGCTTCGGCCTCGACGCCGCCGCCGCCGCGGCCTTCCTGGGGCTCGTCTGGCCACGGCTGAGCGCACTGCAGCCCGTCGTCGTGGCGGTCGCCGCCGCGGTCGTCACTGTGGTTGCGATCCCGGCGCTACCGCCGGGGCTGCCGGTGCTCGTCGCGGCTCTCGTGGCTCTCATCGTCGGACTGCCCGATCTGTTCGGGCGTCGCCCCGGCACAGAACCTCTGAGTCCGCACGATGCGGCGCTCGACGAGCATGGGCCGCCTGCTCCCGACGCGGGGGAGGCGCACCGATGACGCTCTGGCAGATCATTCTGCTCGCCTCGATCGCGGTACTGGCGCTCAAGCTCGTCGGCTTCCTCGTGCCTCCGCGGGTGCTGGAGACCCCGACGGCAGCGCGTACGGCGAACCTCACGACGGTTGCGCTGCTCTCGGCTCTCATCGTCGTCCAGACGGTGAGCGCGGGGCAGCAGCTCGTGCTCGACGCGCGTCTTCCGGCGCTCGTGATCGCGGCGGGGCTCCTCGCGGTGCGTGCGCCGTTCATCCTCGTCATCGTCGCGGCCGCCGCCTTCGCGGCGCTGCTGCGGATGCTCGGCTGGGCCGCCTGACCAGCCCGCCTCCCCCCGGCGCGGGTGGTGGGCTTGCTCAGTCCTCGAGGTGATCGCGGCCGGGCAGCCAGCTCTGGCCCGGAGAGCCCCAGGACTGCTTCTTGATGGCCTTGAGGGCGGCTTTGGCGTGCGGATGGGTGAGACGATCGACGTAGAGGATTCCCTGCAGATGGTCGTACTCGTGCTGCAGGATGCGGGCGAGCCAGCCGTGCGCCTCGAGCTCGTACCGACGGCCATCGAGATCGGTCGCGCGCAGGAGCGCGCGCTCCGAGCGCCGGAGCGGGAAGCGCTCGCCCGGCACAGAGAGGCATCCCTCGGAGTCCTCCTCGTCATCGGGGTCACCGAGCGGAGGTGGGCTGACGAGCAGCTCGGGGTCGATCGCCGTGCCGGAGTGACGTTCGCCGCTGTCATCGACCCAGTCGTAGACGAAGATGCGCGCATCCACCCCCACCTGGGGTGCCGCAAGCCCCACGCCGGGGGCGGCCTTCATGGTCTCGATCATGTCGGTGACGAGGGCGCGCACCTCGTCCGTGACGGCGCCCACCTCAGCGGCGGGGGAGTGCAGTACCGGCTCGCCGGTGATGCAGAGGGGAAGCACGGCCATACTGCTCAGAATATCGAGTGCGAGGGCGGTAGATTGACCGGGTGCCGCCCGAGCTGAGTGAGTTGACCGAGCAGATCAGCCTCACCCCTTTCCAGGCCATCGGCATCCCGATCGCCCTCATCGGCGCGGTGTTCCTCTCGCTCGGAGCCCAGTTCCAGCACCGCGGGGTCGGCAAGGTCGAGGCGCTGCACGGCGACGGCACCAAGTCTGGCTTGAGCCTGCGGCAGGTCGCGCACCTGCTCGCCCGCCCGTCGTGGGTGCTCGGCTCGCTCATGCTCGCGCTCGCCGTGGTGTTCCAGCTCACCGCGCTCGGCTTCGCCCCGCTCATCGTGGTGCAGCCGCTCGGCGTCGTGGCGCTCGTCATCACCGCCATCGTCAATGCGCGGGTGTCGCGGATCCAGCTCGATCGTCACGCGATCCGCGCGATCGTCCTGTGCGTGGGCGGCGTCGGGGTGTTCGTCACGATCGCCGCCGTGTTCGCGGTCGAGCAGGAGATCACGCAGGCGCAGCTCCTCATCGTCCTCGGCGTGCTCGGTGTCGTCACAGCCGGATTCGGTGTCGCGTTCGCTCTCGTGCGCAGAACCGCGACGGCGATGTTCTACATCGTCGGGGCCGGAGTGCTCTACGGCTTCGTGGCCACCCTCGCGAAGGTCGTCCTGAACCGCGTCCTCAACGGCAACCTGGACTGGTTGACGGTCGTCGCCGTGGTCGCTCTCCTCGCGTCGGCTGTGCTTGGCGGCTACTTCGTGCAGACCGCGTACTCGGTGGGCTCGCCCGATCTCGTGATCGCGGGCCTCACGGTCGTCGACCCACTCGTCGCGGTGCTCATCGGCGTGACGGTGCTCGGCGAGGCGTCCCTGATCCCTCCGATCGCCGCCATCGTCGCCGTCGTCGTCGGGGTGGTCGCGATCTTCGGCGTCATCCAGCTGGCCAAGCATCACCCGCAGACGCACCGCTGAACTCTCCTGTCCGTGCGCTGTCCTGCGATAGCGTAGGTCGACGGTCCTCTCGCGACCGCGGCGCCGGCGATGGCGTCCGCCGATCACCCCAAGGAACCTCATCGACGTGCCTGACGTACCGCTCTCCGGCGGGGCGCCCTCCCGCCCGCTCCGCGTCCTCATCGGTGGCGACACCTTCACGCCCGACGTCAACGGTGCCGCCAAGTTCGCCGAAAGGCTCGCTGCGGGCCTCGTGGAGCGCGGTCACGAGGTGCACGTGGTGGCACCGGCCGCCGAGTCCGGCCCCAACTCGACCGCGGTCGAGGTGCACGAGGGCCAGCCCATGACGGTGCATCGTCTGCGCTCCTGGCGCTGGTACCCGCACCCGTGGCTGCGCTACGCGCTGCCGTGGCGCATCGAGCAGAACGCCTCGCGACTTCTCGACGAGGTGAAGCCCGACGTCGTGCACTTCCAGTCGCACATCGTCGTCGGCCGCGGCCTCGCCCGCGAAGCCGTCAAGCGCGGTATACGCCTCATCGGCACCAACCACTTCATGCCGGAGAACGGCCTGCAGTTCACGCCGTTCATCGGTCCCCTGCGCGAGCCCGCGATCCGCGCTGCGTGGAACGCGGCGGCCCGCACCTTCGGGCTCGCCGAGGCTGTGACGACGCCGACGCGCAAGGCGGCCGACTACATCGAGCGCTACACGCACCTGACGGGCGTCTACCCGATCAGCTGCGGTCTGCACATCGACCACTACACGCCGAACCTCGCACCGCGCACCGAGAACGTCGTGCTGTTCCTCGGACGCGTCGAGTCAGAGAAGCACATCGACGAACTGCTCAGGGCCGCGGCCATGCTCGATCCCGAGCTCGACGTGAAGGTCGAGATCATCGGAGACGGCGAGCAGCGCCCCGCTCTCGAGCGTCTCGCGGCGCAGCTCGGAATCTCCCATCGCGTGCACTTCGCCGGCCATGCGCCCGAGTCGTACCTCACGCAACAACTGACGCGGGCATCCGTCTTCGCGATGCCGTCGCGGGCCGAGCTGCAGTCGATCGCGACGATGGAGGCGATGGCCTCCGGTCTGCCGATCGTCGGCGCGAACGCGATGGCGCTTCCGCACCTCATCCACGATGGGGAGAACGGATTCCTCTACGAGCCCGGCGACGTGCCGGGATTCGCCGCGCTGCTCACGCGCGTTCTCACCATGCCCCACGACGAGCTGCTGGCCCTCAAGCGCGAGAGCCTCTCGATTGTCGCCGATCACGACATCAACCGCACGCTGGACACGTTCGAGGCGCTCTACCGGGGCGAGCATGTTCCGGCACCGGTCACGAGCGACGCGGGCGACCACGATGACGAGCCGTCGCGCGGCTGACGCCGCGTGCGAGCTCGTGCTCGATAGAGTGTGAGCGGCCCGCTCGTCGGGTCTCGGGGCGGTAGCTCAGCTGGTTAGAGCAGTGGACTCATAATCCATCGGTCACGGGTTCAAGTCCCGTCCGCCCTACTCCATCTTCGGGCGAGCCCTCGCCGGTCATGAGCCAGAGCTTGTTGACCTGAGTGCGGAGCACGATGCGGTTGACGACCTCGATGTAGTTGCGGGGCATCGAGCCCGTCTCCCAGTTGCCCCAGGAGTTCTGCGTGAGGTTGCACTCGACGGCAGCTTCTTTGAGGTTCCATCCCATGCGCCAGCGCACGAGCGCGAGGCGCGCGCCGAATGTGGCGACATCGGGAATCCAGTTGCTTGCTGGCTGTTCTGTGGTCATGACCCAGAGCATATGACATGCCGTGCATTTCGCGCAATATCTAAGAACATGTGTATTTCACCTTGACGAGTGCGAATCGCGCATGTCATGATCTGGGCCATGACCCAAGAAGATGTGACAATCACAACTCACGACGTGGCGACCATCGCCCGCGTCGATTCGTCCACGGTACGTCGATGGGTCAAGGCTGGCCTGCTCAAGCCTTCCGCGGTGACGCCGGGCGGGCAGTACAGGTTTCGCCGCTCGGACGTTGAGAAGTTGCTCACTCCTGCGAGTTCGGCGTCATGAGCACCGCGGCCTCAGCTCCTGCGCTCATCGATTCGCATGGCGAGAGTCAGAACCGCCTTCCACAGCCACAGCCGGTGAATCGCTCCCGCACGTTCGGGAGCATCAGCGGCGTCGGTGGCAGCGCGATTCTGCATACCGAGTACCTCATGGGTGACGCGCAACTCCACACCTTCGGGGACCGCGACCTCAAGGTCGGGCTCGTAGGCGTCCATCGGGTCGTCGCTCGTCACGTCGAACTTCATGTCTCGCACGCGCCGCCGCCTGCCTGCCATGAGAGCGAGAGTACCGCCGCACTCCAAGCCGCGTAGCGGCGACACGACAACTTCACACAGACCGAATCATCCAATGAAGGGCACATCATGACGGTTCGCACCATCAACCACGAGACCATCCGAGAGGGTCAGCAGGCCTGGCTCGAAGCCGAGTATGACGCTCGCGCGGCCTACGCCGATCTGCGACTCGAAACCCTCGACCGCATCGGGCCTCAGGTCACCGACGCCGACCGGTTCGACGCCGCGTATGCGATCTGGGACGACTACATCGACGGTCGCCGTCACGACGACCTGTTCGAGCCACTGTCGACCGCACGGCTCTCAGAGCAGGCAGGCATCTTGACGCGCATCTCCCGCTACCTGCCGAGCCACGAGCTGGTCTCGCTGGCTGAGGCGGCGTGGGGAGAGGCGACGTTCGAGGTCTTCACCCGGCAGATGGGCAGCGGCGCACTCACGGGCAAGCTCGGCTGGTATCGCGGCGCGACGCTCATGATCGTCAGCGCCAGCGACGGCCCGGTCGGCCGCGAGAAGGTCGCGCTCACGATCTGGAAGCAGCGATGCGGCCACGTCGTGACCGAGGTACGACCGCGCGGCGGTCGCCTCCTCGCTCTGCACCCGGTGTTCGGGCGGGCGAGCTGATGGGCGCGGCGAGGATGAGCCTCGAGTCGATGCTGTACCCGGTGTCGCTGATCGCTGAGACGGCGGGGAGCGCGCCGCTCGCAGACGGCTTCTGGTACTCGGGCGACGACATCGCGGTCGCCACGCGCTTCCCGATGAGTTCGACGGCGACCCGAGCTGTTGGCCGGTTCTCACCGGACGGCCCGGAGGGCTACCGTGCGGAGACCGCGCCGGATGCTCCGCTGCGCGGGACCCGCGCCGCGGCCCGCGCCGACGAGCGCGCGCACCGCGAGACGAACAGCGCCGCCCGCACCGAGCGGCTGCGCCGCGCGAGTCGCGACGAGAAGCGCATCGCCCGCGCCGAGCGGTACGCAGCTCGCCGCGACGCCGAGACGCAGTACGACCTCGGCTCGACCGTTCGCGTGGTCGCCTCGTGAGCACCCTCGTGCTCGACGGCGTGAGCCCGCGATCGCGCACGGCCGATCCCGTCACGTCGGTCGACGCCGGCCGGGACGCGCAGCTCACGGCATCGCAGGGGGAAGTGCTCTCGATGTTTCACGCGCGACCGATCGACGGTTTCGCCGATCACGAGCTTGTGGAGTGGGCCGAGTACAGCGGGTCGCGATACACGCCTCAGCGAATCCGCTCGGCACGCGCCGAGCTCGCCGAGAAGGGTCTGCTCGAGCACGGCGAGGGCGACTACCGGAAGACGCCGACCGGGAAGAACGCGCGCGTGTGGACGCTCGCGAGCAAGGAGGACTGAGACATGGCAGTGAAGCTGTCCGGCCGTCTGCCGGAAGCCGACCGGAGCGGGCTCGACCTGCTCCAAGGCGAGCTGGTCCGTCACCCCGAGGCGAGGCATCTCGTCGTCGCGGTCATCGACTGCGCGCGCACGACAGTGGATCACGGCGACAACGGCGACACCTACACGCCGACAGCGGGCGTCATCTTCATCGAACCCGTGCAGGACCAGGAAGACATCGAAGCGGTGCTCGAGGTCATGGGCCGCGTCCGCGCCGAGCGGGTCGACGGCGGCACTCTCGACTTCGACTTCGGCGTCGGCGACCCGCTCGCGACGACGTTCCGCCGAGAGGGCGAGGCGGACGATGCGTAGCGGAGTGGTCGAGGTCATCATCGAGCCCGATATCAGCGGCTTCATGCGCGCAGTCGATGTCACAACGCGCAGAGCAGAAAGTCACGTCGCCGCGCTCGTGGAGCGCAAGGCGCACGGCGACCCGACCCTCGGCGGCGACGGGCTCCGCGTCGCGATCGACGCCGACTGCCCGCACTGCGGTTGGCCCGAGCGATTCTTCGAGACCCGCTCGCGCCGTTTCGGCTGCATCAAGTGTGCGTACACGTCTGACGAGAGGAACGCCTGATCATGAAGACCGAGACCCTGCCGCCCCTCGTATCCGTTACCGAGGATGAAGCCACGGAGCAGGAGTGGCTGGATGCCCGTGCGGGCCGCGTCACCGCCTCCGAGGTCCACTCGATCGCGGTCGGAGGCCGCTCGACGTGGCTCCGCATCCTGGAGTCGAAGCTCAACGGGTCGAAGTTCTTCGGCACCGCGAGCACCCGCCGCGGCAAGCACCGCGAGGCCTTCCTCATCGACTACATCAGCCAGTTCATCGACCCGACGATGGAGCCCAACGGGCGGCTGTTCGTCCGCGCTGAGAACGGCCGACACGGCGCGACGCCGGACGGCATCGGCGCGACCGCGGGCGCGGAGGTCAAGAGTCTCGACTTCGGCGCGAATCAGAGCGAGCCGCCCGAGGGTCACTACGACCAGTGCCAGTTCGGCATGTACGTGACCGGGCGTCCGCGCTGGCTCTACCTCTGGGAGGTCATGGGCGAGGACGGCGAGCCGACGCTGGACGATCCGCAGTACGTGTGGATCGAGCGCGACGAGCGCCGCATCGAGCGGCTCGTGAGCGAGGCCGACAAGTTCCTCGAGTGGTGGGACGCCGGAGCGCCCGAGACCGACGACCTCGACCCCGAGCTGGACGACGCGCTAGCCCTGTTCGCCGACGCCCGCTCGCGGAAGAACGACGCCGCGGCGGACGAGAAGGCCGCGGAGCAGCGCATCCGGGTGCACATCGCGGCGACCGAGGGTGCGGAAGAGAACGGACTCAAGCTCGCCGGCCGGGCCGCGCAGCTCGTCTACACGGTGTCCGAGAAGCAGGCGCTCGACGCCGAAGCATGGGCCGAGGCCGAGCCCGAGTCGTTCGCTGGTCACGCCGACCTGCTCGAGCGAGCTGCGGACGCCACGAAGGCGGCGACGGCGATCTACCACAAGACGGTCCGTTCAACGCGGCTCGCGATCACCCCGACCAAGGAGAAGAAGGCATGACGACGGAGACCACTCTCGAGGAGGTCCAGCAGACCCTCGCCGAGTACGAGCGCATCGCGATTGGCACGGGCGAGTGGAACGGCACCGACGCGCCGGAGTTCAGCGACAACGGCATGGCGTGGACGAGCGCGTGGCTCCCGTCCGAGGACAACGAGCACCCGGCGCTCTGCCGTGCGACGGTCTACCGCAAGGGCGTGGATCACCCCGTGGTCGTGATCGTCCGATGGGACGAGGCGTTCCCCGCCGACGACGACTGGCGGGCTCTGTGGGGGCGGAAGCCGATCGCACTGTTCGGCGCGTTCGCGATCCGCGCCGCGCTACGCCGCGCGTTCCGCGACGTGATCGGTGAGCGACGCGAGCCCGACGAGAAGCTGACCGTCGACCCGCCCCGCGCGGCGTCGACCGAGCGCGACTGGTTCGCCGACCTCGCCGCCGCCGAGACGCCAGCGGCGGTCGGCCTGCTCCACACCGAGGCCAAGAAGGCGCGAGCTGTGACCGTCGAACTCGAGCGCGCAATCCGCCACCGCATCCGCGAGCTGCGCGAGAGCGGCCCCGAGGCCGCGATCATGCCGACGCCGAAGCTCGCGCAGGGCGGCATCGTGGGACCGCAGCCGGAGCGGTCTGTGCAGGCCGCGTCGCCGCGCCCGGTCCCGAAGCCGCCGAAGGTGCGCCTCGAGGAGACGGTGCGCCGCCCCAAGGGCGCTCGTCGCCCGCAGAAGCAGAAGCCGCGTGGCCCTCGTGGCTGACATGGAGTACGCCGAGCAGATCGAGGGCGAGTTCGCCGACCTCTACCGGGAGCTGAGCAAGGCGACCCTGCCCGAGGGTGGCGACGCCACGCTCAGCGGCATCGCCCGTCGCCTGTTCGCGGCCGGAGTCCGCGCGAGCGACATCGACGGCACCGAGAGTGCGCCCGAGCAGCAGCCGGTCAAGGACTATGCGGACAACATTGCCGAGCGCATCGTGGCCCAGTGGCAGACCTCGCTGAACGATCAGCGCACCGTCGCCGAGATGGTCGCCTCCGGCGTCCGTGAGGGCTACTCCCTCGGTATGGGCGTCTCGTGACCGAGACGAACCCGATCACGGGCGAGGTCACCGAGGACATCGGCATGGAGTTGGTGCCCCTCAACCTCGCCGCATTGTCGGAGGACGAGCTGCTCGAGATGTTCCCGACGCCGATGCAGGCGATGGGCGCGCTCATCCACGCGCGCAGCGCGAACGCCCGAGCACCGCACGCCCTGAACGCCTACCGGGCGAAGCTGCGCACGGCCGAGAACGCGATGCGGGTGACGCTCGCGAAGGTCGTCCGCGACCTGGCCGAGGAGTACCCGCGCGCGAATATGACCGAGCGGCGGATGCTCGCCCACGCTGATGAGCGAATGATCGCCGCGCAGGACGCTCTCGACACGGCGTGGCTGCTCTACGAGTTCGCCCGCGACTACGCGAAGGCGATCGCGCAGGACATCGAAGTGTTGCGGTCGATCAACGCCAACCTGCGGCCGGAGCACCGATGAGCGCCGCGAAGCTTGCCGTCCGTCTCGAGCGCGCGCAGGCGCACCTGGACGCCGTGCGGAGCTACCACGCGAAGGTCGACAAGCTCGTCGCGGCGCGCACGCCGGACGACCCGGGCATGGTGTCCGGCGTCCGCCGCACGCCGAGCGCGAGCGCGGACGCCCGCGCCGACGCGCTCCTCGCCCGCTACGCCCGCAGCCTGGACCGCCTCAGCGCGGCCGAGCGGACCGTCGAGGCGATCACCAAGCAGCTCGACGCAGCTCGCGCCGAGGAGGGCCGCGTGCCCTTCACGCGCGACCAGATCGTCGGCGCTGACGCCGTGAAGACGAGCACCGGGTGGCGCACCGTTCGCAAGGTGAACCGCACCACGGTGTCGGTCGATACCGGCTTCTCGTGGACCGACCGAATCCCGTTCGACAAGGTGCTCGGCACCTACCGTCAAGGAGACTGACCATGCCCCGAATCGTCAAGAAGAAGCACCGCACTGGAGCGGCCGAGACCGTCAATCCCGATCACATCGGCTGGCATCGCGCGATCGTCGCGGGCGTCGTGCTCACGCTGCTCGCCGCGGTGGCGACCTCGTGGAACGGGCTCATCTACGTCGCCGAGCAGCAGCTCCTCCACGACGGTCTGCTCTGGCTGACGCCGGTCATGATCGACATTCCGCTGATCGTCCTGACGCTCGCGCGGGGCGCGCTCCGCAAGCGCGGCATCCGCGCCCGCCGCCTGCTCGTCGGCATCCTCGCCCTGACGATCTTCTCGTCGGCGGCGAACTTCCTGCACACGGTCGCCGAGAGCGGCTTCGACACGATCCCGGCCGCGCTCGGCGCGCTCACGAACGCGCTCGCCCCCTGGCTGATCCTGGCGATGACCGAGGTTCTGTGGCTGGTCGTGACGAAGCCGATCCGCCCGCCGCGCCCTCGAGCGAAGCAGCGCCGCGCGCCGCGCGCTCGGAAGCGCAAGCCGCGCCCCGAGCCCGGCCCGACCCTGTTCGACACCGAGCCCGAGGAGGAGCCCGACATGCTCGGCGCTCTCAGGGAGAACGCAGCGTGAGCCACCCAAAGCCGACCCGACCGCTGCGCCTCACTGGGCGCGCCCTCGAGGAGCGGAACGAGAAGATCGACCAGCGCGAGAGGCAGTGCTGCGCGTGCTGCGGCATCGCCATATCCGAGGGCGCGTCGCGCCACCATCGCAAGCTCAAGTCACGCCGCGGCGGCGACGAGGTATCGAACGGCCTGCTGCTCTGCGGCTCCGGCACGACCGGCTGTCACGGCTGGGCGCACGCCAAGCCCGCGGAGGCGCGCCAGCTCGGCTTCACGGTCTACTCGCACGAAGACCCGCGCCAGGTGCCCGTCGCACACGTGCTCTACGGGCTCGTGTACCTGGACGATGACGGGGGCGTGTCGAAGACGCCGCCGCCGACCGAGGTCGCAGCATGAGCGGCCCGCGGTTCCTCGACTTCTTCGCCGGATTCGGCGGCAGCTCGTCCGGCCTCGTGGAGGCGGGCTACGAGTTGGCGACGGCCTACAACCACTGGGACAAGGCGATCGCCGTCCACAGCGCCAACCACCGCACCGCCGACCACGTGCAGGGCGACCTCTCGGGCTACGACATGCGCCGCCTCCCGAGGAACGCCGACGTGCTCTGGGCCTCGCCCGAATGCACGTGGCACAGCCCCGCGGGCGGACGCAGGCGCGCTCGCGCAGCGGACCTCGACCTGTTCGAGGACTACGTGCCGACCGACGCAGGAGACCGCAGCAGGGCGACGATGTTCGACCCGATCCGAGCTACCGAGGCGCGCAGCTTCAAGGCCGTGATGATCGAGAACGTGCCCGAGGTCGCGGCCTGGCCGCTGTTCCCGGCGTGGCTCAAGATGTGGGAGGCGATGGGCTACACGTGGCAGATCGTCAACGTCTCCGCAGCTCACATCTACGGACCGGGCAACGCTCCGGCCGGCCAGTGGCGCGACCGCATCTACATCGTCTTCGCCGCACCGGGCGTCAAGATCGCCCGCATTGAGCCTCGCCCGCTGGCGTGGTGCTCACAGTGCGACGCGGTGGTCGAGTCTCGGCAGGACTGGAAGAAGTCGCTCCCGATCCAGGTCGGCAAGTACGGGCGGCAGTACGTCTACGTGTGCGCGGCGAACCAGCACGCGCGGCACGTGGTCGAGCCCTACGTCCTGCCCGCTGCCGCGGTGATCGACTGGAGCGACCTCGGAACGCGCATCGGCGACCGCGAGTCGCTCGGCATGCGGGCGCTCGCGGCAGCGACCATGCGTCGCGTCGAGGTCGGCGCTCGCATGTTCGCTCGCCCGGCCGTCGTGCAGCACCACGGCCAGACGTGGGATGCCGCGAACGCGGCGCACCCGCGCTACCTCGACCCGCGCGCCTACTACCGTGCGTTCGCGGCCGACGAGGGGCCGCTCATGACGCGGCAGGCGGGCGGCACCGGAGACGCGCTCAGCGTCCCGCCGTACCTCACGGCGATCAACCACGACCAGGACCACCGAGCGCAGATGCTCGAGAGCGGGCCGCTGCCGACGCGCTCGACCAAGATCGGCGACGGCCTCGCGTTCCCGCCGTTCCTCTCCCAGCAGTACGGAGAGCAGAAGGGCAGCGAGCGCCGCAGCACCGATCCGGGCATGACCTCGCTCGGGACCGTCGTCGCGGGCGGCGCGCACCACAACCTCGTGGTGCCGCCCTACGTCGCCGACATGCATGGCACCGGCACCGCGCGCTCGTCCGAAGAGGCTCTCGCGGCAGTCACCGCGGGCGGGAATCACCACGGGCTCGCTGTGCCGCCTGGAGCGTTCCTGTCGCGCCAGTACACGCAGAAGGGCGAGGCTCGACACCTGAACACGTCGGTGATGGAGCCGACGCACGCGATCACGGGAACGGGCGGGAATCACGCGCTCGTGATCCCGCAGCGCAAGCGCCCCACGGAGATGTACGAGGGCGAGCTGCCGTTCGAGCTCGAGGACGTGCGGTTCCGCATGCTCGGCCCGCGGGAGCATCTTCGCGCGCAGCGGTTCTGGGAGGAGTACGACACGTCGGCGGCGAACAAGTCCGAGACGACGAAGGGTGCGGGCAACGCCGTGCCGGTCAACACGTCTCACTGGATCGGCGAGCACGTCAAGGCGGCACTCGCATGAGCGAGCAGCGTTGGCACGCGACCGTCGCCGAGCACGTCACCGAGGCGGTGCTCGAGCTGCGCGACGACGAGGATTTCCGGTCAAGGCTCACGGCGAAGATCGACACGCGCAACGCGGGCGAGGACGACTGCGACATCTGGACCGGCGCGATGTCGTCGGAGGGGTACGGCGTGATCCGCCTCCCGCAGTCCCGCTCGCTCGTGGTCCGCGCGCACCGCGTCGTCTGGATGCTCCGCTTCGGAGCGGTCCCGCACGACCGGCCGTTCCTGGATCACGTCTACCCGGTGTGCCGCTACCGGTTCTGCGTGAACGAGTTCCACCTGGAGCCCGTGACGAACGCCGTCAACTCGGCACGACGCCGTGGCACGGGCCGCACCCCTCAGCGAGCGATGCGCACGCTCGCGCTGACGGCTCGCGAAGAGTGGGCCGCACAGGCGGTGGCCGCATGAGCGCGAGCGAGCCCCTGTTCGCGCTGCCGATCCAGGGCACAGAGACCGATGAGCGTTTCACCCCCCCCCTGGCTGTTCGAGGCGCTCGGCGAGACGTTCGACACGGACCCGGCGAGTCCGATCGGGCTGGACACGTTCGTACCTGCTCGGAACCGATTCACTCGGGAAGACGACGGTCTCTCGCAGCCGTGGGCAGGGTTCGTCTGGTGCAATCCTCCGTTCAGCAACGCGACGCCGTGGGCCGATCGGTTCATCGCGCACGGTTGCGGTCTGTGGCTCGGCCCTGTCGCGAACGCGGCGTGGTTCGACCGGATGCTGCGCGCGTCGACGGAGGTCTGGCTGATGCGTGACTTCGCGTTCGTTCATCCGACCCATGCGGGTAAGCGCAGCTCGATGCCGCTCGCGATGTTCGGGTTCGGCACTCGCGCCGCATCCGCTATCGATCGAGCCGCGAAGGCGCTTCCGACAGCGGGCGTCGTAGTAGTGCGGAAGGAGCCGTCATGAGCACTCTCGTGATCCCGGAGCGTGCGATCACGTACGCGGTCTGGTGGGAGGAGCTGGGCATCCTCAAGGTCGGCCGGGCGTGGAAGATGCACCGCCTCCGACACCTGACCGCCACGGGTGGTCGCATTCTGATTCTCTGGCGCGACACACCGGCCGGGTACGAGCGCTACGCCCTGCGCGAGCTGGCGAAGCACTTCCCGAAGGCCTTCGCCGACGCCGACGAGAGCGCCCACATACTCCCGAACGCTCGCGGCTGGACCGAGTGTTTCCGCGTCGCGGCCGACCTCGTTCGGCTCGCGCTCAAGACCATCTTCCGAGGGATCGCACGCCATGACCTTGACGAACAGACAACGCGCCGTGCCACCGAGCATGTTCGCGGACGAGACGCTGATGGAGCTGCCACCACCGGTCAGGCTGACCGGGATCGGCCTGCGGTTCTACGTGGACGACGAGGGGCGAGGGTCAGCGACCCCGGCGCTGATCCGCGGGCAGCTCTGGCCGCTCGACACGGCAGTGACCGACGCGACGATCCGGGAGCACCTGAGAGCGCTCGTGAAGGTCGGGTACATCGAGACGTACTCGATCAACGGAAGGAAGCTCCTCGCCCTGACCGACTGGCCGTCCGTCGACCGCGGCTCGAGGTCGAGACTCCCGGCACCACCGACCACCGAACCGCTCGCGAGGTCTTCGCGAGCCTCTCGCGAGACCTTCGCGGTAGAGGGGGGAGGGGAGGAGGGCCGGGAGGACGGTCGCGAGGAGGGGGCCGGGGAGGGGGGCCGGGGACCATCGCGAGACGCTCGCGACGAGACCGAACCGAGCCCGTTCTGCCGGAAGCACCAGCCGCACGGAACCGACTTCGCCTGTGGTGGCTGCGCCTCTGCACGCAAGCGGCACGACCAGTGGCTCCGCGCCGAAGCGGAGGCCGAAGCCGAGGGGCTGGCTGAGTGAGCACTCGAGCTGACCGGAATCGGCACACCGTGCTGGACCGTGTGCTCGCCGAGGTCGACGGAGCCGAGCGCCGAGCGCTCGCCGACCTTCGCTCGGCGGGCTTCCGGTTCCAGACCCTCGCAGCAGCACGTCGCCACCAGGCCACCGTGCGGGCCTTCCACCGATTCGACCGAGACCAAGACGCCGAGGCAGTCGCCGACGCGATGCACCCCAACAACCTGAGGAGGATCACCGGATGACCGGAGAAACCGTGCTGACGATCGTCGGCAACCTGACCGCCGATCCCGAGCTGCGGTACACGCAGAGCGGGCTCGGCGTCGCGAACTTCACCGTCGCGTCGACCCCGCGCGAGTTCGACCGAGAGTCGGGCCAGATGAAGGACGGCGAGCCGCTGTTCCTCCGGGGCAGTGTGTGGCGTGAGCACGCCGAGCACGTCGCATCGTCGCTGTCGAAGGGCACTCGCGTGATCGTGCAGGGTCGCCTCAAGCAGCGCCGCTACGAGACCGAGGGTGGCGACAAGCGGACGACGTTCGAGCTAGACGTGCTCGAGATTGGCCCGGCGCTCCGCTGGCAGACCGCACAGGTGACGCGGGCGACTGACCGCAGCTCGTCGCCGAGCGCGCAGCAGCCGGCCGCGGAGTCCTGGTCGACCGAGCAGACTGCGCCGTCCGAGCCGTGGTCCGACGACACGCCGTTCTGATGGTGAAGCGGACGAAGGAGGAGCGCCGCGTGCGCCGGTACATCTCGGCGTACTACTTCGGCTACTACTTCGCGGGGCCGACCCTCGGACTCGCGGCGCTGCTGGCGCTGGCCGCGGTGGTCATGTCGGTCGTCGTGATCGCGGGCGTGCTGTCTTGAGTGGCCGTCCCTGCGTTCGCGGATGCACTGTCGCGGGAGTCCACTATGCGACGTGCTCGGGCTTCGGATTGAACGATGGTGAGTGCCGCGGGTGCGCGCCGGTCGAGGCTCGAGACGGCGTGCTGATCTGCGACCGCTGCTACAACCGTCTGCGTCGTCGTATCGAGGCGGCACCCGAGCTGGTGGGCCTGCTGCGCAGCATCGCGGACCCGCTCAAGGCAACGGCCTACGATCGCACGACGGTCTCCGGGTCGACGCCGGAGGGCACGCCCGCACCCGTCGCGGCGGACCTGCTGGATGCGTCGGCGGACATCATGCACGTGATCGGCGGTGGGAAGCTCGAGCCGGGAGCGGCGAGCGACACTGCGTACTCGCAGGCACTCGAGGCGGTGCAGTTCGTGCTCAGCACATTCGACGCGCTCGCGAACGACGCTGACGCGGTGCTCGAGTGGTGGCGGCTGGTGATGTCGCACGAGCTGGAGGATCACCCGGAGTTCTGGACGATCACGCGGGCGCTCGCTCGGTGGCCGCTGGAGGATCGCGCCCGGTGGGCGAGTCAGCCGTGCCCGGAGTGCGGCACGCGGTCGGTGAAGGTCACGCCGCCTCGGCATCGGTTCGCGCGGTCGTGGTTCGCGTGCGCGTCGTGCGGGTGGAGGAAGACAGACAAGGACGATGACGGCCTGTGGGCGGCTGCGTTTGGTCAGCACGCTCGGGAGGGCCGCAGAGAGAGAGGCAGTGACATGGGAGAGCAGATCAAGCCGAAGGACATCGACCTCGGCGAGGCGATCAAGTCGGGCGTGCAGTACGTCCTCGACAATGCGGAGGGAGTGCAGCGTGCGGGCCGGTTCGGTGTGCCCGCGGCGGCGATCATCGGCGCGGTGCCCGCGATCGGTGAGCAGCTCGCGCTGATCGCCGAAGACCTCGGCCAGCACGTCCGGGCGAACTACGCGAACGGTGACCTCATCGCGGGCGGCGTGAAACTGGCCGTGACGGCGATCCGGGATGCCGTCGAGGGGCGCGACGGTGCGGCGGCACTCGCGGCGCTGGCGACCGAGCTGGCGGAGACTCCGGGCGAGACGGTGGTCGACGCTGAGACGGCGGAGTCGTCGTGACTCGGTTCCTGAGCATCGAGAAGGCCGCAGCGCGGGTAGAGCGGTCGGAGCGAACGATCAAGCGGTGGGGAGAATCGGGTCTGGCGATCACGGCGGGCATGGTGCGTGAGGATGCGCTGCTCGAGATGGACAAGCGGATGCGGGAGCGTCGCGGCCGGCCGAAGGGGGCGAAGGCCGCAGCCGCGCCGACAGCGACGATGTTCCGCGGCGAGCAGGAGGTCTCGGAGTACCTCGAGCTCGAGAGCTTGCCGTGGTGCGCGGTGTCGACGCCTAGCGAGGAGCCGATGCTGCTGGGCGTGACCGGTGACGGCGAGCTGTTCTACGTCGGCATTCCGACCGAGGGGGAAAGCGCGGGCGAGGTCGAGCAGAACAATGGGTGGCTCGCCGATCTGCCTGACGCGCGCTGGCCGCTCACGCTTCTGGTGCCCGGGTCGGGGGTGACCGACGATGGACGCTGAGCCGTGGATCGAACCGCAGCTCTGGAAGCGGGCAGTGAACATCGACATCGAGGGCGCGATCGACGGCCACCTGGAGGATGCCGAGCGGAGGTTCGACGCCGCGACGCGACGGCTCGGTCAGCAACCAGTGATGAGCCCGGCGCAGGCGGTGAGAGCGGCCCGCATGATCCAGGCCGCACGCGCGTTCATGATCGACGCCGTGGTGCTGCTGGCGCGCCAGATCGAGGAGACCGCTCGGGCGGTTGGCGAGACCTTCGCTCAATACCCGACTTTGCCTGTTTCCGAGGAGGCCGACCGTGCCTGACATCACTTTGATCTCGCTGGCGCACGCACGATGCTCCAAGTGCGGCTGGATGGGCGAGGGCTTCCTCACGGCCACGGAAGCGCGCGACGACGCCGAGTTTTGGCACGTCGACCGGTGCCCCGGCCCAGCGCAGGCGAACGCCGACCAGTACCCCACTTTGCCGGATTCCGAGGACGACTCGTGAGCCGCCGCGCGCGGATGGTGCGTCGGAACGTTCACGCAGGTCATCTTCGGCGGAAGGTCAGAAGCCTCCACGAGTGGGTTCATGGCGAGGCAGGGCGCGGCGATTTGAGGAGCGCGCTGCGCCGTGCCGAGCGAGAGGCCGACAGGCTGCGTCCGCGCAGGAGCGCTGTCCCGACTCCGCAGGATTCAGCGAAGCCCGAACACCGGTGCCTCGACCCTCGGGCGGGGACGCTCCGCCTCGAGGGCGGTCGGTGCTTCTGGTGCGGCGAGCAGGTCGACCCGCCCGCGCAGGGTTCAGGGGAGGGCGACCGATGAGCGCGTGCGGGGATGCCTACATGGGCGGCTTCTCAAACGTGTTCGACTGTGTGCGCGATGAGGGGCACGAAGGCTCTCACCGGAGCTTCGGCGGGTCGGAGTGGGACGAACCGACCCCTCACGATTCAGAGAACGCCGACGACCCGCTCGCGGGGAATCCATACGACCTCGACGCCGACGAGCTGGCTCCGAACGGTCGGCGCGACGAGACCCCGATCGACGCCGAAGAACCGATCGAAAGTGTGTTCCGAACATAGGTGTCAAAAGTGCCGATTCCTGTGTTAAGCTACGCATGCGCGTGGAGTGGTTCTCGATAGAGCCAGCTTCACAGAGAGCCCCTCGAGCACCCGCTCCTAGGGGCTCTCCTCATTTGAGCTTGCGGCCAGTGCCCGGTCGCAGCTTCGCCCCGCCGCCACCTGTCCTCACCAACCGCGCACACAAGCCTCCTCGCGAACCGGCCTTCCGGTCGACGTGAGTCGGAAGGCAATTGCGAACAACGGACGGTCGCTGGATGAGCGGGGCGCAGTCTTACCCGAGAAGGGAGCGTCGATGTCGATCGCAGATGACGTAGCAGCAGGCCCGCCCGCGGCCGAGCGCAGGCCCGGGAAGATCGCCGCGTGGATCGAGTCGCTCGCCGACAAGGACCGCGCCGCCGTTGACGCCCTGCTCGCGAATCAGGAGTGGCGGCACGTGGACGTGCGCGACCTTTTCGCCAAGCACGGCCTCGAGGCGTCGCCGCAGTCGATCGGCGAGTACCGAAAGGCGCGCTATGGGTATCGCTGAGGACGCCGCGCACGGCCCGGATCGGCCGGAGCGCGACGAGCCCCTCGGCAGGGTCGACCTCGGCCCGGACGGCGGCGAGTTCAGCGGCATCAGGACGAGCGAGCCGATCACCGACTGGACGCACGTCTTCAAGCGGTTCAACCTCGACCCCGCCGCGTTCGAAATCATTGGCGACACCGTGCGCAGCTCGACGTGGGAGCAGTCGAAGCGCCTCGAGTCCGGCGAGCGCGACATCGTGCAGCTCTACTCCTACCGTGCGCAATTCCGACGCCGCGCGACCTCGCTCGTCACCGAGGAGGACATCGAGGCGGCTCAGAAGCGCATCCGCACGTGGCGGCTCCCTCGGCGCATCCCCGGCACCGGTCTGGGCGCTCCGAGCGCCGCCGTGCTGAACCTCGCCGACATGCAGATCGGCAAGTCCGAGGGCGGCGGCATCGAGGCCACCGAGCAGCGCCTCTACGACGGGCTCGATAACTTCCAGTCGTGGCTGCGCCGTCAGCGCAAGGGCGGTCGGAACATCACCGAGCTGGTGCTCGTCAACAACGGCGACCCCGGCGAGGGCATCGCGGGCAACTACCCGTCGCAGACTCACACGGTCCAGGGCGGGTTGCGCAAGCAGATGAACCTCGTGCTCGACGTGTGGGAGGCGTACAGCCGCGAGCTGTTCCCGCAGTTCGAGGCGGGCCAGTTCGTCAGCGTCCTCTGCAACCACATGGAGTTCGGCCGTCAGGGTGGCGCGAAGCAATCGATCACGTCCGACTCGGACAACGGGTCAGCGTTCCTCGCCGAGACCCTGCGCCGCATCCTCTCGAGCCGGCCGGAGTTCGACGACATCCGCTGGACGATCCCGCACGACGAGATGAACGTCTTCACCGACATCGCGGGAGTGCTCGTCGGCTTCAACCACGGACACAAGATTCCGGGCGCTGACGCGACGGGCTTCGAGAAGTGGCTGAACGGTCAGGTCCGCGGCGACGAGCAGGCACACAGGGCGCGCGTGTGGATCACGGCGCATCGACACAACTACCAGTCCTTCGACCTCGGCAGCGCGACGGTGCATCAGTGCCCCTCGTGCGACGGCGGGTCGAAGTGGCTCCGGGACACGACGGGCAAGTTCGCCCGATCCGGCATCCTGGCGCTCCTGGTGGGAGAACACGAACCGATGGGATGGTCCGATGTCGCTTTCCTCTGACCCCGACGAGGGCCAGCATGCAGATACCGACCAGTACAGCGTCCCGGTCGATCCGATGGACGAGATGCAGTGCGAGGCCTGCCAGTAAGACCACCGAGCGTGCGCTCGGCAGCAACCGCGGACGCTGTGACAATGCGCGGCGCGTGACCCGGCGCGAGTGACGGGACGGCGGGGCCGGGGCTGCACAAGAGGTAGAGTCGACCGGCCCCGCCCACCAGCACGAGGGAGGGCCGCATGGCGCACGGCATCCCAGCAGATCATCACCCGCCCGACCTCGAGCCCATTCCGACCCTCGCCGAGCTCGCCCGCCGAGGGCTGGCCGAGATGGTCGGCAAGAGCGTCTTCCGGGCGACGCCCGAGGGCGAGGCGGTCCTGAGAGACACGATGCGTCGCAACGCCGACCGCGGTCGAGCATGGGACACCAGGCGGAAGGGGGCGACAGCATGACCCTCGATCGAGAGAACGCACGCGCGATCGCGCCGCGCACCGCAGCAGCACTCGCTATGGGCGTGACCCTGGCAGTGATGCCCGCAGCCTCGAGCGCGGCAGTGATGCCGACCGGTGAGGTACGCCCGCAGCACGGCCCGGTGGAGGTTCGCACACCACGCACCGCAACGCGAGTGACTCGGCGATGAGCACGCCCGACCTGTAGGCCATGCCGAACCGGCACAACGGCCCAGACCGTGAGCCGTCCGGCCGTGAGCGTCAGCGTCTCCTCGCGATTGTCTGCTACGCGGGGGCCACATGCTGGCTGTGTCGCGGAGAAAAAGGCCCCATCCTGTGGGGTCTCCGCAAAGCTCATCCGCTGGGGCCGTCGATGGACCACGTGATCCCCCGCTCACACGGCGGCTATTGGGAACTCGAGAACCTGCGCCCCGCCCACTACGGATGCAACAGCTCAAGAGGAAACCGCGAACCGCCACGCTACGCCCGGGTGCGGTCCCGCCACTGGTAGGGGCGCGCACACGCACCAGGCAGTGTGCAAGCAAGCCGCAATCGAACACGAACAATCGATCAAGCAAGAACGAACGACCTCGATCGAACGCACCTACGCACGGCACCCCCACACGGCCCTCCAGAGCACGCCGCGTTTTTTCCCAGACCGCTACGACGGACACCCCCGCGCCTTCCATTTTCCCTCTCCCCGAGATAGGACAAACGTTCGAATGGGTACGAATGGGGACAGGATCGCTGAGACCGGACGAACGGGGGCGGGCGTGAACACGGGGTCGCGGGTCGGTCTCGACCGCTGAGAGCGGCGTGTAGCGAGAGGCGGTGTCGAGGGTGGCGACGATCAACCACGGCACCGTTCGGGGCTACAAGTCAGGGTGTCGGTGCGACCTCTGCCGTCAGGCGAACACCGAAGCGAAGCGACGAGAGCGCGAGCGCAAGGACGAGCGAGAGGGCAAGCGGCCGGCTGCTCGGTCGACGCGGAAGCGCACCGTACCTACGGCCCCGAGCACGTCCCCACAGGAGACCGAGCACGGACCCATCGAGGCGGCATTCCGCGAGGCGTTCTCCGAGGAGACCGACTCGGCGCTGACCCGCGCTCGTCGCGAGGTCATCTTCGCCGCAGCGCGAGTGATGGACACCCCGAAGCACGCGCCGTACTTCAAGAGCGCTGCCGCGGTCGCGCGGGAGACGGTCGCGGACCTCCTCGAGGAGACGCCGCCGAAGGACGGTGAGGGCGATGAACTCCAGCGGATCATGGAAGCGGTCAGGGGCTCCGGCAGGCGCGGACCCGCTCGCGGACGCGCGCCCACGGTGGATGACGCCGAGGAACCCGGATAGGGAGACCATCGCGGACGGCGTGATCGCCGTCATGGGTGGTCTCGGCTGGTGCCCGATGCCGTGGCAGCGCGAGCTGCTCGAGGTCGCCTACGAGGTCGACGCATTCGGCCAGCTCTGGTATCGCGAGATTGTCGTCGTCATCATGCGGCAGTCGGGCAAGAGCACGCTCATCATCCCGGTCTCACTGCACCGGATGATCGCGTGGGAGGAGCGCCAGTTCGGGCTCTACATCGCGCAGACCCGCGACAAGGCCCGAGAGAAGCTGGTCGAGGAGCACTTCTACCACATCGACCGGTCGCCGTTCCGACGCCTCCTCGTGCCGAACCGCTCGGGGAAGATTCGCCCCGTGCTCGTGAACGGCAGCGAGCATCTCAAGTACGCGAACGGCTCGAAGTGGGCGATCGACGCGCCGACCGAGGAAGCCGGTCACGGCGGCACGCTCGGCCTCGCGGTCGGCGACGAGATATTCGCCCTGCCGGACAACCGGCTCGAGGCGGGCCTCATGCCGACTATGGCGACCGTCGATGACGCGATGACGTGGTGGATCAGCACGCCGGGCAAGTCGAAGCTCAAGAGCCCCTTCATGTGGCAGAAGGTCGAGAAGGGCCGCTCGCGCGTCGAGCTCGCTCGGCTCGATCCGACCGTGCTCGAGAAGTCTCGGTCGCTCTACGTCGAGTTCAGCATCCCGACTGACGCCGATATATACGACCCGCTCACGTGGTGGGACCACATGCCCGCGGTCGGCTACACGCAGACGCTCCAGACCATCCAGGGCTTCGCCGACTCGATGGACGAGCCGGAGTTCCGACGCGCGTTCGGGTGCCAGTGGGGCGACGAGCTCGGCGGCGACTGGAAGATTCCCAAGGAGAAGTGGGACGCCCGGATCGACACCGAGTCGCAGATCGGCGACACGCTCGTCTGGGTGCTCGACGTGACTCCCGACCGCGCGTGGGCGTCGATCAGCGCGGCATCGCTCCGCGAAGACGGCAAGGTTCACATCGAGGTCGTGGACGAGGGGCCGGGAACGGACTGGCTCATCGACGGCGACGACCGCGCATCGGACGACGAGCTGCGGCTCCACGGCATCGCCTATCTCCAGCGTGAGTACGGCGGGACGGTCTGGTACGACCACCTGACGGTCGGCTCGTTCGCGCCCGACCTCCGCGATGCGGGAGTCGAGGCGAACCCCATCGAGGCGCGCGACGTGATGGTCGCGGCCCCGATGCTCCTGGACTGGGTGCTCAATGACCGCGTGGTCCACCTGGGCCAGTCCGAGCTGTCCGACGCGCTCTCGTCGGCGGCGACCGCGACGTTCGGTGACGGGTGGCGGTGGGCGCGCGGTCGATCCATGCGTCCGATCACGGCGCTCGTGTCGGTGTCACTCGCTCTGCGGATGCTCGCGAAGACGCTGCCCGACCTCAACTACGACCCGCTCGCCGCTCTGCGCGAGGGAAGGGAGACGCCATGACGGACACCGCACGGCCTCGCCGGCCGAAGCTCTCGAAGGAAGGCGTCACGACCCTGCTCGATGTGTCGGGCGTAGTGCTCGTGTGCGGCGGCGTCGCGGCGATCTACTGGCCCGCAGCGCTGATCCTCGCCGGGCTCGCCGCCCTGGCCGCGAGCTGGAAGGCGAGCCGATGAGCCTGTTCTTCAAGCGCGACCTCGACTGGGACGACGTGTACGCAGGGTGGACGACGGGCAGCTCGTTCTCGAGCGCGCGCAACGTCAAGGCTCTGCGTCTCGTCGCCGTGTACGCGGCGGTCAGCCTGATCGCTGACCTGTTCTCGACGCTCCCGCAGTCTCGCTACCGCGAGGACGCTGGACGCCACACGAAGCTCCCGCTGCCTGAGTGGCTGGCGAAGCCGGACCCGCGGATCAGCTTGTTCTCGTGGCGGTATCAGTTCGTGACTTCTCTCAAGCTCCGTGGCAACGCCTACGGCCTCGTCATGGACGGCTCGGGCGGGAAGCCGGTCGGCGTGCGCTGGTTGCACCCCGACAGCGTGCGCGTAGACGAGCTGGACCCGACCGGCCCGCGCTACTACGTCGCGGGCCGCGCCGAGCCGCTGACGCTCTACTCGCAGGGTGGGCAGATCATCCACGTGCCCGAGTTCGTGCAGCCGGGCAGCGTGGTCGGCCTCTCGCCGATCGAGCAGTTCCGCAAGGTGTTCGAGACCGCCGAGTACGCCGTCGACTACGGCCACGACTGGTTCGAGACTTCGGCGATCCCGAAGGCGCTGCTCATGGCGAAGCGCTCGCTCAAGCCGGGGCAGGCGGCTGAGGCAAAGACGCTGTTCCGATCTGCGGTCGCTGACGGTGGTCCGGTCACGCTCGACATGGACTGGGACTACAAGCAGCTCACGATCGCGCCGAACGAGTCGCAGTTCCTCGAGACCATCAAGGCCTCCTCGACCCTCATCGCGAACATCTTCCGGGTGTCGCCCGAGGACATCGGCGGCGAGACGGGCAGCTCGAAGACGTACGGCAACCGGCAGGACGACTTCGAGCGGTTCAACGTCCGCACGATGCTGCCGACAGTCGTCCGCTACGAGCTGGCGATGAAGGCCCTGCTCCCCGAGCAGGAGTTCATCAAGGCGAATCTCGACGCGCTCGTGCGGCCGAACCTGCTCGAGCGGTCGCGTGCCAACACGGAGAACCTCAAGAACGGCACGCTCACGCTCGCCGAGGCTCGAGGCAACGAGGACCGCCCGATGCTCACGCCGGAAGAGGTCGAGTTCTGGCACGAGCACTACCTCACGACGAACAGCGTCTCCGAGTCGAACGCGACCTCACTCGCGCTCACCGTCAGTGAACAGGTCGCCGACCTGCTCGCAAAGAACTTCACGAAGGAGGAATGATGCCCGAGTACGAACGGCGCGCCATTGAGCGGCCGGTGCAGCTCCGAGCTGCTCCCGAGGGCTCATCCAGCCCCGGAATCCTGGACGGCTACGCGCTGACCTTCAACTCGCTCTCGCGCGACCTCGGCGGCTGGTTCGAGGTCATCGACCCCGCAGCGCCCGGCGAGGTCCGAGACGACGGGATGCTCGACCTTGAGCAGCACGTCCGCGTCATCTGCCGGACCAACCACGACAGCAACCTGCTGCTCGGCACGACAGACGCGGGCTCGCTCCGCCTGTACGTCGATGAGGTCGGCGTGCGCTACGAGGTCGACCTGCCGGACACGAGCTACGGGCGCGACGCCGCGGTGCTCGCCGATCGCGGCGACCTGCGGTTCAGCTCGTTCGCCTTCTGGGTGCTCCCGGACGGTGCCGACTGGGAGTACGACGCCGAGGACCGCCTCGTCCGCCGCGTGAAAGCGCTGCGGCTCGTGGACGTGGCCCCGGTGTCCGACCCCGCCTACTGGGGCTCCAGCGTGGGCCTCCGAGACTTCGACCTCGACGCGATCCGCAAGGAGCTGAGGTCGGAAACGCCCACCGAGCCGGAGGCCGCACCCGATGTGCGGGCAGCGGCCCTCGGCCGGGCACGCAGCATTCAAATCACGATCGAAGGGAGTCGCTAATGGCGATCATCATGGAGAACCTCAAGCGCCTGCTCGATGAGCGGGCCAACGCTTGGGAGACCGAGGGCAAGCCGCTGACGGACATCGCCAGCGAGCGCGCCTTCACGGCGGAGGAGCAGGAGAAGTTCGACCGCGCGAGCGAGGCGTTCGACGGCTACACGCAGCGCATCAAGGCGCTCGAGCTGACCGTCGAGCAGGAGCGTGCCGTGAAGGACTTCGGCGACATGCTCAAGAGCGACGAGCAGGTCCGCAAGGCGATGTTCTCGGAGCTGCGCTCGGTGCTGGTGCAGCGCGCGAGCGTCTCCGCGGACATGGAGTTCACGGGGCGCGACCTCAACGCCGCGCTGCGGAACCTGTCGGTCGGCACCGACTCCGCGGGCGGCAACACGGCCGCGCCGGACTTCCTCGCCGAGCTGATCCGCCCGCTGCGGAACTTCTCGTCCGTCCTCGGAGCCGGTGCGCGGATCATCACGACCGCGAACGGCAACGACCTCACGATGCCGTCGCTCGCCACGCCGGGCGCGGCAGCGGTCGCCACCGAGGGGAACACGATCGGCGGGACCGACGCGACCTTCGCCCAGAAGGTGCTCAAGGCCTACAAGTTCGGCCAGTACATGGGCATCAGCCGCGAGCTGATGGACGACTCCGCGATCGACATCGAGGCGCTGGTGATCGCGCTCATCGGTGAGAACATCGGCGCGCTGCTCGGCCAGAAGCTCGCGGTCGGCGCGGGCACCACGGAGACCGCAGGTCTGTTCACCGCGGCCACGGTCGGCAAGACCGGCGCGGTGGGCCAGTCGGGTGCGTTCACGTTCGATGACATCATCGACGTGGAGTACTCGATCCCCGCGCCCTACCGCGCAAACGCCTCGTGGCTGTTCGCGGACGGCGCGATCAAGAACGCGCGCAAGCTCAAGGACGGCAACGACCAGTACCTCTGGCAGCCGTCCACGCAGGCAGGTCAGCCCGACCGCCTGAACGGAAAGCCCCTGTTCTCGGACGCCTACGTGGCGGACCCCGCGAACGGTGCTCGCTCGTTCGGCTTCGGCGACGTGTCGCGCTACTGGGTGCGGTTCGTCAACTCGATGCGCATCGAGCGCAGCGAGCACGCGCTGTTCGGCTCGGATCAGGTCGCGTTCCGCGGCGTCCTCCGCGCTGACGGCATCCTGACCGACGCGAGCGCGTTCAAGGTGTTCGCGGGCGGAGCGGCGAGCTAGTGGCCCGCGGCGGCAAGTCGGCTTCGGCCGAGACGCCGCAGGCCTCCGCTGAGCCGGTGGTCGACGCTCCCAACCAGGAGCAGTCGGCCCCGGCCCAGCCGGAGCCTGCCACCGCCACCGCGGACGCCGCGGCGGCGAGCCCCGAGGAGGGAGCGGCCGACCAGTCGCCCCCCGACCCCGACGCGACACCCGAGCAGGCGGCACCGGCCCAGCCGGAGCCTGAGCGGGCGGAGCCCAAAGCCGAGTCGGTCTCTGCCGGCACGGTGACGGTCATCGTCGCCGAGGCGATCGGTGGCACGCGCGACGGCGAGCCCTGGCCCGCTGTCGGTCAGCCGATCACCCTGCCTGCTGCCGAGGCGGCGGGCTACCTCCAGTTCGGCTACGTCCGCGAGACGGAAGCCGAGTAGGTAACCGCGTGGAGCCCGAGCCCCGACCCGTTGGGCTCGGGCTCCACGCATGGCCGAGAGGAGCCAACCATGCCCGAACCGGTCATCGATCGGACGTGGCCGATCACGGTCGCGACGCTGCGGAAGGCGCTCGGCTACGGCACAGACCAAGGGGACGACGACGAGCTGGCGCTGTTCGCTCAGGCGGCATGCGAGCTGATCGACCTCCTGACGGGCCGCGCGAGCGACCCGACCCGGCACACAGTCACGGTGGGCGAGTCCACAGTGGTGCCGATCGTGTTCATCAACGCGGCGCGCGAGACGGCGAAGCTCTGGTGGCAGCAGTCGAAGAACGGCCCGCGAGGCGCAGTCTCCGATCCCGGCGCTCAGGTGCAGGGTCCGCCGATGGGCGCAGCTCTCCCGCGCAAGGTAGAGGGCTGGCTCGCTGACTACCCGCCGCCGCCTGGCTTCGGCCAGCCGATCACCGAGGCCGAGTAGTGGCTACCGGGATCAGCGAGATGACCGCGCAGTCGACCGCGCGAGCGGCGCTCGTCGCGGCTGCGAAGGTTGCGCTCGCGGGCGAGGAAGTGGATATCGGCAGCGGATTCCGCTGGCCGATCGCGAGCAACGACTGGGTGTACGCCACCGAGACCGACAGCGACATCGACCCGACGACCATCGGTCCGCGTCGCACGCTCACAGAGCGGATCACGCTCAGCCTCTCGATCGGCTCGTGGCGACCTGGAGGCGATCAAGAGGCAGAGAACGCCGCGCACGACCGCGCATTCGAGCTGCTCGGGAGCATCCAGAACCACGTTCGCAAGAACGACATCACGCTCGGCGGCACCGTCCTGTGGTGCCTGCCGGGCTCATCGACATCAGCAGGCGCGACCGCCGAGGGTGACTCCGGCGAGGGACGCCTGACCGAGATTGCCGCGACGTTCGTCTGCGAGCACCGGATCGCAACCGCTTAGGAAGGGGAACATCATGGCGCATTTCAGGAACGTCTCGCCGATCGGAGCGCTCGACATTCCGGCGCTCGGCCGCATCGTCAACCGCGGCGAGGTCTTCGAGGCCACCAAGGAGACCGAGGCGTACTTCGCGCAGCAGCCGGCCAACTTCGAGCGCGTCTCGAAGCCGAGAAACAGCAAGCCCGCCAAGCCGCAAGCACCCGTCGCGCCGTCCGGCGCAGGCGACACGACCGACACCCCCGAGGGTGACGAGCAGAAGGAGGAGAGCCGATGACGACAACGCAGCTCGACTACAGCGTCGGGATCGGCAAGGAGGAGACGTACGGCACGGCCGCGACGCCGACTCGCTTCTTCGAGTCCGAGGCCGAGATGAAGTACGACGTGCAGAAGTCTCAGTCGAAGATGTTCCGACCCGGCAAGCGCGTGAACCGTCTGAACCGGAACGTCCTCAGCAAGATCGAGGTCTCCGGCGATCAGACCATCGAGCCGTCCACCAAGGGGCTCGGCTTCCTGCTCGAGGCGGCGCTCGGCGTCGTCACGAACAACGTCATCGCCGACACGTCGCCCGAGGTCTACCAGCAGGTGCACACCCTCACGAAGGCCGACCACCTGGACAGCTACACGATCCAGGAGGTACTGCCGCTGCTCGGCGCTGGCGCAGGCCAGCCGCACACCTTCACCGGGTGCATGGCGAACTCGATCGACATCAGCGGCAAGACCGGCGACCCGCTCGAGCTCAAGGTCTCCTGGCTCGGCCGCGACATGGTGACCGACATCGCGGCGGCAGCGACGAGCTACCCCGCGGACGACGACCTGTTCACGTTCGTGCATGGCTCGATCGGCTACGACGGCACGCTCACCGCGCCGACGACGACCGCACTCGCCAGCCTCTCCGGCGATCCCGCGAGCAACATCTCGGACTTCTCGGTATCGATCGCGAACAACCTCGACACCGAGGGCTACAACGCGGGCGGAAGCGGCAAGCGCTCGCGCCCGAACGTGCTCGGGAAGGCCGGAGTCACAGGCAAGGTCACGGCCGAGTACACCGACAACGAACTGCGGGATGCGTACATCAACCAGACCCCGCTGCCGCTGGTGCTGACGTTCGAGCACGAGCGCGTGCTCTCCGCGGCACCGAGCGACACCGTGGCGGTGCTCCAGATCGTCATCCCCGCGATCCTGCTCAAGGGCGAAGTGCCCACGAGCAACGGCGGTTCGCCGATCACCCAGTCGATCGACTTCGAGGTCTTCGACAACGGCGCGGCGGCGGAGCCGATCTGGATCGTGTACCGGACGCTCGACACGACCCCGTAGCGATGCCAGGCGGAACGGTAGTGGCCGACCGGCAGCAGCTCACGAGGCTGCTCGGCCAGTTCCGCGATCTGCCGCCCAAGGTGCGGACCTCGACGCGGCGCGAGCTGCGCGCGGTCGGCGACGACGTGATCGGCGAGCAGCGGGCCATTCTCAGTGGCCCGCTGCCTGCCGGTGTCGAAGTCGCCGGTCAGTCTCGAGCGCTCGCCTACAACAAGAAGACCGGGCAGTTCTTCACGCGGAAGATCAACCTCTACGCCGAGCGCGACGTGCAGCGTCCCGGCCGCTCGACAGGCTTGCGCGAGCGCATTAAGGCCGGGCTCGTCACCCGAGTGGTGACTGGCAAGACTCGGCAGGGCATCGACATTCGCACGCAGAACCGCAAGGCACCCATGAGCACCGGGTGGAACGCGAAGCGGTTCCGGCATCCCGTGTTCGGGAACAAGGAGCGCTGGGTCTATCAGGCCGGGCAACCGTACTTCTTCAAGCCGGTCTTCAAGGGCCGTGCAGACATGATCCGCCGCGCCGCGGCGATCCTCAACGACGCAGTGGAAGGCAGGTAGAACATGGCGAAGATCACACTCGAGGACGGGCGGGTCATCCCCGCGGTCAAGCCGCATCTCGGAGACCAGCTCGACGTGGAACGCGCTCTCGGGCTCAAGCCGAAGGAGTTCCAGCAGGTACTCCAGACGAATGCCTTCTCCGCCGCGTTCATGCTCTACGCCTCGCTCAAGCGGGCCGGAGCGCCGATGACGGTCGAGGCGATCATGGAGATGGACCTCGAGAAGATCGGGAAGATGATCGAGCTCGAGCCGGGCGACAAGCCCGACGAGGACGAGCCCGAGAGCGAGGGTGAGCAGACCTCGGACCCTCAGTAGTCCAGAACCGGCGCAGCCGGAAGCGCGCGCCGAAGCCGGAGGGCTGGCCCGAGCGGGACCGTCTCAACGAGGACGAGCCGACGCTCGCCGAGCAGGTCGCCAAGCGCGCGCTGCTCATCTGCCGTCATGACTATTGGCCTTCGCTCACGCCCGACCGCATCTTGGAGCTGGACTACGACCTCTGGCCCGAGCTGGCAATCACCTGCGACGCGATCACCGAGTCGCGCCGCAAGCAGCGCGAGGAGAACGAGCGCGCGATCGCAGAGCGGTCGAGCCTGCTCAAGCGCTCACGCAACAAGAGGAGGTAGCTCATGGCCGGCAGCGTCAAAGACCTTCTCGTCAAGATTCTCGTTGACGACTCGGATATCGAGAAGTTCGAGCGAGCGGGCGACAAGGCGCTCACCTTCGGCAACCTGCTGGACAAGGCCGCACTGGTATCGGCAGCGGCTCTGGCCGGACTCGGCGCGGGCGCGCTGTACGCGGGCCAGAAGGCGTCCGAGGCCGAGCAGGCCGCGGGCGCGGTCGAGTCGGTGTTCGCGGACAAGGCCGCGAGCATCACGGCACTCGCTGAGGCGGCGTCGGATGCTGTGGGCCTGTCGC
This sequence comes from Microcella sp., assembly GCF_040286215.1. Lineage (GTDB taxonomy): Bacteria > Actinomycetota > Actinomycetes > Actinomycetales > Microbacteriaceae > Microcella. The sequence continues at coordinate 75,929 of NZ_JAVKCK010000017.1, forward strand.
AGACGGACTACTCGAATCTGGCTTCGGTCCTCGGTGCGCAGCTCACGAACATGGGTGTCGCGAACGACGCGCTCGTGCCGCAGACCGAGACGCTCATCACGCTCGGTGCCGACATGGCGGCGACGTTCGGCGGGTCGACCTCGGACGCGGTGGCGGCGCTCTCGTCGCTGCTGCGTGGAGAGCGTGACCCGATCGAGCAGTACGGCGTGTCGATCAAGCAGGCCGACATCAACGCCAAGCTCGCCGCGATGGGCCTCACGGGGCTCGAGGGCGAGGCCGCGAAGGCTGCGGAGACGCAGGCGGTCCTCGCGCTGCTGACGGATCAGACCGCTTCGGCTCAGGGTCAGTTCGCTCGCGAGTCGGACTCGGCGGCTGGTGCGCAGCAGCGCGCGAATGCGGCGATGGAGAACGCATCGGCGGAGATTGGCACCGTCCTGCTGCCGATCATGGCGGAGGGCGCTACGGCGCTCCAGGGCTTTGCGGGCTGGGCGAAGGAGAACGCGGGCCTCGTGCAGGGGCTCGCGGCCGGAATCGGCATTCTCGCGGGCGGCGTGCTCGTCATCGCTGGTGCGATGAAGGTGTGGGCCGCGATCCAGGCGGTGCAGACCGCGATGCAGTGGGCGAACAACGCAGCGTGGCTCGCGTCGCCGGTCACGTGGATCATCCTCGCGATCATCGTCGGCATCGGCCTGCTCGTCGCTGCGGGCATCTGGCTCTACGAGAACTGGGACGAGGTAACCCAGTGGATCGGCGAGGCGTGGCAGAACGTATCCGACTGGTTTATGGCAGTCGGCGACGGCATCGCGACGTGGTGGAACGACCTCTGGGCAGGTATCGCCGGTTGGGTGGTCGACACCTTCGGGCCGATGATCCTCTGGGTGCGTGAGCGCTTCGAGCTGATGCAGCTCGGACTCAAGATCGTCGGCGACGGCATCGCGAAGTGGTGGCACGGCCTGTGGGCTGGGATCGGCGACTTCTTCTCGGGCATCTGGAACGGCCTCCAGGACATCGTGCGCGGTGCGTGGAACGGCATCGTCGGGTGGATCGAGGACGGCGTGAACAGCGCTATCCGCCTCATCAACGGCATCATTCGCGGCATCAACAACGTGGGCGGCGCGATCGGCATTCAGCTCAACCTGATTCCGAACGTCAGCATCCCGCGTCTCGCCACGGGTGGTATCACGATGGGGCCGCAGCTCGCGATGGTCGGCGACAACCCGGGCGGGCGCGAGGCGATCCTGCCTCTCGACAGCCCTGCCGCGCGAGACCTGCTCGGTGGCAACGACGGCCCGATGGACCTGTCCGACTCATCGATCGATCGGCTCGCGCGAGCGCTCGCGAGCATCATGCGGAACGAGTCGCGGAAGGGCGGTGAAGTGTGACCACCTATTCTGACCCGTACGCATCTAAGACCGCGTGGAGCCTCAAGCTCATCGTCACCGAGGGCACTCTCGACGCGGCGAACAACCGGTCGTACGTGTCCTGGTCCCTTCGGCTCTACCGTGGCGACGGTTCGACGCCGTGGAACAACGCGGGGACGCCGTTCTCCGTGTCGGGTCCGGGCGGAGTGTCGGGAACCTTCCCGGCTTACCGCTTCGGTTCGACTGGCTCGGGCACCAACTACTCGGGCATCCCGGTGGGTGGCTATGTCACCATCGCGTCGGGCGGCGACTGGGTAGATCACGAACCGGACGGTTCTGGCTCGGTCAACGTCTCGGCGTCGCACGCTGCGGCGGCAACGCTCGGCACCGCGGCGATCGGCACGAAGACCTTCGGTCTGTCGACGCTGACGCAGGTGCCGGGCGTGCCGGACTCCGTGGCTCTGGCGTACACGTCGGACACTCAGGTGAACCTGTCGTGGAACGACACGTCGGCATCGAACGGCCAGCCGACGACGAACCAGATTCAGACCTCCGTCAACGGTGGTGCGTTCGCGCAGGTCGCGTCCATCTCAGCGGCGGAGTCGCTCGTACTCTCGGCAGCGGCAAATCGCAAGATCGTGGCGCGGGTGCGCGCGACCAACAGCGAAGGGTCGTCATCGTACTCGGCATCCTCGAGTCCGGTCTACACGACGCCGGCCGCGCCGAGCGGAGTCACCGCGGCGAAGGATGCGAACCTCGACATCTCGGTCTCCTGGACTCCGCAAGTGGCGTTCACCGAGCACCAGCACATTGTCGAGCACGGCACCGTCACGGGCGGCGTGACCACGTGGGACGGGTCTCCGCTGGCGACTGTCTCGTCGGGGGTGACCTCGTACAAGCACGTCGACCCGGACCCGGCCGATGTGCATGTCTACCGCGTGCGGGCGAAGAATACCGACACCGCGGGGCGGCAGTCGGCGACGGTGCTGTCCAATCAGGTGCAGCTTCTCGCCGCACCGAACGCGCCGACGCTGCCCGACCTGCCGTCGCACGTCGACAAGGCCGAGGACTTCGACCTGCCGTGGACACACAACGCGGTCGACACCACGCCGCAGACGGCCTACGAGGTCGAGTACTCGACCAACGGCGGCAGCTCGTGGACCTCTACCGGGAAGGTTACGTCGACCACGCCAGAGCACACGTTCGCGGCGAGCAGCTACGCGGCGAACGTGGCCCTCACGGTGCGCGTGCGCACGTGGGGCGAAGCGACTACGGGCGGCTCGGACGGCACCGGGGCGTCGCCGTGGTCGAACCCCGACACGGTGACATTCAAGACGCGGCCGGTCGCGACGATCATCTCGCCGGAGCACTCCGGCGAGTACGTCCTCGCAGAGCTGACCGTGGAGCTGGAGTTCGAGCAGGCGGAGAGCGCGACGTTCGTCAGCGCGACGATCGAGGTCTACTCGGGTGCAACGCTGCTCGAGCAGCGCGAGTCGACCACGCTCGCGGCCACGGTCATGGATACCCGGGTGGAGAACGGCGAGACGTACTCGGTCAAGGTGACCGTGCTCGACTCGAACGGGCTCGTTTCGGATCAGGTGACGGCGACGTTCGATGTTGCCTACACCGCGCCGGTCGCCGCGTCGGTGACGATCGTGTACCTCCCGGATTCGGGAGTCGGTCAGATCAGCCTGACGATCCCCGCGCCGGGAGTCGGCGAGGTCGAGGCGGCTGCGGTCACCATCCGGCGCGCGATCGAGGGTGTGAGTGAGCTGGTGGTGGAGGCCTACCCGGCCTCGAGTCCGCTGACGATCCTCGACACCACGCCGACGATCTACGGGGAGAACGTCTACACGGTGACGACCATCTCCGCGGACGGTGCGACGACGGAGGTCGAGGAGACGCTGACGACGGCCGAGGAGGAGTGGGCCTTCATGTCGGCCGGTGCTGGTTTCGATCAGGTGATCCGGTTCGGCGGTGAGCTCAAGCCGCAGGCGAGCCCGACCGTGGACTCGCGACTCGTGAAGACCGCTGGGCGCAAGCGACCGATCGGTCTCTACGCGGAGAGCGGCGACCTCGTGGTCAGCGGCACGGGCGAACTGGTGACGGGTCTCGGCTCGAGCGCTGAGGAAGTCGAGGCGTTCCTGCTGATCCCTGGCAGGAAGTGCTATCGCGACCCGACTGGCCGACGCATGTTCGGGCGGATCACCGGCCAGGTGTCGCGCGACACGTACTGGCTCGGATCATTCACCTACACCGTGGCCGAAACGTCCTGACCGAGAGGGGGCACGATGTCGATCCCGCTGCCGTCCGGCATCGTGCCCGTCCGCTCACTCACGACCGATGAGGTTCTCTACGGGAACCGACTCACGTCATACCGGTGGGAAGTGCTCGAGCACTCCGCGGGCACCGACAGTCTCGTCGGCGAGCTCGACGGCGTGGTCGACGGGTCCGCATCCCTGAGCTGGGTCGTGAACTCGGCCGTCAAGGGCAGCGGTGGACTCAAGGTCACGGACACCGACGAGACGAAGCCGGGTCGTCTCTCGATCCGCGACGTGTCGCTCTCGAAGCTGCGGCTGCGTCCTGTGCGTGTGATCGAGGGTCTCGGCGTCGAGGAGCCTCTCGGCGTGTTCCTGGTGGGCTCGGCTCCCGAGGAGTGGTCGAGCACCGGCCGCAGTCTGAGCATCGACCTGCTGGACCGGGCGACGGTGCTCGAGCAGGACAAGCTCGCGGCGTCATACGCAGTCGGAACAGAGACCCCGATCCTCTCAGCGGTCAAAGACGTGATCGAGTCGGCGGGGGAGTCGATCAACATCGACGCCTCGGTGACGACCACCCTCGGCTCGCCGATGGTCTGGCCTGCCACGACTCCGAAGCTCCAGGTCGTGAACGACCTACTCGGCACGCTCAACTACAGCTCGCTCTGGGTCGACGGCCGCGGTCGCTTCCGGGCGACCCCGTACGTGCTGCCCGCGGATCGTTCGCTCCGCTACGAGCTGCTCAACGGCAAGGAGCGGAAGCTGGTCGACGGCGAGGACTCCATCTACGAGCCGGACTGGACTCGAGACCTCGACCTCTACAACGTGCCGAACCGCGTTGTCGCCGTGCAGGCTGCGACCGGTGAAGCTCCGGCACTGACGGGCACCTACTCGAACACCGACCCGGACTCGCCGTTCTCGTTCGCGGCCCGCGGGCGGTGGATCGTCAAGACCCTCGAGGGCGTGGAGACGCCCGAAGGCGACGATGCGAGCGTGGTCGCGTTCCTCGAGTCGAAGGCGCGCCAGTCGCTCGTCGCGTCGTCGGCGGTGCAGTCCACGGTGAAGGTCAAGCACCTACCTATCCCCATCCGCGTGTCGGACGCGATGCGGTTCGCGAACACGCCAGCCGGAATCGACGCGCGGCACACGGTCACATCGATTGAGCTCGAGGCGCATCCGCTGGGGCTCATGAAGACATCGCTCATGGAGGTGATCGACCTGTGAGCCAGACATCGGTGTGGGGCAAGATCACGAGCACGAGCCCGCTTCGCGTGCAGCTCGACGGCGACCCCGAAGCGCTGCCGATCACTCCTGTGTCGCTCATCGATCCGACGCTGCTCAACGTGGACGACATGGTGTTCTGCGAGCGCCCGGCGCGCAAGGTCTTCATCATCGGCCGCGCGCAGGGCGACGGCGGGGGCGGCTTCATCGGCGAGCATCGCGCGGGGGAGTGGGCGACCCCGCCACACCCGGCGTGGGTGCTCGCTGACGGCGCGGTGCTGAACATCGCCGACTACCCGAAGCTCGCCGCGCACTACGCGGCAACGTACGGCACGTCGAATCATCACGGGGGGAACGGTACGACGACGTTCGCGGTTCCTGATACTCGGGAGCGCACTTATGTGAACCAGGGCGGGTCTGACGTATTCGCCAATATCGGAGATGTCACGGGTGCAAAGTCGCACGACCATCCGCTCAGCGATGAGGGATATGCGAAGCTCGCCCGCTTCCCGTCAGACACGACGTGGATCGGTGTTAAGACGGTCTCGGGGGTGCCGACTTGGGGTAGCGCCAACTGGCGCACCAACGACACGCCGACCGTGGGCACGAGCACGACGTACAGCGAGGGAGTCGCGCTGGGAGGTAGCACCGATGCGGCATCTAACGTGCCCCCGAGCTTCGTGTGCCGGTATGTGATCCGCGCGGCCTAAGCGGCCCGGATGATGTAGCGCGCCACGAAGGACGGCTGCACGGTGGAGCCCTCGTCCGTCGCGCCAGCCAACTCGGCGGCCTGAGTGAGCGACTCGGTGAGACCTGTGCGCCCGCCCGCGACGCCAACGTTCGCAGTCCAGGAAGGGCTCGTGAGGTGGCGGATGCGAAGCCCGCTCGCGGCGAACGAGATGAGCGCCCGACCAGCGGCGCTGAGCGGATGCGTGTGGGTCTTCACGCCTGTGACTGCTCCGATAGTGGCGATTCTGAAAGGACTTCCCCATGCCCCCCACCAGTCCCATCGAGAAGTACGAGCAGACCATCGAGACGACCGTCGTCACGTACGAGGACACCACCTACACGGACGGCTCGTTCACCGGCTCTGTCGACTCCGGTCAGGTCACGATCACCGTGGCGAACATCGACGGCACGACCACGATCCGAGTCCCCACCGCCCACCTGGCCCGGGTGCGGGCGATGCTCGACCACATCGCAGAAGACCTACCCCCGATGCCCGAACCCGAACCGGAAGCCGACCCCGCATGAGCGTGTATACCTCAACAAAGTTGACGACCGACCACGGCTCACGCTTCCTCTCAAAGCCGACACGCATCGTCCTTCACCATGGCGCGTAGACGGTGAGTGGCGCGCTCCCGCGCCGACGCCCGAGCAGGTCGCGGCGCAGGCTGAGGTTGAGGCTCTAGCCGCCGAGCACGCCGCCGCACGCGCCGCACGCGCCGCAGGCATCGCGAAACTCGTCGCGCTCGGTCTGACCGAAGATGAGGCGCTGGCGATCGTCGGCGGGTAGACCCGCACCACGAGCAGGAGAAAGAGAGAGAGACTATGACACTACTTCGCCCCACACTCCAGGGTCGCAAGGGCTACAACCCGAACGGCTACGGCCCCGGCGTCAACGCGCCATTTGGTCGCTCGAAGATCTACTTCAATGGCACTCGCTACCACAACGGCCAGGACTACTTCTGGCTCGGCGCGGCGTCTGCCCAGCGCCTTGGTATTAGCACTGCCGCGTCGAAGAACGTCTACCCCGTCATGGACGGCAAGGTGTTCCCGATCAACAGCGCCTCCCTCGGCACTGGCGCGTGGCAGCAGATCGACTCCGAGCACCGCTTCTACTACTGGCACATGAGCAAGCGCATCTACGGTTCGGCTCGCAACATGCGCACGGTCGACCGCATTGGCATCATGGGCCGCACAGGGACGGCGGCAGGGAGTGGCGACCACGTTCACGTTGAAGTGCGTAAAGCGCCATACCGGGCCCAGGACCGCATCGACCCGGAGCCGTTCTTCAAGAAGCTGTCGGCCGCACAGAAGGCCCGCTACCGCAAGATCGGTACGTTCCTGAACACCCACGCGAAGAACCTCGGGCGCGTCGGGACGACGACGGCTAGCGACGGCATCCCGGGAGCGAACTACTGGTTCCTGGTGCAGGCCCTCGGCCGCGCGTGGAAGTTCTACAGCGGAACGGTGGACGGCAAGCCTGGCCCCCTGACATACGCCGCCGAGAAGCGCATCTGGGACAAGTACGTCAACAAGCCCGCACCAAAGCCGGAGCCGACCCCGGAGTCGGTCACGCCCGACCCTGCGAGCCCGCCCACGCCACCGGAGCCCGCCGAACCGGCAGGACCAGAGACCGAACCCGAGCCGGAGCAGCCGGCCGAAGAACAGGAGGCACCCGTGACCCCGACCCCTGACCCGGTGGACGACATCGTGTCGCAGCCGATCCCCGACGAGCCAGAGGGCGCGCCGGAACCGGACCCGCAACACGCGGCCCGACGCGAGGCGCTCGTACGTCGCATTTTCACCGCGATCGCTGACGTGATCCGCGGACGCCGCACGGTCGGCGAGCTGGCGATCGCCACGCTCCGCACGGTCGTGCCGTTCGTGTACTCGTGGGTGATTGTGTGGACGACCACGAACGTGAGCTGGCTCGACTGGCTCGCGTACGTGCCCGCCGACATCGCGCTCGAGGCCCAGTCGGCCGCGGTGATCGCCCTCGGCACGGGCATCTACGCGCTGCTGCGGAAGCTCGCTCAGCGCTGGCCCAACCTCGAGCGGTTCCTCGGTTCCTCGAAGACGCCGAGCTACAGCGCATAGTGGAAACGATCGTCGTCGCGACGCTCTCGGGCTTCGCGCTGGTGGTCGCCGCGCTCCTCACGTACCTCACGGCTCAGATGACCTCGCTGCGGAAGCGTCTCGACGCGACCGAGCGAGCGAATCACCTTCTGTGGGTGTACTGCCGGAAGCTCATGGACCACATCTACCGAGGGCTCCCACCGCCTCCACCGCCCGCTGATGACCTCGACCACCTGTTCGGACCCGAGGCCTGACAACACTGAACGACTGCGCCCCCGCACTCCAGCTCTCGAGCTGTGAGTGCGGGGGCGCTTTCGTCGTGCGCGCCGGAGGGCGCGACGTGTCGCGCGTGGCCGCGGGCGACGGGTCAGAGCTGGGCGAGCACCGCGTCGCGGAAGGCCTCGAACTCGGCGGTCTGCTTCTTGGTGAAGATCACGGCGTTCTCGTCGTTTGCCGCATCCTGGAGTCGGCCGACGCCGCCCGAGCTGCGGCCGACCTCACCGGAGACGCTCAGCGCGAGGAAGCCGTTCACGAGCATTGTCGCCGGCCGAATCTGCACGCCGCCGATCGAGCGCAGCGGGATGGTCTTCGCGCCCTTGTTCCCGATGCCCTTCCTGGTGATGGTCACGAGCTGGCCGTCGAAGCTCACTGTGCCGTTGACGCCCTTCGCGGTGGTGGTGTCGGTCATGGGTGCTTCCTCCTCGTGGTCGGCGCTCTACACGCTACCGGCAGTGCTACGCGGCGGCGAGAGCTGCGCGGCGCACGGCTTGGGACTCCACGCCCGTGTATATCTGCGTGGTCGCGACGCTCGCGTGCCCGAGCAACTCCTGGACCGCGCGAATGTCGCGCCCTCCGAGCTGGTAGGCGCGGGTCGCGAAGCGGTGGCGGAGCTGGTGCGCGGTCGCGCCGGGGAGCACCCGCGCGATGAGCTTGGAGACGTACTGCGCGGAGAGATGCCCGTCGATGAGGCCGGGGAACAGCCAGCCCGGACCGTCCGCGAAGGCGAGCAGGTCGCGCGCGAGGTCGTCGGGCAGCGGCACGTAGCGAATGCGGTCGCCTTTGCCGTGGACGACGAGGGACCAGCCCACGAGGTCGCGCACGAGGTCGTCAGTGTGGACGAGCGCTATCTCGCGGCACCGCAGACCGGCGTACGCGGCGAGCCGGACCATAAGGCGAGTCCGGGTGTCTGAGTCCGCGAGAGCGGCTTCCAGGGCTTCATCTTCGGCAGGGCGCGGGACGCCCGCGGCGACGCGCACACGCGGCAGCAGCTCCGCGGGGTTGCGGTCGGTGAGTGAGTGCAGCATGGCCCAGCGGTAGAACTCGCGCATCGTGGAGCGGAAAGTCTTCATCGTGGAGCCGGACCACTTGCGCCGGTCGATGTGGTCGTTCAGGTCGAGCGTTGTCACAGACCACGGGTCGGTCTGGCTGTCGGCCGCGAAGCGACGTAGGTGGTAGCTGCGGAGTGTGAGGGTTGGTCTCGGTGAGCCGCCGCGGTGGAGGTTCGCTAGGAAGCTTGCGATCGGCTGCGTCCAGGATGCGGGTGTCGATATCTGAGGCTTCATCCCCGACTCTGGCACTAGCCGAAGGTGCCTCACTGTCCCCACTTCGCGGGCCACTATGCAGGTTCGGACATGAGAACGCACTCGGGACAGGTGCCTTCCCACTTCTCGTGCGGCTCTGCCCCGAACGCTTCGAGCTCGGCGGGGTCCTCTGGGTTCCAGACGTCGGCGCAGTCGCCGCAGTGGTGGTCGCCCGCGTGTCCTGGTTCACGATCGCACCAGTGCTCGAAGGTCTCGCCAGGATAGAGCAGGTCGAGGCACTGCGCCTCCGACCTCGCGCTCACGAGGCGTTCCGCTGGGCGCGGGCTACGCTGAGCTGGGCGACAGGCGCGACCCATAATCCATCGGTCACGGGTTCAAGTCCCGTCCGCCCTACTGCGTCGACCTGCATCAGGAGGCCCCATGACCATTGCTCCCGTCGCCCCGCGCGCGGCCGACTCGCGCACCGCGGCCGTCGTCGTCACGATCCAGGCCCTCATCACGCTCGTCGTGCTGGGGCTCACCGAGGCCCGCAGGGATCTGCTCGTCGTCGTTGAGCCCCCTGTCCTGCTGGCGGAGGGGTCGGCTCCGCTCGTCGCCGGCGTGCTCCTCACGCCCGAAGCGGTGCGCGGCATGCTCGCGGTGCTGCTCGTCACCGCGGTGCTGCAGGCCTTCGTCGTCTATCGACGCGGGCGCGGCGAGGTCAGCGCGTCGACGGCGTCGACTCTGCACTGGATCGCCGTCTCCCAGTCTCTCGGCATCACCGTCGTCATCGTCGCGCTGCTCAACGGCGCCGCTGCGGCGAGCACGATCGTGCTCGCCTACGCTCTGGCAGCGGGAGGAGGACTCCTGGGCTGGCTGCAGGATCGCACGCCCCGCACGCCGGGGTCGCGGGCGCATCTGTGGCCTTTCGCCTTCCTCACGGTGCTCGTCATCGTGCCCTGGGGCGTCATCGCGCTCGTGCAGATCACCGGCCTCGTGCTGGGCGCTCCGACGAGCGGCGGCGTGCGCATCGCGACGCTTGTCGTGCTCGCGGCAACCGCCGCTTGGGCCGTGGCCGAGTGGGCGATCGCTCGTCCGGCGGGCGCGGCGCGCACAGCGGAGGGGGCCGCGCGACTGCGGGTACTCTCCTCCACGGCGCTCGCGAGCATCCCTTCGGGGTCGGTGCTGGTGCTCGCCCTTCTCGGGGGCTGAGCCCGCCCGCGCGTCGAGTGGCGCGCATCCCGTCGCTCGGAGAGGATGAGCAGATGGCTGACACTGCACCCGCCCCGACCGCACTCGAGCGCTACGCGACGTTTCGGGAGCGCCGGGCCCTCGCCGCCGTGCAGCCGCAGGGGCCGCTCGCGCTCGTCAACACCCAGTGGGTGGACGGCGAGCAGACGATCTGGGGCGTTCCCGGACGATGGGCCGCCGCACCGGAGGGCGGCCTGCTCCTGACGGCCGTGCCCGATGACGGCATCGTCGTCGACGGCGAACTCGTTGACGGCACCGTGCGGGTGCGCGGCAAAGACGACGCCGAGCCGAGCAGCATCGTGTTCGACGATCACACGACGGGGTTCGTCATCGCGGGCGAGGGCGGCACCTACGCCCTGCGCGTGTGGGATGCCCGCAGCGAGGCAATCGAGAACTTCGGAGGCATCGACGCCTTCGACTACGACCCGGAGTGGGTGCTGACGGGCACGTTCCGCGAGATCGAGGGGGGCACGACGGTCGGCTTCGAGCACCTCAAGGATGACGGCGCGACGCGCGAGCAGGTCGTGCCCGGCGAGATCAGCGTGACGCACGACGGCGTCGACTACGACATCGCCGCCTTCAAGGCGGGGCGCGCTCTGCAGCTCGTCTTCGCCGACGCCACCAACGGCGATTCCACCTACAGCGTCGGGCGCTTCCTCTTCCTCGCCCCGAACGCCGACGGCACGATCACGCTCGACTTCAACCTGGCGATCCTGCCGCCGTGCGCCTTCAGCTACAACTTCAACTGCCCCCTCCCGCCGAAGCAGAACCGCTTCCCCTTTGCCATCGAGGCAGGCGAGAAGAACGTGCTCGCGAAAGACGGCTCGCTCCTGCACTGACCCCCCGCGCGCGTCAACAACTCAGGACTATCCGAGTGCAGGTGGTCCGCGCGGCGCGGCACTCCGCGCGGTGCGCTGCGGCAGCGCGGAGATAGTCCTGAGTTGCTGACACAGCGCCGGGGCGGTCGCGTCGGTAGAGCACGGCAGACTGGGCGCATGCCGATCGTCGTCGAGCGCCGGGGCGCGCAGCTCGCGCTCGTCGATGTCGACGACTCGGGCGCCGCGCGCGGCGGCGGCACGATCACGCTCGTATCGTGGGCCGAGCTGCCTGCTCTCGTGGCCGAGCGCGAGACCGAGCATCCTCGCTGGGTGTGGACCGACACCGCGCAGTGGTACCCATCGCTGCTCGCCGCCGGTGTGCGCGTCGAGCGCTGCCACGATCTGCGGCTCGTCGATCGCCTGCTCGCCGGTATCGAGGGCCGCGCACCCCGCAGCGACTGGGGTGCGCCGACGGTCGGCCGTTCCGCCCGCGGCGACACCCTCTTCGATCTCGACACCGACGCCGTTCACGGCGCGAAGGGCGCCGACCGTGGTGCGGATGCTCCGCTCGCGCCGCCCGCCGCCACCGTGACCTACCGGGCTCAGCTGGCCGCGATCGCGGAGCACGCGACCGCCCGCGATCTCACCCTGCTCGCCGCCGCGGAGTCGGCTGGGGCCCTGGCCGCCGCCGAGATGACCCATGTGGGCCTGCCGTGGAGCGCGAGCGATCACGATGCTCTGCTGACCGCCGCGCTCGGACCGCGTCCTGCCGGTGGCCGGAGACCGCCCCGCCTCGATGAGCTCGCCGCGGAGGTGACCCAGCGCCTCGGGGTCGGCCCGTTCGCGATCGACTCGCCGGCGGAGCTGATGCGCGCCCTCCGCCGCGCGGGGCTCGAGGTGGCGACGACGCAGCAGCGTGAGCTGCTCGGGCTCCAGCACCCGGCGATCGCCCCCCTGCTGCAGTACAAGACCCTTGCGCGACTGTGGACCGCGAACGGCTGGGCCTGGCTGGACGAGTGGGTGCGCGACGGCCGCTTCCGCCCCGTCTTCCTGCCAGCGGGGGCGAGCAGCGGACGCTGGGCCTCCGACGGGGGTGGAGCGCTGCAGCTGCCGCGCCAGGTGCGCCCCGCCGTGCGAGCGGACGACGGGTGGACGCTCGTGGTCGCCGATGCGGCGCAGCTCGAGCCGCGCATCCTCGCCGCGCTTTCCGGAGACGAGGCCATGGCGCAGGCCGGTGCGGGGGTGGACCTGTACGCAGGAATGGTGGAGCGCGGCGTCGTCGACTCCCGCGAGCACGCGAAGATCGGGATGCTCGGCGCCATGTACGGCGGCACGACCGGTGAGAGCGCGCGGGTGCTGCCGCGTCTCGCCCGCTCGTTCCCTCGGGCGATCGCCTTCGTGGAGGCCGCGGCGCGGGCGGGCGCGCGGGGCGGGACGGTCACGACCCGACTCGGTCGCACCTCGCCGCCGCCGGGTGCCGAGTGGCTCGATCGTCAGTCGCTCGCGGCCGCTGAGGGCGCCTCAGCGTCGCTGCGCCGCGCGGGGCTCAGCGAGGCGCGGTCGTGGGGTCGCTTCACGCGCAATTTCGTCGTGCAGGGCACGGCGGCCGAGTGGGCGCTGGCGTGGCTCGCGGGCGTGCGACGCCAGCTGTGGGACGCGCAGGACGGACCCCTCGAGCGGCAGCCGCACCTGGTGTTCTTCTTGCACGACGAGCTGGTGGTGCATGCTCCGCAGGCTCGTGCGGGCGAGGTCGAGACGGCGCTGCGAGACGCGGCGGCTGAGGCGGGCCGCATCGTGTTTGGAGCGTCGCAGGTGACCTTCCCGGTCACGATCGCGACTGTTCACCGGTACAGCGACGCGAAGTAGCGCTCGACTCTGTCAGCGCGGCGGCTGAACGGCCTCGGCCGCGCGCCGTCCTCGACGGCGGCGATCCGTGCGCAGCGGCCACGGCTCGATGACGGGAAGCGAGTCGAGCCAGGCGAGCGCGGCGGAGCGCAGGAGACGTGCAGCGTGCTCGGCGGCCGCCTGCGCCTGCCCGCCGGTCGGATCGAGCGTTTCGCTCGAGGCGCCGGCGTACGGCTCCCATAGGCGGCGGTAGTGGGCGATGAGCGCGTCGTGGTGGCTGCCGGGGAGGGAGAGCGCCAGCAGTACGCGCTCGACCATGTCGTGCCAGTCGGGCGTGTCCGGCTCGGTGAGGTGCATACGCGCCTCGATGATGCCGGAGTCGGTGAGTTCGTACAGGGGCAGGTTGTCGTCCGTGATGCCGGCGGAGGCGATGAGGCCGTCCCGACGCAGCCGATCGAGTGTGGAATAGACCTGCCCGACGTTGAGCGGCGTGTCGCGACGGGTCCGCTCGACGACCTCGCCGTGCAGCTGGTAGCCGTAGGCGGGCCCGAGGGTGAGGACGGCGAGGAGGGAATGACGCAGCGTCATGGGTTCAGCCTAGGCGAGACGCTGGCCGCGCATCCGAAGAATGACACGCTTGTGATTTCTGGCGTGCTGGGTGGATAATGGGCGCTGACGGGCAACCGTTCCAACCGAATATGCTGCACGCTCGCTCCGAGCCAGGTCGATGGGGAAGTCGCACCTGAACGAAACGGAGTGAACTGTGGCTACTGCATCGGCTCGCGGAGTGCTGTTCGTGCACTCCGCTCCTCGCGCGCTCTGCCCGCACATCGAATGGGCCGCAGGTCGCGCCATCGACCGCGCCGTGAACTTCGACTGGATCGATCAGCCCGTCCTGCCCGGCGCTCAGCGCACCGAGTTCGTGTGGGAGGGCGAGGCCGGCAGCGGTGCCAGGATCGCGAGCGCGTTGCGCGGCTGGGAGCACCTGCGCTTCGAGGTGACCGAGGATGCCGCACTCGGCTCCGACGGAGGCCGCTGGATGCACACGCCCGACCTCGGCATCTTCTTCGCCCAGACGGACGCGGCGGGGAACACCGTGATTCCCGAGGACCGCGTGCGCTACGCGATGGAGGTCGCCGGCAGCAACGCCCTCGAGCTTCACCGCGAGCTACGGCTCGCCCTCGGGCAGGCATGGGACGACGAGCTTGAGCCGTTCCGCCACGCGGGGGACGAGGGCAGCCGCGTCGTGTGGCTGCGCCACCGCGCCGGCTGACCGGCGCACCGCGTCAGACGGAGCGGAACGCGACCACCGAGTTGTGGCCGCCGAAGCCGAACGAATTCGACAGGGCGAGCAGCGGCCCCTCGCCGAGAGCGCGCGGCGAGGTCACGACATCGAGCGGGATGCGCTCGTCCTGATTGTCGACGTTGATCGTGGGTGGAGCCGTGCGCTCATGCAGGGCGAGAATGGTGAAGACCGCCTCCAGAGCGCCCGTCCCACCCAGCAAGTGACCCGTGGAGGCCTTCGTCGCGGAGACCGGGATAGACCCGACGCGGTCGCCGAACACTCGCTCGAGCGCAGCGTACTCGGCGATGTCGCCCACGGGCGTGGAGGTGGCGTGCGCGTTGATGTGCGACACCTCGATCGGTGCGGCGCCGGCCTGCTCGAGCGCTGCGATGACGGCGCGGGCAGCGCCCGAGCCCTCGGGGTCGGGCGCGGTGATGTGGAACGAGTCCGACGTCACCGAGCCGCCGGCGAGCTCCGCGTAGATGCGCGCGCCGCGCGCGAGCGCGTGCTCCTTCGTCTCGAGGACGATCGCCGCGGCGCCCTCGCCGAGCACAAATCCGTCGCGATCGACGTCGTACGGCCGCGAGGCGGCGGCGGGATCGTCGTTGCGGCGGGAGAGCGCCTGCATGGCGCCGAAGGCCGCGATCGGCAGAGGGTGCACCACGGCCTCCGTGCCTCCGGCGACGACGATATCCGCGATGCCGAGCTGGAGATGCTCGTAGGCGTTCGCGATCGCCTCAGTGCCCGATGCGCAGGCGGAGACGACGGTGCGCGCACCGGCGCGCGCTCCGAGGCCCATGCTGATCGCGGCGGCCGCAGCGTTGGGCATGAGCATGGGGATCGTCATGGGCAGAACCCGTCGCGGGCCCTTCTCCTTGAGGACGTCCCAGGCGTCGAGGAGCGTCCAGAGCCCGCCGATGCCGGTCGCGTAGTCGACGAGGATGCGCTCGGGGTCGATGTCGGGCGTTCCCGCGTCCGCCCAGGCTTCGCGCGCGGCGATGAGCGCGAACTGGGCGGAGGGGTCGAGCCTCTTGATCTCCTGCCGCTCGAGCACCTCGTCGGGGCGCACAGCGGCTTCGGCGGCGAAGGTCACGGGCAGCTCGTGCTGAGCGACCCAGTCGTGCTTGAGCGTGCGCACGCCGGATTCGCCGCGCAACAGGGCGTCCCAGCTGTCGCGGGCGGTCCCGCCGAGCGGGGAGGTGGCACCGATTCCGGTGACGACGATGGTGGTCATAGCGTCAACTCTCTGCAGTTGGTACGGGCGTGCGCAACGATGCCGGGGTAGCGCCGAGGCGCTCGGGCCCCGGCATCGGCGCGCACTCGCGGGTCAGGTCAGCCCTGGGCGCCCACGATGTAGGTGACGGCGTCGCCGACGGTCTTGAGGTTCTTGACCTCTTCGTCGGGGATCTTGACGTCGAACTTCTCTTCCGCGTTCACGACGATCGTCATCATCGAGATTGAGTCGATGTCGAGGTCGTCGGTGAACGACTTGTCGAGAGCGACCGTGTCGGTCGAGATTCCGGTCTCGTCATTGATGAGCTCGGCGAGGCCGGCGAGAACTTCTTCGGTGGACAGTGCCATGGTGTTGTCTCCTATGGGGGTGTGTATGACCGCCTCCCATCCTAGGGCGGGCGGCGGTCCGGGTCGGGGGAGGCCGCGCGGGGCTAGGGCAAGCGCACCACTTGGGCTCCGAAGACGAGGCCGGCGCCGAAGCCGATCTGCAGGGCGAGGCCACCGCTGAGCTCCGGATGCTCGGAGAGCAGTCGATGCGTGGCGAGCGGTATCGACGCCGCCGAGGTGTTGCCGGTCGTGGCGATATCGCGGCCGACGATGACCTTGTCGGGCAGTGACAGCTGCTTCGCGAATTCATCGATGATGCGCATGTTGGCCTGGTGGGGGATGAAGGCGTCGAGATCGTCGGCGGTGACACCGGCAGCGTCGAGAGCCTGCCCGGCGACCTTCGCCATCTCCCACACCGCCCAGCGGAAGACGGTCTGGCCTTCCTGGCGCAGGGTCGGGTACTCGCCGTCGGGATCGTCGAAGGCCTCCTTGAGGGGCCGGTCCATGCCGACGGCGTCCCATTTCGAGCCGTCGGAGCCCCACACGGTGGCGCCGATGCCCGGTTCGTCCGCGGGCCCGACGATCGCGGCTCCCGCGCCGTCTCCGAGGAGGAACGAGATGGTGCGGTCGGTGGGCTTGGCGAAGTCGCTGAGCTTCTCGGCACCGACCACGAGCACGTAGCGGGCCGCACCGGCGCGGACGAGAGCATCCGCCTGGGCAATGCCGTAGGCGTAGCCGGCGCACGCGGCCGACACGTCGTAGGCAGGGGCGGGGGTCGCCCCGATGCGCTCGGTGAGCAACGCGGCGAGGGACGGGGTCTGCACGGTGTTGCTGATCGTGGAGACGATGACGGCGCCGATGTCGCTCGCCGCGATGCCAGCCTTCTCGATCGCCTCCCGCGAGGCGGCCTCGGCGAGGTCTACCGCCTGCACACTCGCGCTCGCGCGGGTGCGGGTGATGACGCCGGTGCGCTGCCGGATCCACTCGTCAGAGGACTCGATCGGCCCGACAATGTCGTCATTGGGCACGACGACATCCCCGCGCGCGGCACCGACGGAGTGGATGCGCGTGTACGGCACTCCCGTGGACTGGGTCAGGGTCGCGGGGCTCATGCGCTCTCCAGCATCTCGATGGCGGCGGGCAGGTCGTCGGGGGTCGTGAGGGCGACGCTCGGCACGCCGCGCAGGCCGCGCTTCGCCAGGCCCTTGAGGGCGCCGCCGGGCAGGAGCTCGATGATGCCGGTGACGCCATCGGCCGCCATCGACTCCATGCAGGAATCCCACCGGACAGGGGAGGAGATCTGGCCGATGAGCAGGTCGAGGAAGGCTGCGCCGGTCTCCACGACACTGCCGTCGCGGTTGGTGTAGAGGCGGACGCTCGGGTCTTGCACGGCGATGCCCTCGGCCGCCGAGCGCACGCGCTCGACGGCGTCGGCCATGTAGCTGGTGTGGAACGCGCCCGCGACTTGAAGGGGGATGACGCGCGTGCCGGGCACGGGGTCGGCGGCGAGTGCGTCGAGATTCGCGAGCTCTCCGGCGACGACGGTCTGCCCGCCGCCGTTCACATTGGCCGCTTCGAGACCGAGCTGGGTGATGCGCGCCGCCAGGGCGTCGGCGTCGCCGCCGATGACGGCGCTCATGCCCGTGGGCACGAGGGCGGCGGCATCGGCCATCGCGAGACCGCGCTCGCGCACGAGGCGCAGGGCGTCCTCCTCGGCGAGCACTCCGGTCAGGGCGGCGGCGGCGAACTCGCCCACGGAGTGCCCCGCGACGGCACCGACGCGGTCGTGCCGGCCGGTGAGCAGCGCAGAGGCGCTCAGCAGGCTCGCGGCAACGATGAGGGGTTGGGCGATCGCGGTGTCGCGGATGGTGTCCGCGTCGGACTCGGTGCCGTGCAGGGCGAGGTCGAGGCCTACGGCGGCGGAGAACCGCTCGAGGGTGGCTCGGTGCGCGGGGTCCTCGAGCCATGGTGCGAGAAACCCGGGGGACTGCGAGCCCTGGCCGGGGGCGACGACGACGATCATGAGTTCCATCCTCCCAAAAGGGGTAGCTATCGAGTGGTGGTGGAGGTCGTGAACAAAGCCGTCACGGTGTTGTCCAGTCTCTACAGTGTCACGACGAGCGGGTCGCCGCGAGTCAGCGCCGCGGGCCTCCCGGTTCCGCGATCGAGCCGACGATGAGCGCGCACTGCAAGATGAGAGCCTCGCGTGAGCCCGTCGCATCCCAGCCGATGACCTCGCTGATGCGCTTGAGGCGGTAGCGAACCGTATTCGGGTGGACGAACAGCTCGCGGGCCGTCGCCTCCAGGCTGCGGCCGTTGTCGAGATAGGCCCACAGCGTCGCGAGAAGCTCGACGTTGTGGTTCTTGAGCGGCGTGTAGATGCGGTCGATGAGGGTGCGGCGGGCGATCGGGTCGCCCGCGAGCGCGCGCTCGGGGAGGAGGTCGTCCGCATGAGTCGGTCGGGGTGCGTTGCGCCAGGACCGGGCGACCGCGAACCCGGCAAGTGCCGCCTTCGCGCTCTTGCCGGCCTCGACGACGTCGGGCACCTCCGGTCCGAGCACGAGGTGGCCCTCCCCGAAGCTGGGCTCGAGCGCCTCGGCGATCTGCGCGAACGTGTGCGTCGGCTCGACCTCGGCGCCGTCCTCCGAGCGCGGAGTGGCCCGTCCGATCACGATGACGAGCCGATTGCCCTGCACGCCGATGAGCACGTCGGCATCCACATGGCGTGCGACGCGACGCACCTGGTCGACGTCCACGATGCGCGGCGTGGTGCCCACGAGCACGCAGACCTCACCGTGGCCGTTCCACCCGAGCGCCGCGATGCGGCTGGGCAGCTCGTTGTCGTACTCGCCGCTGAGGATCGAGTCGACGACGAGAGCCTCGAGCCGGGCATCCCAGAGTCCCCGCGCCTCCGCCGCGCGCGCGTAGACGTCGGCAGCGGCAAACGCGATCTCCCGGCTGTACAGCAGGATGGCCTCGCGAACGCTCTCATCGCGGCCCTTGACGCGTTCTTCGACGACCTCGACGACGACGCGGATGAGCTGCAGGGTCTGCTGAAGGCTCACCGAGCGCAGCAGCTCGCGCGGCGCGGCGTCGAACACGTCGGCCGCGATCCACGCCTGCGAGCTCGGGTCGTCGTACCAGCTGATGAACGAGGTGATGCCCGCCTGCGCGACGAGCCCAACGGCGGAACGCCGGCTGGGCGGCATGGTTCCGTACCAGGGCAGAGTGTCATCGAGCTTCTTGAGCGTCTCCGACGCGAGGTCGCCCGAGATGTTGCGCAACCAGGTGAGCGTCTGAGCCTTCGTCATCGAGGCCACGTGCACCCCTTTCCTCGAGTACCGGGCGCGCGACGCGGCGCGCGGGCCCGTGCCGCCGCGTGCGTCAGGCGTCGCCGCCCGCCGCGCCCGTCGTACCGGCGGTGACATCGTGCAAGCGGTAGCGCTCAATCGCCTGACCCACGACCGCCGGGTCGACGACGCCGCGCCGCGCGAGCTGCTGCAGCGTGCGGACGACGATCGAGGGTCCGTCGATCGTGAAGAAGCGTCGGGCGGCAGGCCGGGTGTCGCTGAAGCCGAAGCCGTCGGCGCCAAGTGTCGCGAAATCGCCCGGCACGAACTGCCGAATCTGGTCGGGCACCGCGTGCATGAAGTCGCTCACTGCCACGACCGGTCCCTCGGCAGATTCCAGCTTCTGCGTCACGTAGGGCACCCGCGCCTTCTCGCCCGGCTGGAGGAAGTTGTGCTCCTCCGCCGCGAGGCCGTCACGGCGCAACTCTGTCCACGACGTCACGCTCCACACATCGGCGGAGACGTTCCAGTCGTCGGCGAGCAGCTGCTGGGCCTCGAGCGCCCACGGTACGGCGACACCCGAGGCCAGAAGCTGGGCCTTCGGGCCGATGTTCTCGGCGCGCCGGTACAGGTAGAGGCCGCGCAGGAGGCCGTCGACATCGAGGTTCTCCGGCTCGACGGGCTGCACCTGGGGCTCGTTGTACACGGTCAGGTAGTACATGACGTTGGGGTCGGGGTGCTCTCCGCCGTACATGCGCTCGAGGCCCGCCTTCACAATGTGCCCCAGCTCGAACCCGAAGGCGGGGTCGTAGGACACGACCGCCGGGTTCGTGCTCGCCAGCAGCGGCGAGTGGCCGTCGGCGTGCTGCAGGCCTTCACCCGTGAGGGTCGTCCGGCCCGCAGTGGCGCCGATGATGAAGCCGCGCGCCATCTGATCGCCAGCGGCCCAGAAGGCGTCGCCCGTGCGCTGGAAGCCGAACATCGAATAGAACACGTAGACCGGGATGAGCGGCTCGCCGTGGGTCGCGTAGCTCGTGCCCACCGCCGTGAACGCGGCTACCGAGCCCGCTTCATTGATGCCCGTGTGCAAGATCTGACCCTGCGGGCTCTCCTTGTAGGCGAGAAGCTGCTCGCGGTCGACGCTCGTGTAGTGCTGGCCTGCCGGGTTGTAGATCTTCGACGACGGAAAGTAGGCGTCCATGCCGAAGGTGCGCGCCTCATCCGGGATGATCGGCACGATGCGGTGGCCGAAGTCCTTCGACCGCAGCAGATCCTTGAGCAGGCGCGCGAACGCCATGGTCGTCGCGACCTCCTGCTTGCCCGAACCCTTCTTGACGACGTCGTAGGTCGACGCCTCGGGGAGGGTCACCTGGGTGTACTTCGTGCGGCGCTCCGGCACGAAGCCGCCCAGCTCACGCCGACGCTCGTGCAGGTACTGGATCGCCGGGTCGTCGTTACCGGGGTGATAGTAGGGAGGCTGGTACGGGTCCTTCTCGAGCTCCGCGTCGGTGATGGGAATGCGCATCTCGTCGCGGAACTGCTTGAGGTTGTCGAGGGTGAGCTTCTTCATCTGGTGCGTGGCGTTGCGGCCCTCGAAGCTCGGGCCCAGTCCGTAGCCCTTGACCGTCTTCGCGAGGATCACCGTCGGTTGACCGGTGTGCTCGCTCGCGGCCTTGAAGGCGGCGTAGACCTTGCGGTAGTCGTGGCCGCCGCGCTTGAGGTTCCAGATGTCGTCGTCACTCAGGTGCTCGACCATCGCGGCGGTGCGGGGGTCGCGACCGAAGAAGTGCTCGCGGATGAACGCGCCCGACTCGGCCTTGTACGTCTGGTAGTCGCCGTCCGGGGTGCGGTTCATGAGGTCGCGGAGCGCTCCCTCGTGGTCGTTCGCGAGCAGGGCATCCCACTCTCGACCCCAGATGACCTTGATGACGTTCCATCCAGCACCGCGGAAGAAGCTCTCGAGCTCCTGGATGATCTTGCCGTTGCCGCGCACCGGGCCGTCGAGACGCTGCAGGTTGCAGTTGATGACGAAGTTGAGGTTATCGAGGCCGTCGTTGGCCGCGAGCTGGAGGGCGCCGCGGCTCTCCACCTCGTCCATCTCCCCGTCACCCAGGAAGGCCCAGACCTGCGAGTCGTCCGCCTCGGCGATGCCGCGGTTCGTGACGTACTTGTTGAGCTGCGCCTGGTAGATGGCGTTGATGGGGCCGAGGCCCATCGAGACGGTCGGGAACTGCCAGAACGTCGGCATGAGGCGCGGGTGCGGGTAGCTCGACAGGCCGCCACTGTGGTGCGACTTCTCCTGGCGGAACCCGTCGAGCTGGTCCGTCGTGAGACGGCCCTCGAGGTAGGCGCGCGCGTACATGCCGGGCGAAGCGTGCCCCTGGTAGAAGATCTGGTCGCCGCCGGTGGGGTGCTCCGCTCCGCGGAAGAAGTGGTTGTGCCCGACCTCGTAGAGCGCCGCGCTCGAGGCGTAGGTCGAGATATGCCCGCCCACGGCGATGCTCGGCCGCTGCGCGCGGTGCACGGTGATCGCCGCGTTCCAGCGGATCCACGCGCGGTAGCGGCGCTCGAGCTCCTCGTCGCCCGGGAAGGCCGGCTCGTTCTCGGGAGCGATCGTGTTGAGGTAGTCCGTGGTCGGCACCATGGGCACGCCCAGGTGCAGCTCTTTGGAGCGCTTGAGGAGGCTGAGCATGATCTCTCGCCCCCGCTGTGGACCGCGAGCGTGAACGACCGCGTCGAGCGACTCATTCCATTCTGTGGTCTCCTCCGGATCGGAGTCTGCCTGTGTGACCGAGTACGGATCCTGGTCGTTGACCGTCACCCTTGACCTCATTCCTGGTGGTAGACGAGAGCGTGCCGCCGATCGTCACCACCGGGTTGCGGCGGGAGACCGTTTCGGGCGTGATCGAGTCTAGTCATGCCCACCTGCACCTCTCGTGACCGGTCGGCACGCGGCGCATTCCCTCCCGGAGCAGTAGCATTCTGGACGTCGGGCTCTTAGCTCAGTTGGTAGAGCGCCTCGTTTACACCGAGGATGTCGGCGGTTCGAGTCCGTCAGGGCCCACCACGAGGGGGTGGGGCGCGCGCAGAGCGATGAGCAGCGCATCCACACCCGCCGAGTCTGCGCAGCAGTGTCGGCGCGCTCGCCTAGCGTGGATGCGTGCCGGTGAGTGTCGAGCAGTGGTGGGCGCGCCGCCAGTGGGCGACCGGCCGTGACGTGCCGCATCCGATCGGGGAGTTCAGGGATGCCTGGGCCGTCTTCCCGAGGCTCGTCGAGCAGTTCCACCCCGACCGCAACCACGAGCTCGTGCTCAGTCAGATCCCGCCCGCGGCCGAGGTGTGGCTCGTCTGGGTGTGCGGCATCGGCCACGACTTCGTCGCGACCCCCGCCGAGCAGCGCGCCCGGCCGGCGCGCGGACGCTCTCGTCGGTCGTGGTGCCCCGTGTGCGCGACGCCCTCCGCGCTGCCGCCCGCCCCCCGGTGGCCGCGCGGCATACCGCGCCCCGCATCGCCCATCGCGAGTCCGGCCCCGTCGCCCTCCGACCCCCTCGACGTCGGAGTCGACAACTCAGGACGACGTCGCGGCGCCGCCAAGCCGCCGCAGCAGGGGCCCGTGTCGACCGCGGGATGGCGAGGCCCTGTGCATGTTCCCTGGCGACATCGTCCTGAGTTGTCGACGCCCGTGGCGGACGTGGCGCCGGGAGAGGCCTTCGTGAGCGCGGAGGCCTCGCGCGCAACGTCGGCAGCGCAGGAGCGGCTGCGCCTGCTCGTCGCCGAGCGGCTCGACGTCGACCTAAACTCCAACGCCGTGCGTGTGCGCACCCCGTTTTTCGGCCGGCGTGAAGTGTGGCCCGACATCGTGCTGCCCGAGCTCGCGATCGCGGTCGAGCTAGACACGGTGGGGCGCGCGGGGGACGAGCACGTGGGGCACCGCGAACGTGTCGACCTCCGCAAAGACAGCCTCCTCGCAGACGTGGGCTGGATCGTCATCCGGGTGCGGTGTCGTCCCTTGCGCCCCCTCGGCCCCCTCGATCTCATCGTGCCGGCAGTCTCGGCTCGCGCGGCGGACGACCTCGTCGACCGCATGGCCGAGGCTCGAGGGGAGCTGATCGTCGCGGCTTACCGGCGCGAGCGCTCGCGCAGGGCGCGCTCACGGTGAGTCGCTACCAGAACAGAGCCCAGAGCAGCGCGACGAAGACGAGCACGAAGACGGCCGGCCCGACGATGCGCACGATCTCGATACCGCGAGCGGTCGCGATGATCCGCTCAGCGATCGCCGAGCGGGCTTCCAGCGCTCGCAGCTCTGCCACGATCGCGCGGCCCTCGTTGGCCGCCGCGATCTGGGCCGCGGCCCCGAGCAGGCCGGAGGCGAGCAGGATTCCGGCCGCCGCGAGGCGCACGGGCAGGTCGGAGTCGGCGAGGCCCGCGGCGAGCATCCCGACCGTCGCCGTCAGCAGCAGCGTCGGGGCGATCTGCGAGATGATGATGTGCCACCGGGCGCTGGCCCAGTGCGTGAGGAGTTCGCTCTCGGTCATGGCCACACGATAGCCCGGCCCGCCGTGAGCCGGGTCGGGAGGGGCAGGCCGGTGGCGGCAGCGATCGGGGCGCTCGTGCTCGCCTCCGTGCTGTGGGGCACGACGGGCACCGCGGCGACGTTCCTGACGGGAGGCGTCAGCCCGCTGGCGATCGGCGCGACGACCATGGCGCTGGGCGGCACGCTGCTGTTCACGACGTCGTCGCGATCCTCCCTCGCCGTCGTGCGGGATCGTGCGATCCGCCGTTGGCTTCTCTTGGCCGCGCTCGGGATGGTCGTCTACCCTCTGACCTTCTACGCGGCGATGGATCTCGCGGGAGTCGCGATCGGCAATGTCGTGTCGCTGGGCTCCGGGCCGCTCTTCGCAGCCCTGCTGGAATGGCGCGTCGACCGCCACCGGCTGACGCTGCGCTGGATGCTCAGCACGGCCGTCGCGCTCGGCGGGGTCGCCCTGCTCGTGGGCGGGGGTCACGGCGCGGAATCCGTCGTCAACCCCGCCACGGTGCCGCTGGGCGTGGTGCTGGGCCTGGCGGCGGGCGCGGGATACGCGCTCTTCACCTACTCGGCCGGGGTCATCGTGCGCGCCGTGCACGGCGGCCGCGCCACCATGGGTGCGGTATTCGGTCTCGCCGCGATACCGCTCTCGGTCGTCATGCTCATCACAGCGGCTCCGTTGCTCGCCACCGTCGCCAACGCCGGCATCGCGGCCTACCTCGCCCTCGGCCCGATGTTCCTCGCCTACGTGCTCTTCGCCCGTAGCCTGCGCGCACTGCGCAGCTCGACGGTCACCGTCGTGACGCTGCTCGAGCCCTTCGTCGCGACCCTGCTCGCCGTCGCCGTCGTCGGTGAGCGTCTTGAGCCGGCGGGATGGGTCGGGCTCGCGCTCATCCTCCTCGGGGTAACTGTGCTCTCTACGGCTCGTCACCCACGGCAGATGGCCTGACCGCCCTATCATCGGGGCATGGTCGACGAGCAGCAGCCGCCCGAGGAAGACGACACGTTGAGGGAGCCACCCGGGCCGCGGCGCTCGACCTACACGCCCCCGCCCGCGGATGCTCAGCACGACGCGAGCGCGACAGATGATGATGCCCTTGCGGGAGCGCTCGCCCAAGAGTTCCGACGGTGGACGCCGCCGCCGCGGCGTGCCGAGAGCGAGCCGGAGAGGCCTGCAGAGCCTGCGGTGGCCGAACCCGGCGTGACGGAGTCCGCCGCGACCGCGCAGTCGGCTCCTCCTGCCGAGTCCGCTCCGCAGGCGGCCTCAGCATCGCCCGCCGGTTCCGCTGCGCCTCCATCCTCGTACCGCGCTTCGTCCGAGCCCGCGCCCGCAGCGCCGCCCGCGCCCGGGCCCTCGACATGGTGGTCCGCTGCGCCCCAGGCTCCGAGTGCGGATCAGCCGCGTGACGGCGCCGCGGCGACGGTGCCGCAGAGCGAGCCGAACTACTCGCCCTCGCGCGCCGTGCCGGCGGAGCCGCTGCCCCCCGCGGAGCGCGCGCCGAGCGGTACATCCCAGCCCCCCGTCGCACCGCAGCCTTTCCCGGTGGCGCAGTCCGCCTCGCCCGAGCCCGATGAGGTGCCGACTGCGGGCCGTCCCGACGAGGACGAGTCGCCGGGCATTCCGGCTCCGCCTCGCCGCGAATCCATGACGGACGAGCAGCTGCTGGCTGCGGCGAACCTCGATTCTCCCGATCACGACACGAGCGCACTGCTCGATCTGCTCGAGCAGCAGCTTCGGCTTCGCGAGGCCGAGGTTGAGCGCCTAGGGGAGTGGGAGCGCCAGGTGCGAGAGACGGCGGGCCCGGAGGCCGAGCCGCTCGTCGCCGAAGTGCGGGCGCAGTTCACTGGCTCGATACCCGTCGTCGGTGGGGCCGTCGCGCAGGGTGCACCGCGCAGCCCTCTGGCGGATCAGGCGCCCCCATCGGAGGAATCCGCGGCACCCGCGCCACCCTCGACCGCGCCCGCCGATCCTGTGCCCGCCGATCGTGGGCCCGCCGACCAGCCTGTGGCCGGTCCGGCGGCGGCCGACTCTGCTCCTCCGCAGAGCGGACCGGAGCTGGACCTCGCACTCGCCGACGCGCCTCCGCCCTTCGGCGCGACGGCGGCCGATGTGCCGCCTCCCTCCTCGGCACCCGCGGATCAGGACGCGCCTCCGCCCCTCGTCGAGCCCGAGCCAGTCGCCGCGCAGTCCGTCGACCCCGAAGCTCTCACCGGACCGACCAGTCTCGAAGCGATCTTCGGTGCCGCTGTGGCCGCCGAGGCCGCAGAGAATACCGGCGGCGATCCCGTGCAGGAGCGCGGGGGCACGCAGGAGCGGGTCGACAACCCGACCGGTCCTCTCGCCGACGAGGAGTCTGCTGCGGGCTCCGCGACGACCGAGCGGGATGCGCCAGAGGCCCTCGGTTTCGAGGATCTGCTGCGGGAGCCCGAGCCCGAGCCCGAGCTCGACACGGCCGAGAGCCTCCGCCTTACCGAGGCGGCGGCCGCCGGCGCCGCCGTTGCCGCGACGGCCTCGACGGTGCCTCCCGCAGAGGCGGCGCTGAGGTCCGACCTCGTCGAGCCGAGCGCGCCTCCTGCGGGTCGCGTCGAGCCGACGGGTCTTGAGCCGACTCCGGCCGAGCAGCGCGCCGGCGCCTCGGTGCGCCTGTTCTGGCTGTGGTTCGCCGTGAACGCCTCCGTCGTGAGCATCGGCCTCGGTGCGGTGGTGTTCTCGCTCGGGATGAGCTTGCGGCAGGCGATTCTCGCGACGCTCGTCGGCGTGGCCGTGTCATTCTTGCCGCTGGGGCTCGGCACGCTCGCGAGCAAGTGGAGCGGCCAGCCGACCGTGATCATCTCGCGGGCGACGTTCGGCACGGTGGGCAATGCCGTGCCCGCGGTCGTCGCCGTCGTGAGCCGTGCGCTCTGGGCTTCAGCTCTGCTCTGGATGCTCGCCGCGGGCGTCGCGGAGGTCTTGGTGGGCGGGCAGGTCGTGACGGCACTCGGCCGGCTCGAGCTCTCTCTCATCGCCGCGGGTGTGGGTCTGATCGCCGCGGCGCTCATCGCGGGGTTCGGCTTCGGCATGATCGCGGTGGTGAGTGCCGTGGTGAGCGTGCTTGCCGGCATCCTCGTCGTCGGCATCATCGTTCTCACGGTCGACTACGTCGACCTCGATCTGGCGCTCTCCGTCGCCGACGGCCCGTGGACGCTGCTGACCACAGGCGCGATCCTGGTGTTCAGTGTCGTCGGGCTCGCCTGGGCACACGGCAGTGGCGACGTCGCTCGCTATCAGGCGACGGGCACGAGCGGCGCAGCCGCAGTCCTGTGGGCCACGTTCGGGGCCACGATCCCGTCGTTCCTGCTCATCGGCTGGGGCGCCGTGCTCGCGGCATCGAATCCGTTCATCGCCGAGGGACTCGTGGCGAATCCTGTCGACTTGCTCTCGCGGCTGCTGCCGCTCTGGTACCCGATACCTCTCATCGCGGCGATCGCGCTGAGTCTCGTCTGCGCCGCTGCTCTCGCGCTGTACTCCGGGGGATTCGCGGTGCAGGCCTTGGGTGCCCGCATGCCTCGACCGCTGGCCGTGCTCGTTCTCGTGGTGGTCTCCGGGGCGCTACTGGCGGCGCTGCTGCTCGTCCTCACCGACCTGGACACCCTGTTCCGCGATGTGCTGACGACGCTCGCGGTGCCCATCGCGGCATGGGTGGGAATCTTCGGGGCGGAGATCATCCTGCGCGCAGCGACCCGATCCGGTCGCCTGCATGCTCCGTCGCTGCTGCGCGGGGGCGGCATCTACCCGGCGATTCGCTGGGTGAACTTCGTCATGCTCGTCGTCGCGACCGCAATCGGCTGGGGCTTCACGACTGCGGCGGTCGCGGGTCTGCAGTGGCAGGGCTACCTCTGGAGCCTCATCGAGCTACCGGTGGACGACGCGCTGCTCACCAGTGACGTGGGTGTGGCGCTCGCGCTGGGGCTTGGTCTGCTCACACCTCTCGTGGCCGGTGTGCCCGGTCTCCGTCGACTGCAGCGCGCGGAGCGCGCCGCATCTGGCACGACCCTGCCGACGACGAGCCCCGGCGTCGACTCCGTGCCGGGCGAGGCGAGCACCGGGACGATCTCGACCGTCGTCGCCGGCGCGGAGCGCACCCCGTGACAACGCTGCTCGACGTGCTCGACGTGATCGAGGGGCTCTGGCCCGCGCACGGCGCCGAGGAGTGGGACGCACCCGGGCTCCTGAGCGGTGACCCCGCTGCGGGCGTCTCGCGCATCCTGCTCGCCGTGGACGCCGTCGGAGTGACGGTGGACGAGGCCGTCGAGGGCGACCACGACCTCCTGCTCGTGCACCACCCTCTGCTCATGCGCGGCGTGACGACGGTCGCGGAGTCGACCGCGAAGGGCGCCATGCTCGCCCGGCTCATCCGGGCAGGATGCGCCCTCGTCGCCGCCCACACCAACGCCGACGTCGTCGCGACCGGCACGAGCGGCCGCATCGCCGCTCTCCTCGGGCTGAGCGAGGTCGAGGCCATCGCCGAGCGCCCGGACGGCACCGGGCTCGGCCGAACGGGTTCGCTGCCGGCGGCGACGACCCTCGGTGAACTCGCCCGCACTCTCGCGACGCTGCTGCCGGCGACGGCCGGGGGCGTGCGCGTCGGTGGCGACTACGACCGTCGCGTGGAGCGCGTGGCGCTGTGCGGGGGAGCGGGCGACTCTCTGCTCGCCGAGGACGCGGTGCGCGCGAGCGACGTGTACATCACCTCCGATCTGCGGCACCATCCCGCGAGCGAGGCGCTTGAGACGGCCAGGGTCGCCGGCGGGCCCGCGCTCATCGACGTGTCGCACTGGGCCAGCGAGTGGCTGTGGCTCGACACAGCCGCGGCAGAGCTGCGCGCGGCACTTCCGGGCGTCGACGTGGTCGTGAGCGAGCTGCGCACGGACCCGTGGGACTTCGTTGTGGTTCAGTAGTCACATGGCCCTCACCGCACCTCGCGAGACCCAGGCACTCTTGCTCGACTTGCAGGCTTTCGACACTCATCTGCAGCAGCTCGCGTATCGCGAGAAGACCCTCCCCGAGCGCGACACGCTGGAGGCCGTGACGGGTGAGGCGGAGGCGGTGCGCACGACGCTCGTCGATGCCCGCGGAGAGCTCGACGACTCGCGCACCGAACTGGGCCGAGTCGAGTCCGACGTCGATCTTGTCGAGAAGCGCATCGCGCGCGACACCGACCGCCTGCAGTCGAGCTCCTCGGTGAAGGACATCCAGGGGCTCGAGCACGAGGTCGCCTCGCTGCGCACCCGCCTGAGCGACCTGGAGGAGATCCAGCTCGCCGTCATGGAGCGGGTGGAGGTGCTCGAGCTCACGGTGCAGGCGGCCGAGGCTCAGCACCGCGACCACGCCGAGCGTCTCGCCGCGGCTCAGGCCCTCCATGATGCCGCGCTGTCTGCGCTCCACGCAGAGCGGGCCGAGGTGCTTTCGCAACGGGAGACGCTCTCGGCGAGCATCCCGGCGGATCTTCTCGCGCTGTACGAGAAGCAGCGCGAGCGCTACGGCGTGGGAGCCTCGCACCTGCGTGCTCGAGTCTCCAGTGCGAGCGGTGTCGAACTGACGGGCAGCGACCTGGAGGCCGTGCGGACGGCCGCGCCCGACGCCGTGCTGCTGTGCCCTGACTCGAACGCGATCCTCGTGCGCACGGGCGAATCGGGTCTCTGACGCGCACGATCGACCGAAGGGCCGTACCGAGGCTCAGCGCGGTAGCCTGTCTTACGCAAGTGGGCCGGCCAGACGGTCGCGTCGGAGGGATGCCCCGCAAGGGGAACGCCTCCGCCGAGGAACGTCCGGGCTCCGCAGAGCAGGGCGGTGGGTAACACCCACCCGCAGAGATGCGCGAGAACAGTGCAACAGAGAGCAGACCGCCTCCGGCCTCGGCCGGCGGTAAGGGTGAAACGGTGGTGTAAGAGACCACCAGGGGCCCGAGTGATCGGGCTCGCTGGGCAAACCTCGCCCGGAGCAAGGTCAGACAGACACCGATGACGCGGCTCGCCGAGGTGTCGGGTAGACCGCTGGAGGGCTGCGGCAACGTAGTCCTGAGAGAGATGGCCGTCGAAGGGAAGCGATTCCTGGAACAGAACCCGGCGTATCGGCCGACCCACTTGCCCCGCCTCGGCCGGGGTCAGACGATCGTCGTGCCGAGGAGCGCACCGATCGCGAAGGTCACGATCAACGCGATCGCGCCACCGACCACGACACGAACGGTGGGGCGCAGCCAGGCGCTGCCGCCGAGTCGCGCGCCGAGGGCTCCCGTGAGGGCGAGCGCGAGAAGCGTCGCCGCGAACGTGATCGGAATGCGCACGTCGATCGGCGGCACCGTGATCGCGAACATGGGCAGCACCGCGCCGAGCAGGAAGGCGAGGCCGGAAGCGCGCGCTGCCTGCCAGGGCTTGAGCACCTCGCGCTCGTCGATGTGCAGCTCTGCCTCCAGGTGCGCAGCGAGCGCGTCGTGCTCGGTCAGCTCCTCGGCCACGCGTTGCGAGGTCTCGTCGCTCAGGCCCTTGCCGCGGTAGATCGCGGCAAGCTCGGCGAGCTCGTCCTCGGGAGACTCAGTGAGCTCGCGCCGTTCTTTCGCGATGAGCGCGGTCTGGCTGTCGCGCGCGCTGGACACGGAGACGAACTCGCCGAGAGCCATCGAGATCGCACCGCCGACCACCGCTGCGATCCCCGCGGCCAGTACCGGGCCGGTCTCCGTCGTCGCACCGGCGACTCCGACGACGACGGCCGCCACGGAGACGATGCCGTCGTTGGCTCCCAGCACGCCAGCACGCAACCGATTGATGCGGTCGCTGTAGCCGTCCTGCTGGTGCGGCTCGTTCTCGTGCTGCGCTGGTGCGTCGGTGGTCATGACGTCAGTCAATCACGGTGGCCCTGCACACTCTCCATGCTCGCAGCGACATGTACAACACGCCCATAACGGCATGAAACCCCAAGGTTCGGCGCCTACGCTGGGGAACATCTACCGGGCAACTGCCCGTCCTCCTGCCGGCTGGGAAGTCGCGTTTCGACTCCGAAGGCCGTCATGTCCTCTACCTCGTCGTCCACACCCGGTGCTGTGCGCCGCACGACCGCTCGTGATCCGAACGCGGTGGGTCCCACCAGCACCTACAGCGGCCTCATGCGCACAGTACGCGACAGCGGTCTTCTGCGACGTCGCACCGGGTTCTACTATGCCGTCTTCGCCGGCCTCGCGCTCGCCCTCGGCGGTCTCGTCGCGGGCTTCGTACTGCTGGGTGACAGCTGGTACCAGTTGCTCATCGCCGCCGGCCTCGGCATCGTCCTCACCCAGATCGCGTTCGTGACCCACGAGGCGTCGCACCGTCAGATCTTCACGTCGGGGCTCGCCAACGACCGCCTCGGCCGCATCCTCGCGGCCGGCGTCGTGGGCATCAGCTACCACTGGTGGATGCACAAGCACTCTCGCCACCACGCGAAGCCCAACCAGAAGGGTCTCGACCCCGACATCGCGCCCGACACGATCACCTTCCTCCCCGAGGATGCCGCGAAGTCGACAGGGGCGATGGCGCTCATCACCCGCAAGCAGGGCTACCTGTTCTTCCCTCTGCTCACCCTCGAGGGCCTGAACCTCCATCTGCGGTCGATCATCACGCTCTTCGACCGAGGCCGGGTGGAGGGACGCTTCCTCGAGCTCGGGCTCATCGCCGCTCGGCTGAGCCTGTACGTCGCGGTGGTCTTCTGGGCGCTGCCCCTCGGCATGGCCTTCGCCTTCCTCGGCGTTCAGCTCGCCGTCTTCGGCGTGTACATGGGCGCCTCCTTCGCGCCCAACCACAAAGGCATGCCGATTCTGCCCGCGGATAGCGACCTCGACTTCCTCACTCGCCAGGTCGTGACCTCGCGCAATCTGCGCGGCGGATGGTGGTCGACGGCGATGTTCGGCGGTCTCAACTACCAGATCGAGCACCACCTTTTCCCCAACATGCCTCGCCCCGCACTGCGGCGTGCCGCCGAGATCGTGCGAGAGCACTCCCGCACACTCGGCATCCCCTACACCGAGACGGGCATCCTCGAGTCCTATCGCATCGTCATCCGGTACCTCAACGAGGTGGGCCTCGCGGCGCGCGACCCGTTCGACTGCCCGATGGTGAACCGCTTCCGCCGCGCGTGACCCGCACGGGCGCCCACGAGCGCGTGCTCGTCGGCTAGGCGTCGGCGGCCGCGAGTGCCGCCGCGCCGATGATGCCCGCGTTGTTGCGCAGCTCCGCCGGCACGATCGGGGCGCGCAGGTCGAGCAGGGGGAGAAACTCCTCATGGCTCTTCGAGATGCCCCCGCCGACGACGAAAAGGCTCGGCGAGAACAGGAACTCGACGTGGCTGTAGAAGCGCTGGAGTCGCTGCGCCCACTCCTCGAAGCTCAGCTCCTCGCGCTCGCGGGCGGAGTTCGCCGCGCGGCCCTCGGCGTCTTCCCCGTCGATCTCGAGGTGGCCGAGCTCGCTGTTCGGGATGAGCACGCCGCGGTGAAGGAGCGCGCTGCCGATCCCCGTGCCGAGAGTCGTCATGATCACGAGCCCGCGCACTTCGCGCGCGGCGCCGAACCGTGCCTCGGCGAAGCCGGCCGCATCCGCGTCGTTGACGAAGTGGATGTCACGGCCCAGCGCCTCGCCGAAGGCGGAGTCGGCATGGAGACCGATCCACGCGTCGCTCACATTGGCGGCCGACAGTGTGCGGCCCTCCAGCACGATGGCCGGAAAGCAGACCCCGAGCGGGACGGAGAGGCCTGCGTCGAGCTCGTCGTCGAGCTCCAGCACGATCTCGCGCACGGTCTCGATGATGCCGTCCGGCTCGCCGTCTTCCGGGGTCGAGCGCTTGACCCGCTCGCTTGCGAGCTCGCCGGAGTCGAGGTCGACGATCGCGCCCTTGATGCCGGTGCCGCCGATGTCGATGCCGATCGCGTGGCTCATGATGGGGTTCCTTCGCTCGGGGATGCGGGACTCACGGCAGTGTGAGGATCTCCGCGCCGCGCTCGGTGACGACGAGCGTGTGCTCGAACTGCGCCGTCAGCTGCTTGTCCTTCGTCGTGACCGTCCAGTCGTCGGGCCACAGATCCCACTCGATCGTGCCGAGCGTGAGCATGGGTTCGATCGTGAAGACCATGCCGGGCTCCATGACGGTCGAGTACTGCGGGGCGGCGTCGTAGTGCGGCACGATGAGGCCGCTGTGGAAGGAGCGGCCGACGCCGTGCCCGGTGAAGTCGCGCACGACGCCGTAGCCGAAGCGCTTCGCGTACGCCTCGATCGCGCGGCCGATGACGTTAATCTGGCGCCCGGGGGCGACCGCCTTGATGCCGCGCCGCAGAGCCTCCTCGGTGCGCTCGACGAGGAGCCGGGCATCCTCGCTCGCATCGCCGACCAGGAAGGAGCGGTTCAGGTCGCCGTGCACGCCGTCCTTGAACGCGGTGATGTCGATGTTGACCAGGTCGCCCTCGGCGATCTCGGTGTCGTCGGGGATGCCGTGGCAGATGACCTCGTTGAGGCTCGTGCAACAGGACTTCGGGTAGCCGCGGTAGCCGAGGGTGGAGGGGTACGCACCGTGGTCGACGACGTACTCGTGGGCGATGCGGTCGAGCTCGTCTGTCGTCACGCCGGGGGCGATCGCGGCCCCCGCCGCCTCGATCGCGCCGGCCGCGATGCGGCCCGCGGCGCGGATGCGCTCGATCGTCTCCGCGTCGTAGACGTCGCCGCCCTCGTGCGGGCTCGGCTCGGCTTTGCCCACGTACTCGGGGCGCGGGATGCTCGCGGGCACGCCGCGCTGCGCTGAGAGTCGCCCGGCGACGAGGTGACCGGAACTGTCGCGGGGCATAGGGTCGAGTCTACCGAGCGAGAGGAGTGCCCCATGGCACACGACGAGCAGCCGCAGTGGTGGTACAACCACAGGACAGGCGAGGTCGAGCAGGGCATGCAGTCGCTCGGCTCCGACCGCGACGGCCCCTACGTGACCGAGGCCGAGGCGCGCCGCGCCCCCGAGATCGCCGCCGAGCGCGCGCGTGCCTGGGCCGCTGAGGAGGCGGAGGAGCGCTAGTTGGCGCGCTCCTGTAGCGCCTGCTCAGCGGTGGCGTCGCTGTAGCTGTGCTCTTCGCCGGGGTAGGCGCCCGACTCGACGTCGGCCTTGTACGCGAGAGCGGCATCCGTGAGCACCTGCCGCAGGTTCGCATACTGCTTCACAAACTTCGGAATGCGGCCGCCGCCGAGCCCCGCCCAGTCGGTCCATACGACGAGCTGGCCGTCGCAGTGCGGGCCGCCGCCGACACTGATGGTCGGGATGCTCAGCTCGGCCGTCACGCGCTGCGCAGCCTCGGCGGGCACCATCTCGAGCACGACCGCGAAGGCGCCGGCCTCCTCGACCGCACGCGCGTCGGCGAGCAGCTGCTCGGCCGCCGCGCCGCGCCCCTGGATGACGTGGCCCCCGAGACCGTGCTCGCTCTGCGGGGTGAAGCCGATGTGCGCCATGACGGGTATGCCCGCCTCGACGATGCGGCGGATCTGCTCAGCAGACCGCACCCCGCCTTCGAGCTTCACGGCGTGCGCCCCCGTCTCCTTCATGAAGCGAAACGCGGTGTGCAGGGCCTCATCGGGGCCGGTCTCGTACGAGCCGAACGGCATATCCGCGACGACGAGCGCGCGCTTGACGCCGTGCACGACGCCGCGCGTGAGAGGGATGAGGTCATCGATTGTGACGGGCAGGGTCGTGTCGTAGCCGAGCACGGTGTTGCCCGCCGAGTCGCCGACGAGCAGGAAGTCGATTCCGGCCTCGTCGAAGATCTGCGCCGTGAGCACGTCGTACGACGTGAGGCCGGTGATCTTGATGCCCAGCTCTTTCGCGCGGGCGAAGTGGCGGGTGCGGACTCTCTTCGGTGATGCCTCAGCCATGCCGACAGCCTAGACCCGCCCTGCGAGGCAGCTACTCGGTCGGCCGGTACGTAATGGGCAGGCGGCGGTCGCGCCCGAACGCCATACCCGAGATCTTCGGCCCGATCGCGCCTTGGCGGCGCTTCCACTCGGCACGGTCGACGAGGCCCGTCACGAAGTCGACGGTCTCCCGGTCGAATCCGAGTGCGATGACGTCGTCGTGGCCGAGGGACTGCGTGACGTAGGCCTCGAGGATCGCATCGAGCACCTCGTAGGGCGGCAGGGTGTCCTGGTCGGTCTGGTCGGGGCGCAGCTCGGCGCTCGGCGGCTTGTCGATCGAGCCCTGCGGAATCGGGGGCGTCTCACCGCGCGCGGCGGCCAGATCGTTGCGCCACCGCGCGAGCTCCCACACGAGCAGCTTCGGTACGTCCTTGATGGGCGCGAACCCGCCGACCGAGTCGCCGTAGATCGTCGAGTACCCGACCGCGAGCTCGGTCTTGTTGCCGGTCGTGAGCACGAGGTGCCCGTGCATGTTGGAGAGCCCCATGAGGATGACGCCGCGGAGGCGCGCCTGCAGGTTCTCGGCAGCGACGCCGTCGAGCTTCAGCTGGGTCTCGACCGGCGTGACGAGGTCGGCGATGGGCTCGACCGAGTAGGGCAGGCCGAGCCGCTCGGCGAGGTCGCGGGCGTCGGAGCGGGAGTGGTCCGAGCTCCACTGCGACGGCATGGAGACGCCGTGCACGTTCTCGGCTCCGATGGCGTCCGCCGCGATCGCGGCGCACACGCTCGAGTCGATGCCGCCGGAGAGCCCGAGCACGACGCTGCGGAAGCCGTTCTTGCGCACGTAGTCGCGCGTGCCGGTGACGAGAGCGTCCCAGACCTGCTCGCGGGTGTCCGCGAGCTCGGCGATGTCGGCCTCGAGCGGCGGCTGGTCGGGGGTGTCTGCGGCGGCGAGCTCGACGCGCCGCACCGCGGGGGGAAGCTCCGTCTGGGCGGCCTCGGCCGCATCCACATCGACGACCAGCAGATGCTCGGCGAACTGCGGGGCGCGCGCGAGGATCCGGCCGCTGCCGTCCACCACGACGCTGTCCCCGTCGAAGACGAGGTCGTCCTGGCCGCCGACGATGTTCACGTACGCGACGACCGTGTCGGTCTCGGTCGCCCGCCGCGTCACGAGCGGCAACCTCACTTCGTCCTTGTCGCGCTCGAACGGGCTCGCGTTGAGAACGACGAGAACGCCGGCGTCGGCTTCGAGCACGCGACCGACCGGGCCGCCGTCGCGCCAGAGGTCCTCGCAAACGATGACCGCGACGTCGACGCCGCGAACCCGCACGACGAGCAGCTCGTCGCCGGGGATGAACACGCGGTACTCGTCGAACACGGAGTAGTTGGGCAGGTGGTGCTTCGCGTACCGGGCGAGCACGGCGCCGCCCTGCAGCACACTCGCGCAGTTCTGCGCGATCGCGGTCGGCGCGTTGGAGGTGCCGAGCAGGCGTGGAGCGAAGGGACCGGCGGGGTGGCCGACGACGACGGCGAGATGCCCCAGGCCCTCCTCCTGCAGGCGCGCGGCGAGAGCGGGAACGGCCCGGCTGGCGGCAGCCAGGAAGGAGGGTCGCGAGGCGAGGTCTTCGATGGGGTAGCCGGTGAGCGCCATCTCGCCGGTCACGAGGATGTCCGCACCCTGTCGCGCGGCCGCTCGCGCGGCCTCCACGATCTGCTCGCTGTTGCCGAGAAGGTCCCCGACGACGGGGTTCGACTGGGCCAGGGCCAAGCGGAGTCGGGGCATACCCAGTAGCCTAATGGCGGGCCGGAACGGTCTTTCTGAGCGTCACGAGAGGGCAGTATGGACAAGCAGCGCGACTTCGTTCTTCGCACGATCGAGGAGCGCGGCGTCAAGTTCGTGAGGCTCTGGTTCACCGATGTCGTGGGTGCTCTCAAGAGCGTCGCGATCGCTCCCGCCGAGGTCGAAGGCGCCTTCGCGGAGGGGCTCGGCATCGACGGATCGTCCATCGAGGGCTTCACACGCGCCTTCGAGGCCGACGTGCTCGCGCACCCCGACCCGACGACGTTCCAGATCCTTCCCTGGCGCGGCGAGGTCGACCCGACGGCGCGCATGTTCTGCGACATCACGACTCCCGACGGTCAGCCGGCGGCCGCGGACCCGCGCAACGTGCTCAAGCGCACCCTCGCGAAGGCCGCCGACCGCGGCTTCACGTTCTACACGCATCCCGAGATCGAGTTCTACCTGCTCCAGAGCGCCACCTACGGGCCCGAGGGCCCCCAGCCGGTCGATCAGGCGGGCTACTTCGACAACGTTCCTGGCGGCTCCGCGCACGACTTCCGCCGCAGCGCTGTGCGCATGCTGGAAGAGCTCGGCATCTCGGTCGAGTTCAGCCACCACGAGGCGGGGCCGGGGCAGAACGAGATCGATCTGCGCTACGCCGACGCCCTGACGACGGCCGACAACATCATGACGTTCCGCACCGTCGTCAAGGAGGTCGCGATCGAGCAGGGCGTGTACGCCACGTTCATGCCCAAGCCCCTTGCGAATCAGCCCGGCTCGGGCATGCACACCCACATGTCGCTCTTCGAGGGCGACACGAACGCGTTCTTCGATGCCTCGGGGGAGTACCAGCTCTCCAAGATCGGTCGGCAGTTCGTCGCGGGCATCCTGCATCACGCGCCGGAGATCACGGCCGTGACCAACCAGTACGTCAACTCCTACAAGCGCATCTGGGGCGGCGACGAGGCACCGAGCTACGTGACCTGGGGGCACAACAACCGCTCGGCGCTCATGCGCGTTCCGCTGTACAAGCCCGGCAAGGGGCAGAGCGCGCGCGTCGAGTACCGCGGCGTCGACTCCGCGGCGAACCCGTACCTCGCCTACTCGCTGCTGCTGGCTGCTGGCCTCAAGGGCATCGAGGAGGGCTACGAGCTCCCTGCCGAGGCGGAGGACACCGTGTGGGAGCTGAGCGAGTCGGAGCGTCGTGCGCTCGGCTACAAGGCTCTGCCGTCGAGCCTCGATCGGGCGCTCGGGCTCATGGAGGAGAGCGAGCTCGTGGCGGAGACGCTCGGCGAGCAGGTCTTCAACTACGTGCTGCTGAACAAGCGTCGCGAGTGGCGCGACTACCGCTTGCAGGTGACGCCCTACGAGCTCGAGAGCAACCTGCCGATTCTGTGACCCTGGGCAGCTGACGGCATGACGCGACCGCAGTCCACTCTCACCGAGCTCGCCCGGGTCGGCTTCACCGACCTGGGCGAGGTGCGCACCCTCTTGGAGACCCTCGGCATCGCCACCGAGGATGCCGGGGTGTTCGGGCTCGCCGCCGACCCGGATCGAGCGCTGCGGGCCCTCGTGCGGCTGCAGGAGCAGCATCCGCACGACGTCGCCGAGCTCGCCTCGCACCCTGCCTGGAGCGCGCGCGCGGTGCGCGTCGTCGGGGCAAGCGAGGGTTTCGCCGGCTTTCTGCGTCGGCATCCTGAGCAGCTCGCCGTTCTGCGTGAGCCGCCTCCCGGTCCGCTCGGATCCGATGCCTACCGCGCCGACCTCATCGCCGCGGTGGAGGCCACCGACGACATCGAGCAGGGCCGCGTCGCCCTCCGGGTGGCCTACCGGCGTCATCTCATGCTGCTCGCCGCGTGGGATCTGGAGCAGGACGACCCGCTGCAGGTCCAGCCCCTCGTCTCTGCGGGACTCGCCGATCTCGCGGGTGCGGCACTGGACGCCGCGCTCGTGCTCGCGCGACGCGCCTCCACCTTCCCCGCGGACGACGTTGCCGCGACGAGGCTCGCGATCATCGGCATGGGCAAGGCGGGGGCACGCGAGCTCAACTACATCAGCGACGTCGACGTCATCTACGTAGCCGAGGCGGCTGAGGGCGTGGAGACGCCGCGGGCCGTGGAGATCGCCACGAGGCTCGCCGCCGAGACGGCGCGGGGCATTCAGGACCCGGCGCTCGAGCCCCCGCTGTGGGAAGTCGACGCGAATCTGCGGCCCGAGGGCAAGGACGGCGCGCTCGTCCGCACACTCGAGTCGCACCGTGCGTACTACGAGCGGTGGGCGAAGAGCTGGGAGTTCCAGGCGTTGCTCAAGTCTCGCCCGCTCGCGGGCGACAGCGAGCTCGGGCAGCGCTACTGCGACACGGTCCACCCGATGGTCTGGACGATCTCGCAGCGGGACGGCTTCGTGGAGTCGGTGCAGAGAATGCGCGAGCGTGTGACAGAGCACATCCCCGATGACGAGCTGGATGTGCAGCTCAAGCTCGGCCCAGGAGGCCTGCGCGACATCGAGTTCACCATCCAGCTGCTGCAGCTCGTGCACGGGCTGCACGACGATCGCGTACGCCAGCCCGACACGCTGGGAGCTCTCGCCGCCCTCGCCGAGCACGGCTACATCGGACGGGTCGAGGCCGCTGAGTTCTCGACCGACTACCGCACTCTGCGGGTCATGGAGCATCGGGTGCAGCTCGACCAGCTGCGCCGTACGCACCTCATGCCGCGCGAGGAGAACCGACTGCGTGTGGTGGCTCGGGCCTCGGGTCTCGCCACCTCAGCGGACGAGATCGTGGCGCTGTGGCATAGCACGCGATCGGCGGTGCGCTCGCTGCACGAGAAGCTCTTCTACCGGCCGCTGCTGACCGCGGTCGCATCCCTGCCCGAAGGCGGCCTGGCGCTCACGAGCGATCAGGCCGAGGCGCGGCTGGCGGCGATCGGCTTCACCGACCCGGCAGGCGCGCTGCGGCACATCGCGGCGCTCACGAGCGGGGTGTCGCGCCGCGCCGCGATCCAGCGCACGCTTCTGCCGGTCATCCTGCAGTGGCTCGCCGATGGCGCCGACCCCGACTACGGCCTCCTCGCCTTCCGCAAGCTCAGTGAGGCTTTGGGTGAGTCGTACTGGTTCTTGCGCATGCTGCGAGACTCGAGCGGCGCGGCCGAGCGACTGACCAAGGTGCTGGCAGCGTCTCGATACGTCGGGGGGCTCTTCGAGCGCATCCCCGAGGGTGCGGCCTGGCTGGAAAACGATGACGAGCTGCGTCCGCGATCGCTGGATGCCCTGCTCGAGGAGACGTACGCGACGGTCGCCCGGCACGAGGGCGACGATGACGCGGCGGCGAAGGCGTTGCGCACGGCTCGTCAGCGGGAGATTCTTCGTCTGGCGCTCTCCGGCATCCTCGACGTGTCGACGATCCAGGAAGTCGGACGCGGCCTGACCGCGGTCACCACCGCGCTGCTGACCGGCGTGCTGTCGCTCGTGCATCCCGACGACGACGGCATCGAGTTCGCCATCATCGGGATGGGACGCTATGGCGGGGGCGAGCTCGGGTTCGGCAGCGACACCGACGTCCTCTACGTCTACCGCGACTCGGGCGCGGGCGATCGCGCGCAGCCGATCGCGGAGCGCATCGTGCGCGAGCTGGGGCGTCTGACGGAGGATCTGCGTCTCCCGCTGGACCTCGATGCCGACCTGCGCCCCGAGGGCAAGAACGGTCCGATCGTTCGCTCGCTCGAGGCCTATCGCGCGTACTACGCCCGGTGGTCGCTCACGTGGGAGGCGCAGGCGCTCCTGCGGGCCCATGCCGTGGCCGGCGACGAGGCGCTCGGTCAGGATTTCCTCGCCCTCGCAGACACGGTGCGCTACCCGGCGGCGCTCCCCATCGCCGATGCGCGCGAGGTCCGGCGCATCAAGGCGCGCGTCGAGTCGGAGCGACTGCCGCAGGCGGCTGATCCGGCACGTCATGTCAAGCTTGGCCGCGGCTCGCTGAGCGACGTGGAGTGGTTCGTGCAGCTGCTGCAGCTGCAGCACGCCGCGGCGCGCCCCGGCCTCAAGACCACCTCGACGCTCGAGGCGCTCGAGGCGGTCGTTGCCGAGGGCCTGGTGACGGAGGGCGACGCGGCGCGGCTGCGCGAGGCGTGGATCATCGCGTCGCGCGTGCGCTCCGCACTCACGCTGTGGCTCAACAAGACCGTCGACGTGCTCCCTGACGAACGCCTCCAGCTCGAGGGGGTGGCACGCCTGATGGGGTATCCGCCCGGATGCGCGTCGCGGCTCGAGGAGGACTACCTGCGCACGACTCGCCTCGCCCGCCAGGTGTTCGAGCGCGGCTTCTACGATGCGTAGCGACCCTTGACGCCGGCGGTTGCGCTGGGGTGCGGACCCATGCTCGAGACCGGGTAAACGCCGCGAGGGCCCCGCTCCGTGACGGAACGAGACCCTCGCAGTGCTGTGGCGCCGACTACACGCTGAAGTACATCTCGTACTCGAACGGGTGCGGGCGCTGCGCGAACGGGAGAAGCTCCTTCTCACGCTTGTACTCGATCCATGCCTCGATGACGTCCTTGGTGAAGACGCCGCCGGCGAGCAGGAACTCGTGGTCGGCCTCGAGGGCGTCGAGCGCGGCATCCAGCGAGGCGGGGGCCTGCGGAATGCTCTTCGCCTCCTCGGGCGGCAGCTCGTAGAGGTCCTTGTCGACGGGCTCGTGCGGCTCGATCTTGTTGATGATGCCGTCCAGGCCTGCCATCATTTGCGCGGCGAACGCGAGGTACGGGTTGCCCGAGGCGTCCGGCGCGCGGAACTCGATGCGCTTCGCCTTCGGGTTGGTGCCCGTGATGGGGATGCGGATGGCGGCGGAGCGGTTGCCGGCCGAGTAGACGAGGTTCACAGGAGCCTCGAATCCCGGGATCAAACGGTGGTAGGAGTTCACCGTCGGGTTGGTGAAGGCCATGACCGACTTGGCGTGCTTGAGCAGGCCGCCGATGTACCAGCGAGCGACGTCGCTGAGCCCGCCGTAGCCGGCCTCGTCGTAGAAGAGCGGCTCGCTGCCGTTCCACAGTGACTGGTGCGTGTGCATGCCCGAACCGTTGTCGCCCATGAGGGGCTTCGGCATGAAGGTCGCGACCTTGCCCCACTCGAGTGCCGTGTTCTTGACGATGTACTTGAACTTCAGGATGTCGTCGGCGGCGGAGACCATCGTGTCGAACTTGTAGTTGATCTCACCCTGACCGGCGGTGCCGACCTCGTGGTGGCTGCGCTCGACGTCGAGACCGACCTCGATGAGCTTCATCACGATGTCGTCGCGCAGGTCGGCGAACTGGTCGACCGGGGTCACGGGGAAGTAGCCGCCCTTGTAGGGAGTCTTGTTGGCGAGGTTTCCGCCCTCCTCCGTGCGGCCGGTATTCCACGCGGCCTCTCCGGAGTCGACCTCGTAGTACGACTTGTTCTGCTTCACCTCGTACTTGACGTCGTCGAAGATGTAGAACTCGGCCTCGGGGGCGAAGAAGGCCGTGTCGGCGATGCCGGTCGAGGCGAGGTACTTCTCGGCCTTCTTGGCCACCTGGCGCGGGTCGCGGCCGTAGATCTCGCCCGTACGCGGGTTGTAGATGTCGAAGATCATGATGAGCGTGCGCTCGGTGCGGAACGGGTCCACGTAGCAGGTCGACACGTCGGGGATGAGCTGCAGGTCGCTCTCGTGGATCGACTGGAATCCTCGGATGGACGAGCCGTCGAAGAGCTGGCCGACGGTGAAGAAGTCCTCGTCGACCGTCGCGGCGGGGATGTTGAAGTGCTGCTGGACACCGGGGAGGTCGGTGAATCGGATGTCGAGGAACTTGACGTCCGTGTCCTTGATGAACTTCAGCACCTCGGAAGAATCACTGAACATGTGACTGATCTCCTGAGCTTTGGTACGGGAAAGGGGCGCGATCGCGCCGTGAATCCAACCTAGGGCTCGGGGGTTTCCCTGCAGTGTCCCTGATGTTTCGGGGATGTTACGCCGAACCCGGTTCACCCGGCGACGAGCGATCCGCCCGGATGCTCAGCCCACTGCTTGCGCGAACGCTCCCGTGGTCTCGGCGAGCGCCCGCATTGACTCCGGAATGGGCCTGCCCTTCGCGACCATCGACTGCGCCCAGAGGCGGCCGGCGCGGTAGCTCGAGCGCACGAGCGGCCCCGCCAGGACTCCGAGGAAGCCGATCTCCTCCGCCTCGTTCTTGATCTCGACGAACTCCTCGGGCTTCACCCACCGGTCGATCGGATGGTGGCGTGCGGTCGGGCGCAGGTATTGGGTGATGGTGATGATGTCGGTGCCCGCAGCGTGCAGGTCGCGCAGGGCCTGCGACACTTCCTGTCTCGTCTCCCCCATGCCGAGGATCAGGTTCGACTTCGTGATGAGGCCGTAGTCGCGCG
Organism: Microcella sp.; assembly: GCF_040286215.1. Taxonomy (GTDB): domain Bacteria; phylum Actinomycetota; class Actinomycetes; order Actinomycetales; family Microbacteriaceae; genus Microcella. The sequence goes on from NZ_JAVKCK010000017.1 coordinate 118,734, forward strand.
CCTGCGTGATGACGTCGAGCGACCGCTCGTAGCGGAAGGCCGGTCGAATGCGCTTGAAGATGCGCGGCACGGTCTCGACGTTGTGCGCGAAGACCTCGGGTCGCGAGTCGAACACGACCCGCAGAAGCTCGGGGTTTCCGCTGAAGTCGGTCGCGAGCAGCTCAACTCCCGTGCCAGGGTTCAGCTCGTGGATCTTCCGCACCGTCTCGGCGTGCAGCCAGGCTCCCTCGTCCGCCAGGTCGTCGCGCGCTACGCCGGTCACGGTGGCATAGCGAAGGTTCATCTCCACGACGGACTCGGCAACGCGGCGAGGCTCGTCGGTGTCGTAGTCGGCGGGCTTGCCGGTGTCGATCTGGCAGAAGTCGCAGCGGCGCGTGCACTGGCTGCCGCCGATGAGGAATGTGGCCTCGCGGTCCTCCCAGCACTCGTAGATGTTGGGGCAGCCGGCCTCCTGGCACACGGTGTGCAGCTGCTTCTCACCCACGAGTGCGCGCAGGGCGCTGAACTCGGGGCCCATCTTCGCGGTGGTCTTGATCCACTCGGGCTTCTTCTCGATCGGTGTTGCGGCGTTGCGCACCTCGAGCCTCAGCATCTTGCGACCCTCAGTGGGGGCGTGGGGCAGGGCAGTCATGCGGGAACCTCCTCGGTTCGGCCCACCGCGTCGAGCACGAGTGGGCGGAAGTGCTGCTGGATGATCGGGACAACATCGCGGGGCGTCACGGTGCGCCCGAGCTCGTGGGAGACGCTCGTCACGCCGGCGTCATCCAGCCCGCACGCGATGATGCGGCGGTAGGGCTCGAACGAGTTGGAGCAGTTGAGCGCGAAGCCGTGCGACGTCACGCCCTGGGCCACGCGAATGCCGATGGCCGCGATCTTGTCGCTGCCGCGCATCCAGACCCCGCTGCGGCCGGGCACCCGATCGGCACCCACGATGCCGAGATCACCGAGCACCGCGATGAGCATCTCCTCGAGCCGTCGCACGTACGAGACGACGTCGATCGGCTCCCGCAAGCGCACGATCGGGTATCCGACGAGCTGCCCGGGGCCGTGCCAGGTGATCTTGCCCCCGCGATCGACATCGATCACCGGAGTGCCGTCGGTGGGCCTCTCGTGGGGCTCGGTGCGCTTGCCGGCCGTGTAGACGCTCTCGTGCTCGAGCAGCATGACGCTGTCCGGCGCCCGGCCCTCGACGACGGCGGTGTGCAAAGCACGCTGCTGCTCAAGACCCGACAGATACGGCACGGAGTTGGCGCTTAGCCCCGTGACGACATAGTCGATCACGTGCCCAGTGTACGCGCCCTGCTTCGAGACCCCTGCGAGCGCCCTCGCAGGCGAGCGCTCCTAGACTGCTGACGTGACTCCTGACAGCGAGCTTCCCGACTGGCCGGGCCAGCGGCTGGGTCTGCCCGAGAGCGGTCCGCGCTCCGTCGCCCGCATCGGTCGGCGTCTCGGGGGCATCGCGATCGACTGGGGCATCGCGGTGCTCATCTCGGTCGCCTTCTTCGACTACGACCCCCTGGCCACCCTCGCGGTCTTCGTGGGTATGCAGATCCTGTTCACGGTCATGGTTAACGCGAGCGTGGGCCACCTTCTGCTCGGGATGCGCGTCGTTCCCATGGCGGGAGGACTCCTCGGCGTGTGGCGGCCGATCGTACGCGCCGCCCTCATCGCGCTCGTGCTTCCCGCGGTCTTCTGGAACGTCGACCAGCGCGGCCTGCACGATCGGGCCGCCGGCACGATCCTCCTGCGTCGCTGAACCCGCTCCCGGTCGGGCTCCCGCGGCCGTCGACTACCGCGGCTGGCGCGGCGCGCGCACCTTGGTCGGGTCGATCCCCTTCGGGATGGGCAGGCTTGACGACTTGCTGAGCGAGCTCAGGCGGTTGTTGACGGCGAGAACCTCGGCCTTCGTGAGGGTTTTCTTGTGCCCGTTGAGCGTCTTCGCGAGTCGCTCCAGCTTGGTCGACTCGGCATCGGGCCCGACGTGGACGAAGTGCACGGGCACGTTGGGAACGATGCGGTTGACGTTGCGGCGCTCGTCCTCGAGCATCCGCCGGGTGCGGGATTGCGGGCCTTCGCCGATGAGCACGACGCCCGGCTTGCCCACCGCGCGGTAGACAGCGTCCTGCGTGCGGGGGGAGACGGTCACGGGCATCTCGCTGGCCTGCCACGCGCGGCGCAGAGACGACTTCAGCACAGCTCCCACCGCGCCCGGTTGACCCTCGATCTGCCGATACGCCACTCGCTCGGCACGACGCCCGAGCACGATGAGGAAGACGAGAAGACCGCCCATGAGTCCGGCGACCACGTAGAGGATGATGCCGATGACGTTGTCACCGGAGAGCACGATGGCGAGCACGATGCCCGCGGCGATGGGCAAGACGAAGCCGGCGAGCATGAGCCAGAGCGATGCGGGGTCCATGCGGCGCGTCATCTGGAAGACCTGCCACATCTGCTTCATGCGGCCGGGCTCTTTGGGGGGAGTCGAGGAGGAAGTGCGTGCCATGGTCTCTAGGATAGGCCCCCGCGGGAGGGTTCCCACCGGTCGCTCCTCCTGATCGACATGAGGCTGGTCCGGCTCCCCATGTGTCATCGCCGGCGATGGCGCGGCGCGCGGATGCTCGACAGTGGGTCTCATGGTTCCGAGCGCATCCGCGACGCAGGTGGCGGGTTACCCGATCGTCCGACTGCTCGTCCGAGGCCCCCGCGCCACTCTCCTCCTGGCCCAGCACGATGGTGAGCCTCGAGTGTTGCGCGTCGCCTCGGAGAGTCTCGACACCACCGAGATCGATCGTGAAGTCGAGGCGCGTGCTCGAGCACCGCGTGATCACGCGGCGACGTTGCTGGACCTCGGGACGAGCGATGCCGGCGCGCCCGTTATCGTGCTCGAGTACCTCAGCGGCCCGCGACTCGACGAGTTCCTCAACGACCGACGAGCCGAGCTCTCCGCGGGCGAGGCGGTGACGCTCATCGTGCCCATCCTCGAGACGGTTGCCGCGGCGCACGACCGCGGCCTGACCTTCGGAGGTGTCTCGACGGAGGGAATCCGGCTGCGTGCCGATGGGTCACCCGTGATCACGCGCTTCGGCTCAGCACGGGCAGGCGCTGTCGTGCCCACTCATCTCCGGGGTCGCGATGCGCAGTACCGACTCGATCATGACAGTGCTCTGGCCCTCGCGACCATCATCGCCCGACACGTCACGCCTCCTGGTGGCGAGGAACTCGCGAACGTGATCGACCATGGTCGCTCGACCGGCGCCGAGCTCGCCACCATTGTGGGCGCCGTGTTCGATTGCGCCGAGCCTGCTCCGGTGCGCAACCCTCCTCGCCCCGCGCTGACGACGGGCGGCGGCGCCATCCAGTCCGTCCCCCGCGACCGCGGGCGGCCGGGCTGGGGGCCGCCCCACGCGCGTTCTCCCGCTTCGGTGTCGGCAGAAGCATCAGACGGGCGGCAGCCCCCTGGGGTGGGCCGTCTGGCGCCACTGCTGCGCCGTGTCGCCCTTCCGGAGTCGTTGGTGGAGTCGACGATGCGGCTCGAGGAGCGACTCGTGATGCTGCAGGCAGCGACGCGGGAGCGCCGTGAGCTCCGCGTGAGGCCCCGCACCATCGCTGTCGGTGCCGCTGGTGTGGCGTCCGTGGTGCTCGCCCTGCTCCTGCTCGGTGCGGGGGACGCGCCCGACGGCGCGGGTAGAGCGCCTGGGGGCGCGGGAGTGGACGACCGGCCGGGTTCGTCGGCTGCGCTCGGCGAGGAGAGCGCCGTTCCGCTCGTGCCACTGTCGCACTCTCGAGATCCTCTCGATGAGTCGGCGCTGCTCACCCGCCGTCCGGATCCTGAGCAGTGGGTCGAGGTTGCGGGCGCCCTGGTGGTGCGCTGGCTCGAGTGCCGCGCGCGACCGGCAGCGCCGTGTGAGCGCGAGTCGACGCAGGAGGGGTCGTCCGCCGAGGCGGCTCTGCGCGTTCCGAGTGACGAAACCGCGCGCGTGCTGCGAGCGTGGAGGGACGGCCCGCGCGATCTGGTGGTCGTCGAGCGGATGGGCGCTGCGGTTTTCGTCGACCTCGTGGGGCCGGAGACGACGGTGGCCTCGCTCCTGCTGATGTGGAGCGAGGCCACCGGCTGGCGTCTTCGCGACGTGCTCGTCGAGCCTCGGGGCTAGATGCCGAGGTCGCCGTGGAAGTCGGCTTCCTCGAGGCGCTCCTTGATGGCGGTCAGGAACCGCGCAGCGTCGGCGCCGTCGATGATGCGGTGATCGTAGGAGAGCGCAAGGTAGACAGTCGAGCGCACCGCGATCACGTCGGAGCCGTCCACGGTCATGACCACCGGCTTCTTGGTGACGACGCCCGTGCCGAGGATGGCCACCTGCGGCAGGAACACGACGGGGGTGTCGAAGAGCGCGCCGCGGGAACCGGTATTCGTGAGCGTGAAGGTGCCGCCCGCGAGCTCGTCGGGCTTGAGCTTGTTGTCGCGCGTGCGCTCGGCGAGATCAGCGATCTCGCGGGCGAGATCGGCAATCGAGAGGTCGCCCGCGTTGCGGATGACCGGCGTGAGGAGCCCGCGCTCGGTGTCGACCGCGATGGAGAGGTTCTCCGACTCGGGGTAGACGATCGTGTCGTCCTCGACCGTCGCATTGATGATCGGGAAGGCCTGGAGAGCCTCGGTCGTGGCCTTCGCGAAGAACGGCAGGAAGCTGAGCTTCAGGCCCGTCGACGTGAGGAAGGTGTCTTTCACGGCCGTGCGCAGTGCCGCGACCTTCGTGACATCGACCTCGACAACGGTGGTGAGCTGAGCCGTCGACTGCATCGAGACGACGGCGCGCTCGGCGATCACCTTGCGCAGACGCGACATGGATGCGCTTGTGCCGCGCAGCGGCGAGACCTCGAGGGGTGCTCGCGCCGGGGCGCTCGCGGGAACGGCTCCGCCACTCTCGGCGGCATCGAGCACATCCTGCTTGCGAATGCGGCCACCGACACCGGTGCCGGTCACGCTGGAAAGATCGACACCGCGCTCCTGGGCCAGCTTGCGCACGAGGGGCGTGATGTAGCCGGCAGCGCTGGAGTCCGGAGCGCTCGCCGATGCCGAGGCGGAAGCGGATGCGCTGGACGCCGCTGTTGCGGAGGCCGCTGGTGCGCTCGGCTCCGTGGGTGCGGACGGCTCCGCGGGTGCACTGGGCTCCGCCGTCGCGCTGGGAGCAGCCGGCGCAGACGGTTCGGCCGGCGCGGATGGCTCGGCGGCAGCAGACGGTTCGGCGGGTGCGCTGGACTGTGCGGGGGCACTGGGCTCCGCGGGCGCGCTGGGCTCGGCAGGTGCGCTGGGCTCGGCGGGTGCGCTGGGCTCGGCGGGCGCTGAGGCCGCGGCAGCCGATGCCGCAGGCGCGGACTCGGCGGGCGCTGACTCGGCAGGCGCGGACTCCGCGGGAGCGGAGCCGCCGCCCTCGCCGTCCCCGATGCGCACGAGAGCGGTGCCGACCTCGACGGTCTCGTCCTCAGCGACGAGGATCTCCTCGATCACACCGGCGATGGGGGAGGGGATCTCGGTGTCGACCTTGTCGGTCGACACCTCGAGTAGCGGCTCGTCCACCTCGACGCGGTCTCCCACGTTCTTCAACCATCGGGTGACCGTGCCCTCGGTGACGCTCTCGCCGAGCGCCGGGAGGTTGACGGATTCGCTCATCAGTAGTTGCTCCTTCGAAGCCTTGAGTGTCTCTAGCCTAGCGATCGGTCGGCGTTCAGGCGCTGTGCAGCGGCTTGCCCGCCAGGGCGAGGAACGCCTCGCCGAGCGCCTCGTTCTGGGTGGGGTGCGCGTGCAGCAGGGGAGCGATGTCTTCCGGGTACGCATCCCAGTTGACGATGAGCTGCGCTTCACCGATCTGCTCGCCCACCCTCGCGCCGATCATGTGCACGCCGACAACGGGACCGTCCTTGACGCGGATCACCTTGATGATGCCGGAGGTCTCGAGAATGTGGCTCTTGCCGTTCCCGGCCAGGTTGTAGTCGTAGCTGGCGATCGCATCAGCCCCGTGGATCTCCTTCGCCTTGGCCTCCGTGAGTCCGATGGAGGCGACCTCGGGCTCGCTGTAGGTGACCTTGGGAACGTTGATGTCGTCGATCACGACCGGCCCCAGACCGGCGAGCTCCTCAGCCACGAAGATGCCGTGCTGGAAGCCGCGGTGCGCGAGCTGCAGCCCCGGGACGATGTCGCCGACGGCGTACAGGCCCGGGATGCTCGTCTCCAGCCGCTCGTTGGTGACCACGAAGCCGCGATCCATCTCCACGCCCACCTCTTCGAAGCCGAGTCCCGCCGTCGCAGGGCCCCGCCCGACCGCGACGAGGAGGATGTCGGCCTCGATCGTCGTGCCGTCGTCGAGCGTGACGACGACGCCGTCGTCGCTCTGCGTCACGCCCTGGAATCGCTTGCCGAGCGTGAACTCGATGCCGCGCTTGCGGTAGGCGCGCTCGAAGAGCTTGGAGATCGCCTCATCCTCCATCGGCACGAGGTGCGGCAGCGCCTCGATGATGTGCACGTCGGAGCCGAAGGAGCGCCAGACGCTCGAGAACTCGACGCCGATCACACCTCCACCGAGGACGGCCACTTTCTTCGGCACGTGATCGAGCTGGAGGGCCTGCTCGGAGGTGATGACGCGCCCACCGATCTCCAGGCCGGGGAGGGTGCGAGAGTACGAGCCCGTGGCGAGCACGACATTCTTGCCGGTGATCGTGTCGTCGCCGACCTGCACCGTGGTGGGCGAGGTCAGCCGACCTTCTCCCTCGATGGTCGTGATACCGCGCGCCTTGATGAGCCCCTGCAGGCCCTTGTGCTTGCTCGACACGATCGACTCGCGGTATTTCGTCACACCGGGGATGTCGATGCCCTCGAGGGTCGCGGTCACACCGAACTGTGCGGAGTCGCGGGCGGCGTCGGCGATCTCGGCTGCGTGCAGCAGCGCCTTCGTGGGGATGCAGCCGACGTGCAGGCACGTGCCGCCCACTTTGCTCTTCTCGATGAGGCCAACGCTCATGCCGAGCTGGCTGGCGCGCAGAGCGGCAGCGTATCCGCCGCTTCCGGCTCCGAGGACGACAAGGTCAAAATTCTGGTCCGACACCGGCAGGTACTCCCTCAATGATCAGGATTCTCGTGCGGAGGCCGACGAAGAGTGTCGAGCGCCGGCCCGGGGCAGCGGGCACGTGCGACGCACCCGGGTGTCGAGCCTACTACTTGGCGGCGTAGGACTCTGCGAGGGCGATGAGCAGGCGCACGGTCACTCCCGACGGGCCTTTCGGCGTGAACCCGTACGCTCCTGATCCGTTGTTGGCGGCACCTGCGATATCGAGGTGCGCCCACGGGATGCTCGGCGCTTCATCGTCGTCGCTGGCCCGGCCGACGAACTCGCGCAGGAACACTCCCGCCAGGAGCATGCCAGCGGCCGTGCTTCCCGGCTTCGCGTTGGCGATGTCGGCGACCTCGGTCGCCAGGAGCGCGCGCAGCTCCGCGGGGAGCGGCATCGGCCACACCAGCTCGCCCGTGGAGGTTGCGGCGCTGCGCACGCGCTCGACGAGCGCGTCGTCTCCCATGACGGCCGAGTAGCGCTCGCCGAGCGCGACGCGCGCAGCGCCGGTGAGGGTCGCAACGTCGATGATGGCGTCGGGGTGCTCCTCGCTCGCGCGCACGATGCCGTCGGCGAGCACGAGACGACCCTCGGCGTCGGTGTTGAGAACCTCGACGGTCCTGCCGCCGCGGATGGTGAGCACGTCGTTCGGTCGGATCGCCGTCGAGGAGGGGAGGTTCTCGGCCAGGCACAGCCAGGCGGTCATGCGCAACGGCAGGTCCAGTCGCGCAACGGCGATGATCGTGGCGAGCACGGTCGCCGCCCCCGTCATGTCGTACTTCATGCCCACCATGGAGGCAGCCGGCTTGAGGGAGAGCCCGCCCGAGTCGAAGGTGATGCCTTTGCCGACGAGGGCGAGGTGCGGGGCATCCTCCTCGGCGCGGTAGCGCACCGCGAGGAGCCTCGGGGGCCGAGACGAGCCCTGTCCAACACCGAGAATGCCGCCGTAGCCGCCCTCGCGCAGCTCATCGACCCCCCACTCCTCGAGCTCGAGGTCGAGCTCGGCGGTGAGCTCGCGGGCACGCTCCACGAAGCTCGCCGGGTAGAGCGTGTTCGGCGGTTCGTTGACAAGATCGCGCACGATGGTCACGGCCTGGGAGGTGATGGCGGCGCGCTCGGCCGCCTCGTGCGCACCGGGCACGCGCGTGGCGATCGTGACCTCGGCCACGGCGGAGGCAGCACCGGGCGCGGACCGGGGGACGTATTTGTATCCGCCGAGAGCGGCTCCCTCCAGGACTGCTTGCACATCCTCCGGCGTTGCGGTGGGGAGGGCGAACGCGAGTCGAGCGGCATCGCTCGCCGCTCGAGCGGCCGAGCCCGCCGCGGAGCGCAGTGTGTCAGAGGTCGGCTCGGCAGCGCCGAGACCGACGAGGAGAAGGCTTCGTGCCGACACTCCCCTCGGAGCGGCCAGACGCTGTGTCGTATCCACCGCGCCCGTGACGCCGAGCGCGACAAGCTCATCGGTGCTCAGCGACGCCTCGCCGAGCGACGCCTCGTCGGCGAGACGGGGCCCTTCGGCGCTGGCTGCGACGCCCACGACGAGCACGTCAGCGCTGAGATCGGCCGGGGAGAGGTCGGTGGCGGAGAGCGTGGGAGAGGGCATCCGGCCATCGTATCCGCGCTTGCGCGCGCGTCCTCGACACGGGCAGCCCTCTGTTCGCTCAGGGCGCTCCCGTCTGGTGCCACGCGCTCAGGGCGCCGCCCTACCATGGAGGCATGCGATCGCCCGACGAGCTGTACACCGTCATCCTGCGGGAGGACGAGGTGCCTGCTGGGCTGCCGCTCGTCGTGGGACTGACTGGTTTCGCAGACGCCGGCGGTGCGGTCGGCCAGGTCGCCGAGTACCTCGTGGAACACTTGAGTCACCGTGACGTCGTGGTGTTCAACAATGACGAGCTTCTCGACTACCGCGCTCGGCGCCCCGTGTTGTTCTTCGACGAGACGCGTCTGACAGAGTTCCGCAAGCCCTCGCTCGCCCTCCGGCTGGCTCAGGACGACGTCGGCTCGCCCTTCCTGCTGCTCACCGGGTACGAGCCCGACTTCCAGTGGGAGCGGTTCACCCAGGCGGTCGAGCAGCTCATCGCGCGATACGGCATCGCCTCGACGACCTGGGTGCACGCCATACCGATGCCCGTGCCGCACACCCGACCCATCGGCGTGACCGTGAGCGGCAATCGGGAGGACCTCATCGAGACGCTCTCGGTGTGGCGCCCGCGCACCCAGGTTCCCGGCAACGCACTGCACCTGCTCGAGTACCGGCTCACCGAGAGTGACCACCCACTCGCCGGGTTCGTGCTCCTGGTTCCGCACTACCTGGCCGATACTGAGTTCCCCGACGCCGCGGTGACGGCGCTGGAGAGCATCACGGCCGCCACCGGCCTGCTCTTCCCGACCGATCAGTTGAGGGAGGACGGGCGCGAGTTCCTCGCCAAGATCGAGGGACAGGTCGAGGGAAACGCAGAGCTCGCGCGCATGGTCGGCACCCTGGAAGAGAGACACGACAGCTACATGGAGGACAACCCCTTGCGGTCGCCCCTCATGGACGAAGACGGTGAACTGCCTACGGCCGACTCCATCGCGGCGGAGCTGGAGAAGTTCCTCGCCTTCCGTCGCACCAGCGACGACGACCGAGGCGATCGCTGACCGGCACGGCGCATCGTTGCCACGAGCCGCGACCCTAGGCTTGCGGCGTGGACTCCCGTCGGGCGATCGTCGTCCTCGTTGTCGCCTGCCTCGCCTACGTCGTCGCGATCCTCCAGCGTACGTCGGTCGGGGTCGTCGGCGTAGAAGCGACGACGCGATTCTCGATCGACGCGACGGCGGTGTCGTCGCTCGCCGTGCTGCAACTCGGCGTCTACGCGATTCTGCAGATTCCCGTCGGCGTGCTCATCGATCGATTCGGCCCCCGTGTGCTCATCGCCGCGGGGGCCATCGCGATGGCACTTGGCCAGGCTGCTGTGGCGCTGGCGAGCGACCTGGGAATCGCGGTCGTCGGACGCGTGCTGGTCGGCGCCGGCGACGCGATGACGTTCCTCTCCGTGCTGCGGCTCTTGGGTGCGTGGTTCTCCCCCCCTCGGCTTCCGCAGTTGCAGCAGTGGGTCGGAACCCTCGGGCAGTCGGGCCAACTGCTCTCCGCCGTCCCGTTCGTGGCGCTGCTCGGTCTTGCCGGATGGACAACGGCCTTCCTCTCGGCGGCGTCGCTGTCTCTTCTGGCCGCCGCGCTGGTGACAGCGGCCGTACGAGACGCGCCTGCAGACCATGTCGACGAGCGCGCTCTCACACTGCGCATAGCGCTCGCGAGGCTCTCGGATGCCCTGCGGCGGCCGGGCACGCGATTGGGTTTCTGGGCGCATGCCGTCACGCAGTCCTCGCCCACGATGTTCGTCCTGCTGTGGGGGTATCCGTTCCTCTCGGTCGGACTGGGCTACGGCCCTGGACTGACGGGAGCGCTTCTCGGGCTCATCGTCGTCGCGGGAGCAGCAGCCGGGCCCGCGATCGGTCTCCTCTCGGCGCGATTCCCCCTGCGCCGCTCCAGCATCGTGCTCGGCATCGTCGCGGCGACCGCGGTTGCCTGGGCCGCTCTTCTGCTGCCCGAGTCACCGCCGCCGTTGCCCGCGGTGATCTTGTTCCTGACGGTGCTCGCGGTAGGCGGCCCCGGGTCTCTCATCGGATTCGACTTCGCGCGCACCTTCAATCCCACGGCCAGCCACGGTGCCGCCACGGGCTTCGTCAATGTCGGCGGGTTCGTCACCACCGTCGTGCTCGTGCTCGCCGTAGGTCTCGCGCTCGACGCTGTCAGCAGCGGAACGGCACCGAGCGAGCTGTACGCCTGGCAGAACTGGCGACTCGCCTTCGCGGTGCAGTATCCCCTCATCGGGATCGCGGTCGCCGGCCTGATCGTCGCGAGGCGTCGCACTCGCCGTCGGCTCGAGGAAGAGGAGGGAATTGCCGTCGCGCCGCTCTGGACTGCGATCATCGCGCGGTGGCGCCGGGGTCGCCGTGGCATCGGCGGGGGCGGGCAAGGCTGAGCAGGTAGCGGCGGACGAGTCTGAGCACCCGTGGTCGGGAGGCTCCACCGCGCGTGCAATAATAAGTGCTCACGACCCGGTCGGTCGACGTAACTTTCCAGAAGCCCTGAGCTTCTGACGGAGTTCGCGACTTGACATGGGTCGTTGTACTGCCCGGAGAACGCGGAAAGAAGGGGCCCATGGCTACCCGAACAACCACTACGCCCGCGAAGAAGAAGGCCGCATCGTCGACCAGCGCCACGAAGACCGCGGCGACGAAGGCTCCCGCCGCGAAGACCTCGGCGACGAAGACCTCGGCGACGAAGACCGCGCCCGCCAAGACGTCGGCGGCCACGTCCACTGCCGCGAAGTCCACTGCCGCGAAGTCCACGAAGTCCACTGCCGCGAAGTCGACTGCCGCGAAGTCCACGAAGTCCACTGCCGCGAAGTCCACTGCGGCCAAGTCGACTGCGGCCAAGTCGATTGCGGCCAAGTCCACCGCCGCGAAGAAGTCCACTGCGGCCACGTCGACGACGAAGCCCTCCCGCGCCAAGAAGGCCACGTCGGCCGCGGGCGCATCTGCAGCCGCTGACGAGGACGAGGACGAGACCTCGACCGCTACCCCGACAGACGTCACGGAATCCGCCGAGAGCGCCGATGATGCGGGCGACACCGACGAGAGCGCCGACGACGACGGCGACAAGGCCGCCGCCGGCCCGTTCCCGACTGGAGCGATCGTACTCAGCAACACCGAGGACGACGAGGTGCCGGTCTACTCGACGACCATTACGGGGGCGACCGCCGACCCCGTGAAGGACTACCTCAAGCAGATCGGCAAGGTTCCCCTTCTCAACGCCGCCGAGGAGGTCGAGCTGGCCATGCGCATCGAGGCGGGCCTGTTCGCCGAAGAGAAGCTCTCCTCGATGACCGAGAAGGAGAAGCGCACCACGGCGGGGCGCGACCTCGCCTGGGTGGCGCGCGATGGTCAGCGCGCCAAGAACCATCTTCTGGGTGCCAACCTGCGCCTCGTCGTCTCGCTCGCCAAGCGGTACACCGGCCGCGGTATGCAGTTCCTGGATCTCATCCAGGAGGGCAACCTGGGCCTCATCCGCGCCGTCGAGAAGTTCGACTACACCAAGGGCTTCAAGTTCTCCACCTATGCGACCTGGTGGATCCGCCAGGCGATCACGCGCGCCATGGCTGACCAGGCGCGGACGATCCGCATCCCGGTCCACATGGTCGAGGTCATCAACAAGCTTGCCCGCGTGCAGCGACAGATGCTGCAGGACCTCGGGCGAGAGCCCACTCCAGAGGAGCTCAGCCGCGAGCTGGACATGACCCCGGAGAAGGTCATCGAGGTGCAGAAGTACGGACGCGAGCCCATCTCCCTGCACACTCCGCTGGGTGAGGACGGCGACAGCGAGTTCGGTGACCTGATCGAGGACACCGAGGCAGTCGTCCCCGCCGACGCCGTGGGCTTCACGATGCTGCAGAAGCAGCTCGAGAGCCTCCTGGACTCGCTCTCCGAGCGCGAAGCGGGAGTGATCCGCATGCGATTCGGGCTCGGCGACGGCATGCCGAAAACGCTCGACCAGATCGGGGACACCTTCGGCGTGACGCGCGAGCGCATCCGCCAGATAGAGTCCAAGACGATGGCGAAGCTGCGCCACCCTTCGCGCTCGCAGGCGTTGCGCGACTACCTCGAATAGGGAGGCGCGACCCCATGGCAGAGGCACCGAACGAGGGCAAAGCGCTCGACGTCGACGTCGCCGGGCAGCGGGTGCGGCGTATCCCGATCAGCACCCACGTCGTGATGACGGACGACGACATCGTTGACGTCGTCACCCGCTATGCGGGCCCGGTGATCGAGCCGGGGGACGTGCTCATCGTGACCGAGAAGATCGTGGCGATCTCGCAGGGCCGCTCCTACGCAGTGGACTCCATCCAGGCGCGACCTCTTGCTCGCTGGCTGTCGCGGCACGTCACCAAGACGTCGCACGGCATCGGGCTGGGTATTCCCGAGACGATGGAGATGGCACTGCGCGAGTGCGGCACCCCGCGCATCGTCGTCGCCGCCGGCGTCGCGGCCGTCACCAAGGCACTCGGACGGCGCGGGGACTTCTATCGCATCGCGGGTTCCAAGGCCCGAGGCATCGACGGTCCGACCTCGGGCACGATTCCTCCCTACAACACGCAGGTCGTGCTCGTTCCGGAGAAGCCCCGCCAGGTCGCCCGCGAGCTGCAGGTCGCACTCGCCGCCGTCGCACCGGTGGAGGTCGCCGTCGTCGACATCAACGACTTCGGCGGCAACATTCTGGGATCAACTCTCGATGCCGCGGGGGAGCGTCGCCTCGTGAGCATCCTGGCGGACAACCCGCTGGGACAGGGGCACCAGAGCACGCCGCTCGGCGTGGTCCGCACGCTCGCGGACGAGACGCGGCGGGCCTAGAACCCGATCGCCTCGCGGTACACCGGCAGCAGGCCGGTGCGGATGCCTGTCGCAGTCGGCTTCAGCTGGAACACCCCGGTGTTGTAGTTGCCTTCGACGACGACGGGACCCTCCGGGGTGATCGCGATATCCCACCCGACATAGGGGATCTCGGGCACCTCGCGCGCCAGGGCGTCCGTCAGCCGCTCCACGGCATCCCACTGGGGCACGGAGAAACCCACGATCGAGGTCGACGTGAGGGGGTGGGCGCTGAACACACCACCGAACTCATCAAAGGCGGGATACCGAGCGAGGCCGTCTGCATCGAGGATCGTGTACATCCCCCCACCGCTGAAGTTGTCGACATCGCCGCCGTTGCCCATCTTGAGCACCCGAACGAGCGTGCGAACCTCATCGCCGTCGCGGAACGTGACGATGCGCAGCGTGTTGACGCTCGTCGGGCACAGCCGGGCCATCTCGGGGTCCTGCGCGAGGAACTCCTCAAGGAGGAACTGACGGCGAGCAAGGCGGTCGCTCCTGAACGACGCGACATCAGTGAGCGCGCTGGCGGCCACGAAAGACTCCACGCCGTCGCCACCCAGACTGTCCGGCACCTTCGCCATGACCCGCTCGTGGGCCCGCAGGAATGCCTCGAGCTCCTCGTCGCTCGCCGCGCGCAGGTCGAGCCAGTCACGGCCGATGTACTCGGAGAAGCGCGCGTTGAAACGACACTTGTCGCTGAATTGCTGCCGATGCGCGACCGCGTTGAGCTTCTGCGCAAGATGGTTCGACTTCGGGTGAGTCATGAACGTTCGCCGCTCACGAGCGCTCAGCGCGAAGAAGTCCCAATCGAAGTAATCCTGGAACGCAGCCTCGTGGCGCACGGAGCACCACAGCATGTCGAGGGCGATGAGCGGTCGAGCACGCCCCGTCGCGCTCGCGATCTGCGCGGAGAGCGAGGCAAGCTTGCTCGATCGCACTGCTCGCGCCCTCGACACCAGGTAGCGCGCACGGCGCGCCAGCCCGAGGGATGCCGCCACTCAGGCGTCGTTCTCGTCGTGCAGCCTGCTCGACTCGTCGTGCCAGGCGAGCGCGGAGCCGACGAGCTTCTCCTTGAAGCGCGAGGCGTGGTGAGCGCAAAACAGCAGCTCTCCCGTCGCGAGCGTCACACGAACGTAGGCCTGAGCGCCGCAGCTGTCGCAGCGGTCGAGACCGGTCAGCGGCGCGGTGGAGGCGAGGTTCGGGCTCTCGGTGGTGATCTGCGTCATGGTGTGCCTCGTGCCTTCCCTCGTCGTGTCGAGTCGTTCCTCAGCGGTTCGCTCCGTCAGTCGAGCGACCCCTTGAGTCGGTCGATGCTCCATTGCACCACACGCACGCCGGGTACTCGTGACAATGCGCCCCCATTTCGCTGAACGCGAAGACGAACGCGTCGCCGGGAACGCTCGAGCGGTGTGGCGGCGAGCCCGCCCCGGCAGGGGCGCATAGGCTGGCGGAGGTCGACGCACCCTGCGCGACCACCGTGTTCCCTGCAACGATCTCGCGAGGCAATCTCCGTGGCCAGTTCCGACTACTCCGCTCGTCACCTCTCCGTACTCGAGGGACTCGAAGCCGTCCGCAAGCGCCCCGGGATGTACATCGGCTCGACGGACTCGCGCGGCCTCATGCACTGCCTGTGGGAGATCATCGACAACTCGGTGGACGAGGCGCTCGGCGGCCACGGGTCGACGATCGACCTCGTGCTGCACCCGGACGGCAGCGTGGAGGTGCGCGACAGGGCGCGCGGCATTCCCGTCGACATCGAACCGCGCACCGGGCTGAGCGGCGTCGAAGTGGTGTTCACGAAGCTGCACGCGGGGGGCAAGTTCGGCGGGGGATCCTATGCCGCATCCGGGGGCCTGCACGGAGTGGGCGCCTCCGTGGTCAACGCGCTCTCGGAGCGGCTCGATGTCGAGGTCGATCGCGACGGCAAGACCTGGGCGATGTCGTTCCACCGCGGCGAGCCGGGCGTCTTCGACGACGGGCCGGATGGGCCGCGCCCCGACGCCCCGTTCAGCCCCTTCGTCTCCGGCAGTGAGCTTCGAGTCGTCGGCAAGGTCGCGAAGTCTGTGACGGGAACGCGCATCCGCTATTGGGCGGACCCGCAGATCTTCACCAAGGGCGCCGATTTCCTCACCGACGAGCTCATGTCGCGTGTGCGCCAGACCGCCTTCTTGGTGCCCGGCATCACCCTCACCGTGCGCGACGAGCGCCCGGAGGAGCCCGTTACCGAGTCGTTCCACTTCTCAGGCGGCATCAGCGAGTACACCGACTACCTGGCTCCGGATGCTGCGCTCACCGACACGTGGCGCATCACCGGCAGCGGCACGTTCACCGAGACGGTGCCCGTGCTCGACTCGCTCGGGCACATGACTCCCACCGAGCTCGAGCGCGAATGCGTGGTCGACATCGCCCTGCGCTGGGGAACGGGCTACGACACGACCTTCCGCAGCTTCGTCAACATCATCGCGACGCCGAAAGGCGGCAGTCACCAGCTCGGCTTCGAGCAGGGACTCTTGAAATTTCTGCGCGGCGAGGTCGAGAAGAACGCCCGCCGGCTCAAGGCCGGCAACGACAAGCTCGAGAAGGACGACGTACTCGCGGGCCTCACCGCCGTCCTCACGGTACGCATTCCGGAACCGCAGTTCGAAGGGCAGACCAAGGAGGTGCTCGGCACCCCGGCGGCTCGGGCGATCGTCGCGCGCGTCGTCACCGACTCGCTCGCGCAGCGCTTCTCCTCCAGCAAGCGCGACGACAAGGCGCAGACGGGCCTCGTTCTCGAGAAGGTCGTCTCCGAGATGAAGAGCCGCATCTCGGCACGCGCCCACAAGGAGACCCAGCGTCGCAAGAACGCGCTCGAGAACTCCTCGTTGCCGGCAAAGCTCGTCGACTGCCGCTCGAGCGATGTCGAGCAGAGCGAGCTGTTCATCGTGGAGGGCGACAGTGCGCTGGGCACCGCGAAGCTCGGGCGCGACAGCGAGTTCCAGGCGCTCTTGCCCATTCGCGGCAAGATCCTCAACGTGCAGAAGGCCTCGGTGAGCGACATGCTCTCGAACGCGGAGTGCGCGTCGATCATCCAGGTGATCGGCGCCGGATCCGGGCGCACCTTCGACC
Source organism: Microcella sp. (assembly GCF_040286215.1). Lineage (GTDB taxonomy): Bacteria > Actinomycetota > Actinomycetes > Actinomycetales > Microbacteriaceae > Microcella. The sequence goes on from NZ_JAVKCK010000017.1 coordinate 135,416, forward strand.
TCGCACTCGCACGTTACGGCAAGGTCATCATCATGGCCGACGCCGATGTCGATGGCGCGCACATCCGCACGCTCCTCCTCACCCTGTTCTTCCGCTACATGCGCCCCATGATCGACGAGGGGCGGGTGTTCTCTGCTGTGCCGCCGCTGCACCGCGTCGTCGTCATGAATCCGGGCTCGAAGCCCAACGAGACGGTCTACACCTACAGCGAGAAGGAGCTCGACGGCGTGCTCTCGGCCCTGAAGAAGGCCGGCAAGCGGTATCAGGACCCGATTCAGCGCTACAAAGGCCTGGGCGAGATGGATGCCGACCAGCTCGCCGACACAACCATGAGCCGGCAGCACCGCACACTGCGCCGCGTGCGGGTGACGGATGCCGAGGCGGCCTCGCGCATGTTCGAGCTGCTCATGGGCAACGATGTGGCGCCCCGCAAAGACTTCATCATCGCGGGTCAGGGTCTCGACCGAGACCGTATCGACGTGTAGTCGACGCACCTGAGCCGTGCGCTCCGCCTGAGCCGGGCATCCGATGCCTGTGAGCGACCCGCGCGGGGTTACGCGATCGACGTGCCGATCGAGCCGATGACGGCATCCAGCGGCGTCCCTGAGCCGTCCCGGCGTGCACCGCCCTCGGGCAGGGTGCGCGTCGCGCCATCCGGGCCGACGGCGAGGGGATCGGCGCCGACCCAGGCGAGCTGCAGGGCATCCTCGCCCTTGAGGAAGGCATGGCAGCGCACTCCACCGGTCGCGCGTCCCTTGCCGGGGAACTCCGAGAAGGAGGACACCTTGGCGCGCCCCGGATCTGTTCCGGAGATCGTCTGGGTCGACCCGCTCACGGTGACGACATGGGCGCTCGCGGTGCCGACGGCGCCGAAGAAGAGCGCGCGCGCACCAGGAGCGAGCTTGATGCCCGTCATTCCGCCAGCCGCGGCGCCCTGCGGTCGCACGTTCGCGGCGCCGAAGTGCAGCAGCTGCGCGCTCGACGAGACGAACACGAGCTCGGCGTCGTCCCCGGCGGGGGCGGCCCCGATCACGTCGTCGCCGGCCTTGAGCGCGATGACCTCGCCGTCGGGGCGCGACGGCACCGAGCCTGGCGCGAGGCGCTTCACCACGCCGTCGCGCGTACCGAGCGCGAGAGGGGTCGTGCTCGCCGGGTCGACGATGGCGAGCACCCGCTCCTTCGCATCGGTCAGCCCCAGATAGTCGCGCAGCTTCGCGCCCGCTGCCGGCTGCACCGAGTTGGCGGGCACGCTCGGCAGGTCGACGGGCGTGAAGCGCACAAAGCGGCCCTTCGACGTGATGGCGAGGAGGTCTCCGCGCGTCGTGGAGTCCACGCTGCTGAGCACCGCGTCGTGCTTGCCGCGTCGAGTCGGGCGAGAGAGAGCGACGCCCTCCGGCATGTCGACGCGCACGGCGCGGCCGGTCGTCGAAAGCAGCACGCGGCAGGGAGAGTCGGCGATCTCGAGCGAGACCGCTGCGCCCTTCGCCCGCACGGGAGCGGCGGAGGGTGCCGCCTCGGTGAGCAGAGTACGACGGGGGGTCCCAAAACGTTCCGCTGTGGAGTCGAGCTCCTCGCCCACGACGGCACGCACCAGGGCCGGATCTCCGAGAAGTGCGTCGAGCTCGGCGATCTCTGCCCGCAAGAGGTCGCGCTCGGCCTCGAGCTCGATACGGCTGAACTTGGTGAGGCGCCGCAGACGCAGCTCGAGAATGTACTCGCTCTGAACCTGCGAGAGATCGAACACCTCCATGAGCCGCGTGCGCGCGGCCTCGGCGTCGTCGGAGGAGCGGATGACCTGGATGACCTCGTCGATGTCGAGGATCGCGATGAGCAGGCCCTCCACGAGGTGCAGGCGCTCGCGTCGCCGCTCGAGCCGGTACCGGCTTCGACGGGTGACCACCTCGATGCGGTGATCGACGTAGACCTGCAGCAGCTCTTTGAGACCCAGGGTCTTCGGTGACCCGTGGACGAGGGCGACGGCGTTGATCGAGAAGCCGTCTTCCAGCGGCGTGTACCGGTACAGCTGCTCGAGCACCGCCTGCGGGCTGAAGCCGGTCTTGATGCCGATGACGAGGCGCAGTCCGTTGCGTCGGTCGGTGAGGTCGGTGACATCGCTGATGCCGGCGAGCTTCTTCGACTGCACGCCGTCCTTGATCTTCTCGATGACCTTCTCGGGCCCGACAAGGTACGGCAGCTCGGTGACGACGATGCCGGTCTTGCGCGCGGTCACGGGCTCGATCGACACCTTGGCGCGGGTCTTGAAGCTGCCGCGTCCGGTCGCATAGGCCTCGCGCACGCCATCGAGTCCGAGGATCGTTCCCCCGGTCGGAAGATCCGGGCCGGGGACGAACGCCATGAGGTCGTCCAGGCTCGCGTCGGGATGATCGAGAAGGTGGTGCGCGGCGGCGCTCACTTCGATGAGGTTGTGCGGCACCATGTTGGTCGCCATACCCACAGCGATGCCGCTCGCGCCGTTGACGAGGAGGTTCGGGAACGCCGCGGGGAGCACGGCGGGCTGGGTGAGCTGGTTGTCGTAGTTGGGCACGAAGTCGACGACGTCCTCGTCGAGACTGTCGACCATCGCGAGGGCCTCAGCGCGCAGCCGTGCTTCCGTGTATCGCGCGGCGGCGGGGCCGTCGTCGAGCGACCCGAAGTTGCCGTGGCCGTCGACGAAGGGCACCCGCATGGTGAAGTCCTGCGCCAGACGCACGAGGGCGTCGTAGATCGCAGTGTCGCCGTGGGGATGGAGCTTGCCCATCACCTCGCCGACGACGCGCGCTGACTTCACATGGCCGCGGTCGGGTCGCAGACCCATCTCGGCCATCTGGTAGAGGATGCGGCGCTGCACGGGCTTGAGGCCGTCACGGGCGTCGGGAAGCGCGCGCGAGTAGATGACGCTGTAGGCGTATTCCAGGAACGAGCCCTGCATCTCGTCGGCGAGCTCGATGTCGTCGATGCGTTCGCCGTCGGGGAGTGGCTCGATCCCGCTCGGAAGGCTGGGGGATGGCGGAGTCATAGGATGGCGCCCATGCTACCGGCGCCTCGCTCCGACGCGGCGTCACTCGCCGACGTGTTGTACGGTGCCTTCGCGTCGCTGACCGCGATGCCCTCACGGCTCTCGCTCCCCGCGGCGCGTTCCGCCGCTGTGCTGCTCGCCGATGGCCTCGGAGTGTCCGCGTTGCGCGCGCGCGCCGGGCACGCGAGGCGCCTCATGTCCGCGATCCCGTCCCGCGGCGGGGTCATCGATGCGGGCTTTCCCACGACGACCGCCTCGGCCCTCGCGTCCCTCACGACAGGTCTCCCCCCGGGCCGTCACGGCATGGTCGGCTACACGGTCCGCGATCCCCAGCGCGACGGCGTCGTCCAGCAACTCGGCCAGTGGCCAGCCGATCTGGACCCGGTGACGTGGCAACCGCACCCCACGGTCTTCGAGTCCGCTCGGGCGGCAGGGGTGGACGCCGTCGTCGTGGCCGCCTCGCGGTACCGGGACACGGCGTTCACCGAGGCCGTACTGCGCGGAGCGCGCTTCGTGATCGCGCCCACCATCGCCGAGCGCGTCGAGGCCACGATCGATCTACTGGGCGGCTCCACCCCGGCACTCGTGTACACCTACGTGCCCGAACTGGATATGGCCGGTCACGCCTTCGGCTCTGAGTCGGCTGAGTGGATCGCCGCCCTCGAGCAGCTCGATGCGGCTCTGGATGCCTTCAGCCGACTGCCGCGGGATGCCGGCGCCCTGCTCGTGGCTGATCACGGGATGATCGATGTGCCTGCTCATGCTCGGCTGCTCGTGTCCGCGGAGAGCGAACTCTGGCGGGGGGTCCGCCTTGTCGCCGGCGAGCCCCGCTGCCTCCAGCTGCACGTGGAGTCGGAGGCCGATCTCGCGGGGGTGCTGCAGCGCTGGCGTTCCGCGGAGGACTCGCGCGCGTGGGTCGTCTCACGCGACGAGGCGATCTCTGCCGGGTGGTTCGGTGGGACGGTCGACGACGAGGTCTCGCGCCGCATCGGCGACGTGCTCGTCGCCGCGCGGGCGCGAGTCGCCTATTACGACGAGCGTCAGGCGACAGCCCGAGCGCTCGCCATGGTAGGTCAGCACGGCTCTCTCTCGCCCGAAGAGATGCGCGTTCCGCTCGCGCGCTGGGGTGCCTTCGCGCACTGAGCGCCCCGCCTCGAACGCCGCCCGTTGGCGGTCAGGCGGGGTCGTCGTCCGGTCGCGCGCCGAAGACGATCTCATCCCAGCTCGGCATCGCGGCACGGCCGCGGCGCCCGGAAGGCTTTCGGGCGCCGGGCGCCGGATCCTCCGGCGCGCCGGCGGTCTCCGACGCGCCGACGTCGGCGCCCGTGGAGCGCTCGACCTCGATCGCGGTCTCCTCCGGCGGATCGTCGAGCGGGATGTCGACGATTCTGATCGATCCGGTGGAGGGATGAGCGGCCCGGGCGGACTCGCGATCCTCGTCGGGGGCCTGCGGTGCCTCCCGCTCGCCGCGGCGCTTGCGGAGCGCCTCGAGGAGGTCGGCGGTCTGGTTCATGGGTGCGTCGGAGTCGTTCAGAGCAGACGACCGCCCACCGGCGTCGCCGATGCGAGGCGGACTGGCCTCCGCGTCGGTGTCCTCGTCGAACTCGAAGGCTCCACTATCGAAGCGCGAGCTCGTTCCGCGATGCTCGGCGGGCACGGCGCGAAGTCGAGGCACGACCGTCGCGGGCGGGTCGCCCTGCTGGGAGAGGGACTGCGCCTCGCGATTGGCGGGAGCGAGGGAGCCCTTCTTGGGATCGAAGGTCCACAGCGCCGCGCGTGCGACGTCGTCGTCGACAAAGCTCACCGTCAGGGTCCATTGGCCAGCACGCTTCGCCGCCGTCCATCGCACGTCGCGCGCCGAGAGTTCGGCCAAACGCTCATCGATGACCGTGCCAAAGGTCTGCAGCGCTCCCGTGTCTCCCTCCGCGGCGACCGCGACTGTTACCCCTCGAGCCGACGAGATGACGAACTCCCGCTCGGCGAGAACCGGGCCTTCGAAGCGCTCGATGTACTCGAGTGGCTCTCCGGTCGCTGCTGCGACCTCGGCGGCGGACTGACCAGACCGGATGGCCGCCTGGATGTCCTTGGGGCCGACGCGGTGCGCGGACGCGCCCGCAGGCCGGTGCTGTCGCAGAGCAGCGTGCAGGCCCTCCGTGATGGGGATGCGGAAGCGATCACCGGCGGCGGAGACCACGATGAGCGCGCCGTCCTCGGCGCCAACCACTGTGAGTTCATCCATGCGCAGGCCCTTCCCTCGTGCCGCGAGTGCGCCCAGCATCCCACGCGCGAGGCCCGCAGTCGGGGAATAGCGCGGGCGTGCCGTGCGTTTGGCGAGACAGCACCGTCGGGAGAACCCCGGGCGCGCGGTTTGCGTTTCTGGCTACCTTCCTGCAAACTGTGCGCGCCGAACGCGGCGCCCGAGCACCGACGAGAAGTGGAATGGCATGGCAACCGACTACGACGCCCCCCGCAAGACGGACGAGGAAACCGACTCGATCCAGGCCTTGCAGGAGCGGGTTCCCGACAAGATGTCGGGCGTGGTCGACGCCGACGATGCCGATAACCCCGGCTTCGAGCTCGCCGGGCAAGACCTCGCCGACCTCGATCTGGACGTCGTGGTGCTCCCTCCGCAGGCGGACGAGTTCACCTGCGTCAGCTGCTTCCTCGTGAAGCATCGCTCGCAGCTGGATCACCAGGAGAAGCTCGGCGCCATCTGCCGCGAGTGCGCCTGATCTGAGCGGTCGCGTCAGCCTCCCGCAGCCGGTGCCGCACCGGCGCCGATCGCGAGCGCGAGCTCATCCGGCCGCCGACTCGAGATGAGCCAGTAGGGCGTGGGATCGTCGTCGTCGTCGATCGTGATGCGCACGACGGGATCGACGTCGCCTCGCAGCAGAAGCCAGGCGCGAGCATCCAGACCGGGCCCGCGCGCCTGTCGCGCGTCCTCTCCGCGCGCGACCTGGACCGCTCCCAGGAGCGAGAGCGGGATGCGCGCACGCCCTGCCGTCAGCGCACCGTCGGCGACCTCGATCACGGGGGCGAGCGCCCACAGCAGTGAGATGAGCGCGCCGCTCAGCACCAGCCCGGTGACGACGCCTGCGGGAACGCTCACCGGCGCGAGAACGAGGATGCTCGCGGGAAGCGCGAGGAGCGCGACGATGTGAAGCCACGCGGAGGGGTGCAGTCGCTCTCGAAACAGGGGCATATCCCTATTCGACCATGCACTAGCCTCGACGGCGTGCCCGCTACCCTCGATGTGCTGCAGACCGGTTCACTTCCACCCGCCTACGCTCACCCCGGTGACGCCGGTGCCGACCTCAGGGCGGCCGAGCCGGTCGTTCTCGCCCCCGGCGAGCGGGCCACGATCGGCACCGGCTGCGCGATCGCTCTTCCCGACGGCTTCGCCGCATTCGTCGTGCCGCGCAGCGGACTCGCCGCGAACCACGGCATCACGATCGTCAATTCTCCCGGCACGGTCGACGCCGGCTACCGGGGGGAGTTGCGGGTGACGCTCCTGAACACGGATGCCCGCGAGAGCTACTCGATCGCGGTGGGTGACCGCATCGCTCAGCTCATCGTCTGGCCCATCGTGCGGGCGCACTTCGTCCCGGTGGAGTCGCTCCCCGGTTCGCATCGTGGTCAGCGAGGATTCGGTTCTACCGGCTACGGTGAGGGGCCGGACTCGACTGAAGGAGCCCCCGCGTGACCGATCCCCAGCTCCCCGACGGGCCGCTGCCCGACGACGCCAAGTCAGCCCCGGCCGACCGCGCCGAGGCTGGCCCGCTCGACGAGAGCGAGGCGAACGCAGTGCGACCCTACGTCGATCTCGGCGGCGTCAAGCTCGTACCACGCACGGACCTGCAACTGCGGCTGGAGGTCGACGAGTCCAGCAAGCGCGTCGTGGCGGTCAGCATCGACTACGGCGGGTCGACACTGCAGGTTCAGCCGTTCGCCGCGCCCCGGTCGAGCGGCCTGTGGCACGAGATCAGGGCCCAGATTGCGGAGCAGGTACGGTCTCAGGGCGGGGAGGTGACCGAGCGCGCGGGTACCTTCGGCCCCGAGCTCGTCGCGCGCATCCCGGTCGCCGGCGGCGAGAACGGCACGACGCGCCTCGCGCGCTTCATCGGTGTCGATGGGCCTCGGTGGTTCTTGCGCGGTGTCGTCGCTGGCCAGGGCGCCACCGATTCCGCTGCTGCGGGGGCCATCGACGATGTCTTCCGCAGCATCGTCGTCGTCCGGGGAACGACGCCGATGCCCCCGCGCGACCTCATTCCTCTTCATGTGCCGCAGGGCGCGACGGCACCGGGCGGCCAGACTGCGGCCCCAGCCGGCTCGTGAGCGCCGATCCCACGCCGACGCCGGGCGCACCCGCCGACCCGGACGTGCGCGCGGCGCTGACCGCCGCAGCGCGACGATCGGGCTTCGGGCGCGTCGAGCCCGGTGAACGGCCCACCGCGCACGCCCTCTGGGGTGCCGTCGGAGGGGTCAGGGGTCTGGTCGAATCCCTTCTCCCAGGCTTCCTGTTCCTCGTCGTGTTCACGATCACCCAAGAGGTCGCTCCCTCTGTCCTGGTGCCCCTCGGCATCGCGGTCGTGTTCGTTCTCGTCCGCGCCCTCACGCGCTCGCCGGTCGCGCCCGCCGTCATCGGACTCGTCGGTATCGGACTCTCGGCGGGCCTCGCGCTCTGGACGGGCCGGGCGGAGGAGAATTTCCTGCTCGGCTTCGTCATCAACGGTGTCTGGCTCGCCGCGCTCCTCATCAGCCTCCTGGCGAGGCGCCCGCTTATCGGGGTCATTGCTGGCTTGCTGACGGGTGACTCCGAGTGGCGGGCCGATCCGGCGAAGCGCACCGTGCTCACGGTCGCGACATGGCTGTGGGTCGGGATGTTCGTGCTCAGGCTCGGGGTTCAGGTGCCGTTCTATCTGGCCGAGCAGGCTGCCGCCCTTGCGGCGACGAAGCTGCTCATGGGCCTGCCCCTCTACGCGGCCGTGCTCTGGATCACCTGGCTCATGGTGCGGGCTGTGTATGCGCGCGGCGCGGAGACAGCGGGGTCGCCACAGAAGCCTGCGAGCGAGTGATATCGTCTATTTATCTTGATATCAAGATAAATGGTACGACCCGGCGCGGCGGCTAGGCTGGCGGCGTGCTGGACGCGACGCCGCAGGCATCGGCATCGCCACCAATTCGTGTAAGGAGACCTGACGTGTCTGCAGTGAACAGTTTCGACGCCCTCGACACCCTCGACGTGGCCGGTACCGAGTACCAGGTGTTCCGCATCGACAAGGTTCCCGGTTACGAGAAGCTCCCCTTCAGTCTCAAGGTGCTGCTGGAGAACCTGCTGCGCACCGAAGACGGCAAGAACGTCACCGACCAGCAGATTCGCGCCCTCGGAGCATGGCAGCCCACCGCGGAGCCCGACACCGAGATCCAGTTCACGCCCGCGCGGGTCGTGATGCAAGACTTCACCGGTGTTCCGTGCATCGTCGACCTGGCGACCATGCGCGAAGCCGTTGCCGAGCTCGGCGGCGACCCGCACAAGATCAACCCGCTCGCGCCCGCCGAATTGGTCATCGACCACTCCGTGATCGCCGACCTGTTCGGCACTGAGGACGCCCTCGAGCGCAATGTCGAGATCGAGTACGAGCGCAACGGCGAGCGGTACCAGTTCCTGCGCTGGGGCCAGACGGCCTTCGACGACTTCAAGGTCGTGCCCCCCGGCACCGGCATCGTGCACCAGGTGAACATCGAGCACCTCGCCAAGGTCACTTACACGCGCGAGGTCGACGGCGTGCTGCGCGCCTACCCCGATACGTGCGTCGGCACCGACTCGCACACGACCATGGTCAACGGGCTCGGCGTTCTCGGCTGGGGAGTGGGTGGCATCGAGGCCGAGGCGGCCATGCTCGGTCAGCCCGTGTCGATGCTCATCCCCAAGGTGGTCGGCTTCAAGCTCACGGGTTCGATTCCGACGGGCGTGACTGCGACCGATGTCGTGCTCACCATCACCGAAATGCTGCGCAGGCACGGAGTCGTCGGCAAGTTCGTCGAATTCTACGGCGACGGTGTTGCGCAGGTTCCTCTCGCGAACCGCGCCACGATCGGCAACATGAGCCCCGAGTTCGGATCCACCGCGGCAATGTTCCCCATCGACGACGTGACGCTCGACTACTTGCGTCTCACCGGCCGTTCCGAGAGCCAGGTCGCGCTCGTCGAGGCCTACGCGCGCATGCAGACCATGTGGCACGACCCGAGCGTCGAGCCGGTCTTCAGCGAGTACATCGAGCTCGACCTCGGCACGGTCGTCCCGTCGATCGCCGGACCGAAGCGTCCGCAGGACCGCATCGAGCTCACGAATGCGCAGACCGCCTTCGAGACCGTCCTCAGCGAGTACACCTCGACCGAGCACTCGGGTGTGGACGCTGCGGTCGAGGGCACCTTCCCGGCGTCCGACCCCGTCGGCTTCACACCTGACGACGAGGAGTCGGCCCACCGCATCGCTCACCGCCACCGCTCGCAGGCGCCGCGCGCGGCATCGAACCCGATCGACGTCACGGTCGATGGCACAGAGTTCACGCTCGACCATGGCGCGGTCACGATCGCCGCGATCACGTCCTGCACGAACACCTCCAACCCCTCTGTCATGCTCGCGGCCGGCCTGCTCGCACGTAACGCAGCCCGCAAGGGTCTGAAGGCCAAGCCCTGGGTGAAGACCACGCTCGCTCCAGGCTCGAAGGTCGTGACCGACTACTACGAGAAGGCGGGACTCACCGACGACCTCGAGGCACTCGGCTTCTACACCGTCGGCTACGGGTGCACGACCTGCATCGGTAACTCCGGCCCGCTCGCGGACGAGATCTCTGCGGCCATCGCCGAGAAGGATCTCGCCGTCACGGCGGTGCTCTCGGGGAACCGCAACTTCGAGGGCCGCATCAATCCGGACGTGAAGATGAACTACCTCGCGAGCCCTCCACTGGTCATCGCGTACGCGCTCGCTGGCTCGATGAACTTCGACTTCGAGAGCGATCCGCTCGGCCAGGACCAGGACGGGCACGACGTCTACCTTCGCGACATCTGGCCGGAGGCCTCTGAGGTGCAGTCGACGATCGACTCCTCGATCGACACGAGCATGTTCACCCACCAGTACGCATCGGTCTTCGAGGGCGATGAGCGCTGGAAATCGTTGCCGACACCCGATGGTGCGACGTTCGAATGGAACCCCGAGTCGACCTACGTGCGCAAGCCTCCGTACTTCGAGGGCCTGACGCTCGAGACGTCTCCCGTCTCCGACATCGTCGGGGCCCGGGTGCTCGCGAAGCTCGGCGACTCCGTCACGACCGACCACATCAGCCCGGCCGGGTCGATTAAGGCCGACTCGCCCGCAGGGCGTTACCTCACGGAGCACGGCGTCGATCGCAAGGACTTCAACTCCTACGGTTCGCGCCGCGGCAACCACGAGATCATGATCCGCGGCACCTTCGCGAACATCCGCCTGCGCAATCAACTGCTGTCCGACGCGAACGACGGCGCGGGCGTCGAGGGCGGCTTCACGCGGGACTTCACGAAGCCGGATGCCCCGCAGGCGTTCATCTACGACGCGAGCGAGAGCTACCAGGCCGCGTCGATCCCTCTCGTCATCCTCGCCGGCAAGGAGTATGGCTCGGGCTCAAGCCGTGACTGGGCGGCGAAGGGCACCAGCCTGCTGGGCGTGAGCGCCGTCATCGCCGAGAGTTTCGAGCGCATCCACCGGTCCAACCTCATCGGCATGGGCGTGGTCCCCCTGCAGTTCCCCGCAGGAGAGTCCGCGGAGTCGCTGGGGCTCGATGGCACCGAGGTCATCGCGATCACGGGCATCGAGGAGCTCAACGAGGGCAGGACTCCTCGCACGGTGCGCGTCGTCGCGACGCCGAGCGAGCACTCCGCGCAGGGCAAGGAGACCGTCGAGTTCGACGCCGTGGTGCGGATCGACACCCCCGGCGAGGCCGACTACTACCGCAACGGCGGCATCCTGCAGTACGTGCTGCGCTCGCTGGTGTGAGGGTTCCGAGCGCGTCCGCACGGCACGCTCTCCGCGTGGCTGAAGACCCACCCGCTCTTCAGCCACGGCCCGTGCGCGCTCGCGTAGAGTGACCCAATGGCACTACTCGAGACCGTTCACGGCCCCCGCGATCTTGACCGACTGAGTCCCTCAGAGCTGGTGGAGCTCGCGGAGGAGATCCGCCGCTTCCTGGTCTCCGAGGTGTCGAAAACCGGCGGGCACCTGGGTCCGAATCTCGGCGTCGTCGAACTGACGATCGGCATCCATCGGGTGTTCGACTCGCCCCGCGATGCGATCGTGTGGGACACGGGTCACCAGTCGTACGTGCACAAGCTGCTGACCGGACGCCAGGATTTCAGCCGATTGCGAATGAAGGGCGGCCTCGCGGGCTATCCGCAGCGCGATGAGTCAGAGCACGACATCGTCGAGAGCTCGCACGCCTCAAGCTCTCTGAGCTGGGCCGACGGCATCTCGCGCGCCTTCACGATGACCGGCCAGGGCGACCGTCACGTCGTCGCCGTGGTCGGCGATGGAGCGCTCACGGGCGGCATGACGTGGGAGGCGCTCAACAACATCTCGGACGACAACATCCGCAACCTCGTGATCGTGGTCAACGACAACGGACGGTCTTACGCGCCCACTATCGGAGGCATGGCGCGATTCCTGTCGGACGTTCGCACGCGGCGCTCGTACTACCGCTTCCGTCGCGGCACGGAGCGAGCGTTCGGCTACCTGGGCGCTCCGGGTCGCGCGGTCTACCGCGGAGTGCGCGGAGGCCTGCACGGGTTCCTGTCCCGGGTGAGCAACAACGAGTCCCTCTACAGCAATCTCGACATCAAGTACATCGGTCCCGTCGACGGTCACGATCTGGGCGACATGGAGCGCGCGCTGCGCCAGGCCAAGGAGTACGAGGCCCCGGTGATCGTGCATGCGATCACGCAGAAGGGCAAGGGCTACGAGCCGGCACTTGCCGATGTGGCCGACCAGTTCCACGCCGTCGGGCAGATCGACCCTGAGACGGGGGAGCCCGTGGAGTCGGTGAGCAAGCCGTCGTGGACCTCCGTCTTCGCTGAGGAGATCGTGACGCTGGCCGACCGCGACCGGCGCATCGTCGGCATGACCGCGGCGATGCTGAGGCCCACCGGGCTTCACAAGCTCGCGGAGAAGCACCCGGACCGCATCATCGATGTCGGCATCGCCGAGCAGCACGCCGTCGCCTCCGCCGCGGGGCTCGCCTACGGAGGTATGCACCCCGTCGTGGCGCTCTACGCCACCTTCATCAACCGCGCCTTCGATCAGGTGCTCATGGATGTCGCGCTGCATCGCGCCGGGGTCACGTTCGTGCTCGATCGTGCCGGCGTCACGGGGCCGGATGGCGCGAGCCACCACGGAATGTGGGACCTCGCCATCCTGCAGGTCGTGCCGGGCATCCGTCTCGCCGCGCCGCGGGACGCTGCTCGCCTGCGCGAGGAGCTCGCCGAGGCCGTCGCTGTCGACGATGCGCCGACCGTACTGCGATTTTCGAAGGGCTCCGTCGGCACCGAGTTCGAGGCCGTGCGCCGCACGAGCGACGGAGTGGACGTGCTGCGCGAGGCCCCGCACAAGGACGTGCTCATCATCACGGTCGGGCCCATGGCGAAGATCGGGCTCGAGGTCGCAGAGCGCCTTGCCGACCAGGGCATCGGCGCGACGGTGGTGGACCCTCGCTGGGTCGTGCCGGTGGCCTCCAGCATCATCGACTTCGCTCGAGAGCATCGCATCGTCGTGAGCATCGAGGACGGCATCCGGGTCGGGGGCATCGGCACGCGCATCCGGCAGGAGCTGCGTGCGGCAGGAGTGGACACCGCGGTCGACGAGCTGGGCCTGCCTGACGAGTTCTTGCAGCACGCCAGCCGTGACGAGATTCTCGACCGCGTCGGCCTCTCCTCTCAGGCCATCGCGCGCGACCTCGTCGCGCAGGTGCTCGGCACCCGCATCCCGGTGGCGCGCCCGCTACCGGAGGACGCCTCGATCTCGGTCGATCAGGACGAGCGCTCCCGCTGACCGTCAGCGGACGCCGCGGATCGGCGGCTCGTGGAAAGTAGCGCCGAAGACGCGCTCGGAGGCGCCGACACGATCGAGGAACGGCGTGATGCCGCCCATCTGGAACGGCCAGCCCGCACCGAGGATCATGCACAGGTCGATGTCCTCCGGCGCGGCGACCACGCCGTCCTCGAGCATGCGGTGGATCTCGTCGGCCAGGCCGTCCTCGAGACGCTGCGTGAGCTCCTCGACAGTCCACGGCGTCGCGCCCTCGGGGCGATGCTTGCCCACGATCGCGATCGCCTTCTTGTCGATGCCCTTGGCGTTCCCCTTGGAGTCCTTCTCCAGCAGCACGCCGGCTTCGGCCAGCTCGTGAAGAGCGCGCGATTCGAAGAAGCGGTCAGGAAAGGCGCCGTGGTGGGTATCGAGCACGTGCGCGCCGACCTTGAGCCCGACGAGGTCGAGCAGGACGAACGGATCCATCGGGAGGCCGAAGTGGCGCTGGGCCTCGACGACCGTCTCGAACGGCGTGCCGATCTCGACGGCGTGCATGGCCTCGCCGAGCAGCTTGGCGAGCACGCGGTTGACGACGAAACCGGGGGAGTCTGCCGTGATCACGGCATTCTTGCGCAGCTTCGCCGCGATGGCCATCGCGGTCGCGAGGCTCGCCTCGTTCGTGCGCGGAGCATTGACGACCTCGATGAGTGGCATGACCGCGACCGGGTTGAAGAAGTGGAAGCCCACCAGACGCTCGGGGTGCTGCAGCTTCTCGCCGATCCTCTCCACCGAGAGCGATGACGTGTTGGTCGCCAGGATCGCCTCGGGGGAGACGATGGCCTCGATCTCCTCGAAGAGATCCTGCTTGATCGTGAGCTCCTCGAAGACTGCCTCGATGACCCAGTCGCAGTCGGCGAAGTCCTTCTTGTCGATCGTGCCCGTCACGAGCGCGCGCAGCCGGTTGGCCTCGTCGGCGTCGATGCGGCCCTTCTGCTCGAGCGTGGAGATCTCGCCGCGGATGTAGTCCAGGCCCTTGTCGACCCGCTCCTGATCGAGGTCGGTGATGATGACCGGCACCTGCAGCCTGCGCACGAACAGCAGGGCGAACTGACTCGCCATGAGCCCGGCCCCGAGCACACCGACCTTCGCAATGGGCCTGGCGAGGTCTTTCTCGGGGGCGCCGGCCGGCTTCTTCGCCCGCTTCTGCACGAGGTTGAAGGCGTAGATCGACGCACGGAACTGGTCACCGGAGACGAGATCGGCGAGCGCCTCGTCCTCTGCTGCGAAGCCCGTGGCCTTGTCGCTGCTCTTCGCCGACTTCAGGAGGTCGAGAGCCACGTAGGGCGAGCGCGCGACGGTGCCGATGCGCTTCTCGAGCATGGAGCGCGCGATGCCGATCGCGGCATCCCACTTGACGGTGCGCTCGATCTTGCCCGGGGCGTTCTTGCGCTTGACCTTCGTCTCTCCCGCGATGACGCCGTCCGCCCAGCGGATCGACTCCTCGAGGAAGTTCGCCGGACCGAACATCACGTCGGCCATGCCGAGCTCGAGAGCTTCGGCAGGCTTGAGGGTGCGGTTGTTCTTGAGAGGGTTCTCGACGACGACCTTGAGGGCGTTCTCGATGCCGATGAGGTTGGGCAGCAGCCAGGCGCCTCCCCAGCCGGGGATGATGCCGAGGAAGACCTCGGGCAGGGCGAGAGCTGCAGCGCTTGAGTCGAGCGTGCGATAGTCGGCGTTGAGCGCGATCTCCACACCGCCGCCGAGCGCGAGCCCGTTGATGAAGCAGAACGAGGGAACGCCCATCTCGCCGAGCTTGCCGAGGGCGTAGTGGCCCAGCTGGGCCATCTGGCGCCCCGCGCCGTGGTTCGGGATGGCGCCGACCTTGGACAGGTCGGCGCCCGCGGCGAGGATGAAGGGCTTGCCCGTGATCGCGACTCCGCGGATCTCGCCCGCGGCGCCGCGCGCCTTCTGCTCGTCCAGCACGCGCGCCAGCTCGAGGAGCCCCTGGGGGCCCAGGGTGCTCGGCCGCGTGTGGTCGCGCCCGTTGTCGAGCGTCACGAGCGCGAGGGTGCCGCCGCTGGCCAGAGGGACGTCGCGCACGAAGGAGTGCGTGACTACCTCGTCATCGCTCAGGCCGAGAAGCTCGGTGAACTGATTGGCGGAGTACTGGCTGATTGCTGATGCTGTCGCTGCCACGGTCACTTCTTCTTTCCGGTGTAGTGCGGGTTCTCCCAGATGACGGTGCCGCCCTGGCCCAGGCCGACGCACATCGCCGTCAAGCCGTAGCGCACGTCGGGGCGCTCCTCGAACTGGCGCGCGAGCTGGATCATGAGCCGCACCCCCGAGCTGGCCAGCGGGTGCCCGAAGGCGATCGCACCGCCCCACGGGTTCACCCGGGGGTCGTCGTCGTCCACGCCGAAGTGATCGAGGAAGCTGAGCACTTGCACGGCGAAGGCCTCGTTGAGCTCGAAGAGCCCGATGTCGTCGATCGACAGACCCGCCTTGGCGAGCGCCTTCTCCGTAGAGGGGATCGGGCCGATACCCATGACCTCCGGTGCGACGCCCGCGAAGGCGAAGCTCACCAGCCGCATCTTGGTCGACAGCCCGAGCTCCTTGGCGGCATCGGCGCTCGCGAGCAAGCTCACCGTCGCGCCGTCGGTGAGAGGCGACGCGTTGCCCGCGGTGACGCGGCCGTGCGGTCGGAAGGGCGTCTTGAGGCCCGCAAGCCCCTCCATCGTGGTCTCGGGCCGCAGGCCCTCGTCCATCGTGGCAAGCCCGTACCCGCTCTCGCTGCGGAGCGCGACGGGGACGAGGTCGGGCT
Organism: Microcella sp.; assembly: GCF_040286215.1. Lineage (GTDB taxonomy): Bacteria > Actinomycetota > Actinomycetes > Actinomycetales > Microbacteriaceae > Microcella. The sequence goes on from NZ_JAVKCK010000017.1 coordinate 151,304, forward strand.
GGATCTTGCCCGCCTCGTAGGCCGCGGCCACCTTCTGCTGGCTGCGCATCCCATAGCGGTCCGACCGCTCCTTCGTGAGTGCAGGGAAGCGGTCGTGCAGGCGTTCCGCGGTGATGCCCATGTTGAGCGCGTCGGCACTGACGAGCTTCTCGGCGAGGAATCGCGGATTGGGATCAGCGCCGAAACCCATCGGGTGGCGACCCATGTGCTCGACTCCGCCGGCGATCGCCACATCGTAGGCGCCGAACGCGATGCCACCCGCCGTCGTGGTGACTGAGGTCATGGCGCCGGCGCACATTCGGTCGATCGCGAAGCCCGGCACGGAGAGCGGAAGCCCGGCCAGGATCGCGGCTGTGCGACCGAGGGTCAGCCCCTGGTCGCCCTGCTGCGTCGTCGCGGCGATGGCGACATCGTCCACGCGCTCCTTCGGCAGGGAGGGGTTGCGCTCGAGCAGGCCGATCATGGCTTTGACGATGAGATCGTCCGCCCGGGTTCCCCAGTACATGCCCTTCTCGCCTGCGCGACCGAAGGGGGTGCGCACCCCGTCCACGAATACGACGTCGGCTCGCTTGGCCACAGTGCCTCCCAGTGCAATGGTGATGCTGACTTGACTGACGGAGCCCAGCCTAGGGAGGGTGTCTCGCGCCGCTCGCATCGCCTGCGTCTTCCTACGAATCCTCCGGGGGAGCCTCCGCGAGGGCTTGGTGGGCTTCGACAAAGGCTTGGCCGATCAACTGTGCGGTCGCCTCAATCTGCCACGGTCGAGCGCCGAGTTCGGCGAGACGGTCGGCGATCGCGCGCTCTCCCGCGTCACCGGGAGGCGACCAGGCCAGTCGACGCAGATGGTCGGGGGTGAGGAGATTCTCGAGAGGCAGCCGATACTGCTCAGCCGCAGAGGTGAGGGCCTCACGCGCGGCCTTGAGCCGTGCATCCGCCTCGGGGTTGCGGTCGCTCCACGCGCGGGGCGGCGGCAGCGCGTCATCCCGCACCCGCAGCGCAGGCAGGTCGTCGGTGGCGAGACCGGCCGCGATCGCCGCCCACCAGCGGTCCAGTTGCGATCTGCTCGCGCGACCGTGGAAGCCGGAGAGGCCGGCGAGCTCTGCTTTCGACGCCAGGGCCGCCTTCGCCGCCGTCACGATGGACGAGTCCGGCAGCAGACGACCCGGCGCCGTGTCGACCTCGTGCGCGTAGGCGTCGCGTGCCCGCCATAGCTCGCGTGCGACAGCGAGGCCGCGCTGACCGCGCACCGCGTGCAGACCCGAGAGGCGGCGCCAGGGCTCGGCGCGGGGTTCCGGCGCATCCCGCTCGAGCACGGCGGTGAACTCTTCCTGGGCGATGACCATCTTGCCCTGCTCCGCCAGACGAGTCTCGATCACGTCGCGCACGTCAAGCAGCAGCTCGACGTCGAGCGCGGCGTAGGTGAGCCAGGAGGCAGGCAGGGGGCGCGTGGACCAGTCGGCGGCCGAGTGCTCCTTCGCGAGATGGAGCCCGAGGGTCTCCTCCACGATCGCGCCGAGGCCGACACGAGGGTAGCCCGCTAGTCGCGCGCCCAGCTCGGTGTCGAAGATCTCGTGCGGCTCGAGCCCCAGCTCCCGCAGACAGGGCAGATCTTGGCTCGCCGCGTGCAGCACCCACTCCTCCTGCCCGATCGCCTCCTGCAGCTCGCCGAAGGAGCCGATGGCGGGCGGATCGAACAGCATCACCTCGGTGCCGCGCCGAAAGACCTGGATGAGGTAGGCGCGCTGAGAGTAGCGGAAGCCGCTCGCACGCTCCGCGTCCACGGCGACAGGGCCGGATGCCCGACGCAGCAGGTCGACAGCGGCGAGATAGTCATCGCGCGTGTCGATGACCCGTGGCGTCGATGCGGGCGCCGCGCGGGGTAGCGCGGCGAGCTCCTGCCCGTCGGTCTCGGACTCCTGCCCTTCAGTCACGCGACGCCCGTCTGGGCGGCAGCACCGCCACACCCTCGGGTGCCGGCGGGTAGCCGGCGACCATGCACAGCAGCTCGGCCCAGCCTTCGACGTGCGGCCTCAGGTCGGTGTCGAGCGGGCTCCAGCTGGCGCGCAACTCGAGCTGCGCGCCATTGCCCTGCTCGGAGAGCTCGCCGTAGCCGGTCGAGAGCACCTTCGTCGCCGTACCGCTGATGGCGGTGTACGTGGCGCCCCGAGCGCTCAGCGCATCCACCAGCCACGACCAGGCGACATCCGCCACGAACGGGTCGAGGCCGATCTCTGTCTCCAGAGGAGCCTGCGCGAAGCACACCACCCGCAAGGGGCCGCCCCAGCCCTCCGGTTCCTCGGGGTCGAACAGAATCACGATGCGCCCTGTTCCGAGATCCGAATCGTCGGCATGCCGCGCGGGGTTGACGTCTGCCGCGAACGCGATCGCATACGGCGCGAGCCCGGTCGGCGCGGGAATATCGCGCACATCGAGCTCGTCGCGCAGGGCCGACCGGTCGATCGAGGAGACCAGGGAGTCGAAGATCGCCTCCGGCGTCGAAGCGGAGGTCGTGGCGGGAGGCACGTGAAGCAGACTAGGCGCACTTGCTAGGTTGACCGCGTGAGACTCGCCGTTCTGCCGTGCCGCGCCGCCGCTGCCCCCACCGTGGAGGGGCACTGATGCCGAGCGGGCGAGGGTCGTGGGCGCGCGCATCACTCGCGGTCGCCGGTGCCGGTCTCGTCGTGACGGGCGCCGCGGCGGTCGCCCTCGCCGTCTCGGTCGCGCGGCGCGTCGTCACGCCGCCGACCGTGCGTCCGGAGGATGTGCGCATCCTTTCGGTTGATGAGCGCGCGGGCACCCTGACTCTCGCGCCGACACCCGAGACGGTCGTGCCCGGTCGCTACGGCATGTGGTTCTCGCGCGACACCGGCTACCTTCGCGTCGGCACTGTTCTGAGTGCGAATCATCGAGCCGTCGTGCGTCGGCTTGAGCGCGTCGTGCACGGCAGCCTGGAGGGGGCGACGACGGGGCGGTGGAGCGGCTGGTACTACCTGAGACCGGAGGAGCTGGGTCTGCCTGTCGAGGACGTGACGGTGCCGACCGAGCTCGGTCCAGCGCCCGCATGGTGCTTTCCGGCAGAGGATACCGCGCACGTGGCGCGCGGAGGTTCGTGCTGGGCCATCCACATGCACGGCCGCGGCGTCACGCGATCCGAGGCGCTGCGGGCGGTGCCGGTTTTCCACGAGCTCGGCTACACGAGCCTCGTGATCAGCTACCGCAACGACGGTGAAGCTCCCGCGAGCCCTGACGGCCGCTATTCGCTCGGCGACGCCGAGTGGCGCGACCTCGAGGCCGCCGTGCGGTTCGCCCTCGAGCAGGGTGCGCAGCGCATCCTCGTCATGGGCTGGTCGATGGGGGGAGCCTCGACCCTGCAGTTCGTGACCCGCTCAGAGTTCTCCAGCGCCGTCGAGGGCATCGTTCTCGAGTCGCCCGTCGTGGATTGGATCCGCGTGTTGCATGCGCAGGCGGCGCAACAGGGGCTGCCCGACCCCGTGCGCACCGTCGCACTCGGCGTGCTCGGCAGCGATTGGGCCTCCGGCTGGGCGGGGCGGTCTGAGCCCATCGACTTCGACCGGCTCGACCTCGTCGAGCGCGCGGGCGAGCTGCGCACGCCGACACTCATCCTGCACAGCGACGGCGACACGTTCGTGCCGATCGACGGCAGCCTCGCGCTCGCCCGCGCTCGTCCCGACCTGGTGCGTCTGGAGAGGTTCGCGACGGCGCGCCACACGCGGCTGTGGAACTACGACGCGCGGCGGTGGGAGCGCGCGATCCGAGCCTGGGTCAGCGCTCGGGGCTGAGGCCCCATCGCCCGTAGAGGACGCCGTCGTCGTCCACCAGCAGCAGGCGCGGATCCGCGCGCAGGGAGACGGCCGCGTCGATGATCGGGATGCCCGAGCCGGCGATCCTCGGAACGACGGTGAGGCACAGCTCGTCGACGAGCCTCGCTGAGAGCAGGCCCGACGCGAGCGCAGGGCCCCCCTCCGCCACGATCCGGTGCAGTCCGCGCTCGCGCAGCGCGGCGAGCACCCGCTCGAGGGGCAGTGAACCCGCGTCGCCCCCGTCCAGGACGAGCACGTCGTGAGCAGTGCCGGCGAGCGTCCGGCGCACGGTGTCCGCACCGCGGTCTGTGGTGACGACGAGCACGTCTGCCCGCGCGGCTCCGTCCTGCGTGGTCGTCGCGTCGAAGCCGTGCCCTCTCAGGTCGCCGCTCACGCTGAGCACGACCAGGGGGGTGCGGCGGGGGCGGCCGAGGGACTCGGCCCGCACCGTGCTCGCGCCGACGAGCACGGCATCCGCGCTCTGGCGGATCACGCCGAGGATCATGCGGTCCGTGCCGGTCGTGAGGGACTCGGAGGTGCCGTCGGCGCCCGCCGCGCGCCCATCGAGAGTGGTCACGAGGTTGAGGCGAACGGTCGACCCCGGGGCCGGTTCGTACTCCTCGAGCAGCGCCTGCCTCCTGCCCGGGGCATCAGGATCGATGGTCGAGCGCGTGGGCAGGATGCGCTGCAGAGTCACGCTGCGGCCTTCTCACGCACCTGGCGTTGGATGCGTCCGAGCATGCCGGTCATGCCGCGCAGCCGGAGCGGGCTGACGGCGGAGGTCAGCCCCAGGTCGAAGGCGAAGTCTCCAGGAACCGCCAGCACAGCGTCGACGGTGCATCCGGAGAGGCCCTGCACGAGGATCGAGGCGAACCCGCGGGTCGTTGGCGATTCCGCGGGTGCTGTGGCGTGCACGGTCACCCCGCCATCGCGCACCTCCACGAGCAGGAACACGGGAGACTGGCACTCCTCGACGCGCTCGAACAGGTCGGTGAGGTCCCGGTGCTCGGGCGGGAGCTCGGGCAGGTCGTTCGAGAACTCGAGCAACAGCTGCAGGCGGTCATTCTCGCCAAGAGCGTGAAAGTCGTCGCGGATCTCGGCGAGGGAGTCGGGGAGTGCGGTGCTCACGACTCCACGCTACCGGCCGGGCAGCTCGCCGGGCTCGGATCCCGTCGTGATGGGCACCCGCACGGCGCTGCCCCACTCGGTCCACGACCCGTCGTAGTTGCGCACGCGGGGTACGCCGAGGAGGTGCGTGAGCACGAACCATGTGTGGCTCGACCGCTCGCCGATGCGGCAGTACGCGATGACGTCCTCGGCGTCGCCGATCGCCGCCTCGTCGCGGTAGATCGTCGCGAGCTCTTCCGCAGGGCGGAAGGTGCCGTCGTCCGCGGCGGCGCGCGCCCAGGGCACGCTGCGCGCGGTCGGGATGTGCCCCCCGCGGAGCGCGCCCTCGTCCGGATAGGCGGGCATGTGGGTGCGCTCGCCGGTGTACTCCTCAGGGGAACGCACGTCGATGAGCGGCTTGCCGAGGTGGGCGAGCACGTCCTCCTTGAAGGCGCGTATGCCCTCGTCCTGGCGCTCCACGACGGGATACTCGGTCGGCTCGGGGGCGGGCTTCTCGGTCGTGAGCGACCGACCCTCGGCGATCCACCGGTCGCGACCGCCGTCGAGGAGGCGGACGTCGTCGTGTCCGAACAGGGTGAACACCCACAGAGCGTACGCCGCCCACCAATTGCTCTTGTCGCCGTAGATGACGATCGTGGAATCGCGCCGGACTCCCTTGGAACTCATCAGCTCGGCGAATCCCTCGCCGTCGATGTAGTCGCGGACCACCGGATCGTTGAGCTCGGTGTGCCAGTCGATCTTGACGGCCCCCGGGATGTGCCCCGTCTCGTAGAGCAGGACGTCCTCGTCGCACTCGACGATGACCAGTCCCGGAGTGCGGAGGTTCTGCTCGAGCCACGCAGTGGTGACGAGCCTCTCGGGGTGGGCGTACGACTGCAGCTTGGCGTCGGGGTCAGTGGGAGCGGTCATGGAAGCCTCTCGAGTGTGCGGTGCGGGGGAGTGCGGCGACGGGGAGCCGACTCCAGAGCGGTAAACTGAGGCATACCGCCCGTAGACGAATCTACGCACTCCGACTGGGCGTCGCCCTCAGAGTGAGGCATCGGAGTGCGACATGCAGGGGTAGTCGCGGAATGAAGGCGGAGAACACGATGACGGGCACGACACGGCTCGTCGACCGGCATCCGGGCATGACCGCCTCGGAGCTCGTTGAGCATCTTGTGCCGCCGCGCCAATTCGCTGCGGCGAGCTTCGACAACTACATTCCCGATGAGCGCTACCCGTCGCAGGCGGCCGCGGTCGAGACAATGCGCGCCTTTGCGCGCGGCGCCGCATCCAGCCGCGGGGGCGGGCTCTTTCGCCGCCGCGGCGCAGAGACGCCCGAGCGCCCTGGCGTGTATCTCGATGGCGGATTCGGAGTCGGCAAGACCCACCTGCTCGCGGCGCTCTGGCATGCGACCTCGGGGCGCACGTTCTTCGGAACCTTCATCGAGTACACCGCGATCGTTGGAGCGCTCGGCTACCGCGAGGCGGTTGCGCACTTCCGGGGCGCCGCGCTCATCGCGATCGACGAGTTCGAACTGGACGATCCCGGCGACACGATGGTCATGTCGCGTCTGCTGGGCGAGCTCGTCGCGAGCGGCACGCGCATCGCGGCGACCTCCAACACTCCACCGCACGCCCTCGGCGAGGGACGGTTCGCCGCGCAGGACTTCCTCCGCGAGATCCATGCGCTGGCGGATCGCTTCACGACCGTGCGCATCGACGGCGAGGACTACCGCAAGCGCGACATCGAGGGTCACGCGGTGGCGCTCGAGGAGGACGCGTGGCGCGCACGAGTGGCGGCGCACGGTGGAACGGTCACCGTCGACGCGTTCGCCGACGTTCTGCGCCACCTGTCGACCGTTCACCCGAGCCGCTACATCGGGCTCATCCGCGACGTCGACGCGGTGGCGATGACGGAGGTCGCCGAACTGCGCTCTCAGACCGACGCACTCCGGCTCGTGGCGTTCATCGATCGTCTGTACGACGCCCAGATACCTATCTTCGCGACCGGTGTGCCGCTCGATCAGGTCTTCCCCGACGAGATGCTGGCCGGTGGGTACCGCAAGAAGTATCTGCGCGCGACCTCGCGCATGATCGCGCTGACCTCGACCTGAGAGGTATCGGCGGCGTCGGCCTCGCGGCGAGGCACCCAGACGAGAACGCTAGGATGAGGGTTGGTGTGCCGGGAAGCCTGGTCGGCGGACGGAACGTGCAGAGCACGTGCCGTGGCACTGCCCCGAGCCCTGGGCCGTGCACTCGACGACGCTATCCTGACGAGGAGCCCATGCCGCCCGCGCACTTCATGTACTGCCTGACGCCATGATGCTCACGGCCCTTCTCGCCGCCACTCTCGCGATCGTGGCGGTCACCATGCTGCTGACGCTCGTCATCGGGCGCGCCGCGGGCTGGATCGCGGCCGCGGCGCTCGCCTCGCTCGCCGTGATCGTCGGCGTCATGGCCGCGAGCGTCACGGAGCCCGGCTCCGTGATTCGGGAGACCGTGCCGTGGATTCCGTCGCTCGAGATCGCGCTACGGCTGAGGTTGGACGGCCTCGCCGCGCTCTTCTTGATCATCGTCCTCGGCGTCGGCGCCGTCGTGATCGCCTACTCCGCCCGCTATCTCTCGGACCGCTCGGTCCATCCGCACACGGGCTACTTCGCGTGGATGCTCCTGTTCGCCTTCGCGATGACGGGGCTCGTCCTCGCGGACGATCTCGTGCTGCTCTTCGTGTTCTGGGAGCTGACGACGCTCTGCTCGTTCTTCCTCATTAACCGCTCGGGGCGACGTGCGAGCGCTCCGGCCGTCCGTACCCTCCTGGTCACCGCACTCGGCGGGCTGGCACTGCTTCTCGCCGTCGTCCTCATCGTCGTTCGCACCGGTACGACAGTGGTGAGTGAGGCGCTCGTCGATCCCGTGTGGTCGACCGACGGCGCATTCGTGTCCGTCATCGCTGTGCTCGTGGCGCTCGCGGCGATGACCAAGTCTGCGCAGTTCCCGTTTCACATGTGGCTGCCCGACGCGATGGTTGCGCCCACCCCGGTCAGCGCCTACCTGCACGCCGCAGCCATGGTGAAGGCGGGCATCTACCTGCTGCTGCTCTTCTCGCCGGCGCTCGCGGAGAGCATCACGTGGCAAGCGATCCTCGTGTCCAGCGGCCTCATCACTGCCGTGATGGGAGCGGTCCTCGCCCTGCGCTGCTTCGATCTCAAGGAGATCATGGCCTATTCGACGGTGAGCCAGCTCGGTCTCATCGTCGCCCTGATCGGGGTCGGCACCCCTTCCGCACTGACCACCGCTGCGCTCTACACGCTGGCCCACGCTCTGTTCAAGGCGACCCTCTTCATGGGGGTCGGCATACTCGATCAGCAAGCGGGTACCCGGGACATCAGGCTTCTGCGTGGGTTGCGGAGGCGCATGCCCGTGCTCTTCTCCACCATGCTCGTGGCGGGGCTGTCCATGGCGGGCGTCTACCCGCTGCTGGGCTTCATTGCCAAGGAGTATCTGCTCGGGCAGATGCTCGAGCCAGCCGGACCGGCGTGGCTCGGGGGGCTTCTCGCAACGACGGCGGTGATCGCGGCGACCGCGACCTTCGCCTACACGGCGCGCATCATGCTGGGTGGATTCACCCGGTATCGAGGCACTGATGAGCCCGAGGATGACGAGGAGCTGGACACTCATCGCATGCCCAACGTGGTGCGAGAGGCTCCCTGGTCTTTCCTCGCTCCCGCAGTTCTCACGTCGGTGCTGGGTATCGTCCTCGCGTTCGGCATCACCTGGCTGCACCCCCTGCTCGGGTCAGCCGGGAGCGCCGCGGCCGGGCAGGCGTACGCGGCGACCTTTGCCCTCTTCGGAGGGCTGACCGCCGAACTCGCACTCTCGGTGACCATCATTGTCCTCGGACTCGTGGTGGTCAGTCAGCGCCGCCGCCTGGATCGGCTCTTCGCGCACCGTCTTCTGCGGTTCACCGCGATCGATGTCGTCGAGCGCATTCGCACCGGCGCGATCACCCTCGGCAAGCGTGTGGGCGACGTGACACGCACCGATACGCAGACGCTTCATCTGGGTGCCCCATGGGTGTTGATCGGTGGACTCGCCATCGGGGCCGTCGCCATACTTCCGGCGGCGGAGATGCTTGTGCCGCTCGCCGAGCCGTGGACGGACGCCGTGCTGCTGGCTCTCGTGGTGGTGACCGCGGTCCCTGCCGCGCTCGCACGCTCGCGCCTGACTGCCATGATCCTCGTCGGCGGCGCCGGATTCGTCGTCGCTCTGTGGTTCTTCGCTCTGGGCGCGATCGACGTGGGTCTGACTCAGCTGCTCGTCGAGCTGCTCACTGTCGTGGCGCTCGTCCTGGTCCTGCGTCGACTTCCTGCCCTGTTCCATGTCGTGAGCAAGACCCGCGAACGTGCGACGGCGGCGATCGCCGTCGGCGTCGGCGTCACCCTCACACTCGCGACGCTGGCCTTCACCGGCCGTCCCGACATCTCAGATGTGGGGCGCTACTTCCTCGAAGAGGCTTATGACGACACGGGTGGGACCAACATCGTCAACACGATCCTCGTGGACTATCGAGCGCTGGATACCTTGGGCGAGCTCACGGTCATCGCGGTGGCGGGGTTCGTCATCATCGGCGTACTTCGAGAGCGCCGACTGCGTGAGGAGCGCACGCCCGATATCGAGCGATGGAGAAGCACTCCGCTAGTGTTGAGCCGAGACAACACCCTGCCCGTGCGCGTCGTCGCGCGTTGGTCGGCTCCTGTGGTCATCGTGCTCTCCCTGTACCTTCTGCTCCGCGGCCACTACGAGCCTGGTGGCGGCTTCATCGCGGCGCTGGTCGGGGGTACAGGATTCGCTCTCGCCTACCTCGGTGCCCCGGCCGATCGCGCGGCGCTCTCGCGATTCCCGTATCGCGGTCTTCTGTCGGCGGGTGTGGTCGTTGCGGTCCTGTCGGGAATCGGGGGCTATCTGGCAGGGTCCTTCCTCAGACCGGTCCGCGTCGACATCCCGATGCCATGGGGCGGGGACTACGGGTTCACGAGCGCCCTGGTCTTCGACGTCGGCGTCTACTTCGCCGTCGTGGCGATCGTCATCGCCCTGCTCCATGAACTCGGTGGAGTGCGCGAATCCGACGCGCGTCCCCGTCAGCTTGCGCGTGACGCGCGCGAGGAGGTCGCACCATGAGCCTTGCGCTGAGCATCGGTGTCCTGGCGGCGATCGGTGTCTACCTCGTTCTTCAACGCGGCATGATTCGCATCATTCTGGGCTTCGTGCTCCTGACTCACGCGATCAATCTGCTCATCATCGCGGCCGGCGGAGTCGGGCGACGGGAGGCGCCCTTCTTCGGCGAAGACCCCGCCAGCGCCGCCGATGCGCTTCCCCAGGCCTTCGTGCTCACGGCGATCGTCATCGCGTTCGCCATCACGGTCGTCATGGCGACCTTTGCCGTGGTCGGCCGCGGCGATGACGACACTGAGCCCCGTGCCGCTCACACTGACGCCGCGGGACAGCCCCCGAGCAGGGACGCATCAGAGGGAGCGGATCGGTGATGGCGCTCCTGGAAGTCATGCTGCCGCTCTTCTCGGGTGCACCGCTGCTTATCGGCGGGCTCCTCTTCGCGTTGCCGCGCCAGACACTGTTGCGCCACGTCGTCGGCACTGCCACTCTTATGGCCCTCCTGGGCGGCGGGCTCGTGCTCCTCGGCGCGACCGCGGATGGCACCGTGCTCGCGCACCAGATCGCGCTATGGCCGGGTGGCGTCGCGATTCCCTTCGTCGCCGACGCGTTCTCCAGCCTCATGCTCGTGGTGACGGGCGTGCTCTCCGTCGTGTGCTTCATCTACATGATGGCCAGCGGGGAGGCGAAGAGCGCATCCATCGCATCGTTCGTGCTGATTCTCGCCGGTGGCGTCTCGGGCGCTCTGCTCACGGCCGACCTCTTCAACCTCTTCGTGTTCATCGAGGTCATGCTCCTACCCTCGTACGGTCTGCTCGTGATACTGAGCAGACGTGGCGATCTGGCGGGGTCGCGGCTGTACGTCACCGTGAATCTTCTCGCGTCGACCCTCTTCCTCGCGGGGGTCGGGCTACTGTATGCGATCGAGGGCACGGTCAACCTCGCGGAGCTCGCCGGTGCTGCGGAGAATCCCGCGACTGCCGTCGCGGCTGCCGTCTGTCTGGGAGCAATCGCCGTGAAGGCCGCGATCTTCCCGGTGCACGGATGGCTCACGCGCACCTACACAGCCATGTCGCCGGCCGTCGCGGCACTGTTCTCGGGGTTGCACACGAAAGTGGCCGTCTACATCGTGTTCCGGATCGTCTCCGTGGTTTTCGAGGGCGACTCCGCATGGACGACGGTCATTCTGCTTCTTGCCTCCGTCACGCTCGTCGTGGGTGCGCTTGCTGCTCTCGGCGAACGCGAGCTGCGCTCCCTCCTGATCTTTCAGATGGTGAGCGGAGTGGGGTTCATCCTCGTGGGCATCGCTTTTTTCACACCTCTGGGTGTGGCCGCTGCGATCGTGTACATGGTGCATCACATGGTGGTCATGGGTGCGCTCCTGCTCGTCTCAGCCGCGATTGAGCAGACGTACGGAACGGGAGCGCTGGACCGCGTGGCGGGACTCCGCACTCGGGAACCGCTCGTGACGGCTGCATTCGTCGTCGGGGCACTCTCCCTCGCGGGCCTGCCGCCGTTCTCGGGGTTCCTCGCCAAGTACGCGCTGGTCCTCGCGAGCGCCGACGCTGCTCAGGTCGTCGTAGCGGTGCTCCTCGTCGCCATCAGCCTTGTGACTCTGATGTCCATGCTCAAAGTGTGGGCAGACATGTTCAATGGCAAGAGGCATCCTGACGTCGAGGCACTGGCTGCAGAAGCTCGCATCCGCGCCCGTGACCGGCTGATGGATGACGAACCCGTCGACAGGGAAGAGGTCGAAGAGATGGCGGCGGAAGCGATCGAGCAGCACGACCCCCCGCGCGGATCGCTGCGCGCGGAGGAGGACCCCCACGATCACCGGGGTACGCGCATCCCGCTTCGTCTCATCGTCCCCTCCCTCGTCCTCGCCGGGCTGTCCATCGCACTGGGGCTCGGGGGCGAAACGCTGGTGCAGCTTGCCGAGCGCGCCGCGGACGGGCTTGTCGATACCAGCGCCTACATTCGCGCGGTGATCGGCCGATGATGAGGTCTCCTGGGGCACTTCCCCTCCGCTTCCTCGCCCTCGCGAGCTGGTTCGCGTGGCGCTTCATCGTGACGAGCCTCCAGGTGAGCGCGCTGATCATGACACCCGGCCGCAAGCCCCGGCCGGGAATCGTGAAGGTCGAGCTCGACGACATGAGCGAGGCCGAGTTGACCTTGCTCGTGGCGCTCATCACGATCACTCCCGACACGCTTGTCATTGCTCTTGACCGCGGCGCCCGCACGATGCACGTGCACGGCATGTTCGTCGCGGGAGATCCTGAGGCATTCCGCAGCGATCTCGTCTCGACTCAGGATCGTCTCTTGAGGGGGCTGCGGTGGAACCCGCCCGAGCCACGCCGGCTCGTAGCCCACACCGGAAAGGAACCGTCATGATGCCGGAGCCTGTCGCCATGATCGTGCTCGTACTGCTCGCGCTCGCCATCGTGCTCGCGGTCGTGCGCGTCGTCCTTGGTCCTACCGCCGGCGACTCGGCCGTCGCGGGCGACCTGATCTTCTTCGCCTTCATCGGCGCGGTCGCGGTGTTCGGTGTCCTCTTCTCGATCGACGCTGTCCTCGACATCATCCTGGTCGCGGCGATTCTCGGATTCCTCTCGATCCTGTCGCTTGCCCGACTTCTGCAGGGAAGCCGGCGGTGACCGGCGCGGTGCTCGTGGCCGTCATGGGCAACGGCCTCGTTCTTCTCGGAGCCGTGATCATCGCAAGTGCCGCGATCGGGCTCATCAGATTGCCAGACCTGTACACGCGGACGAGTGCGATCGGCACCGCGGCGGGCCTCGGCGTATCGCTCATCATCGTCGGCGTGGTCGTGCTGGATTTCAGCCCGCTCAACCTGGTGAAGGGTCTTGTCGCGATCACTGCGCAGATCTTGACGAGCTCTATCGGTAGTTTCGCCCTCGCCCGCGCCGGCTTCTTGACGGGCAGCACGCCCGACGCCTCGACTGTGCCGGACGAACTGACCGAGAGCGCATCCGGTACGGGTGCTCACCTCCAGGGTGCTCTTCCCGATGTCGAAGCGCCTCCTCGGGAAGGCGAAACCTGATGTTTACCTCGGTCAGTCTTCCGTAACCCTCGCGAAACATACCGACACTCCTGCTGAAACCTCTTCGCTCGACACTGGGGTGCGTGATCGCGGTGGACCCCCTGCCGCACGGGTCCGCTTAGCCCGACGGTCACGTCCCACGTTCCACTACGAGAGGTAGCAATTCGATGGATACCGGCGAACTTGCATGGGCCGTAACGGCCACCGCCTTGGTTGTCTTGATGACGCCCGGCGTCGCGTTCTTCTACGGCGGTCTGGTCAAGGCCAAGAGCGTCGTCAGCATGATGATGATGAGCTTCGGCGCTTTGGGCCTCATCAGCGTGCTCTGGATCCTCTACGGCGCCAGCATGTCGGTGGTCGACAGCACCTGGGCCTTCGCAGGAAACCCCTTCGCTGACTTCGGTCTCATGGGCATCACCGGCGACAACGAGGCCCTGATCGGCACGGTCTTCGCCGCAACCTTCGCCATCATCACGACAGCGCTGATCTCCGGCGCCATCGCCGACCGCGCCAAGTTCGGTTCCTGGATGATCTTCGCCGGTCTCTGGGCGACCATCGTGTACTTCCCGGCGGCGGCTTGGGTGTTCGGCGGCGGCTGGATCATCAACATGACCGCTGAAGACGGCCTCTTCCCCGGCCTGCCTGGCGTGATCGACTACGCCGGTGGAACCCTCGTCCACATCAACGCCGGTGCTGCGGCGCTGGCTCTCGCGCTGGTGCTCGGCAAGCGCGTCGTGTTCCAGAAGGGTGCCCACAAGCCCCACAACGTGCCCCTGGTTCTGCTCGGCGCCTCGCTGCTGTGGTTCGGCTGGTTCGGCTTCAACGCTGGCGCCGAGTTCCTCAACGACATGGCGCTCGTCGGCCTCATCGTGACCAACACGCTCGGTGCCACGGCCGCCGCGATCCTCGGATGGCTGGTCGTTGAGAAGCTCAAGGACGGCAAGGCCACCTCCGTCGGTGCCGGCTCCGGAGCGATCGCCGGTCTGGTCGCGATCACCCCGGCGTGCGCCAACCTGGCGCCGGGCTGGGCTCTGCTGCTCGGAGTCATCGCGGGTGTCCTCTGCGCCCTCGCCATCGAGCTGAAGTTCAAGCTCGGCTTCGACGACTCGCTCGACGTCGTCGGCATCCACCTCGTCGGCGGCCTCATCGGAACCCTGTACCTCGGCTTCTTCGCCATCGAGACCGGGCTCTTCACCGGTGGCGACGCAGGCCAGCTTCTCGTGCAGTTCGTCGCCGCGTTCGGCATGCTGATCTACTCGTTCGTCGTGTCCTACATCCTGGGCTTCGCGATCGAGAAGACCATCGGCTTCCGCGTCAAGAACGAGGACGAGGTCGCTGGCGTCGACACCGTGGTGCACGGTGAAGAGGGCTACGCGATCGTCAACGACTGACGCTGACGCTCACTCAACGGGGCGCTACTCTCGCAAGGGAGGAGCGCCCCGTTGGCGTTGCTCGGGGTGCAACGGAATCGGGTGCGAGATGGCGCGAGGATGAGCGACGTGGCACTGCAGCTCGCCTGTGCGGCACTCGTGCTGCTCCTGCCCCTCGGCGTGCAGCTGGGCCTGCGGCCCAGCACGGTGCCGCGCATCCGCGCCCTCGCCCTTGTCGGCCTCGTAGCCGCGGGCGCCTCCCTCGCCGCCGATATCGCGACGGGGCTGATCGCCGATCTTGCGGCGGCGATGCTTGACGCGTGCTTCGCAGGCGCCATCACCGCGACCGTGGCCCTCGTTGTCGCTCAGCGCGTCGGAACCGCCGGGGGAGTCGCTTTCGCGCTCTCCTGGACGATCCTCGTCTACCAACCCGTCGCGTCAGCCGTGCTGGACGGTGTTCCGTCGCTTGTGCAGGTCGCCTTCGGCGCGATCGACTACGGCGGGGTCCTCGCGAGCCACGTTGCCACAGCGTCCGCGCTGCTCGCAGTGTCCCTGCTCCCGATAGCGCGGTCCC
The DNA here is from genome assembly GCF_040286215.1 of Microcella sp. Lineage (GTDB taxonomy): Bacteria > Actinomycetota > Actinomycetes > Actinomycetales > Microbacteriaceae > Microcella. The sequence continues at coordinate 166,406 of NZ_JAVKCK010000017.1, forward strand.
GCGATCGCGCTCTGTCAGCAGGTCGCCAACCCCTGGGCACGGGGGAGTCGATCTCGTGGAGGCGCGGACTCCTGGGAGCGAGCCTCGTCATGCTCAGCGGTACCGGATGGCTGCTCGGCGTGGAGCGCGTGCTGACGGTCGCCAGCGGCAGAACCCTCGCCAACGCCCTTGCCGGCATGGCGCTTGCCGCGACACTGTGGATCATCGTCGAGAAGATCGCCGTCGACCGTCGGTCACCTGACGGCCTCATCGCGGGCGCGCTGCTCGGTTGGGGAGCCATCGGGGCGGGTGCACCGTACCTCTCGCCGTTCGCGCTCATCGCAGTGGTCGCCGCCGGCACCGCTGCGGCAGTAGGTGCGGTCGCCAAGGGACGCCAGCGCGGCACGGGGGTGCTGCGCTGGGGCGCTGCGAGCATCCTCGTGGCGGTTGTCGTCGGCAGCGTCGTCACGACGCTGCTCGCCGACCGATTCGGCCTGGCCGAGATGGCCACGATCACCTTCACCGTTGAGCAGCTGACAGCCACGATCGTGGTCGCGCTCGTCGCCGGCGTCGGCGGAATCGCGTGCGGCCTGCTCGCCTGGGGGATGCGTCAGTGGGCGATACCAGACTCGAACTGATGACCTCTTCCGTGTGAAGGAAGCGCGCTACCAACTGCGCCAATCGCCCGCGGCCCCTATCCTGCCATATCTCTGACACCCCGACGGCGCGGTGCGTGCGGCGCGCGACACGGCCCGGAGCATCGGTTTGGTCATCGTCGAGCGGTTGGGCTAGAGTTTCGATGCGGCCAGCGCAACCGGTCGCGAGTGCGGATGTGGCGCAGTGGTAGCGCATCACCTTGCCAAGGTGAGGGTCGCGAGTTCGAATCTCGTCATCCGCTCGAGTGGCACCCTCCCGGTAGCGGGGGAGTCACCCACGGTGGCGTGGCCGAGAGGCGAGGCAGCGGCCTGCAAAGCCGTATACACGGGTTCGAATCCCGTCGCCACCTCACAGCTACCGACCGGGCTCCCGCGGCCCTGACAGCGGGCGATTGGCGCAGCGGTAGCGCGCTTCCCTGACACGGAAGAGGTCACTGGTTCGATCCCAGTATCGCCCACCACAGTCTCACCGAACCAGCGACCTCGGAATCGCTCGTCCGCGATTCCGCTGGTTCGATCCCAGTATCGCCCACCACAGTCTCACCGAACCAGCGACCTCGGAATCGCTCCCGCATCTCTACGGCGTCACCCCGTTGCGGGGCAAGCATTGTCCAGGAGGGCGCGATAACCTGGGGGCATGACTCCGGGGGGAGGCGTCCGCGAAGCTCGGACCGCCGACAGCGACGCATTCGCCGACCTGCTTCTCAAAGCTCGCCTCGTCACACCCGAGACCCTGGCCTACGCCCGCCAGGTCAAGGACCGCACGGGTGCGCACATCGACCAGGTGCTCATCAGCGAGGGCCTGCTCGACAGCGAGTCGCTCCTTCTCGCCGAGGCGCAGGCGTGGGGCATCCACCCGATCGACCTCGAAGCGGTGAGCTTCGATGACGCGCTCGTCCGACGATTTCCCGGGCAGACCTACCTGACCGAGAACTGGCTTCCCATTCGCCGGCTCGCGAATGGCACGATCATCGTGGCGACGGCGCGCGGGGTTGCGCCCGATCGCGTCGAGCGGGTTCGCGCGCTCCTGGGCGGTGCACAGGTGCAGTTCGTCGCGACCACATCGTGGGGCATCAAGAACGCCTGCCTGCGCCTTTTTCGCGCCGAGATCGCCGAGGAGGCCGCCAACGAGTTGTGGCGACAGAATCCGGCTCTGTCGGCCCGCGTCACGTTCAGCCGCGGCCAGAAGGTCAGCGGCGCTCTCGCCGCCGTCGCACTCATCGTGCTCGCCGTGCTGTGGCCGGTGCAGGTCGTCATCGGCGTCATCGCCGCGGCGAGCATCATCTTCCTCGCCGGGACGAGCTTCAAGTTCATCGTCGCGATGCGTGGTGCCCGCTACGACGTCGTCGAGCGTGTCAGCAGACGACAGGTCGACGAGCTCGACGAGCGCGACCTGCCGCGCTACACCGTGCTCGTGCCCGTCTTCCGCGAGGCCAACATCGTGGGCCAGCTGATCAAGAACCTCGGCAGCATCGACTACCCGACCGAGAAGCTCGAGGTTCTGATCCTCATCGAGGAGGAAGATCACGAGACTCGGGATGCTGTGCTCGCCTCAACGCCGCCGGCGCACTTCCGCATCATCACGATCCCCCAAGGGCACCCGCAGACGAAGCCGAGAGCGTGCAACGTGGGGCTGTACTTCGCGACCGGCGACTTCCTCGTCATTTACGACGCGGAGGACACCCCCGACCCGGACCAGCTCAAGAAGGCCGTCGTCGCCTTCCGCCGGGGCGGCGAGGCAACGGTGTGCGTGCAGGCCTCGCTCAACTACTTCAACGACAGCGAAAACGTGCTCACGCGCATGTTCACGCTCGAGTACAGCTACTGGTTCGACTACATGCTGGCGGGTCTCGACTACGGAGATCTGCCGATTCCGCTCGGCGGCACGTCGAACCACTTCCGCACGGACGCTCTCATCGAGCTCGGCGGCTGGGACCCGTACAACGTGACAGAAGACGCGGACTTGGGCATCCGTGCAAGCGCGCTCGGCTATCGGGTGGGCGTCATCAACTCGACGACCATGGAGGAGGCCAACACCTCCATCCCGAACTTCATCCGGCAGCGCTCGCGCTGGATCAAGGGATACATGCAGACCTCCCTCGTGCATGCGCGGCAGCCCGTCGCCCTGCTACGGCAGATCGGCGTGCGGCGGTCACTCGCCTTCGTGCTCCTCATCGCCGGTACGCCACTCACCTTCCTGGGCGTGCTGCCGTTCTACCTGGTCACGGCGATCACGATCGTCGCGCCGCTGGACATCGTCGAGCTGTTCTTCCCTGTCTGGCTGCTGTGGATCACGCTTCTCAACTTCGTGATCGGCAACGTCGTCATGATCTACCTCTCGATGATGGGCCCCTACAAGCGAGGGACCTTCCACCTCGTGCTATGGGCGCTCCTGAACCCGCTCTACTGGGTGCTGCACTCGATCGCTGCCTACAAGGCGCTGTGGCAGCTCCTCACGAAACCGCACTACTGGGAGAAGACCGAGCACGGATTGACCACGCATGTCCACGATGACTGACCTCGGGCTGCGCGCGCGCGATCGTCACCATCGTCGGGCGCCCCGCACGCGTCTCGACCGGTTCCCCCGCGACCCGATCGCGCGCTGGTCGATGCGCGTCGCCCTCATGCTGCCGGTTCTCACCGTCGTGCTGCTCTCCGCGACGACTCCCGCCCTGGAGGGCACCTCCAACCAGTCGCTCACCGCCGCGCTGGTCGACATCGACTGGACGCGCGGTGACGGGCAGTGGCTTGCGCTCTTGTATCCCCACGTCTCGATCCTCCTCGCCGCCGCAAATCCGTTCGGGATGCTCGGCCTCGGCATCATGGGGGCGGTCGCGAGCGGATTCCTGCTCCAGAAGGTTGCTGAGATCATCGCGCAGCGGGCGATCCCGCGGTCGACAGGCATCATCCTGACCCTCGCTCTTGCGGCGAACCCGCTGTACCTCTACTTCGCGAGCGAGAACATGCCCGGCTTTCTCGCGTTCACGTTCTTCGGGCTCGCGATGGCCGATCTCGTGCGCTTCGTCAACTGGGGCAGCACTGAGTCGGGGTTCCGCGCTGGCCTCCTTCTCATGCTCGCTGCCTTCTCTGATCCCACAGGAGTTCTGTTCGCCGTCGTGGCGATCCTCGCCTCGCCATTCCTCCGCCACGGCCGCCCTGCCGCTCCGGGGCTGCGCGCCGCGAACATGCTGGTGATCGGCTTTCCCACTGCGGGTGCCTTCACGACGATCGTGCTCCTCAACCTGGCCTTCTTCGCGTCGCCCTGGCCCGGGGGCACGAGCTCGGGTGTCGGCGCGTATCCCGTGTCCTTCAGCGATCTCATGACCCTCTACACGACGCCCACCGGCTGGCTTCTCGCGGCTCCCGTGGTGAGCGCGTGGCTCGTCGCCCTCGTCGTGCGGCGCCCGCTCACCATTCCGGTCTCCGCGCTCGTCTTCGCACTCATCAATGCTGCGCTTCTCCTCGGTGTCATTCATCCTGGCGCCGCGGGCGTGACGTTCTTGCTGCTCACCCTGTTGGCCATCACGATCATTCCCGCGGCCAAGTCGACGCTCTCCAATGTGCTCGTCGACCTCATCGCCGTGTTGCAGCTCGGAATCGCCTGGGCCGTGGCCTTCGACCGACCGATCGTTCGCGACTGGATGACGAGCCTCGTGGAGGGGGCGCAGCGCATCGTCGGATGACCGTGAGGCGACCCTCGGGGCCCTGCTGTCGCCCGCGGGCGCAGAGCACCTGCGTCCAGAACCACCCGTGTGCCGCCGATAAGGTTGTGCGGTAGCCGACAGCGAGAGGACCACCGTGGCAGAGACCGCCGAGATCGCCGTGACCGAACCCGGGGACGGGTTCGGTCTCTTCACCGATCGGGCGGTCGTCGCCATGCGCGTGAACGGCGAGCTGCGCGACCTGGCGCACGGGCTCGAGCCGGGCGATCGTGTGAGCCCGGTCGCGATCGGGTCACCCGACGGCCTCGACATCCTGCGCCATTCGACCGCGCATGTGCTCGCGCAGGCAGTGCAGTCGCTTCATCCGGAGGCGACGCTCGGCATCGGTCCGCCGATCACCGACGGCTTCTACTACGACTTCGGAGTCGATGCGCCGTTCACGGTGGACGACTTCGGCCCGCTGCAGAAGGCCATGGAGCGCATCATCCGCCAAGGCCAGCGCTTCCAGCGCCGCGTCGTGTCTGAGGAGGAGGCCCGCGCCGAGCTGGCCAGCGAGCCGTACAAGCTCGAGCTCATCGGACTCAAGGGTGGAGTGGGCGACGCGCAGGATGGCGAGAGCGTGGAGGTCGGGGGAGCCGAGCTGACCATCTACGACAACGTGGACGCCAAGACGGGCGAGGTCTACTGGAAGGATCTGTGCCGCGGCCCCCACCTGCCGAGCACCCGCATGATCGGCAACGGATGGGCGCTCACGCGAGTCGCGGCGGCCTATTGGCGCGGCAGCGAGAGAAATCCGCAGCTCCAGCGCATCTACGGCACAGCGTGGGCCTCGAAGGACGACTTGCGCGAGCACCAGTCGCGCCTGGAGGAGGCGGCGAAGCGGGACCACCGCAAGCTGGGGGCCGAGCTCGACCTGTTCTCGTTCCCGACCGAGATCGGCTCAGGGATGTCCGTCTGGCACCCGCGCGGCGGCATCGTGCGACTCGAGATGGAGCAGCACGCGATGCGGCGCAACCGCGAGGCGGGCTACAGCTACGTCTACACGCCGCACATCACCAAGAGCGCCCTGTTCGAGAAGTCCGGGCATCTCACGAACTACGCAGACAGCATGTTCCCGCCCATGACGCTCGATGTCGTGCACAACGAGGCGGGCGAGGTGGTCTCTCCGGGGCAGGACTACTACCTCAAGCCCATGAACTGCCCGTTCCACATCCTCATCTACCGCGAGCGTCCTCGCAGCTATCGCGAGCTGCCACTGCGATACAGCGAATTCGGCGCCGTGTACCGCAACGAGCACTCGGGAGCCTTGCACGGTCTCACTCGCGTGCGCGGGCTGACGATGGACGATGCCCACCTGTTCGTGCGCCCCGACCAGCTCGAAGCCGAGGTCGCGAGCACGCTTGAGCTCGTGCTCAGCATGCTGCGCGACTTCGGTCTCACCGACTTCTACCTCGAGCTCTCGACCCGCGACGACGTCAAGGACAAGTGGCTCGGCGACGACGAGATGTGGAAGACCACGACCGAGGCTCTGCGGCGGGTCGCTGTCGCCTCCGGTCTCGAGCTCGTCGACGATCCCGGCGGCGCCGCCTTCTACGGCCCCAAGATCTCGGTGCAGGCCCGCGATGCCATCGGTCGCACCTGGCAGCTGTCGACCGTGCAGATCGATCCGAACCTGCCGGAGCGCTTCGATCTCGACTACACCGCACCGGACGGCTCCCGCCAGCGGCCGATCATGATCCACCGGGCGCTGCTGGGCTCGATGGAGCGGTTCTTCGCCATCCTGCTCGAGCACTACGCCGGAGCGTTCCCGGCCTGGCTCGCTCCCGAGCAGGTCGTCGGCATTCCCGTCGCGGAGGAGTTCGCCGACTACCTCGCGGATGTGATCGAGCAGCTGAAGGCTCGCGGGGTGCGCGCCCATGTCGACGACTCCGACGACCGGATGCCGAAGAAGATCCGCACGCACACGAAGGCCAAGGTGCCCTACCTGCTCATCGCGGGTGAGGACGACCGGGCTCAGGGCGCGGTGAGCTTCCGCTTCCGGGACGGCACGCAGCTCAACGGGGTGCCGGTCGCCGAGGCCATCGACCGCATCACGGGCGTCATCGAGCGTCGGTCGCAGGAACTCTAGGGTCGACCATGGAGAATCCCGATCACTCGATCGACGGTGTCCCGGCCGAACGGGGCGAGGGCTTCGCCGCCGTTCCCGACGCCTTCCAGCGACTCTGGACGCCGCACCGTCTTGTGTACATCGAGCAGGGCCAGCAACCCCGCGACGACGAGTGCCCGTTCTGTCGGGCACCCGAGCTGAATGACGAGGAGTCTCTTATCGTCGCTCGCGGCACGCACGCCTACGTTCTCCTCAACCTGTACCCGTACAACAGCGGTCACCTTCTCGTGTGCCCGTACCGCCATATTGCGCAGTATGACGAGGCGTCGCCGGAGGAGGTCGCCGAGATCGGGGCACTCACGCAGACCGCCATGCGGGTGCTGCGCGCGGCGGCGCGCTGCGATGGATTCAACCTCGGCATGAACCAGGGCCGCATCGCCGGTGCCGGAATCGCAGGGCACCTGCACCAGCACATCGTTCCGCGCTGGGCGCTCGACGCAAACTTCTTCCCGATCATCGCCGGCACCAAGGCCGTGCCGCGGCTGCTGGGCGAGACTCGCGACGAGATCGCGGCCGCCTGGCCCACAGGATCACGGCGTTAGACTGGCGCGCGCCGCCACTCACCATCTCTCACCTCGCGGTATCGCGCGCACTGCGCGCAGGAAAGGGTCCACAGCAATGACCGACAAGACTCAGGGAACCAGCCGCGTCAAGCGCGGTCTCGCCGACATGCTCAAGGGCGGCGTCATCATGGACGTCGTGACCGCCGAGCAGGCGCGCATCGCCGAGGATGCCGGCGCGGTCGCCGTGATGGCCCTCGAGCGGGTTCCTGCCGACATTCGCGCCCAGGGCGGAGTCGCCCGCATGAGTGATCCCGACCTGATCGATGCGATTCGCGCCGCGGTGTCGATCCCCGTCATGGCGAAGGCCCGCATCGGTCATTTCGTCGAGGCGCAGGTGCTGCAGTCACTCGGTGTCGACTACATCGATGAGTCGGAGGTGCTGAGCCCCGCCGACTACGTGAACCACATCGACAAGTGGCCGTTCACGGTGCCCTTCGTCTGCGGGGCGACCAACCTCGGCGAGGCCCTGCGCCGCATCACCGAGGGTGCCGCGATGATCCGCTCCAAGGGCGAGGCCGGAACCGGTGACGTCTCGGAGGCGACGAAGCACATCCGCACGATCCTCGGTGAGATTCGCGCGCTCTCCGCGAAGAGCCCTGACGAGTGGTACGTCGCCGCCAAAGAGCTGCAGGCTCCATACGAGCTCGTCGCCGAGGTCGCCCAGTCCGGTGCGCTTCCCGTCGTGCTCTTCACCGCGGGTGGGGTCGCGACTCCAGCCGATGCAGCGCTCATGATGCAGCTGGGGGCCGACGGCGTCTTCGTCGGCTCGGGCATCTTCAAGTCGGGCAACCCCGAGGCGCGCGCTGGGGCGATCGTGAAGGCCACCGCGGCCTACACCGATCCGGCCGCGATCGCCGACGCATCCCGGGGTCTGGGTGAGGCGATGGTCGGCATCAACGTCGCCGATCTTCCGGCGCCGCACCGGCTCGCCGAGCGTGGCTGGTAGGCAACCGCCCGTCGGGGTCTTCGCACTGCAGGGCGACGTGCGCGAGCACCTCGCCGTGCTGACATCGCTGGGGGCGGATGCCCGGCCCGTCCGTCGGCCTGAGGAGCTCGATGAGGTGGCCGGGATCGTCATCCCCGGCGGCGAGTCGAGCGTCATGGACAAGCTCAGCCGACTCTTCGGCCTGCGGGAGCCGTTGCGCCAGCGCATCGCTGCCGGCATGCCGGTGTACGGCACGTGCGCGGGCCTCATCATGCTGGCGGAGAGCGTTCGGGACGGCATCGCCGGCCAGCACACGCTCGGCGGGCTCGACATCGTGGCGCGCCGCAATGCCTTCGGCACGCAGTCCGACTCTTTCGAGACCGAGCTGTCCATCCCCGAGCTGGGTGAGCCGCCCGTGCACGCGGTCTTCATCCGTGCTCCGGTCGTGGAGGAGGTCGGGTCAGACGTCACGGTGCTCGCGCGCCTCCCCGGCGGCGACATCGTCGCGGTCGAGCAGGGTGCGCTGCTGGCCACGGCGTTCCATCCCGAGATCGCGCACGAGGACCGCTTCCACCGGCGCTTCCTCGCGCACGTCGCAGCCCTCGCCTGACCACGAGACGGTCGACGCGGCCCCGCGCACGGGCGAGGATGTCCTCATGCTCTATTCCCAGTACCCCCTCGCACGCACCCGCCAGATCATCGCGGACGTGCTCGGCACCGTCTCCGCGATCATCATCATCACGATCGGGCTGGCGGTGACGGCGGCGATCCGCACTCTTGGCCAATTCGGCCGCGATCTCGAGTCGGCGGGCGTGGGCTTCCAGGAGGGGCTCGGTGACGCGGCCGAGAACCTGGGAGGCGTGCCGCTCATCGGCGACGGCATCCGCGTGCCGCTCGACGCGGCAGCGTCGGCGGGCGGGGCCGTCGCCGAGGCGGGCCGCGGCCAGCAGCAGTTCGTCGAGCTCGTCGCGGTGGGAGCGGGCTGGATCGTCGTGTTGTTCCCGTTGCTCGTGCTGGCGATCGTATGGGTCTGGCCCCGTGCCCGGTTCGTGCGCCGCTCCGCGACGATGCGGCGACTCCTGGAGTCGGGCATGACCGGTGACACGCTCGCGATGCGCGCGATGGCGCGGGCGCCCCTCGCCGAGCTCGCGCGGGTCCATCCCGACCCCGCGGCCGCCTGGCGCGCGCGGGATACGGAGGCCATCAGGGCCCTCGCGACCCTCGAACTGCGGCGATCGGGACTGCGCCCCCAGACCCTCGGCGTAGACTGAGGCAGTTGTCCCGTCCCAATCGAGGAGTGAGATGTCAGGGCATTCCAAATGGGCGACGACGAAGCACAAGAAGGCGATCATCGACCAGCGCCGTGCCAAGTCGTTCGCCAAGCTCATCAAGAACATCGAGGTGGCCGCCAAGATCGGCGGCGCCGATCTGAACGGCAATCCGACGCTCGTCGACGCCGTGCAGAAGGCGAAGAAGACCTCGGTGCCCAACGACAACATCGACCGCGCGATCAAGCGCGGAGCGGGTCTCACGGGCGAGACGATCGACTACCAGACGATCATGTACGAGGGCTACGGACCGGGAGGGCTCGCCCTGCTCATCGAGTGCCTCACCGACAACCGCAACCGTGCGGCCGCGGAGGTGCGGACGGCAATGACGCGCAACGGGGGCACGATGGCCGACCCGGGGAGCGTCTCCTACAACTTCGCCCGCAAGGGGGTGATCTCGATCACGAAGACCGACGGAGTGACGGAGGACGACATCCTTCTCGCCGTTCTCGACGCCGGCGCGGAAGAGGTCATCGACCAGGGCGGCGGGTTCGAGGTCGTCACCGACCCCTCGCAGTTGATCGACGCCCGCACCGCCCTGCAGGATGCCGGCATCGAGAACGACTCGGCGGAGGCAGAGTTCGTGGCGAGCGTCCAGATCGAGGCGGATGCGGAGACCGCGCGCAAGCTCTTCCGGCTCGTCGACGCCATGGACGAGCTCGACGACGTGCAGAACGTATACACCAACGTCGCCCTCACCGCCGAGGTCCGCGCCGAGCTCGACAACGACGACGACGACGAGTAGCGCGTGCCGTTGCGGGTGCTCGGAGTCGACCCCGGACTGACGCGGTGCGGCGTCGGCGTCGTCGACATCGATGCGCGACGCCGCGCGAGCCTCGTGGCGGTCACCGTGATCAGGACGGAACCCGGCCTGCCGCTCGAGCAGAGACTGCTGGCGATCGGTACCGAGCTCGCCGAGCTGCTCGACGCGCATCGCCCTCAGGTGGTCGCGCTCGAGCGCGTCTTCGCCCAGCACAACCTGCGCACCGTCATGGGAACGGCGCAGGCGAGCGGCGTCGTGCTGCAGGCGGCTGCGGCCAGGGGCCTTTCCGTCGCACTGCACACCCCGACGGAGGTCAAGGCCGCAGTCACCGGGCACGGTGGTGCCGACAAGAAGCAGGTCACGGCGATGGTGCAGCGCATCCTGCGATTGGATGCCGCGCCGAAGCCTGCCGACGCGGCCGATGCTCTTGCGCTTGCGATCTGCCACGGCTGGCGAGGATCGCCTGGCTCAGTGAGCGACGGGGGAGCGCGCAGCGTTCCCGAACAGCCTTCCACACCGGCCCAGGAGGCGTGGCGCGCCGCGGAGAAGGCGGCGGCCGCCCGTAGGCTCGACAGGTGATCGCCAGCCTTCGCGGAACCGTCGTGGCCCTCGCTGCCAGCCGACTCGTGCTCGAGGTTGCGGGGGTGGGCTACGCTCTCGCGATCACCGAGCGCCACGCCCGAGAGCTGCGCGTCGGTGACACGGTGAGACTGCACACCGCCCTCGTCGTGCGCGAGGACGATCTGAGCCTCTTCGGCTTCGCGGACGAAGTCGACCTCGGGCTCTTCGAGCTGCTGCGCACCGTGTCGGGAGTCGGCCCGAAGTCGGCGCTCGGCGTTCTCGGCTCCATGGACGCTGACGCGATCGCGCGTGCGATCGCGCACGACGACGACGCTCCGTTCCGGGCCGTGAGCGGCATCGGTCCGAAGACGGCGAAGCTCATCGTGATCACGCTCGCCGGCAAGCTCGACGCCCCGCGCACGCCGGTGCGCGCAGGAGCGTCGGACGAAGCCGGGCTCGACGCGACCGCACCTCGCACCGCCCTCGTGGCAGCGCTCACCGGACTCGGGTGGCCCGAGCGCACCGCCCTCGACGCGGCCGCTGCGGTCATCGGTGATGCCCAGGAGTCTCCGCTGCCCGAGCTCCCCGTCCTGCTGCGTCGTGCCCTCGCGCAGCTCGGTCCGGCACGATGAGCGGCGGTATCGTGCGGCCCGACCCCGAATCCGACGCAGAGCTCGCCTTCGAGGGCGCGCTGCGGCCGCACAGCCTCGACGAGTTTGTCGGGCAGCAGAAGGTTCGCCGGCAGCTGCAGCTGCTGCTGGAGGCCGCGTCGATCCAGAACCGCAGCCCCGATCACATCCTGCTTGCGGGGCCGCCGGGGCTCGGGAAGACCACGCTCGCGATGATCGTCGCCCACGAGGGCCAACGACCGTTGCGCATGACGAGCGGGCCGGCGATCCAGCACGCCGGCGACCTGGCCGCCGTGCTGTCGTCGCTCGTGCCCGGCGAGGTGCTCTTCGTCGACGAGATCCACCGGATGGCCCGGTCTGCCGAGGAAATGCTGTACCTCGCCATGGAGGACTTCAGAGTCGACATCATGGTGGGCAAAGGTGCGGGAGCGACGAGCATCCCTCTCGAGCTCGCGCCGTTCACGCTCGTCGGGGCCACGACGCGTTCCGGGCTCCTGCCGAATCCGTTGCGCGACCGCTTCGGATTCACGGCGCATCTGGAGTTCTACGAGCCGGAGGAGCTCCTGCGCGTCATCACGCGTGCCGCCGCGCTGCTGCGATTCGATATCGAGCAGGATGCGCTCACCGAGATCTCGGGTCGCTCTCGGGGCACCCCCCGCATCGCCAACCGCCTCCTGCGCCGTGTGCGCGACTTCGCCCTCGTGAACGGCGGTGCCGCAGACCGGGATGCCGTCAGGGCGGCGCTCGATCTCTACGACGTCGACGATCGAGGACTGGATCGCCTCGACCGCGCAGTGCTCAGCGCTATCGTCGATCGGTTCTCCGGGGGTCCGGTGGGGCTTTCTACGCTCGCGGTCTCCGTCGGCGAGGAGGCGGAGACGATCGAAGCGGTCGTCGAGCCCTTCCTCGTGCGCACCGGCCTGCTCTCGCGCACTCCGCGCGGCCGTGTCGCCACGGCACAGGCGTGGCGACACCTCGGCCGGAGGCCCGAGGCGACCGTGCTCGATGACCTATAGTGGTCGGCAGGCTCCGGCGCAGCATCCGCACGCCCTGACGACGACCGCGTCGTCGAGCCGCTGAACTCCCCGAAAGGCGTCCCACTCCATGGATCCGTTGACCATCGTCATGCTGGCCGTCCTGGCCCTGCTCATCTTCTTCATGATCCGCAACTCGCGGAAGCGTCGCGCCGACATGGCGGAACTGCAGGAGAAGATGGTGCCGGGTGCAGAGGTCATGACCAACTTCGGCCTCTTCGGCACGCTCCTCGAGATCGACGAAGAGTCCAACATCGCCGTCCTGGAGACGGGACCGGGCAGCACGGTGCGCGTGCACCGCCAGACTCTCGCTCGCGTCGTCGAGGACGACGTCGTCGACGACGAGGACGAGAACGAGGAGGAGGCTCCGGCCGGTCCGCGACTGAATGAGTCGAGCGCCGATTCGCCGAAGTCCGACGACTGACAGAGTTCCGTCGTTGCCCCGCGCTGATGACGCGGGCATCGTGCGCATGCCTGCGCATCCGACCCAAGAAATGAGTACCTAGAGGTGGCCCGAAGCACTCCGGAGCGCAATGCGATCCGCTCACTCGTCTGGCTGCTCGTCATCATCGTCGGCCTCATTGCCGCCAATGGCGCGAGCGTTCTGTTCAACAACGGGCAGTGGACGCCGAAGCTTGCCCTCGACCTGGAAGGCGGCACGCAGATCATCCTCGCGCCGCAGCTGGCCTCCGGTGAGCAGGTCGACCAGGAGCAGCTCGAGCAGGCCGTCGCGATCATCCGGCAGCGCGTCGACGCCGGAGGCGTGAGCGAGGCGGAGATCAATACGCAGGGCGGTGAGAACATCGTCGTGGCGATTCCGGGCGTACCCGACCCCGCCACGATCGAACGCATTCAGAGCTCGGCCAAGCTCGAGTTTCGGCCTGTGCTGCTCGCCGACCTCGCCTCGAATCAGGTTCTCGACGACCCTGAGGCGACCGACGACGAGTCCGCCGAAGGCGACGCCTCTGGCGACGACGCACCGGACGACGGCTCGGCCGAGCCCGCACCCAGCGCCTCGCCCACCGATGCGAGCGATCCTGCCTGGATCACCGAGGAGCTCCAGCGAGAGTTCGACACGTTCGACTGCGCGAGCCTCGACGTCGTGGGCGCGAACGTCGCGCCAGTGGACGAGCCCCTCATCACGTGCGAGGCCGACGACTCGATCAAGTACATCCTGGGGCCCGTCGAGGTCGAGGGCGAGGCCATCGCCGACGCGCGATCGGGCCTCATAGCCTCCTCGACCGGAGTGACCACGAACGAGTTCGGCGTCTTCATCGACTTCAACGAGGAAGGCACGGCGCAGTTCCGCGAGGTCACCGAGCGGCTCGTGACCCTCACGGGCATTCGCAACCAATTCGCCATCGTGCTGGACGGGCGCGTCATCAGCGCCCCGCGCACGATCAGCGCGATCACGGACGGTTCGCCGCAGATCAGCGGAAACTTCACGCAGGAGAGCGCTCAGGTGCTGGCCGACCAGCTCAAGTTCGGCGCGCTGCCGCTCGGCTTCGAGGTGCAGAGCAGCGAGAACATCACGGCGACGCTCGGTCTCTCGCAACTGCAGAGCGGCATCATCGCGGGTCTCATCGGTATCGCCCTGGTCATCGGCTATGCGCTCATCCAGTACCGCGCGCTCGGCGGCGTGATCATCGCATCCCTCGTCATCGCCGGCATCGTCACCTACCTCATCATCACCTACCTGTCGAATCAGCAGGGGTATCGGCTCTCTCTCGCGGGCGTCGCCGGCCTCATCATCTCCATCGGTGTGATCGCCGACTCCTTCATCGTGTACTTCGAGCGCATCAGGGACGAGCTGCGTGATGGTCGTCGACTGGACGGGGCGGTCCAGGCTGGCTGGAAGCGCGCATTCCGCACGATCCTCATCTCGGACGTCATCAACTTCATCGCCGCGGCCGTGCTCTTCGTGCTCGCCGTCGGCAACGTGCGGGGCTTCGCCTTCACGCTGGGCATCACGACGATCGTCGACCTCGTCGTCGTGGCACTGTTCACGCACCCGATGATGCAGCTGCTCGGTCGCACCCGGTTCTTCGGTGACGGCCACCCGTTGAGCGGCCTCGACCCCAAGGCGCTCGGCGCTGTCTACCGAGGACGCGCCCAGTTCCGACAGCCGCAATCGGTGACGGCCGTCAAGCGGGCCAGCAGCAGCCGTGAGGCGCAACGGCGTCAGACGATAGCCGAGCGCAAGGCCGCGGAAGCCCGCGGCGAAGGAGAGGACGCGCGATGAGCATGCTCACCAGGGTCGGCAACGACCTGTACACCGGCGCACGATCGTTCGACTTCGTCGGCAAGCGCGTCGTGTGGTACTCCATCGGCGCCGCCGTCATCATCCTCGCGATCGCGTTCACCGCTTTGCGCGGCGGTTTCGTGTTCGGCATCGAGTTTCGCGGGGGCTCCGAGTTCCGCGTCACGGGCAGCTCCGCCGCGATCGAGGGCACTGCAGCAGCGACCGCGATTGCGGTGGATGCCGTGGAGAACGTCGTCAGCGGCGCCAACCCTCGAGTGTCCATCGTGGGCAGCGACTCGGTGCGCGTCCAGACCGAGCAACTCACCCCAGGGGAGACGGATGAGTTGAGGGCCGCGCTCGCGGACGCCTATGGCGTCACTCAGGCCGACGTGGCCTCCTCGTTCATCGGCGCGACCTGGGGCGCCGACATCACCCGTCAGGCGCTCTCTGCCCTTGTCGTCTTCCTGCTCTTCGCGAGCGTCGTCATGGCGCTGTACTTCCGCACCTGGAAGATGGCGCTCGCGGCGATCGTCGCGCTCTTCCACGATCTCATCATCACGACCGGGGTGTACGGCGTGCTCGGCCTCGAGATCACGCCAGCCGCGGTCATCGGCTTCCTCACGATCCTGGGCTACTCGCTCTACGATACGGTCGTCGTGTTCGACAAGGTTCGAGAGAACACGAGCGAGGACGGAGTCGAATCGCGGCGCACCTTCGCGCAGTCGGTCAACCTCGCGGTGAACCAGACCCTCGTCCGCTCGATCAACACCTCCGTGGTCGCGGTGCTGCCGACCGCCGCGATCCTCTTCATCGGCTCACTGCTGCTCGGCGCCGGCACGCTCCGCGACATCGCTCTCGCGCTCTTCATCGGCACACTCGTGGGAACGTACTCGTCCATTTTCCTCGCCGCGCCGCTGTACGTGCACCTGCGGGAGAACGAGCCCGAGGTCAAGAAGCAGGGCTCGCGGCAGAAAGCAGCACGCCCGGAGTCGGGCGCCGTCCGCTGATCCCGCCTGAGCGGGATGCCCACCCACGCGCCGTAGAATCGGAGCAGGAGGGGCAGGGATGACCGATACCACGCAGCAGCAGGGCCCTGCGCTGCGCGCGCTCCTGCCTCGTATCTTCTCGCGATCTCAGCCCGCTGGGGGCCTCGAGACCCTCATCAAGGCAGTACGGCAGCAGCACCCGAAGGCCGACATCGGTCTCATCGAGCGCGCGTACAGGACCGCCGAGCGGGCTCACGCGAACCAGACACGCAAGAGCGGCGAGCCGTACATCACGCACCCGCTCGCGGTCGCGCAGATTCTCGCCGAACTCGGTATCGGGGCCAAGACCATCGCGGCGGCTCTGCTGCACGACACCGTGGAAGACACCGAGTACTCGATCGACCAGCTTCGCGCCGACTACGGCGACGAGATCGGCATGCTCGTCGACGGGGTCACCAAGCTGGACAAGCTCAAGTACGGCGACAGCGCCCAGGCCGAGACCGTTCGCAAGATGATCGTGGCGATGTCGAAAGACATCCGCGTGCTGATCGTCAAGCTCGCCGACCGCCTCCACAACGCCCGCACGTGGGGCTTCGTCCCGGCCGAGTCGGCCAGACGGAAAGCCCAGGAGACGCTCGAGATCTACGCGCCCCTGGCGCATCGCCTCGGCATTCAGACGATCAAGTGGGAGCTCGAGGACCTCTCGTTCTCGGTGCTGTACCCCAAGATCTACGTCGAGATCGAAAGTCTCGTGAAGGGCCGCACACCGGAGCGCGAGGCCTTCGTCCAGCAGGTCATCGAGGAGGTTCAGACCGATCTGCGTCAGGCGAAGATCAAGGGCGCCGTCGTCGGCCGGCCCAAGCAGTACTACTCGATCTACCAGAAGATGGTGCACCGCGGGCGCGACTTCGACGACATCTACGACCTCACCGGGGTGCGAATCCTGGTCGGCTCGATCCGCGACTGCTACGCGGTGCTCGGTGCCGTGCACGCACGCTGGAACCCCATGCCGGGGAGGTTCAAGGACTACATCGCGACGCCGAAGTTCAATCTCTACCAGTCCCTGCACACCACGGTGTTCGGCCCTGGCGGGCGCCCTGTCGAGCTTCAGATCCGCACGCACGAGATGCATCAGCGCGCAGAGTTCGGTGTGGCGGCGCACTGGAAGTACAAAGAGCGTATGGCCGGTTCCGGCCGCGGAGAGGCGGGAACCGAGCGCTCCGACACCGACATGGCGTGGCTCGCGCACATCTCGGACTGGCAGGCCGAGACGAGCGACCCCACCGAGTTCCTCGACAACCTGCGCTACGAGATCGGGGCGAAGGAGGTCTACGTCTTCACGCCTAAGGGCAAGGTCATCGGGCTCCCCGCCGGTGCAACGCCCGTCGACTTCGCGTACGCCGTGCACACCGAGATCGGGCATCGGACGATGGGGGCGAAGGTGAACGGTCGGCTCGTTCCCCTGGAGACAACGCTGGCGAGCGGAGACTCGGTCGAGGTCTTCACATCGAAGAATCCCGACGCAGGCCCCAGCCAAGACTGGCTGAGCTTCGTCACCAGCACGCGAGCACGGTCGAAGATCCGCCAGTGGTTCACGAAGGAGCGACGCGACGAAGCCGTCGAGCAGGGCAAGGACGCCATCGCGCGGGCGATGCGCAAGCAGAATCTTCCCCTGCAGCGCCTCATGACGCAGGACTCGGTCGCGCACGTCGCGCACCAGTTGCGCTACGAGACCGTCGAGGCCCTGTACGCGGCGGTGGGCGAGGGCCACGTCTCCACCCAGTCGGTCATCGAGAAGATTCTCGCGACGCTCCACGTCGAGTCGGAGTCCGATGACGAACCGTTCAGCGTTCCCGCCCGCTCGCGCAGTCCCCTCAGGACAAGCGATTCCGGGGTCCTCGTGCGGGGCGCCCCCGACATCCTCGTCAAGCTCGCCAAGTGCTGCACGCCCGTGCCCGGTGATGCGATCGTCGGCTTCGTCACGCGCGGTCAGGGGGTCAGTGTGCATCGCGGCGACTGCACCAACGTGCAGTCGTTGCTGGCCGAGCCCGACCGCATGATCGACGTCGAGTGGGCGCCGACCTCCAAGAGCGTGTTCCTCGTGCAGGTGCAGGTGGAGGCTCTCGACCGCGGAGGGTTGCTCTCCGACGTCACGCGCGTGCTGACCGAGCACCACGTCAACATCCTCTCCGCGAGCGTCAACACCAATCGCGACAGACTCGCGATCAGCCGCTTCGTCTTCGAGATGGGCGACACGACGCATCTCGACCGCGTGCTCAACGCGGTGCGCCGTATCGATGCGGTGTACGACGTCTACCGCGTCAGCAACGGCTGAGCTCGTCGAGCACGTGGCGAAGGCGAACGCGCGCTCGGCGGCTGTGGGCGGCCGCTGGCCGGCGGGCCAGCGCCGCGTCGATCTGGTCGCCGCTCAGTCCCGTTCCCGCGACGGCGGTGCTGTCCCGTACCGCCGCGGCGAGCAACTGAGGCAGATCTGATCCGTCATCGTGTCGAGCGAGATCGATGAGCGTGCGCAGCCGTGTCGTGATCGCGATACCGTCGAGCCGCGCCACCTCATCGGGATCGATCACGACTTCCCGCGCCGCGAGCGCGCGTCGAGCAGTGGAAGGAATTCGATGCAGGCTCGAGACGCAGCAGCACAGCACGGGACAGCTCGCTTCAGTCCACCCCCAGACCCACGCGGCGCAGCGCGCCGCCACGATGACACGGCCGTCGCGCAGAGCGGGGGAGAGCGCCGTGAGGCGCGCGCGCGGATCGAGGGGGACGTCGATGGGCAGGTAGCCCGCGCCGAGGGGGTGCAGCTCGCCATCGAGCGCGGCTGCTTGTAGCTCGGTCTCGGTCAGGTGGTCGGGTGTCGCTGACAGCATGCCGATAGTGTGATCGATGCGGTCTGGCGACTCCGAGCATCCTGCCGAATCGGGGAGAGCGCTGCCCTGCGCCGCACTGGGGACGACGGGCGATGCCTGCCGCTCAGGCGTCGACGGCGGCGAGCCAGGCGCGACGAGCTTCCAGCGCTTCGGTGAGCTCCGCCACCTTCGCCTCGTCCTTCGCGGCACGAGCTGCGGCGAGATCCTCCTCGAGCGTGGCGATCGCCGACTCCAGCTGGGAGGCGAGGCCCTCGGAGCGCGCCTTCTTCTCGGGGTTCGACGTGTTCCAGTGGTCGTCCTCGAGCTTGCGCACGGCGGTCTCGATGGCCCGCAGTCGGTCTTCGATCGACTTCATCTGGTCGCGCGGAACCTTGCCGATCGCATCCCACCGCTTCTGGATGTTCGTGAGCGTGTTGCGAGCGGCCACCCGGTCGGTTGCCGACAGCAACGGCTTCGCCTCTTCCAGGATGGCGAGCTTCGCCTCGAGGTTGCCTGCGAACTCCTCGTTCTCACGCGCATCGACCTCGGCCTTCGCTGCGTAGAGCACGTCGCCGGCAGCCTTGAAAGAGTCCCAGAGCGCGTCATCGACCTTCTTGCCAGCGCGACCGGCCTGCTTCCACTCGTCGAGAAGACGGCGATAGGCGGGAATGCCTGCCGTCCCCTGGCTCGCCAGGGCCTCCGCGCGCGAGACGAGCTCCTGCTTGCGATGCCGAGCATCCTTGTGCTCGGCATCGAGGGCCGCGAAGAACGCGCGACGGTGCGTCTCGACCGTCGTGCGTGCGGTGCGAAAGCGCTTCCACAGCTCGTCCGCCTGCTTCTTGGGGACGCGCGGACCCGTCTGCTGGTGCTCCTTCCAGCGCGAGAAGAGCGCGTCAAGCTCTGCCGTCGCCTGCTTCCACTGCACCGTCTGCGGATCCTTCGCCGCGAGAGCCTCTGCGGCCACGACGATCTGCGTGCGCTCCGCGAGAGCTGCCTCAAGAGCGGCAGCGGCTTCGGCTTTCTGCTCCTCCGTGAGCTTCTCGACCGCAACGCTGAGGGCGGCGACGCGTACGCGCAGCGACTCGAGGTCTCCGACGGCCGCGGCCGAGTCGAGCGCCTCCGTAAGGCTTGCGACAGTCTTCGCGATGTCTGCGGCCGGGGCTCCACCCCTCGCCCGCTGCTCGAGAAGCCGCACCTGACCTTCGAGCTCCCCGAACTTGCGGGTGAAGTAGGCGAGGGCCTCTTCCGGAGTGCCGTCGGGATACTGCCCCACCGCGCGCTCGGCACCCCGGTCGGTGACGTAGACCGTGCCGGTCTCGTCGACGCGGCCCCACTGGGTCACACCGTTCTCAGTCACGTGGATCTCATCCTCTGATCACTCGGTCGGCGGCGACGGTCGTCGCGCGGCCTTTCAGCATATTCCACGCCGACCCACCGCCGGACGGGCGCCGGACACGGTGCCGAGCATCGCTATTGGATCGTGATGCTGGTGATCGTCGTTGCGATGGCGGGGGGTCCGTCCGGCGCCCCGCCCTCGGCGCCGGCGTCGACGATTCCGCTCATCAAGGCGTCGAGTCCGCTCGTGATGCGGCCGAGCACCGTATACCCGCCCGCCGCGTCAGAGGGGATCGTGGATCCCTCGTACACGATGAAGAACTGGCTGCCCATGCTCGAGCCATCGCCGCCCTGACGCGCCATCGCGAGCGTGCCAGCGGGGTACACATCATCCTCCGGTGCGTTCTCGATCGGTCCGAACCGATAGTCAGGGCCTCCCGTACCGTCGCCTGCGGGGTCGCCGCACTGCAGAACGAAGATGCCCTCGGTCGTGAGGCGGTGGCACGTGAGCCCGGCGTAGAACTCCGTCTGCACGAGGGACACGAAGGAGGCGACCGCCTGCGGCGCGGCCATGCCGTCGAGCTCGAGGGCGAGCTCGATGTCGTCGTTGAGGGTGAGCGATCCGGTCCACGTGCGAAACTCGCTGAGCTCCGGCGCGGGAGCCCCGGCCTCGGGCGGCGTGGTCGGCGTGGCGGACGGTTCCGCGCTCGGCGTGCTAACGGGGTCCGGAGCGCCCGGCCCGGCGAGGTACGCCAGCTGCGCCGTCGTCGCAAGAGCGGCCACGACGACGAGCCCGACCACCGCGATGAGATTGTCGCGCTTGCGGCGCGCGACCTTCGTCACGTGGACGGTCTGGCGCGCCTGATATTGACGCAGCCTCTCGCGCGCCTGACGATCCTTGCTCGAGCTGGCTACCACTGTGCTCCCTCTGCCGTGCGAACGCTGGCGGCGCCGCCGGAGGGCGCCGAGGTGAACTCTAGTCGAGGGCGAGCCAGAGCCCGGCGATACCGGTGCGCCCCTGGCGGGGGCCGATAGCATCGCCCCATGGATGCACAGCCCGGGCTCGGCTCGAGCGCCGTTCCCCTGGCTGTTCGCATGAGGCCCAGCTCCCTCGAGGAGGTGGCGGGCCAGCAGCATCTTCTCGCTCCGGGTTCGCCGCTCGTGAGCTTGGCGAGCGATGACCCCTCGCGGTCGCCGAGCGCGGTCTCGGTCATCCTCTGGGGACCTCCGGGCACCGGCAAGACGACGCTCGCCCAGGCGATCGCGCGCAGCTCGGGCCGGCGCTTCGTCGAGCTCTCGGCCGTGACGGCCGGTGTGCGGGATGTGCGCGAGGTCATGGAGCGGGCCCTGGCAGACAGAGACCTCTACGGCTCCTCGACGGTGCTGTTCCTCGATGAGATCCATCGGTTCACCAAGGCGCAGCAGGATGCGCTGCTCCCCGGTGTCGAGAACGGATGGGTGATCCTCATCGCGGCGACGACGGAGAACCCGTCTTTCTCGGTCATCGCGCCGCTGTTGAGCCGCAGTCTCCTGCTCACACTGGCCGCCCTCAGCGATGTCGACCTGGGCGAGCTCGTGGACCGGGCAGTCGCCGACCCACGCGGGCTTGGAGGACGGTTCGTGCTCGATCCGGCTGCCCGCGAGGCGCTCGTGCGACTCGCGTCAGGAGACGCTCGGCGCGCGCTCACCGCGCTCGAGGCCGCTGCGCAGTCCGCAGGAGCCTCCGCAACCGCCTCGGAGCAAACCGAGGGGGATGCGCCTCCTGTGATCACGGCCGACATCGTGGCGCGCGCGGTCGACCGGGCGCTGCTGCGCTACGACAAGCAGGGCGACGAGCACTACGACGTGATCAGCGCCTTCATCAAGTCGATCCGCGGGAGCGATCCGGACGCCGCGCTGCACTACCTCGCCCGCATGATCGAAGCGGGGGAGGACCCTCGGTTCATCGCGCGACGCGTGATCATCTCCGCAGCGGAGGACATCGGCATTGCGGACCCGCAGGCGCTCCCTCTCGCAGTCGCGGCTGCGCAGGCGGTGCAGCTCATCGGCATGCCCGAGGGCCGCATCCCCCTCGCCGAAGCCGTCGTGTACCTCGCGACGGCACCCAAGTCGAACGCCTCCTACCGGGCCTTGGACGCCGCGATCGCCGACGTGCGGGCAGGCGGGATCGGTCGCGTGCCCGCGCCGCTGCGCGATGCACACTACCCGGGAGCGAAACGGCTCGGTCACGGACAGGGCTACGTGTACCCGCACGACGAACCGCTGGGTGTCGCGGAGCAGCAGCACCTGCCCGACGCGCTGGCGGAGCGGGAGTACTACCGCCCGACGGAGCGGGGGTACGAGCGCGAGGTGACGGCTCGGCTCGCGAAGCTGCGGGCGATCGTGCGGGGCGAGAAGCGGCCCGGGTGAGTGAGCGACGTCGGGCGCTCTGCTAAGCTTGCTCGGCCCGTCAGATATGGGCACACCCTCCCTCGCAGTCTCCACCGGATCGCCTCGGCGTGCGTCCGGAACGGACGGAGAGGTGTACGCCCGTGAGCCGCTGAGATTCTCGGCCACGACCATGGAAGGAAGACGTGTCCACCAAGTCACGCACTCGCAGCAAGACCCGACTCTCGCGTGCCCTCGGCATCGCCCTCACCCCGAAGGCGGCCAAGTACCTCGAGAAGCGCCCCTACGCCCCCGGTGAGCACGGCCGCACCAAGCGCAAGGCCGACAGTGACTACGCCGTGCGCCTGCGCGAGAAGCAGCGCCTCCGCGCCCAGTACGGCATCCGCGAGGCACAGCTCAAGATCGCGTTCAACGAGGCACGTCGCTCGGCTGGCCTGACCGGTGAGAACCTCGTCGAGCTGCTCGAGATGCGCCTTGACGCGCTCGTGCTGCGCTCCGGCTTCGCCCGCACGACCGCGCAGGCGCGCCAGATGGTCGTGCATCGCCACATCCTCGTCGACGGACAGCTCGTCGACCGGCCCTCCTTCCGCGTGAAGCCTGGCCAGCTCATCCACGTCAAGGCTCGCAGCGAGGGCATGGAGCCGTTCCAGGTCGCCGCGGCAGGTGGCCACGTCGACGTGCTGCCGAAGGTGCCCGGCTACCTGGAGGTCGATCTCTCCACGCTCCAGGCGCGCCTCGTGCGCCGCCCCAAGCGCGCCGAGGTCCCCGTGACGTGCGAGGTCCAGCTCGTCGTCGAGTACTACGCGGCCCGATAGGGCTCCACAGCACTCTACGGAACGGGGGCTCGGCGCACGCCGGGCCCCCGTTCGTCGTCTCCCGCTCCCGCTAGGCTGGAGTCTGCCCGCATTCGGGCTCACCCGCGACCGCACCACTGACCGCACCACCGATCGAGGGAGTACCCCATGAAGAACATCGTCTGGCTCATCGTCGGCGCCGCCGTCGGATTCATCGCCGCCCACCAGGTGGCCAAGACCCCGCAGGGCAAGCAGTTCTTCGACGATGTCGATGAGAAGGCCCGCGAGTTCGGCACGGCTGTCGTCGAGGGCTACAAGCAGCGCGAGGCCGAGCTGCGCGCCGCCGTGGCCGAGGCGGAGGACACGATCGCCGACCTCACCAACCGCCTCAAGTAGCACGCCCCACGTCGTCGGGCGGGGCACGCCAGCCCCACCGACCGAGACACAGGAACCCTCCATGCAGACCGCCGACATCCAGCGCCGGTGGCTCGACTTCTTCGGAAGCCGCGGTCACACGGTCGTGCCCTCCGCCTCGCTCATCGCGGATGACCCGACGGTCATGTTCACGATCGCGGGCATGGTGCCGTTCATCCCCTACCTCACGGGGGTCGTGCCGGCACCGTACCCGCGCGCCACGAGCGTGCAGAAGTGCATCAGGACGAACGACATCGACGAGGTCGGCAAGACGACGCGTCATGGCACGTTCTTCCAGATGAACGGCAACTTCTCGTTCGGCGACTACTTCAAGGCCGGTGCGATCGAGTATGCCTGGGAGCTCCTGACCCTGCCGGAGACTCAGGGCGGTCTGGGCTTCGCTGAGAAGGACCTCTGGGTCACCGTGTACGAAGAGGACGACGAGGCGCGGCGCCTGTGGAAGAGCATCGCGGGCCTGCCCGACGAGCGCATCCAGAACATGGGCAAGGAGGACAACTACTGGTCGACCGGTCAGCCCGGCCCCGCGGGCCCGTGCTCGGAGATTTATTTCGACCGCGGCCCCGCCTACGGCCCCGAGGGCGGCCCCGCGGTGGACGACACCCGGTACATCGAGATTTGGAACCTCGTGTTCATGCAGTACGCGATCGACCAGGTGGCCTCGAAGACCGAGTTCCGCATCGTGGGCGAACTGCCGAACAAGAACATCGACACCGGCATGGGTATGGAACGCGTCGCGTTCCTCAAGCAGGGCGTCGAGAACATGTACGAGATCGACCAGGTGCGCCCCGTGCTCGACGCAGCCGCGAGCCTGTCCGGACGCCGCTACGGTGCTGATCCCGAGGATGACGTGCGCATGCGCGTCATCGCCGACCACGTGCGGTCCTCCCTCATGCTCATGACCGACGGCGTCGCGCCGGGCAACGAGGGACGGGGCTACATCCTGCGCCGCCTCATGCGGCGCAGCATCCGGGCCATGAGGCTGCTCGGGGTTGACGCCCCGAGTTTCGCGGAGCTCTTCGGCGCCTCGCGGGACGCGATGAGCACCGCCTACCCGGACGTGGCGGAGAACTACGATCGCGTGTCGCGCCTCGCCCTCGGTGAGGAGGAGGCGTTCCTGCGCACGCTCGCCGCAGGCACGAGCATCCTCGATCTCGCCGTCGACCGCACCGCGCAGGCTGGCGGGGGAGTGCTGGCGGGCGACACCGCCTTCCAGCTGCACGACACGTTCGGCTTCCCCATCGATCTGACGCTCGAGATGGCCGAAGAGGCTGGGCTCTCCGTCGACCGCGCCGCCTTCGACCGGCTGATGAGCGAACAGCGCTCGCGCGCCAAAGCCGATGCCAAGTCGAAGAAGGCGGTGCTCGCCGACGTCTCGGTGTACGGGGAGTTCCGCGCCCACGGCGAGACCCACTTCCTCGGCTACGACCAGCTCGACGCCGAGACGACCGTGCTCGGCGTCATCGTGGACGGGCGCAGCGTTCCCGCGGCACACGCCGGCGATCTCGCCGAGATCATCCTCGCCGAGACCACTCTCTACGCGGAGTCCGGAGGACAGGAGTCTGACGCCGGGTCGATCGTCGGCCCGGGCTACGAGCTCGAGGTGCTCGACGTGCAGCGCCCGATCGGGGGCCTCGTGAGCCATCGCGTTCAGGTGCGCAGCGGAGAGGTGCAGGTGGGGCACGCCGCGACGACGCACGTCGACCCGCAGTGGCGGCGCGCGGCCACCCAGGCGCACTCGGCCACGCACGTCATCCACGCAGCCCTTCGTCAGACCCTCGGCGACGACGCCCACCAGTCCGGCTCCTACAACAAGGCCGGGTACATGCGCCTCGACTTCAGCTGGAACCAGGCGCTGAGCCCCGCCACGCGCAGCGAGCTGGAAGAGATCAGCAACATCGCCGTACGCGACAACCTTCCCGTCGAGACGCGGGTCATGGGGCTCGATGAGGCGAAGTCGCTCGGCGCGATGGCCCTGTTCGGCGAGAAATACGGCGACCGCGTGCGGGTGGTGGACATCGGCGGCCCGTGGTCGCGCGAGCTGTGCGCCGGCACCCACGTCGCGAGCTCGGCGGAAATCGGGATGATCAGTCTCGTGAGCGAGTCGTCGGTCGGCTCGAGCAATCGGCGAGTAGAGGCGCTTGTGGGCCTCGACGCCTTTCGGGAGTTCGCGACAGAGCGGGCGATCGTCGCACAGCTGACGAGCACCCTCAAGACGCCGAAGGACAAGCTTCCTGAGCGGATCAGCGAGCTCGCGGCGCAGCTCAAGGCGGCGGAGAAGCGCATCGCGCAGATCGAGGCGAGCCGGCTCAGCGAACGCGTGCCGGCGCTCGTGGCGTCCGCATCGCCGATGGGGGCGGTCGCCGCGGTCGTCGAGAATATCGGCTCGGTCGGCTCGGCAGATGATGTGCGCGCCCTCGCGACGAACGTGCGCGCGCGCCTGGCCGACACCGCGGCGGTCGTGGCCCTCGCGGCCGAGGTGGGCGGCAAGGCGACCGTGATCGTGGCGACGACACCATCGGCTCGCGAGGTCGGCGCGAAGGCGGGCGAGCTGGCGCGCATCGCCTCCGGCGTCTTGGGCGGCGGTGGCGGAGGCAAGGACGACCTCGCGCAAGGGGGCGGTTCGGAGCCATCGGCGATCGGGGCGGCCCTCGAGGCCATCGTGCGCGAGCTGCGCTCCTGAGCATGAGGCCCGCCGTGCGGCTCGGCGTCGACGTGGGGCGCGCCCGCATCGGCATCGCGCGCAGCGATGTGCACGGAATGCTCGCGACCCCCGTCGAGACTCTCCCGCGACGGAGCGACTACGGTGCGAGCATCCGCCGCATCGTCGACGAGACGGGCGCGACCGAACTGGTCGTCGGACTCCCGCTCTCGTTGAGCGGCGCCGAGACGGCGTCCACGGCAGACGCGCGGTCTGTCGCCATCGAGCTTGCCCGCACCCTCGGCATCGCTGTGCGTCTCGTCGACGAGCGGCTCACGACCGTCACCGCCGCACGCTCGCTGCGGGAAGCGGGTCGAACCTCGCGCACGTCCCGCGCCGTCGTCGACCAGGTCGCCGCTGTTATCCTGCTCCAGCACGCCCTCGACCACGAGCGCGCCAGCGGCAGCCCGCCCGGCGAACTCGTCGACCCGGACGAAGGACACCCCTGACCGTGAGCGAGAACGACGACAACTGGGACGCGATTTTCCGCCCGGCGCAGCCGAGCTCCGCGCCGGCGAGCCGCAACGCCGAGGACTCGCGCCCGTCGGTGACCAAGGGCGAGTCGGCCCCGCTCTCACGTCGAGCGGCGCGGGACGCACGAGGGCGCTCGAGCACGCGACGCACCCCCCTCGACCGCACCGGTGGCGCACGACGCCGACGCCGTTGGCCGTGGGTGCTGGGAATACTCGTGGTGCTGCTCCTGGGAGGAGCAGCCGGCGGCGCCTGGTACGTCTGGACGAACTACGAGACCCAGGTGCGTGAAGTGCTCGGCTGGGAGCTGCCCAACGACTACGAGGGCTCGGGCAACGGCACCGAAGTGCTCGTGACCATCTACAGCGGTGAGATCGGTGCCGACGTCGCGGAATCTCTGACGGAGCAGGGCGTGACGATGACCTTCGACGCCTTCTACGAACTCCTCCTGGCCGACCCGTCGATCTCCTTCATCCCCGGCACCTACCGTCTTGAGGAGCAGATGTCGGCGCAGTCGGCGCTGGATGCTCTTCTCGACCCCGCCAACAAGGTCGAGCTGAGCGCGACCGTGCGCGAGGGCCTGCGGGCCGGCGAGGTCATCGAGGCGCTGTCGGCGGGCACGGGCATCGCCCTCGAGGAGTACGAGGCGGCCATCGCCGACCCGTCTCTGTACGGCGTTCCCGCGGTCGCTCCGAACATCGAGGGCTACCTGTTCCCCGCGACGTACCGCTTCGAGCCCGGAACGACTGCGGAGGATCACATCCGCATACTCGTGGATGAGATGTTTGCCCGACTGGACGCGGCGGGCGTCGCCGAGCAGGACCGCCACGAGGTGCTCACGAAGGCCTCGCTCATCCAGCGCGAGGCGCGGCTCGCGGAGGACTTCTACCGGGTGGCGCGCGTCATCGAGAACCGCCTGGCGGAGAATGCCCTCCTGCAGTTCGACTCAGCCACCCAGTACGGTGCGGGCGAGACCGGGTCGGTGTGGTCGAGCGGCGACGCCTTGAGTGCCGAGAACCCATACAACACCTATGCGAATCCGGGCCTCCCGATCGGCCCGATCGCGGCACCCGGCGATCTCGCCATCGACGCCGCGCTCAACCCTGCCGAGGGCGACTGGTTCTACTTCGTGACGATCGACCTGGCCACCGGCGAGACGAAGTTCTCCGAGACGCTCGCGGAGCACGAGGCGGGCGTGGCGCAGCTGCGCGCCTGGTGCCGCGCGAGCGAGGAGAACGCCGTCTACTGTGAGTGATCGCAGGCTCGCCGTCCTTGGGCACCCCGTCGCGCACTCTCTGTCGCCCGCGATGCACACCGCGGCGTACGAGGTGCTCGGCCTCGATTGGTCGTACGGTCGAGCAGAGGTGCGCGAGCACGAACTCGCGGCCTTCATCGACGGGCTTGATCGCTCCTGGCGCGGCCTCTCGGCCACGATGCCGCTCAAAGAGGAGCTTGCGCGATTCGGCGACGATGACGACCGCGATGTTCGGCTGACGGGGGCCGCCAACACCCTGCTGCTCTCCGACGAGGGTCGACGGGTCGTGCGCAACACTGATGTGGTCGGAGTCGGGCGCTCGCTACAGGGAGCCGGGCTGAGCACAGCCGAGCACGCTGTGGTGGTGGGCGCCGGTGCGACGGCGCGCTCGGTCGTCGTCGCGCTCGACGTGCTGGGAGTGCGAGGCATCACGGTGGCGGTGCGCGACGCCGCTCGCGCGGTCGGCATCCGCTCGCTCGCCGAGGAGCTCGGGCTCGAGCTCGATGTGGTCGCGCTCGGTGACCTGGCAGCTGTCGTGGAGGAAACCGACGTCGTCGCGTGGACTCTTCCGAACGGCGTACCCCTTGACGCGGAGCTGCCCGTGAGCGCGCGAGAGCACGCCGTCGCCCTCGATGTCACCTACCACCCCTGGCCTGGGCCGCTCGCCGCGCAGTGGCTCGCCGTGGGCGGTCGCGTGGCCTCCGGTCGCGACATGCTTCTCCACCAGGCGGTCCGGCAGGTTCGACTCTTCGTCTCCGGCCAGACCGAGGAGCCGCTCGAGGCGGAGGCGACGGTGGAGGCCGCGATGGCCTCCGCGCTCGTGAAAGACTAGGGGCATGCTGCGCTGGTTGACCGCCGGGGAATCTCACGGCCCCGAACTCATTGCCGTCCTCGAGGGGCTGCCCGCGGGCGTGCCCGTTCTGCGGGAGGCGATTCAGGCCGATCTGCAACGCCGCAAGCTCGGCTACGGTCGCGGCGCGCGGATGAAGTTCGAGCAGGACGAGCTGACGATCTCCGGGGGAGTGCGGCACGGCGTGAGCATGGGCAGCCCGGTCGCTCTGCGCATCGGCAACACCGAGTGGCCCAAGTGGACCACTGTCATGAGCCCCGACCCGGTCGACCCCGCCGAGCTACAGACCGGTCGGGGTGCTCCTCTGACGCGACCTCGGCCCGGTCACGCCGACCTGGTCGGCATGCAGAAGTACGGCTTCGACGAGTCGCGCCCGGTGCTCGAGCGTGCGAGTGCTCGGGAGACGGCGGCGCGCGTCGCCCTCGGCGCGATCGCGAGGTCGTTCCTGTCGGAGCTCGGCGTGCGTCTCGTCGCGCACACCCTGAGCATCGGCCCGGTGCGCGTTCCCGAGGATGCCCCGCTCCCGCACCCCGACGACGTGGACCGTCTCGACGCCGACCCGCTGCGCTGCCTGCACGCCGAAACGAGCGCCCGCATGGTGGAGGAGGTCGACGCCGCCCACAAGAGTGGCGACACCCTCGGCGGTGTGGTCGAGGTCATCGCGTACGGGCTTCCGCCCGGTCTGGGCTCTTACGTGCACTGGGATCGCCGCCTCGACGCCCGCCTCGCGGCGGCGCTCATGGGCATCCAGGCCATTAAGGGCGTCGAGGTTGGAGACGGCTTCGAGTCGACCCGCCGGCCTGGCTCCGCAGCGCACGACGAGCTCGTACTGGAGGACGGCGTGATCCACCGGGAGAGCGATCGCGCGGGCGGTACTGAGGGTGGGATGAGCACCGGCGGAGCGCTCCGCGTGCGTGCGGGAATGAAGCCCATCGCGACCGTGCCGCACGCGCTGCGCACCATCGACACCGCCACCGGCGAGGCCGCGCCCGCCCACCATCAGCGCTCCGACGTGTGCGCCGTGCCCGCGGCCGGCGTCGTCGCGGAGGCCATGGTCGCCCTCGTCCTCGCCGAGGCCGTCACCGAGAAGTTCGGTGGCGACTCGATCGACGAGACGCGCCGCAATCTCGAGAACTACCTCGCCGCCATCCCGGCGACGCTCCGGACGGCGGTCGCCGAGGCCCGTGCCTGAGCGCGACGGGACGCGCCCCCGTGCGAGCACCGAGACACCCTCGCCGCTCGCCGTGCTCATCGGGGCGCCTGCCGCCGGCCAGACGCGGATCGGCAAGCGCGTAGCGCGCACCCTGTCGGTGCCCTTCCTCGACACCGATGCTCTCGTCGAGGCCGAGCACGGGCCGATCCCGACGATCTTCGCCGAGCAGGGCGAGCCGACCTTCCGCCGCTGGGAGGCGGAGGCCGTGGCCCACGCGCTCGGCCAGCCCGCGATCGTCGCGCTCGGCGGTGGTGCGGTGATGACCCCGTCGACCGCGGAAGCGCTGCGCGCGCTGCCCGTGGTGCTGCTCACGATCACGCCGGACGCGGTAGCGACGCGCATCGGCAACGGCAAGCGGCCGCTGCTCGCGGGCGGGATCGAGCGCTGGACGGAGCTCGTCGAGGCGCGCATGCCCGTGTACCAGTCGCTCGCGACCGTGCAGTGGGACACCTCGCGCCGGCCGACGAGCCAAATCGCCGAGGAGATCGCCACCTGGGTGCGCACTCTGCCCGCCCACGAAGCACCGGGAGGCCATGCATGACGACCGCCACGACCGCCATCCCCGTGACGGGGGATTCCGCGTACGACGTGCTCGTCGGCCGCGGCCTCCTCGCCTCGCTCGAGGAGCATCTCCCGCCGACGGCGGCGAAAGCGCTCATCGTGCACGCTCCCACGCTCGGTGCTGTCGCGGAGGGGCTGCGCGAGGCCCTCGCGGGGCGCATCGAGGTGCTGCTCGCCGAGGTGCCCGACGCGGAGGCCGCCAAGCGGGTCGAGGTCGCCGCGTTCTGCTGGCAGGTCATGGGGCAGACCGACTTCACGCGCACCGATGTCGTCGTGGGTCTCGGGGGCGGTGCCACGACCGACCTCGCGGGCTTCGTCGCCGCCACCTGGTTGCGCGGGGTGCCGCTCATCCAGGTGCCCACGACCGTGCTGGGCATGGTGGATGCCGCCGTCGGTGGCAAGACGGGCATCAACACGGCGGAGGGCAAGAACCTCGTGGGCGCCTTCTACGCTCCGCGCGTGGTGCTCGCCGATCTCGACCTCCTCGGCACCCTGCCGCAGAACGAGATCCTCGCGGGCTTCGCCGAGATCGCGAAGTGCGGCTTCATCGCGGACCCGGTGATTCTCGATCTGCTGGAAGCTGATGTGACGCTCGCGACCGATTCAGGCACCGAGGTCTTCCGCGAGCTCGTCGAGCGCGCGATCACGGTCAAAGCCCGCGTCGTGAGCGAGGACTTCACCGAGCAGGGCCAGCGCGAGATCCTGAACTACGGTCACACGCTGGGGCACGCGATCGAGCACGCCGAGCGCTACCGGTGGCGTCACGGTGCGGCCATCTCGATCGGCATGGTCTACGTCGCCGAGCTCGCGCACCTCGCGGGCTCGCTGAGCGCGGAGGCCGTCGACCGCCACCGCCGCATCCTCGCCTCCCTCACCCTGCCCACCGGGTACCCGCTGGGACGATGGAAGACACTGCTCGCGACGATGCAGCGCGACAAGAAGGCGCGTGCGGGCATGCTGCGCTTCATCGTGCTCGACGACATCGCCCGCCCGCGCGTGCTCAACGGCACCGACGAGTCGATGCTCTTCGCCGCCTACCAGGAGGTCGGAGAGTGAGGGCGCTCACTAGGCTGACGGCATGACGATCGATCGCGTGCTCGTGCTCAACGGGCCCAATCTCAACAGGCTTGGAACGCGGGAGCCCGAGGTCTACGGCACAGCGACGCTGGAGGATGTGCGGGCCGGGCTCGTCGCACGAGCGGGCGACGTCGAGATCGACCTGCGCCAGACGAACGATGAGGCGACCCTGATCGGCTGGTTGCACGAGGCCGTGGATGCTCGCACCCCGGTCATCCTCAATCCCGCAGCCTTCACGCACTACTCATACGCACTGCGGGACGCTGTCGCGCTCGTCACCGGCGCGGGAGTCGCCGTCATCGAGGTGCACCTCTCCAATCCGCACGCCCGGGAGCAGTTCCGTCACACGAGCGTCGTGAGCGGCGTCTCGACCGGCGTGATCGCGGGGTTCGGCGAGAAGTCCTACCACCTCGCGCTCGACGCGATTCTGCGCTCCTCCTAGCCGCGCACTAGACTCGCTCGGCGGCGCTCGCACCCTCGATGCGCTGCTCGTGACCCACGGAACGGATTGTGACGGCCTCATGGCGACGACCAACGACATCAAGAACGGCAGCGTGCTCAACCTCGACGGTCAGCTATGGGCCGTCATCGAGTTCCAGCACGTCAAGCCCGGCAAGGGTGGCGCCTTCGTGCGCACCAAGCTCAAGAACGTGACGAGCGGCAAGGTCGTCGACAAGACCTTCAACGCGGGAACCAAGATCGACTTCGCCAACGTCGATCGCCGCGACTACCAGTACCTGTACCAGGACGGCGCCGACTTCGTCTTCATGGACACGACGGACTACGACCAGGTCACCGTGCCGGGCTCGGTCGTCGGGGACGCCGCGCACTTCATGCTCGAGAACCAGCAGGTCACCATCGCCATGCACGATGGGCTGCCGCTCTACCTCGACCTGCCGGCGTCGGTCGTGCTCGAGGTCACCTACACGGAGCCGGGGCTGCAGGGTGACCGCTCGACGGGCGGCACCAAGCCCGCGACGCTCGAGACCGGCTACGAGATCCAGGTGCCGCTCTTCCTCGAGACGGGCACGAAGGTGAAGGTCGACACGCGCTCGGGCGACTACCTCGGCCGCGTGAACGAGTAGCGGTATGGGCGCACGCACCAAGGCGCGCAAGCGCGCCCTGGACATGCTGTACGTCGCCGACGTCCGCCAGGTGGCCCTGCAGGAGGTGCTCGACGAGGAGGCGCGACGCGCGATCGCGCAGCCCCAGAGGGCGTCGAGCTGGCCGTACGCCGAGCAGATCGTGCGCGGCGTGATCGAGCACCAGCGGGAGCTGGATGCCGAGCTGGAGTCGCGCGCGGTGGGTTGGACGCTCGCGCGCATGCCCGTCGTGGACCGCGCGATCCTGCGCCTGGCCACGTGGGAGCTGCGGCACAACCCCGAAGTCCCCACCCCTGTCGTCATCGCGGAGGCGCTCGAGTTCGCCACGGTGCTCTCCACCGAGGAGTCGGCCTCCTTCGTCAACGGCGTGCTCGGTGCGGTCGCGGAGTCCCGCCGGGTGTGACGCGCGACCTGATCATCCTCGACTTCGACGGCACGGTCTGCCTCGGCGACGCCCCCGTGCTGGCGTACGCCGTCGAGGTGGCCCGGGCTGTCGGCGAGCCGGAGTCGGGCATCCTCACCCCGCTGGAGGCCTTTCTCAGCGGAGAGGCACGCGGCCTGCTCGCCGGGTGCGCTGACGGCTACAGCGCGGTCGCCCGCTGGGCCGGAGCTCACGGCCTCGAGCCCCGCCAGATGGGCGCGGCGTACCACGCCTCCCGCGAGGCGCTCGAGTCCGGAGCCGTCGATGTCCGCACACCCGTCGGCCTCGAGGACTTCCTGCAGGGCTTCGACGACTGGGAGAGGGTGCTCGTGACGAACGCGCCGACGGCCGGCACCGAGCTTCTGGTCGAGCGGCTGGGCCTCGCGCCGCTGCTCGACCGCGTGATCGGCGACGCCGGGAAGCCCGACGGGCTGCGTCGCTTCATCGCCCCGGGCTCCGACGGCGATCCCCGCCTTCGGGGTCGAATCCTCTCGATCGGCGACATCTGGCGCAACGATCTCGAGCCGGTCGCGCACGCCGCGACGACGGCTCTCATCGAGCGGCATCCGCAACCGGATGCCCGGCCGACATTCCGTGCGGCGCGCATCGAAGAGCTCTACGGCCGAATCGCTCACTGGCGCGCATCCCCGACGACACGCGCGTGAACAGCACGTAAATTTCGACGGACGAAGGACGGGCGGGGGTACGCGGGCGTCGTCGACGACGTAGCCTCGCTGTGACGTGGCGGTTGCGCCGCCCTCGTCACGCCTGCATTCATCCATCACGAGGAGTCCACTGTGAAGACCATGACCCGCCGTCTCGGGGCGATCGCCGCCGCGTCGGCCCTCGCGCTCGGCCTCGCCGCGTGCGCCCCCACGACCGACGAGCCGACCGACACCGACGGAGCCGCCTCGGAGTGGCCCGAAGAGCTCGTGCTCGGCCTCGTCCCCTCGCAGGAGGTCGACCAGCTCGTGCTCGACGCCGGGGTGCTCGGCGAGCTGCTGGGCGAGGAGCTCGGCATTCCCGTGCGCGCCGAGGTCACCGACAGCTACAACGCCCTCGTCGTGGCGATGCAGTCCGGCCAGGCGCAGATTGGCATGTTCGGCCCCATCGCTCTCGTGCAGGCCGCTGACCAGGCCGGCGCGGAGCCCATCCTGCAGTCGGTGCGCTTCGGCTCGAGCACCTACGCGACGCAGTGGTTCACGAACGACCCCGATCGCTTCTGCGAGACCGAGGTCGTGCTCGACGAGGACGGCTTCGGCTACTGCAACGGCGTGCTCGACGCCGAGGTCGGCGACCCGGTCGGTCAGAGCGCGATCGAGCTCATCGAGCAGGACGAGGCCATCTCGTTCGTCGATGAGGGCTCGGCCTCCGGCTACTACTACCCGGCCACCCAGCTGGAGGACGCTGGGCTCGACCCCTTCGACCTGAGCGGCGCCTTCTTCGCCGGCGGGCACCCAAACTCGGTGCTCTCGGTGGCGCGCGGCGACGCGACGGTGGGCGTGAGCTTCACCGACGCGCGCGGCAACGTGGTCGAGGAGCTGCCGACCGTGGGTGAGGACGTCATCGTGTTCGCCCTCTCCACGGCGATCCCCAACGACGGCGTCGCCGTCGCGGGCGACCTGCCCACGGACCTGAAGGACGCGATCGAGGCCGCCTTCCTCGCGCTCCTCGAGAGCGACGAGGGGCTCGCCGCCCTCGACGCGGTCTACAGCATCGAGGGTCTCGTGCCGGCCGACCTGGACGCGCTCGACGCGGCCCGTCAGGTCGAGGCCAACTTCGGCGAGTAGTACCGTCGAGGGGGTCGGGGCTGCGCCCCGGCCCCCTCGTGCATCCTCGTGCGCCCTGGCAGCCTGACGAAAGCAGCCCCGTGATCTCCTTCCGCGACGTGACCGTCACCTATCCCGGAGGCACCGTCGGTCTCGACGGCGTGACGCTCGACATCGATCCGGGGGAGTTCGTCGTCGTCGTCGGCCTGTCGGGTGCCGGCAAGTCGACGCTCGTGCGCTCGATCAACGGGCTCGTGCCGGTCACCGGCGGGCAGCTTCTCGTCGACGGCGTGCACGTCGACGGCGCGAAGCCCGTGCAGCTGCGGCGCTTGCGCTCGCGCATCGGCATGATCTTCCAGTCCTTCAACCTGGTCGGCCGCATCTCCGTCCTGCAGAACGTCCTCGTGGGTCGATTGCACGCGACGCCGCTCCTGCTCTCCCTTGTCGGCTACTTCCGTCCAGCGGATCGGGAGAGGGCCTTCCAGGCGCTCGAGCGCGTCGGCATCGTGGAGAAGGCCTACGTGCGCGCCTCCC
Source organism: Microcella sp. (assembly GCF_040286215.1). GTDB lineage: Bacteria > Actinomycetota > Actinomycetes > Actinomycetales > Microbacteriaceae > Microcella. The sequence continues at coordinate 201,669 of NZ_JAVKCK010000017.1, forward strand.
AGCTCTCCGGCGGGCAGCAGCAGCGCGTCGCGATCGCGCGCGTGCTCGCCCAGGACTCGACGGTGATCCTCGCGGACGAGCCAGTCGCCTCGCTCGACCCGCCCACGGCGCACATGGTCATGCGCGACCTCGAGCGCATCAACGACGAGCTCGGCATCACGACCATCGTCAACCTGCACTTCCTCGACCTCGCGCGTCGCTACGCGGACCGCATCATCGGCATGAGGGACGGTCGCGTGGTATTCGACGGCACTCCCGCCGAGGCCGATGACGCGGTGTTCGAGGAGATCTATGGACGCTCGCTCACGGCCGAGGACGTCCTCTCCGCCGAAGAGGAGGCCGCGCAGCAGGAGGCCGCTCAGAAGGCTTCCGCCTCCGGGGGCGAGACGGAGCCGACGCGCAAGGCGACGCGGGCGTGACCACGACCTCGGCGGCGCGCGCCACCGCGGCGCGACCGGCTCGCCCGCGGCCGCGGCCGGGCACCTACATCGCGATCCTCGCGGTGCTCGCCATCACGGTGTGGGCGGGGCTCGGCATCGAGTTCGATCTGACGCCGCTGTGGACGGACCTGGGGCGCGGCTGGTTCATCATCCAGGAGTTCCTCGCGCCCAACTGGTCGTACATCGAGCGCACGATCGGCCCGTTCATCGAGACGCTCTCCATCGCGGTCCTCGCGACGCTCGCGGGGTGCGTCATCGGCCTCGGCATGTCGCTGCTCGCCTCGCGAGTGACGACCTCGAACCCCGTCCTGTACCGCGCCGCGAAGCTCTTCCTCTCGGTCGTGCGGTCGCTGCCCGACGTCGGCTACGGGCTGCTGTTCTTCGCCCTCGTGGGGGCCGGCTCCCTCGCCGGCATCCTCGCCCTCATCATGTTCAACATCGGCATCATCGCCAAGCTCACCTCCGAGACGATCGACGCGGTGGACCGCGGTCCGCTCGAGGCCGCCGACGCGGCCGGCGCCTCCTCGCTGCAGCGGGCGCGCTTCGCGGTCGTCCCCATGATTCTGCCCAACTACCTCTCGTACTGCCTCTACGTGTTCGAGCTCAACATCCGCGCCTCGGTCGTCATCGGCATCGTCGGCGGCGGCGGCATCGGCTCCTCGATCAGCGTGGAGTTCGCGCGGTTCAATTACGCGAACGTCTCCGCGATCGTCGTGCTGCTCATCGTCGTGGTGTTCCTCATCGACTTGCTCTCGCAGTCCCTGCGCCGGAGGCTCACATGAGTGCGAGCATCCCCTCGTCGCCGGCGACGCGCCGAGGTGCCGCCCCGCGGCCGAGCGCCCCGAGCCGCCTGCGCTACACGCTCACGCAGCTCGGAGTGCTCGCGCTCGTGATCGTGTGCCTCGTGCTCGTCGACGCGAACTGGGCCAGACTGCTCGAGGCGCCCGCGCTCTCGCTCAACTACGGCGGGCTCATGGTGCAGGGCGTCGTGCAGAACCCGTTCAGCGAGCCGTACAGCCAGTACTGGATGGACGCGATCCTCCTCATGCTCGAGTCTCTCCAGATCGCCTGGATCGGCACCGTCATCGGGGCGCTGTTCTCGTTCCCCATCGGCTTCCTCGCCGCCTCGAATGTCTCTCCGCGCGGCGTCGTGATCGCGACCCGGCAGATCCTGAACATCATCAGGGCCGTGCCGGAGCTCGTGCTCGCGATCGCCATCATGCTGCCGATCTTCGGCCTGGGGCCGCTCGCCGGGGCTCTCGCGATCGGGGTCGGCTCGATCGGCACGCTCGGCAAGCTCACGAGCGAGGCCATCGAGGCAGTGCCCACCGGGCCGGGCGAGGCGACGCGCTCGAGCGGGGCCCGCACCCTGCAGACGCTCCGCTGGGCGGTCACGCCGCAGATCCTCCCGGAGGTCATCGCCTTCTGGCTCTACCGGTTCGAGATCAACATCCGCGCGAGCGCCATCCTGGGCATCCTCGGCGCCGGAGGAGTCGGCTCGCTCTTGGCGCAGGTGTTCGAACGGCGGGACTGGGAGCGCATCGGCATCACGCTCACCGTCATCATCGTCGTGACCGTCATCGTCGATCAGATTTCGGGCGCCGTGCGCCATCGCGTCATCTCCGGCGTGCCGGTGACGGGGGCGAAGGCGATCGTCTAGCAACGATGGCCCGAACGCCGGTGTGTGACGTTGTGTTGCACTCCGTGTCGCACTGTGTCGTCGGCGTTTGGGCCGCCTGAGGGCCGCTCGTACGGTGGGGTCATGTCCTTGAGCGCACCCTCGACCGTCACGGAGACGCCGGCCCTGCCCGTCGGGCTCCACGGCGTCGGTCGCACGTTCCCCGGGTCGCGCGGCGAGGCGGACCGCGTCGTGCTCCGCGACATCGACATGCGCATCGCGCCCGGCGAGATCGTGGCGCTCCTGGGCCCCTCGGGCTGCGGCAAGTCGACGCTCCTGCGTCAGATTAGCGGCCTCGACCGCCCCACCTCCGGCTCGCTCACGATCGAGCACACCCCCATCGCGGTCGCCGACCAGCGTTGCGCCGTCGCGTTCCAGGAGCCCCGCCTGCTGCCGTGGCGCACGGTGCGCCGCAACATCGAGATCGGCCTGCCGCGCGGGGTGGACCGACGGCAGGGAGCCGCCCGAGTCTCCGAGCTGCTCGAGCTCGTCCAGCTGACGGACGCGGCCGCGCTCAAGCCCCGGGAGATCTCCGGGGGCATGGCGCAGCGGGCATCCCTCGCGCGGGCGCTCGCGCGCGGCCCTGGCGTGCTGCTGCTCGATGAGCCCTTCGGCGCCCTCGACGCGCTCACTCGCTTGACGATGCAGGACCTGCTCATCGACATCCACCGCGCCGAGCCCGCCACGATCGTGCTCGTCACGCACGATGTGGAGGAGGCGCTTGCGCTCGCGGATCGCGTCGTCCTGCTGGGCAGGCGCTTCGATCGCCCGGGGGCCACGATCGCCCGCATCGTCGATGTGCCGGGAGCACGCCCTCGCGACCGAGCGTCCACCGTGCTCGCGCGCCTGCGGGCCGAGCTGCTGGACGCGCTCGGCGTTCCCAGCCACCACGATTCCTGACCGCACCACCACCACCACGACCACCTCGCTCCACCGACCATCAACGAGAGGCAATCATGACCACCCGAACCCGTCTGACCGTGCTCACCGCGACACTCGCGGCGGCCGCGATGGCCATGACCGGGTGCGTGGCCGGAGAGGGCGCCACCTCGGGGTCGACCTCCGAGGGGTCGACCTGGTCCAAGGACACCCTGACCGTCGACTTCGCCACGTACAACCCGCTGAGTCTCATCATCAAGGACCAGGGCTGGCTCGAGAGCGAGCTCGGCGACGAGGTCGCCGTCACGTGGGTGCAGTCGGCCGGCTCGAACAAGGCGAACGAGGGACTGCGCGCCAATGCGCTCGACGTCGGATCGACAGCGGGTTCCGCCGCGCTGCTCGCTCGCGCCAACGGCAGCCCCATCAAGGTGATCGACGTCTACACCCAGCCCAACTGGTCGGCCCTGCTCGTGCCGACCGGCTCGGACATCACCGAGGTCACCGATCTCGCGGGCCGCAACGTCGCCGCGACGAAGGGAACCGACCCGTACTTCTTCCTCCTGCAGGCGCTCGGCGAGGCCGGGCTCTCGCTCGAGGACATCTCGCTGCAGAACCTGCAGCACGCCGATGGGCGAGGTGCCCTCGAGACCGGTGCCGTCGACGCGTGGGCCGGTCTCGACCCCATGCTCTCGACGTCGATCTACAACGGCACCGCCGAGATCATCTACGACAATGTCTCGTTCAACTCCTACGGCTTCCTCAACGCGAGCGAGGACTTCATCGAGAACCACGCCGACCTGGCGCAGCTCATCGTGAACGCGTACGAGAAGGCCCGCCAGTGGGCGCTCGACAACCCGGAGGAGACGGCGGCGATCCTCGCCGAGGTCGCGGGCATCGAGCTGCCCATCGCGGAGGCGACGATCGAGCGCACGGTCATCGACATCGACCCCGTCCCGGGCGAGGAGCACCGCGCGGTGCTCGCGGTCATCGGACCGATCTTCGTCGAGAGCGGCGACGTGTCGAACCAGCAGCTCATCGACGACGCGCTCGACTCGCTCTTCTACCCCGATTTCGTGCGCGCAGCAGACCCGAGCGCGATCGGCTGATGAGCTTCGACGAACGCGGAGTCGCCAGCCTCCCCGCCGCCGCCCGCCCTTCTTCGGAGGAGCAGGCGGCGGCGCCGCGGCGCGCCGCATCGCTGCTCGGCTGGGCGGACTCGTTCGGGTTCTCGGCCGCGGGGAGCGCGGCCGACGACGGGGTCTCCGGTCGCGCCAGTGCGCGCTCGATCCTGCTCGGGCTGCTGCTGCCGGGCATCCTCGTCGCGGTCTGGTGGTCGGTCACGACATTCACCGACATCTCCGCCGTCATCCTGCCCTCGCCGGAGCAGGTCGTCCTCGCGGCCGTGGAGCTCGCCGAGAACGGCCTGCTGAGCACCTACATCCTCATCTCGCTGCAGCGCGTGCTGCTCGGCTTCGCGATCGGGGCGACCGTCGGGCTCGCCCTCGGGGCGCTCGTCGGGCTCTCCCGCATGGCCTCGCAGCTGCTGGGGCCCACGCTCGGCGCCCTGCGCGCCGTTCCCTCGCTGGCCTGGGTGCCGCTGCTCATCATCTACCTCGGTATCTTCGAGGAGTCGAAGGTGACGCTCATCGCCATCGGAGCGGCCTTCCCCGTGTTCACGACGGTCGCCGGCGCGCTGCGCCACGTCGATCCCCAGCTCGTCGAGGCGGGACGAGCCTTCGGCCTGGGTCACGGGCGCCTGCTCGCGATCGTGCAGCTGCCCGCAGTCGTGCCGTCGATCGTCTCGGGGTTGCGGCTCGCGCTCGCGCAGGCGTGGCTCTTCCTCGTGGCCGCCGAGCTCATCGCCTCCTCGATGGGGCTCGGCTTCCTGCTCACCGACTCGCAGTACAACGGCCGCGTCGACCGCATCTTCCTCGCGATCATCCTGCTCGCCGTGCTCGGCAAGACCTCCGACGCCATCATCGGGCTCGGCGAGCGCGCCCTGCTCAAGCGGTGGGGGTAGCGCCGCTAGACTGAGGCCGTTCGACGTCCTTTAAGAACCGTCCCGTGAGGCGGGGAAGGAGGTCACGGTGGTCGCACGTCCCGTGCTGCACGGCCCTGACATCACGCGCGCTCTGCGCCGCATCGCCCACGAGGTTCTCGAGTCCCGGCGCGGCGAGGGCAGGCTCGTCTTCCTCGGCATCCCGACCCGCGGTGTCGCGCTCGCGACGCGCCTGCAGGCGATCGTCGAGGAGATCGAGCCCGGCACCTCGAGCAGCGGCGCGCTCGACATCACTCTCTACCGCGACGACCTTGCGCGCACCCCCACGCGCGCTCCCGCCCCCACGCGCATTCCCGCCGAGGGCATCGACGACGCGATCGTCGTGCTCGTGGACGACGTGCTCTACTCGGGGCGCACGATCCGCGCCGCACTCGACGCCCTCGCCGACCACGGTCGGCCGCGCGCCGTGCGCCTCGCCGTTCTCGTCGACCGCGGGCACCGAGAGCTACCGATCCGCGCCGACTTCGTCGGCAAGAACCTGCCATCGTCGACGAGCGAGCGCGTCTCGGTGAGGCTCGAGGAGTTCGACGGCGCCGACGAGGTCGTGATCGAGCCGTGAAGCACCTGCTGAGCACGCGCGAGATCGATCGCGGCACGGCCGTGCGCATCCTCGACACGGCGCTGGAGATGTCGCGCACCGCCGATCGGGCCGTGCGCAAGCTGCCGACCCTGCGCGGCCGGACCGTCGTCAACCTGTTCTTCGAGGACTCCACGCGCACGCGCCTCTCCTTCGAGTCCGCCGCCAAGCGCTTGAGCGCCGACGTCATCACCTTCAGTGCGAAGGGCTCGAGCGTGTCGAAGGGCGAGGGCCTCAAGGACACCGCGCAGACGCTCGAGGCGATGGGGGCGGACGCCATCGTCGTGCGGCACGGGGTCTCCGGCGCCGCGGAGCTGCTCGCGCACGCGGGCTGGATTGACGCGACGATCATCAATGCGGGCGACGGCACGCACGAGCACCCCACCCAGGCGCTCCTCGATGCCTACACGATCCGCTCCCGGCGCTTCGGCGACGAGGCGCTCGGGCGTGATCTCGCGGGGATGCGCATCGTGATCGTCGGCGACATCCTGCACTCGCGCGTCGCGCGCTCCAACGTCTGGCTGCTCACGACGCTCGGCGCGCACGTGCATCTCGTCGCACCGCGCACCCTGCTGCCGAGCGGGATCGCCACGTGGCCGGTCACGGTGCACGAGAGCCTGGACGAGGCACTCGAGACCGCGCCGGACGCGGTCATGATGCTGCGCATCCAGAGCGAACGCATGCACGACGCCTACTTCCCCTCGGCACGCGAGTACGCGCGCGAATGGGGCCTCTCTGCCGAACGGGCGGCGAGGCTCGGCCCCGATACGATGGTCATGCACCCCGGGCCGATGAACCGGGGGCTCGAGATCTCGTCGGTCGCCGCCGACTCGCCTGCGTCGACCGTGCTCGACCAGGTGTCGAACGGGGTCTTCATCCGCATGGCCGTGCTGTACCTGCTCGTGGCCGGAGAATCGCAGGAGGAATCGTGACCAGCATTCTCGTGCGCGGCGCCGCGATCCTCGGGGGAGAGCGGGAGGACCTGCGCATCCGCGACGGCGAGATCGCTTCCCGGGGCTCTCTCACGGCCGAGCGGGGCGAGACGGTGATCGACGCCGACGGTCTCGTGGCGCTCCCCGGCCTGGTCGACCTCCACACGCATCTTCGGGAGCCCGGCTTCGAGGCGAGCGAGACCGTGCTGACGGGCACTCGGGCGGCCGCTGCGGGCGGCTTCACCGCCGTGCACGCGATGGCCAACACCTCGCCCGTGGCAGACACGGCCGGCGTGGTCGAGCAGGTGGCGCGCCTCGGAGACGAGCACGGCTACGCGACCGTGCGGCCGATCGGGGCCGTCACGGTCGGGCTTGCGGGGCAGCGCCTCGCTGAGATCGGGGCGATGGCGCGTTCGCGTGCGGCCGTGCGCGTCTTCAGCGACGACGGACTGTGCGTGGCCGACCCGCTCCTGATGCGCCGCGCGCTCGAGTACGTCGCGACCTTCGGCGGAGTCATCGCCCAGCACGCGCAGGAGCCCCGCCTCACGGAGGGGGCGCAGATGAACGAGGGGGCGCTCTCCGGTGAGCTGGGCCTGGCCGGCTGGCCGGCCGTCGCCGAGGAGGCGATCATCGCGCGGGATGTCCTGCTCGCCGAGCACGTCGGTGCGCGCCTGCACGTGTGCCACGTCTCGACCGCTGGCTCTGTTGACATCGTCCGATGGGCGAAAGCGCGCGGCATCGCCGTGACCGCCGAGGTGACCCCCCATCACCTGTTGCTCACCGAGGAGCTCGCGCGCGGCTACGACGCGCGATTCAAGGTCAACCCGCCCCTGCGCCGCGATGAGGACGTGCAGGCGCTGCGCGCGGCTCTCGCCGACGGAACGATCGACATCGTGGCGACGGACCACGCACCGCATCCAAGCGAGGCGAAGGAGTGCGCCTGGGCCGAGGCCGCCTTCGGCATGGTCGGGTTGGAGTCTGCCCTCAGCGTCGTGCAGCTCACGATGGTCGCGTCGGGCCTGCTCGACTGGGCCGATGTCGCGCGCGTGCTCTCTCAGACTCCCGCCCGCATCGGCCAGCTCGAGGGGTACGGCGCACCCCTCGCGATCGGATCGACCGCGCACGTCGCCCTCGTCGACCCGGTCGCGACACGCCAGTGGTCGACGGCCGACCTGCGCGGCCGCAGCAGCAACACCCCCTACGCCGGGCGCGAGCTGCCGGGACGCGTCGTGGCGACCATCCACGCGGGAGCGATCACCGTCTCCGACGGCCAGCTCGCCGACCCCGCCACCCTCGGCACAGGGGAGAGGAGCTGACATGGAGAGGCTGCTCCCCGCCGCGATCATCGTCGCCGTGCTCATGGTGCTGCTCGCACTCATGCTGCTGGGCTGGCGCCGTCGAGCGCGCTCGCAGGCGGAGCTGCCCCGCCCGGCTGCCCCGCCGGCGTCCCTCGGCGAGCCGCTGTGGCGGGGCGACGGCTTGTACGTCGCGACGACGCGCGGCGGCGATCAGCTCGACCGCATCACCGTACATGGTCTCGGGTTTCGCGCGAGATGCGCGATCGCCGTGCATCCCGAGGGCATCGTGCTCTCCCTGCGCGGCAACGATGACGTGTTCGTCCCCGGAGGATCCCTCCGTGCCGCCGGGCGCGCTACCTGGGCGATCGACCGCGTGGTCGAGCCCGGCGGCCTCGTCGTGCTGGACTGGATGCTCGACGAGCTGCCCGTCGACAGCTACCTGCGTCTGAGCCCCGAGAGCAGCCGTGCGATGCTCGACGCCACCACGACCGTTCTCACCCCTGCCACCCCTGAAGGAAGCCCCGAGTGACTCACGCACCCGCCGTCCTCGTCCTGGAAGACGGAACCCGCTACGACGGCCGCGCCTACGGCGCCCAGGGCCGAACGCTCGGCGAGGCCGTCTTCGCCACCGGCATGAGTGGGTACCAGGAGACGCTCACCGACCCGAGCTACGCCGGGCAGATCGTCGTCATGACCGCCCCGCACATCGGCAACACGGGCATGAACGATGAGGATGTCGAATCGCGGCGCATCTGGGTCGACGGCTTCGTCGTGCGCGATCCCTCCCGCGTCGTCTCGAATCATCGGGCGACCCGCAGCCTCGACGACGACCTCGTCGCGCACGGGGTCGTGGGCATCAGCGGCATCGACACGCGCTCTGTCACCCGCCGCCTGCGTGACGCCGGGGTGATGAGGGCCGGCATCTTCTCCGGAGAGGACGCCGTGCTCGACGCTGCCGAGCAACTCGCCCTCGTGCGAGAGTCGGCCGGCATGCTCGGCCGCAACCTCTCGAGCGAGGTCTCCGTCGCCGCGGCGACCGTGCTGCCCGCGGAAGGGGACACGATCGGCAGGCTCGCCGTGCTCGACCTCGGCGTCAAGGAGTCGACACTGCGCCAGCTCGCCGCGCGCGGCTTCGAGGTTCACGTGCTGCCGCAGTCGACGACCCTGGCCGAGATGCTCGCGCTCGAGCCCGCGGCCGTCTTCTACTCGAACGGCCCCGGCGACCCCGCGGCGAGCGACGCCCACGTCGAGCTGCTCCAGGGGGTCCTGCGCGAGGGGCTGCCGTTCTTCGGCATCTGCTTCGGCAACCAGCTCCTCGGGCGCGCCCTCGGCTTCGGCACCTACAAGCTGCCGTTCGGGCACCGGGGCATCAACCAGCCCGTCCTCGACCGTCAGTCCGGCCGCATCGAGATCACCGCCCACAACCACGGGTTCGCGGTCGATGCGCCCCGTGAGGGGATCGTCGAGAGCCCCGCCGGCTTTGGGCGCGTCGAGGTCAGCCACATCGGCCTGAACGACAACGTCGTCGAGGGATTGCGGGCCCTGGACATCCCCGCCTTCTCGGTGCAGTACCACCCCGAAGCGGCCGCCGGCCCGCACGACTCCACGTACCTGTTCGACCGCTTCCGCGAGCTCGTCCTCGCCGTGCAGAACTCGAAGGACACTCCGTAATGCCCAAGCGCGACGACATCCGCAGCGTTCTCGTCATCGGCTCCGGCCCCATCGTCATCGGGCAGGCCTGCGAGTTCGACTACTCCGGCACGCAGGCCTGCCGTGTGCTGCGCGAGGAGGGCATCCGCGTGATCCTCGTGAACTCGAACCCGGCGACCATCATGACCGACCCCGACTTCGCCGACGCGACGTACGTCGAGCCGATCAACCCGGAGGTGATCGAGGCGATCATCGCGAAGGAGCGCCCGGACGCCGTGCTGCCGACCCTCGGCGGCCAGACGGCGCTCAACGCGGCCATCGCGCTGCACGAACAGGGGATTCTCGAGAAGTACGACGTCGAGCTCATCGGCGCGTCGTTCGAGGCCATCCACAAGGCGGAGGATCGCCAGCTCTTCAAGGACCTCGTGATCGCGGCCGGTGCCGATGTGGCGCGCAGCCATATTGCGCGCACCGTGGCCGAGGCCGTCGACTTCGCCGAGGACCTGGGGTATCCGCTCGTGATCCGGCCCTCGTTCACCATGGGCGGCCTGGGCTCTGGCTTCGCGTACACCCGCCAGGAACTCGAGAGGATGGTCGCCGACGGACTGCACCAGTCGCCCACCACCGAGGTGCTGCTCGAGGAGTCGATCCTGGGGTGGAAGGAGTACGAGCTCGAGCTCATGCGCGACCATGCCGACAACACGGTCGTGGTCTGCTCGATCGAGAACGTCGACCCCGTCGGCGTGCACACGGGCGACTCGATCACGGTCGCGCCCGCACTGACCCTCACCGACCGCGAGTACCAGAACATGCGCGACGTGGGCCTGCAGATCATCCGCGACGTCGGCGTCGATACGGGCGGCTGCAACGTGCAGTTCGCCGTGGACCCCGCGACCGGGCGGCTCATCGTCATCGAGATGAACCCGCGCGTGTCGCGGTCGAGCGCTCTCGCCTCCAAAGCCACAGGCTTTCCCATCGCGAAGATCGCCGCGAAGCTCGCGATCGGCTACCGCCTCGACGAGATTCCCAACGACATCACCAGGGTCACACCGGCGAGCTTCGAGCCGACCCTCGACTACGTCGTCGTGAAGGTGCCGAGGTTCGCCTTCGAGAAGTTCCCGGGCGCCGACACGACGCTGACGACGACCATGAAGTCGGTCGGCGAGGCCATGGCGATCGGGCGCAACTACACCACCGCTCTGCAGAAGGCGCTGCGCAGTCTCGAGAAGCGGGGCAGCTCGTTCCACTGGGAAGGCGCCGCGGGTGACCCCGCGGCACTCCTGGCGCTCGCTGCCACCCCCACCGACGGGCGCATTGTGACGGTGCAGCAGGCCCTGCGCGCCGGGGCGAGCGTCGAGCAGGCCTTCACCGCCACGGGCATCGACCCGTGGTTCCTCGACCAGATGGTGCTCATCAACGAGATCGCCGAGGAGGTCGCCAGCGCAGGCGAGCTCACCGACACCCTGCTGCGCCGCGCGAAAGACCACGGCTTCAGCGACGCCCAGCTCGCCTCGTTGCGTGGCACGACCGAGACGGCCGTGCGCGCGCAGCGCCACGCGACAGGCCTGCGCCCCGTGTTCAAGACGGTCGACACGTGCGGCGGCGAGTTCCCCGCGCTCACGCCCTATCACTACTCCAGCTACGACCTCGAGACGGAAGTGATGCCGAGCGATGCGCGCAAGGTCGTCATTCTCGGATCGGGACCGAACCGCATCGGCCAGGGCATCGAGTTCGACTACAGCTGCGTGCACGCGAGCTTCGCCCTGCGCGACGCGGGCTTCGAGACGATCATGATCAACTGCAACCCGGAGACGGTCTCGACGGACTACGACACCTCCGATCGCCTCTATTTCGAGCCGCTGACGCTCGAGGATGTGCTCGAGATCATCCACGCCGAGTCGCAGTCCGGCGAGCTCGTCGGAGTGATCGTGCAGCTCGGTGGACAGACCGCTCTCGGGCTCGCCCACGGTCTCGCCGACGCCGGTGTGCCGATCCTCGGCACGACGCCCGACGCGATCGACCTCGCCGAAGAGCGCGGCGCGTTTTCGCGCATCCTCGACGCGGCGGAGCTGCACGCGCCCCGGAACGGCACGGCGATCGACGCCGCCTCGGCCGTCGTCGTGGCCGAGGAGATCGGCTACCCGGTGCTGGTGCGCCCGAGCTTCGTGCTCGGCGGGCGCGGGATGGAGATCGTCTACGACAGCCCTTCGCTGCTCGATTACTTCGAGCGCGTGCAGGATCAGGCCATCATCGGCCCCGCCCAGCCGCTGCTCGTCGACCGCTTCCTCGATGACGCGGTGGAGATCGACGTCGACGCCCTCTACGACGGCACCGAGCTGTACGTCGGCGGCATCATGGAGCACATCGAGGAGGCCGGCATCCACTCGGGAGACTCGGCGTGCACCCTGCCGCCGGTGACCCTCGGGCGCGACGTCATCGACAGGGTCGTGGAGGCGACGCGCCGCATCGCCCACGGCATCGGCGTGCAGGGCCTCATCAACGTGCAGTTCGCGATCGGCCAGGGGGTGCTCTACGTGCTCGAGGCGAACCCGCGCGCCTCGCGCACGGTGCCCTTCGTGTCGAAGGCGCTCGACATCCCGCTCGCGAAGGCGGCCTCGCTGCTCATGGCGGGATCGAGCATCCGCCACCTTGTCGGCAGCGGGCTCCTGCCGGCTCAGGATGGCTCGCGGGTGCCGATGGACTCGCCCGTCGCCGTCAAGGAGGCCGTGCTGCCGTTCAAGCGGTTCCGCACGAGCGAGGGCCGCATCGTCGACTCCGTGCTCGGGCCGGAGATGCGCTCCACGGGGGAGGTCATGGGCATCGACCGCGACTTCCCGCGAGCGTTCGCCAAGAGCCAGGACGCTGCCTACGGGGGGCTGCCCGACACCGGTGTCGTCTTCGTCTCGGTGGCCGATCGGGACAAGCGAAGCGTCATCCTGCCGGTCCTGCGCCTCATGCAGCTCGGGTTCACCATCTGGGCGACAGAGGGCACGGCGGAGGTGCTGGCGCGCTACGGCATCCCGGCGCGGGTCGTGCGCAAGTACTTTGAGGGAGCCGCGGTCGTGCCGGGGGCGGAGCGCTCGATCGTCGATCTCATCAACGACGGCGAGGTCGACATCGTCATCAACACGCCCAGCGGCCGCACGGCCCGTGCGGACGGCTTCGAGATCCGCACCGCGACGGTGGCGGCCGACAAGCCGTTGTTCACGACGATCGCCCAGGTCGGTGCGGCGGTTGCCTCCCTCGAGAGCGCGGGTGAGCCCGTCTCGGTGACGAGCCTGCAGGACTACGCTCTGGCGAGGCGGGCCCAGCGGTGACCTCGTTCGGCGAGCGACTGCGCAGCGCGGTCGACACGCACGGCCGACTGTGCCTCGGGCTCGATCCGCACGGCTCGCTGCTCGCCGAGTGGGGCCTGCCCGACAGCGCGGACGGCGCCCGCGAGCTCGCGCTGAGGGCCGTCGACGCCGCGCACGGTCGCGTCGGGGTGGTCAAGCCGCAGGTAGCGTTCTACGAGCGCTTCGGAGCCGCGGGGTACGCGGTGCTCGAGGAGGTCATCGGTCACGCGCGAGCGCAGGGTCTGCTCGTCATCGCCGACGCCAAGCGCGGTGATATCGGCTCGACGATGGCCGCCTACGGCTCTGCCTGGCTGGACCCCGCGTCGCCGCTGTGCGCCGACGCGATGACCGTCGTCGCCTACCAGGGTCTCGGCTCTGCCGCCCCGGTGATCGACCTCGCTCGCGAGCACGATCGAGGGGTCTTCATCCTGACCGCGACGTCGAACCCCGAGGCGCGAGACCTGCAGCAGTCGATCACCGGCACCGGTCGCACCGTGGCCGGTCAGCTTGCGCGGGATGTTGCGCTCAAGAACGCCGGAACGAGTGGATGGGGGATGCTCGGCGTGGTGATCGGCGCAACCGAGCCGATCACGCGGACCGGTATCGACCCGGTCCTCCTCGCGCACACGCCCGTCCTCGCCCCGGGCTTCGGCTTCCAGGGCGGCCGACTGACTGCCCTGCGGGAACTCTTCGGCCTCGCCGCCGACTCCGTTCTGGCCTCCGTCTCGCGCAGCGTGCTCGGGGCGGGGAGGGACGGCATGGCCGGGGCCCTCGACGCCCATCGGCAGGAGCTCGCAGCGTGACCGACATGCCCGAGGTCGATCGCGCGGCCGCGTCGCGTGCCGCTGTGAGCGCGCGACGCGCTCGCGCAGCGGTCAAGGAGGCCGTTCGCTCGGGAACGAGGAGCGCCCTCGAGGTCGCCGAGACCGCCTGGGACGACCCGGGGTCGCCGGAGAGCGGCCTGCGGGTGCGCGAGCTGCTGCAGGCGCTGCGGGGCCTGGGGCCGGCCCGGGCGAGCAGCGTGCTCGACGAGCTGGGTATCGCGGAGGTCAAGCGTCTCGGTGGCCTCGGAGCGCGTCAGCGGGTGCGGCTGCGGGAGTACCTCCGTGCGCGAGGATCCGGGGGGTTCCGCGGTCGGCTCGTGGTTCTTGCGGGGCCCACCGCGGTCGGCAAGGGGACGGTGTCGAGCTACATCCGCGAGCACTACCCCGAGGTGCTGCTCAGCGTCTCCGCCACGACACGAGCTCCGCGACCGGGCGAGATCGAGGGGGTGCACTACTTCTTCGTCGACGACGACACGTTCGACGGGATGATCGACCGCGGTGAGTTCCTCGAGTGGGCGACGGTGCACAATCAATCTCGATACGGCACACCGCGGCCGCCCGTGGAGGCGACCCTCTCGAGCGGCAGGAGCGTGCTGCTCGAGATCGATCTGCAGGGTGCGCGCCAGGTTCGCGCGGCGATGCCGGATGCGGTGCTCGTCTTCCTGCTGCCGCCGAGCTGGGATGAGCTCGTGCGTCGACTCGTCGGTCGCGGCACGGAGTCCTCGGCAGAGCAAGCGCGTCGGCTCGAGACGGCCCAGGTCGAGCTCGAGGCCCAGGGGGAGTTCGACGTGCACATCGTGAACGACGATGTGCGGCGAGCGGCTCGCGAGGTCGTAGACTTGCTGGCAGTGCCCGGTGGCGCCCCGCGCCCCTGACACGCCGACCACGACAGACCAGGAGCACCCCATGGCCGACAAGAACTCCGGCATCATCGAGCCGCCCATCGACGACCTGCTCTCGAAGGTCGACTCGAAGTACCAGCTCGTCATCTTCGCCGCGAAGCGAGCGCGTCAGATCAACGACTACTACGCCGACCTGCACGAGGGCAGCCTCTTCGACAACGTGGGCCCACTCGTCGACTCGACCGTGGACGACAAGCCGCTCTCGGTCGCCCTCCACGAGATCAACGAGGACAAGCTCGTCCTCACACGCCTCGCCGACTAGGTCGACGCCGGTGGCCGAGCCGCTCGCCGCCTCGGAGTCTCGACACATGATCGTCGTCGGCATCACGGGCGGCATCGCCGCATACAAGGCTGTCGGAGTGGTTCGCGGGCTCGTGCTCGCCGGTCACGACGTGCACGTCATCGCGACGGAGAGCGCCCTGCGCTTCGTCGGTCGGCCCACGCTCGAGGCCATCAGCCGGAACACCGTTCACACAGATCTCTTCGAGGGCGTGGCCGAGGTGCGCCATGTCGCGCTCGGCCAGCGCGCCGACCTCATCGTCATCGCACCCGCGACTGCTCACACCCTCGCGAGCCTGGCCAGCGGGCTCGCCGGCGACCTGCTCGGCACGACGGTGCTCGCGAGCGCCGCACCCGTACTGCTGGCGCCCGCCATGCACACGGAGATGTGGGAGCACCCCGCTACCCAGACGAACGCCGCGACCCTGCGGGCGCGCGGCGTGGAGCTCGTCGGCCCTGCGACGGGGCAGCTGACGGGCGCAGACTCGGGTGCCGGCCGCATGAGCGAGCCGGAGGAGATCGTGGCGCGAGCACTCGGCCTGCTTCGCCCGCAGGATCTGCTCGGTCGGCACGTGCTCATCTCCGCCGGCGGCACGCGCGAGCCCCTCGACCCCGTGCGCTACCTCGGCAACCGGTCCAGCGGTCGGCAGGGCGTCGCACTCGCCGAGGCCGCTCGCTCGCGGGGTGCCGCGGTGACGCTCGTGGCCGCGCACCTCGAGGTTCCTGCACCCTCCGGCGTCGTCGTGGAGCGGGTGGGGACGGCGCGAGAGCTCGAGGCGTCGTTGAGGGCTCACGCGGCCTCCCACGACACGATCATCATGGCCGCGGCCGTCGCCGACTTCCGACCCAGGTCTGTCGCCCAGGAGAAGATCAAGAAGGATTCCTCTGAGGGCGGCCTGCGCCTCGATCTGGAGCGCACTCCCGACATTCTCTCGGGCCTCTCCGAGCACCGCGCGCCCGGTCAGCGCATCGTCGGCTTCGCCGCGGAGACCGCCCCCGATGAGGATGCCCTGCTGGCGCTCGGCGCGCAGAAGGCTCGGCGCAAGGGCGTCGACCTGCTTGTCGTGAACCGGGTGGGGTGGACCGAGGGCTTCGGCACAGAGGACAACGCGGTCATCGTGCTCGACTCCTCCGGAACCGAGGTCGCGCGCGTCGAGGGCGACAAGGTGTCGGTGGCACACCGTATCCTCGACGTGATCCCCTGACCGGACCGGCGCGCGACCGCGGCCCTTCCGGCGCCTCCACACCTCAACACGACGGGACATCTCCGGCATGAGCGCACTGCGACTATTCACGTCCGAATCGGTGACGGAAGGGCATCCCGACAAGATCTGCGACCAGGTCTCGGACGCGATTCTCGATGCGCTCCTCGCGGTCGATCCGCACTCACGGGTCGCGGTCGAGACCCTCGTGACCACGGGCCTCGTCCACGTCGCGGGGGAGGTCAGCACCTCCGGATACGTCGACATCCCCGGCATCGTGCGCAAAACGGTCACGGGCATCGGCTACACCTCCTCCGACGTCTGGTTCGACGGGCGCTCGTGCGGCGTATCGGTGTCGATCGGCGAGCAGTCGCCCGACATCGCACAGGGGGTCGATGCGGCGTTCGAGACGCGCGAGGGCAGCAGCGTCGACGTCGACGATCGGCAGGGCGCGGGCGACCAGGGCATCATGTTCGGCTACGCGACCACGGAGACACCCGCGCTCATGCCCCTGCCCATCTGGCTCGCGCACCGGCTCTCCGAGCGACTGGCGGCGGTCCGTCGCTCGGGTGAGCTCGACTTCCTCGCCCCCGATGGCAAGACACAGGTGACGATCGGCTACGACGGCGTCGTGCCGCGCAGCGTCGAGACGGTCGTCCTCTCGACGCAGCACTCGCCGTCGGTGACGACCGCGCACCTGCGCGCTGAGGTAGAGAAGCACGTCATCCGACCCGTACTGGCCGAGAACGGCTTCGGCGACGCCGCCCCGCGCATCCTCATCAACCCCACCGGGCGTTTCGAGATCGGCGGGCCGCAGGGCGACGCTGGCCTCACCGGGCGCAAGATCATCGTCGACACCTACGGAGGAGCCTCGCGTCACGGCGGAGGGGCCTTCAGCGGGAAGGATCCGTCGAAGGTCGATCGATCCGCTGCGTACGCGATGCGCTGGGTCGCCAAGAACGCGGTCGCGGCGGGGCTCGCCGAGCGGCTCGAGGTGCAGGTCGCCTACGCCATCGGCACCGCCTCTCCGGTCGGGCTCTATGTCGAGACGTTCGGTACCGGGGTCGTCGACGACGAGCGCATCATCGGCGCGATCCGCGAGGTCTTCGATCTGCGCCCCGGCGCGATCATCCGAGATCTTGACCTGCTGCGCCCGATCTACGGCCAGACTGCGGCCTACGGTCACTTCGGTCGAGAGCTGCCCGACTTCACCTGGGAGCGCCGCGACCGCGCCGACGCGCTGCGGGCAGCCGCCGGTCTCTGACAGCGGCGCGCCGGCGCTCGGAGGGAACAGGAATGGATGGCACGCCGAGCTTCGCCCGAGTCGTGCTCGATTCGCCGTTGCCTCAGCTCGACCGGCTCTTCGACTACCGCATACCCGAGGCCCTTAGCGCGAGCGCCCAGCCCGGGGTACGGGTGATCGTTCCCCTGCGCACCGCCGGGCGTCGGGCGCGCGGCTACATCGTGGAGCTCGCCGATCGAGTGGACTTCGAGGGTCCCGTCAACGACCTCGAGGACGTGGTCTCGGAGGTCCCCGTTCTCGACCCGGCTGTCTGGCGCCTCCTCCGCCGTGCGGCGGACCGTGCGGCGGGGACGGCGAGCGATATCCTCAGACTCGCCGTGCCACCGCGCATGGTGCGTGTGGAGAAGGCGTGGCTCGCGCGGCCGGACGGGCACCCGCGCCTGCCATCGGCGCCGGTGATCACCGGCTACGACGCCGTGGAATGCTCGAGCCTTCTGCGCAGCGCGGAGCCCGGGCAGCACGGCAGCCGCATCGCGCTGCGTGCGCGACCTCATCCGGTCGCACTTGTCGACGGCACCTGGGTGCCCGCGTTCGCGCAGACCCTCGCCGAGCTCGCCGCGGCCGTGATCGCGGGCGGACGGAGCGCGATCGTGAGTGTGCCCGACTACCGTGACGTCGCGCACGTGGAGCGAGCCGCCCGCACCCTCCTGGATGAGGGTCTCATCGCCCGCGTCGACGCCGGGCAGTCGAATCCCGATCGGTACCGCGGCTTCCTGCGCACTCTCGAGGGCCGCCCCGTACTGGTCCTCGGCACGCGCACGGCCGTGACCGCGCCGGCCTACGAGCTGGGGCTGATCGCCGTCTGGGACGACGGAGACCCCTTGCACGTGGAGCAGCACGCGCCGGGAGTGCACACGCGCGACCTCGCGCTGCTGCGGCAGGAGGGCGAGCAGTGCGCTCTCGTCTTCGCCGGCCACGCACCCAGCGCCGACATCCAGCGCCTCCTCGAGCTCCGGTGGCTCTCCGCGCTCTCCCCGCGTCCTGACGCCCGGCGCCGGCTCACGCCCACTGCTCATCAGGTGCAGGCGGAGCCGGCCGCGGATCGAGCGCGGATCCCCTCGAGCGCCTGGCAGACCGCGTCGCGGGCGCTGGAGAGCGGCCCCGTGCTCGTGCAGGTCGCCCGCCCCGGGTACGCTCCGCGGCTCGCCTGCTCCGACTGCGGCGAGACGGCGCGCTGCGCGCGATGCCAGGGGCCCCTCGCGCAGGAGGCGCAGGGCGCGACGCCGTCGTGCCGGTGGTGCGGGGCGCTCGCGGTCGGCTGGCGGTGCGCGGCCTGCGACGGCGTGCGCTGGCGCACGGTCGGGCGGGGAACCGCGAGAACGGCGGACGAGCTGGGGCGGGCCTTCCCCGGTGCGCGCGTGATCGTGGCCGACGGCAGCAATCTCGTGCAGAGCATCCCGCGCGGGCGCACCCTCGTCGTCGCCACGCGCGGTGCCGAGCCCCTCGTCGCCGGAGGATACTCAGCCGTGCTCCTGCTCGACGGCGAGCAGATGCTCGCGCGAGAGAGCCTCCGCGTCGTCGAGGACTGCGTCCGCTGGTGGCTCAACGCGGCAGCGCTCGCCGCTCCCGACGCGCCCGTGATGCTCGCGGGCGTCGGCGGAGCCGTCGCGACGGCGCTCGCCCTCGGCAGGCCCGAGCAGATCGTTGCGAGCGAGCTCGCCGACCGGCGCTCCCTGCGCTTCCCTCCTGCCGTGCGGGTGGCCGCCGTGCTGGGCGAGCCGGACTCGGTGGCGCAGGCGGTCCGCTCCGTCAGCGACGTGCCCGGCGTCGACGTGCTCGGCCCTGTCGAGCTGGATGACGACCGGGTTCGCGCCATCATCCGGTTCGACTACGCGCAGGGAGCACTCGTCGCCGAGCGGCTCAAGGCGGAGATCATCCGCAGCAGCACACAGCGCCCCAAGCCACTGCCCGGCCGTCCCCCCCGCCGTCGCACGCCTCTGCTGCGCGTGCGATTCGATGACGTCGAACCGTTCGACGATCCCGGAGGGAATCGTGCGCGTGCGACCGGGGTGGGCGCATCGGGGAGAATCGAGGGATGACCGCGCTCCGCATCGTGTTCGCCGGCAGCCCGGCGGCCGCCGTGCCGACGCTTCGCGCACTGGCGGCAGGGCCGCACGATCTGCGCACCGTGATCACGCGCCCGGCCACAGCGCAGGGCCGCAAGCGCATTCTCACCCCCACACCCGTCGCTGCCGAGGCTCAGCGACTGGGCGTTCCCGTACGGGAGACGACGCGCCTGCACGACCTGCAGGCCGAGCTGATGCGCGAGCCCGTCGACCTAGGCGTCATCGTGGCTTTCGGCTCCCTCGTGCGCGAGCCCCTGCTCTCGTGGCCTCAGCACGGCTGGATCAACCTGCACTTCTCGCTCCTGCCGAAGTGGAGGGGCGCGGCACCGGTGCAGCACTCGCTCATGGCCGGAGAGGAGGAGACCGGAGCCACCGTATTCCAGCTGACCCCCGGTCTCGATGACGGCGAGTGGTTCGCACAGCACCGCGAGCGCGTGCAGGGCGGCACCACAGCGGGTCTGCTGCTCGAGCGCTTGAGCGGCAGCGGTGCGACGCTCGTGGCACAGGTGGTCGACGACATCGCCGTGGGCCGTGCCCGTGCCCGCCCGCAGCGGGGCGAGGTCACCCTCGCGCCCAAGCTCACGCGCGACGACGGCCGTCTCGAGTGGCAGCAGGACGCACAGGCCGTGCTCGCGCGCTGGCGGGGCGTGACCCCGGAGCCCGGAGCGTGGACCACGATCGACCAGAGCCAGGTTGTGAAGCTCCTCGAACTCGCTCCGGCAACGAACGCGCCGCCCCTGGCTGCCGGCGCCGTGACGCTTGACGCCGGCCGGGTCCTCGTCGGTGCCCGCGACACCGCACTGGAGCTCGTGCGCGTGCAGCCGGCGGGCAAGCAGGGCATGCCGGCGGCGGACTGGGCGCGGGGGTGGGGCGACGAGCCGCCCCGGTTCCGATGAGAACCAGCCCGCGTCGTGTCGCCTTCGATGTGCTCCAGGCCGTCTCCACGGAGGACGCATACGCGAACCTGCTCCTGCCGAACCGGCTGCGTACGGCAGCACTGACGGGCGCGGACGCCGGGTTCGCGACCGAGCTCTGCTATGGCACCCTGCGTCGTCGCGGGTGGTACGACCTCGTCATCGCGCGGGCTGCCCGGCGCGCGGTCGACACCATCGACGCACCCGTGCTCGACGTCCTCCGCCTGGGCGCCCACCAGTTGCTCGGTATGGGAATCCCTCCGCACGCCGCAGTGGACGAGTCGGTGCGGCTCGCGCTCTCACTGCGGCTCGGGAGGGCGAAGGGCTTCGTCAACGCGGCACTCCGCCGGGTGTCGGAGCGCAGCGAGGCGGAGTGGCTCTCCCTCCTGCTCTCCGACGCGCGCGACCCGCTGGAGCGCCTCTCGATCGAGCACGCGCATCCGCGCTGGGTGGTCGCCGCCCTGGAGAGCGCGCTCGCGGGGCAAGGGCGGCAGCACGAGATCGGCGCACTGCTCGCCGCCGACAACGTGCCGGCCCGTGTCTCCCTCGTGGCGCTGCCGGGGCTGGCGGATGACGCGCTGAGTGCCCCCGGTGCGGAGCGCTGCGAGTACTCCCCGCTCGGACTCCGCGCGCCGAGCGGTGACCCCGGGGCGAATCCCCGCGTGAGATTCGGCACCGTGCGGGTGCAGGACGAGGGCTCGCAGCTGGCGGCCCTCGCTCTCAGCCGCGCTCGGCCCATCGATCGCGGCGAGCGCTGGCTCGATCTGTGCGCGGGCCCGGGAGGCAAGGCCGCACTGCTCGGGGCGGAGGCCGCTCAGTCGGGCGCTCACCTGCTGGCCTCAGAGATCTCGCCCGCTCGCACCGAGCTCGTGCGCCGCGCGGTCGCACCGCTGGGCACCTCGGTCGACGTGCGCACGGCGGACGGGCTCACGCTCGGCGCAGACCCCGCCGAGCGATACGACCGCATCATGCTCGACGCACCGTGCTCGGGGCTCGGCGCGCTGCGGCGACGCCCGGAGGCACGCTGGCGCAAGAGCGAGCGCGACGTCGTCGAGCTCGCCGCACTCCAGGAGCGCCTGCTGGCCGCCGCGCTGTCGGTGCTCGCCCCCGGGGGAGTACTGGCCTATGTCACCTGCTCGCCGCACCCGCGAGAGACGACTCAGGTCGTCGAGGCAGTGCTCGGGAAGCATCCCGAGATCGAGCGACTCGACACCGCCGACGTGCTCGACCGGTTGAGCATGAGGCCTCTCGATGCCCGCGCCGGCCATGGGGCCGTGCAGCTCTGGCCCCACCGGCACGCCACCGATGCCATGTTCATCCAGCTCCTCGCTGCGCCCCGCCGTTCCTGAGACGATCGGGATCGGTGCCGTCGTGATCCGATGGCTCGAGACTCTGCTCGCTACGCTGGCGGAGTGACCGTGCGCATCAATCCGAGCATCCTCTCCGCCGACTTCGTCAACCTCCAGAGCGAGGTGGAGCGTCTCTCGAGCGCCGATTTGGTGCACGTGGACGTGATGGACAACCACTTCGTGCCGAACCTCACATTCGGTCCTCGTATGGTCGAGGGTCTCCAGTCCGTCTCCCCGGTGCCGCTCGACGTTCACCTCATGATCAGCGACGCCGACCGGTGGGCGCCCGGCTACGCGGAGCTCGGAGCCTTCTCGGTCACTTTCCACGCGGAGGCCGCGGCCAACCCTCGTGCGACCGCCAGGGCGCTGCGGGAGCGAGGCGCACGGGCGGGGCTCGCCGTCAAGCCGGGAACTCCGATCGAGCCCTACCTGGACCTGGTGCCCGAGTTCGACCAGTTCCTCGTGATGACCGTCGAACCCGGCTTCGGGGGGCAGTCCTTCATGCCCGAGACCATGCCCAAGCTGAGGGTGCTGCGCGATGCCGTCAGCCGATTCGGAGGAGACGTCTGGCTGCAGGTGGACGGGGGGATCACCGTGGAGACGATCGGCGTTGCGGCGGACGCGGGCGCGGATACGTTCGTCGCCGGGTCGAGCGTGTTCGGAGCCGACTCGGTCGAGCGCGCCATCGACGACCTGCGTGCGGCGGCCGGCGCGCATCGGCACGACGGCTGAGTGCGGCGTAGCGTGCCGCTCAACTCTGGTTGGATAGACGCATGACCGACAAGACCAAGCCCGAGATCGACTTCATCGAGGGCCCCGCGCCGCAGGAACTCGTCATCACCGACCTCGAGGTAGGCGATGGCGCCGAGGCGACCCCCGGTTCCACGGTCGACGTGCACTACGTGGGCGTCGAGTACGAGACCGGCGACGAGTTCGACGCGTCATGGAACCGCGGTTCCTCCATCAACTTTCCCCTGGGCAGCCTCATCGCAGGCTGGCAGCAGGGCATTCCCGGCATGCGGGTGGGTGGGCGCCGTCAGCTCGTGTGCCCGCCCCAGCTCGCCTACGGCCCCGCCGGCGGGGGCCATCGCCTCTCCGGCAAGACCCTCGTCTTCGTCATCGATCTGCTCGGGGTCTCCTAGCACGCGGCGCCCCTGCGCTCCCGGTAGCCTGGGGCGCGTGAAGACTTTCGAGACGCTCTTCGTCGAACTGAGCGAGAAGGCCGCATCACGGCCGGCCGGCTCCAGCACCGTGGCGCAGCTCGATGCCGGCATCCACGCGATCGGCAAGAAGATCGTGGAGGAAGCAGCCGAGGTCTGGATGGCGGCCGAGTACGAGTCGGATGCCGCCACCGCCGAGGAGGTCTCTCAACTGCTCTACCACCTACAGGTGCTCATGCTCGCGAAGGGTCTCACCCTCGACGACGTGTACCGGCACTTGTGATCCCGCGCCCGTCACCGCCGAGACGGCGACCATGGAAGTGAACGATCAGATGCTCAAGATCGCCGTGCCCAACAAGGGCTCGCTGGCCGAGACGGCCGGAGAGATGCTGCACGAGGCGGGATACACCGGTCGGCGCGACCCGCGCGCGCTCACGGTGGCCGACCCTCGCAACGGTGTCGAGTTCTTCTACCTGCGCCCGCGAGACATCGCGACCTACGTGGGCTCGGGTGCCCTCGACGTCGGCATCACGGGTCGCGACCTGCTGCTCGACTCCCGGTCGGCGGCGACCGAGATCACGAGCCTCGACTTCGGGCACTCGACCTTCCGCTTCGCTGCGGAGCCGGGCCTGGTGAGCGGGCTCGCCGACCTGCAGGGTCGCCGCATCGCCACGAGCTACCCGGGTCTCGTCGAGGATTTCCTGCAGCGTCACGGTGTCGAGGCCCAGCTCGTGCGTCTCGACGGGGCGGTCGAGTCGGCTGTGCGCCTCGGCGTGGCCGACGCGGTCGCGGATGTGGTCTCGACGGGCTCCACGTTGCGCGCACAGGGTCTCGAGATCGTCGGCCCGGTCATCCTCGAATCGACGGCGGTGCTCATCAGTGCCCAACCGGATCGACCCGGCATTGCGACGCTGCAGCGCCGATTGCAGGGGGTGCTGGTCGCACGACAGTACGTGCTGATGGACTACGACCTTCCCCGCGTCCTCCTGGAGCAGGCGCAGGCGGTCACACCCGGTCTGGAGTCGCCGACCGTGAGCGCCCTCGCCGACCCGGACTGGGTCGCCGTGCGCGCGATGGTGCCGCGCAACGACACGAACCACGTCATGGATGAGCTCTACGAGCTGGGGGCCCGCGCCATCCTCGTGAGCCCCATCCACGCAGCGCGCATCTGATGAGCCTCGCCGTCCGCGTCATCCCGTGCCTCGACGTCGCCGCGGGTCGTGTCGTCAAGGGTGTGCGCTTCCAGGGCCTGCGCGACGCGGGCGACCCGATCGAGCTCTCGAGGCGGTACTTCGAGCAGGGGGCCGACGAGATCACGTTCCTCGACGTGACAGCGACCGTCGACAATCGCGACACGATGTACGACGTTGTGCGGGCGACCGCTGAGCAGGTCTTCATTCCTCTCACCGTCGGCGGCGGGGTCAGAACCGTCGATGATGTGGCCAGGCTTCTCGCCCACGGCGCCGACAAGATCGGCGTCAACAGCGCGGCGATCGTGCGGCCGCAGCTCATCGATGAGATCGCGCAGCGCTTCGGTGCTCAGGTGTGCGTCGTCTCCCTCGATGTCACGCGCGACCCGCAACAGCCGAGCGGCTTCGTCGTCACGACCCACGGAGGTCGGGAGCGCGCCGGGCTGGATGCGCTCGCCTGGGCGCACGAGGCGGTCGAGCGCGGCGCGGGGGAGCTCCTGGTGAACTCGATCGATGCGGACGGCACCAAGCAGGGATTCGATCTCGAGCTCACGAGCGCGGTCGCGGAGCTCGCGACGGTGCCCGTCATCGCGTCGGGCGGGGCGGGAGCGCTCGATCATTTCGCTCCCGCGCTCAGCGCCGGGGCTGACGCTGTTCTCGCCGCGAGCGTCTTCCACAGCGGCGAGCTCACCGTGGGCGAGGTGAAGAGCGCGCTGCGCGACGAGGGGATGATGGTGCGATGAACGACAACCAGACCGGTGCCGGCGGTGTCCTGGCACGCATTCGATTCGACGCTGCGGGGCTCATCCCCGCGATCATCCAGGACGACGACGGCGGCGACGTGCTCATGCTCGGCTGGATGGATGCCGAGGCCGTGCGCCGCACCCTCAGCGACGGCCGGGTCACGTTCTGGAGCCGGTCCCGACAGGAGTACTGGCGGAAGGGGGACACGAGCGGTCACGCCCAGTACGTGCGCTCGGCGGCGCTCGACTGCGACGGCGACACCATTCTGGTGCGCGTGCGTCAGGTGGGCGCGGCCTGCCACACGGGGGCCCGTGCGTGCTTCGATGTCGACCCCCTGCAGCCGGTCGTGATCGAGTCCGGTTCGGAGCAGCCCACGTGAACGCGCACGGAGACACGACCCGAGCGGAGTTCGGCGATCAGTGCGCGCGGGCGCGCGTCGTGCCCGTTATCCGCACCCTGTTCGCGGATGCTCTCACCCCGGTCGGCCTGTATCGGTCCCTCGGCGAGGGTCGGTCCGGCAGCTTCCTGCTCGAGTCCGCGGAGCAGGGCGGCATCTGGTCCCGCTATTCGTTCGTGGGCGTCCGCTCGTTCGGCGTGCTCACCGAGCACGAGGGCGAATCCGCGTGGATCGCGACGGGGCTCGACGAGGAGCGCGCGTTCGGCGGTCCCGCTCCCTCGCGATCCCTCGAGGCCCTCGACGCGCTCTACTCGCGCTGGCGCTCCCCGCACGACCCGGCCCACCCGCCGCTCACCGGCGGCCTCGTAGGCTTCATCGGCTGGGACGTCGTGCGCCAGGTCGAGAACCTACCGGACGCACCGCCGAGCGACTTCCCGTGCCCCGAGCTCGCCCTCGCCTTCGTGTCGGAGCTCCTCGTCATGGACCACCGTCGCGGCACGGTGTCGCTCGTCGTGAGCGCCCTCAACGACGGCGTGGCTTCGCAGAACGAGCTGTGGCGGGACGCCCAGGATCGTCTCGATCGTCTCGAGCTCGCGATGACGAGGACGGCCGCACCGGATGTCGCCCGCATCGACCTCGACGTCGCACCGGCTCCTCGGCATCGCTCTACTCCCGCCGAGTACCTCGCCGCCGTGGAGCGATCTCAGGGCTTCATCCGCGACGGCGACGTCTTCCAGGTCGTCATCGGCCAGCGCTTCGACCAGGAGCTGACCGCCAGCGCGCTCGACGTCTACCGGGTGCTACGGGCGCTCAACCCTTCGCCGTACATGTACGCGCTGGCCCTCGAGACGGTGGAGGGCGCGCCGTACGCGATCGTCGGATCGTCGCCCGAGGCGCTCGTCAGGGTGACCGGCGAGCACGTGCACATGCACCCGATCGCGGGGTCGAGGCCGCGCGGCGACACGCCCGAGCTCGACGGCGACCTTGCCGATGAGCTCCTGGCCGACCGCAAAGAGCAGGCGGAGCACCTCATGCTCGTCGACCTCGCCCGCAACGACCTGTCGAAGGTCTGCCGTGCCGGCACCGTGGAGGTGACCGAGTTCATGCAGGTCGAGCGCTTCAGCCACATCATGCATCTCGTCTCGAGCGTCGAGGGCTCGCTGCGACCCGAGTCGTCGCCCATCGACGTGTTCCGCGCGACCTTCCCGGCGGGGACGCTCAGCGGTGCTCCAAAGCCCCGCGCTCTGCAGATCATCGACGAGCTGGAACCTGCTCGGCGCGGTGTCTACGGAGGCGTGGTCGGGTACATCGCCTTCTCGGGCGACACCGATCTGGCGATCGCCATCCGCACCGCCTTCCTCGCCGACGGTGTTGCGCGCGTCCAGGCCGGTGCGGGCCTCGTCGCCGACTCTCAACCGCATGCGGAGCTCCAGGAGACCGTCGCGAAGGCCGCCGCACCCCTGCGCGCCGTCGCGATCGCGAACGCCCTGCGGGCCGTCGACGTCGACGAGGAGCCCTGACCGTGACGACGGATGCCCGGCACGGCGCGCGAGTGCGCCTCGCCTCCCTGCTCCTGCCCCCGGTGCTCGCGGTGGCGCTGTTCGTCGGGTGGGCGCAGCCCTGGGTCCAGGTCACGCTCGACGACGGCGTGCGCATCGCCGCCGCGGGGGACCGCACCGCCGCCGTCCTGCCGGCCATCGCCGTCGCATCCCTCGCGCTGACCTCTGCTCTCGCTCTCGCTTCCCCGCGCATCCGACCGGCACTGGGGGCGCTGCTGGCACTCTTGGGTGCGCTCGTCGTCGCGGTCAGTGCGCGTGCCGCGGGGGATCCCGTGGCGGCGGCGTCCTCCAGCGTCACGGAGCTCACGGGCGTGGAGGGCGAGCGCTCGGTGCGGGCGCTGGTCGACGTGGCAACTCTGACACCGTGGCCGATCATCGTCGCCGTGATCGGGGGAGCGCTGAGCGCCGCCGGTATCGCCATCGCCCTGACCTCGCGGATGTGGCCTCGGCCGATCCAGCGGTACGACCGTCCCGAGAGCGGCGACGCGGGTGGGCAACGCTCCACCCCTGAGCGGTCGGCAGCGCCACCGGCGGTCGATGCCGACGCCTCCGATCGGCAGCGTGACCAGAGTATCGGCGACTGGGACGCGCTCAGCGACGGCCGCGACCCGACAGCACGGTAGACTGGGCCGGTACCTGCACTCGACGCGATGGAGAGACATGAACGCCCAGTCTGAGCCCGGCCACGGCCACTCGCCCGCCGCCTGGACGGCCGTCACGATCATGCTCGTCGGCTTCACGATCGGCACGATCGCGTTCTTCTTCTCCGTCGCCTGGGTGGTCTGGGCGAGCGCCGGCCTCGTGCTGCTCGGCTGGATCATCGGCGGCGTGATGGCGAAGGCGGGCTACGGCGTGCAGGGGCCGCGCTACATGCCGAAGGTGCACTCCTAAGTGCTCGATGGTCTCGTCGCCGGTGCCCGCGAGGATGCGGCTCGGCGCAGACAAGCATGGCCTCTGAGCGATGTCGAAGCGGCGGCTGTCGCTGCGCCCCCCGCTCTCGATGCGCTCGCCGCCCTGCAGCGCGGCGAGCGGATCAAGGTGATCGCGGAGGTCAAGCGTGCGAGCCCGTCCCGCGGGGCGCTGGCCGACATCCCCGACCCTGCCGACCTCGCCCGCTCGTACGCTCTCGGCGGCGCGGCGGCGGTGAGCGTGCTCACGGAGGAGAGACGATTCGGCGGCAGTCTGGACGATCTGTCCGCCGTACGGGCCGCGGTCGACATCCCCGTGCTCCGCAAGGACTTCATCGCGGAGCCGTACCAGGTGCTTGAGGCGCGGGCGGCCGGAGCCGATCTGGTGCTCCTGATCGTGGCCGCGCTCGACGACGCGACGCTCGCCCGATTGCACGCGCTCGTGCTGGAGCTGGGCATGACCCCGCTGGTCGAGACGCACGATGCCGATGAGGTCGGGCGCGCCGTGGCGCTGGGCGCCTCCGTCATCGGCGTCAACGCGCGTGACCTGAGCACCTTCGAGCTCGATCGCGATCTCTTTGGTCGGCTGGCGCCGAGCATCCCCGAGGGTACGGTGCGCATCGCGGAGTCCGCGGTCAGCGGCGTCGCAGACGTCGAGCACTATCGTCGGGCTGGAGCCGATGTGGTCCTCGTCGGCGAAGCCCTGGTCACCGGTGGCGACCCCGTCGCCACCCTCCACGAATTCTTGGCGGTCACATGAGTCTGCGCGAACAAGTCGGCCCGTACTTCGGATCCTTCGGCGGGCGCTTCGTGCCCGAATCTCTCATCGCCGCGCTCGACGAGCTCGACGAGGCCTACCAGGCCGCGCGCGTGGATCCCGACTTCGCCGCCGAGCTCGCAGAGCTGCACCGCAGCTATACGGGGCGTCCCTCGATCATCACGGAGGCGAAGCGCTTCGCCGAGCACGCCGGTGGCGCCCGTATTCTCCTCAAGCGGGAAGACCTCAACCACACGGGCAGCCACAAGATCAACAACGTGCTCGGGCAGGCGCTCCTCGCGAAGAGGCTGGGCAAGACCCGCATCATCGCGGAGACCGGCGCGGGGCAGCACGGCGTCGCGAGCGCCACGGCCGCCGCGCTCTTCGGGCTCGAGTGCGTCGTCTACATGGGTGAGGTCGACACCGAGCGCCAGGCTCTCAACGTCGCGCGCATGAACCTGCTGGGGGCCACCGTCGTGCCGGTGACGGTCGGGTCGCGCACCCTCAAGGACGCCATCAATGAGGCGTTGCGCGACTGGGTCGCCAACGTCGATTCGACCCACTACTTGCTGGGCACCGTCGCGGGGCCGCACCCCTTCCCGACCATGGTGCGTGACTTCCACGCGGTTATCGGTACCGAGGCCCGCGAGCAGGTGCGCGCGCTCACCGGGCGCCTGCCGGACGCGGTCGTCGCCTGTGTGGGCGGCGGCAGCAACGCCATGGGCATCTTCCACGCCTTCCTCGATGACGCCGAGGTGAGGTTGGTCGGCAGCGAGGCCGCCGGCGACGGTGTCGACACGCTGCACCATGCGGCCACGATCAGCCGCGGCCGCCCTGGCGTGCTGCACGGGGCGCGAAGCCTCATGCTGCAGGACGAGGACGGGCAGACGATGGAGTCGCACTCGATCTCCGCTGGCCTCGACTACCCGGGCGTCGGGCCGGAGCATGCGTGGCTCGCCGAGATCGGTCGCGCCGAGTACCACGGCGTCACCGACGCCGAGGCGATGGATGCTCTGCGCTTGCTGAGCCGAACCGAGGGCATCATCCCCGCCATCGAGACGGCCCACGCTCTGCACGGCGCTCTCCTGCTGGGGCGCGAGCTCGGCCCCGAGGGCACCGTGCTCGTCTCGCTCAGCGGGCGCGGCGACAAAGACATGGAGACCGCGGCGCGGTACTTCGGCCTCCTCGATGCGGCCGCAGCAGGGGCAGGCTCATGACGTCGAGCACCGTCGCGACGACGATCGCCGCGCGGGTCGATGCGGGCTCGGGTGCTCTCATCGGCTACCTGCCCGTCGGGTTCCCCGATCTGGACACGAGCGTGGACGCGGCTGTGGCCCTCGTCGAGAACGGCGTCGACATTCTGGAGCTGGGACTGCCGTACAGCGACCCGGTGATGGACGGGCTCGCGATTCAGGCGGCGACGCAGGCCGCGCTCGAGCGCGGTTTCCGGTTGCGCGACGGGTTCACGGCACTCGAGCGCATCCGCGCGCGCGTCGATGCCCCCGTGCTCGTCATGACCTACTGGAACCCGGTGGTGCAGTACGGCGTCGAGCGCTTCGCGGGCGCTCTGCGCGATGCAGGCGGCGCGGGGCTCATCACCCCTGACCTCATTCCGGATGAGGCGGGAGACTGGCTGGCGGTCTCGGAGGAGCTCGCTCTCGATCGGGTCTTCCTGGCAGCGCCCTCCTCGAGCGACGCACGTCTTCGGCGTGCGGTCGAGGTCAGCCGCGGCTTCGTCTACGCGGTGTCGACTATGGGCATCACGGGGGCTCGGGCTGACGTGGACGCGGCGGCGCGCGGCGTCGTGTCGCGGCTGCGCACCGCTGGCTCTGCCTCCGCGTGCGTCGGGCTCGGTATCTCCACCGCGGATCAGGTGCGGGACGTGCTCGAGTACGCGGACGGCGCGATCGTGGGCTCGCGTCTGGTGACCGCGCTCGCGGAGGGCGGCGTGGCCGCCGTCGCGAGTACCGCTGCGGAACTCGCCGCGGGAACTGCCTGACCACCCGTGCCGAACCGGACGCCGCTAGGCTGATCGAGCCCTCCGGCCAGAAAGGTACCTCCTCACCGTGACTCTTCCCCTGAGCATCCCGAGCCCCGACCCCGAATGGCAGGTCTTCAACCTCGGGCAGTGGCTGCGCGACCTGGGCCTGAGCTGGTTCAGCGTCGACGTCAACATCTACGCCTACGCCCTGTGCATCCTCGCCGGCATCGTCGCCGCGGTGCTCCTCACGCACTACCGCTTGACGCGCCGAGGCGCCGAACCGTGGATCGTCCTCGACATCGCACTCTTCGCCGTCCCGTTCGGCATCATCGGCGGCCGCATCTACCACGTGCTCACCCACCCCAACGACTACTTCTTCGAAGGCGCCGACCTGCTCGCCACGCTGCGCATCTGGGAGGGCGGCATGGCGATCTTCGGAGCGCTGCTCGGAGGAGCGGTCGGAGCGTGGATCGGGTGCCGTGTCACGGGAGTGCGCTTCACCGCCTTCGCGGATGCACTCGCACCGGGCCTCCTGCTCGCGCAAGCCTTCGGTCGTCTGGGCAACTGGTTCAACCAGGAGCTCTTCGGCCTGCCCACCGACGCGCCCTGGGGTCTCGAGATCGATCGACCAAACCCGGCCATTCCGGTCGGCCTCCCCGACGACACTCTCTTCCACCCGACCTTCCTCTACGAGATCATCTGGAATCTCGCCGGCGTCGCGGTGCTCCTGCTGCTCGACGCGCGCCTTCGCGTGCAGTGGGGCAAGCTTCTGGGTGCGTACCTCATCTGGTACGGAGTCGGCCGCAGTGTCTTCGAGACGATTCGACTCGATCCCAGCGAGCTGTTTCTGGGGGTGCGCGTCAACGTGTGGGCGGCGTGGGGCGCCGTGCTGCTCGGCCTCATCATCGTGCTCGTGCAGAGGCGACGGCATACCGGCGATGAGCCCTCGCCCTACCGCCCCGGTCGGGAGTGGGATCCGAGCGCTGGGGTAGACTCTGACGACGTGTACTCCGACTCGGACGACGACGGCAACGGTGCTGCGGAGTCCGGTGCACGCGCCGGGTCTCCCTCCGCCACAAGCGGGGCCGGCGCCACACCATAGCGCCGCGGTCGCCACCCCCGACCAGTCCAGGGGGTCGACGGAGCCCCGCCGCGCGACCAGTTCATCATCGGGCCAGCGACGTCCCGTACGCCTCCAGTATCACCGTGAGGACGGTTCTTCCATGGCTTCAGCCTCTCCCTTCCAGCGGTTCTCCGCCGTGCCCTCGGCGCAGGGCATGTACGATCCTTCGCGCGAGCACGACGCGTGCGGGCTCGCCATGGTCGCCACGCTGAGGGGCACGGCCGGGCACGACATCATCCAGGCCGCGCTCGACGCACTGCGCAACCTCGAGCACCGCGGTGCGATCGGCTCCGATGCCGGCACGGGGGACGGCGCGGGCATCCTCACCCAGATTCCCGACGAATTCCTGCGCGCGGTCACGCCGTTCGAGCTTCCGCCCGTGGGTCGTTACGCCGTGGGCATGGCCTTCCTCCCGACAGCTGATGATGAGCGGCGCACCGAGAAGGCCGAGATCGAGCGCATTGCGAACGAGGAGCACCTCGAGGTTCTCGGCTGGCGCGAGGTGCCCATCGATCCCGACAATATCGGCGCACTGGCGCGCGCCGCGATGCCGAGCTTCGAGCAGCTCTTCCTGCGCTCCCGACTGCACGACGACGAGGGCGCGCTGCGCGCCGGCATCGCGCTCGACCGCCAGACCTTCCGGATGCGCAAGAGAGCCGAGCGCGAGCTGGGGTCCTACTTCCCCTCGCTGTCCAGCCGCACCCTCGTCTACAAGGGCATGGTCACCACCCTGCAGCTGGAGCCGTTCTACCCGGATCTCAGCGACACGCGCTTCGCCTCCAAGCTCGCGCTCGTGCATTCGCGCTACTCCACGAACACCTTCCCCTCGTGGCCGCTCGCGCAGCCGTTCCGCATGATGGCCCACAACGGCGAGATCAACACGGTTCAGGGCAACCGCAACTGGATGCGCGCCCGGCAGTCGCAGTTGGAGAACGAGGTCTTCGGCAACCTCCGAGACGTGTTCCCCATCGTGACCCCGGGTGCGAGCGACTCCGCCTCCTTCGACGAGGTCGTCGAGTTGCTCGAGCTCGGCGGCCGCCCCCTGCCGCACGCGATCATGATGATGGTGCCCGAGGCATGGGAGAACCAGGTCGACATCGACCCTGACCTCCGAAGCTTCTACGAGTACCACGGCATGCTCATGGAGCCGTGGGACGGCCCCGCCGCCCTGACCTTCACCGACGGCGACCTCGTGGGCGCCACACTCGACCGCAACGGCCTTCGCCCCGGGCGCTTTCTCGTGACCGACGATGGTCTCGTCGTGCTCGCGAGCGAGATCGGTGTGCTCGACATCGACCCGGCGACCGTGGTGCGGAAGGGCCGACTGCGCCCCGGCCGCATGTTCCTCGTGGACACCGCAGCGGGACGGATCATCGAGGACGACGAGATCAAGCGCGAGATCGCCGGCTCCGGCCCGTGGGGAGAGTGGCTGGAGACGCAGCGCATCAACCTCAAGGACCTCCCCGAGCGCGAGCACATCGTGCACACTCCGGCGTCGATCGTGCGGCGGCAACGCACCTTCGGCTACACGGAGGAAGAGGTGCGCGTTCTCCTCAGCCCGATGGCGAAGACCGGCGCTGAGCCGCTGGGCGCCATGGGGTCCGACACCCCGATCGCCGTGCTCTCTGATCGACCGCGGCTCATCTTCGACTACTTCACTCAGCAATTCGCGCAGGTGACGAACCCGCCGCTCGACTCGATCCGCGAGGAGGTCGTCACCTCCATGCGTCTCGGCCTCGGGCCGGAGCGCAATCTGCTCGCGCCGACTCCGCGGCACGCTCGCCAGGTCGTCCTCGACTTCCCCGTCATCGACAATGACGAGCTCGCGAAGATTCAGCACATCGATCCGCGGCCGGGCAGCTCGCTCACCACGACGATCCGGGGGCTGTACCGCGTCGATCGAGGGCCCAGGGCCCTCGAGAAGAGGCTTGCCGCCGTGTGCACGGAGGTCGACGACGCGATCGATGACGGGGCGGAGTTCATCGTGCTGAGCGATCGCGACTCCAACGCGGACCTCGCGCCGATCCCGTCGCTGTTGCTTCTGTCGGCCGTGCACCACCACCTCATCCGCTCCGAGAAGCGCATGCGCGTCGGCATCATCGTCGAGGCGGGCGACGTGCGGGAGGTGCACCACATCGCGCTGCTCATCGGGTTCGGCGCCTCCGCCGTGAACCCCTACCTCGCGATGGAGACCGTCGAGAATCTGGTGCGCTCCGGCATGATCACCGGGCTCACCCCCGAGGCGGCAGTGGGCAACGTCATCAAAGGTCTCGGCAAGGGCGTGCTCAAGATCATGTCCAAGATGGGCATCTCCACCGTGAGCTCCTACGCCGGAGCGCAGGCCTTCGAGGCCGTCGGACTCGATCAGGACTTCGTCGACCAGTACTTCACCGGGACCACGAGCATCCTCGGTGGGGTGGGCATTGAGACGATCGCGCGCGAGAACGCGGCGCGGCATGCCGTCGCCTACCCGCCGAGCGTTCCCGTGAACCCGCATGAGCGCCTGCAGACCGGCGGCGAGTACCAGTGGCGCCGCGAGGGCCCCCCGCACCTGTTCAACCCTGAGACGGTCTTCCGCCTTCAGCACGCGACGCGCGCCAAGCGCTACGACATCTTCCGCGAGTACACGCGGTCTGTCGATGAGCAGTCTGAGCGGCTCATGACCCTGCGCGGCATGTTCCGACTCAAGACCGGTGAGCGACCATCCGTCCCGCTCGAGGAGGTCGAGTCGGTGGCCTCGCTCGTCACGCGCTTCACCACGGGTGCGATGAGCCTCGGCGCGATCAGTCCCGAGATGCACGAGACTCTCGCTATCGCCATGAATCGTCTGGGAGGGCGCTCGAACACGGGGGAAGGCGGCGAGTCGACCGAGAGGCTGCTCGATCCGGAGCGGCGCAGCGCCATCAAGCAGGTCGCGTCCGGCCGCTTCGGCGTCACCAGCATGTACCTCACGCACGCGGACGACATCCAGATCAAGATGGCGCAGGGAGCAAAGCCTGGCGAGGGCGGCCAACTGCCGTCCAACAAGGTGTATCCGCTCATCGCGCGATTGCGGCACGGCACGCCGGGCGTCGGGCTGATCTCCCCGCCGCCGCACCACGACATCTACTCCATCGAAGACCTCAAGCAGCTCATCTTCGACCTCAAGCGCTCGAACCCCTCGGCGCGAATCCACGTGAAGCTCGTGAGCCAGTCCGGCATCGGCGCGGTCGCGGCGGGTGTCGCGAAGGCGAAGGCCGACGTCATTCTCGTCTCCGGCCACGACGGCGGCACGGGCGCCAGCCCGCTGAACTCCCTCAAGCACGCGGGCACCCCGTGGGAGCTCGGCCTCGCGGAAGCGCAGCAGACGCTCATGCTCAACAACATGCGCGACCGCGTCACCGTGCAGGTCGACGGCCAGATGAAGACCGGCCGCGATGTCGTGATCGCGGCGCTGCTGGGCGCCGAGGAGTTCGGCTTCGCCACCGCGCCGATGGTGGTCTCCGGCTGCATCCTCATGCGGGTGTGCCACCTGGACACCTGCCCCGTAGGAGTCGCGACTCAGAATCCGGTGCTGCGGGAGCGCTTCACCGGCACTCCCGAGTTCGTCGTGAACTTCTTCGAGTTCCTGGCCGAGGAGGTGCGGGAGTACCTCGCCGAGCTCGGCTTCCGCACGCTCGACGAGGCGATCGGCCGCACCGAGCTGCTCGACATCGACCGCGCTGTGCACCACTGGAAGGCGGACGGCCTCGACCTGCGCCCGATCCTCGAAGGTCCCGTCTTCTCGGACGACGTGCCGCGCATCAAGACGGTCGAGCAGGATCACGAGATCGACGAGCACTTCGACAACGAGCTCATCCGCCTGAGCGGCGACGCGCTCGAGCGCGGGCTGCCCGTGCGCATCGACCTTCCGGTGCGCAACACCGCGCGCGCCGTCGGCACGATGCTGGGCCACCAGGTCACTCTGCGGCACGGAGAGGACGGTCTGGCGACCGACGCCATCGATGTGACGCTCACCGGCTCCGCCGGTCAGAGCCTCGGCGCGTTCCTTCCACACGGCATCACGCTGCGGCTCTTCGGCGACAGCAACGACTACGTCGGCAAGGGGTTGTCCGGAGGCCGAGTGATCGTGCGCCCGCACCGCGAGAGCGTGTTCCACGCCGAGCGCAACGTCATCGCCGGGAACGTGATCGGCTACGGGGCGACAAGCGGCGAGATGTTCATCCGCGGGATCGTGGGCGAGCGATTCCTCGTCCGCAACTCCGGCGCCATCGCGGTCGTCGAGGGCGTGGGCGACCACGCCTTGGAGTACATGACCGGCGGCACGGCGCTCATCCTCGGCGAGACGGGCCGCAATCTCGGGGCCGGAATGTCCGGAGGGACGGCATACGTGCTGGGTCTGGTGCACGAGCGCGTCAACCGCGACGCGATCGAGTCGGGCGAGCTGGCCCTGCGACCGCTCACCGACGTCGAGCGCGAGGAGGTCGCGGAGCTTCTCCGCCGTCACCGCGACGAGACGGAGTCGGCACTCGCCGACCGACTGCTCGACGACCTCGCGACAACGCTGGACCGCATGACGACGGTGATGCCGCGCGACTTCGCGGCGGTCATCGAGACGCGGCGCACCGCCGCGGACGAAGGGCTGGATCCGGACGGCGATATCGTCTGGGAGAGGATTCTGGAGGTGACCGGTGGCTGACCCCCGAGGCTTTCTGACGACGACCGAGCGCGAGCTGCCACCGCGCCGGCCCGTACCGATCCGGCTCATGGATTGGAAAGAGGTGTACGAGCAGGGCGACCCGGCGCAGTTGCGCAGGCAGGCCGGGCGGTGCATGGACTGCGGCGTGCCGTTCTGCCACCAGGGCTGCCCGCTCGCGAACCTCATCCCCGAGTGGAACGACCTCACCTGGCGCGGTGAGGGCCGCCAGGCGATCGAGCGGCTTCACGCCACCAACAACTTTCCGGAGTTCACCGGCAAGCTGTGCCCCGCACCGTGCGAGGCGTCCTGCGTGCTCGCGATCAACCAGCCGGCCGTCACGATCAAGCAGGTCGAGGCGTCGATCATCGAGAACGCGTGGAACAACGGCTGGGTGCAGCCCATCCCGCCCGAGCGGCTCACCGGCAAGACCGTCGCCGTCGTCGGCAGCGGCCCAGCGGGCCTCGCGGCCGCCCAGCAGCTCACGCGCGTCGGTCACACGGTCGCCGTCTTCGAGCGGGATGACCGTATCGGCGGCCTGCTGCGGTACGGCATCCCCGATTTCAAGATGGAGAAGCGCCATCTGGATGCCCGGCTCACGCAGATGCAAGCCGAGGGCACCCGCTTCCGCGCCGGCGTGACGATCGGCCGCGACATCACCTGGAGCGACCTGCGCGACCGCTACGATGCCGTGATCGTCGCCACGGGCGCGCCTCAGCCGCGCGACCTGCCCATCCCGGGCCGTGACGCCCTCGGTGTGCACTTCGCGATGGAGTACCTGACGCAGTCCAATCGTGTGCAGGCGGGCGACGCGGTCGACGACCAGATCACCGCGGAGGGCAAGCACGTCGTCGTCCTCGGCGGCGGCGACACCGGTGCGGACTGCATCGGCACGGCCCACCGCCAAGGTGCCCTCAGCGTGACCAACCTCGCCATCGGCGTGCAGCCGCCCTCCGAGCGACCCTCCGATCAGCCCTGGCCCATGCAGCCGACGCTGTTCGAGATGCAGAGCGCGCACGAGGAGGGCGGTGAGCGCCGCTACCTCGCCTCGACGGTGGAGTTCCTGCGCAATGACGCAGGGGAGGTGCGCGCGCTGCGCGTTGCCGAGACGGAGTTCGTCGACGGGCGCCGTGTGCCCAAGGCGGGCACCGAGCACGAGATTCCTGCCGACCTCGTCCTGCTCGCACTGGGCTTCACCGGTGCTGAGCGGGAGACGCTCGAACCGCAGCTCTCCCTCCCCTTCGAGGAGCGCGGCACGGTGTCGCGCTCGGCCGACTACACGACGACCGAGCCGGGCGTGTTCGTCGCGGGCGATGCCGGGCGCGGGGCCTCGCTCATCGTCTGGGCGATCGCGGAGGGCCGCGCCGCCGCCGCCGAGGCCGACCGCTATCTCCAAGGCCGCAGCGACCTTCCCGCTCCGGTGCGGGCCACCGACCAGCCTCTGCGGGTCTAGACGGGCATCCCCCTTTCGCACTTCCCTTCTCCACCCCACCACCACCACAGTGAAGGAAGCCATGAGACGAGCAAAGATCGTCGCCACCCTCGGGCCGGCGACGTCGAGCTACGAGAACATCCGCGCCATCATCGAGGCCGGCGTCGACGTCGCCCGTATGAACCTCAGCCACGGCACGTACGAGGTGCACGAGGAGGTCTACGGCAACGTGCGCAAGGCCGCGGAGGACACTGGTCGGCCAGTGGCCATCCTCGTCGACCTGCAGGGCCCCAAGATCCGGCTCGGCAAGTTCGCCGACGGCCCTCATGAGCTCGCCGAGGGCGACATCTTCACGATCACCACCGAGGACGTGCTCGGCACGAAGGAGCAGTGCGGCACGACCTTCAAGGGTCTGCCGCAGGACGTGAAGCCTGGCGACTTCCTGCTCATTGACGACGGCAAGGTCAAGCTGCGCGTGCTCGACACGGATGGCACGCGCGTGCGCACCGAGGTCGTCGTCGCCGGCGCCGTCTCCAACAACAAGGGCATCAATTTGCCCGGCGTCGCCGTCAACGTGCCGGCTCTCTCGGAGAAGGACGAGGACGACTTGCGCTGGGGCCTGCGCCTCGGAGCCGACTACATCGCGCTCTCGTTCGTGCGCAACGCGAGCGACATCACGCGCGTGCACGAGATCATGCGCGAGGAGGGCGTGACGCTGCCCGTGATCGCGAAGATCGAGAAGCCCCAGGCGGTCGACGCTCTCGAGGAGATCGTGGACGCCTTCGACGGCATCATGGTCGCGCGCGGCGATCTCGGCGTGGAGCTTCCTCTCGAGGCCGTGCCGATCGTGCAGAAGCACGCGGTCGAGCTCGCGCGGCGGATGGCGAAGCCGGTCATCGTCGCCACGCAGATGCTCGAATCGATGATCAGCAGCCCCATCCCGACGCGGGCGGAGACCAGCGACGTCGCCAACGCCGTGCTCGACGGTGCGGATGCGGTCATGCTGAGCGGCGAGACGAGCGTGGGAGAGTTCCCCGTCATCACCGTCTCGACGATGGCGCGGATCGTCGCGGCCACGGAGGAGCACGGCCTCGAGCGCATCCCGCCCCTCGGCACGAAGCCGCGCACGCAGGGCGGCGCCATCACGCTCGCCGCCGCAGAGGTCGCGGACTTCGTGGACGCCAAGTACGTCTGCGTCTTCACGGAAGGCGGAGACTCCGCCCGGCGCATGTCGCGGCTGCGGTTCCGCATCCCGATGAAGGCCTTCACACCGAACCCGAACGTGCAGCGCCGCATGTCTCTCACCTGGGGCATCGAATCCTTCCTGGTGAAGAGCGTGACGCACACCGATGCCATGTATCGGCAGGTCGATGACGTGCTCCTCGGCCGGGGTCTCGCCGAGACGGGCGACAAGGTGGTCGTGATCTCTGGCTCGCCTCCCGGCATCTCTGGCGGTACCAACGACATTCGCGTGCACACCGTCGGCGACACCGTCGGCACGGAGCTGCCGGCGTGGATCGCCGGCGGCAGCGTCGAATAGCGCGGGCCACCAGCGAGGAGCGTGGTGTACCGGCTGTGGGACTCGAACCCACACGTCCTCTCGGACAACGCATTTTGAGTGCGCCGCGTCTGCCATTCCGCCAAGCCGGCCTGCCGCGTCGTGCGCGGCATGACGACGATACCGTAGGCTCGTGCGCGTGAGTGATCAGGAGCAGAGCACGTCAGCACCCCGGCGCGTCGTCGTCGCCGAGGACGAATCCCTCATCCGCATGGACATCGTGGAGATCCTGCGCGACAACGGTTTCGACGTGGTCGGCGAGGCGGGCGACGGCGAGACCGCCGTCGCGCTCGCGACCGAGCTTCGCCCCGATCTCGTCATCATGGACATCAGGATGCCTCAGCTCGACGGCATCGAGGCTGCCAAGCGCCTCAGCGAGAACCACATCGCTCCCGTGGTGCTGCTGACGGCGTTCAGCCAGAAGGAGCTCGTCGAGCAGGCGAGCGAGGCGGGGGCTCTCGCCTACGTGGTGAAGCCCTTCACCCCGAACGACCTGCTGCCGGCGATCGAGATCGCGCTGAGCCGCTACCAGCAGATCATCACGCTGGAGAGCGAGGTCGCGGACCTCGTCGAGCGCTTCGAGACGCGCAAGCTCGTCGATCGTGCGAAGGGGCTGCTCAACGAGCGCATGGGCCTGAGTGAGCCGGAGGCCTTCCGCTGGATCCAGAAGGCGTCGATGGATCGCCGCACGACGATGCAGGCCGTCGCGCAGGCCGTCATCGAGCAGCTCGCCCCGAAGAAGGACGCGCCGGCCAAGAAGGCCGCCGCCGAGCCGACGGACGACTGATCGCGCCAGCGCCGGGGCTGCCGGGACCCTAGCGGTCGCGGAGCAGGTTCGTCATGCGCACGGTCGACAGCCGTCGACCGTCGTCGTCGGTCATGACGATCTCGTGCGTGCACAGTGTGCGCCCCAGCACGAGTGCCGTGCAGGTGCCCGTGACCATTCCCTCGGTGATGGACCGGCTGTGCGTGGCATTGATCTCGATGCCGACCGCGTAGCGTCCGGGCCCGGCGTGGATCGCCGAGGATATGGAGCCGAGGCTTTCGCCGAGCACGACGTGCGCGCCCCCGTGCAGCAGACCGATCACCTGCGTGTTGCCCGTGACGGGCATCCGGGCGACGGAGCGTTCGGCCGACAGCTCGACGAAGTCGATCTCCATCTTCTGCGCGAGGGCGCCACCGCCGGTGGCGACGAGGCGCTCCACGAGCTCAGGGTCAAGGTCTTCGGGCAGTCGGGGCATCGGCTTCCTCTCGAGGCGGCGGTCGGTGCGCCTCGCTAGGCTGACCGCGTGACGGACTCCGAAAAGCCTACGCTCCTCATCGTCGACGGCCACTCGCTCGCCTTCCGGGCGTTCTACGCGCTGCCGATCGACAGCTTCGTCACCCGGGACGGTCAGCACACCAACGCGATCCACGGCTTCATCTCGATGTTCCTCGGGCTCCTGGCGAAGGAGAAGCCGACGCACGTGGCCGTCGCGTTCGACATCTCGCGGTACTCCTTCCGCACGCGCGAGTACCCGGAGTACAAGGGAACGCGCGGGGAGACTCCGCCGGAGTTCGTCGGCCAGGTGCCTCTGCTGCAGGAGGCCCTCGCCGCGATGAGCGTGACGACGATCACCAAGGAGGACTACGAGGCCGACGACATTCTCGCGACGCTCGCCACGCGCGGCGCTGCCGAAGGCTTCCACGTGCTCGTCGTGTCGGGCGACCGGGACACCATCCAGCTCGTCACCGACGACGTGACGCTCCTCTACCCGAACGCGCGCGGGGTGTCGGAGCTCAAGCGGTACGACCCCGATGCGGTGCGCGAGCGCTACGGCATCGCCCCAGAGCAGTACCCGGAGATCGCCGCGCTCGTGGGAGAGACCAGCGACAACCTTCCCGGCATCGACAAGGTCGGCGAGAAGACCGCCGTGAAATGGATCACGCAGTATGGCTCGCTCACCGGGCTGTGGGAGCACATCGACGAGATCGGGGGAGTGGTCGGCAACAATCTGCGCGAGCAGCGCGAGCGTGCCGAGCGCAACCGCCGCCTGAACCGTCTCGTCACCGACGTCGAGCTGCCCGTCGGGCCTCGCGACTTGGAACGGCGCCCGATCGACGTGCCGGCCGTCAAGTCGGTCTTCGAGCGCCTGCAGTTTCGCACCCTCACCGAGCGCGTGCTCAAGATCGCGGCGAGCGAGGGCGCGGTCATTGACGATGCGCCCCCCGCGCCGCGCGCTGACACGCCAGCGGTGCGCACTCTCGTCGACGAAGAGCTCGCGGCATGGTTGCGCACCGCGAGCGACGCGGGTGGCGACATCGCGGTCATCGTGGATGCTCCGCTCGGCGAGCTCGCCGCGATCGGGCTCGCGACCGCGACGGAGAGCGTGCAGGTCAACTGGGCCGCGCACCGCCCCGACTACGCGGCGCTCGAGGAGTGGCTCTCGAGCGACCAGCCCAAGGTGCTCGCCGACGCGAAGACAGCGCACTCCGTCCTCAGCACGCTCG
Organism: Microcella sp.; assembly: GCF_040286215.1. Classification (GTDB taxonomy): domain Bacteria; phylum Actinomycetota; class Actinomycetes; order Actinomycetales; family Microbacteriaceae; genus Microcella. The sequence goes on from NZ_JAVKCK010000017.1 coordinate 243,330, forward strand.
GCATCCGCCTCGACGGGGTCGACTGGGATGCGAAGCTCGCCGCGTGGATCGAAAGACCCGGTGCGAAGTCCTACGCCCTCGCCGACCTCGTGCAGGGAGTGCTCGGCGACACCCTGCCGGAGGCGGATCCGAACCAGCTCGTGCCCGAGACCAGCGCTCTCTCGCCCGCGACCGCTGCCTGGTACCTGCACCGGCTGGTCTCCGCGCAGCGCGACACGCTCGTCGCGAGCAGCGCTGCCGTGCTGCGCGATCTCGACCTGCCGACCGCTCCCGTTCTCGCCGCCATGCAGCGCGCGGGCGTCGCCGTCGATCGCTCCGCGCTCGAAGCACTCAGCACCGAGCTGGGCGACGCGGCGGCCGAGCTCGCGCGGAACGCGTTCGCCGAGATCGGGCACGAGGTCAACCTCGGGTCGCCGAAGCAGCTGCAGGAGGTGCTCTTCGAGGAGCTCGGCATGCCCAAGACCCGCGCGACCAAGACCGGGTACACGACGGACGCGGCCGCCCTGGCTGATCTGCAGGAAGCGCATCCCCACCCCTTCCTCGGGCTGCTGCTGCAGCATCGTGACGCCACCAAGCTGCGCCAGATCATCGAGACGCTCGTGGCGTCCGTGCACGCCGACGGCCGCATTCGCACGACCTACGAGCAGACGGGTACGACGACCGGGCGTATCTCGTCGACCGATCCCAATCTGCAGAACATCCCGGTGCGCACGGAGGTCGGGCACCGTATCCGGGCCGCCTTCGTGGCGGGCGACGGCTACGAAGGTCTGCTCACCGCCGACTACTCGCAGATCGAGATGCGCATCATGGCGCACCTCTCCGGCGATGAGGGGCTCATCGAGGCGTTCCACTCGGGGGAGGACCTGCACCGCTTCGTGGGCGCCCGCATCTTCTCCGTCGACCCTGCCGAGGTGACGCCGGCCATGCGCACGAAGGTCAAGGCGATGAGCTACGGGCTTGCCTACGGGCTCAGCGCCTTCGGGCTCAGCAAGCAGCTGCGCATCCCCTCGGCCGAGGCGAAGCAGCTCATGAGCGACTACTTCGCGCGGTTCGGCGCCGTGCGCGACTACCTGCGCAGCGTCGTCGAGCAGGCCAAGGTCGATGGGTACACCGAGACGATCTTCGGTCGGCGCCGACCCTTCCCCGACCTCGCGAGCCCCAATCGCGTGCTGCGGGAGAACGCCGAGCGCGCCGCGCTCAACGCCCCCATCCAAGGTTCCGCCGCCGACATCATGAAGATCGCGATGATCGGCGTCGCGAACGACCTGCACGAGCGCTCCCTCCGCTCCCGCCTGCTTCTGCAGGTGCACGACGAGCTCGTGCTCGAGCTCGCACCGGGCGAGCGGGAGGAGGTCGAGAGCATCGTGCGCGACCGCATGGCCGGCGCCGCGGACCTCGCCGTGCCGCTCGACGTGCAGGTGGGGGTGGGGGCGGAGTGGGACGAGGCCGCGCACTAGAGTGAGCGCCATGCACGACGCCGCTCCAGTCCGCACTCCCACCCCCGTCGACGCCATCGCCGAAGGCTGGGTCTCCACCCTCGCCGAGCTCGACCCCGACGTCGCCGTGTACGCGGGCGTGCCGGGTCCGGTCGAGCGCTTTGCCGACTACTCGCCCGACGGTACGGAGCAGTTCGCGGCCGCCGCCCGCCGGGTCATCGCGGAACTCAGGGCCACCGAGCCCGTCGACGATGTCGACCGCGTCACGATCGCCGACCTGTCAAGCGAACTGACCCTGGCAGTGGAGCTGCACGACGCCGGCTGGCACGAGCGCGACCTTAACGTCATCGCCTCTCCGGCTCAGGGTGTGCGCGAGATCTTTGACCTCCTCCCGACCGGCTCGGTGGCGGACTGGGAGACCATCGCGGTCAAGCTCGGCAACGTCGAAGTCGCACTCGAGGGCTACGCCGAGACCCTGCGCCGGGGCATCCACTCCGGCCGTACGCCCGCCCTCCGTCAGGTGCAGCGCGTCCTCGAGCAGGCGCGCCGTCACGCGGCTCCCGGCGGCTTCTTCGCCGAGTTCGCCGAGTCGGCCTCCCCGGAGGGCGGCCTGCCCGAGACGCTTCGCGCGGCGCTCAATCGAGGGGCTGAGAGCGCCGCCGCCGCGTACGGGCGCTTCGCCGACATGCTCGAGACCGAGCTCGCCCCCGCGGCGACCGAGACCGATGCCGTCGGTCGCGAGCTCTACGCGCTGCACTCACGCCGCTTCCTGGGCGCCACGATCGACCTCGACGAGACCTACGAGTGGGGAGTCGAGGAGCTCGCACGCATGGTCGAGGAGCAGTCGCGCACGGCTGACCTCATCCTGCCCGGCGCGAGCGTCGAGGAGGCCATCGCGCACCTCGAGAGCGATCCGGCGCGCAAGCTCCACGGGCGGGACGCGCTGCGCGCCTGGATGCAGGAGCTCAGCGACACCGCCGTCGAGGAGCTCTCGCGCACCCACTTCGACATCCCCGATCCCGTCAAGCGCCTCGAGTGCATGATCGCGCCGACTCCCGGCGGCGCGATCTACTACACGGGGCCGACGGACGACTTCTCGCGACCGGGCCGCATGTGGTGGAGCATCCCTGAGGGGGTGGATGACTTCGACACGTGGCGCGAGACGACGACGGTCTACCACGAGGGCGTCCCCGGTCATCATCTGCAGATCGGCCAGGCCGTCTACAACCGCGGTCAGCTCAACTCGTGGCGCCGCCTTCTGGCCGGCACGAGCGGCCACGCGGAGGGGTGGGCCCTGTACGCGGAGCGGCTCATGGAGGAGCTCGGGTACCTCGACGACCCCGCGGACCGCCTCGGCATGCTCGACGGGCAGCGCATGCGCGCCGCTCGGATCGTGCTCGACATCGGTGTGCACCTCGGCAAGATCCACCCGCAGACAGGGGGGGTCTGGACGAGCGAGGACGCCTTCGCGTTCCTGCACGCGAACGTGAACATGAACGAAGGCTTCGTCGACTTCGAGGTGCACCGCTACCTGGGATGGCCCGGGCAGGCGCCGTCGTACAAGGTCGGCCAGCGCATCTGGGAGCAGTTGCGCGAGGCCGTCCGCGCGCGGGAAGGCGCCGCGTTCTCCACCACGGCGTTCCACAAGCGCGCGCTCGACCTCGGCGGCGTCGGGCTCGACACTCTCCGCGGCGCGCTCCTGTAGACCAGGCCGTTTGCCGCCCGCACACCCGGCAGGATAGGCTGGAGAGTCGTCTCTCTGACGATCATCCTGTCCGCATGCCCGGACGACACCCCAGAACCGCGTCGGCCCGGGCCCGAATCATGTCCGCATCGGAGCACTCACCTATATGACCACCGTAACGACCAAGGCACCCGAGCAGATCGCCATCAACGACATCGGCTCTGCAGAAGACTTCCTGGCCGCGGTCGAGAAGACCCTCAAGTTCTTCAACGACGGAGACCTCATCGAGGGAACCGTCGTCAAGATCGACCGCGATGAGGTCCTCCTCGACGTCGGCTACAAGACAGAGGGCGTCATCCCCTCTCGCGAACTCTCGATCAAGCACGACGTCGACCCCACCGAGGTCGTCGCCGTCGGCGACATGGTCGAAGCCCTCGTCCTGCAGAAGGAGGACAAGGAAGGGCGCCTCATCCTCTCCAAGAAGCGTGCGCAGTACGAGCGCGCCTGGGGCGACGTCGAGAAAATCAAGGACGACGACGGGGTCGTGACCGGCACCGTGATCGAGGTCGTCAAGGGCGGCCTCATCGTCGACATTGGCCTGCGCGGCTTCCTGCCCGCGTCGCTCATCGAGCTGCGCCGGGTGCGCGACCTCACGCCCTACCTCGGCCAGGAGATCGAGGCGAAGATCCTCGAGCTCGACAAGAACCGCAACAACGTGGTGCTCTCGCGTCGCGCCCTCCTCGAGCAGACGCAGTCCGAGACCCGGTCGACCTTCCTCAACAACCTCGCCAAGGGTCAGGTGCGCAAGGGCGTCGTGTCGTCGATCGTGAACTTCGGCGCGTTCGTGGACCTCGGTGGCGTCGATGGTCTCGTGCACGTCTCCGAGCTCAGCTGGAAGCACATCGAGCACGCGAGCGAGGTCGTCGAGGTGGGCCAGGAGGTCACCGTCGAGATTCTCGAGGTCGACCTCGAGCGCGAGCGCGTGTCGCTCTCGCTCAAGGCCACGCAGGAGGACCCGTGGCAGGTCTTCGCGCGCACCCACGCCATCGGCCAGGTCGCGCCGGGCAAGGTCACGAAACTCGTACCGTTCGGCGCGTTCGTGCGCGTCGCGGACGGCATCGAGGGCCTCGTGCACATCTCGGAGCTCTCGGCCAAGCACGTCGAGCTCGCCGAGCAGATCGTCTCGGTCGGCGACGAGGTCTTCGTCAAGGTCATCGACATCGACCTCGAGCGTCGCCGCATCTCGCTCAGCCTCAAGCAGGCGAACGAGGGCGTTGACCCCGAGGGAACCGAGTTCGACCCCGCGGTCTACGGCATGCCGACGGAGTACGACGAGGCCGGCAACTACAAGTACCCGGACGGCTTCGACCCGGAGACGGGCGAGTGGCGGGACGGCTTCGACGAGCAGCGCGCCAAGTGGGAGCAGGACTACGCTGCCGCGCAGGCACGCTGGGAGCAGCACAAGAAGCAGGTCGCGACCGCGCTCGTCGAGGACGAGAACCTGGATGCCCCCGCCGCGGGTGGCGCCGGTTTCAGCTCTGACGCCTCCGGTGCGGGTACCCTCGCCGACGACGAGTCGCTCGCCGCTCTACGCGAGAAGCTCTCCGGCAACGTGTGACCTGATCCACCCGCCGGCACGCGCATCGCGTGAGCCGGTCTGAACGGGCCGCTCTCCTTCCGGGGGCGGCCCGTTCTGGCTCTCCCGGAGCCATGGGTCGCGACCGGCCGCGACAGTCGGGCCGTACGATCGTCGGCCTGCACCGCTCGGGCTACTGCGGTGAGGGGAGTGGCTCGACCGAGTGCCGTCGTCGACCTGCGCGACGGAAGGCGAGCAGGACAGCGACCACGAGCCCAAGGATCGCGACGATCACGAGCACGGGAACGATGAGGGCGAGCAGACTCAGCACCACCGCACCGATGTCCTCACCGGTCGACAGGACGGGGGCCGCTGCACCGGCGGTGAGGGTGTTCGCCGCTGGCCGAGCGAGCATCTTGCCGCCGTGGACGAGGAGGGCGATCACGATGCCCGCAACGATGGGCACCCACTGATCGCTCTCGAAGAAGGCCGCCGGGTCGCTCACCGCCGCCGTCTGCGATGCGCTGCCCGTACCGAAGACGATGCCGCCAGCAGCGGGGCGGACGAGCGTCTGCAGCCAGTCGTTGATCGAGTCGACAGCGGGAATCTTGTCGGCGATGATCTCGATCACCAGAAGGCCACCGATGATGATGAGCACCCAGTCGTTGGCGAGCCACGCCCATGCCGCGGGAAGCTCGACGACGTCGACGAAACGTCCGGCGAGACCGAGGATCAGCAGGGGAACGTAGGCGTTGAGGCCCGCGGCGACGGCCAGACCGGTTCCGGTCAGAATCTCGAGCATGCCAGCCTCCTCCGCTCCGCTGGCGCCATGATATCCGCTCGACCTCATCGCACGCCGTTAGTGTGGTCGCTGTGGACGTCATCGCTCTGACCGGAGGAATCGCCGCGGGGAAGAGCACCGTCGCGGGCCGCTGGCGCGAGTTGGGCGCTGTGGTCATCGACGCGGACGCTCTCGCCCGCGAGGCCGTCGCTCCCGGCTCCGCCGGTCTCGCGGCCATCGTCGAGCGATTCGGCGCGCAGATCGTGGACGAGAGCGGTGCGCTCGACCGAGCGGCGCTCGGCCGCCGGATCTTCGCCGATGCGTCGGAGCGCTCCGCCCTCAATGCGATCGTTCATCCGGAGGTGAGGCGGCTGTATCGCGAAGCTGTCAGCCGCACCCGCGCGACCCGTCCGACGTCGCCGATTGTGTACGACGTGCCTCTGCTGGAGGAGGCGCGCGCGCGCGATGAATTCGGGATCGTCGTGGTCGTGCACGCTCCCACGGAGACACGGGTGCGACGGCTCATCGAGCACCGCGGTATGGCGGAGCAGGAGGCTCGCGAGCGCGTTGCGGCGCAGCAGCCGGACGACGAGCGCCTGGCTCTCGCCGATAGGGTGCTCGACTCCTCCGGCACCCTGGAGCAGACGATCGCTCAGGCGGACGCACTGTGGAGCGAGCTCCGCTCTCGGACAAGTGTCGGGGGTGCCGAATAGGCTGACGGCATGCAGCCGACCCGATCTGTGCGCCCCTTCGAGGTCGTCAGCGACTACCAACCTAGCGGCGATCAGCCCCAGGCGATCGCCGAGCTCGCGGCCCGCATCAACGCGGGCGAGACCGATGTCGTGCTGCTGGGCGCCACCGGCACGGGAAAGTCGGCGACGACAGCGTGGCTCATCGAACAGGTGCAGCGTCCGACGCTCGTCATGGCGCACAACAAGACACTGGCAGCCCAGTTGGCGACGGAGTTCCGCGAGCTCCTGCCCCACAACGCGGTCGAGTACTTCGTGTCGTACTACGACTACTACCAACCAGAGGCCTACGTGCCGCAGACGGACACCTTCATCGAGAAGGACAGCTCGATCAACGCCGAGGTGGAGCGGCTGCGGCACTCGACAACCAACTCGCTCTTGAGCAGACGCGACGTCGTCGTCGTATCCACCGTCTCCTGCATCTACGGCCTCGGCGCTGCCGAGGAGTACCTCGACGCCATGGTCGCGCTGCAGGTGGGGGAGTCCATCGCGCGCGAGGACCTCATCCGTCGTTTCGTCGGCATGCAGTATCAGCGCAACGACGTGGACTTCTCCCGCGGAAAGTTCCGCGTGCGCGGGGACACGATCGAGATCATCCCCATGTACGAGGAGCTCGCGATCCGCATCGAGATGTTCGGTGACGAGATCGAGGCGCTCTACGCCCTGCACCCCCTCACCGGCGACGTCGTGCGCTCCCTCGACGCCGTGTCGGTCTTTCCCGCCACCCACTACGCGGCCTCGCCGGCCACCATGGAGCGCGCCGTCGGCACGATCCGGACCGAGCTGGAGGAGCGCCTCGCCGAGCTCGAGCGTCAGGGCAACCTGCTCGAGGCGCAGCGGCTGCGGATGCGCACGACGTTCGACCTCGAAATGATGGAGCAGATCGGGTTCTGCAGCGGCATCGAGAACTACTCCCGCCACATCGATGGTCGAGCGGCGGGCGAGCCTCCCAATTGCCTCCTCGACTACTTCCCCGACGACTTCCTCGTCGTGATTGACGAGAGCCACGTCACCGTTCCGCAGATCGGCGCCATGTTCGAGGGGGACGCGTCCCGCAAGCGCACGCTCGTCGAGCACGGGTTCCGCCTGCCGAGCGCTATGGACAACCGGCCCCTGCGCTGGGAGGAGTTTCTCGCCCGCACCGGCCAGAAGGTGTATCTGTCTGCCACCCCTGGCAAGTACGAGCTGGGCATCACCGACTCGGTCGTCGAGCAAATCATTCGCCCCACGGGGCTCGTCGATCCCGAGATCGTGGTCAAACCCAGCAAGGGCCAGATCGACGACTTGCTGGAGCAGATTCGCCAGCGCACTGAGCGGGACGAGCGTGTGCTTGTGACGACCCTGACGAAGAAGATGGCGGAGGAGCTCACCGAGTTCCTCACCGACGCGGGAGTGCGCGTGCGCTACCTGCACTCCGACGTCGACACCCTGCGGCGCGTCGAGCTTCTGCGCGAGCTGCGGCAGGGAGTGTACGACGTGCTGGTCGGCATCAATCTGCTGCGCGAGGGCCTCGACCTTCCGGAGGTCTCGCTCGTGGCGATCCTCGACGCCGACAAGGAGGGCTTCCTGCGGTCGGCGACCTCGCTCATCCAAACCATCGGGCGCGCGGCCCGCAACGTGAGCGGTCAGGTGCACATGTACGCCGACACCGTGACGCCCTCCATGGCGCAGGCCATCGACGAGACCACGCGCCGTCGCGATCGGCAGATCGCCTACAACACCGAGATGGGCATCGATCCGACACCGCTGCGCAAGCGCATCGCCGACATCACTGATCAGCTCGTGCGCGAGGGCGCCGATACCGAGGCGCTGCTCTCCGGTCGCGGCGAGGGCAAGCGCGCTCCGACGCCGGTCGCGAGGCGCGAGGGGCGCGCTGCGTCGGGTGCCGCCGAGCTCGAGTCGATCATCGCCGACCTCAACGCCCAGATGCTCACCGCCGCGGACGAGCTCAAGTTCGAGCTTGCCGCCCGCCTTCGCGACGAGGTGCAGGACCTCAAGAAGGAGCTAAGGCAGATGATCGAGGTCGGGCACGTGCGCTGAACCCTGGCCGTCCGCTCGACGCGCACGGCTCGTTGTCGGGGCCCGCGCCTACAATGACGAGAGTGCCGGCTACTCCTGACGAATCCGTCCCCCACCTGAGCGTGCGCGGAGCGCGCGTGCACAACCTGCGCGATGTCGACCTCGTGATCCCGCGTGATTCGCTCGTCGTCTTCACCGGCCTCTCCGGCTCCGGCAAGAGTTCTCTCGCCTTCGACACCATCTTCGCCGAGGGGCAGAGGCGCTACGTCGAGTCGCTCTCCGCGTACGCGCGTCAGTTCCTCGGCCAGGTCGATCGACCCGACGTCGACTTCATCGAAGGACTGAGCCCCGCCGTGTCGATCGACCAGAAGTCGACCAACCGCAATCCGCGGTCGACGGTGGGCACGATCACCGAGATCTACGACTACATGCGTCTCCTGTGGGCGCGCGTCGGTATCCCGCACTGTCCCGAGTGCGGAGAGCGCATCCAGCGGCAGACCGTGCAGCAGATCGCCGATGAGCTCATGACTCTCGAGAGCGGGCGACGCTACCAGGTGCTCGCTCCCATCGTCAGCCAGAAGAAGGGCGAGTTCGTCGACCTCTTCCAGGAGCTTGCGGCCGGTGGGTATTCACGTGCGATCGTCGACGGCGAGATCATCCAGCTCAGTGATCCGCCGACGCTCAAGAAGCAGGTCAAGCACGATATCGCGGTCGTCGTGGATCGCCTCGTCGCCAAGGACGACATCCTCACACGGCTCACCGATTCGCTGGAGACGGCGCTGCGCCTGACCGACGGGCTCGTGGTCATCGATTTCGTCGACGAGGAGGGCGACAACGCGAGGCGCACCTTCAGCGAGAAGCTCAGCTGCCCCAACCGCCACCCTCTGCGCTTGACCGAGATCGAGCCGCGCACGTTCTCGTTCAACGCACCCTTCGGCGCCTGCCCGGTGTGCTCCGGCCTCGGTACTCGACAGGCCGTCGATGTCGACCTCCTCATCGGCGACCCGAGCCTCACCCTCAACGACGGCGTCATCCTGCCCTGGAACCAGCAGGGCAAAGGCCTCTACAGCTACTTCCAGAAGCTTCTGGGCGGTCTCGCGAACGACCTCGGCTTCTCCCTCGACACCCCCTGGGGCGACCTCGAGGAGAGCACCCAGCAGGCGGTTCTGCATGGCAACGACTTCGATGTGCGGGTCAAGTGGCGCAACCGCTACGGCCGCGATGTCACCTACACGACGGGGTTCGAAGGCGTCATCCCGTACATCGAGCGCAAGTACCGCGAGGCCGAGAGCGATTGGTCGCAGCAGCGCTTCGCCGAGTACCTGCGCGAGGTGCCCTGCCCCGAGTGCGACGGCGCGCGCCTCAAGCCCGAAGTGCTTGCCGTTCTCGTCGATGACCGCAGCATCGCCGAGGTCGCCGAGCTGAGCCTGCAGGACGCCTACACGTTCGTGAATGCGATCAGCCTGACCGAGCGCGAGGCGTCGATCGCCGCCGCGGTGCTACGGGAGATCCGCGCACGCCTCGAATTCCTGCTGGAGGTCGGTCTCGGCTACCTGACGATGGCCCGTGCCGCCGGCAGCCTGTCCGGCGGCGAGGCGCAGCGCATCCGGCTCGCGACGCAGATCGGCAGCGGACTCACGGGGGTGCTCTACGTGCTCGACGAACCAAGCATCGGGTTGCACCAGCGCGACAACCGGCGACTCATCGACACGCTCGTGAAGCTCAAGAACCTCGGCAACACGCTCATCGTCGTCGAGCACGATGAGGACACCATCCGCACCGCCGACTGGATCGTCGACATCGGGCCAGGAGCGGGTGAGCACGGCGGGCGCGTCGTGCACTCCGGCTCGTACGCGGGGTTGCTCGCGAACCCGGAATCGATCACAGGAGACTACCTCGCGGGTCGGCGGCAGGTCATCGAGCGCGTAACGCGGCGGCCGATCGACCGCGGGCGCATCCTCACGGTGGAGGGCGCCCGCGCCAACAACCTGCAGAACGTGACCGTGGAGTTCCCCTTGGGCGTATTCGTCGCCGTCACGGGCGTCAGCGGCTCGGGCAAGTCCTCCCTCGTGAACGACATCCTCTACAAAGTGCTCGCGAACCGTCTCAACGGGGCGAGGCAGGTGCCCGGGAGGCACTCGCGCGTGCACGGGCTCGAGCACCTCGACAAGGTCGTTCACGTGGACCAGGCGCCGATCGGCCGCACTCCGCGCTCGAACCCCGCCACGTACACGGGAGTGTTCGACCGCATCCGCTCCTTGTTCGCCGAGACGCTCGAGGCGAAGTCGCGCGGTTACCTCCCCGGACGCTTCAGCTTCAATGTCAAGGGCGGCCGTTGCGAGAACTGCGCGGGCGACGGCACCATCAAGATCGAGATGAACTTTCTGCCCGACGTCTACGTCGCGTGCGAGGTCTGCCACGGAGCCCGCTACAACCGGGACACACTCACCGTGCACTACAAGGGCAAGAACATCTCGGAAGTGCTCGACATGCCCATCGAGGAGGCCGCGGAGTTCTTCGAACCCATCTCGGCCATCCACCGCTACCTCAAGACCCTTGTCGATGTAGGCCTCGGCTACGTGAGACTCGGCCAGAGCGCGACGACCCTCTCGGGCGGGGAAGCGCAGCGCGTCAAGCTCGCGACCGAATTGCAAAAGCGGTCGATGGGCCGCAGCATCTACGTTCTCGATGAGCCGACGACAGGGCTGCACTTCGAGGACGTGCGCAAGCTGCTCGTTGTGCTGGGAGGCCTCGTGGACAAGGGCAACACCGTCATCGTCATCGAGCACAACCTGGACGTCATCCGGGCCGCCGACTGGATCATCGATCTGGGCCCCGAGGGCGGCGCTGGAGGCGGTCAGGTTCTCGTGACGGGCACACCGGAGCAGGTCGCCGAGCACGCCGACAGCTACACCGGTCAGTTCCTCGCCGAACTGCTGCCGCAGACCGAGGTCATCGGCGCCTGACATGCCCACGCGCGAGCACTGGCGCCCGGCACGCGGAGAGATTCCCGTCGAGCCAGGGGTGTATCGCTTTCACGATGAGAGCGGTCGAGTCCTCTACGTGGGCAAGGCCAAGAACCTGCGCTCCCGCCTCAGCAACTACTTCCAGCCGCTCACGAGCCTGCACGAGCGCACCCGCCGCATGGTCACGTCTGCGCAAGGCGTCGAGTGGACGGTCGTCGGCAGCGAGCTGGAGGCCCTGCAGCTCGAGTACACCTGGATCAAGGAGTTCGACCCTCCCTTCAACGTTCAGTTCCGAGATGACAAGACCTATCCGTACGTGGCGATCACTCTCGGCGAGAAGGTTCCGCGCGTCATGGTCACGCGCACGCGAGGCATCGATGGCGCCCGATACTTTGGGCCCTACACCAAGGTCTGGGCCGTGCGAGAGACCATCGACATCCTGCTCAAGGCCTTCCCCATGCGCTCCTGCTCGAACGCTGTCTATCAGCGGGCGCATCGCACCGGGAGGCCCTGCCTTCTCGGCGATATCGGCAAGTGCGCCGCGCCGTGCGTCGGACGCGTCACACCGGAGGAGCATCGCGGCATCGCGCTCGACCTCGCCTCCTTCATGGCGGGCAACGATGAGCGCTTCGTGCGCGACCTCAGGCAAAAGATGTCTGCCGCGGCCGCCGAGCTCGACTACGAGACTGCCGCACGGCTGCGCGACCAGGTAGGAGCCCTCGAGACGGCGCTCGCCAAGAACGCGATCGTGCTCGCGGAAGACGTGGATGCGGACATCTTCGGCGTGGCGCACGACGAGCTGGCGGCCGCCGTGCAGTTGTTCGTCGTCAGGGGAGGCCGCATCCGCGGAGTCCGCGGCTGGGTCGTTGACACGGAGCTCGATGTCACACTCGCCGAGCTCGTCGACACGATTCTGCAGAAGGCCTACGACGATGGCACCGTGCCCGCGCGCGAGGTGATCGTGCCCGCCGTTCCCGACGATGCGGCAGCCCTGCAGACGCTGCTGGGTGAGCGTCGGCGCAGCGCGGGGGAGCGCGGCGGAGTGGCCGTTCGCGTCGTGCATCGCGGTGACAAGGCCGCCCTCGCACAGACCGTCGCCACCAACGCTCAGGGCGCTCTGGCGCTGTACAAGACGCGACGCAGCGGCGATTTCACGGCGCGCTCGCTCGCGCTCGCCGACCTGCAGGAGTCGCTCGGGCTTCCCAGTGCCCCGTTGCGGCTCGAGTGCTATGACGTCTCCCATCTCGGCGGCACCAACCAGGTCGCGTCGATGGTCGTGTTCGAAGACGGGCTTCCCAAAAAGAACCAGTACCGTACCTTCGCGATCCCGCAGGCCAGGGACGACACCGATGCTCTCTACCAGGTGCTGCGGAGACGGCTCGCACACCTCGAGCGAGCCGGAAACGGGGGCAGCGACGCGAGCACGACGCTCGCCGCGAGCAACGGGCAGGAGGGAGCGGACGTGGAGGTCGTCCAGGAGGCGCCGCGGCAGTCTTTCCACTACCGGCCAGGGCTCCTCGTCGTGGATGGCGGGCAGCCGCAGGTCGAAGCAGCCGCTCGGGCGCTGCGCGACGAGGGAATCGACGACATCGCCGTGTGCGGCATCGCCAAGAGGCTCGAGGAGATTTGGTTGCCGGGAAACCCCTACCCGGTGATCCTGCCGAGAACCTCCGATGCCCTGTTCCTCCTCCAGCGCCTTCGCGACGAGGCGCACCGCTTCGCACTCCGGTACCAGCGCACGACACGGTCACGAGACATCCGCAGCCAGCTCTCCGCCGTACCGGGCCTCGGCCCGACGCGCATCAAGCGCCTCCTGCAGCACTTCGGCTCCGTGGCCCGCCTGCGGGCGGCCTCGCGCGAGGAGATCGAGCAGGTCGACGGCATCGGTGCCGTCGTGGCGCAGGCGATCCATCGCGAGCTTCGTCAGGGTGCAGGCGTCTAGGCTGGAGCCGCCCCTTCCCCAACCTGAGCATGAGGCCACCGTGAGCGAGAGCACGCCGAACGACGTCCTCATCGTCACGGGCATGTCGGGGGCGGGTCGCTCCACGGTCGCCAATGCGCTCGAAGATCTCGGCTGGTACGTCGTCGACAATCTTCCTCCGCAGATGCTCCGCCCTCTCCTCGATCTCGCCATGCATCCCGGTAGCGCTCTGCCCTCGATCGCCGCCGTCGTCGACGTGCGCGGGGGGAAGCTCTTCGCGGACCTCGCGAGCATCATCGGCGAGCTGCGGGAACGCACTCCCGTGCGCGTGGTCTACCTCGACGCGACCGATCAGGCGCTGGTGCGCCGCTTCGAGCAGGTGCGGCGGCCCCACCCGCTGCAGGCGGACGGCACCCTGCTCGACGGAATCGGCCGCGAGCGCGACCTCATGACCTCCGTGCGCGAGCTCAGCGACCTCATCATCGATACGAGCGAGTTCAACATCCATCAGCTCGCCACGACCGTCACCGAGCTCTTCGCCGACGAGGGTCGAGCGCTCGTGCGGGTGACTCTGGAGAGCTTCGGCTTCAAGTACGGCATCCCGACGGACGCCGACATCGTGGCCGACGCACGATTTCTGCCCAACCCGTTCTGGCGCGACGACCTGCGCGGCTCGACAGGGCAGGACGCGCGCGTCAGTGAGTACGTGCTCGAGCAGGAGGGCGCGCGAGACTTCGTGCAGCACTTCGTGGCCGCCCTTGGCCCGGTACTGGCGGGGTACGCTCGAGAGAACAAGCCGCACGCGACGATCGCGGTGGGCTGCACGGGAGGGAAGCATCGCTCCGTCGCGCTGGTCGAGGAGTTCGCCGCGCACCTGCGCGGCATGCCCGGCATCGATGTGACCGTGAAGCACCGCGACCTCGGACGCGAGTAGGGTCGAGTGTCATCCCCACCCGCAGGGCGAGGACGAGGCAGAACGAGAGGAGCGCGATCGTGGCGCTGACCGCCGACGTGAAGGATGAACTGGCACAGTTGGCGGTCACCAGGACGACCGTGCGCGCAGCCGAGCTCGCGACGGTGCTGCGCTTTGCTGGAGGGCTCCACGTGATCTCTGGGCGCGTCGCAGTAGAGATCGAAGTCGATGCGCCCTCGATCGCCCGCCGGGTGCGGAAGGATCTCGCCGAGCTTTACGGCATGCGCAGCGACGCGGCAGTCATGTCGCCGAGCGGCATCCGCAAGACACCGACGTATCTTGTGCGAGTTCTCGAGGGCGGCGAGACACTCGCGCGCCAGACGGGTCTGCTCGATGCTCGTCGGCGCCCCGTCCGCGGCCTGCCGAACCGGCTGACGACCGGCACCAAGGATGAGCTCGCGGCTGTCTGGCGCGGGGCGTTCCTCGCCCATGGATCCCTCACTGACCCCGGCCGCTCGGCAGCTCTCGAAATCAGCTGCCCCGGCAACGAATCGGCGATGGCGCTCGTCGGTGCCGCCGGTCGACTGGGTATTCCCGTCAAGGCACGCGAGGTGCGCGGAGTGCACCGCGTGGTCATCCGCGATGGCGACAAGATCGCGCTCATGCTGCGCACCATGGGGGCTGAGCGCACCGTCGAAGACTGGGAGGCGCTGCGCCAGCGCCGCGAGGTGCGCGCGACGGCGAATCGTCTCGTGAACTTCGACGACGCCAATCTACGGCGCTCGGCGCAGGCGGCGGTGGCTGCGTGCGCGCGTGTCGAGCGCGCACTGCAGATCCTCGAGGACGACCTGCCCGATCATCTCAGGTACGCGGGCGAGCTGCGCCTCAACCATCGGGATGCGAGCCTCGACGAGCTAGGGCACCACGCGGACCCGCCGATGACGAAGGATGCCGTCGCCGGCCGCATCCGGCGCCTGCTCGCCATGGCCGACAAGAGGGCCGAGCAGCTCGGAATCCCCGGCACCGAGGCGGGGCTGCCGGCAGAGGTCGACTGAGCGTGAGGTGAGTATCGCCGGCAGCCTGATGGTGCCCGCGCTCGGCCTCACTAGACTGATCACCCGTCAGGAGGGTCGCGCGCTCGGTGCAGCGGCCTGACGAGTATTCGCGAGGAGAGGTACGCACATGTCCGTCTACACACTTCCCGAACTGTCCTACGACTACGGGTCGCTCGAGCCCCACATCAGTGGCCGCATCATGGAGCTTCACCACTCGAAGCACCACGCCGCCTACGTCGCCGGCGCGAACGGTGCGCTCGAGGGTATGGCGGCCTCGCGCGAGTCAGGGGACTTCGCCAATATCAACCGCTTGGAGAAGGACCTCGCCTTCCATCTCGGCGGCCACGTCAACCACTCGATCTTCTGGACCAACCTCTCCCCGGACGGCGGTGACAAGCCGACCGGGGAGCTCGCGAGCGCTATTGACGAGTTCTTCGGCTCCTTCGACTATTTCGTGGCGCACTTCACTGCGGCGTCGATGGGCATCCAGGGATCGGGCTGGGGAGTGCTGTCCTGGGACCCGATCGGACGGCGCCTGGTGATCCAGCAGCTCTTCGATCAGCAAGGCAACACCGCACAGGCTACGGTGCCGCTCCTGCAGCTCGACATGTGGGAGCACGCCTTCTACCTCGACTATGTCAATGTGAAGGCCGACTACGTCGCGGCGTTCTGGAACATCGTCAACTGGAAGAACGTGGCCGAGCGCTTCGCCGCAGCGCGCTCAGGCACCGACGCCCTCCTGCTACTGTCGTAAGCGGCATCGTGGCCGGGGCGATGTCCCCGGCCACACTCTTGTCGCCACCACCACCACTCGGACCACCCCACGGCGCCGTGGAGCGCCCCCACGACAAGGAGTTCACGTGAGCGTGAAGATCGGCATCAACGGATTCGGGCGCATTGGTCGCAACTACCTGCGTGCGGCGCTCGCCCAGGGCAGCGACCTCGAGATCGTCGCGGTGAACGACCTCACCGACAACGCGGCGCTTGCACATCTGCTGAAGTACGACTCGGTCGGTGGCCCGCTCGCTCACGACGTGTCGCACGACGGTGACTCCATCACGGTCGGAGACCAGCGCATCCGAGTCTTCGCCGAGCGCGACCCCGCCGATCTGCCCTGGGGCGACCTCGGCGTCGACATCGTCATCGAGTCGACCGGCCGCTTCACGAAGGCAGAGGACGCCAAGAAGCACGTCTCAGGCGGTGCGAAGAAGGTGCTCATCTCGGCGCCCGCCTCCGGCAACGACGCGACGATCGTCATGGGCGTGAACGAGGAGAGCTACGACCCGGCCACCGACGTCATCATCTCCAACGCCTCATGCACCACCAACTGCCTCGCGCCGCTCGCCCAGGTCTTCAACGACGCATTCGGCATCGAGCGTGGCTTCATGATGACCGCGCACGCGTACACGGCCGACCAGAACCTGCAGGACGGCCCCCACAGCGATCTCCGTCGCGCGCGCGCCGCCGCGATCAACATCGTTCCTGCCTCGACCGGTGCCGCGAAGGCCATCGGCCTCGTGCTGCCTGAGCTCAACGGCAAGCTCAGCGGCTCCTCCTACCGTGTGCCGGTGCCCACCGGTTCGATCGTCGACCTCACCGTCATCACGCCGACCGAGGGGCTCACCGCAGAAAAGATCAACGCCGCCTACCAGGCTGCGGCATCAGAGGGGCGCCTCCACGGCATCCTGCAGTACACCGAGGACCCCATCGTCTCCAGCGACATCCAGCTCAACCCGCACTCGTCGATCTTCGACTCGGAGCTCACGAACGTGAGCGGCAACCTCGTCAAGGTCTCGGCGTGGTACGACAACGAGTGGGGCTACTCGAACCGCCTTGTCGACCTGACCGAGTACGTCGGCGCACGGCTGTAGCCGAGCATCCAGGAGCACCGACGTGACCCTGCGCACGATCGAATCCCTCGGAGACCTCGCCGGTCGACGCGTCATTGTGCGGTGCGACCTCAACGTGCCGATCTCGGATGGGGTCGTCTCGGATGACGGACGCATCCGCGCCTCCCTGCCGACCCTGAACGCGCTCCTGCACCGTGGCGCGCGGGTGGTCGTCATCTCCCATCTCGGACGCCCGGATGGCGCTCCGGATGCTCGATACAGCCTCAAGCCGGTTGCCCAGCGATTGAGCGAGCTTCTCGGCGCTCCGGTGGCATTCGCCGAGGACACGGTCGGGGCGGCGGCGGCAGGGACGGTCGAGGCACTGGAGGATGGCCGCATCGCGCTGCTCGAGAACCTCCGCTTCAACGCGGGCGAAACGAGCAAGGACGAGACGGAGCGGCGCACCTTCGCCGAGCGGCTCGCGCGTTTCGGTGACGCGATGGTCTCGGACGGTTTCGGGGTCGTGCACCGCAAGCAGGCGAGCGTCTACGAGCTCGCCCAGCTGCTGCCGAGTGCCGCTGGCTCTCTCATCGCAACCGAGCTGGAGGTACTGGATCGCCTGACCGAGACTCCCGAGCGCCCCTACACGGTCGTGCTCGGCGGGTCGAAGGTGTCGGACAAGCTCGGGGTGATCGCGCACCTCCTGCCCCGGGTCGACCGTCTGCTCGTCGGCGGCGGCATGCTCTTCACCTTCCTGAAGGCGCAGGGCCACTCTGTCGGCGCAAGCCTCTTGGAGGAGGACCAGCTCGAGACCGTCCGCGCCTACCTCGAGGAGGCGCGCGAGCGCGGGGTCGAGATCGTCCTGCCGACCGACGTCGCCGTGGCAGAGTCCTTCTCCGCTGACGCGGCCCACACGGTTCTCCCGGCTGATGACCTCGAAGGCGGACCAGCCGGGCCCGCGGGAATCGGGCTCGACATCGGGCCGGAGACCGCTGCCCGTTTCGCTGAGCTCGTCTCGACCTCGGCGACCGTGTTCTGGAACGGTCCCATGGGGGTCTTCGAGTTCCCCGCGTTCGCCGCGGGCACGAGGGCTGTCGCCGAAGCCCTCTCGAAGATGCCCGGCCTGGCGGTCGTCGGCGGAGGCGACTCCGCCGCCGCCGTGCGAGCGCTCGGCTACCGCGACGACGATTTCGGCCATGTCTCCACCGGGGGCGGCGCCAGCCTCGAGTTCCTCGAGGGCAAGAAGCTACCTGGACTGGAGGTCCTCGGATGGCCGTGAACCGTACCCCGCTCATCGCGGGCAACTGGAAGATGAACCTCGACCATCTGCAGTCGATCGCCTTCGTGCAAAAACTCGCGTGGTCGTTACGTGACGCCAAGCACTCCTCGGCCGAGGTCGAGGTCGCGGTGTTCCCGCCCTTCACCGACCTGCGCAGCGTGCAAACGCTCATCTCTGCCGACAAGCTCGACCTCGGGCACGGCGCGCAGGACGTCTCCGTGCACGACAGCGGCGCCTACACAGGTGAGATCTCGGGCGCGTTCCTCGCAGCGCTCGAGTGCCGCTACGTCATCATCGGCCATTCCGAGCGGCGTGAGTACCACCACGAGGACGACGCGCTCGTCGCCGCGAAGACCCGCGCTGCTCTGCGACACGGCGTGACGCCGGTCGTCTGCGTCGGCGAGACAGCGGAGGACCTCGAGGCGCACGGCCCTTCGGCGGTGCCCGTGGGTCAGCTGGCTGTGGTGCTCTCCGAGCTTGACCCGGGCCACGAGATCGTGGTGGCGTACGAACCGGTGTGGGCGATCGGCTCCGGGAAGGCGGCAACGCCCGAGCAGGCCCAGCAGGTGTGTTCCGCGATGCGCGCTGAGATCGAGACCGCTCTCGGATCGGAGGCTGCTCAGCGCACGCGCATCCTCTACGGCGGCAGCGTGAAGGCAGCGAACATCGCCGGGTTCATGGCGCAGAAGGATGTCGACGGCGCCCTCGTCGGTGGAGCCAGCCTCGACGTGGACGAGTTCTCCGCCATCGCGCGATTCCCGAAGCACGTCGGCACTGTCTGACGCGCGGCTCCCTCCCTGTCCGGTAGGGTGGGAGACTGTCCGAAACGCTCGAGAGGTTCTATTCGTGGAAATTCTTCAGGTCGTGCTCCAGGTCATCCTGGGGATCACGAGCCTCCTGCTGACGCTCATGATCCTGTTGCACCGCGGCCGCGGTGGCGGGCTCTCCGACATGTTCGGCGGCGGGGTGACGTCCAACCTCGGTGCCTCGGGGGTGGCGGAGCGGAACCTCAATCGCATCACGATCATTCTCGCCCTCGTGTGGGTGTCTGCGATCATCGTGCTCGGTCTGATCACACGCTTCGACGCGGCATAAGGGAGATACGTCATGGTGTCAGGAGGAAGCGCGATTCGCGGCTCCCGCGTCGGTTCGGGCCCCATGGGGGAGCAGGACCGCGGGATCCAGGCGGAGCGCATGACCATCTCGTACTGGGACGCGCTCGGCAACGAGACGGTTCGCCACTTCGCGGCGAATCTGCCGGAGGAGGAGATTCCCGAGACGATTGACTCGCCGGCGTCCGGTCTTCCCGCGGGGCGCGACAAGAACAACCCTCCTGCGATGGCGAAGAACGAGCCGTACAAGACCCACCTCGCGTATGTGAAGGAACGCCGCAGCGACGAGGAGGCTAAGCAGATTCTCGACGAGGCGCTGCAGCGTTTGCGTCAGCGCCGCGGCACCGCCTAGCTGCGCGGCGCAGCAGAGCTCGCGACGGGCAGGCCATCGTGGTGGCCGCGCTGACCCGGTTCGGGTCTCGTCACGAATCGGTGGGGCGCCAGGTCTCGGGCTGCCAATCGGACTGATCCATGGCGCCTGTCCAGTAGGACGTCGGGGCGATGAGCGATTCGGGAACCTCGGCGGAGGCATCCTCGTCGATGAAGAACACCGTGCGCTTGGTTCCTTTTGCCCCCGCGGCCGGCACGTCGGCGAACGAGGCCCCGGCGAGTGCGAGCCCGAGAGCCGAAGCCTTGTCAGCGCCAGCGAGCACGAGCCAGATGCGCTCGGAACGGCGCAGCAGAGGAAGGGTGAGGCTCAGGCGGCCCGACGGAGGCTTCGGGGAGTCGTGCACGGCGATCACGCCTGCGCGCCGGAGGGTCGGACCCTCCCGGTCAGGGAAGAGTGAGGCGACATGGCCGTCGGGGCCGACCCCCAGGAAAGTGATCGCGAAGGTGGGGAACTCCGTACCGTCAGCGTGCGCGCGCAGCTCCTCCTCGTAGCGCTCGGCCGCCTGGTCGAGGTCGACACCGTCGTCCGACGCAGGGAACGGGTGCACGTTGTGGGCCGGTATCGCGATGTGATCGATGAGGGCGTGGCGAGCCTGCGTCTCGTTGCGGTCCGCATCACCGCGCGGCAACCAGCGCTCGTCCCCCCACCAGAGGTGCACGGCGCTCCACGCGACGCTGTCGCGGCCGGGGGAGTGCGTGATCGCTTCGAGCACCTCGATGCCGACGCTCCCTCCCGTGAGCACCACGTGCGCCGTGCCCTCGTCCTCGATGAGGTCCACGAGCTTGGTCAGGAACCGTGCCGCCACTGCTCCTGCGAGTGTCGAACGGTCAGGATGAACGAGCACGCGTCGATCGGTGGTCACAGGTATCACAAACCTTTCGGGTGGAGCGGAGTCATGCGGCGTGTCAGCGCGCGGCCAGGGAGATCTCGCGGGCCTCGGAGAGCACGGCCCCGAACACGTCGTCGGGGTCGAGCCTACGCAATTCCTCCGCGAGACACTCGCGCAGCCCGCGGCGTGGCAGCGAGATCTCGTGCTGGGGCTGGCCTGGCTGACTGAGCATGCCGACGCCGGGCTCGGTGCGCTCGAGACGGATCGGACCGCTCGCACGGTGCAGGACGACGCTGTGGATGCCCGAGGCCGGTGCGTGTCCCTCGGTGTGAACGTCGACGGGAACCTTGAGGCGCCATCTGAGCCATGCAGCCAGGAGCGTCGTCGACGGCGCACCCGGCGCTCCTGAGACCTCCGCCGCGGTGATGCCCTCGTACGGTGGTTGATCGAGCGCTGCGGCGAGCTGAGCGCGCCACAGTGTCAACCGCGTCCACCCAAAATCGGTGTTGCCGGGCCGATAGGCATCGGCCACTCGGTTCAGGGCGACGACGGGGTCGCTGCTCGCGGCCGAGTCGGTGATGAGACGCTGGGAGAGCCTGCCCAGGGGAGTGTCGCACACGCCGTCGGGGCACTCTTTAGGCCACCACGACACGACAGGAGCATCCGGGAGCAGCAGCCCCGTGACAAGTCCGCGCTGGTCGCTCGCCGTTTCGCCATAGGCCCGCAGCACGATGACCTCGCTCGCCCCCGCGTCGCCGCCGACGCGGATCTCCGCGTCGAGTCGCGCGGTGCCCGCCTCGTCATCGGTCGAGACCACGATGATGCGCATCGGGTGCTCGCGGGACGCCTCGTTGGCCGCCGCGATGACGTCCTCCTCATCGCCGATCTCGGACACGATGATGAGGGTGAGAACGCGCCCGAGCGCGACCGCGCCGGCCTCATCTCGAATGCGCACGAGAGTCTTCGAGACCGCGCTCGCTGTCGTGCTGGGTAGGTCGATGATCATGGGCGTCTCCAGACTCGTCCATCACGCGCAAGCAGATCGTCGGCGGAAGCAGGACCCCAGGTTCCCGGTGCGTAGGACTCGGGCGGGCCCTGCGTCGCCCAGAACTCTTCAATGGGGTCGAGGATCTTCCAGCTCAGCTCCACCTCCTCATGTCGAGGGAAGAGAGGAGGCTCGCCGAGCAGAACGTCGAGGATGAGGCGCTCGTAGGCCTCGGGGCTGGCCTCGGTGAAGGCGTGACCGTAACCGAAGTCCATCGTCACGTCACGCACCTGCATGCCGGCACCGGGAACCTTCGACCCGAAGCGGATCGTCACTCCCTCGTCGGGCTGCACGCGAATGACGAGCGCATTCTGCCCCAGCGCCGAGGTCTGGCTCTCCGCGAACAGGTACTGCGGGGCCCTCTTGAAGACGACCGCGATCTCCGTCACGCGGCGACCGAGGCGCTTGCCGGCGCGCAGGTAGAAGGGCACTCCCGCCCAGCGACGCGTGGTGATGTCGAGTCGCATGGCGGCGTAGGTCTCGGTGACCGACGCGGGGTTCATGCCCTCTTCGTCGAGGAATCCGGGCACCCACTCGCCGCCTTGCCAACCGCTGGCGTACTGGCCGCGCGCGGTTCCTGCGGCGAGATCCGCCGGCAGTCGCACGGCGGAGAGCACCTTCTCCTTCTCCGCCCGAAGATCGGCGGC
This sequence comes from Microcella sp., assembly GCF_040286215.1. Taxonomy (GTDB): domain Bacteria; phylum Actinomycetota; class Actinomycetes; order Actinomycetales; family Microbacteriaceae; genus Microcella. The sequence goes on from NZ_JAVKCK010000017.1 coordinate 265,562, forward strand.
AGCGAAGGAGACCGGCTCCTCCATCGCTGTGAGGGCGAGAAGCTGCAGCAGGTGGTTCTGAATCACGTCGCGCGCAGCGCCGATTCCGTCGTAGTACCCCGCGCGACCGCCCACGCCGATGTCTTCGGCCATGGTGATCTGAACATGGTCGACATAGTTGGCGTTCCACAACGGCTCGTACAGCATGTTGGCGAAGCGCATCGCCAAGATGTTCTGTACGGTCTCCTTGCCGAGATAGTGATCGATGCGGAACACGGAGTCCGGGGGAAAGACCGACTCCACGACATCGTTCAGCTCCCGCGCCGACCGCAGGTCGCTACCGAACGGCTTCTCGATGACAACACGGCGCCATTGACCCTTCTCGGCCTCGGCGAGGCCGCTGCGCCTCAACTGCTCCGTCACGATCGGGAAAGACTTGGGCGGTATCGACAGGTAGAAGGCGTGGTTGCCCATGGTGCCGCGCTCGCGGTCAAGCTCGGCGACGGTCTCGGCGAGACGGCCGAACGCCTCATCGTCGTCGAATTCTCCCGACACGAAGCGGATGCCCCGCGTCAACTGGCGCCAGACGTCCTCATCGAAGGGGGTGCGGGCGTACTGCTTCACCGCGTCATGGACCACCTTCTCGAAGTCCTGGGTGTCCCAGTCGCGCCGTGCGAACCCGACGAGCCCGAATCCCGGCGGAAGCAGGCCGCGGTTCGCGAGGTCGTAGACGGCCGGCATCAGCTTCTTGCGCGAGAGATCGCCGGTCACCCCAAAGATGATGAGCCCGCTGGGCCCGGCGATGCGATTGAGGCGCCGATCGTCGAGCGAGCGCAGCGGGTTCTGGTCGGAGGAGATCTCGACCGGTGACATGGAGCTCCTTGCGGTCAGGTCGATCAGGATGCGGCGGCGATCACCGCAGCGATTGACTCGGCGTCGCTCACGGTCAGGGTCACGACCGGACGGCCGTGCTCGGCGAGCACAGCAGCGTCGCCCGCGGCCTGGGCCGCGATGAGCTCGCCGAACGTGAAGGGTCGGTCGGCGATCTCGAGATCGGGGTGCGATGCGCCCACGATCTGCAGGAAGACGCCGTGCGCGGGCCCTCCCTTGTGGTACTGACCGGTCGAGTGAAGGAACCGCGGCCCCCACCCGAAGGTCACGGGACGTCCTGACCGCGCGGCGAGGTGGTGGCGCACCGCCTCGAGCTCGGGGTGCGCCTGCCGATCGAGGTAGGCGTGCACCGAGATGTAGCCGTCGGCGGGCGTCGCCTCCCGAAGCCTGTCAATGGCCTCCGCAACAGTGGATGCTCCGGCAAGAAGCTCGGCCGGGCCACGAGCCTCGACTCGGCCGTCGACGAACAGCGGCGCGGTGGGCTCCGGGCGGTGGTCGAGCAGACCTCGCGCGGCGATCTTCGCCGACTCCACGTCCGGCTGATCGAAGGGGTTGATGCCGAGCAGCCGCCCGGCGACGGCGGTCGCGTATTCCCACGTCATGAGGAGCGCTCCGAGAGAGCCGGAGATCTCAATGTCGCCCTCCGCGACGTCCCGCGTGGCGCGAACATCGCCGACGAGACGCAGAACCTGGATGTCGGGGGCTCCTGAGCTGAGCTCGGGAGCGTCGGGGCCGACGACGACCGGCAGGATGCCCGTACCCTCCTTGCCCGTGGACTCGGCCACGAGCTGCTCGATCCAATCTCCGAGGCCGACGACGTGCGTGCCGTCCGCAACGATCACAAGCTTGTCGCGCCGCGGTATGGCGCCCGCGATCGCTGCCCCGAGCTGCAGGCCGGGGTTGGACGGGGAATCGACGGCGAGGGGCAGTGTCGCCGCGTCCGCTTCGTCGAGCAGCTGGTCAAGGTGCACGCCGGCGAGCCCAGAGGGCACGAGCCCGAAGGCTGTAAGCGCCGAATAGCGGCCCCCGACGGTGGGGTCGGCGAGGAAGACCCGGTAGCCGGCTGCGCGGGAGGCCTCCTCCATGGGCGAACCGGGGTCGGTGACCACGACGATGCGCTCCGCCGGGTCGATCCCTGCCGCGCGGAACGCGGTCTCGAAGGCGCGCTTCTGGCTGTCGGTCTCGACCGTCGAGCCCGACTTCGACGACACGACGACCGCGGTGGACTCGATGCTCTCCTGCACTGCGGAGCGCACCTGACCGGGGTCGGTCGCGTCCAGAACGACGAGGGGGACACCCGCGGTTCGGGTGATGACCTCGGGAGCGAGCGAGGAGCCGCCCATGCCGCACAGAACGATGCGCGTGACGCCTGCCTCGATGAAGTGATCGCGCAGCGCGGTGATCTCGCCGACGAGAGGCCGCGAGACCGTCACGGCCTGCGTCCACCCGAGACGCTTCTCGGCCTCGTCGCGCGCGGCAGGGCCCCAGAGTGTCGCGTCACCTGCGGTGATGCGGCTCGCGACGAGCTCGTCGACCAGCGCGGGCACCAGACGATCGATAGCCTCCTGGGCCGCGCCGCGCGCCGCGACGGTGACCGTCATCGCGCCGCCTCCAGCGCTGCGGCGACGGTGTCGAGCAGCTCGTTCCAGCTGACGACGAACTTCTCGACGCCCTCCTTCTCGAGAAGCGCCGTCACCTCGTCGTAGGAAATGCCGAGCTCGGCGAGTGCATCGAGCACCGCGCGGGCGTCGTCGTAGTGGCCCGTGACCTTGTCTCCCTCGATGACACCGTGGTCAAAGGTGGCCTCGAGGGTCTTCTCCGGCATGGTGTTCACCGTGTTCGCGACCGCCAGCTCCGTGACGTACAGGGTGTCGGGGAGGCTCGGGTCCTTGACCCCCGTCGAGGCCCAGAGCGGACGCTGCGGGTGTGCACCCGCGGAGACGAGGCTCGCGGCGCGATCGGTCGAGAACGACGCCTCAAAGAGCTCGTACGCCAGACGGGCGTTGGCGACGCCGGCCTTGCTCTTGAGCGCGAGAGCCTCGGGGGTGCCGAGGTCGACGAGGCGCTTGTCGATCTCGGTGTCCACCCGGGACACGAAGAACGAGGCGACCGAGTGGATGGTCGAGAGGTCGATGCCGGCGGAGCGCGCCTTCTCGAGACCGGCGAGGTACGCCTCGATGACCTCGCGATAGCGCTCGAGACTGAAGATGAGCGTGACGTTGACGCTGATCCCCGCGCCGATCGTCTCGGTGATGGCCTCGAGACCCTCACGCGTCGCGGGGATCTTGATCATGGCGTTCGGACGATCCACGGTCGACCAGAGGGAGCGCGCCTGCTCGATCGTGCCGGCGGCGTCGTGGGCGAGCCCGGGCTCGACCTCGATCGAGACGCGGCCGTCCCTCCCGTTCGTCGACGCATAGACACCCGAGAAGATGTCGCTCGCCGCGGCGACATCGCTCGTGGTGATGGCGAACACGGCGTCGGTGACGCTCGCGTCGGCCCGCGCCAGCTCGACGACCTGATCGTCGTACGTCGTGCCGGTCGCGAGCGCCGCGGCGAAGATGGTCGGGTTCGTCGTGACACCGACGACATTGCGGCTCTCGATGAGCGTGGCGAGCGAGCCTGATGCGATGCGATCCCGGGAGAGGTCGTCGAGCCAGATGCTCACACCGAGCTCGCTCAGCTGGGCGGTAGGGGTGGTGGTCATGGTGTTCTCACTTCTCGTAGGTGGCGGGCGATGAGGTCACAGGCGTCAGCCGGCGGCGAGGGTGGCGCGCGCGGCCTCGACGACGGCCTCCGTCGTCATGCCGAACTCGCGGAAGAGCGTCTGGTAGTCGGCCGATGCGCCGAAATGCTCGATCGAGACGGCGCGGCCGCGCGAGCCGAGATAGCGATGCCAGCTGAGAGCGAGACCCGCCTCCACAGAGACGCGAGCGGTCACGGACGCGGGAAGCACCGACTCGCGGTACTCGTCGCTCTGCTCGTCAAACCACTCGAGGCACGGAGCGGACACCACGCGGGCGTTCACACCGTCTTGCGCGAGGCGCGTGCGCGCCTCGACCGCGAGCTGCACCTCGGAGCCGGTCGCGAGCAGGATCACGTCGGGAGTGCCGCCCGGAGCCTCCGCGAGAATGTACGCACCCTGGGTTGCGAAGCGCGCCGACGCGAGCGTATCGCCCTCCGCGGCGCCCTCTCCCCGCTCGAAGACGGGAATGTTCTGGCGAGTGAGGGCGAGGCCGACCGGTCGGTCGTGGCGCTCAAGCACCGACTTCCACACCCAGGCGGTCTCTGTCGCATCCGCCGGACGGGCGATGTCGAGGCCCGGGATCGCGCGGAGTGCCGCGAGCTGCTCGATCGGCTGGTGGGTCGGGCCGTCCTCCCCGAGCGCCACCGAGTCGTGCGTCCACACGTACGTCACGGGAATCCGCATGAGCGCGGCGAGGCGCACCGCCGGCCGCATGTAGTCGCTGAAGATGAGGAACGTTCCCCCGAAGACACGCGTGCGACCGTGCAGGGCGATGCCGTTGAGAATCGACCCCATCGCGTGCTCGCGAATGCCGAAGTGCAGGACACGCCCGTAGGGGTGCCCGCTCCACTGCTCGGTCGAGTGCTCCGTGGGCACGAAGGAGCCGCCCTCGGCGATGGTCGTGAGGTTCGACTCCGCGAGGTCAGCGGAGCCGCCCCAGAACTCTGGCACAACGCTCGCGATCGCGTTGATGACCTTGCCCGATGCCGCGCGTGTGGAGACGCTCGAGCCCGCCTCGAAGGTGGGAAGAGCATCCTCGATGCCACTCGGCAGCTCGCCCGCCTGCATGCGATCCAGGAGCGCCTTTCGCTCGGGATTCGCCGTGGCCCAGACCTCGAAACGCTCCTGCCACGCCGCGCGCCGCCGCGCGCCCCGCTCGACCGCCGTCCGGGTGTGCGCGAGCACCTCCTCGCTTACATCGAAGTGCTTGTCGGGGTCGGCACCCATCGCGACCTTCGTCGCCGCGAGCTCGTCGCCGCCGAGAGCCGAGCCGTGGATCTTGCCCGTGTTCTGCTTGGTGGGCGCAGGCCAGCCGATGATGGTCTTCACGACGATGAGCGAGGGCTTGCTCGACTCGGCTTTCGCGGCCTCGATGGCCGCGTGCAGGGCCTGGACGTCCTCGACGTACTCGCCGGTCGTCTTCCAGTCGACCGTCTGCACGTGCCAGCCGTACGCCTCGTAGCGCGCCGCGACGTCCTCCGTGAAGGCGATGTCGGTGTCATCCTCGATGGAGATCTGGTTCGCGTCGTAGATCGCGATGAGGTTGCCGAGCTGCTGGTGGCCGGCGAGCGAGCCTGCCTCGCTCGTCACACCCTCCTGAACGTCGCCGTCGCTCGCGATGACGAAGATGTGGTGGTCGAAGACGCTCTCGCCCTGGGCTGTCTCGGGGTCGAGCAGACCGCGCTCGAATCGCGCCGCGTAGGCGAATCCGACGGCGGAGGCGAGCCCCTGTCCCAGCGGGCCGGTCGTGATCTCGACCCCATCGGTGTGTCCGAACTCGGGGTGGCCGGGGGTCTTCGAACCCCACGTGCGGAGCGCCTGGAGGTCGGCGAGCTCGAGGCCGTAGCCGCCCAAGTAGAGCTGCACGTACTGCGTGAGCGAGGAGTGCCCGGCCGAGAGGATGAAGCGGTCCCGACCGAGCCAGTACGGATCGCTCGGGTCGTGCTGCATGACCTTCTGGTGGAGCAGATAGGCGACAGGCGCAAGACTCATGGCCGTTCCGGGATGCCCGTTGCCCACCTTCTCGACGGCGTCGGCCGCGAGCAGTCGGGCCGTGTCGACGGCGGCGGAATCCAGTTCGTTCCAGGTGAGGTCGGTCATGGCAGCAGTGGTGCCCTTTCTCGAATCGACCGCGGGACCTTGGTGGGTGGCGCCCCGCGAGGTAGCCCCTTGCCCGGATCGTCCTCGATCCTGACCGCACTCCACCCGAGCGCGATGCGCTCCGTTCGAGAGACGGAAGGTGCGGTTGACAAGCACAGCCCAGTATAGGGAGCGGGGTCGCGCCGGGCGGCATGCGCCCCGGCGACCGTCCAGGGCGCCTCCCGTAGACTGTGCCTGCTCGACACGGCCGAAGAGGCGACATGGATACCGCGCTCGATCAGCCTCTGACCTCTCGTCGCCGCGGATTCCGTCGCCTTCTCGCCGCCTATGTCGCCCTGACGAAGCCGCGCGTGATCGAGCTTCTCCTCATCACGACCGTGCCCGTGATGTTCCTCGCCGAGGGTGGGCTGCCCGATCTCGGCCTCGTCGCGGCGACGCTCCTCGGCGGCTCTCTCGCCGCGGGTTCGGCGAACGCGTTCAACATGTATCTCGACCGTGACATCGACCGCATCATGAATCGCACGCGCAAGCGGCCTCTCGTGACGGGGGAGCTCTCCGATCGCGAGGCGCTCGGCTTCGCCTGGATCATCGGCCTCGTCTCCATCGCGTGGCTGCTGCTGACCACCAACGCTCTTGCGGCCGGCCTCGCACTCGCCGCCATCCTGTTCTACGTCTTCGTCTACACCCTCGTGCTCAAGCGACGCACGGAGCAGAACATCGTCTGGGGCGGTATCGCCGGTTGCTTCCCCGTTCTCATCGGCTGGAGCGCGGTCACGGGCTCACTCGACTGGGCGCCGCTCATCCTGTTTCTCGTGATCTTCCTGTGGACGCCGCCGCACTACTGGCCGCTCTCGATGAAGTACCGCGCCGATTACGCCTCGGTGGGTGTGCCGATGCTCTCTGTGCTGCGCGAGCAAGCCGTGGTGAGCATCCAGGTGGTGCTCTACGCCTGGGCAACGGTCGTGATGTCGCTCATGCTCATCCCTGTGGCGAGCATGGGCGCGCTCTACACCACGATGGCGGTGGTCGCAGGCGGGTGGTTCGTCGTGGAAAGCCACCGTCTCTACTCCCGCGCTGCCGCGGGGCGGGAAGCCGCGCCGATGCGCGTCTTCCACGTGAGCAATACCTACCTCACACTGCTCTTCATCGGTGTGGCAGTCGACCCGCTGCTGCCCTTCTGACCGAGGGCGCCGGTGCGAGGCGCGACGCCTTCGCTCTCGCGGAGGGTCAGCAGCACGTGCGTGAGCACCGCGACCAGGACGCAGGCGAGCACCATGTGCGCGCCGACGAGCAACTCGGGCAGCCCGAGTCGCGCTTGCGCGAGGCCGACGGCCATCTGCACCGCCTCGACCGCCAGCAGCCCGATGACTGCCCGACGCAGCGGAGCGTGACCGACCCGCATCGCGGCGATGAGCAGCAGTACGCTCAGCGCCGCCGTGATGTATGCGGGCCACGAGTGGACGTGCTGCCAGACCTCGGGGTCCAAGCCGTTGCGGGGCGTGTCGGCGTCTCCCGCGTGCGGCCCTGAGCCCGTGACGACGATGCCGACGAGGATGGTCGCCCACACGCCGACCGCAGTGGCGATGGCGAGCGCGCGCACCGGCGCGGGAACCGCGAGACGTGTGGTCGCGCGCCCGTTGTACACGCGGTGCACGAGCACAGCGGCCAGAGCGACGAGCACGCTGGAGACGACGAAGTGCAGACCCACGATCCAGGAGTTCAAGCCCGTCAGCACGGTGATGCCGCCGATGATCGCCTGAGCGATGATGCCGAGCCCCAGTGCCACCGTGAGCCTGAGCAGCTCAGGGCGCTCGCGTCGCATCCGCACGACGAAGAGGAAGGCGAGCAGCGCGATGATGATGAGCACGAAGGTGAGGAGCCGGTTTCCGAACTCGACGATGCCGTGGATGCCCATCTCGGGTGTCGCGACGAAGGAGTCCTCCGTGCAGCGGGGCCAGGTCGGGCAGCCGAGGCCCGATCCCGTGAGGCGCACCGCACCGCCCGTGCCGACGATGAGGATCTGCGAGACGAGCGACGCCCACGCGATCACGCGCACCCGGCGGTCGACGGTCGTGGGGAACCATTGCCACAGCCGATTCACGGTCTGCTTCCTCCTCATTTCAGTGCGGGCCTGTAGGATCGTTGAAGCTCATCAATGACGATCGCGAGATTCGCGGAGATTCAGCGCCCGGCCTCGAGTACGAGGTCAGTGTAGGCGCGTTCATTGAGCAACAGCCCGACGCCCACGAGAGGGAGCTCGCTCCCGACGCTCAGGAGCAGGAATGCCTGAGGGCCACCACGGGTTGGGTTCGGCAAAGGAGAGGAATCGCATGTCAGACGTGCTCATCGACCGACCCGAACTGGAGGGACTCGGTCAGTACGAATTCGGCTGGGCCGACTCCGACACAGCGGGAGCCACCGCGCGCCGGGGGATCAACGCTGACGTCGTCACCGACATCTCCCGTCTCAAGAGCGAGCCGGAGTGGATGCTCAAGAAGCGTCTGCGCGGCTACGAGATGTTCGGCAAGAAGCCCATGCCGCTGTGGGGCGCCGATCTCTCCGGCATCGACTTCGACAACATCAAGTACTTCGTGCGCTCCACCGAGAAGCAGGCGACGAGCTGGGAGGATCTCCCCGACGACATCAAGGCGACGTACGAGAAGCTCGGCATCCCGGAGGCGGAGCGTCAGCGCCTCGTTGCGGGCGTCGCAGCCCAGTACGAGTCGGAGGTCGTCTACCACCAGATCCGCGAGGACCTCGAGCAGCAGGGTGTCATCTTCATGGACACCGACACGGCTCTGCGCGAGCACCCCGAGTTCTTCGAGGAGCACTTCGGCACGGTCATCCCGGAGGGCGACAACAAGTTCGCCGCTCTCAACACGGCCGTCTGGTCGGGCGGATCGTTCGTCTACGTGCCGCCGGGAGTGCACGTCGACATCCCGCTGCAGGCCTATTTCCGCATCAACACGGAGAACATGGGCCAGTTCGAGCGGACGCTCATCATCGCGGACGAAGGCTCCTACGTGCACTACATCGAGGGATGCACGGCACCGATCTACAAGAGTGACTCGCTGCACTCCGCTGTGGTCGAGATCATCGTCAAGAAAAACGCCCGTGTGCGCTACACGACGATTCAGAACTGGTCGAACAACGTCTACAACCTCGTCACGAAGCGTGCCGTCGCGCACGAGGGCGCGACGATGGAGTGGATCGACGGCAACATCGGCTCCAAGGTCACCATGAAGTACCCGTCGATCTTCCTCATGGGCGAGCACGCGAAGGGCGAGACCCTCTCCGTGGCGTTCGCGGGCCCCGGCCAGCACCAGGACGCCGGCGCGAAGATGATCCACATGGCGCCGTACACGACGTCGTCGATCGTCTCGAAGTCGATCGCGCGCGGCGGAGGCCGCGCGGGGTACCGCGGTGAAGTGCGCGTGGACGCCACCGCTCACCACTCGGCGAACACCGTGCGCTGCGACGCGCTGCTCGTGGACACCATCTCGCGGTCGGACACCTACCCGGCCATCGACATCCGCGTCGACGACGTGCAACTCGGCCACGAGGCCACGGTGTCGCGGGTCAGCGAGGAGCAGCTGTTCTACCTGATGTCGCGCGGCCTTGAGGAGGATGAGGCCATGGCGATGATCGTTCGCGGCTTCATCGAGCCGATCGCTCGCGAGCTGCCTATGGAGTACGCGCTCGAACTCAACAAGCTCATCGAGATGAGCATGGAAGGATCCGTAGGCTAGATGAGTTCTGCCATCGACACCGACCGTGTCGTGCCCGGTGCCACTGAGCACGCGCACGGCCCCGGCTCACCCGTCCCTGTTCAGACCCGCTCGGAGCGCTTCGCGTCGTCGTCGCACGACGACTTTCCCGAGGTCACCGGTCACGAGCTCGAGTGGCGCCTGACGCCCGTCGACTCCGCACGCGACCTCATCGACGACACGCTCGATGGCGGTGCGCTGCCGGTCGAGGTCACGGATGCCCCGGGCGTCACGAGCGAGTGGATCGACCGGGGCGACCCGCGCGTGGGCTCCGCCGGACTCGCCGAGGAGCGTGCCGCCGCGAACGCGTGGAGCTCCTTCGAGAAGGCGCACGCCGTCACGCTCACCTCGGAGTCCGCGGTCGAGGTGACGATCCGCCGCGCGAGCCCGGACGCTGCTCCGCGCGCGGCGCACACCGTCATCACGGCACGCCGGAACTCGCGCGGTCTCGTCATCATCGACAACTCGGGCCCCGCCCGTCTGTCGGAGAATGTCGAGATCGTCGTGGAGCAGGGCGCTCAGCTCACCGTCGTGAGCCTTCAGGAGTGGGATGACGACGCGGTGCACCTCTCGAGCCAGTTCGCACGAGTAGACCGTGATGCGAGCCTCAAGCACGTCGTCGTTTCGCTCGGCGGCGCGCTCGTGCGCGTCAACCCCTCCGCTCGGCTCGCGGGGGAGGGCGCTCACGGCGAACTGCTCGGCCTCTACTTCGCTGATGCCGGGCAGCACCTCGAGCAGCGCGTCTTCGTGCACCACATCGCGCCCCATACGGTGAGCCGCGTCAACTACAAGGGAGCGCTCAACGGCGCCAAGGCTCGCACGGTCTGGGTCGGCGACGTGCTCATCGGCCGTGACGCGACGGGCACCGACTCGTACGAGCAGAACCGAAACCTCGTGCTCAGCGACGGCACGCGCGCTGACTCGATTCCGAACCTGGAGATCGAGACGGGCGACATCGCGGGCGCCGGCCACGCGAGCGCTACCGGCCGGTTCGACGACGAGCAGCTGTTCTACCTGCGCTCACGCGGTGTGCCCGAGCCGGAGGCACGGCGCCTCGTCGTGCACGGCTTCCTCGTTGACGTCGTGCAGAAGATCGGCAACGCGGCGCTCCAGGAGCGCCTGCTCGCCGCCATCGAGGCCGAGCTCGCACAGATCGAGGTGATCTAGGCCGTGACCGCCACTCGCGTATGCTCCGATACCGAGCTCGCTCCCGCCACAGCGATGCGCGTCGTCATCGAGGGCACTCCCATCGCCGTCGTCAAGGACTCCTCAGGCGCGGTGCACGCGCTCGGCGACACCTGCACGCACGGCGAGATCTCTCTCTCCGAGGGCTTCGTCGAGGATGACGCCATCGAGTGCTGGGCCCACGGGTCGAAGTTCGACCTCGCGAGCGGTGCGCCCCGCAACTTCCCGGCCTACGAGCCGGTGCCCGTCTTCGCCGTCACCATCACCGACGGCGACATCTTCGTCGACCCGACGCCCCAGTAGTAAAGGACTGTCAGACCATGACCTCACTCATCATCCGCGACCTCCACGTCAGCATCGAGACGGACCAGGGCACGACACCGATCCTGCGTGGCGTCGACCTCACGATCAACTCGGGCGAGATCCACGCCATCATGGGCCCCAACGGGTCCGGCAAGTCGACGCTCGCCTACACGATCGCCGGTCACCCCCGCTACACCGTCGACTCGGGGTCGATCACCCTGGACGGCGAAGACGTGCTCGCCATGAGCGTCGACGAGCGTGCGAAGGCCGGACTCTTCCTCGCCATGCAGTACCCCGTCGAGATACCCGGGGTGACCGTCTCCAACTTCCTTCGCACCGCGAAGACCGCGCTCGACGGCCAGGCGCCGCCCCTGCGGTCGTGGGTCAAGGATCTCAAGACGTCGATGGAGGCACTGCGCATGGACGCGGGCTTCACCGAGCGCAACGTCAACGAGGGGTTCTCCGGCGGCGAGAAGAAGCGGCACGAAATCGTGCAGCTCGAGCTGCTGAAGCCCAAGATCGCCGTGCTCGACGAGACCGACAGCGGTCTCGACGTCGATGCGCTCAAGATCGTCTCCGAGGGCGTCAACCGGGTGAAGGACAACACCGATCTCGGCGTGCTCCTCATCACGCACTACACCCGCATCCTGCGGTACATCACCCCCGACTTCGTGCACGTCTTCGTCGATGGCCGCATCGCCGAGCAGGGCGGCGCGGAACTGGCAGAGCGCTTGGAGAACGAGGGCTACGATCGCTACACCGCGGGCGCGCCCGTACACTGATCGCCATGCCCACTGCACTCGAACCGAAGCTCTTCGACGAGGTCGAGGAGGGGCTCAAGGATGTCGTCGACCCCGAGCTGGGCGTCAACATCGTCGACCTGGGCCTCGTCTACGACCTCGCCTGGGATGAGGAGTCTGACGCCCTCATCATCAGCATGACCCTCACGAGCGCCGGCTGCCCGCTCACCGATGTCATCGAGGAGTCGATCGCGAACTCCCTCGACGGCATTGTGGAGCAGTTCCGCATCAACTGGGTCTGGATGCCCCCGTGGGGTCCCGAGCGGATCACCGACGACGGCCGCGACATGATGAGAGCGTTGGGCTTCAGCATCTGACAGCCCGGTGGGCTGTCAGTGCCCAACGCTCCGCCGACAGGCGGTGAGGCCTCGGTGACGGGAATCCGCGCGCGCTACTCGGCAGTGCGCCCGCGCTTCTCCGCCACACGCCACAGCAGCGGCATGAGCGCTGCGGCGATGGCCGCCTTGATCACCCCGCCGATGATGAAGGGCATGAAGCCCGAGGCGAGGACGGCTCCCAGATCGTTCGGCAGGCCGAGCTGGCCCAGCGACACGGCAAGCCACGGCAGGCCGATGGCGAAGACCACGATCGAGCCGCCGATGAACGTCACGAAAGGCTTGAACCAGCCTCGGTCCCACTGGCGCTCGGCAGCCCAGCCGACGATCGCCGCCGAGGCGATGAACCCGAGGATGTAGCCGCCGGTCGGCCCGAGAAGAACCGTCCATCCGGAGGAGGCGTCGCTGTAGATCGGCAGCCCGAGCCCGCCGAGAAGGGCGTAGAGCGTGAGCGATGCGGCGCCGCGCGCGGCACCGAGGGAGGCGCCGACCAGCAGCACGGCGAGGGTCTGCCCGGTGACAGGAACCGGCCACAGCGGAATCGCCACCTGGGCGAGGATCGCGACGAGCGCCGTGCCGGCGACGACGAGGGCGGCATCCGTGGCCAGGCTGCGGCTCACGAGGCGGTCCACCAGGGTGGGGCGAGACAAGGCGGGGGAGGCGATCGTCACAGTGGTCTTCCTCACACAGGATCATGGGTCGGGACACAGCTAGACTATCGGGCTGGCCCCCGTGCGCCGGGTCCGTCGAATCCCACCAAAGAACAGGACGTTTGCTGTGCTCGCTGTGCAAGACCTCGAGATTCGGGTCGGTGCGCGCCTGCTCATGGCGGACGTCTCTTTCCGGGTCGACAGAGGGGACAAGGTCGGGCTGGTGGGGCGCAACGGCGCCGGGAAGACGACCATGACGCGTGCGCTCGCGGGCGAGGGCCAGCCGACGGGCGGCACGATCACCCGGACGGGCGAGATCGGCTACCTTCCCCAGGATCCTCGCGCGGGCGACCCCGACCAGCTGGCGCGCACCCGCATCCTGGATGCCCGGGGGCTCGGCTCGATCGTGCTCGAGCTGCAGCAGGCTGGTGTCGATATGGGCAGCGATGACCCCTCCGTCGCGGAGAAGGCCATGGCGCGGTACAGCCGTCTGACGGACCGCTTCCAGGCCCTCGGCGGCTACTCCGCCGAGGCCGAGGCGGCAGCCATCGCGAGCAACCTCAATCTGCCCGACCGTATCCTCGGTCAGCCGCTCAGCACGCTGTCGGGTGGGCAGCGTCGCCGCATCGAGCTGGCCCGCATCCTCTTCAGCGATGCCGAGACGATGATTCTCGACGAGCCCACCAACCACCTCGATGCCGACTCGGTGGTCTGGCTGCGGGAGTTCCTCAAGGCCTACCAGGGCGGGTTCATCGTCATCAGCCACGATGTCGCGCTCGTCGAGGAGACCGTCAACCGCGTCTTCTACCTCGACGGCAACCGCCAGGTCATCGACATCTACAACATGGGCTGGAAGAACTATCTGCGCCAGCGCGAGGCCGATGCCGAACGGCGCAAGAAGGAGCGCGCCAACGTCGAGAAGAAGGCGAGCGCCCTGCAGCTGCAGGCAGCGCGTTTCGGCGCGAAGGCCTCGAAGGCGGCGTCCGCCCATCAGATGGTCGCGCGCGCCGAGCGCATGCTCTCGGGGCTCGACGAGGTGCGCGCCGTCGAGCGCGTGGCGAAGCTGCGGTTCCCCGACCCCGCCCCGGTCGGCAAGACGCCGCTGCAGGCGCACAACCTGTCGAAGAGTTACGGGTCGCTCGAGATCTTCACCTCCGTCGACCTGGCGATCGACCGGGGCTCAAAGGTCGTGATCCTCGGGCTCAACGGTGCCGGCAAGACGACGCTTCTGCGCATCCTCGCCGGGGTCGACGACCCCGACACGGGCGTGCTCGAACCGGGCCACGGCTTGCGCGTCGGCTACTACGCCCAGGAGCACGAGACGCTTGACACGCGACGGAGCGTGCTGGAGAACATGATGAGCGCCTCCGACGCCATCACCGAGCGCGAGGCGCGCAGCGTTCTGGGGTCGTTCCTGTTCGTCGGCGACGATGTGCAGAAGCCTGCCGGTGTGCTCTCCGGTGGAGAGAAGACACGGCTCTCTCTGGCCACGCTCGTCGTCTCCAAGGCGAATCTGCTGTTGCTCGACGAGCCGACCAACAACCTCGACCCCGCCAGTCGCGAGGAGATCCTCGGCGCTCTGGCAGCGTACTCCGGCGCGGTCGTCCTGGTGAGCCACGACGAGGGCGCGGTCGAGGCGCTCAACCCCGAGCGCGTGCTCATCATGCCCGATGGCGTCGAGGATCTGTGGACGAAGGACTACGCCGAACTCATCGCCCTCGCCTGAGCCTGCGCCGCGCCCGTCGATCACCCGCGAACGGCGGCCCGCTCAGCGCAGGCCGTCGAGTAGCGCATCCTCTTCGTCGGCATCACTTGGTCCGCGGCGCGACGCGGTCGGCTCGAGGCCGTGCAGTCCGCGCCATTCCTGGCGCAGCGCCCAGCCGTAGCCCACGAAGCCGAGCAGGGCGAACAGGTACCACTGGAACGTATAGCTCAGGTGCGGCCCTTCATCCGCGACCGGGCGCGTTGCCGCCACCGGCCGCTCGACCGTGGCGGGATCCTCTTCGGCGAGAAGACCGTATGCACCCGTGATGACGGCACCCGACTCGACCAGCTGCGCGAGAGAAGGCAGGTGGATCGTCGCCACCTGGCCAGAAGGCGCTCCGCGGCCCGGCAACGTCGGCTCTCCGGGCTTGAGTCGCACGATAACCTCGACCCGACCGCGCGGCGGGGCCGGAAGCGCATCGGGGGAGTCCTGCTGGGAGCCCGTCGGCAGCCAACCGCGGTCCACGATGAGCACCCTGCCGTCGTCGAGCGCCAGCGGCGTCAGCACCTCGAATCCCGGGCGCCCACCGAGAGGACGATTGCGCACAAGCAGCTGCTCATCGAGCACGTACTCGCCGACGACGACGACGGGCGTCCATTCCCGCTCCGGGTCGAGAGCCTCACCCTCCGGAAGCACGTCGGTGAGGGCGACAGGAGCCGCATCCCAGTTCTCGGCAACGACCCTGATATCGGCGACCGCTTCCAGCCGGCGGGCCCACTGCCACTGCGCCAGAGCGACACAGACGACGGCGAAGAGCGTCGTGAAGGCGAGCCACCCCAACCACCGCCGACTCGCCGCGAGGCGCAGAATGCTCACGCTTCTAGTCTTCCCGATCGCGCGGGTCGTCGCGATCGGGGAGGCTCTCGACAACCGTTCCTGCGGGAGTGAGGGTCACGGGGAAGCCACGCGCGTCGACGTAGTCGTACAGGTAGTCGCGGTGCTCATCGCAGGCGAGCCAGACCTTCACCCGGTCCGCGCCGTGGATGCGCGGGTTGCGCCAGTTCACGGCCCACTCCGCGGGCGACCGGCACCCGCTGCGCGAGCACCGCGTGCCGGAGATCGCTCCGGGCAGGTCGATCACGCCGCGCCGCCCTGCGGGCCCACCCGCACGATGGAGCCCGGGCGTTCGACGTCGCGACCTCGGGGCGAGGCGACCGTGTTCGCCGCGACGACGGCAATGTAGGGCAGAATGACCGCGCCCGCCGCGGGCAGCAGCATCCACCAGCCTGGTACGAAGAAACAAGCGGCGATGCACAGCATGCGCACCCCCATGGCGATCGAGTACTTGACCATGCGGTCGCGGCGTTCGTCGTCGGGCGACTCAGGCAGGCTCGTGATCGCGGCGGATGCAGGCTTCATGGTGAAGCGATCGTAGCCCGCGGGCCTGCGCATATGCTTGATGCCCATGACCACCCAGCGCACCGTTCTCGTGACCGGCGGCAATCGCGGCATCGGCTTCGCGATCGCCGAGGAGTTTCTCGCCCAGGGCCACCGCGTAGCCGTCACCGCCCGCTCCGGCACCGGACCGGATGGGGCGCTCACCGTCACGGCAGATGTGACCGACTCGGCGTCGCTCGACGCCGCCTTCACGGCCGTCGAGGCCGAGCTCGGCCCGGTCGAGGTGGTCGTCGCGAACGCCGGCATCACGCGCGACACGCTCCTCATGCGCATGTCGGAGGACGACTTCACCGCAGTCGTCGACACGAATCTCACGGGTGCCTTCCGCACTGTCAAGCGTGCCTCCAAAGGGATGCTCAAGGCGCGCTTCGGCCGCGTCATCCTCATCTCGAGCGTCGTCGGGCTGCTCGGCTCCGCGGGCCAGGTCAACTACAGCGCCTCCAAGTCGGCCCTCGTGGGGTTCGCCCGCTCGCTCACGCGCGAGCTCGGCGCCCGGGGGATCACGGCGAACGTCGTCGCACCGGGATTCATCGAGACCGACATGACCGCTGCCCTTCCCGACGATCAGCAGGCGGACTATCGCGCAAGCATCCCGGCCGGGCGCTTCGCGACGCCGCTCGAGGTTGCTCGAGTGGTGACGTGGCTCGCCAGCGATGATGCGGCCTACATCAGCGGTGCCGTGATCCCCGTCGACGGCGGCCTCGGCATGGGTCACTGATCCGCGCAGTCGACTAGCCTCGCAGGCCGAGCACCGCGAGAACCGCGGAGAGGTCGCGATCGGGAAGGCACACGTGGGCGGACTCGCAGACGATGGGCTTCGCATCGAAGGCGATCGACAGACCCGCAATCTCCATCATGGCAAGGTCGTTCGCGCCGTCTCCGACGACGATCGTGCGCGCGAGCGGCAGGCCGTGAGCGGCCGCCCATTCCCGCACGGCATCGGCCTTCGCAGCGGCATCGACGATAGGCCCCTCGGTCGTGCCGGTGAGCTCTCCCGCCTCGACGCCGAGCCGATTAGCACGGTGGTGGTCGAGCCCGAGTGAAGCGGCCAGGGGGTCGAGAAGCTCGTGGAACCCGCCGGACACGACGCCGATCGCGCCCCCTGCGGCGTGCACGCCGTCGACGAGCTCGCGAGCACCGTGCGTGAGATGGATGCTCGAGGCCAGCTCGGCGACGATCTCGGAGCCCAGACCCGCGAGGGTGGCGACCCGCTCCTGGAGGGATTGGGCGAAATCGAGCTCGCCCGCCATCGCCCGTGCGGTGACCGCGGCCACCAGATCGCCCGAGCCCGCTTCGCGTGCCAGGAGCTCAATCGCCTCTTCCTCGATGAGGGTCGAGTCGACATCGAGGATGACCAGAAAGCGAGCCATGGGGTGGGAGGGCTCCTTCTCGACGGGGTGATGAGCGGCGGACTCAGGCTTCGACGATCGCACCCTTGCCGACGACCGTGATCCCCGTCTCGGTGACGGTGAAGCCACGAGCGCGATCCGCGTCGTGATCGACTCCGACCTGAGCACCAGGCGCGACCACGACGTCCTTGTCGAGAATAGCGCGCCGTACGGTCGCCCCTGGGCCGACCGTCGTGCGCTCGAAGACAACCGCGTCGGTGATGCTCGCTGACTCCACGACCACCCACGGACCGAGCACCGAGCGCTCGATATGGCTCCCCGAGATCACAGAGCCGAGCGAGACGATCGAGTCGATGACGTCGCCGTTGTGGCCCTCCGCGTCGCGCACGAACTTCGCCGGGGGCGAGTTGAGCTGCTGGGAGTAGATCGGCCAGTCTCCGTTGTACAGGTTGAAGACGGGGAGCGCCGAGATGAGATCCTGGTGCGCGTCGAAGAACGACTCGATCGTTCCGACATCGCGCCAGTAGTCGCGGTCTCGATCGGTCGATCCCGGCACGATATTGCGCTTCATGTCGTAGACGAATGCCTCGCCCTTGCGCACGAAGTCGGGCACGATGTCGCCGCCCATGTCATGGCTCGACTCGGGGTTGTCGCTGTCGCGCACCACCGCGTCCATGAGCACATCGGCATCGAAGACGTAGTTGCCCATCGAGGCGAGCACCTCGTGCGGGGCGTCCGCCAGGCCGACCGGGCTCTTCGGCTTCTCGTGGAATGCCGCGATGCGTTGAGGGTTGGCCGGGTCCGTCTCGATGACCCCGAACTGGTCGGCGAGGGCGATCGGCTGGCGGATCCCCGCCACGGAGACCCCGGCGCGGTTGTCGATATGAGCCTCGATCATGGGGCGAAAATCCATGCGGTAGACGTGGTCGGCGCCCACGACGACGACGATGTCGGGCTTCTCATCACGGATGAGGTTGAGGCTCTGGTAGATCGCGTCGGCAGAGCCGGAGAACCACCGCTTGCCGAGCCGCTGCTGAGCGGGAACGGAGGCGACGTAGGCATTGAGCATCCCGGTCAGACGCCAGGTCTGCGAGATGTG
Source organism: Microcella sp. (assembly GCF_040286215.1). Classification (GTDB taxonomy): domain Bacteria; phylum Actinomycetota; class Actinomycetes; order Actinomycetales; family Microbacteriaceae; genus Microcella. The sequence continues at coordinate 283,929 of NZ_JAVKCK010000017.1, forward strand.
CCGATCGAGAGAGTGGCTCTTGTACTGCGTGAGCACGACGACCTGGCGCAGCCCGGAGTTGATGAGGTTGGAGAGGGCGAAGTCGATGAGCCGGTACCCACCGGCAAAGGGCACCGCTGGCTTCGCCCTGTCCTCCGTCAGGGGCATGAGGCGCTTTCCCTCACCACCCGCGAGCACGATTCCAAAGATCTTCGGTGACGGCATAACCCCACAGTAGGCGAGCGTGGGGTGCGGGGCCAGGGGGCCCTCTGTACTACCGTCGAGTCATGCGCGTCGACATCGTCAGCAGGGAGTACCCACCGGAGGTCTACGGCGGAGCGGGGGTGCACGTCGCCGAGCTCGTCCATGCACTGCGCCAGCACCTCGAGGTTCGCGTGCGGTGCTTCGGGGCGCCGCGCGACGAGGAGGGTACGCAGTCGTACCTCGTCCCCGGGTCGCTGACCGCGGCGAATCCTGCGCTCGCAACGCTCGGCGTCGACCTGGCGATCGCCCAGGATGTCGCCGGCGCAGACCTGGTGCACTCCCACACCTGGTACGCCAACGCCGCCGGTCACCTGGCGCAGATGCTGCACGGCATCCCCCACGTCGTGACGGCGCACAGTCTCGAACCGCTGCGTCCCTGGAAGGCGGAGCAGCTGGGAGGAGGGTACGCGATCTCACGATGGATCGAGCAGAGCGCTTTCGAGGCCGCCGACGCCGTCGTCGCCGTGAGCGACGGGATGCGTCGCGACATCCTGCGATGCTACCCGGGCCTGGACGACTCCCGCGTCTCGGTCATCCACAACGGCATCGACCTCGACCGCTGGCGTCGCGTGGATGACCCGGCCGCGGTGCGCGCTCTGGGCATCGACCCCGACCGCCCGTCGGTCGTTTTCGTCGGGCGGATCACGCGTCAGAAGGGGCTGCCCTACCTGCTCGAGGCCGCGCGTCGGCTGCCGCCTGAGGTTCAGCTCATCCTGTGCGCCGGAGCTCCGGACACTCCGCAGATTCTCGAGGAGGTGCGGACGGGCGTCGCATCCCTCCAAGAGGAGCGCTCCGGTGTCGTCTGGATCGACCAGATGCTCGGTATCCACGACCTGTGCGCCGTCCTCTCCAGCGCCACGACCTTCGTGTGCCCCAGTGTCTACGAGCCGCTCGGCATCGTGAATTTGGAAGCGATGGCCTGCGGAGCGCCGGTCGTCGGCACCGCCACGGGCGGCATTCCCGAAGTGGTCGACGACGGCGTGACCGGCCTGCTCGTTCCCATCGACCAGGTGCACGACGGCTCCGGTACTCCTCTCGATCCTGAGCGCTTCGTCGCCGATCTCGCCGCGGCCCTGACGCAGATCGTGAGCGATCCGGCAACGGCATCAGCGATGGGTGCCGCTGGCCGCGAACGGGCCGAACGCGAGTTCTCGTGGTCGAGCATCGCCGAGCGCACGAACGCGCTCTACCGCAGCCTCGTGCACTAGCCCGGGTGCTCTACGCTGGAGTCATCATGGCTGGCGTTCTGCACTTCGACGATGTCTCTCTCACCCGCGATGGTTCGGCGATCCTCTCGGAGATCACGTGGCAGGTCGGCTCCGAGCAGCGCTGGGTCGTGCTGGGGCCCAACGGTGCGGGAAAGACCACGCTCCTTCAGCTTGCCTCCTCTCTGCTGCACCCCTCGAGCGGTAGCGCCACTGTGCTCGACGAGCGACTCGGCTCGAGCGACGTGTTCGAGCTGCGTCCGCGCATCGGCTTCGCCTCCACGGCGCTCGCGCGGCGTATTCCGCAGGACGAGCGCGTGCTCGACGTGGTGATGACGAGTGCGCATGCCGTCACGGGACGGTGGAACGAGAGCTACGACGACGTCGACGTCCGGCGTGCTCAGCGCGTGCTGCGCGAGTGGCGCCTCGACTCGTTCGAGGACCGCCGCTTCGGCAGTCTCAGCGACGGGGAGCAGAAGCGGGTCCAGATCGCTCGAGCGATCATGACCGATCCCGAGCTGCTGCTGCTCGATGAGCCGGCCGCGAGCCTCGATCTCGGTGCGCGTGAAGAGCTGCTGCAGCTGCTCGGCGCCTATGCCTCCTCGTCGGAGTCGCCCGCAATGGTGATGGTCACCCACCACGTGGAGGAGATCCCCGCAGGCTTCACCCATGCGCTTCTGCTGACCCACGGCTCGATCACGGCGAGCGGACCGCTCGCCGAGGTCATCACGAGCGAGAAGCTCACGAGCGCCTTCGGCCTCGACCTCGTCGTCCAGCGCGACGGCGATCGCTTCACTGCGCGCGCCGCGTAGCGCCCCCGCTGGTTCCTGCTCTGCTATCGTTGACCCTTGGCTCTGCCGCTGGCGCGGCGCCACCGAGACCCTGTCTCATCCCAGACCTGCAGCACCCTGATTTCGAGTGAACACAAGGACAACCAGCATGAAGACTGACATCCACCCCGAGTACGCGCCGGTGGTCTTCCGCGACCTCGCGTCGGGTGAGACCTTCCTGACCCGTTCCACGGTCAGCAGCGAGAAGACGATCGAGCTCGACGGCGAGACCTACCCGGTGATCGACGTCGAGATCTCGTCCGCCTCGCACCCGTTCTACACGGGCAAGCAGCGCATCCTCGACAGCGCCGGCCGCGTCGAGAAGTTCAACCAGCGCTTCAAGGGCTTCGGCAACTAGTCGGCGTTCAGCGCCTCTCGAAGGGTCCCGCCGAGAGGCGGGGCCCTTCGTCGCTCCCGCCATCCGCACTCAGCCGACCTCATCCGGTCGCGCACTGACGCTGCAGCGGGCTAGGAGCGGCGCACGGGCCAACCGCGATCGGCCGTGAAGTGCCGGTCACGCTGCCGGCGCATATAATCCTCGAAGCTGTCGGCCTGGGCATCATGCCAGGCGACCTGAGCAGCGTGGAGTTCGGGGAGAGTGCCGGGCAGGGCCGCAGCGTGCTGCGCAACGATGGCGCGCGCGACGTGCCCTGCCGCGATCGCGTCGATGCTCGCGTCGTGCGCGCCTTCCAGCAGAACGCCGTAGTGCGCGCAGGCCGCTTCGAGTGTGCGCTTGCCCCGACGGTACCGGTCGACCGCCTTGTCGATCACGAGCGGATCGATGACGGGGGAGACGGCCGGGATCGGCTCGAGGCCGTGCCGCCCAGCCTCGTGCGCCAGGAGCGTCAGGTCGTACGGGGCGTTGTAGACGACGAGGGGCAGGCCTCGGCCGAGGTGCGCGCGCAGCTCGGCGAGAATCTCACGCACGACCTCTGCGGCGGGGCGCCCATCAGCGCGCGCACGCTCGGTCGTGATGCCGTGCACGGCCGCGGCGCCCTCCGGGATCTCGATGCCCGGGTCGGCGAGCCAGGACCGCGAGGAGGCGACGGCGCCCGTGGCGTCGAGAACCCCCAGGTAGGCGGTCACGATGCGCGCCGTGCGCACGTCGACCCCCGTCGTCTCGAGATCGAATACGGCGAGGTCGCCCAGAAGATCGGTCACGGGGCCAGCCTAGGCGGGGCCGGCGACACCCCGTTCGCCGACATGCAGCCAGTAGAAGCTCTGGCTGCCGAGCGTCAGCGTGAGCCGGCCGTCGTCGCCGATCGCGGGGAAAGCTGAGCCTCCGAAGAGATCCGAGAGCATCCGGCCCTCGAGACCGGGCAGATCGATCGTCGCCGAGACTGGATTGTGGGCGAAGGAGAACACGCAGAGGATGCGCTCGGCGGGATCGCCGAGCTGGCCGCCGGAGCCCTCGTACTCGCGCACGAAGGCGAGCACCGACTCGTGGTCAGTTTCGAGCACGCGCATGGTGCCCAGACCGAAGGTCGGGTGGGCCTTGCGCACGTGGATGACGTTGCGAATCCAGTGCAGGAGCGAGCGCGGCTGCGCGAGCATACTCTCGACGTTGATCTGGTTGTAGTGGTAGACGAGCGACTGCACGACGGGGAGGTAGAGCTTTCCCGGATCGGCATGGGAGAAGCCCGCGTTCCGGTCGGGAGTCCACTGCATGGGCGTGCGGGAGCTGTCACGGTCGGGGAGCCAGATGTTGTCTCCCATGCCGATCTCGTCCCCGTAGTACAGGAACGGGCTGCCGGGGAGGGCGAAGAGCAGGGCGTGCGCGAGCTCCAGCTCGGCGCGCGAGTTGTCGAGCAGGGGAGCCAATCGGCGTCGGATTCCGATGTTCGCGCGCATGCGCGGGTCGTACGCGTACCAGCCGTACATCGCCTGCCGATACTCCTCGCTGACCATCTCGAGGGTGAGTTCATCGTGGTTGCGCAGGAACACGCCCCATGCGCTGCCGGGGGGCGCCGCGGTCTCCTCGCCGAGCTGACGCCGCAGCTCCGTCGCCTGCTGCGAGCGCAGCGCGTAGAAGATGCGAGGCATGACGGGAAAGTCGAAGGCCATGTGGCACTCCGGCTCCTCAGCCGTGCCGAAGAATTCCGCGACCTCGTTCGGCCACTGGTTCGCCTCGGCGATGAGCACTCGGCCGGGGTACTCGGTGTCGACCATGGTGCGCAGCTTTTTGACGAAGTCGTGCGTGGCCGGCTCGCCCTCGCCGTTGCCGCCGTCGCTCTCGTAGAGGTACGGGATGGCGTCGAGCCGGAAGCCGTCGACACCCAGATCGGCCCAGAAGCGCAGCACGTTGAAGATCTCTTCGTGCACCTTCGGGTTCTCGAAGTTCAGGTCGGGCTGGTGGGAGAAGAAGCGGTGGAAGTAGAACTGGCGGCGCTCGGCATCGAATGCCCAGTTCGACTCCTCCGTATCCACGAAGATGATGCGGATGTCCTCGTACTTCTCATCGGTGTCGCTCCACACGTAGTAGTCGCCGTACGGGCCCTCGGGGTCCTCGCGGGAGGCGAGGAACCACGGGTGCTGGTCGGAGGTGTGGTTGATCACGAGGTCGATGACGATGCGCATGTTGCGCTCGTGGGCCTTCGTGACGAGCTCGCGGAACTCGTCGATCGTGCCGAACTCAGGCAGCACCGCGGTGTAGTCGCTCACGTCGTAGCCGCCGTCGCGCAGCGGCGACTGGAAGAAGGGCGGGAGCCACAGGGCGTCAACGCCGAGCCACTGAAGGTAGTCCAGCTTGGAGATGAGCCCCGCGAGGTCTCCGGTTCCATCGCCGTTGCCGTCCACGAACGACCGAACCATGACCTCGTAGAACACGCTCCGGCGATGCCAGTTCGGGTCGAGGGTCAGGCCGGGAAGGGTGATCGGTGCAGTGAAGTTCACAACGCTCCTCGGCGCCGGGGGCGGACAGTGCTCACCACTGTAGACCGGCTCGAGAACCGCTTCCACATCCCGGGCCGACCTAGACTGATTCGGATGTCCGCCCCGTCTCCCTACGCAGCCCGCCTCGAGCGCATCCCGCGCCGCGGCCGCGAGGTCGATGTGCTCGGATCCCGCACTCATCTGGTCGAGTACGGACCGGAGGACGCGGAGCGCACCGTTGTGCTCGTGCACGGATTCCGCGGCGACCACCACGGCCTTGAGCCGGTGGTCGCGTACCTGCCCGAGTTCCGCATCCTCTCGCCCGATCTGCCGGGTTTCGGTCTGTCGGCGCCGCTCGTCGGCCGCCCCCACGACATCGCCTCGTACGCGACCTGGCTCGATGCACTGCTGCAGGAGCTGGGAGTTCGCGGTCAGGCGACCGTCCTCGGCCACTCGTTCGGATCGATCGTCGCGAGCGCGGCGATCGCAAGCGGCACGCCCACGCCGAGGCTGGTGCTCGTCAACCCGATCGGCGCCCCCGCGCTCTCCGGACCTCGCGGCATCCTCACCCGGCTCGCGGTGGCCTTCTACCGCGCGGGTGCGGCACTGCCGAGCCGACTCGGCTTCGCGGTGCTGCGCAGCCGGGCCGTCACCCGCATCATGAGCGTCACGATGGCGAAGACGCGGGACCGCGAGCTACGACGTTGGATCCACGCCGAGCACGATCGCTACTTCTCGGGCTTCGCGACGCGGGACATGCTGTTGGAGGCGTTCCGCGCGTCGGTGTCGCACGACGTCTCCGAGTTCGCCGCGTCGGTTGCCGTGCCGAGCTTGCTCGTGGCGGCCGCCGATGACGACATCACGCCGATCGCGCGGCAACGGGAGCTCGTGACGCTCTTCCCCGAGGCCCGCCTCGTCGAGATTCCCGACGTCGGCCATCTCATCCACTACGAGACTCCCGAGGCGGCGGCCACAGCGATCCGCGAGTTCCTCGCGTGAGGATCATCGTCGACTGCCGCTACGTGCGCTTTCCCCGCCACGACGGCATCAGCCGATTCACCGCCGGCATCGTGGATGCCCTGCTCCCGCTCCTCAGCGCATCCGAGTCGCTCGAGCTGCTGGTGAGCGACGAGCGCCAGCTCGCCATGCTGCCCGAGGGTCTGCCCTGGCACCGGGTGAGCGGGCCGACGAGCGTCCGAGAGCCGGTCGTCGCGCTGCGGGTGAACCGCTTCGCCCCCGACGTCGTGTTCTCGCCCATGCAGACCATGGGAGCGCTGGGTCGGCGCTATCCGCTCGTGCTGACCCTGCACGACCTCATCTACTACGCGCACCCCACGCCGCCGCGCGACCTGCCCTGGCCGGTGCGCCTCGGATGGCGCCTCTACCACCTGGCCTGGTGGCCGCAGCGTCTGCTGCTCAACCGCGCCGACGCGGTCGTCACGGTGAGCGAGACAACACGATCTCTCATGCTCGAGCACCGACTTACGCGGCGAGACATCACGGTCGTGCCGAACGCCGCAGGTCGGCCGGAGACGGTGGAGCCGCGCATCCTGCCCACGGGTATCGAGCTCGTGTACATGGGGTCGTTCATGCCCTACAAGGGCGTCGAGACCCTCGTCGCCGCCCTCCACCTCCTGCCGGGTGCACGCCTGCACCTGCTGAGTCGCATCCTGCCGACAGATCGCGCGCTCCTGGAGAGCGCGGCGCCGCGGGATGCGCTCGTCGTGCACGACGGGGTGAGCGACGAGGAGTACGCGGCGCTGCTGGACCGCGCCACGGCGCTCGTGAGCGCTTCGCGCGACGAGGGCTTCGGCATCCCGCTCGTGGAGGCCATGGGGCGCGGTACACCCGTCGTCGTCAGCGACATCCCGATCTTCCGCGAGATCGGCGGCGAGACGGCGCTGTATGCGACGGTCGGGGATGCTCAGGCTTTCGCCGCGCGCATCCGCGAGCTTCTCGAGCCGGGGGAGTGGGAGCGGCGATCCGCCGCCGCACCGGTGGAGGCCGCGCGATTCGACTGGAGTCGCTCGGCCGCTGTGCTGCTCGAGCTGCTGCGTGAGCAGGCCGAGCACGGCAGGAGCAGCTGAGCGCTCAGCGCGTGCCGACCGCGGCGAGCGTGCCGCCGGACCACGCCAGCAAGTCGAGCGGCGAAGCCGGGAACACCGTCTGGGCATCGCCCGCGGCGGACCACACCGTCTCGAACCGCAGCAGCGACTCGTCGACGATCGTGCGCACCGGCACGGGATGCCCGATCGGGGGCACGCCCCCGATCGAGAAGCCCGTGGCGCTCTTGACCGTGCGCGCATCCGCTTTCGAGATCTCCGCCTGCACAACCGCGCTCAGACGCTCGAGGTCGGCAAGGTTGTCGCCCGAGACCAGCACGAGCACGGGCTCGCCGTCGGCGAGGAACACGAGAGACTTCACGATCGCGCCGACCTCGCAGCCCACCGCAGCCGCGGCCTCTGCAGCCGTGTGGGTCGAGTCGGGCATCCGCTGCGGGACGAGGCCCAGGTGCGCCGTCGCCGCGGCGAAGCGCTGCGCCCCCGAGCCTGCCACTAGGCGCCCGCCGTGTGCTCGCGCTCCCGTTCGCGCCTGGCCAGCGCGTTCTGCTCGAGGAAGTCCTCGGCGAGGGGGAAGATCGACTGCTCGTCGATGGGGTCGTCGAAGCGCACGAGCTCGAGTCCGCCGTCCGCGTGCTGGAACGAGTGGACGGAGCCGTTCGTGATCGGCTCGCGGTGCCGACCAGGCGCGACGGACTCCAGGACACTGCGGATGACCCCGCCGTGGGCGACGACGATGATCGCCTCGCCGGGGTACGCCGCGGCCAGCCTGTGCAGGCCCGCGAGGACACGGTCGGCCACCGCCTCGCGCGGCTCCCTCCCCGGCACCTCCGCGCCGTCGGGGAACCGCGCATCCAGATCCGCACCCGTGAGCCCCTCCGCTTCGCCGTAGTTGCGCTCGACGAACGCCGCGTCGAGCTCGGGCTCGCCGAGCCCCGCCTCCTCGGCGATCAGCCGCGCGGTCTCCGCCGCGCGCACGAGAGGAGAGGCGACCACGCGGCTCCACGCGCGACCGGCCACGACGCGGCCCGCCGCACGAGCCTGCTCGCGCCCCGTGTCGTTGAGCGGAATATCGGTCGCCCCCTGGATGCGCCGAGCGCGGTTCCAGTCGGTCTCGCCGTGGCGCACGAGCGCGAACGCAGTCACAAGGCTCCCTCCGCCGGGCGGCGGAGGTCGCACGCACCGGTCAGGCGCGCAGAGCCTCGCGCAAAGCGGCGAGCGTCTCGGTCGTGCCCGCCTCGATCTTAACCGCTGCGCGCGCGTCGGCCTTCGTCGCGCCGCGATTGACGATGATCGTGGGAATGCGCTTGCGGCCCGCCTGCACGACGAGGCGGATTCCCGAGTTGACGACGAGAGACGACCCGAGGATGAGCAGAGCATCCGCGCGAGCCACAAGGCCGCGGGCCTCCTCGAACTTGACGGGTGGCACGAACTCCCCGAAAAACACGATGTCGGGCTTGAGCGTGCCGCCGCACACCGAGCACTCCGGCACCTCGAACAGGCTGATGTCGTCGACCTCGGCGTCGCCGTCCGGGTTGATCCGGTGGTTGTCGCCCGCCACGAGCCAGGGGTTCAGCGTCGCGATGCGGTTCGCGACCGCGGCCCGCGAGAAGGTCTGGCCGCAGTGAAGGCAGCGCACGCGGTCCATGCTGCCGTGGAGGTCGACGACGCGGCGCGAGCCGGCGCGCACGTGCAGGCCGTCCACGTTCTGCGTGATGACGCCCGTCACGGTGCCGTCGGCCTCGAGCTGCGCGAGCGTCTCGTGACCGGGGTTGGGGCGGGCCTGCGCGAAGCGATCCCATCCCAGGTGGCTGCCCGCCCAGTAGCGCTTGCGGTACGGCTCATCGGCGAGGAACTGGCTGTACGTCATGGGAGTGCGCACGGGCGCGCCTGCTCCGCGATAGTCGGGAATGCCCGAGTCGGTGCTCATGCCCGCTCCCGTGAGCACGGCGATGCGGCGACCGGCGAGGATCTCAGCGGCCTGGGAGAGCGAGGCCTGCGCGAGGGCGTCAAGAGGTCGAGCATCCGCCGCCATCATGCTCACGGTCGCCTTCCCCCTGCCTCGTCGATTCTGCCTACGAGACTAAACGCCAGCGGTTTCCGATATGTTTCCACGGGCTGGGACACGCCTTTCGAAGGGGGCCGCGCATGCGCATCGAGCGACTCACGACGCTCGATGGCGCGGGCCTGCACGACTACGCGCGCCTGACCGACGTTGCCCTACGCCGCGTGCAGGAGCCCGCAGGCGGGCTCTACCTCGCGGAATCACTCGCCGTCATCGGCCGCGCACTCCGCGCCGGGCATCGGCCGCGCTCTGTGCTCACGAGCGAGCGATGGCTGGACGACCTCGAACCGCTACTGCACGGACACGACGTCCCCGTCTACGTGGGAGCACCGGGGCTGCTCGAGGAGCTCACCGGCTTCCACCTTCATCGCGGCGCCCTCGCGAGCATGCACCGCCCCGAGCCGCGCGACCCCGCCGAGCTGCTCCGGGATGCCCGGCTCGTCGTCGTCGTCGAAGACGTCGTCGACCACACCAACGTCGGGGCGATCTTCCGCTCAGTCGCAGGCCTCGGTGCTGATGCAGTGCTCATCACTCCACGCTGCGCCGACCCGCTGTACCGCCGCAGCGTGCGGGTGAGCATGGGCACCGTGCTGCAGGTGCCGTGGGCGCGTCTGCCCGAGTGGCCGGAGGGCGCGACGCTGCTGCACGAGCACGGCTTCACGATCGCGGCGCTTGCGCTCGACGACCGAGCGGTAGGGCTGCGCGACTTCGCCGCGACCCGACCGCCGCGCATCGCCCTGCTGCTCGGCTCGGAGGGCGACGGCCTGAGCCGACCCGCTCTCGACGTCGCCGACGTCGTCGTCACCATTCCGATGCTGCACGGCGTGGACTCGCTCAACGTCGCCGCCGCGAGCGCCGTCGCGCTCTACGCGCTCGGCGACCCCGTGAGCTCCGCACCGGGCCCCTCTTCGTAGACTGATGAGCGTGATTCGCCACCGCCGCACTGTGCGCGTGATCGGTGCCGCCGCCCTCCTCGGGCTCGGCGTGAGCACGCTCGGCTACGGCGCGTACGCGGCGCTCGCCCCGGTGCCTGCCGCGCAGCCCGCTCTGCAGGCCTTGCCCGCGCTCAGCACGCCCGAGCCCGAGGTGAGCATCCCCGGCTACGGCGCCGCCGCCTTCGGCGCCGCCGACGGGCGCCAGGTGTACGCGAGCCGCGGCCTCGACGAGGTACGGCCGATCGCCTCGATCACCAAAGTCGTGACCGCCCTCGTCGTGCTCGACGCTCGGCCGATCGAGGCCGGCACAGACGGCGCCACGATCACGCTCACTGCGGCGGACACCGCGCTCGTCGACCGTTATCGCGCCCTCGACGGCACCACAGCACCCGCGCCGGTCGGGACGACCGTCAGCCAGCGCGACATCATCGAGCTCATGATGGTCGCCTCGGCCAACAACTACGCCGAGACTCTCGCCACGTGGGCCTTCGGCTCGGTCGCCGAGTACCTCACCGCTGCGCGCGTCTGGCTCGATGAGCATGACCTCGCCTCGGTCTCCGTCGGCGACAGCACAGGGTTCTCGCTCCTCAATCGTGCGAGCCCCCGCGCTCTGCTCGACCTGGGGCGCCTGGCCCTCGCCGACCCGGTCGTCTCCGCCGCCGCGGCGATGCCCGAGGTCACGGTGCCCGGCGTCGGCAGCTACGAGAATCGCAACCTGATCGTCGGTGTCGACGGGGTGACCGGGCTCAAGACCGGCACGCTCATCGAGGCCGGTGCGTGCCTGTTGTTCTCCGCTCGCGAGGTCATCGAGGGGCGGGAGGTCGACGTCGTGGGCGTCGTGCTCGGCGGCCCCGACCACCCCACGGTCGCCGACGACGTGCGTGCGCTCCTGGCGAGCGCCCGCGACGACTTTCATGAGATCACCCTCGCCACGACGGGCCAGCTCGTCGCACGCTACGAGACCGAGTGGGGCGCCACAGCCAGTCTTCACGTCTCCGACACCCTCGACGACCTCGTGTGGGGCGAGGTGCGCGCCATCGCCGCGGTGCGCGCTCCCGCGCTGCAACCGGGCGGGCCACTGCCTGACCCGGGCAGCATCACCGTGCGCTACGGCGATCGTCGGGTGAGCATCCCGCTGGAGTGGCGCGGAGCGCTCGAGGCCCCCGGCCTCGCCTGGCGCCTCGCCCAGCCCCTCGAGGAGGCGCTGGGCCGCTAGCATCCGCCCGAGGCCAGCGTCTCAGCCGTGCGGGTGCGAGGCGTCCGGCCTCTTGGGCGCAATGAAATCGCCGGAGGACTGATGGCGGATACGCCGCACCACCCACGGCACGAGATACTCGCGGGCCCAGCCCAGATCCTCGACCCGCGCCTGGCGCCAGCTGCGCCGCGGAAGGGGCTCGGGGTGGCGCGGCTCCAGATCGTGCTCCACGCCCAGCGCCTCGAGCGCCATGATGGCGATCGTGTGGTGGCCGAGGGGCGAGAAGTGCAGGCGGTCGCGGTCCCACATCTGCGGGTCGCGCAGCTCGCGCAGCTTCCACATGTCGGCGACGATCGCGTCGTGCTTCGAGGCGATCGCGCGAAGGTTCTCGTTGTAGATCGCCACCTTGCCGCGCATGCGCCTCAGCACCGGCGTCATGCCGATGTCGGGGCCGTTGAACATGAGCACCGTGGCGCCGTTGCTGCGCAGCTGCACGACGAGCTCCTCGAACCTCTCGGCCACCTGGTCGGGGTCGGTGCCGGGGCGGATGATGTCGTTGCCGCCCGCAGACACCGAGATGAGGTCGGGGCGCAAGGCAAGAGCCGGCTCGACCTGATGATCGGCGATCTGCGTGAGCAGGCGCCCCCGCACAGCGAGGTTGGCGTAGGCGAAATCGTCGCTGCGGAGCGCCAGCTGCTCTGCCACGCGATCCGCCCATCCGCGATGCCCGCCGCGGCTCTGGGGCTCCGGATCGCCGATGCCCTCGGTGAACGAGTCTCCGATCGCCACGTAGCGCGACCAGGGGTGAAGCTGTGCCATGCGTCTACTGTGCCAGAGCCCGCGATACGACACGCCCTGAGAATTTCCTGGACGCAAGATGCCCCCGAACGGGGGTAAACCTGCTTGACTCTCCGCTGAGCGTTTCCACCGGAACGCTCGACAAACGGCTGATACTCGATCTGAGTGCGGTCACAACGAAAGGAGCGCCCTATGGGATTCCTCGCATTCCTCCTCATCGGACTCATCGCCGGAGCGATCGCCAAGGCGATTCTGCCGGGCAAGGGCCCGGGCGGCTGGCTGGCCGCCCTCGTCATCGGCATCATCGGCGCCCTCCTCGGAGGCTGGCTGGGCGGGCTCATCTTCGGAGTCGACCTCGGCGGTTTCTTCTCCATCGAGACCTGGCTGCTCGCGATCGGCGGCTCGCTGATCGTGCTCGTCATCTACGGTGCCATCACGGGTCGTCGACGGGCCTGACACAGGTCACCTCGAACACCCGCAACGGGCGGGGCGCTGCGGCGCCCCGCCCGTCGCGCTGTGTGAGGATGCTCCCGTGAGGACGCGAGCGTGAGCAAGCAGGACGGCAGCGGGCGGCAGGTCACCGCCGAGCCCACCGACGACACGAGCGCGAGCATCCTGCATCTCGACATGGATGCCTTCTTCGCCTCCGTGGAGCTCCTCACGCGGCCGGAGCTGGCCGGGAAGCCCGTCATCGTCGGGCATCGTGGTGCGCGCTCCGTCGTTACGGCGGCGACCTACGAGGCCCGGCGCTACGGCGTCAACTCCGCCATGCCGATGAGCATCGCACTGCGACGATGCCCGGGCGCGGTCGTGCTCGAGCCGCACTATGAGCGCTACCAGGAGGCTTCGCGCGCCGTGATGAGCATCCTCGGCGACGTCACGCCGCTCGTGGAGCCCCTGAGCATCGACGAGGCCTTCCTCGACGTGAGCGGCGGCCTCGCCCTCTTCGGCCCGCCGTACGCGATCGCCCAGGGGCTGCGCACCCGCATCAGACGGGAGACCGGCCTCGTGGCCTCCGTGGGCGCGGCCGCGACGAAGTTCGTGGCGAAGCTCGCCTCGAGCCGCGCCAAGCCCGATGGGGTTCTCATCGTGCCCGAGGCAGAGACCGCGGAGTTTCTTCGACCGCAGCCGATCAGCGCCCTCTGGGGCGTCGGCGCTGCGGTCGCCGAGCGGCTCGACCGCATCGGTGCGCGCACCGTCGGCGACGTCGCCGACCTCCCGATGCCGTCGCTCGAGGCGGCCGTCGGCGCCGCGGCCGCCGCGACGCTGCACGCGCTCGCGAACGGCATCGACCCCCGCGCCGTCACCCCCACACGACGAGAGAAGTCCATCGGGCACGAGACGACCTTCGAGAGTGACCTTCACGATCGCGCGGCTCTCGATCGCGAGCTGCTGCGGCTCTCCGACCTCGTAGCGCGGCGGCTGCGCCGCGGCGGCTGGGTCGCGCGCACAGTGGCGATCAAGGTGCGGTTCGGCGACTTCACGACCCTCACCCGCTCGCAGACGATCGCGGAGCCCACCGAGGTCGCACAGCGCCTGGCGACCGAGGCGCGGGCGCTCTTCGCCGCCGCGCCGACCCAGGGCAGGGGCATCCGTCTGATCGGCGTCCGCGCCGAGAACCTGCTGCCGACCGGAGCCGTGCCGCGCGGGCTGTGGGACGACGACGAGACCTGGCGCGAGGCGGAGGGCACGATGGACGCGCTCGCCGAGCGCTTCGGACGCGGCGCAGTGCAGCGCGCGTCCCTGCTGTCCACCACGCCCCGACGGCGATCGGCGCTGTCGGGGCAGGATGCGCCGCCCGAGCCTCCCCGATCGCCACCCCCACCCGCACCTCCACCCGCGTGAGCAGCGTCGGCACCCTCGGCTAGCATCGAGGTCGCATGTCTCCGACCTTCCGCCGCGCACCCCACGTGGGCACCTTCGCCGCGGAGCACCTCTCACCCTCCTACCCGGAGCGCGCAGCGCGGGGAACAGCCGACCGGCTGCGCGCGTGGCAGGCCGAAGCACTCGACGCATACTTCGCGCGTGAACCGCGTGACTTCCTCGCCGCGGCGACCCCGGGTGCCGGCAAGACGACCTTCGCCCTTCGTCTGGCGGCCGAGCTGCTCGCGCGGCGCACCGTCGAGCGGGTCATCGTCGTCGCCCCCACCGAGCACCTGAAGAGGCAGTGGGCCGATGCGGCACACCGTGTCGGCATCCGCCTCGATCCCGCTTTCCGCAACGCCTCCCGCATGATCCCGCGGGCGTTCCACGGCGCTGCCGTCACCTATGCGCAGGTGGCCGCCCAACCCTTCGTGCACCGCGTGCTCGTCGACCAGGTGCCGACGCTCGTCATCCTCGACGAAGTGCATCACGGTGGCGACGCCCTCAGCTGGGGCGAGGCCATGCGGGAGGCGTTCGGCGGCGCGGCGCGGCGCCTGTCCCTGACCGGCACGCCGTTCCGCTCCGACACGGCCCCCATCCCGTTCGTCGCATACGTCGATGGCGGCGACGGCATCCGCGTCTCCCGCACCGACTACAGCTACGGCTACGGTCGCGCGCTACGCGACGGGGTCGTACGCCCCGTACTGTTCCTCTCCTACGCGGGGCGCATGCGCTGGCGCACGACCACCGGCGACGAGATGGAGGCCGTCCTCGGGCACGGCGACACCGCCGACATCACCGCGCAGGCCTGGCGCACCGCGCTCGACCCGGAGGGGCAGTGGATGCCCGGCGTACTGCGCGCCGCCGACACCCGCCTGACCGAGGTGCGGCGGGCCATCCCCGACGCGGGAGGTCTCGTCATCGCGAGCGATCAGGCGACCGCGCGCGCCTACGCGGGACTGCTGGCCGGCGTCACGGGGGAGCAGCCGACCGTGGTGCTCAGCGACGAGGGAGGAGCATCCGAGCGCATCGCCGAGTTCGCCGAGTCCGACGCACGCTGGCTCGTCGCCGTGCGGATGGTATCGGAGGGGGTGGACGTGCCGCGGCTCGCTGTCGGGGTCTACGCGACGAGCGCCTCGACCCCGCTGTACTTCGCCCAGGCGATCGGGCGCTTCGTGCGAGCGCGGCGCCGCGGCGAGGTCGCGTCGATCTTCATTCCCAGCGTGCCGACCATTCAGGCTCTCGCGAGCGAGCTGGAACGCGAACGCGACCACGCGCTCGACCGTGAGGGCGGCGAGCTGCTCGACGACTCCGCGCTCGAGGCGGCGGAACGGGAGGAGCGCGCGAGCGAGGCCGAGCTCGCCGAGTACACCTACCGTGCACTCGAGTCGTCGGCAACCTTCGACAAGGTGCTCTACGAGGGCACTGAGTTCGGTCAGCTCGCCGAGGTCGGCAGCCTCGAAGAGCTCGACTTTCTGGGCCTGCCGGGCATCCTCGAGCCCGATCAGGTGCACGAGCTGCTGCGCAGCAGGCATCAGCGCCAGGCACGTCGTGCCGCCGAGCGCCCCGCCTCGCAGCCGGCGCCTCAGCCCCTCTACCGTTCGCTCAAGGAGCAGCGCACGCTGCTGCACAGCCTGGTGGGCCTGCGGGCGAAGCTCACCGGTCAGCCGCACGGCATCATCCACGCGGAGCTGCGCCGTGTCTGCGGCGGCCCCGCCGTCGGGCAGGCCACGGTCGCCCAGCTGCAGTCGCGCATCGAGCACCTGCGCCGTCAGCTCGCCACCGGCGCCTGACCCCCCGGTCAGATCTGACGCGAATGGGCGCTCACGTGCCCGGGTGGCGCCATTCTGTGTCAGTTCTGGGCGCCTTCGCTTCGAGATTCTGCGCTCGGTGCGCACGCCGGAGCGCCGCAGCGCCCCCAGATTGGGCGACAAGTGTCGCAATCGACTCATGTGAGCGCCCATTCGCGTCAGATCTGGCACAGGGGGAGGATGGGGGGATGCGCGATACCCCGTACCTCGTGGTCGACGATCACGTGCTCGAGAGCAACCTGGCTGCGATGGCGGCGCACGCTCGCGCCCTCGGGGTGGCGCTTCGGCCGCACGCGAAGACGCACAAGACGATCGAGCTCGCGCGACGGCAGCTCGCCCACGAGGCCGTGGGGCTCACGGTCGCCACCGTCGGCGAGGCCGAGGTCTTCGCCGACGCGGGCATCGATGACCTGTTCATCGCTTATCCGGTGTGGGCGGAGGGGCCTCGCGCCGAGCGCCTCCGCCGCCTCGCCTCACGGGTGCGGGTGCGGGTCGGCGTCGATTCCGTGGAGGGGGTGAGGATGCTCGCGCAGGCAGTGCAGGCCGGTCACGACGGTGCGCCCTCGCTCGCTGTCGCGGTCGAGGTGGACAGCGGTCACCACCGCAGCGGCGTCGCCGCGGCGGAGGCCGCCACCATCGCGCGCGCGGCGCTCGACTCTGGGCTGTCGGTGGACGGCGTCTTCACGTTCCCCGGCCACTCCTACGGTGCGGACGCCGCGGACCCCGCGGCGGGGGACGAGGCCGCTGCCCTCGGGGCGGCGCGGGATGCGCTCCGAGGAGCGAGCATCCCGTGCCCGGTCGTCAGCGGTGGGTCGACGCCCAGCGCCCGAGCCGCCGACGGTGCGGTGCTCACGGAGCTGAGGCCGGGTGTGTACCCGTTCGGCGACGCGCAGCAGTGGGAGCTCGGCACGATGACGCAGGACGCGATCGCCCTTACCGCTCGCGCGACCGTGGTGAGTCGTCGCGACGGCGTCGCGGTGCTCGACGCCGGCAGCAAGGTGCTGGGCGCCGACCGCGCGCCGTATGCGAGCGGCTTCGGTCGCCTGCTCGACCATCCGGAGGCTCGCATCACGGCGCTCTCGGAGCACCACGCGACGGTGGCATTCCCTCCCGGCGCCAGGATTCCGGCGCGGGGGGAGACGCTGCGCGTCGTGCCGAACCACGTCTGCAACGCGGTGAACCTTGTCGACGAGCTCATCGTCGAGCGGAACGGGGTCGAGGTCGGCGCATGGGCGGTCGCTGCGCGCGGCCGCAACAGCTAGCGGAAGTCGCGGCTCGGCATCCTGACACGCAGCGGCAACTGCTCGACGCGGTCGGCGACGATGTTCACCACGCCCTCCGCTGAGCGCTCGAGGGTGCCGCGCACGATGAGCGCACGGCTCTCGCGCACCGTGCGTCGGTAGCGGGTCCACAGCCCCACCGAGCAGATGACGTTCACGAGCCCCGTCTCGTCCTCCAGGTTGAGGAAGGTGATGCCGCTCGCCGTCGCGGGGCGCTGACGGTGGGTGACGACGCCCGCGACCTCGACGCGGCGGTTCGGCTCGGCCGCGCGCAGCTCGCGCGCGCTCAGCACTCCGCGCTCGCGCAGCAGCTCGCGCACGAAGCGCACGGGGTGGTCGCCGGGCGCGATGCCGGTCGAGACGAGGTTGGCGACCATGGTCTCGTAGCCGTCGAGCTCGGTGAACAGCGGCGGCTGCACCGCCGTGACGATTCCCGGCAGGTACTCGGGCCGCGCCTGCGCGGCCGCGCCCGCCGCCCACAGCGCCTCACGCCGGGAGAGCCCGAGCACGTCGAAGGCTCCGGCGGTTGCGAGCGCTTCGACCTGCGCGGCGGTGAGCCCCGTGCGGTAGACGAGCTCGGTGAGATCCCGGTATGGGCCGCCCCGCTCGCGTTCGGTGACGATGCGCTCGGCGGTGGAACGGCCGATGCCGGTCACCCCGGCGAGCCCGAGTCGCACCGCGAGATCGCCGTCGCGGCGGTGCCGCGCGCAGTCGGCGAGGTCGCCGTTCGTCGAGGCGGGATCAAACGCGGGCACGGGCGGCTGTCGGCTCCGGATGCACTGCTCGAGCCCCGTCGGAGGCGCGCGCCGCGCATCCGGAGCCACCGGCTCGTGCGCCGAGGCGATGACCAGATCGAGGCGCTCGAGGCCGGCGTCGACCTCGGAGCGGAGGATGCACGGCGTGCGCACCTCGACGCCGTGGCGCTCGGCGTCGGCCGTGAGCGAGGCGGGGGAGTAGAAGCCCATCGGCTGGGCGCGCAGCAGCGAGGCGAGGAAGACGCCGGGGTAGTGCAGCTTGATCCACGAGCTCGCGTAGACGAGCAGCGCGAAGCTGAGCGAGTGGCTCTCGGCGAAGCCGAAGTTCGCGAAGGCCTGGATGCGCCCGTAGATGTCGTCGGCGAGCTGCCCGGTGATGCCGTTGCCCGCCATGCCCGCGTAGAGGGTCTCGCGCAGCGACTCGATGCGCTCGAGGCCGCGCTTGCTGCCCATGGCGCGGCGCAGCAGGTCGGCGTCGTCACCCGTGCAGCCGCCCACCGCCATGGCCACCTGCATGAGCTGCTCCTGGAAGACGGGCACGCCGAGGGTGCGCTCGAGCGGACCGATGAGCTTGGGATGGTCGTAGGTGATCGGCTCCTTTCCGAGCTTGCGGCGCACGAAGGGGTGCACGGCGCCGCCCTGGATGGGGCCGGGGCGCACGAGCGCGATCTGCACGACGAGGTCGTAGAACTGTCGAGGCTGCAGGCGCGGCAACAGCCCCATCTGCGCGCGGCTCTCGACCTGGAACACGCCGATCGAGTCGGCGCGGCACAGCATGTCGTAGGTCGCCTGCTCCTCCTTCGGCAGGGTTGCGAGCTCCCACCGCTCGCCGAGGTGCTCGTCCATGAGGTCAAAGGAGTGCTGGAGGGCGGCGAGCATGCCGAGGCCGAGCAGGTCGAACTTGACGAGGCCCATCCAGGCGCAGTCGTCTTTGTCCCACTGCAGCACGGTGCGGTTCTCCATTCGGGCGTGCTCGATGGGCACGATCTCGCCGACGGGCCGGTCGGTGAGCACCATGCCGCCCGAGTGGATGCCGAGGTGGCGGGGGTACGTGAGTACCTGCTGGGCGAGGTCGACGACAGGGGCGGGGATGTCGTGGTCGTCGCTCGAGAGCACGGCGCCCCAGCGCTCCACCTGGCGGCTCCAGGCGTCCTGCTGACCCGTCGAGTAGCCCAGCGCGCGCGCCATGTCGCGCACGGCGTTCTTGGGCCGGTACGAGATGACGTTGGCGACCTGGGCGGCGTTGCGGCGGCCGTAGCGCTCGTAGACGTACTGGATGACTTCCTCCCTGCGGTCGGAGTCGAAGTCGACGTCGATGTCGGGCTCCTCGTCGCGCAGCGCGGAGAGGAAGCGCTCGAAGGGCAGCCGGTAGCCGATCGAGTCGACGGCCGTGATGTCGAGCAGGTAGCAGACGGCCGAGTTCGCGGCCGAGCCGCGGCCCTGGCAGAGGATGCCGCGCGAGCGCGCGAACTGCACGATCTCGTGCACGATGAGGAAGTAGCCGGGGAAGTCTTTCTGCTCGATAACGTCGAGCTCGCGCGCGATGCGAGCGCGATCGTCGTCGCTCGCATCGGGATACTTGCGGGGCACGGCCGCCCACACGAGCTCGCGCAGCCAGCTCATGGGCGTGTGGCCGGGCGGCACCTCCTGCTTCGGCAGTTTCGGCTTAGCCTGACGCAGGCTGAAGCCGAGCTCGGCCGCGAGCTCGACGCTGCGCTCCACGGCGCCGGGGTAGCGCGCGAAGAGCCGCTGCATCTCGGCACCGCTGCGCAGGTGGGCGGTGCCGGCCGCGGGCAGCCAGCCCTCCATCTCATCGAGACTGCGGCGTGCCCGCAGGCCGGCGAACGCGGTGGCGAGCGGGTGGCGGGCGGGGGTCGCGTAGTGCACGGCGCCCGTCGCGACGATCGGCAGCCGGCGCTCGGCGGCGAGGGCGGCGAGCACATCGTTGTGCACGGTGTCGAGGGGGCGGCCGTGATCGAACAGCTCGACGACGACGCCGGATGCTCCGAACCGGTCGACGAGAGCGTCGAGCTCGGCGCCCGCTGCCGCGATCTGGGCCCGATTCGGCCGCGCGCGGGCGATCGCATCCGGTGCAGAGGCATCGCGGGCGGGGTCGCGACCCTCCAGCGCGGAGCGCACGGCGCCCTTGCGGCACCCGGTGAGGATCACCCAGTGGTCGGCGCCCGTGGCGTCGCCTCCTCGCCCGGCATGCTCGGCGAGTGTGTCGAGGTCGTACACCGGGCGACCCTTCTCCCCTCCCGCGAGCTGCGCTTCGGTGATGGCGGCGGCGAGGCGGTGGTAACCGGCCTGGCCGCGTGCGAGGACGAGCAGGTGCGTGCCCTCCGGGTCGGGCACGCCCTGCTGAGGGCCGGTGAGGCCGAGGGAGAGCTCGGCGCCGAACACGGTCGTGAGGCCGTACGGCTCGGCGGCCTCGGCCATGCGCACGACACCGTAGAAGCCGTCGTGGTCGGTGAGGGCGAGCCCGCTGAGCCCGAGGCGCGCGGCCTCCTCGAGCAGCTCTTCGGGGCTCGAGGCACCGTCGAGGAAGCTGAAGGACGAGTGGGCATGCAGCTCGGCGTAGGGCACGACCGTCGCGGGGTCGGGCGGTTCGATACCGGCTCGACGGTAGGGTGCTCGCTTCGGAGACCAGGCGGGGGAGTCGCCGCCGTCGGCGCCGGGGGGCGGTGCTGTGCCGGGGCGGTTGCCGTTGCGCAGGCTGCGCTCGAACTCGCTCCACGGGATCGGCGGATTGTGCCAGCCCGCCATCAGCGCCCGCCCTGCGTCACGGCAGAGCACTCGGGCAGTGCTGCCTCAGTCATAGCGCGCCTCTGCCCACCATGAGTCGCCGTCGAGCACGAGCAGCCAGGCGACCCCGGCGGAGTCCACGACCTGCAGGCGGTGC
Source organism: Microcella sp. (assembly GCF_040286215.1). GTDB lineage: Bacteria > Actinomycetota > Actinomycetes > Actinomycetales > Microbacteriaceae > Microcella. Next base: position 304,742 of record NZ_JAVKCK010000017.1, read on the forward strand.
AGCAGGCGCCGTCGCGGGGCGTCCCACCACCGCTCGTCGAGCGGCCACGGCCCCGCCCACGAGCTCACCGGGCGCGCAGCACCCCCCGCGCCCGGGGCGAAGCCCGCGGGGGGTGCGCTGAGCCGCATCCTCTCGTCGACGCTCACCGGGGCGCCTGACGCGTCCAGCACCGTCACTGCATGCCGAGAGGGGAATACCGTGCCGGGGGTCGGCTGGGGCAGCGCACCCGGCCAGGGCCGGTCCACGGGGCGAGGGCTGACGAGCCGGTCGCCCCAGGGCACGAGGGCGCCCCGCTCGGCGAGGGTGCGACCGCCCGTGCGCTGGGCCGTGAGCACAGCCTCGTGCCCGAGCAGACTCTGCACGCGCGAGAGGGCGTGGTGCACGCGCTCATCGGGTGCCGCGCCCCACAGCCCGGGTTCGTGATGGGCGAGGTCGTCGACGCTCTCGGGCACGATCGTCACGCGCGTGATGGCCGAGCGCAGGCCCGGCCCGCGATCACTGTCGGCACGTGCGCCGAGGGTGCGCGTCTCACCGCTGAGCTGCCAGCGCACGCGGTCGACGATCTCGCTCGCGCGGAACGAGCGGGGGTGCAGCCAGGCCCGCTCGGTCTCGGTGCCGTGCTCGTCGCGGAACCCGATGCGGATCGCCGTGGCGACGAGCAGCCGCCGCGTGAGGCTCTCGACGAGGTCGTCGGCGAGCTGCCGCACGGCGAAGGCGAGCTGGTCGACGCGGTCGAGGGGCGGTTCGAGTTCGAGCACCCGTTCGAGGTCGGGCGGGGGAGTGCGCGGCACCAGCGGTGTCGCGTCGGCGGCGCCCGCGAGCGCGTGCCGGTGGGCGCCCGCCGCGCCGAAGCGGTCGCGCACGGCCTCGGCAGGCAGTGCGGCGAAGTCGCCGAGCGTGCGCAGCCCGAGCCGGCCGAGGAGCGTCGCGAGATCGGGGTCGCCGAGGGTCGTCACCGGAAAGGGGGCGAGGAAGGCGGCGACGGCATCGCGCGGCACGATGCGCACGCTCTGCCCGGGCGCCGTCGATGCTGGCGCGGTGCTGCGGGCGGCGAGCTCGGCGGCGAAGGGCCCGTCGGCGATGCCGAGCCGGGCATCCGGAACCCCGTCGACGATGAGGGCTCCGCGCAGGGCGAGAGCCGCGGCCTTCTCTCCGCCGTAGTAGCGGGCGGGCCCGCGCGCGGCGAGGGCGAGCAGGCCGGGGCGCACGACCTGCACGCCCGCGACGAGGGATTCGACGACGTCGACGAGGGGCGAGAACTGACGGTGGTCGCGGTCGTCGTCGGCGGGGACGATGCGCAGCTCGGTGCACAGCGACTGAGCTTCGCGGCGTCGCTGCCCTGCCCGCACTCCCTGGTCGCGGGCGGTCGCCGAGCACGCGAGGATGCGGTTCTGCCGCACCACTGCGACAGGCTGGCCCGGTGCTGCGAGCCCGTCGCGCGCGGCGGCGATGATCGGCCAGTCGGGCACCCACGCCACGATCGTGCGGGTCATCAGCCCGCCCTGAGCGTGCGGGGGCTGCCCCAGCGGTCGTGCGCCCGCTGTGCCGCATCGCCGCGCGCGCCGGCATCCTCACGATCGAGGCGCCGGATGCCCAGCTCACCGTCGGGTAGCAGCAGTCGCCCGCTGCGGGGGCGCGGGCTGCGTCGCGAGCTCACGGTGATCGTGACCTCCCGCTCGCTCAGGTAGCCGTGACCGTCGCCGAGGCCCGACCAGCGGCTGTCAGTGATGCTGATCATGGCCTCCGCCTGCGGCCAGGCTCCCGTCACGAGCAGGGTGGAGCCGCGCTCGCGCACACGCCCCGCGAGCTTCGCGATCGCGCCGTCGCTCGCCGCCCTACCTGGCCGCACGACGATGACGCTCAGGGCGTCGGCGATGGCCGCGGTCACGGTGAGCCACTGGTCGCCGGGGTGCGGCACGAGCACGAGCCGGTCGAGGTCGATGCCCATCGCTTCGGCCGCCTCGATACCGAACTCAGGCATGCCGACGACGCCGCACCACGCCCCGGCCGCCGAGGGGCCGGCCAGCAGCGCCATCGTGAGGGCGCTCGAGGGGCTCAGCGTGTAGACGGCGCCCTCCTGCAGGCCACCGGCGGGCAGCAGGTCGGCGAGAGCCTCGTGCGTGGGCAGAAGACGCGTATCGAGGCGCGTGCGCTGCAGGGAGTCGATGCGGGCCTGCAGCGCCTGCACGGTGTCGACGGTCTGAACCCTCGCCGCACCCATACCGTCGACGGGGTCGTCGACGGAGGAGAGCGCGAGGGCGGGCATCTCTCCATGATCGAACATACATTCGAATATGGCAACTGCCACCGACACTCGAGCGGCGTGTCGCGCGACCGGGCCCCGGCCCCGCAAGGATCGCGTGCGTGAGCACCTCCGAGATTCCTGTCAGGACGCGGCCGGAGCACGCTCGGCCCGCCAGACTGGAAGCGACCGTCCCACCGGCGAGGGAGAGGAAGCAACCCGATGCAGAGCGAACTGGCCGCCAGAATCTTCGGCGATCGCGCCGACCCGAGCGAGCGGCTGCAGCAGCTCTTCGACGACTACTCGACCACGATGGGAGCCCCACCCTCGGCGCGCGAGTGGACCGCGAAGGTGCTGCGCGATCGCAAGATCGACGCCAAGCTCGACCCTGAGGACGCCGTCGTGGCCCTTCGCCGCGCCTACCCGCGCCTCACGCCGAAGGTCGCGCGGTACCTCGTGGAGGATGCCCGCCAGCGCTGAGCCCGCCCGCGCGCACCCTCGAGCAGCCCGGAGCCTCCGATGACGGAGACCACACCTTCTTCCGCGAGCGCCGCTTGCAGCGCCCGCACCGTTTCACGCGGGGGAGTGCGCGAGGCGGTCACGGCAGCTCGGCGACCCGGCGTCGCAGGAACGCCGCGCCCGCGTGGTCGTGCACGAGGTCGCCCTCGACGACGACGTCGTAGTCCCGAGCGAGCACGCCGTCGGCGGGCCGCACATCGAGGTGCGCGACCGGGATGCCGCGCGCGTGCACGGCGTCGGCCATGCGGTAGTCGGAGCGCGAGTCGCCCGCCGACCACCAGCGCTGCGCCGTCACACCGTGCTCGGCGAACCAGTCGAGCGCACGGTCGGCGCCGCGATCTTTGTCGAGCAGCACTGACTCCACGTCGGTCGAGATGATCGTCGAGTCGATGCGCCACGGCACCCGGCCGTGCGCGTCGTGCGCCGCGCGATCCCGGTAGCGCAGGCCGAGGCCGGCCGCGACGAGCAGCTCGTAGACCTCCGCCTCGAAGCGCCCCTGCGCGAGCTGGTAGGCGGCGGGGGAGACATCCGTGCGCGCCTCGAGCGAGATCATGACGTGCTTGGCGTCGTCGACGAACATCGTGTCGGCGTACTGCTCGCGCGCGTGCCCCTCGACCTGCTCGCGCACCGGCTCCGGCACGGCGAGCTCGCGGTCGATCTCGAGTTCGCCCATGCCCTCGGCGGTGATCGGCGCCCAGCAGCCGCCCTTCTCGAACACGCCGAAGACGTGCGATCGAGCATCCAGGCCGCCGTCGACGAGTCGCGCGACCACCTGCTCGCGCATGAAGGCGTCGCTGCGGCCCGTGATGAAGGCGATCGGGATGCCCGCTGACGCGAGGGTCAGCAGGTCGTCCACGATCGAGCCGAGCGCGATGCGCCGTGACTCGGGGCTCGCGATCGGCCCGTCGACGTCGAGCAGCAGCCCGAACGGGGCGATCATGGTGTCATGACTCGTCACTGGACTGCTCCTGCCATCCTGTTCCTCATCATCGCGATCGTCGGTCTCGTCGGTACCTGGACATACAACATCCAGGCCATCCTGCAGCAGAACGACTTCCTCGGCGACTGGTTCGCCAACGGCCCCGCGGTCGGCTCGCTCACCATGGATCTCCTCATCATGGCAGTCGCCGCGTGCGCGTTCATCGTCATCGAGGGCCGCCGGCTCGGCATGCGCCACCTGTGGGCGTACATCGTCTTCTCGGGCCTCACGGCGATCGCTTTCACGTTCCCGCTCTTCCTCGCGAACCGCGCGCGTCGCCTCCACGAGATCTCGCAGGAGTCGGTCGTGGCCGCGGAATGACGAACGGCCCCGGGCTCGTCGCCTCGGGGCCGTCCACGGCATCTCAGCCGCACTGTCTCAACCAGTTCGCTGTTCACCCACGGGGTGAACCGTGCGCGAGGGGGGACTTGAACCCCCACGCCCTATCCGGGCACTAGCACCTCAAGCTAGCGCGTCTGCCATTTCCGCCACCCGCGCTGGTTGTGGTCGCACCGCTCGCGGCGGCTCGACCGAGGTATGACATTAGCACGGAATGGGCTCTCGACAGCACGGCGGGTAGCGTGGTGACCATGGCCTCCGAGCACCTCGACGACACGGCGCGCATCGCCCGCGATCTGATTCGTTTCGACACGACGAACTACGGCGAGGGGCGCAGCAAGGGGGAGACCGAGGCGGCCGAGTACGTCGGTGCGATCCTCGAGGGTCTCGGGCTGGAGACGGAGTACATCGACTCGGCGACCGGCCGCACGAGCGTCATCACGCATGTCGAGGGCAGCTACGCGACAACCGTCGACACGCAGCGCGGCGAGCGCCCCGGCCTCGTCGTGCACGGCCATCTGGATGTCGTGCCCGCCGACCCTGCGAACTGGTCGGTCGATCCCTTCGCGGGCGAGATCCGCGACGGCATGCTCTGGGGCCGCGGTGCGGTCGACATGAAGGACATGGATGCCATGATCCTCACGGCGCTCGACGAGATCCTCGGCGAAGGTGGACAGCCGAACCGTGATCTGACGATCGCGTTCTTCGCCGATGAGGAGAACGGTGGCGCCTACGGCTCGCACCACATCGTTCAGCACCGGCCCGAGCTCTTCTCCGGGGCGACCGAGGCGATCAGCGAGGTGGGCGGATACTCGGTCGACATCGGCGGCACCCGCGCCTACCTGCTGCAGACGGGCGAGAAGGCTCTCGTCTGGGTCAAGCTCATCAGCCGTGGCACTGCCGCGCACGGCTCGCGCGTCATCCACGACAACGCTGTGACGAAGCTCGCGGAAGCCGTCGTGCGGCTCGGCCGTCACGAATGGCCGCTTCACCTCACGTCGACGACTGAGCTGCTGTTGAGCGAGCTCGGTCGCATCCTCGAGGTCGATGTGGAGACGCTCGGCCCCGACGAAGTCATGCTCCGCACCGGCACGGCGGCAGGCTTTCTCACCGCGACGGTGCGCACGACCAGCAATCCCACGCTGCTGAGTGGCGGGTACAAGCACAACGTCATCCCCGACCGTGCTGAAGCGCTCATCGACCTGCGCATGATGCCCGGGGAGGAGGACGCGATCATCGCCGAGGTGCAGCGGCTGGTGGGAGACGACATCGAGATCGAGGTCATGCACCGCGATCTGGGTCTCGAGAACCCGTTCTCCGGGCCCCTCGTCGACGCGATGGTGGGAACGCTGAACCGTCACGATCCGGAGGCGGAGGTGCTGCCGTACCTCATGAGCGGCGGCACGGACAACAAAGCTCTGAGTCTTCTCGGCATCACCGGCTACGGCTTCGCGCCGCTGCGCCTGACGCCCGAGCTCGATTTTCCCGCGATGTTCCACGGCGTCGACGAACGCGTGCCGCTCGAGGCGCTCAGCTTCGGGCACCGGGCGCTGACCGACCTGCTCACGCACTACTGAGCCGCGTCACCCTCCACCGACCCTCGTTCAGAACGGACGCCGCCGCGTGTCATTCCTCGAAGCCCTCGTCCTCGGACTCATCCAGGGCCTCACCGAGTTCCTCCCGATCTCCTCCAGTGCTCACCTGCGGATCGCGGGGGAGGTGCTGCCGAGCGCGACCGACCCCGGAGCGACCTTCACCGCGATCACCCAGATCGGCACCGAGGCCGCAGTGCTCGTGTACTTCTGGAAGGACATCACGCGCATCATCGGGGCGTGGTTCCGGCATGTGACGCGGCGCGGCCTGCCCGCGAGCGACCCCGACGTGCGCATGGGGTGGCTGATCATCATCGGAACCGTGCCGATCGTCATCATCGGCTTCCTCGCGCAGGAGTACATCCGCTCGGCTTTCCGCTCGCTGTGGCTCGTCGCGATCGTGCTCATCGTCTTCGGCATCCTGCTCGGGCTCGCCGACTGGCTCGGGCGCCGCACTCGCGAGCTCACGCAACTGACGTATCCGCACGGCCTCGCCTACGGTGCCGCGCAGACCCTCGCGCTCGTCCCCGGCGTCTCGCGGTCGGGCGCCACGACCTCGATGGGGCTCGCTCTCGGCTACACGCGCCCCGCGGCCGCACGCTACGCCTTCCTGCTGGCCGTGCCGGCGGTCTTCGGCAGCGGCTTCTACGAGCTGCTCACGGCGATCCGCGAGCCCGGCTCGAGCCCGTTCAGCTACGTCGAGATCGCCGCGGCCACGGTCGTCGCCTTCGGCGTGGGGCTCGCGGTCATCGCGGGCCTCATGGCCTACATCTCGAAGCGCTCGTTCCTGCCCTTCGTGATCTACCGTCTGCTGCTCGGCGGCACGCTGATCGTGCTGCTCGCCACGGGCGTCATCGACCCCCTGTAGCTAGACGGGATTCTCGCCGGCGACCCCGCCCGCGGGCGGGTCGTCGCGGCGACGGCGCAGATACCGCTCGAACTCCTGCGCGATCGCCTCGCCGCTCGCCTCGGGCGCCTCGACCGCGTCGCGCGCCGTCTCGAGCTGCGAGATGTAGGCGGTCATCTCGTCGTCCTCGCCCGCGAGAGTGTCGATGCCCTCCTCCCACGCGCGCGCCTCGTCGAGCAGCTCCCCGCGCGGGATGACGACGTCGACGAGCTCCTCGAGCCGGTCGAGCAGGGCGAGGGTGGCCTTGGGGGAGGGCGCGTTGTGCACGTAGTGCGGCACCGAGGCCCACAGCGAGACGGTCGGGATGCCCGCCTCCTCCGCCGCGGAGGCGATGACGCTGAGGATGCCGACCGGCCCCTCGTAGGTCGAGCGCTCGAGCCCCAGCTCGTCGCGCACCTCCGGGTTCTCGCTCGAGGCGTGCACGGCGATCGGCCGGGTGTGCGGCACGTCGGCGAGCAGCGCGCCCAGCAGGATGATGCCGGTGATGTCGGCGGCGAGGGCCTGGTCGATGGTCTCCGTGGCGAACGTCTTCCAGCCGCGCGAGGGCTCCGTGCCGAGCAGCAGGTAGATGTTCTCGTGGTTGTCGCCGCTCACGTCGAGAGGCGAGTCGGTGCTGGGACGCTCGCGGGGCATCCCGTCGTCGCCCACCGGGCCGAACAGAGTGACGCTCGGCCACTGCAGGCGCCGATTGCCCTCCTCGTCGAGCTCGATCATGGGTCGGTTGAGCTGGAAGTCGTAGTAGTCCTCCGGGTCGATGTCGGCGATCGGAACGACATCGAGCACCTCTTTGAGCGAGCGCACCGCGCCGCTCGCCGCCTCGCCCGCATCGTTCCAGCCCTCAAAGGCGACGACCAGCAGTCGGCCGCCGCGGAACAGATCGCTCGTCGTCACACGCTCACTCTCGTCGCCGGATCCCCGAACCTGACCGGGGCGTCGCCCCAGGATAGAACGCAACTAGACTTGCCCGTCGTGACCACTCCGATCCGCCCCGCCGCCGTGCTCTGGGACATGGACGGCACGATCGTCGACACCGAGCCGTACTGGATGCGCGCCGAGATCGACCTCGTCTCCTCGCACGGCGGCGTCTGGACGGAGGAGGACGGCATGCAGCTCGTCGGATCGGGGCTCATCCAGTCGGCGCGCATCCTGCAGGAGGCAGGTGTCGCGCTGCCCGTCGAGGGCATCATCGACGCGCTCACCGATCGCGTCATGGAGCAGATCGCGAAAGCCGTTCCCTGGCGCCCCGGCGCTCTCGAGCTCATCGAGGCGCTGCGTTCCGCGGGCATCCCGGTCGCGCTCGTGACCATGTCGATACGCCGCATGGCGCTGCAGGTCGCGGCGGCGATCGGAGACGACGTATTCGACGTGGTCGTCGCCGGTGATGACGTGAGCAACCCCAAGCCGCACCCCGAGCCCTATCTGCACGCCGCGCAGAAGCTCGGCGTCAGCATCCACGACTGCGTGGCGATCGAGGACTCCCAGTTCGGGCTCGTCTCCGCCATCGCCTCGGGTGCCGCCACCATCGGGGTTCCGCTGCACCTGGAGCTGCACGAGGGCCCCACGCACGAGCTGTGGCCGAGCCTCGCCGGCCGCGGCGTCGACGACCTCGCTGCCGCGCTCGCGCGTCACCAGCACCGGACGACGGGAGTCGAATCGTGACCCTGCGCCGCCAGAGCGGGCCCTTCGTCGAGGGCGACCAGGTGCAGCTCACCGACCCGAAGGGCCGCCTCAACACGATCACGCTCGTCGCCGGCCAGATCTTCCACAGCCACCGCGGCACGATTGCCCACGACGAGCTCATCGGCCTGCCTGACGGCAGCGTCGTGGACAACTCGAGCGGCATCTCATACCTCGCGCTGCGCCCGCTGCTGACCGACTTCGTCATGTCGATGCCGCGCGGCGCCGCCATCATCTACCCCAAGGATGCGGCTCAGATCCTCGGGCACGCCGACGTCTTCCCCGGCGCTCGGGTCGTCGAGGCCGGCGTCGGCTCCGGCGCGCTCTCGATGTGGCTCCTGCGCGCGATCGGCGACCACGGCGAGCTGCTGTCGTTCGAGCGCCGCGAGGAGTTCGCGCAGATCGCCCGCGGCAACGTGAGCGCCTACTTCGGCGCCGAACCGGCGAACTGGTCGGTGACGCTCGGCGATCTCACGGATGCGCTGCCGGAGCGCGTCGAGAGGGCCAGCGTCGACCGCGTCGTGCTCGACATGCTCGCGCCGTGGGAGTGCCTGGAGGCGGTCGCGCACGCGCTCACCCCGGGAGGAGTGCTGCTGTGCTACATCGCGACCGCGACGCAGCTCTCGCGGGTCGCCGAGGCCATCCGAGGCACCGCGTCGTTCACCGAGCCGGTCTCGAGCGAGACGATGGTGCGCGGCTGGCACGTGGACGGGCTCTCCGTGCGCCCCGACCACCGCATGGTCGCGCACACGGGCTTTCTCATCACCGCGCGACGGCTCGCTGACGGAACCGAGCGCTTCATCAAGGCCAAGCGCGGCTCGAAGACCGAGTTCACCGACGACGACGTCGAGCTGTGGACCCCGGGGGCGGTCGGCGACCGCACGGCGAGCGACAAGAAGCTGCGCAGGGCGGCTCGAGAGGCTCAATCGCTCGCCGAGCGCTCGGCGCGACGCCAGCAGATAGAGTGACCTGCGACGCTTCCCGCCCGATCGAAAGAGGTTCCGTGCGCTCCCTGGCACCCGCGCTCATCCTGACCGCAGCACTGGTCGGCTCGCTCGCCGCGTGCACCGCGCCGATCGACGCGGAGTCCTGCACGCCGCAGATCCCCTCCGGTGAACCCGCCTCCTACGTCACGGCCACTGGCGCCGTCGGTACCGCACCGCAGGTCACTTTCCCGACTCCGTTGCGAGCCGAGAGCGCGCTGCAGGCGGTCGTCGCCAGCGGCGATGAGGGCGCCTCGGTCGCGGGCGCCGGCCAGGTCGTGGACTTCCAGGTGAGCCTCTTCAACGGTACAGACGGCGAGCTCATCACCCAGACCTCCTACGACCCGGACGCCGCACCCGTGCGTCGCACGGCGGGCGCCGACACCGACATCCTTGCGAGCGTCGTGCAGTGCGCGGCTGTCGGCTCGCGCATCGCCGCGACCGGCACGATCGCCGATGTGTTCGGCGCGGGCCAGCTCGACCCCGGTCTAGGCCTCGCCGACGACGATGCGGTCGTCATGGTCATCGATATCGAGGCGGTCTACCTCGGCAAGGCCACGGGCATCCCCCAGCTGGGACGCCAGGGCGTTCCGGCCGTGGTGACAACGCCCGAGGGCGTGCCCGGCATCACGATCCCGAACGAGGATGCCCCGAGCGATCTCATCGTGCACACGCTCGTGCGCGGTCAGGGCACCGAGGTAGCGGAGGGCGATTCCGTCGTGCTCCACTACACGGGCGTGCTCTGGAGTACCCAGCGCGTGTTCGACTCGAGCTGGCAGCGCGAGGTGCCGTCGACGTTCACGGCGGCGAGCTTCGAGAACGACCCTTCCGGTGTCGTCCCGGGTCTGGCCGAGGGACTCATCGGGCAGACCGTCGGCTCGCAGGTGATCGTCGTCATCCCGCCAGCGCTGGGATACCCCGCCGGGCAGGCGCCGGCGAGCGTGCCGGACGGCTCGACGATGGTGTTCGTCGTCGACATCCTCGGCCTCGAAGGCTGACCCCGGAAAGCGCCGGAGCACTCGTGGCCCGCACGATTCCCGTCGAGGAGCGCCTCTTCAGCCTCGTGCTGGCGCTGCTCGCCACCGAGCACGGTCTCACGAAGCACGAGATCCTGTCCACCGTCACGGGCTACGCGGCCCGCTACGCGTCGGAGCGCGATCGGGGCAATCTCGAGCGGCAGTTCGAGCGCGACAAGGAAGAGTTGCGCGATCTCGGCGTGCCCTTGGAGACCTTCGATGCGCACGGTGCGGAGAATGACACGAAGTTCCAGCGCTACCGCATTCCGGCCGACCGCTATCAGCTGCCCGACGCGGTGCGCTTCACCGCCGACCAGTACGCGCTCCTCGGTCTGGCTGCGCAGGTGTGGCGCGAGGGCTCGCTGTCTCAGGACTCGCGTCGCGCGCTCACGAAGCTGCGGTCGCTCGGCCTCGCGCTCGACGACGCCGTCATCGGCATGGCGCCGACGATCCGCACCCGTGACGCCGCGCACGAGCCGCTGACGCTCGCGATCGACCGCGGGCAGCAGGTCACCTTCCGCTACCTCAAGCCGGGTCGCACGACGGCGGAGCTGCGTCGTGTCTCGCCGCTGGCCCTGGTGCATCACGAGGGACGCTGGCACCTGCAGGCCCATGATGATGTCGCGGATGCCGCGCGCACGTTCCTGCTGCGCCGCATCGTGGGCCAGGTGTCGGTCGTCGGCGCCGCGACCCGGCGGCCGGCCGCGGACGAGCCGGCCAGGGCGCTGGCGGAACTGCGGGAGATCTGGCAGCGGACGGTCGCCGTCGTGCGCCCCCGCTCAGGCAGCGAGGCCGATGTCGTGCTGCGCAACCGCGCAGAGACGCGCGCCCTCGACGACGCGCTCGAGGTGCGCACGACCGATCTCGACGTCCTGGCCGACGAGCTCACCGCCTTCGGGGCGGACGTCGTGGTCGTGGAGCCCGCCACGCTGCGCAGCGCGGTGCGGGAGCGCTGGCAGGCGATCCTGGAGCGTCATGGCTGAGCGCGCGCCCGCACCGAAGGCAGGGGACAAGCTCACCTTCCTCCTGGCACTCGTGCCCTACCTGATCGATCAGGTGCGCGTGAGCGTCGACGAGGCCGCAGCCCACTTCGGCGTGCCGCCGCAGCGCGTGCGCGACGCTGTGTCGCTCATCACGACGAGCGGCCTGCCCGGCGACGACGGGGCGTACTCGCACGCCGATCTGTTCGACATCGACTGGACGGCGTATGAGCAACGCGGCGTCATCACGATCATCCGCGCACCCGTCGACGAGATCCCGCGGCTGTCCTCTCGGGAAGCCGCCGCGCTGCTCGCTGGCCTGCAGGTGCTCGCCGCGAGCCCGAGCTTCGCCGCGCGCACCGACGCTGTGGAGCTCATGGAGCTCCTCGGCCGCGGTGCGTCGGAGTCGATCGCGCCCGTCGCCGTCGCCCCCTCGGCCCCCGACGATCTCCGCGGGCTCCTCACGCGCGCGCTCGATGAGGGGCTGCGGGTACGCCTCGACTACGTGTCGACCCGCGGCGAGCGTCACCATCGGGAGGTCGATCCGATCCGCCTCGACGGCCTCGACGACGTCTGGTACCTGAGGGCATGGTGCCTGCTGAGGGACTCGGAGCGCACCTTCCGACTCGACCGCATCGCCGGGGCAGAGCTGATCGGGCCCAGCGCCCAGCACGAGGCCGTCGCCGTCGACCCGGCGCAGCTGTTCCGCCCTGCACCGAGCGATCAGCGGGTCACCCTGCGTCTACCCGTCTCCTCCCTGACCCTCGTCGCCGACTACCGCGGCCCCGACGACGAACTGCACGTCGACTCTGACAGCGGAGTGGCCACGCTCACGCTCATGGTCGGACACGACGGCGTTCTCGGCAGGCTCGTCAGCAGCGCGCCGGGGTCGATCGAGATCGTGGCTCCGCCGGAGGCGCGCGCGACGGTCGCGGCGTGGGCACGCACGGCTCTTGCCGAGGAAACCGTCTAGACTCGTCGCACACTGCTTCTCGAGCACAAAGGACCAGAGAACATGCCGGCAAACCTTGGAGGCTGGACGGGCCTCATCCTCCTCCTCGTCGTGATCCTGCTCTTCGCGGCGCCCAAGCTTCCCCAGCTCGCCCGCAGCCTCGGTCAGTCGATGACGATCTTCAAGAAGGAGATCAAGAACAAGGACGGCGAGCCTGCCGCCGACGCCAGCGGCGACGCCGCCTCGACACGGCAGGATTCGACCGGTTCCGGCGAGGGCTCCGACTCCTCCAACACGAAGTAGCGCGTGTCAGGCCGCACGCCGCGGCCCCGGAATCCCGAGGGCCGCATGTCCCTCGGCCAGCACCTCGTCGAGTTGCGCAAGAGGCTCACGCGCGCCGGGGCGGCGATTCTGATCGCCGCGATAGCGGGGTTCATCGTGGCCGAGGACATCTGGCGCGAGCTCAGCAGGCCGCTCGTGCGAATCGCCGAAGAGCAGGGTCGCGAAGCGCAGATCAACTTCACCGCGATCACCGAGGCGTTCGACACGCGCATGGTGATCGGTCTCACGTTCGGGATCGTCGTCGCGTCACCGATCTGGCTCTACCAATTGTGGGCGTTCATCGTTCCCGCGCTGCACCGCAAGGAGAAGGGTTACGCCATCGGCTTCCTCGCGGTGTCCGTGCCCCTGTTCCTCGCAGGGTGCACAGCCGGCTGGTTCGTCTTTCCGAACATTGTCACCCTTCTCACCAGCTTCGCCTTCGATGACTCCACGACGCTGCTCACCGCGCGCTTCTACCTCGACTTCGCTCTCAAGCTCATCATCGCGATCGGTGTTGGCTTCGTGCTGCCCGTTGTGCTCGTCATGCTCAACTTCGCCCGTGTGCTCATGGGGTCGAGCATCCTCAAGGGCTGGCGCGTCGCGATCCTCGCGATCACGCTCTTCACGGCCCTCGCGACCCCCGCCGCCGACATCCTGTCCATGTTCGTCCTCGCGATTCCGATGGTCGGCCTGTACTTCCTCGCTGCGGCCGTCGCCGTGCTCAACGATCGCCGCGTTGAGCGGCGCGAGGCGAAGCTCGCTGCCGCCTACGACGAGTAGGGCGGGATGACGATAGAGCCCTCTCCGGCCGAGCGCTACGCCACCGCGCGGACGCTGCGCGGCCTGCCGCGCCTGCGGGCCTTTCGCGACGGCCTGCCACTCGACCTCGACCCCTTCCAGCTGGCGGCCTGCCAGGCGCTCGAGGAGGGACGCAGCGTGCTCGTGGCCGCACCGACCGGCGCGGGCAAGACGATCGTGGCCGAGTTCGGCGTGTTTCTCGCGATGTTCGAGCCGAAGGCGAAGATCTTCTACACGGCGCCGATGAAGGCGCTCAGCAACCAGAAGTACACCGAGCTCGTCGCCGAGTACGGCGCGAGCGAGGTCGGCCTGCTCACGGGCGATACGAACATCAACGCGAGCGCCCGCATCGTCGTCATGACGACCGAGGTGCTGCGCAACATGCTCTACGCCGATTCGCCGTTGCTCCTGGATCTCGCGTACGTGGTCATGGACGAGGTGCACTACTTGGCCGACCGCTTCCGCGGGGCGGTGTGGGAGGAGGTCATCATCCACCTGCCGCTCGCGGTGCGCCTCATCTCGCTGAGCGCGACCGTCTCGAACGCCGAGGAGTTCGGAGACTGGCTGCAGGCGGTGCGCGGCGACACCGACGTCATCGTGAGTGAGACCCGACCGGTGCCCCTCACGCAGCACGTGCTCGTGCGCTCGAAGCTGCTCGACCTGTTCGACTCCTCGGGGCAGGCGGCGACGAACCGCGTGAACCCCGAGCTCGTGCAGCTCGCGCGTGCCGGTGGGGCGAAGGTGCACCGCGGTCGCGGCCATCATCCGAAGCGCTGGGAGAAGAGGGCGGGGCGCACGGGCGGGTTCGGAGACGAGGGCCGGATGGACCGCGCGGCGGTCGCGGGGATGCTGGGCGCCAGGAATCTGCTACCGGCGATCTTCTTCATCTTCAGCCGGGCGGGCTGCGATGCGGCCGTGCGCCAGCTTGTCCGCTCGGGTGTGCGGCTCACCGATCAGGCCGAGCGGGACGAGATTCGTGCGATCGTCGAGGAGCGCTGCCGCACGCTGCGCGACGACGATCTGGCCGTGCTCGGATACTGGGAGTGGCTCGACGGCCTGCAGCGCGGCGTCGCCGCCCATCACGCGGGTCTGCTGCCGGCCTTCAAGGAGGTCGTGGAAGAGCTGTTCCAGAAGAAGCTCCTGCGTGTGGTCTTCGCGACCGAGACGCTCGCCCTCGGCATCAACATGCCGGCGCGCACGGTTGTGCTCGAGAAGCTCGAGAAGTTCAACGGCGAGGCACGCGTGCCCATCACACCGGGGGAGTACACGCAGCTCACGGGCCGAGCCGGCCGACGCGGCATCGACACCGAGGGCCACGCCGTCATCCAGTGGACCGGCGGGCTCGACCCGCAGGCGGTCGCCTCTCTCGCCTCCCGGCGCACCTACCCGCTCAACTCGAGCTTCCGACCGACCTACAACATGGCGGTCAACCTCATCGAGCAGTTCGGCCGCGACCGCGCACGCACGATCCTCGAGAGCAGCTTCGCGCAGTTCCAGGCCGATCGTGCCGTCGTCGACCTCGCGCGCACGGTGCGCAAGCAGCAGGAATCGCTGCAGGGATATGCGACGGCGATGGAGTGCCACCTCGGAGACTTTGGCGAGTACTCGAGTCTGCGCCGCGAGCTGAACGACCTGGAGAAGGGCTCGACAGGCCCGGGCAAGGGCGCGTCGCAGGCCGACCGCCTGCGCCGCCAGAAGCAGATCGAGGGTGTGCGCAAGCGTATGCGCACACATCCCTGCCACGGATGCGCCGATCGTGAGGCGCACGCGCGCTGGGCAGAGCGCTGGTGGCGGCTGAAGCGTGAGAATGACAAGATCAGTCGCCAGATCTCCGGCCGCACGGGTGCCGTCGCCGCGGTCTTCGACCGCGTCACGCTCGTGCTCGAGAAGCTCGACTACCTGACGAAGGACGAGCACGGGCGCACCGCTCTCACCGTCCACGGCCGCTCCCTGCGCCGCATCTACGGGGAGCGCGATCTGCTCGTCGCCGAGTGCCTGCGTCGCGGACACTGGAAGGACCTCGATGCTCCGGCCCTCGCCGCCATGGCGAGCGCGATCATCTTCGAGGCGCGTCGTGACGACGGTCAGGCACCCGAGTACAACCTTCCGCGCGGGGCCTTCCGCCCCGCCCTCGAGCGCACCCAGGAGCTGTGGGCGCGGCTTGACGACCTCGAGCGCGATCACCGCCTGCCCGGCTCGATCCCGCTCGCCACCACGCTCGCCCTGCCCCTGCAGCGTTGGGCGCAGGGGGCGAGCCTCGATGCCGTCCTGCGCGACGCCGATATGGCAGCGGGCGACTTCGTGCGATGGACCAAGCAGACCATCGACCTCCTCGACCAGATCTCCCTCGTCGCCGACGGCGGCGTCGGCCGTACCGCGCGGTCGGCCCTCGATGCGATCCGGCGCGGCATCGTCGCCTACAGCTCGGTCGCCTGATGGACCACGGCACCCTGGCCCCCGCACCACGCGCATCCGCGTGGTCGCTCCCCGTTGCGCCTCGGCTCCCGCTCGCCCTCCTGATGGGCGCTGCCGGGGGCTGGATGACCGACCTCGGGTTCCCGGACGGCGCGGCGTGGCCCTTCACCATCGCCGGTGTCGCCCTCGTGCTGGCAAGCCTGCGGGGCCGCAGCGTCGGCGGCGCTCTCTTGGTCGGTGCCGTGAGCGGCTTCGCGTTCTACGGCACTCTCATCGAGTGGCTCACCATCTACCTCGGCGTGGTGCCGTGGCTCGCCCTCACCCTGGCCCAGGTGTTCTTCACCTCCCTCGGTGCGGTCGTCATCGCTCTGGCGTGGCGCTGGGTGCCGAAGGCCTGGCCCGGTACGGCGGGGCGGCTTCTGCTGACCCCGGTGATCGTCGCCGGCGCCTGGACGCTGCGGGAGGCCGTCTCGAGCGTCTTCCCGTTCGGCGGCTTCGCGTGGGGCCGGCTCGCACACAGCCAGGCCGAGGGTCCCCTCGCGCACTGGGCGGCGTGGGTCGGATTCTCGGGGTTGACGTGGCTTCTCGCCACGCTGGCCGCGCTGATCGTGGTCGTGGTGATCGAGTCGCGCGAGGGTCTGCTGCGGCGCAGCCTCCTCGTCGTCGGCGTCACGGCCGCCGCGCTCGTCTGGCCCGCGTTCCCCGTGGCCATCAGCGGCACGACGACCGTCGCCGCGGTGCAGGGCGACTCCGATGCGGGGCTGTTCGCCGGGCGCGAGCCCGGCGACATCTTGCGGGATCACTACGAGGCCACGGTGCCACTGTTCGACACCGGGCTCGCACCGGACATGGTCGTGTGGCCGGAGAACGCCTCTGACCTCGACCCGCTGCGCAGCGAGCTCTCGGCCGCGGTGCTCGACGAGGTGAGCGACCGCCTCGACGCACCCGTTGTCGTCGGCACCATCACGGTCGCCGACGAGAAGACCTACAACAGCGCACTCCTCTGGCGGGCCGGTGAGGCGGCGGTCGACCAGTACGACAAGGTACGACCCGTGCCCTTCGCCGAGTACCTGCCGGCGCGGGACTTCTTCTACCCGCTCGCGCCCGAGCTCTTCGACCTCGTTCCGCGCGACTTCGCCTTCGGGCAGCGCGACACCGTCTTCGACATCGACGGCGTGATCGCCGGCATCGCGATCTGCTTCGACATCGTCGACGACGACCTCGTGCACCGCATGGTCGACGAGGGCGCCCAGGTGCTGCTGGCACCCACCAACAACGCCGACTTCGGGCGCACCGATCAGAGCGTGCAGCAGCTCGGCATCGCGCGTCTGCGGGCGATCGAGCAGGGCCGCAGCCTCGTCAACGCCTCCACGGTCGGCGCGAGTGCGATCGTCGCACCCGACGGCTCGACGATCGTCGACCTGCCGCTATTCCAGAAGGGAACGATGGTCGCAGAGGTACCGCTGAGCGACACCATCACGCCAGCCCACGCGCTCGGGCGCACGGTCGAGTGGTTCGCGATCCTGCTGACACTGTCGAGCAGCATGGTCGCCGGAGCACTCGCGCGACGGGAGCGCTCGTGAAGGGCGCGCTCGTGGTCGTGCCCACCTACAACGAGGCGGCGAGCATCCGCACCATCACCGCCCGCATCCGGGACGCCGTGCCCGACGCGGACGTGCTCATCGTCGACGACGCGTCGCCGGATGGCACGGGGGCGATCGCGGATGAGCTGGCCGCGGGCGATCCCGGCATCGCGGTGCTCCACCGACCGCTCAAGAGCGGCCTCGGGTCCGCCTACCTGGACGGGTTCGCCCGTGCTCGCACGGGCGGGTACCGGTATGTGGTCGAGATCGACGCGGACGGCTCGCACGACCCGCTCGAGCTGCCGGCGATGCTCGCCCTCGCGGAGTCGGAGCAGCTGGATCTCGTGATCGGCTCACGATGGGTGCCGGGCGGCGCGGTCGTCAACTGGCCGTGGTCGAGACGCTTCATCTCCCGCACGGGCAACCGGTATGCCCGCTCCATGCTCGGCTCGCGCACGCGCGACATCACGGCGGGGTTCCGCGTCTACCGTGTGAGCGCCCTCGACGGCCTGGACCGCGCCGTCGTGTCCTCGCAGGGCTACTGCTTCCAGGTCGAGCTGGCCTGGCGAGTCGAGAGCGCAGGAGGCCGCGTGCGCGAAGTGCCGATCCAGTTTGTGGAACGTGTGAGCGGGCGCTCGAAGATGGGGCCGGGGATCGTCGCGGAGGCGCTCTGGCGGGTCACCGTCTGGGGGGTCGCGAGACGGCTCGGTCGGTCACCCCTGCGGGACGCCTAGGCCGACGCGGAGCTAGGCACCCTTGCGCGTGGCGCCTCCACGGCGCTCGCGCAAGAGTGCGAGGCGATCCTCGAGAAGCTCCTCGAGCTCGTCTCGGGTTCGGCGCTCGAGCAGCATGTCCCAGTGCGTGCGCGCGGCCTTGATCTCGCTCTCGACGAGATCGACGGGAGTGCCGTCGGGGGAGAGCAGCACGCCCTCCTTGCCCGACTTGGGGGACTGCCAGCGGTCGGGCAGCTCGGCGTCGGAGGCGAAGATCACGTCGAAGGTCTCGCCGTCGGACGTGCGGAACTGGACGCGCTGGCGGGACGCGAACTCGACGCCCTCCTCGGTCTGCATGCTCTGGGAGCCGAGTCGCATGCCTCGCAGTGTCCGATCTGCCATCGCGCACCTCCATCAGTTGGCGGAAAGTTCATGTATAGGTATAGAGCCCACAGGCCCTTCGCGGCCTGCGCACCGGGGGTTTCCCAGAGACTTGCCAGCGCTTACGGACGTGAGCGAACCGCATCGACCGCGAGATCCGCGCGATCCGTCACGATGCCGTCGACCCCGAGATCGAGGAGGCGGTGCATCGCGTCGACGTCGTTGATCGTCCAGACGTGCACCTCGACGCCCGCCGCATGGTACTGGCGGAGTCGCGCCGGAGTGACAGTGGAGAGGCCGAGGGCGCGTTCGGGAATCTGCACAGCCTGGATGCCCCGCAGCAGGCGACGCACGGCCGGTCCTCCGCGCACCGTGGCGGCGAGGAGCGCGCCCGCGAAGACCGGCCCCGAGGCGCTCGTCGCGACCGCGGGCAGCAGCGCGAGCGCCGCGCGCCGTCGCCGCTCGCTGAACGAGGTGAGGAGCACGCGCCGCTCCGCGCGCAACGAGCTGATCATCTCGACGGCAGAGGGGATCGCCGCCGCCGCCTTGAGGTCGATGTTGAACCGTGCGTCGGGAAAGGCGTCGAGGGCCTCGGCGAGCGTGGGCATGTGCTGCCCATCGCCGAGGTCGAGAGAGCCCAGCTCAGCCGCGGTGAGGTCGCCGACCCTCTCGGGCCTGCCGAGCACGCGGGAGAGGTCGGGATCATGGGCGACGACCGCGACGCCGTCGGCACTCGCGTGCACATCGGTCTCCAGGTAGTCGACGCCGTGCGCGAGCGCGTGCGCGAAGGCGAGCAACGTGTTCTCCGGCGCCTCCAGCGCGAGCCCCCGGTGCGCGAGCACGCGGGGGCCGGCGGGGGAGAAGTAGTGGTCCTCCGGCGACACCGCTCAAGCCTTGGGCGGGGTGCCGCCAGGGCCGAAGAAGCCCTGACCGATGCCCTTGAGCGCCTCGGTGAGCTCGCTCGGGATGATCCACATCTTGTTGGAGTCGCCCTCGGCCAGCTTGGGGAGGGTCTGCAGGTATTCGTAGGCGAGCAGTTTGCTGTCCGGGTCGCCTTCGTGGATCGCGGCGAACACGATCTTGATCGCCTCCGCCTCAGCCTCTGCGCGCAGCACCTGCGCCTTAGCATCACCCTCCGCCTTGAGGATCGCGGACTGCCGGGCACCCTCGGCCTCGAGAATCTGAGACTGCTTGGTGCCCTCCGCGGTGAGGATGACGGCGCGCCGATCGCGCTCGGCGCGCATCTGCTTCTCCATCGAGTCCTGGATGCTCACGGGCGGGTCGATGGCCTTGAGCTCGACGCGGTTGACGCGCAGACCCCACTTGCCGGTCGCCTCGTCGAGCACGACACGCAGCTGACCGTTGATGTTGTCGCGACTGGTGAGCGCCTCTTCGAGGTTCAGACCGCCGACGACGTTGCGCAAGGTTGTGACGGTCAGCTGCTCGACGCCGGCGAGGTAGTTCGCGATCTCATAGGTTGCGGCACGGGCATCCGTGACCTGGAAGTAGATGACCGTGTCGATCGAGACCACGAGGTTGTCCTCGGTGATGACCGGTTGCGGGGGGAAGGAGACGACCTGCTCGCGCATGTCGACGAGCGGCCGCATGCGGTCGATGAAGGGTACGAGCAGGTTGAGGCCCGGCTGAAGCGTCTTGTGGTAGCGACCGAGCCGCTCCACGACGCCTGCGTAGGCCTGCGGCACGATGCGGATCGCGCGGATGAGGACGACGACGACGAAGATGCCGAGGACGACGAGAAGGGCGATCACGAAGATCTGCCCGATGAACTCCGAGGGAGCGATCACGAGGGGTCTTTCCTTTCTTCCGGGGCGACCTCCACGGTCGCTCCATCGACGCGGGTGACGACCACGCGGTCGCCCTCCGCGAGACTGAGGTGCTGGGTCAGGTCTGCGGCGAGCCGCGCCGTCCAGGTCTCGCCGTTGGCGAGCTTCACCTGCCCGCCGGAGTCGCTCACGGGCAGCACGACGCGTGCGCGCATGCCGTACAGGGCGTCGACATTGCTCTTGGCCGGATCCGCTCCCTTGCGCAAGGTCTGCAGTAGCAGGGGTCTGATCGTGAACAGGAGCAGGGCCGAGAGAACCGCCGCCGCGCCCACCTGCAGCCACCACTCGGCGCCGAGCAGGTTGAGGCCGAGACCGCCCAGAAGCGAGCCCGCCGCGATCATGAGGAATGTGAACTCGAGCGTGACGACCTCGATGATGACGCAGATGATCACGAAGACCAGCCAGATGATCCAGAGATACTGCGTCAGATCGATCACGATGCCCTCCTCGCCGGCGTGCGGCTCACGCTATCACCGGGAGGTGACCGTTGATCGGGCGCCGTGAGCCGGTAGGGTCGAGAACCGTGAACAGCCCTCTGCAGCCCGGCCAGCTCGCCGGCACCACCGCCCTCGTCACCGGATCCTCGCGCGGCATCGGCGCCGACACGGCGAAGTACTTCGCCGCCGCGGGTGCGAACGTGGTCATCAACTACCGCTCGAAGGCCCCGCGGGCCGAGAAGCTGGTCGCCGAGCTCGAGGCGGGCGGCACGGAGGCGATCGCGATCGGCGCCGACCTCACCGACCCCGCCTCCGTCGAGTCGATGATGGAGGCGATTCGCTCCCGCTTCGGCACGCTCGAGATTCTCGTGCTCAACGCGTCGGGCGGCATGGAGTCGGGTATGGGGGAGGACTACGCCCTGCGTCTCAACCGCGACGCGCAGGTGAACGTCCTCACGGCTGCGCTCCCGCTCCTGGGGGAGGGGTCGCGCGTCGTGTTCGTCACGAGCCACCAGGCGCACTTCATTCGCACGACCCCGACGATGCCGGAGTACGAGGCCGTCGCGCTCTCGAAGCGTGCGGGTGAGGATGCTCTGCGCGAGCACATCGACACGCTCGCCGACCGCGGCATCGGCTTCACGGTCGTCTCGGGCGACATGATCGAGGGCACCATCACGGCGACCCTCCTCGAGCGCGCGGCGCCCGGCGCAATCGACGCTCGCAAGGAGGCCGCCGGTCGGCTTTACAACGTGAGCGAGTTCGCCGCCGAGGTCGCCCTCGCGGCGGTCGAGCCGGTGCCGGTCGACAACACGCGCCTCGTGGGTGACGTGCGCTCGTTCACCGCGGCGAGCCAGTAGTGGTCGCGGCGCGCGGCCTGCGCCGAGCATCCCGCATCATTCTCCTGGACGAGGAGGGACGCGCTCTGCTCTTCCTGACCGCGGCGCCCGACTCGACGCGGTTCGCGCGGTGGATCACGCCGGGCGGGGGAGTCGACCCGGGGGAGTCGCACGCTCAGGCCGCCGTGCGCGAGCTCTTCGAGGAGACCGGGCTCGTCGTCGACAGCGTGGGCGAGCCCATCTGGAGCCTCGACTTCGATGTCGCCTGGGACGAAGCCGACCACGACCGAGGCCACGCCGAGTACTACCTCGTGCGGTGCGAGCGCTTCGAACCGGTCTCGACGAATTGGACGGCCGACGAGCACGTCGACGTGACCGCACACGGCTGGTTCACCGGCGACGAGCTGCTGCGCGCCGGGCAGCCGTTCGAGCCCTACGACCTGCCCGCGCTGCTGCGACGATTCGCTCACGACGACTGACTCGGTCGCTGACTCAGTCCGTGACGACGCAAGGGTTATCCGCGCCTCCGACGGCGCAACTCGCACGGTGTCAACAATTCTGCCCGCCTGAGAGGGTGAGTGCTGTCCGCACCGGTACGACGCTCGCGGGAACAGTATCCGATAATGCACATTATGTCAGTTAGAGCGCGCGGTCGGCGCCGTTGATCGACAGCCTCCGGAGCGGTGCACCCCCCTCCCGGTAGCATTCCCCGCATGGCCACCGCACCGGCGACGCTCGAGCGCGTCGCACGCATGTCGTTCGGCCAGGTGTACCCGCTCTACCTCGCGAAGCTCGAGCGCAAGGGTCGCACGCAGGATGAGCTCGATCAGGTCATCACGTGGCTGACGGGTTTCGATGCTGCGCAGATCGCCGAGCACGTGGCCGAGCAGACGACGTTCGCCGAGTTCTTCGAACGCTCGACCTTCCAGCCCAAGGCCTCGCTCATTACCGGGATCATCTGCGGGGTGCGCGTTGAGGAGATCGACGAGCCCCTCATGCAGCGCGTTCGCTACCTCGACAAGCTCGTCGACGAGCTCGCGAAAGGCAAGGCCATGGGGAAAGTGCTGCGGCACTGAGGGATGACCGCACTCTGCCCCTGCCTTAGCGGACTCCCCTACGACGGGTGCTGCGCTCGACTGCACCGCGGAGACGCGCACGCCGCGACGGCTGAGCAGCTCATGCGCTCGCGCTTCTCGGCCTTCGCCGTGGGCGACGCCGACTATCTGGTCACCACGTGGCACCCCTCAACGCGACCACCGGTCCTCGAACTCAATGCCGAGCTGCGCTGGTACCGACTCGACATTCTTCGCACGACGGCGGGCGGGCCGCTCGATCGCGAGGGCACGGTCGAGTTCGAAGCCTTCTACCGCTCCCCCGAGGGAGCCGGGTCTCAGCGTGAGAACAGCAGCTTCGTGCGCGAAGACCGCCACTGGTACTACCTGCGCACTCTCGACTGACCGGGGCGACCCGCACACCTGTCAGTCGACAGCGCGCACCGAGGGCCGTCTCCCCCACGACCGAGCGCGTCGCGCCAGAACGCGACAGCCGCGACGTCATCGTCGACCTGGATGACCAGCCGAAGCTGGCGAGCAGCCAAGCTCAGGCACGCCCCGACTGGGTCGCCTGCGCCCAGGCGTCAAGCTTGGCCGCGGCGCGACCCGAGTCGACGGCGTCAGCGGCCACCGCGAGCTGCTCGCCCAGACGCTCGACGAGCGGCCTGCGCACCTGGTCGGGATCCTGCGCGAGCGCGAACGAGACGAGCCCCGCCGCCGCGTTGAGCAGCACGATGTCGCGCACGGGGCCCGACTCCCCCGCGAGCACGGCGCGGGCGAGGCCCGCATTGTGCTCAGGCGTCGACCCCAGCAGATCCTCGATCTGCGCCGTCGCGATGCCGAGCTCGGAAGGGTTGAGATCGTGCTCCGTCACCGAACCGCGCGAGACCTCCCACACGTGGGAGTGCCCGGTCGTCGTCAGCTTGTCGATGCCGTCGTCGCCGCGGTACAGCAGCGCCGTCGCGCCGCGCGTGCGGAACACGCCCACCATGAGCGGCACGCGATCGAGGTGCGCGACGCCGACGGCGGACGCCTCCGGGCGGGCCGGATTGCACAGCGGACCCAGAATGTTGAAGACGGTCGAGACGCCGAGCTCGCGCCGAGCCGGACCGGCGTGGCGGAACCCAGGGTGGAAGGTCGGCGCGTGCAGGTAGGTGAGTCCCACCTCGTCGAAGACGCGCGCGACGCCCGCCGGGTCGAGCTCGAGGTCGATACCGAGCACCCCGAGCACGTCCGACGCGCCCGAGGCGGAGCTCGCTCCCTTGTTGCCGTGCTTCGCGACGGGCACGCCGGTCGCCGCGACGACGATCGACGCGATCGAGGAGACGTTCACGACGGCGCCGTACGGGTCTCCTCCGGTTCCGACGATGTCAAGAACCATGGGCGGGATGCTCACCTCGCGTGCGCTGGCGAGCGCAGCATCCCGAAATCCCACGATCTCGTCGACCGTCTCGCCCTTCGCCCGGAGAGCGACGAGGAAGCCGGCGAGCTGCGCCTCGGTCACCTCCCCCGCCATCACCTGGCGCATCGCCCAGGAGGCGTCGCCGATCGAGAGATCCTCGCGGTCGAGGAGTCTCGTGAGCACAGCCGGCCAGGTCAGCGTCGCAGACATGGCCCCAGGCTACTGAATCGATCGTCTTGGGCATGTCGTCGGGCCCGAACCATCAGGATCATCGGTCATAATGGTTGAGTGACCAGCACCTCTCTCTCCAGCTCGCTCAGCGCGCCCACGATCAACCGACCGAATGTCGTCGCCGTGGGCACGATCGTCTGGCTGGGCAGCGAAGTCATGTTCTTCGCCGGCCTGTTCGCCATGTACTTCACCCTCAGGTCGACCTCCCCCGATCTCTGGAC
The DNA here is from genome assembly GCF_040286215.1 of Microcella sp. Taxonomy (GTDB): domain Bacteria; phylum Actinomycetota; class Actinomycetes; order Actinomycetales; family Microbacteriaceae; genus Microcella. The sequence continues at coordinate 329,162 of NZ_JAVKCK010000017.1, forward strand.
GGCGGGGACAGAGAAGTTCAACATCCCCTTCGCGGCCACCATCACGACGATCCTGGTGCTCTCCTCGGTCACCGCGCAGTTCGGCGTGTTCGCCGCCGAGCGACTGCAGCCACGCCGCACCGGCTGGAAGCCCACCCAGTGGGGCATGATCGAGTGGTTCTTCCTCACCTACGCCATGGGCGCGGTCTTCGTCGCCGGCCAGGTGTACGAGTACGCCGTGCTCGTCAGCGAATACGTCACTCTCAACTCCGACGCCTTCGGCTCGGCCTTCTACCTCACCACGGGCTTCCACGGCCTCCACGTGACCGGCGGCCTCATCGCCTTCCTCCTGGTGATCGGCCGCGCATATGCCGTGAAGACCTTCACACATCAGGACGCGACCAGCGCGATCGTGGTCTCCTATTACTGGCACTTCGTCGACGTGGTCTGGATCGGCCTCTTCCTCGTCATCTACATCCTGCAATAGCCGACCGGCAGCCGACGCTCCTCACCGCTTCGACGAGACGCCCCCCATCAGACGAAACGAGACGCAGCACACCATGGCATTCACCTCCGCAGCCTCCCCCCGTCGCGCTGGCCGCCGCAGCCCACTCGCGATGGCCGCACTCCTCGTGGTCGGATTGCTCGCCACGGGCGGGGTGTACGCGCTCGTGACGACCTCAGCGACCGCCGAGACGCGGGCGGCGAGTGCCGAGCTCGTCGACGAGGGCGGCAAGCTCTTCGCTGCGAACTGCGCAAGCTGCCACGGCCTCGCCGCCGAGGGCACGGCGGCCGGCCCGAACCTCATCGGCGTCGGCGCTCTCGCCGTCGACTTCCAGGTCGGCACGGGGCGCATGCCGATGGCCGCGTCGGGCCCGCAGGCGGAAGTCAAGCCCGTGCAGTTCACGCAGGAGCAGATCGATGCCATGGCCGCGTGGGTCGCAGAGCTCGCGCCAGGACCGGCGATTCCCGCCGACCGCTACCTCGCCGGCGACGGCGACGCGTCGAACGGCGCGGAGCTGTTCCGCATCAACTGCGCGATGTGCCACAACGTGGCCGGCGCCGGTGGTGCGCTCACCGAAGGCAAGTGGGCACCCGGCCTGGCGAACATCGACCCCGTCCACGTCTACGCGGCGATGGTCACGGGCCCGCAGAACATGCCCGTCTTCAGCGACCTCAACCTCACGCCGGAGGAGAAGAACGACATCATCACCTACCTCCGGTACCTCGACGAGAATCCGTCGGTGGGTGGCTTCGACCTCGGAAGCCTCGGACCCGTCTCAGAGGGGCTGTTCATTTGGATCTTCGGACTCGGCGGACTCGTCGCGGTGACGATCTGGCTCACCGCGAAGTCCAACTGAGATTCGATCTCACACTCTGACGAAAGGATTGGCAATGGCGGAGGTTCAGGACGGAGCCGTGGGTTCCGCGGTGCAGAAGCTCGACGACCAGTCGCCCGCCCCGGCGACCGCGGTCGTGCGCTCTGACCGCGTTCCCAACCCCGGGTTCCCGCCGGAGCGCCCTCGCGTCACCGATCTCGACCCCAAGAAGGCCAAGGCCGCTGAGCGCACTGTCACCGCGCTGTTCTTCCTGTCGATCATCGGCAGTGCCTTCGCCGTCGCTGCGTACGTCCTGTTCCCCATCGATGAGGGGGCGCCGAGCACCATCCGATTGAGCAACATGTTCATCGGCATCGGCATCACGCTCGGCCTCCTTGGCATCGGAATCGGTGCCGTGCACTGGTCGAAGGCCCTCATGCACGGCCACGAGGAAGTGGAGATGCGTCACCCGACGCGCGGCTCCGACGAGTCTCGCGAGAAGGCCGTCCAGATCTTCCGGCAGTCGAACGAGGAGTCAGGCTTCACGCGTCGCAGCCTCATGCGCAACACTCTGATCGGCGCCGTCGTGGCGACGCCCATCCCCGCCGTCGCGCTGTTCCGAGAGCTCGCCCCGCACGAAGACCCCATTGCCCTTCTGCGACACACCATGTGGGATACCGGAGTGCGCCTGGCGCGCGACCCCTCCGGCACGCCCATTCTGGCCTCCGACGTCACCATCGGGTCGGTCTTCCAGGTCATCCCGGAGGGTCTCGCCGACCTGGAGTCGCACCGCATCGAGGAGAAGGCCAAGGCCGCTGTCCTCCTCATGCGCCTCCCCATAGACGAGCTGAACGAGCGCGAAGATCGCCGCAGCTGGTCGTACGACGGCATCGTCGCCTACTCCAAGATCTGCACGCACGTGGGCTGCCCCGTTGCTCTCTATGAGCAGCAGACCCACCACCTGCTGTGCCCCTGCCATCAGTCCCAGTTCGACGTCGCGAATCACTGCGAGGTCATCTTCGGACCGGCGGCTCGCCCTCTTCCCCAGCTCCCGATCACTGTGGACGACGAGGGCTACCTGGTCGCGCAACGCGACTTCGAAGAACCTGTGGGACCGAGCTTCTGGGAGCGTGAACTGTGAGCACCACTGCCACCGCACCCGCCGCCGGCACAACCGAGGTCGCGCCGTCGCGCGGCATGCGGTTCACCGGATGGGCGGCCAACTACATCGACGAGCGCACGAGCGCGTCGACGGCGGTCAAGACGATGGGTCGGAAGATCTTCCCCGACCACTGGTCGTTCATGCTCGGCGAGGTCGCGCTCTACAGCTTCATCGTCATCCTGCTCAGCGGCACGTTCCTCACCTTCTTCTTCGACCCGTCCATGACGGAGGTCGAGTACGAGGGCTCCTACCTGCCGCTGCAGGGCATCCCGATGTCGGTGGCTTACCACACAGCGCTCGACATCTCGTTCGAGGTGCGCGGCGGCCTTCTCATGCGCCAGGTGCACCACTGGGCGGCCCTGCTGTTCGTCGCTGCGGTGGGTCTGCACATGCTGCGGGTGTTCTTCACCGGGGCGTTCCGCAAGCCGCGCGAGCTCAACTGGGTGGTCGGCTTCCTGCTCTTCTTCATGGCGATGGCTCTGGGCTTCACGGGTTACTCGCTTCCGGACGACGTGCTCTCCGGCAACGGGCTGCGCATCATCGACGGCATGATCAAGGCTGTCCCCGTGGCAGGCGGCTGGATCTCGTACCTGCTCTTCGGAGATGAGTTCCCGGGAACCGACATCATTCCGCGCCTCTACGTGCTGCACATCATGCTGCTGCCCGCCATCACGATCGCTCTCATCGGCATCCACATGGTCCTCCTGATCGTGAACAAGCACACACAGTTCGCGGCGCCGGGCCGTACCAATGACAACGTCGTGGGCGCACCCGTGCTGCCGGCGTTCGCCGCGAAGGCCGGTGGCTTCTTCTTCATCGTCTTCGGCGTGATCGTGCTCATCGCGTCCTTCTTCACGATCAACCCGATCTGGAACTACGGACCGTACGACCCCTCCCCCGTCTCGGCAGGAACCCAGCCGGACTGGTACATCGGATTCGCGGACGGGGCACTGCGCCTGATCCCGTCCAACCTCGAGTCGGTGATCTTCGGCTACACCTGGTCGTGGGGTATCCTCATCCCGCTCGTCGGCCTGCTCGTCTTCCTCGGGCTCGTCGCCGTCTATCCGTTCATCGAGGCCTGGGTCACGGGCGACAAGCGAGAGCACCACATCGCCGAGCGTCCCCGCAACGCCCCCACGCGCACGGCGATCGGAGGCGCGGGCGTCATGTTCTACGCAGGCCTCTGGGCTGCCGCGAGCTCCGACCTCATCGCCACCCACTTCCGACTGTCGATCGAGGGCGTCATTCTCGCGCTCCAGCTGATCACGGTGCTCGGCCCGATCATCACCTACTTCGTGACCAAGCGCGTCTGTCTCGCGCTGCAGCGCAAGGACCGCGAGATCGCGCTGCACGGATTCGAATCGGGTCGCATCGTTCGCCTGCCGGGCGGCGAGTACATCGAGGTTCACGAGCAGCTCGACGACTACGAGCGCTGGAAGCTTGTGAGCTTCGACGAGTACCAGCCGCTCATGGTGCGCCCCGACGATCGGGGCCGCATCACAGTGCGCCAGCGCGTCCGCGCAGGGCTCTCCCGCTGGTTCTTCGAAGACCGCATCGCGCCCGTCACGGCGCGCGAGCTGGAGCAGCAGAAGCACTAATTCCTCGACCGCGCAGCGGGGCGGCGCCGCCCAGGAGATCATTCCGAGGTGGCGCCGCCCGGCTGCGGTGACGGGAGCCCGCTCAGGAACGCGAGCGTGCGCGCCACTCACGACTGAGCACCGCGTAGCGCTCGAGAGTCGTCCACTCGCCCTTGAACCAGTCACCCTCGACCGCCGCGCCCTCGAAGCGCCACCCCAGAGCGCTCACGAGGCCCCTCATTCCATCGTTGCGCGCATCCAGCTGGGCGATGATGCGATGCGCCCCCGCACGGTCGACGAGCCAGTCCGTCAGCACCTCCAGTGCTTCGCGGGCGTAGCCACGACCCTGGTGGGCCGCCGCGATCGTCACACAGATCTCGTAGCTGTCCGGCTGGCCCGCGAGAGCACAGAGCCCGACGTCTCCGACGAGCGCCATCTCGCCATCTGCCTGCACCGCATCGATCGCGAGTTGAGCCCACTCCCCCTCCGTCGGCAGGATGCCGTGCGCGGGCTGAGCGGCGAGGAGGCTGCGGGCGTCGGCTAGGTCGAACTCCGGTGTCCATGACTGGAACGCGGCGACGGCGACGTCGCGACGATAGGCGACGAACTCGTCGAGGTCTGCTGCAACGAGCAAGCGCAACCGCACGCGCGCACCGCTCAGCGCACCGTCCGCGCTCAGAACACCCGTCGCATGTACTCGGCGTTCTGCGTGTAGCCGAGACGGTCGTAGAAGCCGCCGGCGCGCCGGGCGGCGACGGTGAGTTGACGAACTCCCCGACTGACGCACTCAGCCTCGACAGCATGCACAAGCTGCGTACCGAGGTCCTGACCGCGCACTGCCTCGTCGACGGCGATCTCTTGCAGCTGCGCCGAGAGTCCGTTCGTCGACAGAAGCCTCGCCACGGTCGTCAAGGCGTAGCCGCTCACTGCTCCCTCGTCGTCTTCAACGACGAGGAGAAAGGCCCCTGAGTCGTCGGTGGCGTCGACCAGCGCCGTGAAGCTCTGGTCGAACGCCGCGCGCACCGGAACGAAGGCAGCGCCCAGCTGCTGCACGAGCGCGAACACCGCGTCCGCATCTGCGGAGGCGGCAGCACGCACGGTCATCTCAGCGCCCGAAGTTGCCGCGGTAGTACTCGTACACCCAGCCCACGAGGGCGATGAGCGCGATCACCGAGGCGTACCCGACGATCCAGAAGTCGATGGCGAGGCCCAGGAACACGAGAGCGGCACCGCCGGCGAGCAGCACCGGCCACCAGCTCCACGGAGGGAAGAAGCCCTGCTCTGCTTCGCCGTCATCGATGTCGGCATCCCCGCGATCCTCGGGCAGCTCTCCTCCCTGGTTGCGGTACACGAGCCGCAGGTAGAAGGCGATGAACACGGACAGGACGGCGCACAGGCCCAGCGATACGGCTCCCACCCACTCGACCTGACCGGTGTCGAGAATCGACCACCCCACGTAGATCGCGGTCAGAGCGAGAAAGAAGACCAGCAGGATCCAGAACAGGTTGATGTTCGTCTTCATGGCTGGTCGCTCACTTCACCTTGTCGTCGCTGATGTCGTACGTGGCGGCATCCGGAGCGTCCTTCGCGGGGCCGATGCCCATGGGCATCCCCGCCTCCGGGTGGTTCAGGTCGAACGCCGGCGACTCCGACCGGATGCGCGGGATCGACGTGAAGTTGTGGCGCGGCGGCGGGCAGCTCGTCGCCCACTCAAGCGACCGGCCATAGCCCCACGGGTCGTTGACGGTGACCTGAGGAGCACGGCGGGCGGTGATGTACACGTTCAGCAGGAACGGAATCATGGATGCCGCGAGCAGGAACGAGCCGAACGTCGAGAGCTGGTTCATCCACGTGAAGCCGTCTTCGACAAGATACGTGGCGTAGCGGCGCGGCATTCCCACCACACCGAGCCAGTGCTGCACGAGGAACGTCGCGTGGAAGCCGATGAAGAGAGTCCAGAAGTGGATGTGGCCGAGACGCTCGTTCAGCATCTTGCCCGTCCACTTGGGCCACCAGAAGTAGAACCCGGCAAACATCGCGAACACGACGGTACCGAAGACCACGTAGTGGAAGTGGGCGACCACGAAGTAGGAGTCTGAGACCGCGAAGTCGAGCGGCGGCGACGCGAGAATGACACCCGTCAGCCCGCCGAAGACGAAGGTGACGAGGAACCCGAGGGCCCAGACCAGAGGAGTCTCGAACGTCACGGAACCGCGCCACATCGTGCCGATCCAGTTGAAGATCTTCACACCCGTGGGCACAGCGATGAGCATGGTCATGAGGGCGAAGAACGGCAGCAGTACAGACCCGGTCACGTACATGTGGTGTGCCCACACCGTGATCGAGAGGGCGGCGATCGCGATCGTGGCGTACACGAGCGTCTTGTATCCGAAGATCGGCTTGCGGCTGAAGACGGGGAAGATCTCGGAGACGATGCCGAAGAACGGCAGAGCGATGATGTAGACCTCCGGGTGGCCGAAGAACCAGAACAGGTGCTGCCAGAGGATCGCTCCCCCCGTCGCTGCGTCGAACACGTGCGAGCCGAACATTCGGTCGGAGCCGAGCGCGAAGAGCGCCGCGGCCAGGACGGGGAACGCCATGAGGACCAGCAACGAGGTCACGAGGGTGTTCCACGTGAAGATCGGCATGCGCCACATGGTCATGCCGGGCGCGCGCATCGTGATGATCGTCGTGATGAAGTTCACGGCACCGAGGATCGTTCCGAATCCGCTCAGACAGAGCCCGAAGACCCACATGTTGCCGCCGAGCCCCGGCGTGAAGGTCTGGGATGACAGCGGGGCGTAGGCGAACCACCCGAACGAGGCGGCCCCTTGCGGTGTGAGGAAACCCGCGACGGCGATGAGCGAGCCGAACGAGTAGAGCCAGTAGGCGAAAGCGTTCAGACGCGGGAAGGCGACGTCCGGGGCGCCGATCTGCAGCGGCATGAGCACGTTCGCGAAACCTGCGAAGAGCGGCGTCGCGAACATGAGGAGCATGATCGTGCCGTGCATCGTGAACAGCTGGTTGTACTGCTCCTTCGTCGCCACGACCTCGAGGCCCGGGGCGAAAAGCTGCGCGCGGATGACGAGCGCCATCACTCCGCCGATGAGAAAGTAGACGAAGGAGGAGATCAGGTACATGTACCCGATCGTCTTGTGGTCGGTCGAGGTGATCCAGCCGACGAAGACGTTGCCCTTGCGTCCGACGGTGGGAGAGACGTGGCCTGGTTCGCTCGTCGAGACGTTCGGCCTGGGTGCGGTCGTGGTCATGCCCGCTTACTCCTCTTCCGTGGTGCCGGTCGTGCCCGGCAGGTTCGCGTTGGTGTTGAACTCTGCACCGAGCCTGCCGACATTGCCCTGTGCCCGTAGCGCGTCCATCTGAGCGTCGTACTCCTCCTGCGAGACGACCTCGACGTTGAAGAGCATGAGCGAGTGGTACTCGCCGCACAGCTCTGCGCACTTGCCGGTGTACGTGCCCTCCTTCTGAGGGATGAAGTACCAGTAGTTGGTCTCGTTCTCCCCCGGGAACATGTCCTTCTTGTAGAGGAAGTCGATGATCCAGAACGAGTGCAGCACGTCGCGCGACTCGATGAGGATCTCCACCTTCTTGTTCACCGGCAGGTAGAGCGTCGGCAGGGAGTCGACGTCGATCTCGTTGTTCGGCCCCGTCTCCTGAGCCTGGATGCCTTGGTAGAAGACGTCGTCGGTGATGTAGTTGAAGTCCCACGCCCAGCGCTTGCCGTACACCTCGATCGTGACGTCGGGGTCGGCCAGAGGTGCTTCGATCTCGGCCTGGTCACGCGCGGTGAAGGCGAAGAAGCCGAGCACCAGGATCAAGGGAACAACGGTGTAGAAGATCTCGATCGGCATGTTGTAGCGCAGCTGCGCGGGCAGGCCGGTCTGGCCCTTGCGCCGGCGGTACACGATCGCTGCCCAGATGATGAGCCCCCACGTGATGGCACCCACAGCGAGCAGCACGATCCAGGAGGTCACCCAGAGACCGATCACACGGTCGACTTGGTTGGTCGTGCCGGGCTCGGTCGGCAACCAGCCGAGGGTCTGCTGCGTCGTGCAGCCCGCGAGTGCGACCGTGGTGATGATCGCGAGCGGTATGGCCGTCAATCGAAGACGTCGGTTGGAGCGCACCGGTGACCTCTCGAGCTGGGGAGCGGGGAACCGTTTCAGTCTACGTCACTGCATCCTGCGGAACGGCCCTGCGACGCTCCGAAACGGTGGGCGAAGCGGTGCCGACAGAGAGAAAGGCACCCTCACGAGGTGAGGATGCCCTGCTCGACGCACTGGCGCGGAAGAGCCTCAGTGGAAGCTGTCTCCGCACGCACAGCTGCCGCCTGCGTTGGGGTTGTCGATCGTGAAGCCCTGCTTCTGGATCGTGTCCTCGAAGTCTATGGAGGCGCCCTCGAGGTAGGGGACGCTCATCTTGTCGACGACGACTTCGACGCCGTCGAAGTCACGGCGGCTGTCGCCCTCGAGCATGCGCTCGTCGAAGTACAGCTGGTAGATGAGCCCCGAGCAGCCTCCGGGCTGCACCGCGAGACGCAGGCGGAGGTCGTCGCGGCCCTCCTGCTCGAGCAGGGCGCGCACCTTGGCCGCCGCCGCGTCGGTCAGTGAGACGCCATGGGCACTGGTCATCGTGTCGGTCATGAGACCTCCTAGGTGGTGAGAAGACTGACCCTCAGTGTACGCCGTCAGTCTGCGTCCCGCGGCAGGCTCACGGCGCCGTCCAGGCGCGCGAGCAGGAGAGCCTCAGTCAGGATCGCCCGATGGAAGACGCCGAGGTGGAGGGACTCATTGGGGCTGTGCGCCCGCGTCTCCGGATCCTCGACGCCGGTCACGAGCACCTGCGCCTGGGGAAAGGTCTGAGCAAGCTGGGCGATGAACGGAATTGAGCCGCCCACACCGGTCAGCTGCGGCACCTCGCCCCAGGCCTCCTCCATCGCCGTCAGCACCTCGTCGACGGCCCAGCCGGCCGTGTCGACGAGGAAGGGGTCGCCCAGGTCGACGGCCGCGAAGGACACATGGGCCCCGAAGGGCGCGTGGTGGCGAATGTGGCGCTCGATCGCCGTGAAGGCGTCCTGAGCGCTCTGACCCGGTGCGACTCGGCAGCTGATCTTGACGGTGACAGAGGGCAGGAGCGTGTTCGAAGCGTTCTGCACGCTCGGTGCATCGATGCCGGTCACGGTGATGGCCGGTTGCGCCCAGAGCCGGTGCAGGATCTCCCCACGGCCGATGGGCGACACTCCCTCGAGCAGAGCCGCGTCCTCGCGAAAGCGCTCCACCGCGACGGCCGGAACGTCCTGCGTATGCGAGGTGAGACCCTCGACGGCGACAGACCCGTCGTCGTCGTGCAAGCTGGCGAGTATGCGCACGAGCGCCAGCATCGCGTCGGGGGCGGCGCCGCCGAGCATCCCCGAGTGGGAAGCGTGTCCCAGGGTCGACACTGTGAGGTGGAAGGCTGCATTGCCGCGCAGGCCAACGGTGAGTGACGGGATCGTCGTCGTCCAGTTGTCGGAGTCGGCGACGACGATGACATCCGCGGTGAGGAGAGCGCGGTGTTGGGCGAGCATCGTCTCGAACGACCGCGACCCGAACTCCTCCTCGCCCTCGATGAACACGACAAGACCCAGGTCAGGGTCGGCGCCCTGAACATCCACCAGTGCTCGAATCGCCGCGACGTGCGCAAGCACACCTGCCTTGTCATCCGCCACGCCCCGCCCGTAGAGACGATCGCCGCGCAGCGTCGGCTCGAAAGGCGGCGAGTGCCAGTCCTCTTCCCGACCGGGAGGCTGCACGTCGTGGTGGGCGTACAGCATGACGGTCGGCCGCCCGGCACGGGGCTCCCGGCGCGCGATGACGGCGGGCTGGCCCCGCTGCTCGGAGCCGGGCACGGGCGCCCGCTCGATGGTGACCGTGTCGAATACGCCGAGCTCTCGCAGGAGCGCCGCGACGGTCTCAGCCGACTCCTGCACGCGCTGGGGATCGAAGCCGTCCCACGACACCGACGGGATGCGCACGAGCGTCGAGAGGTCCGCGATGGCGGCGGGAAGCCCGTCCCGCACGGCATCGGCGAGCCGCAGCCGCACATCGCCGGGGGTCGACGGGCGGGCGGGACGAGGGTCGGAGGTCATGCCGGTAATCTTAAGACCCTGCCCCACAACGGAAGGATGTGCCCCCGTGGCCGCCCGAGACAAGACGAACGCCGAACCCACCGGCTCCGAGCAGGCGAGCGCCGACGCCGTCGAGCAGACTCCAGGACCGGCATCCGCCAGCAAAGGTCGCCCCACACCCACCCGCAAGGAGCGCGAGGCGGCCCGCAAGCGTCCGCTGGTGCCGGACGATCGTCGGCAGGCTCGAAAAGAGGCGCGCGCGAAGATGAACGCCGCGCGCGAGCGCGCCCGCATCGGCATGGCGGCTGGCGATGAGCGCTACCTCCCGCAACGGGACAAGGGCCCGCAGCGCAAGTTCGTCCGCGACTACGTGGACGCCCGCACGAGCCTGGGCGAGTTCCTCATTCCGGTGATGTTCCTCGTCATCATCGCGACCTTCATCCCCTCCCTCGAGGCGCAGACCATCTCGATCCTCGTGCTGTGGGGATTCTTCCTCGTCGCGATCATCGACTCTGTCGTCCTCTCCTGGCTCGTCAAGCGCAAGCTCGCCAAGAAGTTCGGCTCCGCCGAGAAGGGTGTGGGGTTCTACGCCGGCATGCGCGCCCTCCAGTTGCGCGTCCTGCGCCTGCCGAAGCCCCAGGTCAAGCGCGGGGAGTTCCCCGTCGTCTAGGTCGAGGAGGGCTGGTCTCCCCCGACCGTTCGGCGCCGCGCAACGAGGCCGCGCGTGATGCTGCGTGCCCAGAGCGGTCCGCGGTAGAGGAAGGCCGTGTAGCCCTGCACGAGGGTAGCTCCAGCCTCGAGGCGCTCCGCAGCGTCCTCCGCCGTGTCGATGCCGCCGACCGAGATGATGCAGAAATCGTCAGGCACGGCAGCGCGAAGACGGCCCAGCACCGCGAGAGAGCGGGCGGCGAGCGGCGCGCCGCTGAGGCCGCC
>NZ_JAVKCK010000018.1:0-15336 GCF_040286215.1 Microcella sp.
CTGTAGTGCATAACCATGAGGTGGCGCAAGAGCTGCTCATCAGTGGGGGGCCTGCCGAATGGCTGATCTCTTGCCTTGAGCGGCAGATCACTAATCGCTTGCTGATACTCGTCTTTCAACATCGCGAAAACGTCCCGGTACGCCTCATTGAAGTCCAGGAATGCTCCCCACGCCGCGCGACGGTACTCCGGGCGATCGTCACTGCGCGAGAAGATGGCCCCGCGCGCCTCGGACGCCCACTTCCCATCGAGGAGAACAAGCCAGGGAAAGTACTGTCCATAGACGGATCGAACGGCGATCGACGCTTCCACCGCGAGATCTAAGTGCCTCTCCAAGAGGTCACGAAGCTCGGGGGCGATACCGAACCCGTCGGGGTTCTTATTCTCACCGGGGCGCAGGCTGTTCATCAGCCACAGGCCATACTGAATCGCGGCTTGGAGCCCCACTCCGCGGACGCTATTCAGTGCGGTATGGGGGGGATCCCAGCCACTCTCCGCGTCGCTCCGATCCCGGGCATCGTCGGGGTCCGGCGATTCGCAGAGCCCTTCGATCAACGACCAAACCTCGCCGCGAAGCGTCAAGGGCACAAGACCTGGACCCCTGCTCAAGACGGTTCGAACGAAGTGCCCCGCTGCCTCGTGAGCTCTGCGCCAACATCCCTCCTCGTCGTCGGAGCGCGGGGATACGAAGAGCCAGTTGCAGAGTCCGAGCACAGCGGGCCAGTCGAGTGAGACTCCTGCCTTCGCACCTTCCGCTAGCCCGCTGAGAACGTGGTCCACCAGAGTGGGTTCCGCACCGCAAAGAAGTTCGGCGTGCCGAGAGTACTGAGCTGGCCGGCGGGCGACGTCCTCCCTGAGCGCCCTTCCGAGGCCTTCTTGAGAGGGCGCCCATCTGTCAGCAGATGGCTTCCAGGAGATCGCGCTCTTGAGCGCCTCGTCCGCGCTCAGAGCACTGAGATCGTCGGCGCTGAATGGGCTCGTCGGACCCACCCAGGATGTGACGACGGGGCTCGGATCTCTTGGATCCACCGGTGATCCAAGACGCCGCTCCCATTCGTCAAACTGCTCTGACCACTCCGCCGGGAGGACCTCTCGGAACGGTAGGAGGCGCCGGAGCCTCCAAGCCCAGGCGTGCGCGTCCACAGACTCCGTAGCCGGATCTTCGCCAGTCTCGCCTTTCTCCCGTTCGGCCCACTGGCTGAGATTGGGCGGGCCGTTCTTGACCCAGTCGAGAACGGCGGCGAGTTCGCCTGTCTCTAAATCGGAGCCAAATCGCTCCGCCAGTTCGGCGTACTCCGCCTCTATTCGCGGGTTCCCGAAGAGCGAGGGGTTGGTCAAGCGCGGTCTCGCAAGATCCACGGCTCGATGGTCGCACTGTGCAATGAGTCGGAGAGCGAGTCGCTGGAGGATGTCCCAGCCGGGTCGTTCGAGGCAGGCAACAAACTCATGAAGTCGCTGGGGGTCTTCTTGGGTCAGGCGCTCTCCATGGCGAAGGAGGGCCCCAACGAGCGCCTTCTTGATGTCCGTGTACTCCTCCGCGCGTGACGCGCGCAGGGTCGGTCGCCAGTACTCCGAGTAATCGCGCCCGGGAGCATCGACACCCCCGCTAACCTCAGCCCGCAGAGCTATGTCGAGCGTCTCGATGACGACGCCAAGGGCCTGATCCAATGTGTCGCCGTGCGCCCCCGCAAGCAATTTCTCCAGGGCGTCCTGGTAGTCCCACCGACCCAACCCCGCCGCGGACTCCACCCGGGGAACCGCGAAGAGTGGCTCATCGTCCCCGTATTCGGCTTGACTTACCGCGACGATGACCCGCATAAGCCTGAGTCCAGTGCGTGCCTGCCCCCCCTGGAAAAGTCGGCAAACGAACTCTGCCAGGTCGTCAGCATTCGCACTCAGGCCCACTACCGAAGTCCAGGAAACGATCGTGTCGGCAAGTGACGCACCGACCTCAGGCGGCATCTTCAGGCCGGCAGTCAAGATGTCGCGCAAGACATGGGGATTCCGAACTACGGGAACATTCTCAAGGGCACGTAGGACGTCCTCCGGCGCCCGCGGAGCCATGCGCGCCAGGTACTCAGAGGCTGGCCACAGAGGGGCCACTGCGTATCCCTCCTGATCGTCCACTGGAGGTGGTGGATCCGAGAAGACCCCCTTCTGCCCAAGGGGAGCGATCCAGTCGGGGGAGTCCAGCTGAGAGAAGAAGTACGCATAGTCCGACCCTCGCTTGATGGCATTCAGCACGCGATCAACGAGATCGGGCGTAATCATCTTCCCTCGCCCTCTCGAATTAGGGCGTCGAGCACCGAACGATCTTCAAACGTGCGAGGCAAAAGCCAATCGATGAGAAGAGCCTCAAGAGATTGGAGTTGACTACAAAACGTCACCTCATCCGTTTGTTTGTGATGAGAGACTCCTGTGAAGTACTCACGGTGTTGCAGCCATTCCGCGACGCGCAACTCCTCGACCGCCTTTGGGAGTGGGGTGGAGTAACGATCGAGATCTCGAAGGAGAGTTCGCGCCTCTTCTGTTCGCGGCCCGCGATTTGTGTGATATCTATTGAAGAACTTAGATAGGCGTTTTAACACTTTGCGGAGTGATGGATCGATAGTGCCAATCCAGTCTCCACTCGTGTGGCACGCTGATTGCTCCTCAGCTCTTGACCAGAAGGGCGATAGGTTGGCGACCTCTGTCCCGAGATTTATTCCTGCGCGACTCGGCAGGCTTCGGTGCGCGGGGAGCTTCTCGATCAGCTCTCTAACGCCATGTGCACAGAGGGCCAAGCGGTCAGCGTTGCCCTCGTCGTGGAGCACAGTCAAGGCCCCTCGGTAATACTTGTCCAAGACTGGCGCTACGTCACGCAACGCGTCCGCCAAGGCAACCTGATCGCGAGACATGGGAAACGTGGCGCCCCGCTCCTGAGGGGGCGGCGTCGCGGCAGCAGCCTGAATGAGTCCCGGATCAGGCATCGAGTGCATTATAAGAAGCCGAGGGTGTGCACACCTGGTGAGGGGTTGGCTCTTCGCTCTATTAGATCTCGCAGCATCCGGCGATTGCTGAGACGTGGATAGGTCTTTCCGGATCGGATCTCTTTGACGCTTGTCAGGCTGATGCCTGTTATGTCGGAGATCTCCTTCGGTGCCATGCCTCGCAACCTTGGAAGAACGACCGCGTCCCACGTTGGCCTGTCATGAAGAGGATCGCCCAACGCTGGGGCTGACGCGCGCGATTGCGGGTGTTCTTCTGACACTGTTAGTCCTCCCGGGCGTGCCCGTAGAGTAGCGGCGACCCCCTGGCCCCATTGAAGGGCGGATGCGAGAAACGCGGGGGCATAACCACTCAGCTCTCGGGCTAAGGCCTCCAGCAACCGGCAGGTCCCATCTGCGGTCTCGGCCCAGTCGCCAGTGTGGAGCGAGCGGCGGGCGATGAAGGTAAGCACGACCTCGTCTGCATGCGTGCGCAGGGGCTCCATCAGATCTGCTGCCATTGAGGCTCGGTAGCGCTCGTCGGCGTGGAGAATTCCGATGCTCGGATCTAGCCCAACTGAGTGGCACGCGATCGTCGCCTCCACTTCCAGGATCGCATAGAGGTAGTTGAGCATGGCGTGCACGGGGGAGATCGCCCGCCTGGACCACTGACCATCCAGCTGCGATGTTCGTGGGCCGACGATTCGCCAGTGGTCGGGGACGCCGGCCGCATCGGCTCCTGAGAACGTGACCGGTACCTTCGCCCAAGCGCGCCAATAGGCCTGCGCGGCAGTCGCTTCCCGGTGGCGCAGTTCCTTCGTGGTTGCGAGGCTGTCGAGCTTTGTCTTCTCTCTGCGGATGATTTCGGATTGACCGATGATCCCGGTGATCTCTTCTATCCGATCGCATAGGGTCGCTTGGCGCTCCAGCTTGGTCGACAGGAGATCGATCATGATCTGCCGCCCAGTCTCCGAGTCTGTGGCCAGCGCTTGGGCGCGGCGGAGCTTGGGGTCGTGGTGACGTGCCGGCGCGCTCATGGTCACCAGGTTGGAGTCGTGGTCGACTTGAACGAACACGGCACCGACGTCAGTGATCCAACGCAGGGCGTCGAGGCTGACCGACCCTGAGTGGCCGATCACCACGAGGCGCTTCAGACGGGAGGTGGCACGGTTGAAGCGCACCCGGCGGCGCTCATCGGCTACACCGTCTTCGACGATCAGATGCCCGCGCTCAACGGCGAGGCGGATGCCGTGGCCCGTGGCGATGTGAAGGCCCAGATCATTGCTCTTGGCGAGTTGGGCCTTGGTCCAGAGCGGGCTGGCGGGCCGGTCCACCTTCTTCGTGGTCGCATAGCGCGCGCGCCGACGTTCATCAACTGCGCCGCTCACAACACGCCTTCCGAGAGCGCTCCCATCTGCGGATTCTATCCGCCGCGCTGGTCGTCGAGTAGGATCTGTGCGTCACTTCGGTGCTCGGAAAAGTGTTGCTGTAGGAGCGCGGCGAGACGCTCCCTTGTCTCTGCGGCCGTGGGTGGGGCGTCGTGTCCCCCTCGCAGGACAACGCGCAGTTCGTCGTCGCTGATCGATCGCCTCAACCGCCGCAGTGCCCGGATGTAGGTGGCGCCGGCATCAAGACTCGCCACAGCAGGTTCGGAGGCCGGGAGATCTTGCCCCAAGTGTGCAAGCGTGAGGGCCGAGATCCCGATCACGATCTGGTCCTTCGACACTTGGACAGGCGCGAGGTAGCCCGCCTCGCGGACTGCGGTGCACAGCAGCGCGGTTATGTCGGCAGGCTCATCGGGTGGACCACTGAAGGCGAGTACGCAGTCACGAGCCGCAACGAGACGCGGCAACGGGATGGTGCGCGCGGCTCTGCTCAGACCGTCGAGTGTGAGGGACCCAAGGTGCTCATCGAAGACGCGGAGGTCGATCTGCGCTCCATCCCCGCCTGGGGGTCGTTGTGTAGTCGAGTAGCCGAAAGCTCGTGCGATTTCGCCGAGAGCTTCCCCTGGTGGTTGGTCCCCCAAGACGATGCGCCCGAGGTTGGTGATGACACTGCCAAAGACGCTGTCGGCTGTCTCGGGCAGACCGCGGAGACGTCGTCTGCGCTCACGCCAATGTGGGCGGCGGACCAGGTCTCGCCGAGTCCTGGTGGCAGTGTCTTCGGCCCGGGCGAAGTGATCCTCGGATCCGTCGTCGGCGGCAAGCCGGCCTCCCATCTCGCGGATTAGCTCAGTCAGTGCTCGGCGGATCCCCGCCTCAGGTACCGGCAGCCTCTCCACGAACAGCAGGAGTCCCATGAAGTCGAGGCGCTCTCCGGCTCGAATTCGTGAGGCGATCGCGGTGGCGAGCTCGGTCGCCTCGACTGGGTATGCCGAGGCTGAGCCCTTGCCACGTCCGAGGCCGCGCCGGGCTGGTCGTGGCAGAAGGTCCAGCTGACGCCAGCGCTCGATCTGACGGGCCGAGACGACCTCGCCCGCCTCGGCACAGGCCTCGATCAGGGCGCTGGCCGCCGCGCTCGGAGTGCGTGTGGACACAGTCACGATCTTAGAACTACCCGCCAGGCGCGTCAGATTGGACTCGGGGCGCCTGCCAGGTTGCTCGCATGGCAGTCCCTCGAACAACGGTCACCTGGCGGATCACCGCGGGGATGCGCTCGGCGATCGACGCTGAGGCGACGCGTCGCGGGCTCAGCCCTTCGCGTGTCGTGGAGGAGCTGATTGCCTGTTACCTGCCGCTTCTGGTTGAGCGCGCGCTGCGGGAAACGTTCGACCAGGCGACAGGCGAGCGGTCGGACCGAGCGGGCGGCCAGTGATGGCCCGAGGGCGCGACTATGCGGCCGAGTACCGCCGCCGGCAAGAGCGCGCCCGGGCTCAGGGCTATGCCTCCTATTGGGCCAAGCGGATCGACCCGCGCCGGGTCCGTAGCGCACGCGACCTTGAGGGCTTGACGGTCTCTGAGCGTGAGGCGCGCGCTCGGGCGCTGGAGGCCGTGGCGCGGATGCGCTCCGAGGGTCTGTCGCTCACCGAGGCCACGCGTCGCGCCAACACGACCCCCTCGACCGTGCGCCGCTGGGCGGCGGATGCGCTTTCTGCGACCGGCCGCCGCACCCAGGCACGCCCCGTGGATCGGCTGTACCGGCGCATGCATGTCGTCAGCTGGGACGGCCGAGCGACGGTTGATGTTCGTGGCTCGCGAGCGGCCTCGAGAGTCGGTCGCCATTGGCAGGCGCTCGACGCGTTTCTTGCAGACGACGACTCATCGGGACTGCGCCGCCTGCGGGGCGCTCGGGTGGGCGGCGTTGAGCTGCTCACCGACCTTGAGCGCATCAAGGAGTTGGTCCGGGCCGGGGAGCTGTTCGGCTTCGAATCGATCTACGCGCAGGTCGCCTGATGGACCCGCGCGCCGCAGGAGGGTGTGCGCTCTGCGGCGCTCGGCCCACCGAGGCCCATCACGCTGCGGGAAGAGCGCACGACTGTGAGCTTGTCGTCGATCTGTGCCTGGCCCATCACCGCCTGATCCACGACGACATGGCGGACGCCGGTTGCGATCTGCGCCACTCGCCGCTGCGCGCCCCGGGAGAGTCGATCGCCGAGGGCCTGCGCTGCCTGGGGACCCTCTTCGCGCGTGTGGCGGGTGTCGGGGATGTCGCCTGGCTGGGGGCCGTGTCGGACTACCTGATCCGCTGCGCCGACACCCTGACCTACCTGATCTGCCTGCTCGATGCGCGCCTGCCCGGCTGGCGCTCCCACATCCACGAAGGAGAACTGCCATGAATCGCCCGCACACGTCCGAGCCGCACCCTGAGCACCTCCAGATCGCCCTGCGCGCCTGGGCGCCACCCACATCGTGGCGCGCCGCAGAAGGCCGCCGTCGATCACGCCACAGGTCACCTGCGCAGCCTGGGCGCCGCTACCGGCGCTCTGAGCGCGGACAACTCACGTTGGTGCTTGACACCGAGACCACCATCGATCCGACCCAGAGGCTGCTTGTCGGCGTCTGGCGCCTCTATCGCGACGAGGCCGGCGCGGACCACCCTGCGTTCCTGGTCCAAGAGGGGATCCTCATCCCCGATGACCTCGCCAGTACCGACCCCGATGCCCATGCTTTGGTGGCGCAGTACGTGGCCGCACATCGCTCGGATGTCGCCCGAGCGGCGTACCGGCGTCTGGCCCTCCTGACGCGCTCACAGTTCGTCGACCAGCTCCTCTGGCGGCGGGCCTACAAGCAGCGCGCCCTCGTGGTGGGCCTCAACCTCCCGTTTGACCTGTCGCGTCTCGCGGTTGGAGCCGGCGCGGCCAAAGGGTGGTTCCGCGGTGGGTTCTCGCTTCCACTCTGTGAGCATGATGGGCGCGAGAATCGTTTTCGGCCGCGGTTGCTGATGCGGATGATCGACTCCAAACGCGCCGAGCTGTCGTTCTCGCGGCCGGCCGGCATCGACCGAGCCGACCAGGTCCCCGAGGACTCACCCGACGGACGTGCGGATCCGCGGTATGCGTTTCGCGGCAACTTCCTGGATCTGCGCACCCTCGCCTTCGCGCTCACCAACGCCAGCCACAGCCTGGAATCGGCCAGCGATGCCTTCGGGGTGCCGTACCACAAGCGCGACGCTCCGCTTGGGGTGATCAGCACCGAGCTGATCGACTACTGCCGCGAAGATGTCGCCGCGACCGCATCGCTGTGTCAGGCGGCGCTCACCGAGTACCGCCGCCACCCAATTTCACGACCGGTGACCTCTGTGCGCTCGCCCGCGACACTGGCCAAGGGCTATCTGGACACGATGGGCCTGCAGGCACCCTTGGTCCGTCAGCCCGATCTTGACCCACAGCTCCTGGGCAAGGGCATGGCTGCCTACTACGGCGGGCGCGCCGAGTGCCGGATCCGGCGCGTCCCGGTGCCGGTTGTGCTCTGCGATTTCCTCTCCATGTATCCCACCGTCAACGCCCTGATGGGCTCATGGCAACTGCTGGCCGCGGAGCGCATCGAGACGGTCGACGCCACCGCCGAGGTCCGCCGGTTGCTTGCCAGTCTCGATCTGGAGCGGTGCTTCGAGCGGGAGCTCTGGCGAGAGCTCTTGGTGCTGGTCGAGATCGAGCCGGCCGGCGAGCCGCTTCCGGTGCGTGCCCGTTATCGCGACCCGGCAGGCGAATGGGGCATCGGGCTCAACCACCTGCACTCAACCGGGTCGAGCTGGTACACGCTTGCTGACTGTGTGACCGCGAAGATCCTCGGCGGCACCGCCCCGAAGGTTCACCGCGCGCTACGGCTCATTCCGGTCGGCGCGCAATCAGGCCTCAAGCCGGTACGCCTGCGTGGGGCGGTCAACATCGACCCACGCAGCGAGGACTTCTTTCGATCGGTCATCGAGGAGCGCCACCGTGTACGGCGCGGCGCCGGCGAGTACGCCGCCCTCTCAGACCCCGAGCGCGAGGCGCTCCAAGCCTTCTTGAAGGTGCTCGCCAACTCGGGCGGGTACGGCATCTACGCCGAGCTCAACGCCCAGGAGGCAAGCGGAAAAGCGCACACGGTCGAGGTCTTCGGGCAGACCGACGAGCCTCTCACCGCAACCGTTGCCCGCCCCGAGACCCCCGGCGCCTTTTGTTTCCCGCCGCTTGCCGCCTGTATCACCGGAGCGGCCCGACTAATGCTCGGCATGCTTGAGGCATCAGTGCGCGAGGTCGGCGGCCACTATGCGTTGTGCGACACCGATTCGCTGGCGATCGTCGCTCAGCACGAGCGCGGCCTGGTGCCCTGCCCGGGTGGCACCGAGATGCTCGACGGGACGGCGGCGATCACCGCCCTCAGCTGGGCTCGCGTCGAGGAGATCCGCGACCGCTTTGCGGCGCTCAACCCCTACGCCCCCGATGCTGTCCCGGGATCGATCCTGAAGATCGAAGGCGACAATTTCGACCCGGGCACGCACACACAGCGCCCGCTGTGGGCCTACGCGATCAGCGCCAAACGCTATGTGCTGTTCACTCGCGAGCCCGACGGCTCTGTTGCGATCTGCAAACCCTCCGAGCATGGACTCGGCCACCTGCTCAACCCCACCGACCCCGAGGACGCCGATCGCGCCTGGATCCATCAGGCATGGCGACACCTCCTGGCCCGCGACGGGATCCCATCGGGGCCGCAGGGCAACCCTCCGGATCCGGATTGGCTCGACCGCCCAGCGCTCAGCCGCGTGACAGTTTCCTCACCGTCAATCCATCGGCTCTTTGCTGCGTGGGGCAGCGGCCGCGACTACTCGCAGCAGATCAAGCCGGCGAACTTCCTGCTTGCCGCCCAAGTCACCGCCTTCGGCCATCCGGCTGGCGTCGACCCAGCACGCTTCCTGCTGATTGCTCCCTACTCAGGTGACCCACGCGCGTGGCCGAGCCTAGGTTGGCGCAACCGGTTCGACCCCAAGAGCCCCAACTACGCGATTAGAACCGGGGATCCGACCGAGTGGGTAGGCGAGCGCGTCGTCACCGTCAAGAGCTACCGACAGGTGCTCGACGCCTACCTCGCCCACCCGGAGGCCAAGGCAACCGGGCCCGATGGCGCTGGGAGCGGTCCTGCAGCCCGCGGCCTCCTCGGCCGACGCTCCGTCTGTCCGGCGACCATCTCCCACATCGGCAAGGAGTCCAACCGGCTCGACGACGTCCAACACGGGCTCGTGCTTGATGGGTCCGAGATCGAATCCACCTACACCGTACGCTCCAGGCGCTTCGGGCAGGTCTGGGATGACATCGTGCTGCCGGTGCTCGGTGCCATCCCGCTCGCACAGCTGATGGAGACGACGAGCATGAGTGCGAGCGCGCTGAAGGAGATTCGGGCTGGCAGGGCTCGCCCTCGCCCCGGCGCCACCGGTCGACTCGCTGCGGCAGCGGGGCGCTTCGCACGCGATGCGTGTGCAGGTTCGGATGACGCGCTTGGCGACATTGAATCGTGCGCCCGCTACCTCGACACCAGACCCCACCAGCGGTGCCTGCAGTGCGGGACCGCGCTCTCGGGGCGACCAAAGACCTACTGCGGAAGTCGCTGCCGCCAACGCGCGTATCGCACGCGGAGCTCACTGGGAGAAGGCAGCGCCAACTGCCGCCAACCGTTTGTTGCTGGGGCGTCCGACGCCTCGGAGATGATCACCGACCATGACGCCTTCGCTCCTGGACATTGACCAGTATCTGCGCTCGCTCGTTGGCAGCTCGGTGCGGACAGTCGGCCGGAACCGAGAGAACCATGTCCTGTCGATCGACGCGGACTCGGTGATCGTCGGGACCGAACGGAGCCCCGAAGGCCAGCCTGTCGCCTTGGACGACATCCGAGCAGCCGCAGCCCGATTGCTGTCCGAGGGCGAGCTCGCGATCAACGTGGACCAGCTGGGGCATCGAAGCGCCTTTGCTGGAGCCGTCCTCGCCTCTCTTCCTGGAGTGGAAGCGATCGCCGAGCCACCGAGCCTGCGCCTCAAGGGCGCTGTCACCGGGTCGGTCGTCGAGCGCGAGCGCCGGCGCGAGCTGTGGTCGCTCCTCGAGCCCGAGGCACCCGATCATGCCGCGGCTCCGGCTCGAACCGTGCGCTCCATCGGCATGTACAACACCGGCCGCGGGATATTTGCCGACCTTAAGCGCACCCGCGAGACCACCGGTGATCAGCGGGGAGCGACAGTAAGCGTCCGCCACACCGGTCGGCATTACCCGGATGAGCTGTCAGCCCGGGGCATCACCTACCACTACCCGGAGACCAAGAACCCATCGACCGACGCGATGGAGGTCAACGCGACCAAAGCGGCCGGCGAGCTCGGGCTCCCAATCTTCGCGATCTTGGAGGGAGACCGCGACCAGTGGCGCCAGGTACGACCAGCATGGGTCGCTGGGTGGGACGATGACAAGCGCATGTTCCACCTGCAGTTCGGAACGCTGGAGGCGCCGCGGCCCGTACTCGCTCTGCCGAGCAAAGATGAACATGCGGGCGCTCTGGAAGAGTTCCGGCCCAAGGATGCGAGCGACTACCGCGCCCACATCGCCGGGGGCGAGATCGTCAAGACGCGCCGCCATGAGCAGCTGGTGCGCGAGTTCGGCGAGTGGGCACAGCAGTATGGGCTCCGCGCATCGACAGCGGAGCATCCGATCGATCTCGTGATCCGGGGCGATGAGCGTGAGTGGATCGTCGAGGCGAAGGTCCTCTACCGCGGGAACGCAACCGATGCGGTGCGCGCTGCCATCGGTCAGTTGCTGATGTACCGACAGTTCCTCCGGCCCACGGGCGACTGCGGCATGGCCGCACTCTTTGCCGAGCCGATCGGCGACGCCTATGCCCAGTTCCTCGACGAGCTCCACATCGCTGCCATCTGGCAGCAGGCCGGCGAGTGGGCAGGCAACAGGTGCGCGAGAGCCGAGGGGCTCACCGGCCGCCAGTAGCCACGAGAAGCGCCAGGGACCCCCGAATGGCCCAGGGACTATCGAGCGCGCAGCACAGAGGTCCAGGCGTCGGACAGGCTGATCAATGGAGCCGCAGGACGCGGCCGCACGCCCAGGCCTAGATGTCGAGTAGCGCGAGCGCCCGCCCGACCGTGTCCGGTGAGCACAGAAGGATCTCGCTCTGGTCCGACGGCTCCAACTGTTCCCCCCAGGCGATACCCAAGCCATAGGGGGCTCCCTGAGGTCCAAGGGCCGGGCCGAATGCCCTGCGATAGGCCAACAGATCAGAGAGGGCCGCTCGGGCGGAGTCACTGATGCGGCGCTTCGGGCCGCCCTTGACCTCCACCACGATGCGCCGCACTCCCTGCGAGTCTGATGTCGTCAGCACGAAGTCGGGGCGCAGTTGCCCGACAGGAATCCCGTGGGCGTCTTGGACGCTGCGATAGCGGGAGCCGGCGGTCAGGTCTTGTGGTGCGCTCTGGTAGTGGAGTGTGAGGCGCCGATCGCCCATGCGCGATTCGAACAGCAGGGCATTGCGAAGCAGGCGCGGCCTGGGGCGCTTCCAGCCGACTTCTACGAGCCCGTCGATGAGCGCAAACAAGCACTCGATCTCCAACAGGGCGTCGTTGCTTGCGACGACCAGTGCATGATCCTCGATCGCCTGGCGGATCGCCTCCCGATCGAGTCGCTTCAGCAACGCCAAGTACAGGTCGCACGTCTCCACGACGCTCGCGTAGCGCTTTGATGCCCGACCGGTGCGCACACGGCTCAGCCGGCGAGGCGAGGGCTCGAGTCCCGATATGTCAGCCAGTGGACGGGCGTGGCGCCACCTGCTGGCATCGCTCACTCGCTGACGGACCTGAGCGCCTGCGCCCTGTCGTGTCGAGACGTGCCATTGGGTGGCGCGCCCCGCATCGAGGATGGCATCGAGCGTGAAGGCCAGGAGCTCGTTCTCGGGTGTATGAAAAGCCCGTCGCGCAGGAGCCGTGACATACATGTGCGGGAGACCGGAGACCGCCCGAGCCGAGAAGGTCTCCACCCACCGGACCGGCCCGCGCACTCGATCCGCCGCGGCCT
Organism: Microcella sp.; assembly: GCF_040286215.1. Taxonomy (GTDB): domain Bacteria; phylum Actinomycetota; class Actinomycetes; order Actinomycetales; family Microbacteriaceae; genus Microcella. The sequence continues at coordinate 12,441 of NZ_JAVKCK010000018.1, forward strand.
CGGTCTCCTGCACGGTCGTCGTCGTCAGCCGGCGCATCAGGCGGGGCATGTCGTCCAAGAGGCGACCGACCGGCTCGCTGAGGACAAACTGCAACTGGGCGAGCGTCCGAACGTCGCTGGCAGGCATCTGCAGGAGAGCAGATGCCGCGAGCGCGACATCGTCGTCGGTGCGGGAGGCTTCGCTCAGGACCCTCCAGACGTCTGCGCGCAGTCGCTGGATCGCCTCTGATCGGATCCAGGCCTTGGATCTCACTCGTCGACCGAGTCGAGCTCGTCGTCCTCCAGGTCGTCCCCGGGCTCTTTGCCCGACGGGGCCATGATGTCCAGGCCGAGCACGGCATTGAGCGTCTCGCGCACCCGCGCCTCACCGCCGACGAGGGACACCAGGGTCTTGTAGAGGAGATAGCCCTGCTTGGCACTCACGCCCTCGAACTGCGGCAACAGGTAGCTGTAGAAAGCCTCGAAGAGCACCGCTCGCGGGTCCGCTTGCTCATCGCCAAGTCGGAGCCGCAGGAAGCGGGCGATGTCCATGAAGACGGCCGGGCCAAGATCCTTGAACTGCCGGAGCACCAGCAGTTTCTTTGCCAGCTCAGCGGGAAGGGCCTCGCGCGCCTGCTCCTCGATGAGCTGCGCGAAGACTGAGTCGCTCGGAGAGGAGACCTCGATGAAGGCGAACCGCCTCATCAGGGCGAACGACATCTCGAACAAGAGAGTCTTGTCGAACACGTTCATCGTCGCGACGATGCGCCACGAGCCCGGAATGGGCAGGACATCGAGGCCATTCGATGGTGCCTGGGAGTCTTGGGGCACAAGGGCCAGCGGCTCCGAGGCCGGCCGGCCCGGTCGCGAGTAGGGCAGCACCACCGACTGTCCAGACAGCACCGTGAACAGCTGGCCGAAGGCACGGTCGAAGTTGGACCGGTTGAGCTCGTCGATGACAAGCCACCTCTTGGCCCGGATCGCAGCAAGGAACTGGCCCTCAGAGAATTCAAGCTCACCCGAGGGGGTCGGCCGCAGCCCGCCAATCGTCTCGTAGGTCGTCCAATCGGCCGTGGCAGTGGTCAAGGTGTAGCCGCGACAGAGACCGGCCGCCGCGGCGGCCTCGCCGACCGCTTCAGCAAGGGTTGTCTTCGCCGTTCCAGGTGGGCCGGTCAGGATGATGTGCTTGCCGCTCAGCAGTGCCGCCACCAGCTGCTGATAGATCCGTGGGTCGAGGACAAGCCCTCGTCGCTCAGCAGATGCAGCGACCGCTGCCGCGTCGAACGGCACGAGCACGTCTCCTAGCCCGGGGTTCTCTTCGAGATGCTCTCCTGGGTCCCAGTCTTCTTTGGCGCGGATGAGGACGTGGCCCCGCGTGCCGAGGGTCTGCTCGGTCACTGGAGCCCCCTCCTTGGAGGCCTGGGACGACTGGGCCAGCACGAAGTCATCGCAAACCTCTTGTGGCTCGATCTGCGTGAAGTCTGTGAGTCGTACCCAGAGGCTGTGGTAGGTCTGCGGGTCGTAGTAGTCCGGGACCAGCTCAGGGTCGACGTCCTCTGCCTCTTCACCAAGCGCGATGCCGGTCATTCGGGTCCGCCACGTACCGCCCGGACCCGAATGAAGGAAGACCAAGGTCGGCACGCCTTCGGCGATCTGCTGCTGGAAAGTCTCGAAGTTCTTGCGGCTGAGGCTGGACTTACCCGGCGTCCCGCGGCGCCCCCACCAGACTGCGCCCATGGCCTCCGCAACGCTCTCGTGCTTCTCGATCGTCTCGGGGTCGAACTTTGGTGACCACTTCAAGATGAGATGCGTCGCAGGCCTCTCGGCCTCCACAGGGGAGCCCGCGGCGTCTGAGTCCCAGTCGAGGTTCGCGGTGCCGCTCAATCTCCACTCACCTTCCCTCTCACGACCGGACTTTGATCGCTTACGGCCTAAGCGGACTTCCAGAACCGTAACGGCGGGGCCGGTCGTCTCGGGGGGCATCTCCTAACCCCCCAGACGTTGCCGATCCAGCGCTCCCCGCAGGAGCCCTCGGCGAGCTTGAGACGCAGCCGGCTGGCGTGACTGTCGACCGTCCGCGTACGCGCCGCGCCCCGGTACCCCCAGACGTCGCGCAGGAGCTCCTCCTTGGTGTGGACCCGCAGCGGCTCACGGGCGAGCGCGACGAGGAGTCCGTACTCCTTCGCGGAGAGGCTCACCAGCCGCCCGGACACCGTGACGCGACGGGAGCGGCGGTCGATGCTGAGCGTCCCCACGCGCAGGGCGTCCCCCACCGCCTCACCCCGCGAGCGGCGCAGGGCGTTACCGACGCGCGCCAGGAGCTCGGGGTAGTGGAACGGCTTGGGCACGAAGTCGTCGGCGCCTCGCTCCATCGCGCGCACCGCCGCGTGCGGGCCGGCGCTGCCGGACATCACGAGGACCGGCATCGCCGGGTTCCACCCGCCCGCCCCGCCCGCCCGGATCGCGTCGATCAGGTCGAGACCCGAGACGCCGGGCAGGCCGGCGTCGATGACCGCGATGTCGGGGGCCGACCGGGCGAGCACGGCCATCGCCTCCTCGGCCGAGGTGGCCGACATCGGCGCGAACCGGTCGGCGATCAGGTTCTCGGCGAGGAAGGTACGCGTGGGCGCGTCGTCCTCGACCACCAGCACCGCGGGGACCGCGGGGACCTCCTCCACCACCACCATCGCGCCGTCCTCCCACTCGGTGGCGGACGCCCCGTGCGCCCGCCGTGCATCCCCAGAAGGCGCCGGGCGGCCCGTCTCCACCCCCCTCACCGGCAACGAATGTCGCTCGTAGCGGAGGAATCGGGGGCCGGCACCCCGCGGAGGTGTGGCCCGGCGCCGACGGCCGCCAGCGTGGCCGGCGCCGCCTCCACCACAGCGCGCGCGCCGGGACACCACGCGGCCCGCCCGGG
>NZ_JAVKCK010000019.1:0-2176 GCF_040286215.1 Microcella sp.
AGTGGGGGCTGCTGGACGTCATCCCGCCCATCCGATGGCTCAAGGCAGCGCGACCCGAGTTCGACTTCCTGACCTTCGATGAAGCGGACCGTCTCATCGCGGCAGCGGAACCCGAGTGGCGAGCCATCATCACTGTCGCGACCCGCACCGGCTTGCGCATCGGCGAGCTGCTCGCGCTTCGCTGGCGTGATGTGGATCTAGAGGCTGGGCGTCTGGTGGTGCGCCGGTCGACGTCGTGCGGCGAGGTGAGTACGCCCAAGAACGGGCGAACGCGGGAGGTGCCGCTGAGCGATCAGGCTCGGGCTGCGCTGCTCGAGCATCGGCACGAGCGCGGCGAGCTCGTCTTCTGCGACGACAACGGCGCGATGCTCACACGCAACTCGTGTCGGCGTCCGCTGCATCGCGCGTGCAACCGGGCAGGGATCCGGCGGATCGGCTGGCACAAGCTGCGGCACACCTTCGCTTCTCACCTCACCATGCGCGGCGCGCCGCTCTAGTCTGTGCAGGAGCTGCTCGGGCACAGCACCATCGAGATGACGATGCGCTACGCGCACCTCAGCCCGGACGCGCGGCGGGATGCGGTGAGGTTGCTGGACGAGCCCGCCCCGTCGAAGTCCGACGAGGAGTGAGCGCTACGCCTCGGGGGCGCCGTTACCGAGCTTCTTGAACATCTTCTTCAGCCAGGCGGGCAGCTCACCGCTACCGCGATGGAGCCAGAGGTCGAGCATCGCGGCATGGCGAACGTCCTCGGGCTTCACTTCCTCGTCATCGACCTGCTCCTCGATGAGCTTGAAGAGATGGGGGAAGGCCGTTCCGAGGATCGCGTCGAACATCTCAGCGCTCGTTTCGCTGCTCTCGCTGTCGAGCTTGGCGCCAAGCAGCGCCTTGCTCGCCGCCTGCTCGACGCCCTCGAGCGCCCAGTCGTCGTCCTCGTAGCGTGCCTCGATGCCGAGCGGGACGTCAACCCAGAGGGGGCCACGGTATTCGGTCCACACGGCATCGCCCGGCGACGAGACCTCGTCGAGGATGTCGGTCAGATGATCTTCGTCGTTGGCGCGGACGATGCTCGCGACGAGGGTGGGCCAGCGGACGAGGTAGAGCGGCATGAGCATCGATACCTCACCCCGGGTGGGGAAGTCGACAGCGGTGACGCGGCGTGATTTCGGCCACATAGTCCTGGGCGGGGTTCCATTTGCCAGGTTCCTACATCGGCACGGTTGACTATTGAGCAGATTGTCTGCCTACTCGCCGCCACGGGGGAGGCTGATGGCGATCTTCATCGCCTGCCCTGGCAAGGAGGTGTCTGGGCAATGCTGTTGAACTCACAAGGTCGATTCTTCTCGTTCCTGTTCTTCACGACTTTGGCTACGGGATGCTCACCGAACGAGGTTCCTCAAGCCGAAGAGTCGATTCTCCACTCGTTCGATCGGCACCTGCCCGGGCTGCAGGAGGACGTCACCTTCGTCCTCGCGCGCCGCTACGCGGGCTCCTACAAGTACGTCGTGCGAGCCGACGGTCGAGTTCAGTCACCAGGCCAGCTTCGACGCGAGGAACTGGCGGCCTATCGCGCCCGGCTGGGCGCGATGGATGCGCCCCTCGACGATAAGTTTCTCCACCTGTCGTCAGACTCCGTGGTGCCAGTGACCATCGCCTACGAAGCGGGATCTCTATGGGGATATCCGGACTTCGACCTCGACGAATCGGTTCGCGCGGATGTCGTGGGTGCCGCAGCCGATCGACTCGCTGAAGAGCTAGACGCGATCGGCGTGACCGAAATAGCACGCGCGCCACATGGGATGCCGATGATGTTCGCGCACGCGACGTACGGGCAGGCGCAGGCGGTCGCTCGCCTGAGCGAGGTCTCCCGGGTAGCTTCCACTAACCATGGCTCGACGACCGAGTTCACGCCGCCGAACACGCCCGGCAACTCTCTTACCGTCCACCGCGTCGACACCGCCTTCAACCCGGCGTACACGGGAATGGATCAGAAAATCGGTGTCGTCGAGAATGCGAATTGTCGGCTGTACGAGGAGCACGACGCCTTCGCAGCCATGGGAACGACTATCGTTCACGAGAACCCTCCAATTACATGCACCCAGCACGCAACATGCACGGCTGAGTGCGGAGTTTTCGCAAGGTGTGTCGGCGGCGAGTGCGTATCCTCTCACGTCTCTAA
>NZ_JAVKCK010000020.1:0-85628 GCF_040286215.1 Microcella sp.
GCCCCCGGCCCCCCCCCCCGGGGGGGGGCGCGCCGCCGCGGTGAGGTCGACGACGGGTCAGCGCCCGCGGCGCTGACCGCCCGTGGTGTTGGAGCGCACGACCTGTCCGACTCGGATGCCGCCGCTGGAGCCGCCCGTTGAGGATGCCCTGCGCGAGCCCTGGCGTGCACGAGGCGCTGCCGGCGCATCGCTGTGACGCGGCGCCGCGGCACGAGCCGGAGCGACGTCGCCGCGCGTGCGGCCGGCGTCGGCCGAACGTCCGCTGTCCGTGCGTGCCGAGCCGCCGCGGCTGGAGCCGCCCCGGCGCGAGCCGCCGCGCTGAGCGCCGCGGCCGGCGCCGCCGCTCTCCCCCTCGCGCCCCGCGCGCTTGCGCTGAGCGTTGGCGCCCTGCGAACGTCCCCCGCCCTGGACGGGCGGGCGCAGAACCGAGGGAAGGTCGGCGAAGGCCACGGGGGCCGCGACCTCGCCGGTCAGGCGCGTGACGGCCTCAGAACTCGCGGTGACCTGCTGCGGCTGCACCTGGATGGCGGCTTTGCGGAGCAGCATCGCGGTGTCGCGGCGCTGCTCGGGCAGCACGAGGGTGACGACGTCGCCCGCCGCTCCTGCGCGAGCGGTGCGGCCGGAGCGGTGCAGGTAGGCCTTGTGCTCCATGGGCGGGTCCACGTGGATGACGAGCTCGATGTCGTCGACGTGCACACCGCGCGCGGCGACGTCGGTGGCGACGAGCACGCGCACGCTGCCGTCGCCGAACGCAGCGAGGTTGCGGTCGCGCGCCGGCTGCGAGAGATTGCCGTGCAGGTCGACGGCCGGGATGCCGTCGGCGGTGAGCTGCTTGGCGAGCTTCTTGGCCTGGTGCTTGGTGCGCATGAAGAGGATGCGGCGGCCCGAGCCGGAGGCGAGCGTCGACACCAGACGCTTCTTCTCCTCCACGCCCGCAACCTCGAAGACGTGGTGGGTCATTGCGGCGACGGGAGAGTTGGCCTCGTCGACCGAGTGGGTTGTCGGGGTGTGCAGGAACTGCTTCACGAGCTTGTCCACGCCGTTGTCGAGCGTCGCGCTGAAGAGCAGGCGCTGGCCGTCGCTCGGCGTCGCCTTCATGATGCGCGTGACGCCGGGCAGGAATCCGAGGTCGGCCATGTGGTCGGCCTCGTCGAGCACGGTGATCTCGACGGCGTCGAGCGTCACGAGTCGTTGCTTCATGAGGTCTTCGAGGCGGCCGGGGCAGGCCACGATGATGTCGACGCCGGCGTTCAGCGCCTGCACCTGGCGGTGCTGCGAGACGCCGCCGAAGATCGTGGTCGTCGTGAGGCCGTACGCCTTCGCGAGCGGCTCGAGCACGGCGTTGATTTGGGTGGCGAGCTCGCGCGTCGGTGCGAGCACCATGCCCAGGGGAGCGCCCTTGCGGCGCGGTCCGCCCGAGAGGCGCGTGCCGAGACGCGCGACCATGGGGATCGCGAAGGCGAGGGTCTTGCCCGAGCCGGTCTTGCCGCGGCCGAGCACGTCGCGCCCGGCGAGCGTGTCAGGCAGGGTGTCGACCTGGATGGGGAACGCCTCGGTCTTGCCCTGGGCATCCAGGACCTCGACGAGGGGGTAGGGCACGCCGAGCGTGCGGAAGGTGGTAGTCATGGGGTGGTGCCTTTCGTGCGGGACCCGACCAGTGCCAGATCTGACCGAGAGGGGCGTTGGTCAGAGTCGTGAGCGCCCATAGCTGTCAGATCTGGCAAGAGACAGACCGGGGGCGCGGTGGCGCTGCGGTGGATCGGAAGTGGCGACGGCGGCGAAGGCCGACATCGTTCGCCGTGAGAAAGTATCGATTCGCTGCGCGCGAGTCAGAGCGCGAGGTGCGAGATGAGGAAGCGTTCTACGACGCAGGAGAACCGTGAACGGTTCCGCCTATGCCTTCACCGTAGCAGGTCGACCGTCGCGCCGCCTCACAGCACGAGCCGCCCGTCGCCGTAGCGCTCGCCGACCGGGATCTCCACGTCGACGACGTTGCCGGGCGGAGCGAGCGGGCAGGCCCACGCTTCGTCGTAGGCGCACGACGGGTTGTAGGCGAAGTTGAGGTCGAGCACGACCGACGACGGTGCGCGCCCACCGCCGAGGTCGGCCCCTTTGACGGTGTCGAGCAGGTACCGCCCGCCACCGTAGGTGCCGCCGGGCACCCGCGAGAGCGCATCGCGCACCGGCACGAAGAGCCCGCCCCCGTACGAGGCAAGCCGCCAGACATCGAGCGACCCGACGGCGGGCACGTCGACGAGCCCGAGCCGCTCGAACGGCACGACTCCGTCGGTGCCGGTCTCGACCTCGATGCGCAGCGGCTCAGCATCCTGAATCACGCACTCGAACCGCCACGCGGGGTCGTAGGGCTTCACGCGCAGTCCCGTGAACGCGTCGCGATCACCCGGCAGGAGGGGGGAGGCGGGGTGATGGGCGAAGAGCTCATCGCGCACGCGTCGCCAGTGATCGTGCGCGGCCGGCAGGTCGGTCGCCTCCCGCACTTCCGCGTAGAGAGCGGCCGTGCGACGCCGCCAGTCCGCGACGGCGAGCGCGCTGACCGCGCGATCGTGCGCCTGGCCGGATGCTCCGCTCACGATGCGCCGCCCGGCGATGCTGCCGCTCCGAACTGCGCGGCCCATCCCGGCGCGAGTCGACGCAGCTGCCGGGCGCGCACCTGCCAGAAGACCCAGAAGCCGAGCCACGCGAGGGGCGTCAGCAGCCCCGCTCCCACGTCGAGCGTGTCCCGAAACCTCGTGCGGCCGTCGCCCGCGTCGCTGATCGCCATGCGGTGGTGCCAGCGGCGCACGATGCGCATCGCGCCGGTGAGCGGCCCCCCTTCGTCGTGGACGACAAGCTCACCGGGCAGCATCTCATCCGAGAGTCGGATGAGCTGCGTGCCCATCGGCAGCACCCCGAGCATCCTCAACCGCACCCGGTGATCGCCTCCCGGCCAGCGCTGCGGGAAGCCGCCGGGTTCGAGCGACTCCGCCGTCGTGATCGGCCCCGAGACGGCCCGGAAGACGGCGGGCGAGTGCACGGCCTCCCACGCCGCATCGGGAGGGCAGTCGAGCAGCAGATCGAGGCGTACGCGCATGAGCCCAGTGTGCGGCACCTCGCTACGATCGACCTGTGATCCCCGCACTCGACGCCGTGCCCGAGGCCCAGGAGCGCTACCAGGTTCGACTCGACGTCGGCCTCGACGGCGCTCGCCGCATCGGCGACTCCGCGCACCTTCTCGTGTGGTGCGATGGGCTGGTCGGCGAGGCGTGCCCTGTGGATGCTCTGCCACCCCGCCTCGAGATCATCGACGCCACCCTGGGCTCGGTCGGTGGCATCGCTCAGCGCCTCCTCGCCCTGCAGGCTGGGCGCGGCGAGCGCACAATGGTCGCCGTCGTCGCGGCCGGCTCGCCCGTGGAGGCGCCCGAGGGTCTCGCGGTCGAAGACCTGCTGCTGGCTGGCGCCGTGGTCGAGGCGCTCGGCGCCGTCGGCATCGACGCGACGAGCCCCGAGGCGGCCGCCGCCTCCGCCGCCTACGCGGGGCTGCGCGGCGCCGTGGGCCACATGCTGAGCGCGTCGGTGGGCGGCCGAGCGCTGGCGAGCTCGGCCGGTGCGCGGGCGGTCTCGGCCGCGCGGGAGCGTCTCGAGAGCACCGAGCTACGCATCCTGCGGGAATTCAGCACACCCGCCTAGCGTTGCCGCCGAGGGAGCGCGACGCACCGCGACGCGATATCCGACTATTCGGGAGGACAGCATGAAGGCACACATCAACGGCACCGTGATCGCCGAGGCCGCGCAGGAGGACCTCGTGAAGATCGAGGGCAACTGGTATTTTCCGCCGTCGAGCGTGAAGAGCGAGTTCCTCCAAAAGTCGCCGACTCCGTACACGTGCCCCTGGAAGGGCGAATGCCAGTACTTCTCGGTCGTCGTGGACGGTCAGTCGCTGCAGGACCGCGCGTGGAGCTACCCGAACCCGTATCCGACGGCGTTCGAGCGCGTCGGCACCGACTTCAGCGACTACGTCGCCTTCTGGAAAGAGGTGCAGGTCAGCGAGTGATCGCTCGCCACTGAATGAGGTGCGCGCGGTCGAAGCCGCGCCCGCACCGCCCGCAGGCGAGCTCGCGCGTGGGGCGCCGGAAGCGCACAAACTCGTGGCCGGCCGGGCAGTGGCCCCGCCAACGGGCTCGATCTTCGGCAATGGGCTGGTTGTGCGTGCGACCGCCGACGTAGCCGAGCTCGGCGGCGATGCACTTCCACTCCGCGCCGTGGCCGGCCTTCGGGCCGGCGAGGGCGTGCGCAACCTCGTGCAGCAGCGTCTGGTGCACGACGTCGTCCTCGGCCCGCTCGGCGAGGTGGCGGGAGACCGTGATGCGCTTCTTCGCATAGTCGCACAACCCCGCCCGCCGGGCCGCACGGTCGAAGGCGAAGCTCCACGACTCGTCGAGATGCAGGCGAATGAGGGCCTCGGCCCACACGCGCACTCGCTCCAACTCGCTCACGCCTCGATGGTAGGCGGCGCGCCCGACGGTCGGCGCCAAGATGACCCGACGCTCGGAGCCTGTGGAGTCAGTCCTCGCGGGGGAGGAGCGGCACCGAGTAGAGCCGGTCGTCGCCCGCACGGGGTGAGCCGCGGCCGTCGGTGTTGTTGGTGAGGAACCAGAGGGTGCCGTCGGGCCCGGCCAGAGCATCCCGCAGGCGCCCGAACTCGCCCGCGTAGACGGCCGTGCTCTCGCTCGGGTCGTCGAGGTCGACGAGCCACAGCCGCTGCCCGCGCAGCGACGCGAGCACGAGGGTGTCGCCGACGATGCCTAGCCCGCTGGGGCTCGCCTCGCTCGTCGACCACTGCTGCACGGGGTCCACGAACTCCGCGCCGCCGCCCCCGCCCTCGACCTCAGGCCAGCCGTAGTTCGATCCTGGCTCGATGAGGTTGAGCTCGTCCCAGGTGTTCTGCCCGAACTCGGCCGCCCACAACTGACCGCGTGCGTCGAAGGCCAGGCCCTGGGGGTTGCGGTGCCCGAGCGTGTAGACGTACGAGCCCGGTGTCGGGTTGTCGTCGGGCACGGCGCCGTCGGGGGTGAGGCGCAGAATCTTGCCGGCGAGAGAGTTCTGGTCTTGCGCGAGCGCGGGCCGACCCGCGTCTCCCGTCGTCGCATAGAGCATCCCGTCGGGTCCGAAGGCCAGGCGGCCGCCATTGTGGGTGCGCGATCGCGGGATGCCCGTGAGCACCTCGTCGCTGGCTCCGAGCTCGTATCGGCCGGGCGCACCGAGCAGCTCGAACCGCACGATGCGGTTGTCGGAGCCGCTCGTGTAGTAGGCGTAGAGGTACGGCGTGCCCGCGTCATGCGCGGCAAGGCCGAGCAGCCCGCCCTCGCCGCCCGGCACGACGTTGGGCACCGTGCCGACGACGCGCACGTCGCCCTCCCGGGTGTGCTCAAGTACACGGGCGGTGTCGCGCTCGCTCACGAGCGTCGACCCGACGGGCAGCGGCACGACCGACCACGGTGCGGAGAGGCCGGAGATCATCGGGGTCGGCGTGCCGGCGGGGCGAAGGGGACCGCGATCGTCGAGGCTGCTCGACCGCACGTCGCCGGGCACTCCGTCCGGAGTCGGTACTGGCTGCCCCGACGGAACGGGGAGGAAGGCCGGTTGGGCGGGCGCGCATCCGGCGATGAGGAGAGCAACCGCGGCGACGATCGCGAGGGTAGTCGAACGTTGTCCCATGCGCGTCCTCTCCAGTCTCCGGAACCCTCAGACTGCAGGGCATGGCTGGGCGCACGATGTGCGGTGTCTGCACCGGCGTGTACGCTCGCCAGGACACTTGAGGAGAGGTCACGATGTCTCTATTCGACCGACTGGGCGGAGCGACCGCCGTCGAGCAGCTCGTGGACGAACTCTCCCGGCGCCTTCTCGATGACCCCCGCCTCGGGCCGGCCTTCGCCGACCTCGATCTCGACCTCCTCCAGCAGCACCGCGCCGCGTACCTCGCGGTGATCCTCGACGGCCCCGAAGAGTACGAAGGCCGCAGCATGCGGGAAGCCCACCAGCCTCTGGGCCTGACCGAACGGGACATGGACGCCTTCCTCGGCGTCCTGCGCGGGGTGCTCGACGACGCCGCCGTCGACGGGCCGACGGCGACCGCGGTCGCGCGCGCGATCGACCGCCTGCGGCCCGCCATCATCGCGCCGGCGCAGACGCCGCCGACGACGGCGCCCACGCCACCGCCGCGTACCTGACGGCCCGGCCGTCGTCGTCTCTTTCCGCTGTCGCCGCTAGCGCCGAGTGGTGAAGAGCCCGCTCGAGGGCGCAGGGGAGGCGACGGCAGTGGCATCGGTCGTGATCGGTGCACCCGCCACCCATGCGGTCAGATCGGTCCCGCTGGTGACCGTGGCCGGATGCGGGCCGCGGGCCATGAGACGGGGCATCCAGTCGAGGGGCAGCGAGTCGACGCCCGCCACCATGACGACGTTGCCGAACCGACGGCTCTTGAGCACTCCCGTCTCGGCGAGGATCGCCACCTCCGCGAAGACGAACTGCAGCGTGGCCGCCTGGCCGCGGGCGAAGGCCAGCCCCGGTCCGTCGGCGATGTTGACCGCCACGATGCCGCCGGGGGCGAGGAAGGTGCGCAGCTCCTCGTAGAACTCGACGCTCGTCACGTGGGCAGGGATGCGCGCACCGCTGTACACGTCGACGATGATGATGTCGACGGCGGCGCGCAGAGCCGTCGGCAGTCGCTCGAGCGTCGCCCGAGCATCCCCGTAGCGCAGTCGGATACCCGACTGCCTCGGCAGCGGCAGGTGCTCGCGCACGAAGCCGACCAGTGCCTCGTCGAGCTCGATGACCTGCTGGCGCGAGCCAGGACGCGTGGCGTGGATGTACCGGGGCAGCGTGAGCGCGCCCGCCCCGAGGTGCACGGCGGTGAGCGGCTCGCCAGGCTCGCCCCATTCGTCGATCACGTGGCCGATGCGCTGCACGTACTCGAAGAAGAGGCGACTCGGGTCATCCAGGTCGACATGCGACTGCGGCGTGCCGTCCACGACCAGCTGATAGCTTCCCGCAGCCCACCGATCCGGCTCGATGCGCGCCAGCAGACCGCTCGGCAGTCGAGTCTCGACCGCTGTCGTGCCGCGCGCGCTCGTCATGCTCGCAAGCGTGGCACATCCACGATTCGAGCGCGCGACCGGCAAAAACAAGGAATTCTCCGGCGCTTATAGCGCAGCACCCGCCTCTGGTCAAGGAACAGGACTGGACAGAGCGTGCACGGGGCGCCTAGTATTGAGGTTTGCGCTCACCGTGTCTTTCAGCCGTCATATGGCGGATGGCTGAAGTGCCCCGAGAATAGCGGCGGGGCGGATCTCACTCTTCGCAGATCCCCACGAATCGTGGCGCGTTCACTCGACCGAAAATCATCTGTCATCGCCCGACAGGACTTGGGGCCACTTCACGGGGCCCACGGAGGTTAGATCCTTGGCTGCTGCGCGCACTGCACGCTCGAACAACTCTCCCCGGAACGGCCGCACCGCCTCGCGGCTGTCCTTCGCCAAGGTCAGCGACACGCTGACCGTTCCCGATCTGCTGGCACTGCAGACCGAGAGCTTCGACTGGCTCGTCGGCTCCGACGCCTGGAAGGCCCGCCTCGCCGAGGCTGAGGCCGCTGGTCGTACCGACGTTCCGGCCCGCAGCGGACTGGAGGAGATCTTCGAGGAGATCTCTCCCATCGAGGACCTCGGCGAGACCATGCAACTCTCGTTCACGAACCCGTACCTCGAAGAGCAGAAGTACTCGATCGACGAGTGCAAGGAGCGCGGCAAGACCTACGCCGCCCCTCTCTACGTCGAGGCCGAGTTCATGAATCACATGACCGGTGAGATCAAGACCCAGACCGTCTTCATGGGCGACTTCCCCCTGATGACCGAGAAGGGCACGTTCATCATCAACGGCACCGAGCGCGTCGTCGTATCGCAGCTCGTGCGCAGCCCCGGGGTGTACTTCGAGCGCGCGCTCGACAAGGTGACCGACAAGGACGTCTACACCGCCCGCGTGATTCCCTCCCGCGGTGCCTGGCTCGAGTTCGAGGTCGACAAGCGTGATCAGGTCGGCGTGCGCATCGATCGCAAGCGCAAGCAGTCGGTCACGGTCTTCCTCAAGGCGCTCGGCCTCACCACCGAGGAGATTCGGGAGCACTTCGCCGGCTTCGACTCGATCGAGCAGACGCTCGAGAAGGATGCCGTGCTGACCAAAGAGGAGGCGCTCAAGGACATCTACCGCAAGCTGCGCCCGGGCGAGCAGGTGGCCGCCGAGGCTGCCCGCGCGCTCCTCGACAACTTCTACTTCAACCCCAAGCGCTACGACCTCGCGAAGGTGGGCCGCTACAAGATCAACCGCAAGCTGGGTGTCGAGGCTCCGCTCGCCGACTCTGTGCTGAGCGTCGACGACATCGTCGCGACCATCAAGTACATGGTGTCGCTGCACGAGGGTCGCGAGACGATCCCGGGCAGCCGCGGTGGCAAGCCCGTCGAGCTGCGCCTCGACGTCGACGACATCGATCACTTCGGCAACCGTCGCATCCGCGCCGTCGGCGAGCTCATCCAGAACCAGGTGCGCACCGGTCTGAGCCGAATGGAGCGCGTCGTGCGCGAGCGCATGACGACGCAGGACATCGAGGCGATCACACCGCAGACGCTCATCAACGTGCGCCCCGTGGTGGCGGCGATCAAGGAGTTCTTCGGTACGTCGCAGCTCAGCCAGTTCATGGACCAAAACAACCCGCTGGCGGGCCTCACCCACAAGCGCCGCCTGTCGGCACTCGGCCCCGGTGGTCTCTCCCGCGAGCGCGCCGGTGTCGAGGTGCGCGATGTGCACCCGAGCCACTACGGCCGCATGTGCCCCATCGAGACGCCGGAAGGCCCGAACATCGGCCTCATCGGCTCACTCGCCTCGTTCGCCCGCATCAACGCTTTCGGCTTCATCGAGACCCCCTACCGCCGGGTCGACAAGGCCAAGGGCAAGGTCACCTCGACGATCGACTACCTGACGGCGAGCGACGAAGACGACTTCGTCGTCGCTCAGGCGGGTGCTCCGCTCGCGAGCGACGGCTCCTTCGCCGACGACCGCGTGCTCGTCCGCAAGAAGGGCGGCGAGGTCGAGCTCGTTCCGGCGAGCACCGTCGACTACATGGATGTCTCGCCGCGCCAGATGGTGTCGGTCGCCACCTCTCTCATCCCCTTCCTCGAGCACGACGACGCGAACCGGGCCCTCATGGGCGCGAACATGCAGCGTCAGGCTGTGCCGCTGCTGCGCTCCGAGTCGCCGCTCGTCGGCACCGGTATGGAGAGCTACGCCGCGGTCGACGCCGGCGATGTCATCACCGCGACGGGTGCGGGGGTCGTGGCCGAGGTCTCGGCCGACGCCGTGACCGTGCAGCTCGACGAGGGCGGAACGCAGGAGTACTACCTGCGCAAGTTCGACCGCTCGAACCAGGGCACGAACTACAACCACCGCGTCGTGGTCAGCGCGGGCGACCGCGTCGAGGTCGGCGAGGTCATCGCCGATGGCCCGGCGACCGAGAACGGCGAGCTCGCGCTCGGCAAGAACCTCCTCGTGGCGTTCATGTCGTGGGAGGGCTACAACTTCGAGGACGCCATCATCCTCAGCCAGAACCTCGTGAAGGACGACACCCTCTCCTCGATCCACATCGAGGAGTACGAGGTCGACGCCCGCGACACGAAGCTCGGCAAGGAGGAGATCACGCGCGACCTGCCGAACGTCAGCCCGGAGCTGCTCGCCGATCTCGACGAGCGCGGCATCATCCGCATCGGTGCCGAGGTGGCGCCGGGCGACATCCTCGTCGGCAAGGTGACGCCGAAGGGCGAGACCGAGCTGAGCGCCGAGGAGCGACTGCTGCGCGCGATCTTCAACGAGAAGTCGCGCGAGGTGCGCGACACCTCGCTGAAGGTTCCCCACGGCGAGCAGGGCACCGTCATCGGCGTCAAGGTGTTCGACGCCGAGGAGGGTGACGACGAGCTCGGCTCGGGCGTCAACCAGCGCGTCGTCGTGTTCATCGCGCAGAAGCGCAAGATCTCCGAGGGCGACAAGCTCTCCGGCCGCCACGGCAACAAGGGCGTCATCTCGAAGATCCTCCCCGTCGAGGACATGCCCTTCCTCGAGGACGGCACGCCGGTCGACATCGTGCTCAACCCGCTGGGTGTCCCTGGCCGGATGAACTTCGGCCAGGTGCTCGAGATCCACATGGGCTGGGCCGCCTCGCGCGGCTGGAAGATCGAGGGCAGCCCGAACTGGGCCGAGGGCATCCCCGCGAACGCGCGCGAAGCCGCCCCCGGCACGAAGATCGCCACGCCGGTGTTCGACGGTGCGCGCGAGGACGAGATCGCGGGTCTGCTCGACTCGACGCTGCCGAACCGCGACGGTGTGCGCATGATCGACTCCTCGGGCAAGGCGCGTCTGTTCGACGGCCGCTCCGGCGAGCCGTTCCCCGCTCCGATCTCCGTCGGGTACATGTACATCCTCAAGCTGCACCACCTCATCGACGACAAGATCCACGCTCGCTCGACGGGCCCGTACTCGATGATCACCCAGCAGCCGCTCGGTGGTAAGGCGCAGTTCGGCGGTCAGCGATTCGGCGAGATGGAGGTCTGGGCTCTCGAGGCCTACGGCGCGGCGTACGCGCTGCAGGAGATCCTCACCATCAAGTCCGACGACATCCTTGGCCGCGTGAAGGTGTACGAGTCCATCGTCAAGGGCGAGAACATCCAGGAGCCGGGTATTCCCGAGAGCTTCAAGGTGCTCATCAAGGAGATGCAGTCGCTGTGCCTGAACGTCGAGGTCCTCTCGGCCGACGGAACCGCGGTGAGCCTCAAGGACACCGATGACGAGGTCTACCGCGCGGCGGAAGAGCTCGGCATCAACATCTCCAGCCGCTTCGAGTCGTCGACCATCGACGAGATCTAAGCCGCTGCGCCCACGAGTATCTGACGACGTTTAGAGAAGAGAAGAAACGTGCTCGACGCAACAACTTTCGACTACCTCCAGATCGGCCTGGCGACGGCCGAGAACATCCGCAAGTGGTCGCACGGCGAGGTCAAGAAGCCGGAGACCATCAACTCCCGCACGCTCAAGCCTGAGAAGGACGGCCTGTTCGGCGAGCAGATCTTCGGCCCCTCGCGCGACTGGGAGTGCTCCTGCGGCAAGTACAAGCGGGTGCGCTTCAAGGGCATCGTGTGCGAGCGCTGCGGTGTCGAGGTCACGAAGTCGTCGGTGCGCCGCGAGCGCATGGGCCACATCGAGCTCGCCGCCCCGGTCACGCACATCTGGTACTTCAAGGGTGTGCCCAGCCGGCTCGGCTACCTGCTCGACATGGCGCCGAAGGACCTCGAGAAGGTCATCTACTTCGCCGCGTACATGGTGATCTCGGTCGACGAGGACGGCAGGCACGCCGACCTCCCCGGGCTCGAGAACGAGCTGCGCCTCGAGATCAAGACGCTCGAGGATCAGCGCGACAGCGGCATCGCCTCGCGCATGCAGAAGCTCGAATCCGAGCTCGCCGAGCTCGAGGCCGAGGGAGCGAAGGCCGACCAGAAGCGCAAGACCAAGGATGCCGGCGAGAAGGAGATGGCGCAGCTGCGCAAGTCCTTCGACGAGCAGATCGGTCAGCTCGAGCGCGTGTGGGAGGACTTCCGCACGCTCAAGGTCGGCGACCTCAAGCCTGAGGACGCCGTCTTCCAGGAGCTTCAGGACCGCTACGGCCTGTACTTCGAAGCGTACATGGGTGCCGAGGCGATCCAGAAGCGCCTCGAGGCCTTCGACCTGACGACCGAGAGCGAGCAGCTCCACGAGCAGATCGCCGCCGGCAAGGGCCAGAAGAAGATCCGCGCCATCAAGCGTCTGAAGGTCGTCAACTCCTTCCTGCAGACCGGCAACTCGCCGGCCGCGATGGTGCTCGATGTCGTCCCGGTGATCCCGCCGGAGCTGCGCCCGTTGGTGCAGCTCGACGGCGGTCGCTTCGCGACGAGCGACCTCAACGACCTCTACCGCCGTGTCATCAACCGCAACAACCGTCTGCGCCGCCTTCTCGACCTCGGGGCTCCCGAGATCATCGTGAACAACGAGAAGCGCATGCTGCAGGAGGCGGTCGACGCGCTGTTCGACAACGGTCGTCGTGGTCGTCCCGTGACGGGCACCGGCAACCGCGCTCTCAAGTCGCTCAGCGACATGCTCAAGGGCAAGCAGGGCCGGTTCCGCCAGAACCTGCTCGGCAAGCGCGTGGACTACTCGGGCCGCTCGGTCATCGTCGTCGGCACGCAGCTCAAGCTGCACCAGTGCGGTCTGCCGAAGATCATGGCGCTCGAGCTGTTCAAGCCGTTCGTCATCAAGCGCCTCATCGACCTGGGCCACGCTCAGAACATCAAGAGCGCCAAGCGCATGGTCGAGCGCTCTCGGCCGCAGGTGTGGGAGGTGCTCGAGGAGATCATCCGCGAGCGCCCCGTGCTTCTCAACCGCGCGCCCACGCTGCACCGACTCGGTATCCAGGCGTTTGAGCCGCAGCTCATCGAGGGCAAGGCGATCCAGCTGCACCCCCTCGTGTGCGCGGCGTTCAACGCCGACTTCGACGGTGACCAGATGGCCGTGCACCTTCCGCTCTCCGTCGAGGCCCAGGCCGAGGCGCGCATCCTCATGCTCGCCTCGAACAACATCCTCAAGCCGTCCGACGGCCGCCCGGTCACGGTGCCGACGCAGGACATGATCATCGGTCTGCACCACCTCACGACCGAGCGCGAGGGCGCCGAGGGCGAGGGTCGAGCCTTCTCGACGATCCCCGAGGCGATCATGGCTATGGACCAGGGCTCGTTGCACCTCAACGCGAAGATCCGCATCCGTCTCGAGGGTCAGAAGTACGGCGGTCGCGTGCTCAAGGAGACGACGCTCGGTCGGGCGCTGTTCAACGAGCTCATGCCGGAGGACTATCCGTTCATCGCCGATGTCGCCGACAAGGGCACGATCAGCCAGATTGTCAACAACCTGGCCGAGCGCTACCCGAAGACTGTCGTGGCGGCGACGCTCGACAAGATGAAGGACGCCGGCTTCTACTGGGCGACGCGCTCGGGGGTCACGGTCGCGCTGAGCGACGTGCTCACGCCGCCGCGCAAGAAGGAGATCGTGGCGACCTACGAGGCTCGCGCCGCGAAGATCCAGGCGCAGTTCGACAAGGGTCTGACGACCGATGACGAGCGCCGCGCCGAGCTGGTCGCGCTGTGGACGGAGGCGACCAAGGAGGTCAACACCGAGATGCGCGCCAACATCCCGCTCGACAACACCATCAACCGCATGGTCACCTCCGGAGCCCGCGGTAACTGGCTGCAGGTCGGAAACATCGCCGGGATGCGCGGGCTCGTGTCGAACCCGCGTGGTGAGATCATCGCCCGCCCGATCATCAACTCGTACCGCGAGGGCCTCTCCGTGGCGGAGTACTTCATCGCGACCCACGGCGCGCGCAAGGGTCTCGCCGACACCGCGCTGCGCACGGCCGACTCGGGCTACCTGACCCGTCGACTCGTCGACGTGGCGCAGGATGTCATCATCCGCGAGGAGGACTGCGGCACGTCCAAGGGCCTCGACTTCCCGATCGCCCACGAGGTGGACGGCGTCTGGGTTCGCGACGACAACGTCGAGAACCTCGTGTTCGCTCGCACCCTCGCGGCCGACGCCGTGGACGCGAAGGGCGCGGTCGTGCTCGAGGCGGGCTCCGATGTCGGCGACGTGCAGATCACTGCACTCGTCGAGGCGGGTGTCGCGCAGATCAAGGTGCGTTCGGTGCTGACCTGCGAATCCGCTGTCGGGGTGTGCGCATCCTGCTACGGCCGCTCGATGGCCACGGGCACCCGCGTCGACCTCGGCGAGGCCGTCGGCATCATTGCGGCCCAGTCGATCGGCGAGCCGGGAACGCAGCTCACGATGCGCACCTTCCACACCGGTGGCTCGGCGGGAGCCGACGACATCACGCAGGGTCTGCCGCGCGTGACGGAGCTCTTCGAGGCGCGCACTCCGAAGGGCGCGAGCCCCATCGCGGAGAGTGCCGGACGCATCACGATCGACGAGACCGAGAAGCAGCGCCGCATCACTCTCACGCCCGACAACGGTGATGAGGAGGTCACGGTCGTCGTGTCGAAGCGCGTCTCCCTCCTCGTGGAGGACGGCGAGCACGTCGAGCTGGGCCAGCAGTTCTTCGAGGGTCCTGTCGACCCGAAGGAGGTGCTGCGGGTCAAGGGCGTTCGCGCCGTGCAGCAGCACCTCGTCGAGGGCGTGCAGGGCGCGTACCGCTCGCAGGGCGTGCCGATCCACGACAAGCACATCGAGGTCATCGTGCGCCAGATGCTGCGCAAGGTCACCGTGGTTGACCACGGCGAGACCGAGCTGCTGCCGGGCGAACTTGTGGACCGCTCCAAGTACAACGCGCTCAACCGCGCTGCGCTCTCCGAGTCCAAGAAGACGGCGTCGGCGCGCCAGGAGGTCATGGGCATCACCAAGGCCTCGCTGGCTACCGAGTCGTGGCTCTCCGCCGCCTCCTTCCAGGAGACGACGCGCGTGCTCACCGAGGCCGCCATGCAGGGCAAGCGCGACCCCCTGCTGGGCCTCAAGGAGAACGTCATCATCGGAAAGCTCATCCCGGCGGGAACCGGCCTTCCGGCATACCGCAACGTGTCGGTCGAGGCGACGGAGGAGGCGAAGTCGGAGCGCTACCCGAACCGCATCTTCGCTGACGACTCGAGCTTCACCGAGGCGGACCTGTCGTTCGTCGACTTCGACTCGTTCTCGAGCGACGAGCCGACGCCGGGCACGTACAGCTAGCCCGCAGTCCAAGCGCCCGCAGGGCCCGCACCGAATACGGTGCGGGCCCTGCGGCGTTCGTGGGGCGCATGTTATTCCTGTGACGGGTGTGGACTACCCCCGAACGCGGGACTATTGTCGATCGCACGGCGTGTCGTACCGTGACCGAGAAGCAGTCCATGCATTCGGCCGGTGGCCGGGCGCGTCCAGGGGGGAGGTTCTGCTGTGGTTTCTGTAACGGAAGTGCTGATCATTCGCGGACTCGTCCCGATCGAATCGCTCGATCAGGTGCACGACTCCGGCGATGACGAAGTTCTCGTCGGGGAGTTTGTCGAGCGCGGTCTCGTCAGCGCCGCGCAGGTCGCCTCCGCGCGGGCCGAGGTTGCCGGGCTCTCCTTCGTCGAGCTCTCGGAGTACCCGGTCGACCGCGCCGCGGTCGCGATGGTGCCGGCCCAGCTGTGCCGCCGCCACCACGTGCTGCCAGTCCACGCGACCGCGACGACGATCACGCTCGCGATGGTGGACCCGCGTGATGTGCTCGCGATGGACGACGTGCGCGCGCTGACGCGCATGCAGGTCGCGCCCGTGGTCGCTGAGAAGAGCGACCTCGAGGCGGCGATCAACCGCTTCCACCGCGCCGATGGCGAGCTGAGCGACCTCACGACGGCGATCGAAGAGGAGATTTCGCCCGCTCCCTCCGACCAAGTCGCGGTGCGCGAGGCGGATCCCGACGATGCGCCGATCGTCCGCTTCGTCAACCTCATCATCGGCCAGGCCATTCAAGACCTCGCCTCCGACATCCACATCGAGCCCGGTGAGTTCGAGATGCGTGTGCGATACCGCATCGACGGCGTGCTGCACGATGTTCAGCAGGCGCCGAAGAACATCCAGAACGGTGTCATCTCCCGCCTCAAGATCATGAGCGACATCAACATCGCCGAACGGCGCCGCCCGCAGGACGGCCGCATGTCGGTCCAGCACGGCGGTCAGGTCGTTGACCTGCGCGTGGCGACCCTGCCCACGGTGTACGGCGAGAAGGTCGTCATGCGCATCCTGGACAACAACGCGACGACTCGCGATATCGGCGACCTCGGGATGCTCGAGGGCAACCTCACCGCGTTCCGCAACTCGTACACCAAGCCGTACGGCATGATCCTCGTCACGGGGCCGACCGGATCCGGAAAGTCGACCACCCTCTACACGACGCTGCACGCCGTCTCCCGTCCCGAGATCAATGTCATCACCGTCGAGGATCCGGTTGAGTACCGCATGGCGGGCATCAACCAGGTCCAGGTGAACCCGAAGGCGGGTCTCACGTTCGCGAGCGCGCTGCGCAGCATCCTGCGCTCGGACCCGGATGTCGTGCTCCTTGGCGAGATCCGAGACCAGGAGACCGCGCAGATCGCGATCGAGGCCTCGCTCACCGGTCACCTCGTTCTGTCGACCCTGCACACCAACGATGCTCCGAGCGCGATCACGCGCCTCATCGAGATGGACATCGAGCCGTTCCTGGTCGGCTCGGCCCTTGACTGCGTCGTCGCCCAGCGCCTCGCGCGGCGGCTGTGCGATCGGTGCAAGCAGCTGCAGGAGTACGATCTGGCGCACCTCGACCAGCTGGGCTTCGGGCGGCGCGACGACGAGACGAGCCCCCGTTTCTACCACGCTGTGGGCTGCCCGGCCTGCTCAGGAACCGGCTATCGGGGCCGCATGGCGGTCCACGAGGTCATGACGGTGACGGAGGACATCGAGCGGCTCGCGGTCGCTCGCGCGTCGAGCGCGGAGATCATGAGGCTCGCGATCTCGCAGGGCATGCTCACGCTCCGTCAGGACGGCTGGGCCAAGGTGCGGGCGGGGCTCACCTCGATTGAGGAGATCTTGCGCGTCGTCGCCTGAGCGAGCGCGGCGACACCAGACATCGCCGGTGCTTACCGGAACGACACGGGGGAGACAGCATGACGGAGGCCAAGGGCTTCGGGGATTCGGGGCAGGGCGCTGCTGCGCCGCGCAGGGTGTGGTCGGTGATGGACGAGTCCGCAGGACCGCTTGCCGACCACACCGCTGCTGCGAGCGGTGCGCCTGCCTCCCCGCTCAGCGCGCCCGTCGCGCCGCCGACGACGGCGTCTGTGCACACCATCCCCGATGTCGCCACGGGGACGCCGCACCTCCCGCCGCCCCCGCCGGTCGGGCAGCAGCCCGTCGCAGCCCCACCCCCTGGCGCCACGCCGCTGGCACCGTCCAGCGATTCCGCGGCTGCCGTGCCTGCGCCGCGCAGCACGCGCATCGCCGCGGCTCCGCCCGCGCAGGCCGCGTACGACGCGCCGCCACCCACCGCCGTGTTGGGCACGGCGATGCCGGGCATCCACCCCCTTCTGCTGCACGCGCTCGACGAGCTCATCGCCCGCGGCGGCTCTGACCTCCACGTCTCAGCGAACGCGCACCCGATGGTGCGGATCGATGGCGAGCTGGCAGCGGTGACCGACTCGCAGGCGTGGGACAAGGAGACGGTGAACAGCGTTCTCGGCAGCATCCTCTCCGACCGTCAGCGCGAGGCCTTCGACGAGCAGTGGGAGCTGGACTTCGCGGTGAGTCCGCGTGGCGAGGACCGCTTCCGCGTCAACTTCTATCGAGAGCGGGACGCCCTCGCCGGCGCGTTCCGGCTCATCCCGACCGAGATCAAGTCGCTCAAGCAACTGGGCGTCCCCTCGGTCGTGGGGCGCTTCGCGACACTGCCGCGCGGCCTCGTGCTCGTCACCGGTCCGACCGGGTCGGGCAAGTCGACCACGCTCGCCGCGCTCATCGACCTCGTCAACAAGTCCCGTGCCGAGCACATCGTGACCATCGAGGACCCGATCGAGTTCGTGCATGCCAACCAGCGCGCTCTCGTGAACCAGCGCGAAGTCGGCGCCGACACCCACTCCTTCGCCGACGCGTTGAAGCGCGTGCTGCGCCAGGACCCCGACGTCATCCTCATCGGCGAGCTGCGCGACCTCGAGACCGTCTCGACCGCGCTCACCGCCGCGGAGACGGGCCACCTCGTCTTCGCAACCCTGCACACTCAGTCGGCCGCGCAGACGATCGACCGCATCATCGACGTCTTCCCGCCCCACCAGCAGGGGCAGGTGCGCGCACAACTCGCTCAGACGTTGCAGGGGGTGGTCTGCCAGACGCTGCTGCCGCGCGCGACCGGCAAGGGCCGCATCATCGCGACGGAGATCATGATGACGACGAGTGCGATCGCCAACCTCATCCGCGAGGGAAAGACGTACCAGATCACCTCGGCCCTCCAGGCCGGGCGGGAGGCCGGCATGCACACCATGGATCAGCACCTCGCCGACCTCGTCAACAGCCATATGGTGACCCACGAGGCGGCGCACTCGAAGATGCAGGATCCGGAGAACTTCTCCCGCCTCGTCCACCGCCAGGCCGCACCGATGGGCGGTGGCGCCGCGAGCGCGATGGCCGCCTCGACCCCCAGGAGCTTCTGATGGCGAGCGCACTGACCTACGCCTACACCGGCCGCGATGCGAGCGGCAAGACCGTCAAGGGTCGGGTGGATGCCTCCAGCGAGACCTCGGTCGTCGCGCGGCTGCGCACGATGGGCATCGCACCCGTGTCGATTCAGCAGGTAGCGGCGGGTTCCGGACTCAATCGGGATATCTCTCTGGGCGGCCTTTTCGACAAGAAGGTCACCCTCAAGGATCTCGCCGTCATGAGCCGCCAGATGGCGACGATGATCAGCGCGGGCCTGCCGTTGCTGAAAGCCCTCACCATTCTCGCGGGGCAGTCGGAGAACCCGAAGCTCGCCGAGACGCTCGACGAGGTGCGGTCGGCGGTCGAGGAGGGCGGAACGTTCTCCGACAGTCTCGCGAAGCACCCGAGAGCGTTCCCGCCGATCTTCGTCAACCTCGTCCGCGCGGGCGAGGTCGGCGGTTTTCTCGAGACCTCGCTCGAGTCGGTCGCGAAGAACTTCGAGAAAGAGGTCGAGCTCAAGGCGACCATCAAGTCGGCGCTGACCTACCCCGTCGTCGTCCTCATCATGGCCGTGCTGGCCGTCGTCGGCATGATCGTGTTCATCGTGCCGGTCTTCGACGACCTCTTCAGCGATCTGGGCGGTACGCTCCCGCTGCCGACGCAGATCCTCGTCGTGATCTCCGAGAATATGGTCTGGATCGGGCCCGTGGCGCTCGTGCTGGGCATCGTCGGGTCGATCTGGTGGCGCGCCAACCGGCGAACCCCCAAGTTCCGGTCGATCTACGAGCCGCTGCTGCTCAAGATGCCCGTCTTCGGCGATCTCTTCAAGAAGATCGCGATCGCGCGCTTCACCCGCAACTTCGGCATGATGATCGGCGCGGGAGTGCCCATTCTGCAGGCTCTGACCATCATCGGTTCGACCTCGGGCAATTGGCAGGTCGAGCAGGCGGTGAACTCGGTGCAAGACTCGGTGCGCCAGGGGCGCTCGATCGCGGGCCCGCTCGCGGGCGAGCCCATCTTCCCGCCCATGGTGACGCAGATGATCGCGGTCGGTGAAGACTCGGGTGCTCTCGAGACGATGCTCGAGAAGATCGCCGACTTCTACGATGCCGAGGTGCAGACGACGACAGAGTCGCTCACCTCGCTCATCGAGCCGCTCATGATCGCCTTCCTCGGCGTCGTGCTCGGCGGCATGATCGTGGCGCTCTACCTGC
Organism: Microcella sp.; assembly: GCF_040286215.1. Taxonomy (GTDB): domain Bacteria; phylum Actinomycetota; class Actinomycetes; order Actinomycetales; family Microbacteriaceae; genus Microcella. Next base: position 19,518 of record NZ_JAVKCK010000020.1, read on the forward strand.
CGATCTTCGACATCTTCAACCAGGTGCAGTAGACCCCCCACACTGGGGGCGCCAGGATGCTTGATCACCCCCGGAGAGGGGATATGCAGGGGGGACCGCGATGAACCACCATTGCTTGTGGGGGGCCGGTTTCATGTTCCGTGGGGGGCCCACCTGTCAATCATCGCTTGATAGGAAAGGAAACGGACACATGTCCATCAACACCGCACTTGTTGCACAGCGCAAGCGCCTCGCCGAGGGCAAGGACGAGGGATTCACCCTCATCGAGCTGCTCGTCGTGGTCATCATCATCGGCATCCTCGCCGCCATCGCCATCCCGGTCTTCCTGGGCCAGCAGACGGCAGCGCAGGAGGCCCGCTACGAGTCCGACCTCGCGACCGCCAAGGTCGCGTACGTCAGCTCGCTGGCTGACACCAGCGCGAGCCTCGCCGACTTCGGGTTCCCGACCGGCGCGGTCACCGTGGAGACCACGGGCAGCACCTTCTGCCTGCAGCACACCGTCGACACGACGTGGATCGTCGACTCGACGACTGCGGCGCCGCGGTCGGTCGTGGGCGGTTGCCCGTAAGCCAGAGGGCGACGGCGCGATAGCCGTTCGTTCCACACCGTAGGGTGGGGCCCCCGTGGGGGTCCCACCCATACGGCTACCCGGACCGTTCCGAATACTGGTCGGAGCAACGGCCGGGTGTGCATCATTCAGGAGAGGGGGGTCTCATGAGAATCGATCGCAGCTCACCGCGCGCGGAGGACGAGCGCGGCCTCGGCCTGATCGAGATCGTGATCTCCATGTTCCTCATCTCCCTCATCGCGATTTCCTTCATTCCTGTTCTCATCTCGGGCCTCCGAGCCTCCGAAGCCAACTCGACGATTGCTACGGCCACGCGGCTCGTCGCGCAGGTCACCGACCGCGCGCTCGCTCAGGCGCCCAACACCTGCGCCGCGCTGCAGATCCTCTCCGGCAGCACGACCGAGGTCGACGCCCAGGGCGTCACGATCGAGGTCGTGACGACCGTGCCCGACCTCGCGACGTGCGTCGAGCGCTCGACGAGCCTGGTGCGCGTGGTCGCTCGCGATGCCGCCGACGACAGCGTGATCGCCGAGTCGCGCACCCTTCTGTTCTTGCAGGGAACCTCGCCGTGAGCGCCTCCCGCCGGTCTGACGCCGGCTTCACCCTCGTCGAGCTGCTCATCAGCGCATCCCTCATGTCGGTCGTCATCGTCGTCGTGGGCGGAGTGCTCATCAGCTCAATGCGCGCGGATGAGACCGTGCGCACGGTCACCACGTCGACGACAGACGGTCAACTCGTCGCCAACGTCATCGACGCCGGCATGCGCAACTCGACTGCCGTCTCCGTGTCGACGGCCGCCGATGGTGTCTCGACGTTCGCGGTCGCGCGCGTGGCCGACGCCAGCGGCGCGCAGTGCGTCGCATGGTTCTACGATGCCGGGCTCGACACGATCTTCCGCCGCACGTCGCCGTCGGCGATCACGATTCCCACGCCGGGCTCGGTGGGCTCCGGCTGGGTGCCGTTGAGCGGTGGCATCGTCCCCGATGCCGACGGTGCGGGAACGCAGTACCCTGTGTTCGCGGCCGAGGGCGCTCGCGGTCTCACCCTCCGGTACGCCCTCGAGGCCGGAGGCGGCCCGTCCTCCCTCTTCATCACCACCATCACGGGCCGCGCGCCCTCAACGAATGTGAGCCCGCAATGCTTCCCATGACGCGCGCACCGAGGCAGCATCGGCTCCGCGAGGACGACAGCGGCAACGTGATGATCGCCGTCATCGGGCTCATCGCCGTGACGTCCATTATCACGCTCACCATCTCCACCGCCACGGTGCAGGCGATCGGCTACACCTCCCTCACGCGGGCGGGCGTGCAGTCGCAGGCGGCAGCGGAAGCCGGTGCTGAGGCCATGCGTGCCGCTCTTGAGACGAGCGCCTGCCCCGCCGACGGCGATCTCGACGCGACCTACGGCGCCGTTGACCCCACGATCACCGGTGCTGCCGCCGCACAACCCTTCTACTCGGCCGAGATCGAGCAGCGCGCGGGGGCGACAGCGGCATGGACGCCGGGATGCCCCTCGGGATCGTCGACGCATGTGCGCATCGTATCGACGGGGTTCGCGCTGAACGAGGGTGTTGCTGAGAGCGCATCGGCGCTCGATTCCGCGGCTGTCGAGGTCGTCTACGACTGGGTGCCGGGTGCGCCCTCCGCGGCGGCCAGCGGCGCGGCCGTGTTCAGCTACGGGAGCCCCGGCTTGAGCAACAGCCTCGAGCTCGTGCAGCTCAATGGAAATTCCGCGAACGTCATGGTTCGCGAGGGCAGCATCCAGTGCAGCAACTCCGTCACGATCGAGGGCGACATCGTCGCCGCGAACGGCAACATCAACCTCAGCAACACCTGCAGCGCCGAAGGCGACGTGTGGGCATCGGGCACGGTCTCGCTCAACAACAATCAGGACATCGGTGGAGACGTGATCGCCGTCGGTAGCGGCCAGTCCACGTTCAGCCCGAGCGCGTCGATTGGCGGCGGGGTTTACGTCGGCGGCACGATCAACACGTGGGGTCAGCGGTGCTCCTCGGGCGCCACGGGCTGGGATGCCGCGGGAAACGCCTGCGCGCTCGCCCGTAGCTCTGGTGCCGACCCGGTCCTCTTCAACCAGCCCAACCTGCCGAGGCCCGTCGTGCCCGACTGGGTGGACGTCGATTTCCGCCCCTCTGACTGGACGAACGAGGGCTGGAACGTCGTGACCTACACCGGCCCCTGCAACATCGACAGGAACGGCTCGAACACTCCCGCTGTGCGCGCCTTCAGCCAGTACACGACCCCGACTGTCGTGGATGTGCGGGGCTGCACCGGTGGTTTCACCATCTGGTACACCAAGTACGAGCTCGTGCTGAAGACCGACCTGACCTTCATCACTCCGAGGACCGTCAACATCGGCCAGTTCGAGGTGAGCTCCGACAACCCGAACTCTGAGCGACGACTGCGCTTCATCACGCCCGATACGGTTCCGGATGCGCGGCCGACGACCTCGGGATGCGGCCGGTTCGACGTCAACAACACCAACACGATCGCGGCGCCCGTCGCGGTGCTGATCTACTCGCCCTGCACGATCAGCAACAGCAACCGTCTCACCTGGCGCGGCCACTACTACGGAGGCGTGGTCAACTTCAGCAACAACAGCGAGCTGACCTTCGTGCCGATCGGCATCCCCGGCTACAACTTCGACGGCGGTCAGCCCTCCGGCGGCGGCGGCGCGGGCGGCGGAGGCGGCGCCGCGGGCGGCCTGGGTGAGTTGCGCGAGTACCGCGATATCTCCACGGCGGGCTCCTAGGGCGCCATGGCAGTGCTCTTGCCGGCGCTCGCCGGGGTGCTCGGCGCGGCCGTCGGCTCCTTTCTCAACGTGGTCATCCACCGTGTGCCCGCAGGGCTCTCCGTCGTGCACCCGCCGAGCGCATGCCCGGTCTGCTCCTCTCCGGTGCGGGCCTACGACAACATCCCCGTGCTCTCCTGGCTCATCCTGCGGGCACAGTGCCGCGACTGCGGCGCGCCGATCTCTGCGCGGTACCCGCTCGTCGAGCTCGGCTGCGCGGTCGCGTTCGTCGGCGTGGCGGTGGCGCTCGGCCCGCAGTGGGTGCCCGACCTGCTGTTCGCCGATCTTCTCGCTCAGCTCATCGTGCTCGGTGCCCTTCTGTACCTTGCCGCGATCTCGATCGCGCTGGCCGCCATCGATCTCGACGTGCACCGGCTTCCCAACCTGATCGTGCTGCCCGCGTACCTGGTCGGAGCGGTTGCACTGACGGCGGCAGCGATCGCGACAGGAGATCTCGTGAGTGTCTCTCGCGCGGCGGCGGGAGCGGGCATCCTCTTCGCCGTCTACCTGGTTCTCGCCCTCGTGGCGCCGCGCGGCATGGGTATGGGCGACGTGAAGCTCGCCGGCGTGCTCGGCCTCTTCCTCGGCTGGTTCGGGTGGGATGCTCTGGCGGTGGGCTCCCTCGCCGCGTTCCTGCTCGGCGGCATATACGGAGTGATCCTCATCCTCGCTCGTCGGGCGCGTCGCACCACCGGAATACCCTTCGGGCCGTGGATGCTGGCAGGAGCGTGGGTGGGCATCCTGTTCGGTGAACCGATCGCACGCGGCTATCTCGCCGCGTTCGGGCTGGAGTGAGAGGCGAACTATGGCGGGGCCAGTAGTCGGAGTAGACATCGGCAGCACGTCGCTGCGCGCGGTCGAGATCGATGATGCCGCAAAGGCGAAGCCGACGATCGTGCGCGCCCATGAGGTACCCCTGCCGGAGGGCTCGGTCAAGCGTGGCGATGTGATCGAGGTGCACACGCTGGCCTCCGCCTTCAAGCGGCTCTGGGCGGCGGGAGGCTTCCGCACCAAGGACGTCGCGCTCGGCATCGGGGGGCAGAGCGTGATCGTGCGAGACCTCACCGTGCCTCGCATGCCACTCGCTCAGATCAAGGAGTCGCTCCCCTTCCAGGTGCAGGATCTGCTGCCCGTACCCGTCGCCGACGCGGTGCTCGACTACTACCCGATCGGCGAGACGCAGAGCGAGTCGGGTCCGGCGGTCAACGGCCTTCTCATCGCCGCCTTCAAGCAAGCGGTCACGACGAACATCACAGCGGTGACGATGGCGGGCCTGACCGCGGTGAGCATGGATCTGCTGCCCTTCGCGACCACGCGTCTGCACGCTCTGTCATCGCCGACCGACGGCTACGCGGTTCACATGAACATCGGTGCCAATGCGATGACGATCGTGATCGTGCAGGCCGGCGTGCCGCAGTTCATCCGCATCGTGCCGGCGGGCGGCGACGATACGACTCGAACGCTCATGTCGCGACTGAGTATCTCGCGCGAGCACGCCGAGGGCCTCAAGCGCGAACTCGGCCTCTCGCCGCTCGCGCACACGGAGGAGCAGCGGCGGGCGGCGGAGATCATCCACGAGTCGACGAGCGAGCTGCTCACGGCCGTGCGCAACACCCTCGCCTACTTCGCGAGCGTCCGCCCCGGAGTTCTCTACGACCACCTCTCCGCCGCAGGCGGCACCATGCAGATGCGCGGCTTCAGCGTCGCGCTCGCCGAATCGACCCGCATCGCCGTAATCCCGGTCAATCCGCAGGGCGCGGTGACTCTCTCGAGGTCGCTGCGCGGCAAGGTCAGCGACGAGCGACTGCAGTCGTGGTCCACGGCCATCGGTCTCGCTATCGGGGGTGGCTCATGAGCCGGCAGCAGTCGCGCACCGCGGCATCCCCGCTCGTGTATGGAGCAGTTCCCCGCGCGCAACTCATGCCGCCCGAGGTCGCGATGCGGCGGCGCGAAACCTCCCGTCGCCGAGGGCTTATCGCGCTCGTTGTGCTCGTGATCGCGATTGTTGTAGGAGGCATCGTGGCCTCCTACTGGTTCGCTGCGGCCGCCCAGCAGCGGCTCGAGGCAGAGCGCGCGATCACGCAGCAGCTGCTCGCCGAGCAGCTCGAGTACATCGAGGTGCTCGGCGTTCAGGATCGTCTCGACGCGGTGGTCTCGCAACGTGAAGCGCTCGCGGGTGTCGAGGTGCTGTGGCAAGACGCGCTGGGGCCCTTCCTCGACGTGCTCGACTCAGGCGAGATCGTGGAAGCCGTGACGGCAGAGGGCAACGCGCCCTTTGATCCGCCCCTTACTCAGGAGGGACCCCTGCGCTCGGCGCGATCAGCGACCGTCCTCATGACCGTGGCCACGGCAGGGCAGCCCGACCCGTCCCGGTGGTTGCGGGCGTGGGAGCAGCTCGACGGGTTCTCTGACGCGAGCATCGACTCGATCGCCGTCGACGGCGACGAGGGCTACTTGACCGTCGTGACCCTCAACCTGTCGAGCTCCGTCCTTACCGCCCAGGAGGACTCCCCGTGAACTCTGCATCCACGCGCGTCTGGACTTTCGCGACCGTCATCACGATCATCGTCGTCGTCGCACTGGGCTGGCTCCTGGGGGTCTCTCCGAAGCTCGCTGAGACGGCTCGTTACGACACCGAGCGTGCCGCGGTGCTGCAGCAGAACCAGCTCAGCCGCACGACGCTCGCTCAGATCGAGGCCGACTTCGAGCGGCTCGATGAGTTCGAGCAAGAACTCGCCGAGTTGCAGGCAGAGTTTCCCGAGCTGCCGGAGTATGCCGACGCGGTCGAGACCTTCTTGCGAGAGCTCGTGAGCGAGGGGCTCGCGCTGGAGAGCCTCGTCGTCGATGAGCCGGCGCCGGCAGATCCGACCGTCGTGCCCGACCAGTTCGGCCAGGTGCCCCCCGGAACCCTTCTCCGAGTCGAGGTCGTGGCAACCGTGAAGGGCGAGCTGTCTCCCGCCCTCGCGTACATCGACGCGTTGCAGGGGTCTGCTCGTTTCACCATCGTGCCGAGCTTCACCTTCGCGGACGGGCGCAATGCCGACGAGCGATCGACCACGATCACGATCGAGATCTTCATGATCGCCGGCGATCCTGCCCCGGGCGTCCTGCCCCTCGACGGCACGACGCCCGATGAGCCGGAAGACGGCAGCGGCGAGGAAATCCCCGCCGAGGATGGCGCTGAGGGCGAGAGCTGACAGCAGCCTGAGCGCCACGTCGTGCACCACCCTCGCGTCGGGTCACCTCGCCTTGCTAGGGTGAGCGGCCAGCATCGTCGACGTCTCAGGAGCGTGTCATGACCAGCACACCGTCATCGGACAAGAAGGATCAGACCCCCGACTCGCGCGAGCCGGCCACGCCCGAGGAGTCGGGGCCCGCGTCGGACGACTCGACCCTCGCGGCCGCTGCAGAGCCGGCCACGCCCGGCGAGACGCAGCCGGCGGCGACCCCGGAGGCGCCCGTAGACGCAGAGCCCGACGCGAGCGCATCTGCCGCGCAGCCCGCCAGCGCTGACCCGTCGGCGACGGCCGAGCAACCGACGGCGGCCGATTCCAGGGTCGTCTACGTGAGCGCTCCTCCAGAGCCCAAGAAGAAGGGCGCTCGCGGCGTCGGCACGCTCGTCGTCGTGCTCGGTGCCGTCGTCTTCGCGGCGGTGTACGCCGCTCTCGTCCTCCTCGTGAGCATCATCGCGCCGCCCGTCTCCGCCGTGGCCATGCTGCAGTACTTCGCCGCGCCCATCTACTGGGTGCCGGTCATCGTCTTCGCCCTGAGCTATCTGCTTCTCGTCATCATCGTCAATCGCGCGGGATGGTGGGCGCACGTGCTGGGCGGCTTCATCGTCGCCGTGCTCGTCTACGTGTCGTTCATCGGCGCGGCGCTCATGATGGCGGGCGCCGTCGGCGCCCCCGGAGACGTCGTCGGCGCAATCGTGCTCGGGCAGCTGACGAGCCCGCTCGGTTTCGCGGCGGCGATCGCGGCGCGCGAGGTGCCGATCTGGGTCGGTGGGCTCGTCGCCAAGCGCGGGCGTACGGTCGCGGTGCGCAATGCCGAGGCACGGGCTGCCTACCAGCGCGACCTCGAAGCGCACCGCGCGTCGGTCGGGGGTCAGACCGCCGTTTGACCGGCAGGTTCACGGCGGCTATTCTTGGGCAGGTGTGTGCTTCGGCGCGCGCTTGCGCTGTGCCACGCATGTGGTCGGGGCAAGGCGGGTGACGAGCATCCACCTTTGGGTCCCTCAGGGGCGACCGCTCAGGCGGTCTTCCACGAAACCCCCACGGCATATCCGTCACCGCGAACCGATCGCGGAGCCCGGCGGATTCGCGTGAGCCCGCACCGTGCGCAGCACGGGCGGGGCGTAACACCACCGCAACCGCTGTCACCGTGCAGCTTTACGAGGAGCAATCTTGCCCACAATTCAGCAACTGGTCCGCAAGGGTCGCAGCCCCAAGGTCGTCAAGACCAAGGCGCCCGCCCTCAAGGCCAACCCCCAGCAGCGCGGCGTCTGCACGCGCGTGTACACGACGACTCCGAAGAAGCCGAACTCGGCTCTGCGCAAGGTCGCCCGCGTCAAGCTCTCGAACGGCACCGAGGTCACCGCCTACATCCCCGGTGAGGGCCACAACCTCCAGGAGCACTCCATGGTGCTCGTGCGCGGCGGTCGCGTGAAGGACCTGCCCGGCGTGCGCTACAAGATCGTGCGTGGCGCCCTCGACACTCAGGCCGTCAAGAACCGTCAGCAGGCCCGCAGCCGCTACGGCGCGAAGAAGGACAAGAAGTAATGCCTCGCAAAGGACCCGCGCCCAAGCGCCCCGTCGTCGCAGACCCCGTCTACGGCGCCCCGATCGTCAGCCAGCTCGTCAACAAGATCCTCCTCGATGGCAAGAAGGGCCTCGCCGAGCGCATCGTCTACGGCGCGCTCGAGGGCGTCGGCACGAAGAGCGGTCAAGACGCCGTCGTCGTGCTCAAGAAGGCGCTCGACAACGTGCGCCCCACCCTCGAGGTGCGCAGCCGTCGCGTCGGCGGCTCGACCTACCAGGTGCCCGTCGAGGTCAAGCCGCACCGCGCGAACACGCTCGCGCTGCGCTGGCTGACCAGCTACGCGAAGGCTCGTCGCGAGAAGACGATGACCGAGCGTCTCATGAACGAGATCCTGGACGCCTCCAACGGCCTGGGTGCCGCGGTGAAGCGCCGTGAGGACACGCACAAGATGGCCGAGTCGAACAAGGCGTTCGCGCACTACCGGTGGTGACGTCGGTTCGGCGGGGCATTTCTGCCCCGCCGGACGGCATTGCCCCGAGCGCCGTCCCGGCGCTCGGACTCACCAGCAGGTGAGTATCCCAACCAAACTTTGACGGAAAGCAGGGATTCCCGTGGCACTTGACGTGCTCACCGACCTGAACAAGGTCCGCAACATCGGCATCATGGCGCACATCGATGCCGGCAAGACGACGACCACCGAGCGCATCCTGTTCTACACGGGAATCAGTCACAAGATCGGTGAAGTTCACGACGGTGCTGCGATCATGGACTGGATGGCGCAGGAGCAGGAGCGCGGCATCACGATCACGTCCGCCGCGACGACGTGCTTCTGGGCCGATCACCAGATCAACATCATCGACACTCCCGGCCACGTCGACTTCACCGTCGAGGTGGAGCGCTCGCTCCGCGTGCTCGACGGCGCCGTCGCGGTGTTCGACGGCAAGGAGGGCGTGGAGCCGCAGTCGGAGACGGTGTGGCGTCAGGCCGACAAGTACGACGTTCCGCGCATCTGCTTCGTCAACAAGATGGACAAGCTCGGGGCCGACTTCTACTTCACCGTCGAGACGATCATCAAGCGTCTCGGCGCCAAGCCTCTCGTCATGCAGATCCCGATCGGGTTCGAGAGCACCTTCGAGGGAGTAGTCGACCTCGTCTACATGCGTGCACTCACCTGGCGTGGCGACTCCAAGGGAGACGTCAAGCTGGGCGCGGAGTACGCGATCGAGGAGATCCCCGCCGATCTCGTCGACAAAGCCAACGAATACCGCCAGGCGCTGCTCGAGACGGTCGCCGAGTCCGACGATGCGCTGCTCGAGAAGTTCTTCGGCGGCGAGGAGCTGACCCCTGAGGAGATCAAGGGCGCGATCCGCAAGATGACCGTCAACAGCGAGATCTACCCGGTCTTCTGCGGCTCGGCATTCAAGAACCGCGGCGTGCAGCCCATGCTCGACGCCGTCATCGACTACCTGCCGTCGCCGCTCGACGTTCCCGCGGTGGAGGGTCACGATGTGCGCGATGTCGAGAAGGTCGTCGAGCGCCACCCCGACTCGACCGATCCGTTCGCGGCTCTCGCGTTCAAGGTGGCCGTGCACCCCTTCTTCGGTCGCCTCACCTACATTCGCGTCTACTCGGGCACCATCGAGTCAGGCTCGCAAGTCATCAACTCGACCAAGGGCAAGAAGGAGCGCATCGGAAAGATCTTCCAGATGCACGCCAACAAGGAGAACCCCGTCGAGAGCGTGACCGCCGGTCACATCTACGCGGTCATCGGCCTGAAGGACACGACGACGGGCGACACCCTGTGCGACCCGAGCGAGCAGGTCGTGCTGGAGTCGATGACGTTCCCCGAGCCCGTCATCGAGGTCGCCATCGAGCCGAAGACGAAGGCCGACCAGGAGAAGCTGGGCACGGCAATCCAGAAACTCGCCGAAGAAGACCCGACGTTCCGCACCGAGCAGAACACCGAGACCGGGCAGACGGTCATCAAGGGCATGGGCGAGTTGCACCTCGATATCCTCGTGGACCGCATGAAGCGCGAGTTCAACGTCGAGGCCAACGTCGGCAAGCCCCAGGTGGCCTACCGCGAGACGATCCGCAAGACGATCGAGAAGTTCGATTTCACCCACAAGAAGCAGACGGGTGGGTCGGGCCAGTTCGCCAAGATCCAGATCATGCTCGAGCCGCTCGAGGTGACTCCGGAGACGAGCTACGAGTTCGTCAACTCCGTCACCGGCGGTCGCGTGCCCCGCGAGTACATCCCTTCGGTGGATGCGGGCATCCAGGACGCGATGCAGGTCGGCGTCCTCGCCGGCTTCCCGACGGTCGGCGTGAAGGCGACGCTGCTCGACGGCGCATCGCACGACGTGGACTCGTCGGAGATGGCGTTCAAGATCGCCGGTTCGATGGCCTACAAGGAAGCCGCGCGCAAGGCGAGTCCCGTGCTGCTGGAGCCGCTCATGGCGGTCGAGGTGCGCACCCCCGAGGAGTACATGGGCGACGTCATCGGCGACCTCAACTCCCGTCGCGGTCAGATCCAGTCGATGGAGGACGCGACGGGCGTCAAGGTCGTTCGCGCCCTCGTGCCGCTGTCGGAGATGTTCGGGTACGTGGGCGATCTTCGGTCGAAGACCTCGGGTCGTGCCGTGTACTCGATGACGTTCGACAGCTACGCGGAGGTCCCGAAGGCTGTAGCCGACGAGATCGTCCAGAAGAACAAGGGCGAGTAATCGCCCGACCCCGAGGGCTTCCGAGCCTTCAGTACGATACATACACACCAACTGCGGGAATCCGAATGCAAGAGGAGACCTGCGACCAAGTCCTGAGGAGGACCCACAGTGGCTAAGGCCAAGTTCGAGCGGACCAAGCCGCACGTCAACATCGGAACCATCGGTCACGTCGACCACGGCAAGACCACGCTCACCGCGGCGATTTCGAAGGTGCTTGCTGACAAGTACCCTTCGGCCACCAACGTGCAGCGTGACTTCGCCTCGATCGACTCGGCTCCGGAGGAGCGTCAGCGCGGCATCACGATCAACATCTCGCACGTCGAGTACGAGACCCCCAAGCGCCACTACGCGCACGTCGATGCCCCCGGCCACGCCGACTACATCAAGAACATGATCACGGGTGCGGCGCAGATGGACGGCGCAATTCTCGTGGTCGCAGCGACCGACGGACCCATGGCGCAGACGCGCGAGCACGTGCTTCTCGCCAAGCAGGTCGGCGTTCCCTACCTGCTCGTCGCGCTCAACAAGGCCGACATGGTCGACGACGCCGAGATCATCGAGCTCGTCGAGCTCGAGGTGCGCGAGCTTCTCGCCAGCCAGGGCTTCGACGGCGACAACGCTCCCGTCATCCAGGTCTCGGGCCTCAAGGCGCTCGAGGGTGACGAGAAGTGGGTTCAGTCCGTTCTCGACCTCATGGACGCCGTGGACGAGTCGATCCCCGACCCCGTGCGCGACAAGGACAAGCCGTTCCTCATGCCGATCGAGGATGTCTTCACGATCACCGGTCGTGGCACCGTCGTCACGGGCCGCGCCGAGCGCGGAACCCTCGCGATCAACGCCGAGGTCGAGATCGTCGGCATCCGCCCGACGCAGAAGACCATCGTCACGGGTATCGAGATGTTCCACAAGCAGCTCGACGAGGCCTGGGCCGGCGAGAACTGCGGTCTCCTTCTCCGCGGCACCAAGCGCGAGGACGTCGAGCGCGGTCAGGTCGTCGTGAAGCCGGGCTCGGTGACCCCTCACACGAACTTCGAGGGCACCGCGTACATCCTCTCCAAGGACGAGGGTGGGCGTCACAACCCCTTCTACACGAACTACCGCCCGCAGTTCTACTTCCGCACCACCGACGTCACCGGCGTCATCACGCTGCCCGAGGGCACCGAGATGGTCATGCCCGGCGACACCACCGACATGACGGTCGAGCTGATCCAGCCCATCGCCATGGAGGAGGGCCTCGGCTTCGCCATCCGCGAGGGTGGCCGCACCGTGGGCGCCGGAACGGTGACGAAGGTCCTCAAGTAGTCCTTCACACCTGAGTGGTCGACGACCACCACGAGAGCGGGGATCGGGCTTCGGCCCTGTCCCCGCTCTCGTTGTTGACGCCGGATGCGCAGCACGCGCTACTCTCGGCGCAGCAGCACTGACCGCGTCGGAAGGACCAGCATGGCGGCACGCGTGGCACTCGAGATCGTGCTCATCCTCCTCCTCGCGATCGCGATCGCCTGGGCCGTACTTGCCATCTTCACCGCGATCGAGTCGGGAGATCTGCTCGGCGCGGTCGTGGACGGCGCGCCGCGGGCATTGTTCGGCCTCATGGGCCTCGCACTCGGCCTCTGGGCGATCTTGCTCCTGATCGGATCGATCGCCCATCGACGCCGCGCTGTCGGATGGCGCATTCTCACTCACCTCGTCAGTCTCGCCGCCGCGATCCTCGTGACGATCGGCGTGTACGTGCTCATCGCGCTGCAGGACGCGAGCGCGGGCGGGTGGGGGCTGCTGATCGTCGCTATCGCCGCCGCCGTCGGGACCGTGCTGGGAGCGGCCGGCACGATCGCCGTGCTCGTCGTCGAGCTGGCCGTCCTTCGGCCGCGCAGGATGGCGCCCGCACCGGTTGCGGATTCCGCATAGAACGCACAACCGACCGCCGGGACGGCGAGTGCGGGCTTCTCACGCCGACACCGACCGCCGGGACGGCGGTCGGGGCGCTGTCGCCGATCGGGCCAGAAATGGCCCGATCTTCAGGCGACACGCCCGACTTGCAGGGGGTGTCACGGTGTGGCAGACTCTTCTAGTTCCACACGCCGTGCTAGAGCGCGGCTCACTGCCAGGCAGTGCATAGGACGAGCGCCGCATCGAGTGATCGACAGCGGCTCGCGATGAGCCTAGGCCGCGGGCAGAAGAACGCAGCTTAAATCGACAACCAACTGGCTCAGGGATACCTCTGTGCCTGGCGAGGGCGACACGCCCGAGCGCGGGGGTCGGTGACCTGAGCGGAGATCGCGGCCGCCGAGAACGTCGCGCGAGAGGGAGACCTCGCGCGCGGCAGCGGCAGTGCGGTTGACGTTTGACAGAAGAACAGTGGTGCGACCTCTCACGAGCGCTCCGCAGGAGTGCGCGCCCGACAGGGTGCGCACCGACCGAAGAAGGAAGAGAGTTGAGCATGGCGGGACAGAAGATCCGCATTCGGCTGAAGTCTTACGATCACGCCGGTCTCGATGCATCGGCGCGCAAGATCGTCGACACCGTGACGCGTGCGGGAGCCACTGTGGTGGGCCCCGTCCCGCTGCCGACGGAGAAGAACGTGATCGCCGTCATCCGGTCGCCCCACAAGTACAAGGACAGCCGCGAGCACTTCGAGAAGCGCACGCACAAGCGGCTCATCGACATCATCGACCCGACGCCGAAAGCCGTCGACTCGCTCATGCGTCTCGACCTGCCCGCCGACGTCAACATCGAGATCAAGCTCTAAGGAATCCGACAATGTCTGCTACCAAGACGACCAAGGGACTGCTGGGCACCAAGCTCGGCATGACCCAGGTGTGGGATGAGAACAACACCCTCATCCCCGTCACCGTTGTCGAGATCGCTCCCAACGTGGTGACGCAGGTTCGTACCCCCGAGGTCGACGGCTACGCGGCGGTGCAGATCGCCTACGGTGCCATCGATCCCCGCAAGGTCACCAAGCCCCTCGGCGGCCACTTCGAGAAGGCCGGCTCCACGCCGCGCCGCCACCTCACCGAGGTGCGCACCGCCGACGCCGCCGAGTACACCCCCGGCCAGGAGCTCGCGGTCGACATCTTCGAGGCGGGCCAGCGCGTCGACGTCGTCGGCACGAGCAAGGGCAAGGGCTTCGCGGGCGTCATGAAGCGCCACAACTTCAAGGGCGTCTCCGCCTCGCACGGTTCGCACCGCAACCACCGCAAGCCCGGTTCGATCGGTGCCAGCTCGACCCCCAGCCGTGTCTTCAAGGGCATGCGCATGGCGGGCCGCATGGGCGGCGACCGCGTGACCGTGCTCAACCTGACCGTGCACTCGGTCGATCTCGAGAAGGGTCTGCTGCTCGTCAAGGGCGCCGTCCCCGGCGCTCGCGGTCGTCTCGTGTTCGTCCGCAACGCCGTGAAGGAGGCGTGATCGTCATGGCTGCTTCTCTCACCGTCGTCGACGCCGCAGGCAAGAAGACCGGCACGGTCGACCTGCCCGCCGAGCTGTTCGACGTCCAGACCAACGTGCCGCTGCTGCACCAGGTCGTCGTGGCGCAGCTCGCCGCCGCGCGCCAGGGCACGCACTCGACCAAGGGTCGTGGCGAGGTCTCCGGAGCGGGTCGCAAGCCCTTCAAGCAGAAGGGCACCGGCCGTGCTCGTCAGGGCTCGATCCGCGCACCCCAGATGACCGGCGGTGGCATCGTCCACGGGCCGACCCCGCGCAGCTACGCGCAGCGCACCCCCAAGAAGATGATCGCCGCTGCTCTGCTCGGCGCGCTCTCGGATCGCGCTCGCGGTGACCGCCTGCACGTCGTCGAGTCGTTCGGCTCGGACGCCCCCTCGACGAAGGCGGCGGCATCGACTCTCGCGGCTGTCGCGTCCGGGCGCAACGTGCTCGTCGTGATCGAGCGCGGTGATGACATCAACCTGAAGAGCGTGCGCAACCTGCGCAACCTGCACGTCATCAGCCCCGACCAGCTCAACGCCTACGACGTGCTCGTCAGCGACGACATCGTCTTCACGAAGTCCGCGTTCGATGCCTTTGTCACGGCCAAGACCAAGAAGGAAGAGGTCAGCGCATGAGCGTCCACGAGGTCGCCCAGAACAAGGACCCGCGCGATGTCATCATCGCGCCCGTCGTGAGCGAGAAGAGCTACGCGCTCATCGACGACGGCAAGTACACCTTCATCGTGGACCCCCGCGCGAACAAGTCGGAGATCAAGCTCGCAATCGAGAAGATCTTCGGCGTCAAGGTCGCCTCGGTCAACACTCTCAACCGCACGGGCAAGACCCGTCGCACCCGCTTCGGCACGGGCAAGCGCAAGGACACCAAGCGCGCGATCGTGACCCTGAAGTCCGGCTCGATCGACATCTTCACGGCTGTCGGCTAGGCCCGGAAGGACACACGACATGGCTATTCGCAAGTACAAGCCCACGACCCCCGGTCGTCGCGGCTCGTCGGTCTCGGACTTCGCCGAGATCACGCGCTCGACCCCCGAGAAGTCGCTGCTCAAGCCGCTGCCGAAGACCGGTGGCCGCAACAACTCGGGTCGCATCACGACGCGCCACATCGGTGGTGGCCACAAGCGCCAGTACCGCATGATCGACTTCCGTCGCAACGACAAGGACGGCGTCAACGCCAAGGTCGCGCACATCGAGTACGACCCGAACCGCACGGCGCGCATCGCGCTCCTGCACTTCGTGGACGGCACGAAGCGCTACATCCTCGCGCCGAACAAGCTCTCGCAGGGCGATGTCGTCGAGTCAGGTCCCTCGGCGGACATCAAGCCCGGCAACAACTTGCCCTTGCGCAACATCCCCGTGGGTACCGTCGTGCACGCCATCGAGCTCCGCCCCGGTGGTGGCGCGAAGATGGCTCGCTCGGCAGGCGCCTCCGTGCGTCTCGTCGCCAAGGACGGCCCCTACGCGCAGCTGCGCCTGCCCTCGGGCGAGATCCGCAACGTGGACGCGCGCTGCCGCGCCACGATCGGTGAGGTCGGCAACGCCGAGCAGTCGAACATCAACTGGGGCAAGGCCGGCCGCAAGCGCTGGAAGGGCGTCCGCCCGACCGTTCGCGGTGTGGCCATGAACCCGGTCGATCACCCGCACGGTGGTGGAGAGGGCAAGACCTCCGGTGGTCGCCACCCGGTCAGCCCCTGGGGCCAGTCCGAAGGTCGCACGCGCCGCCCCAACAAGGAGAGCGACAAGCTCATCGTCCGCCGCCGCACCGTTGGCAAGAAGCGCTAGTAGGAGTCGAGAAAGATGCCACGCAGTCTCAAGAAGGGCCCCTTCGTCGACGACCACCTGCTTCGCAAGGTGTTCACGCAGAACGAGGCCAACAGCAAGAACGTCATCAAGACCTGGTCGCGCCGGTCGATGATCGTGCCGGCGATGCTCGGTCACACGATCGCCGTGCACGACGGCCGCAAGCACATCCCCGTGTTTGTGACCGAGACCATGGTCGGGCACAAGCTCGGCGAGTTCGCGCCCACCCGCACCTTCCGTGGACACGAGAAGGACGACAAGAAGGGTCGTCGCCGCTAACGCGGGGACGGTTGAAGAGGAGATACACATGGTGGAGTCGATCGCCCGCGTGCGACACATCCGCGTGACGCCTCAGAAGGCTCGTCGCGTCGTCGACCTGATCCGCGGCAAGCAGGCCCTTGAGGCCCTGGCCATTTTGAAGTTCGCGCCCCAGGGCGCGAGCGAGCCCGTCTACAAGCTCGTCGCGTCGGCCATCGCCAACGCGCGGGTGAAGGCGGACGCAGCGAACTCCTTCCTCGACGAGCAGGACCTCTACGTGTCCCGTGCGTTCGTCGACGAGGGCACGACCCTCAAGCGGTTCCAGCCGCGCGCCCAGGGTCGGGCGTTCCGCATCCTCAAGCGCACCAGCCACATCACGATCGTCCTCGCGACGCCGGATGAGCTGACCGCCGCGGGCTCGAGCACGAGCAAGAAGAAGGCGAGCAAGTAGACATGGGCCAGAAAGTCAATCCGTACGGCTTCCGACTCGGCATCACCACCGACCACGTGTCGCGCTGGTTCTCCGACAGCACGAAGGCCGGGCAGCGATACTCCGACTACGTCGCGGAGGACGTCAAGATCCGCCGGATGCTCACCACGAGCCTCGACCGCGCCGGCGTCGCCCGCATCGAGATCGAGCGCACCCGGGACCGGGTTCGCGTCGACATCCACACCGCCCGCCCGGGCATCGTGATCGGTCGTCGCGGCGCGGAGGCGGAGCGCATTCGTTCCGACCTCGAGAAGCTCACCGCCAAGCAGATCCAGCTCAACATCCTCGAGGTGAAGAACCCCGAGGCAGAGGCGCAGCTCGTCGCGCAGGGCATCGCGGAGCAGCTCAGCGCTCGTGTGGCCTTCCGTCGCGCGATGCGCAAGGGCCTCCAGGGCGCGCAGCGCGCCGGCGCCAAGGGTGTTCGCATTCAGGTCTCCGGCCGCCTCGGCGGCGCCGAGATGAGCCGATCGGAGTTCTACCGCGAGGGCCGTGTGCCGCTGCACACTCTTCGCGCGAACATCGACTACGGCTTCTACGAGGCGCGCACGACCTTCGGCCGCATCGGTGTGAAGGTCTGGATCTACAAGGGCGACATCACCAACAAGGAACTCGCTCGCGAGCAGGCGTCCCAGAAGTCGTCGCGCCCCGAGCGTCGTGACTCTGACCGCGGCCCGCGTCGCGACGGTGGCCGGCCGGCTGCCGCCAAGGCGCCCGCTGCGGCCGGAGCGGAAGGCTAGAGACATGCTTATTCCCCGCAAGGTCAAGTTCCGGAAGCAGCACCACCCCAAGCGCGGTGGGCACGCGACCGGCGGAACCGTCGTGTCGTTCGGCGAGTACGGCATCCAGGCCATCACCCCCGCGTACGTCACCAACCGGCAGATCGAGTCCGCTCGTATCGCCATGACGCGGCACATCAAGCGCGGTGGCAAGGTGTGGATCAACATCTACCCCGACCGACCGCTCACCAAGAAGCCCGCCGAGACCCGCATGGGTTCCGGAAAGGGCTCACCGGAGTGGTGGGTCGCCAACGTCAAGCCGGGTCGCGTCCTCTTCGAGGTCGCCGGCGTTCCCGAGCAGCTTGCTCGCGAGGCCATGACCCGTGCCATTCACAAGCTGCCCCTCAAGGCACGCATCATCAAGCGCGAGGAGGGCGACGCGTAATGGCGATCGGATCGAAAGAGCTGGCACCTGTCGAGCTCGACACCTTTGAAGACGAGCGACTGGTCGACGAGCTGAAGAAGGCGAAGGAAGAGCTTTTCAACCTGCGCTTCCAGGCCGCGACCGGGCAGCTCGAGAGCCACGGCCGGCTTCGTGCCGTCAAGCGCGACATCGCGCGCATCTACACCGTGATCCGCGAGCGCGAGCTGGGCATCCGTGCCACGCCCGCCCCTCTCGAGGTTCCCGAGAAGCCGGCGAAGAAGTCCGCCAAGGCGAAGAAGACCGAGGCCGCGGCTGAGGCCGACGCCGACGAGAAGTCCGGCGAGTCGGACGACGAGGCTTTGGACAAGACTGAGGAGAAGAACTGATGGCGACGACCGAGAAGAAGGCCGCTGCCGGCCACGAGTCGGCCGCGCACGACGTTCGCGACGAGAGCGCGCGCGGCTACCGCAAGGTGCGCCGCGGCTACGTGACGAGCGACAAGATGGAGAAGACCATCGTCGTCGAGGTCGAGGACCGCGTGAAGCACCCGCTCTACGGCAAGGTCATCCGCCGTACCTCGAAGGTCAAGGCGCACGATGAGCAGAACACCGCCGGCATCGGCGACCTCGTGCTCATCTCCGAGACCCGCCCCCTGTCCGCTACGAAGCGCTGGCGCCTCGTCGAGATCCTCGAGAAGGCCAAGTAGGCCCTCGCGCCTCTTGGGTAGGAGAGAACAATGCTTCAGCAGGAATCCCGCGTCAAGGTCGCCGACAACACCGGCGCCAAGGAGCTGCTCACGATCCGAGTGCTCGGTGGCTCCGGCCGTCGGTATGCCGGCCTGGGTGACGTCATCGTGGCGACCGTCAAGGACGCCATCCCCGGCGGCAACGTCAAGAAGGGCGATGTCGTCAAGGCCGTCATCGTGCGCACCATCAAGCAGACCCGTCGTTCCGACGGTTCGTACATCAAGTTCGACGAGAACGCCGCCGTGATCCTGAAGGCCGACGGGGACCCTCGCGGTACCCGCATCTTCGGGCCGGTCGGCCGTGAGCTTCGCGACAAGAAGTTCATGAAGATCGTCTCGCTCGCCCCGGAGGTGCTGTAGACCATGGCCAAGATCAAGAAGGGCGACATCGTCCAGGTGATCAGTGGCGCGACCGAGGACCGCGGCGGAGACCGCGGCAAGCAGGGTCGCGTCATCGAGGTGCTCGCGGAGAAGAACCGCGTCATCGTCGAGGGCGTCAACTACGTCACGAAGCACGTGCGCGTCGGCCAGACGCAGCGCGGCACGAAGACTGGTGGTATCGAGACCTCCGAGGCCTCGATCCACATCTCCAACGTGGCGCTCGTCGACCCCAAGTCCAAGAAGCCGACCCGCGTCGGTTTCCGCGAGGAGACCGTGACGAAGGACGGCGTCAAGAAGACCGTCCGCGTGCGGTACGCCAAGAAGTCAGGTGAGAAGTTCTGATGTCAACCACTGCCCCTGCGCAGGCTGGCACAATCCAGCCGCGCCTCAAGCAGAAGTACCGTGCCGAGATCACCAAGGCGCTGACCGAGGAGTTCGGGTACACCAACCCGCACCAGGTTCCCGGTCTGGTCAAGATCGTCGTGAACACGGGTGTCGGCGAGGCCGCACGCGACAGCAAGGTCATCGACGGTGCGATCAAGGATCTCACCGCGATCACCGGCCAGAAGCCGCAGGTCACGAAGGCCCGCAAGTCGATCGCGCAGTTCAAGCTGCGCGAGGGCATGCCCATCGGCGCCCACGTGACGCTGCGCGGCAATCGTGCCTGGGAGTTCATGGACCGCCTCGTGACGCTCGCGCTGCCGCGCATCCGCGACTTCCGCGGTCTGAGCCCGAAGCAGTTCGACGGCCACGGCAACTACACCTTCGGTCTTCAGGAGCAGAGCGTGTTCCACGAGATCGACCAGGACAAGATCGATCGCGTTCGCGGCTTCGACATCACGATCGTGACCACCGCGAAGACGGACGACGAGGGCCGCGCGCTCCTGCGCGCGCTCGGCTTCCCCTTCGCGAACCCCGCCCAGTAGGGCATCCACCACCGGTCCGATTCGGACCTCGATCGCCCAGGTCGCCACTCGTGTAACGGGTGCGCGAAACCGGGTGAGAAACGGAAGACACCACTATGACGATGACAGATCCGGTCGCAGACATGCTGACCAGACTGCGCAACGCCAACTCGGCGCACCACGACACGGTCTCGCTGCCCGGCAGCAAGCTCAAGTCGCACATCGCTGAGATCCTCAAGCGCGAGGGCTACATCTCGGACTGGGCGGTCGAGGATGCGCGCGTCGGTACGACGCTCACGCTCTCGCTCAAGTACGGACCGAATCGCGAGCGCTCGATCGCGGGCATCAAGCGAGTCTCCAAGCCTGGCCTCCGCGTGTACGCGAAGTCGACCGAGATCCCCAACGTTCTCGGGGGCCTCGGCGTGGCCATCCTGTCGACCTCCTCGGGTCTGCTGACCGACCGCGAGGCGATGAAGAAGGGCGTGGGTGGGGAAGTCCTCGCCTACGTGTGGTGATCTGACATGTCACGAATCGGACGCATGCCTATCGACATCCCCAGCGGTGTCGACGTGAAGATCGACGGCCAGGCCGTCACCGTCAAAGGCCCTAAGGGCGAGCTCGGCCTCACGGTCGCGCAGCCCATCCGGGTCGCGCTCGACGACAATCAGGTCGTCGTGACCCGACCGGACGACGAGCGTGACTCGCGCTCGCTCCACGGCCTCACGCGCACGCTCATCCAAAACCAGATCATCGGTGTGACCCAGGGATACTCCAAGGGTCTCGAGGTGGTCGGCACCGGATACCGCGTGCAGTCGAAGGGCTCCGCGGTCGAGTTCGCCCTCGGCTTCTCGCACTCGATCACGGTCGACCCGCCCGCCGGAATCACCTTCACGGTGGAGGGCAACAACAAGCTCACCGTCAGCGGCATCGACAAGCAGGCCGTTGGCGAAGTCGCGGCCAACATTCGCAAGCTGCGCAAGCCCGAGCCCTACAAGGGCAAGGGTGTGCGCTACGCCGGCGAGGTTGTCCGTCGCAAGGCCGGAAAGGCTGGTAAGTAATCATGGGTCTCGGAACAAGAGGCAAGAGCAAGACGGCCGCCAAAGGCCGTCGTCACGCGAGGCTGCGCAAGCGCGTCACCGGCACGGGGGAGCGCCCCCGTCTCGTCGTGACGCGCTCTGCGCGACACGTCTTCGTGCAGGTCGTCGATGACACGCAGGGTCGCACTCTCGCCAGCGCGTCGACGATGGAGGGCGACCTCCGCACGTTCGACGGAGACAAGACTGCCAAGGCGCGCAAAGTGGGCGAGTTGCTCGCTGAGCGTGCGAAGAAGGCCGGTGTGGAGGCTGTCGTCTTCGACCGGGGCGGCAACCGCTACGCAGGACGCGTCGCGGCGATCGCCGATGGAGCTCGAGAGGGTGGGCTGAGCCTGTGACCGAGAACGCGAAAGACCAGACCGTGGCTGCCGCAGAGGCTCCCGTGGAGACTGCTGCGTCGTCGGAGACCGCGAACGAGCCCCGCGAGGCACGTCGCGGCGGTCGTGAGCGCAACCCCAACCGCGACCGTGGTTCGCGCGACAGCGAGAAGAGCCCCTTCCTCGAGCGCGTCGTGACCATCAACCGTGTCTCCAAGGTTGTCAAGGGCGGTCGTCGCTTCAGCTTCACGGCGCTCGTCGTCGTCGGCGACGGCAACGGCATGGTCGGAGTCGGCTACGGCAAGGCCCGCGAGGTGCCCACCGCGATCTCCAAGGGTGTCGAGGAGGCGAAGAAGAACTTCTTCCGCGTGCCTCGCGTCGCCCAGACGATCCCGCACCCCGTTCAGGGCGAAGCCGCCGCCGGCGTCGTACTGCTGCGCCCGGCCGCTGCCGGAACCGGCGTTATCGCCGGTGGCCCCGTGCGCGCCGTGCTCGAGTGCGCCGGCATCCACGATGTGCTGAGCAAGTCACTCGGTTCGTCGAACACGATCAACATCATCCACGCGACCGTGGCAGCGCTCCAGCAGCTCGAAGAGCCGCGCGCTGTCGCAGCGCGCCGTGGTCTCGACTTCGAGGACGTCGCTCCCGCGCGACTCGTACGCGCGGAGGCCCTCGCGGCCGAGGCGGCAGCCGGAAAGGGCGGTGCCTGATGGCCGCGCAGCTCAAGGTCACTCAGATCAAGTCCGTAATCAGTGAGAAGCAGAACCAGCGAGACACCCTGCGCAGCCTCGGTCTCAAGCGCATCGGCGACAGCGTCGTGCGCGACGACACCCCGGCGAACCGCGGGTACGTCACCAAGGTTGCTCACCTCGTCAAGGTCGAGGAGATTGGCTAATGGCAGAAGACAAGAAGGACGAGGCCGCCACGGCCCCGGCGAAGAAGGCTCCGGCCAAGAAGGCTCCGGCGAAGAAGGCTCCTGCGAAGGCGGACGCCGATAAGGCTCCGGCGACGAAGGCGCCGGCGAAGAAGGCTCCGGCGAAGAAGGCTCCTGCGAAGGCGGACGCCGACAAGGCTCCGGCGAAGAAGGCGCCCGCGAAGAAGGCGCCCGCGAAGGCGGCCGCTGAGAAGGCTCCGGCAGCGAAGAAGTCGTCCGCCGCCGCCGACAAGCCTGCCGAAACTTCCGCGACGGCGAGCAAGGCGCCCGCGAAGAAGGCGCCTGCGAAGAAGGAGTCATCCGACGTCGCACGCGCTCAGGTGCTCAAGGTGCACCACCTTCGCCCCGCGCCGGGCTCCAAGAAGGAGCGCACGCGTGTGGGTCGCGGTGAGGGTTCGAAGGGCAAGACGGCCGGTCGTGGCACTAAGGGCACGAAGGCTCGCTACTCCGTGCGCCCGGGCTTCGAAGGCGGAAACCTGAACTTCGTGATGCGGCAGCCCAAACTGCGTGGCTTCACGAACCCGTTCCGCGTCGAGTACCAGGTCGTGAACCTGGAGAAGCTCGCCGAGCTCTACCCTCAGGGCGGCGAGGTCACCGTGGGTGACCTGGTCGCGAAGGGTGCCGTGCGCAAGAACGAGAAGGTCAAGGTTCTGGGCTCCGGCGACATTGCGGTTAAGCTCACTGTGGCAGTCGACAAGGTCTCCCGCTCTGCTGAGCAGAAGATCGTCGCCGCTGGCGGTTCCATCACGTAGCCGCTCGGGTGGCCTCTCGGGGCCACCCGCCACCGGCCCGAACGGGCCACAGCACCTCCCGCCGCCGGGCAGGGGATGCTCAAGTCGTTACTACGGGAGGTCTCGTGTTCAGAGCAATCGGGCGGATCTTCCGCACGCCGGACCTGCGCCGGAAGATCGGTTTCACGCTCGGAATCGTCGCGCTCTTCCGTCTGGGTTCCTTCATCCCCGCGCCGTTCGTCGACTACCAGAACGTGCAACTGTGCCTGGCGGGCAACGAGGGAGCAACCGGCCTCTATCAGCTCGTCAACCTGTTCAGCGGCGGGGCGCTCCTGCAGCTGTCGATCTTCGCGCTCGGCATCATGCCGTACATCACCGCGTCGATCATCACGCAGCTGCTGCGCGTGGTCATCCCCCACTTTGACACCCTCCACAAGGAGGGGCAGGCCGGCCAGGCGAAGCTCACGCAGTACACGCGCTACATGACCATCGCGCTCGCCGTTCTGCAGTCGACGACCCTCATCACCGTCGCTCGAGCGGGAGCCCTCTTCCCGACCACCAGCGGCGTCGCCGAGTGCAGCCAGCTCATCACGAACGACGCCTGGTACGCGATCCTCCTCATGGTCATCACGATGACCGCGGGCACCGGCCTGATCATGTGGCTGGGCGAGCTCGTGACCGAGCGCGGCATCGGCAACGGAATGTCGCTGCTCATCTTCGTCTCGATCGCGGCTACGTTCCCCTCGGCCCTCTGGTCCATCGCCATCACCTCTGGCTTCGAGATCTTCCTGCTCGTCCTCGCCCTCGGCATCCTCGTCATGGGCGCCGTCGTGTTCGTCGAGCAGTCTCAGCGCCGCATCCCGGTTCAGTACGCCAAGCGCATGGTCGGGCGGCGCACCTTCGGTGGCAACAACACGTACATCCCCATCAAGGTGAACATGGCCGGTGTCGTGCCCGTCATCTTCGCGTCGTCGCTGCTGTACCTTCCCGCACTCATCGCGCAGTTCAACCAGCCGGCGGCGGGGGAGACTGCCCCGGAGTGGGTCGTCTGGATTCAGAACAACCTCGTCTCCGGCGACAACTGGATCTACATGGTCGTGTACTTCCTGCTCATCGTCGGGTTCACCTACTTCTATGTCGCGATCACCTTCAACCCCGAAGAGGTCGCCGACAACATGAAGAAGTACGGCGGCTTCATTCCCGGCATCCGAGCAGGCCGACCGACCGCGGAGTACCTCGACTATGTCCTCACGCGGGTGACGCTGCCCGGCTCGCTGTACCTCGGCCTCGTGGCACTCATCCCGCTCCTGGCCTTCGCCTCTGTGGGAGCCAACCAGAACTTCCCGTTCGGCGGAGCGAGCATCCTGATCATCGTTGGCGTCGGCCTCGAGACGGTGAAGCAGATCGATGCGCAGCTGCAGCAGCGTCACTACGAGGGCCTGCTGCGATGAGCGAAGCACGACTACTCCTCATCGGTCCTCCCGGGGCCGGTAAGGGCACACAGGCTCGCGCCCTCTCTGATGCGCTCGGTGTTCCGGCCATCTCTACCGGCGATATCTTCCGCGACAATGTGCGCAACGAGACGGAGCTGGGGCGTCAGGCCAAGGCGTACATGGACGCGGGCGACAACGTGCCGGATACCCTCACGAACGACCTCGTGCGCGACCGGCTCGCCCACAAGGACTGCGCGCGAGGCTTTCTGCTCGACGGATACCCTCGCACGACCGACCAGGTTCGGGCGCTCGACGAGTTCCTCGCTGGTCAGGGCACGTCGATGGACGCCGTCATCGAACTGGTCGCAGATCCCGACATCGTGGTGGAGCGGCTCCGCAAGCGCGCACTCGACCAGGGCAGGACGGATGATGACGAGTCCGTTGTGCGGCACCGTCTCACGGTGTACCGAGAGCAGACGGCTCCGCTCATCGACGTGTACGCGCAGCGCGGTCTTCTGAGCAAGGTCGACGGCATCGGAGAAATCGATCAGGTGACCGAGCGTATCCGCGCCGCCCTGGAAGAGCGCGGCATTCGCGTGCCTGCGTGATCGGTACAGCTCGACTTGCCCCAGGGGTGCCCTATCACCTAAGCTAAATCTTTGGTGCTTTCGGCACGCCTCCGGCGTGTCCACCGCCTCTCGTACGCCGTGCAGGCGGGCGTCAACAGGGCTGAGCACCATGATCCGCACGACCAGTTCGACATTCCCACACTGAGCGACGAAGAGGCTATGGCCAACAAAGACGGTGTCATCGAGATCGAAGGCTCGGTGGTCGAAGCGCTGCCCAACGCGATGTTCCGCGTTGAGTTGAGCAACGGCCACAAGGTTCTCGCCCACATTTCGGGCAAGATGCGCCAGCACTACATCCGCATCCTCCCGGAGGATCGCGTGATCGTGGAGCTGAGCCCTTACGACCTGACCCGCGGCCGGATCGTCTACCGCTACAAGTAACCGGAATCGTCGAGCCGGATAAGGAACGGCCCGAGAATCCACTCGGCGCACGAGGCCAGCGAACAAGAGAGACACGCACCATGAAGGTCAACCCCAGCGTCAAGCCCATTTGCGACAAGTGCAAGGTGATCCGTCGTCACGGCAACGTGATGGTCATCTGCGACAACCCCCGGCACAAGCAACGTCAAGGCTGACGCCTCGACGCCCCGTGCGCGACCCTGCGGTCCTGAGGTAAACCGAGCAAGCTCGGCTCACCGACAGCGCCAGGGCTCTCGGGACGACAACTCAATACGAACAGCAGGCAGTTCCAGAACCCGCGAGAGCGGCGGACACCCAGGGTGAGAGGCCTTGGCACCGGGATTGCTCCACACCTCTCACGAATCCCCTGAAGGAGCCATCATGGCCCGTCTTGCCGGAGTCGACATTCCTCGCGACAAGCGCGTGGAAGTCGCCCTTACCTACATCTATGGCGTCGGCCGTACTCGCGCGACGCAGACGCTCGCGGAGACCGGTATCGACCGCAACATCCGTGTCAAGGACCTCACCGACGATCAGCTCGTCGCACTGCGCGATCACATCGAAGGCACGTACAAGGTCGAGGGCGACCTCCGCCGCGAGGTCGCCGCTGACATCCGCCGCAAGGTGGAGATCGGCTCGTACGAGGGCATCCGCCACCGCCGCGGCCTGCCCGTGCGCGGCCAGCGCACCAAGACCAATGCGCGCACCCGCAAGGGCCCCAAGCGCACCGTCGCCGGCAAGAAGAAGGCCCGATAGTCGCCGGGCCCGCCCCCGACTATCGATTCGACCTCGTTTTAGGAGAACACCATGGCAGCACCGAAGTCGGCCGTTCGTAAGCCGCGTCGCAAAGAGAAGAAGAGCATCGCCGTGGGCCAGGCCCACATCAAGTCCACCTTCAACAACACGATCGTGTCGATCACCGACCCGAGCGGCGCTGTCGTCAGCTGGGCGTCGTCAGGGCAGGTCGGCTTCAAGGGTTCGCGCAAGTCAACGCCCTTCGCCGCGCAACTCGCCGCCGAATCCGCCGCGCGTCAGGCGCAGGAGCACGGCATGAAGAAGGTCGACGTTTTCGTGAAGGGCCCCGGCTCGGGTCGCGAGACTGCGATTCGATCGCTGCAGGCCGCTGGCCTCGAGGTCGGCTCGATCAGCGATGTCACCCCGCAAGCGCACAACGGGTGCCGCCCGCCGAAGCGCCGCCGCGTGTAGTTTTTCGGCCTCAGCACCGACCCGGGCACGGCTCGCGTCGGCGCTGAGGCCACCGTGATGCGATGCATCGCGTCCCGTTCCACCGCGCTCCATAACTCAACACACACGACGGGCCAGCCACCCGTCGCGCCACAAGTGTCATATGGCGGACACTTTGCCGAAAGGAATCCCATAGTGCTCATCGCACAGCGTCCCACCCTCACCGAGGAGAGCGTCTCCGACTTCCGCTCGCGGTTCATGATCGAACCGCTGGAGCCCGGCTTCGGGTACACGCTCGGAAACTCGATGCGCCGAACCCTCCTCTCATCCATCCCCGGCGCCGCCGTCACGAGCATTCGCATCGACGGCGTGCTGCACGAGTTCAGCACGATCGCGGGGGTCAAGGAGGATGTCACCGAGATCATCCTCAACATCAAGAACCTCGTGGTCTCGAGCGAGCACGACGAGCCCATCACCGCCTACCTGCGCAAGCAGGGCGCCGGGGAGGTCACGGCTGCGGACATCTCCGCGCCTGCCGGTGTCGAGATCCACAACCCCGAGCTCGTCATCGCGACCCTCAACGACAGCGCCAAGTTCGAGCTGGAGCTGACGATCGAGCGGGGCCGTGGTTACGTGAGCGCCACGCAGAACCGCAGCGAGTTCAGCGAGGCCGGACAGATCCCGATCGACTCGATCTACTCGCCCGTGCTCAAGGTGACCTACCGCGTCGAGGCCACGCGCGCGGGTGAGCGCACCGACTTCGATCGCCTCGTCGTGGATGTCGAGACCAAGTCGGCCATCACGCCGCGCGACGCGATCGCGTCGGCGGGTCGCACGCTCGTAGAGCTGTTCGGCCTGGCCCGCGAGCTGAACACGCAGGCCGAGGGCATCGAGATCGGCCCCGCGCCGGTCGACGCCGTGCTCTCCACCGAGCTGAGCATGCCCATCGAAGACCTCGATCTCTCGGTGCGCAGCTACAACTGCCTCAAGCGCGAGGGCATCAACACGGTGAGCGAGCTCGTCGCCCTCTCGGAGACGCAGCTCATGAACATCCGCAACTTCGGGCAGAAGTCCGTCGACGAGGTCAAGGACAAGCTCGTCGAGATGGGACTCTCGCTCAAGGACGCCGTCCCCGGCTTCGACGGCGCGCACTTCTACGGCGGCTTCGACGACGACGAGCAGTCGAGCTAGGCGCGCGCGTCGCACTCGCCCCCGCACCGTCACTGATACGAAAGAACAGACATCATGCCTCAGCCCACCAAGGGTCCCCGCCTCGGAGGAGGCCCCGCACACGAGCGGCTGCTCCTCGCCAACCTGGCGACCGCACTCTTCACCCACAAGCGCATCACGACGACGGAGACGAAGGCCAAGCGCCTGCGCCCCCTCGCGGAGCGCCTCATCACCTTCGCCAAGCGAGGCGACCTGCATGCGCGTCGCCGCGTCATGACGGTGATTCGCGACAAGAGCGCGGTGCACGAGCTCTTCACGGAGATCGCACCCCTCGTGGCCGAGCGCGAGGGCGGATACACGCGCATCACGAAGACCGGCTATCGGAAGGGCGACAACGCACCGATGGCGGTCATCGAGCTCGTTCTGGAGCCGGTGAACCCCAAGCCGAAGAGCGCCAAGAAGTCGGCCGCCGCCGCGCCCGCCCAGCCCGAGGCGACGGAGCCCGAGGCCGACGCCGTGGACGCTCCGGAGGCGGACGCCGTCGAGAGCGGCTCCGAGAGCCCGGCGGAGGACGCTCCCGCGTCGACCGAGGACGGATCGACCGCGGACGCGGCGACCGACGAGGCGTCCACGGTCGAAGCGTCGAGCGACCAGGCTGACGACACCAAGTAGCATCAGCTACCCGGCATCACGGCCCCCGCACCCGACGGTGCGGGGGCCGTACTCTTGTGCCCGTGACCGATCGCGAGCGCACTCCTCTGCGCGACAGGGTGCAGGCGCCCACGTCGCTGTCGTTGCCCGCGCATTCGGCCGGCTATCGATGGCGCACCCTCGCGCCCGACGATGCCCCGCTGCTGACCGGCATCGCGGAGCGCATGAGCGCGCGCGACCACCCGACCTGGAGCGAGTCGCTCGAAGAGATGGAGGAGGAACTCGAACGGTCGTGGTTCGAGCCCTCGACCGATGGCGTGCTGTGCCTCGATACCGATGGCGTGGCGGTCGCCTACGGGCTCGTCAGCATGCCGCCCGACCCCGAGTCGATCGTGCGGGTGACACTCGCCGGCGGTGTGGACCCGGCGCACCGATCCAGGGGTCTCGGCCGGCGTCTGCTCGCCTGGCAGCACGATCGGGCTCGCCAGATGCTCGCCTCCTGCGACCTCGCTCTCCCCGCCTGGGTGATGAGCTACGCGCCGGACGCCGCGCCCGAGCACGGTGCCCTCCTGCAGCGCGCGGGTTTCGAGCCGGCTCGCTACTTCACGACGCTCGAATGCGACACCTCTGCCGCTCGCCCAGCATCGGCGCTGCCGGAGGGAGTCGTCGTCGTCGACTTCACCGCAGAACTCAGCGAGTCGGTGCGACGTGCCAAGAACACGGCGTTCGCCGACCACTGGGGCAGCCAGCCCACAGGCGCCGAGCAATGGCGCTCGATGATCGATCTGCCCACCTTCCGCCCCGACCTCAGCCGCATCGCCCTCGTCGACGACGACGTGGTCGGGTTCGTGACGACGGAGGTCAACGAAGAGGACTGGGCTCGCCACGGGCACAGCTCGGGCTACATCGGCCTTGTCGGAACCGTGCGACCCTGGCGTCGACGCGGGCTCGCGAGCGCGCTCCTCAGCCAGGTGATGGCGGCCTACGCGCGCGAGGGCCTCGAGCGAGCGGTGCTCGATGTGGACGCCGCCAGCCCGACCGGCGCCCTCGGCGTGTACACGGCGCTCGGCTTCACCGCGACGGCACGCGACACCGTCTACCGCCGGGCCTACTGAGCCTTCCTAGCGAGGGCGGAAGAGCCCGGGGTTCTCGTCGTAGTCGACCATCGGGGGCAGGTCGGCGATGCGTTGAAGCGCGGCCGTCAGAGTGTCGGTGTACAGCTGACCGCCGGTCGGGCCGGGGTGGACCTGATCCGGCGCGAGCAGCGAGAGCCGGGTGCTGATCGCCGCGCGCCAGTCGCTCAGTTCGACGAGGCGGTACGCGCGTGCGAAATCGTCGAGATGGGCGTTGACGCCCTGCGTCCACCCTCGCGGCGCCTGCGCACTGACGAGCACAAGCGTTCGGTCCGGGCCGAGAAGCGCCCGCACCTCGTGGAGCGTCTCCGGGTCGATCGGGCCGTTCGTGCCCAGTCCGAGGACGACGGTGTCGCGCAGACGGCCCGACTCCACGAGCGCGCGCACGATCTGCGGCGCCTGACGCATCTGCCGCGATACGACCGCGTCGATCGCGATACCGGGGAACCGCTCCTGGAGCTGCGGCGCGGCCGCGAGCATGACCGAGTCGCCGATCGCCGTGATCTCGTCGCCCGAGGGCAGCACGCCGACCGCTGCCGACTCCGGCTCCTCGACCCGTGGCACGGGGCGATCGGCGCGTCGCTGCGACTCTTCGAGAGCCAGCTGACCGGCGGCGATGAGCTCGGCCGCCTGGGAGCGGGACGGTGCCTGCGCGACGGCCACGCTGCCGGAGGCCAGGAGCGCGAGTGCGCCCACGGCGGCGACGGCGCGCAGAAGCCCCGGCGGGCGCGACAGTGTGCCTTGGCGAAACGGTGACTCCACGAGCCGATAGGTCGCCGAGGCCAGCAGAAGCGAGCCTGCGAGCGCGATCACTCCGAGCAACCAGGTCTCGCTGAGGCTCGCGCGGTCGAGCTCGGGCAGTCGTGCCTGGAGCAGCACGATGAGGGGCCAGTGCCAGAGGTACAGGCCGTACGACCTCTCGCCGATCCAGCGCGGGAGCGGTGCATCCAGCGCCACCGGCAGTCGGCTCCCCGGCCGGTCGGCAGCAGCGATGACCGCCAAGGTCAGAAGGACGGCGATGACCAGCCCCCCGCGGTACGTCGCCGCGCCATCGATCGTGAGCGCCAGCGAGAGACCGACGAGGCCGAGACCGGCGACGGCTCCGAGTGCATCCGTGAGCCCACGCCCGCGGGCGGAGACCGCGACGGACCTCGCGTGCCGGGCCCGCACGAGGGCGAGAGCGGCACCGCCCGCGAGCCCGAAACCATGCGTGAGGGTCGAGAAGTAGGCCGCCGAGGCCGCCGTCGTGCCCAAGGCGGGATCGCCGGCGACGAGCGCCATACCGGCGGCCGACGCCATCGCGAGCACGCTCACGAGCGCGATGCGGATGCTCGGACGGGGAATCGCGAGCAGCGCGAGCAGCACGAGCGGCCAGAGAAGGTAGAACTGCTCCTCCACGGCGAGCGACCACAGGTGTCTCAGGAGTTCGGGGCTCGTCTGCGTGAGGTAGTCCGCCCCCGTCGCGATCGACAGCCAGTTGTAGCTGAACGTCAGCGCCCCGGCGAGCTGCCAGCCGATACCCACGAGGACATCGCCGCCGATGAGCGCAGCGAGTCCCGCGCAGACGGTGACGACGAGGAGGAGAGCGGGCAGCAGCCGCCGCGCCCGCCGAACCCAGAAGCGGCGCAGGGCGAGGCGGCCGGAGCGTCGATGCTCCTCGAGCAGGAGCGTCGTGATGAGGTAGCCGCTCACGACGAGGAACACGTCGACGCCGAGGAAGCCGCCGGGCGCGAGGCCGGGGAAGAGGTGGTACGCCAGCACAAGCACGATGGCGAGCGCCCGGAGGCCGTCCAGGCCCGGCAGGCGTCGCGCATCCGGGCTATCGACCGCTCGCGGTGTCTGGAACATGCTCCCCCCGAATCGCCGTCGACTCCCCATCGAGCCGTCGGGCGAGCCGGTGCCGGCCCACGACCACCATCGTAGGATGGTGCGCCGTGAACACTGTGCGCCTGAGGCTCGATCTCTCCTACGACGGCGCGGAGTTCTCCGGCTGGAGCCGGCAGCCCGGGCTGCGTACCGTCGAGGGCGAGCTGGGTGCCGCGCTCGCGACGATCCTGCGCCGAGGAGCAGACCCCGCGGATGCCCCGAGGGTCACCGTCGCGGGTCGCACGGATGCCGGGGTGCATGCGCTCGGGCAGGTCGCGCATCTGGAACTGTCGCCGGAAGAGTGGCAGGCGATCGCCTCACGTGATCGCCGACGCGGCCAGAAGGACGACGGGCCCGAGGCCTCCCTGCGCCGACGGGTGAACGGCATCGCGGGCCGCCGCGGAGATCTCGTCGTGCGCGAAGCGACCCGCGCACCCACTGGTTTCGATGCGCGGTTCTCCGCTCTGTGGCGTCGATACGAGTACCGTCTCGCAGACCGCCGGGGGCCCCGTGATCCCCGGCGGCGCGGCCACACGCTGTGGGTTGACGAGGCTCTCGATCTCGCTGCGATGGACTCTGCGAGCCGGGCACTCACGGGGCTGCACGACTTCGCGGCCTTCTGCAAGGCGCGCGAGGGGGCCACGACGATCCGCACCCTGCTGGACTACTTCTGGACCCGCGACGACGAGGGCGTGCTCATCGGCCACGTGCGTGCTGACGCGTTCTGCCACTCGATGGTGCGCGCCCTCGTGGGGGCGGCGATCGCGGTCGGCGCGGGCCGCCTCGACCAGGATGCTCTGCTCGCTGTCCTCGACGGTGCGCGTCGCACGGGTGCGGCCCCCGTCGTCGGCGCGCAGGGGCTCACCCTCGTCGAGGTGGGCTACCCGCCCGACGCGGAGCTGGCGGCCCGCGCAGAGCTGACCCGCGCCCGACGGGACCCTCTCCTCTCAGATTGACCGGCAGGCCCTGGGCGGGTAGGCTCTCCCCTTGGTGTCCGTCGCCGACGGGCAACCAGTTGAGCCCTCCACCGAGGCGTTCCTCCGCGATCTGCGAGACGGAACTCCCACCGGAGTGGGATTCGCGAACACCTCGACCAGAAAGTACGCACTGTGACGCGCACCTTCAGCCCCAAGCCCGCTGACATCCAGCGCGACTGGGTCGTCATCGACGCAACCGATGTCGTCCTCGGCCGCCTCGCCAGCCACGCCGCCGTCCTCCTGCGCGGCAAGCACAAGCCGACCTTCGCCCAGCACATGGACATGGGCGACTTCGTCATCATCATCAACGCCGAGAAGGTCGCCCTCACGGGTGCGAAGCTCGAGCAGAAGATGGCGTACCGCCACTCCGGCTACCCGGGCGGCCTCACGGCCACCTCCTACTCGGAGATGCTCGAGAAGAACCCTGCGCGCACTGTCGAGAAGGCGATCCGCGGCATGCTGCCGAAGAACTCGCTGGGCCGGGCGCAGATCAAGAAGCTCAAGGTCTACGCGGGTGCCGAGCACCCCCACGCTGCGCAGCAGCCGAAGACCTACACCCTCGACCAGGTCGCTCAGTAGCGGCCGCCGACGCTAAGGACAATGAGCAACGTGGCAGACGTGACGAACAGCGACAACACGAGCACCGACGAGGCGACGGACGCCGCCCCCTCGAGCTACTCGACCGAGTCGACCGCGCCCGCAGCGGAGACCGCGCCCCGCGCGATCCTCTCCGTGTCGGGCGCGGCAGTGGGCCGCCGCAAGCAGGCGATCGCCCGCGTGCGCATCGCACCCGGCGCCGGCACCTACGTGGTGAACGGCCGCACCCTCGAGGAGTACTTCCCCAACAAGCTGCACCAGCAGCTCATCAACGACCCCTTCACCGTGCTGCAGCTGGGTGGCGCCTACGACGTCACCGCGCGCATCACCGGTGGTGGACCCTCGGGCCAGGCCGGCGCGTTGCGTCTCGCCATCGCGCGGGCGCTCAACGAGATCGACCGCGAGAACAACCGGGCGACCCTCAAGAAGGCCGGCTTCCTCACCCGTGACGCTCGCGTCATCGAGCGCAAGAAGGCCGGTCTCAAGAAGGCGCGCAAGGCTCCGCAGTACTCGAAGCGCTAGTCGCCCCGAGTCTCGGACCACCCACATGGGTCGCCTTTTCGGAACGGACGGGGTTCGAGGGCTGGCCAACGGTGATCTCACCGCTGACCTGGCCCTCGGCCTCTCCCAAGCGGCAGCCCGCGTGCTCACGCAGGGCAGGCACGCCGATGAGTTGCGCGCGCAGGGAAAGCGACCGACGGCGATCGTCGCGCGCGATCCGCGCGTGTCTGGCGAGTTCCTGACGGCCGCCGTGTCGGCGGGGCTCGCGAGTTCGGGCATCGACGTGCTCGACGCGGGTGTCATTCCCACGCCTGCCGCCGCGTTCCTGGTGGGCGACATTCGCGCTGACTTCGGCGTCATGATCTCGGCCTCGCACAACCCGGCGCCCGACAACGGCATCAAATTCTTCTCCTTCGGCGGCACCAAGCTGCCCGACGAGGTGGAGGACCGCATCGAGAGGGCGCTCTCGGGCGAAAAGCTCGCGCCCACCGGCGACGCGGTGGGGCGCATCCGGCGCTTCGCGGACGCCGAGGACCGCTATCTGCTGCACCTTCTGCGCACGCTGGATGCCCGGCTCGACGGCCTCCACATCGTCATCGATTGCGCGCACGGCGCCGCGGCGGGCATCTCACCGCAGGTCTTCAGCGACGCGGGAGCCTCGGTGAGCGTCATCGGCTCGGACCCCGACGGCCTCAACATCAACGACGGCGTCGGCTCGACCCACCTCGAGCCCCTGCGCCAGGCCGTGCTCGAGCAGCGTGCCGACTTCGGCATCGCCCACGACGGGGACGCTGACCGCTGCCTCGCCGTCGACGCGGATGGGCGGGTGATCGACGGCGACCAGATCATGGCGATCCTCGCGGTCTCCCTGCAGCGCCGCGGCCTGCTCGCGCACAGCACCCTCGTGACGACCGTCATGAGCAACCTCGGCCTTGCGCGCGCCATGGCCGAGCACGGCATCACCGTCATCCAGACCAAAGTCGGCGATCGGTACGTGCTCGAGGCACTGGCGGAACACGGGCTCAGCCTCGGCGGCGAGCAGTCTGGCCACATCATCTTCCAGGAGCATGCGACGACTGGCGACGGCATCCTGACGGGCCTGCAGCTCGCCGCCGAGATGTCGCGCACCGGGCGCACGCTCGCCGAACTGGCCGACGTCATGACGGTGTTCCCGCAGGTGCTCATCAACGTGCGCGGTGTCGACCGCAGTCGAGTGCACGACAGTGCGGCCCTCTCCGAGGCGGTCGCCGCCGAGGAGGCGCTGCTCGGGGAGAGCGGCCGCGTGCTGCTGCGCGCGAGCGGCACCGAGCCGATGGTGCGCGTCATGGTCGAGGCGGCTGACCAGGAGACTGCACAGGCTGTCGCCGAGAGGCTCGCCGCCGTCGTGTCCGCGGAGCTCGCGGTCTAGCACTCCGTCGGCCAGCCCGACGGGCGTGCGGCCCGCTCACACCGTGGCGAGCAGCTCCGTGTGGGTCATCGTGAAGAAGCCGCGGTCGTCTGCCGCCCACGCGCTCCAGGCGTCACTGATGCTCTGCAGCTCGCGAGCGGTGGCGTGACCGCCGCCCACGGCGTCGGTCGCGAACCGGGAGTGGAGTGCGCGCTGCGCCCACGCCCCGCCCCACCAGGCGCGCTGCTGCGCTGTGCTGAACGCCCAGGCAGACGCCGTGACCTGCGATGCGGAGAGCCCAGCCTCGAGCGCCCAGCTCGTGAGGTGCCGCCCCGCGTCGGGCTCGCCGCCATTGGCGCGGTGGACGCGGCGGACGAGGTCGAGCCACAGCTCGAGCTCCGGGAGGAGCGGGAACCACGTCGTCGCGGAGTAGTCCACTTCGCGCGCGGCTACGACGCCGCCTCGGCGTGCGACACGAGCCATCTCGCGCAGCATGCCCACCGGATCCTTCACGTGCTGCAGGGTCTGATGGGTGTGCACGATGTCGAATGAGCCATCGTCGAACGGAAGGCCGTACGCGTCGCCGAGGACGAATTCCGCCGTCGTCGTCAGCTCGCCGGCAGCAGCGAGAGCATCCGGAGCGGAGTCCACGCCGACCACTCGCCCCGGCGAGAGGCGGTCGGCGAACTCCGCGGTGATCGTCCCCGGCCCGCAGCCGACATCGAGAAGCGAGCGTCCCGACCGCAGGTGCGGCTCGAGGTAGAGGGCCGAGTTCGCGATCGTGCGCCAGCGGTGCGCGGCGAGCACGCTCTCGTGGTGGCCGTGGGTGTAGGTCTCGGAGTCAGCCATCAAATCTTCCTGAGGAGAACGGTCGATACGGTGTGGTCGCGCTCCTTGCGCAGCACCAGAGACGCCCGTGCGCGTGTCGGCAGGATGTTCTCGACGAGGTTCGGCTCGTTGATCTCGCGCCAGATCTCCCGCGCCTTGGCAATGGCTTCCTCCCGCGAGAGGGCGGCGTAGCGGTGGAAGTAGCTGCGCGGATCGGCGAAGGCGCCCCGCTGAAGAGCCAGAAAGCGGTCCTCGTACCATTGGGCGATATCGCTGGTGCGGGCGTCCACGTAGACGGTGAAGTCGAACAGGTCGCTCACGGCGAGACTCGCGCCAGGGCCGGGGGGCTGGAGCACATTGAGACCCTCAACTATGAGGATGTCGGGACGGCGCACGATGATCTCGGCGTCGGGCACGCGATCGTACGTCAGGTGCGAGTACACCGGCGCACGCACCTCCTCGACACCCGACTTGATGCGGGAGACGAATCGGAGGAGAGCGCGCCGATCGTACGACTCCGGGAACCCTTTGCGGTGCAGGATGCCCCGGCGAGCGAGTTCGGCGGTCGGGAGCAGAAACCCGTCCGTCGTCACGCGCTCCACTCGCGGGGTGTCGTCCCAGCGGGAGAGCAGCTCGCGCAGAAGCCGGGCGATCGTCGACTTGCCCACCGCGACAGAGCCGGCCACGCCGATGACGAAGGGCGTGCTGCGCCCGGCCTGGCCGAGGAAGCTGCGCGTGGCGGAGTGCAGATCGCGGGCACCTGCCGCATACAGATTGAGCAGACGGCTCAGCGGAACGTACACCTCGGCCACTTCGCGCAGATCGAGAGCGTCGCCGAGTCCGCGCAGCTGCATGAGCTCTTGCTCGGTGAGGGGCTGGGGGGTGGCGGGGGCGAGCGCCGCCCACCGTCGGCGATCGATCTCGACGAAGGGACTGGTCTCGCGCGCTGCGCTCGCCTCGGGCATCAGCACCACGTTACTCCCGTCGATGGAGCCCTAGAATCGACAGTCATGTGTGGAATCGTGGGATACGTCGGCCCTCGGGGCAGCGTCGAGGTGCTGCTCGGCGGCCTGAAGCGCCTGGAGTACCGCGGCTACGACTCTGCCGGCGTCGCCGTCATCGACGGGCGCGGTGCGCTGGGCACCCGCAAGCACGCGGGCAAGCTGCGCGTGCTCACCGACGATCTTGCGGCGACACCTCTCGCAGACGGCAACACCGGTATCGGTCACACCCGGTGGGCCACCCACGGCGGGCCCACCGACGAGAATGCTCACCCGCACCTCGGGGACGACGGTCAGCTCGCGCTCATCCACAATGGCATCATCGAGAACTTCGCTCCCCTCAAGGAGGAACTGCTCGCGCGCGGCCACGAGTTCCATAGCGAGACCGACTCCGAGGTCGCCGCCCTGATGGTGGGAGACGCCTACCGCGACTTCGGCGACCTGACGGCCGCGATGCTGCACGTCGTGGGTCGCCTTGAGGGCGCCTTCACGCTCCTCGCCGTGCACGCTGGCGAACCCGGCGTGGTCGTGGGCGCTCGCCGCAATTCTCCGCTCGTGATCGGCCTCGGTGAGGGAGAGAACTTCCTGGGCTCTGACGTCGCCGCATTCGTCGAGCACACGCGCCGAGCCATGGAGATCGGGCAGGACCAGCTCGTCACGATCCGACCGAACAGCGTCGAGGTCGTCGGGTTCGACGGCGCTCCGGTGACGCCGATGACGTTCGAGGTGGACTGGGACGCGACGGCGGCTGAGAAGGGCGGCTGGTCGAGCTTCATGGCGAAGGAGATCAGCGAGGAGCCTGAGGCGATCGCCAAGACGATCCTCGGCCGCGTGAGCGACGGCCTGGTCCGCATTCCCGAACTGGATGCTCTGGGCGACGATGCTCTGCGCGAGATCGATCGCGTGCTCATCATCGCGTGCGGCACGGCCGCCTACGCCGGCCTCGTGGGCAAGTACGCGATCGAGCAGTGGGCTCGGGTGCCGGTCGACGTCGAGCTGGCGCACGAGTTCCGTTACCGCGACCCCGTCCTCTCGCCCTCGACCCTCGTCATCTCGGTCAGCCAGTCGGGCGAGACGATGGATACGCTCATGGCCGTGAAGTTCGCGCGCGAGGCGGGAGCGCGCACTCTGTCGATCTGCAACACGCAGGGCGCGACGATCCCGCGCGAGTCAGACGCGGTCGTCCACACGCATGCCGGGCCGGAGGTCGCGGTCGCCTCGACGAAAGCCTTCGTGGCGCAGATCACCGCCCTGTACCTCGTCGGGCTTCAGCTCGCGCAGGTGCGGGGCGCGCTCGGCGATGATGCGGTACGCGATCTGGTGGGAGAGCTGCAGGAGGTGCCGGAGAAGCTCGCGAGAGTGCTCCAGGTGGGGGATCGCATCCGGGAGCTCGCGCACTGGATGGCAGACACGCGCTCGGTGCTCTTCCTCGGGCGCCACGTCGGCTACCCGGTGGCCCTCGAGGGCGCCCTCAAGCTCAAGGAGCTCGCCTACATCCACGCGGAGGGCTTCGCGGCGGGTGAGCTCAAGCATGGTCCGATCGCGCTCATCGAGCCCGGGCAGGTCGTGTTCGTGATCGTGCCGAGCCCGCGCGACGAGCGGTCGTTGCACGCGAAGGTCGTCTCGAACATCCAGGAGATCCGGGCACGCGGGGCGCGCGTCATCGCGATCGCGGAGGAGGGTGACGTCGCCGTGCTGCCGTACGCGGACGAGGTCATCCGCATTCCTCTCGCTTCGCCGTTCTTCGAGCCGCTTCTCGCGGTCGTGCCGCTGCACATTTTCGGTATGGAGCTCGCGGCGGCCAAGGGTCTCGACGTGGACCAGCCGCGCAACCTCGCCAAGTCGGTGACGGTCGAGTAACCGATGCCGCGGATGCGCTCGTGATCGTCGGAATCGGTGTCGACGTCGTCGACCTCGCCCGTTTCGAGCGAGCCGTCGGCCGCACCCCCGGCCTGGTCGATCGGCTCTTCGCACCCGCCGAGCGTGGCCTTCCGTTGCGCTCGCTCGCGGGCCGTTTCGCCGCGAAGGAGGCGCTGCTCAAGGCGCTGGGGGCGACGGACGGCGTGCGGTGGCACGACATGCAGGTCGTCACCGACGGGGAGGGAAACCCCGACCTGCGGCTGAGCGGCCGTGCCGCGCAGATCGCCGCCAATCGCGGCATCGTGCACCTGCACGTGTCGATGTCGCACGACGCCGGTGTGGCCACCGCCTTCGTCATCGCGGAGTCGGGCCGCCCTGCCCCCACGATGGGCGGCGCCGCGTGACGCGCCCCTTCCGCGAGGCCCGCATCGATGTCGGTGCGATCGCTCGCAATACCGAGCGGATGCGGCGCGCGGCGCCGACACCCCACTTCATGGCCGTCGTCAAGGCCGACGGCTACGGCCACGGTGCCGTGCGGGCGGCGCGCGCGGCGCTCGAAGCGGGGGCCGACCACCTCGGGGTGGCCGACATCGTGGAGGCGCTCGAGCTGCGGGCGGCCGGTATCGACGCGCCCGTGCTGGCCTGGTTGCACGATCCGCACGCGGACCTCGATGCGGCGGCGGAGGCCGGGATCGAGCTGGGGGTGAGCTCGCTCGCCGAGGTGTCGCGCGTCGCCGCGGTCGGGCATCGCGCCGTCGTGCATGTCAAGGTCGACACGGGTCTGAGCCGCAACGGAGCTCCAGCCGCGCAGTGGGGCGCCGTCGCCGATGCGGTCGCTCGGGAGCAGGCCGCCGGCACCCTGCGTCTCGGAGGCGTCTTCACGCACCTGTCGAACACGACGGCGGAGGAGGACCGCGCGCAGCTCGTGGCGTTCGAGGAGTTCCTGGATGCGGTGCGCGCTGCCGGCCTCGAGCCCGGGCTGCGCCACGTCGCCGCCTCGGCGGCCGCTCTCGACCACCCTGCCGCGCGCTACGACATGGTTCGCGTCGGCATCGCGCTCTACGGAGTCGCGCCGGAGGAGCATCTGCGCGGCACTCTCGCCTTGCAGCCGGCATTGGAGCTCAGTGCGCGTGTCGTGAACGTCAAGCGGGTTCCCGCAGGCTCCGGAGTCTCCTACGGATACCACTACCGCACCGAGCGGCCGACGACTCTCGCCCTCGTGCCTCTCGGCTACGCGGACGGCGTGCCGCGCCACGCCGTCGACGGGCCGGTGGTGATCGAGGGTCGACGCCACCGCGTTGTGGGCCGCATCGCGATGGATCAGTGCGTCGTCGAGGTCGGCGATGCGGAGGTCTCGGCGGGCGACAGGGCTGTGCTGTTCGGCGACCCCGCGACGGGGGCTCCCGCGCCCGAGGAGTGGGCCGACGCGGCGGGCACGATCGGCTATGAGCTCGTCACCCGTCTGGGGCGGCGGGTGACGCGCACCGAGGTGCGCACGTGAGCGGCCCGGAGCACCTGACGGTCGGCGACCCGGAGGTCATGGAGCAGCTTGGTGCGCGCATCGCCGGGCAGCTGCTGGCGGGCGATGTCGTGCTGCTCACGGGCGAGCTCGGGGCGGGCAAGACGACGCTCACGCGCGGCCTCGGCGCCGCCCTCGGAGTGCGGGGGACGGTGACGAGCCCGACGTTCGTGCTCGCCCGCACGCATCCGCGCGCTGACGGTCCGCCGCTCATCCACGTCGACGCGTATCGTCTGGCGGATGCGCGCGAGCTGGATGACCTCGACCTGGACTTCGCGGCGAGCGTGACGGTCGTCGAATGGGGCGCAGGCCTGCTCGAGCACGCCATCGACGAGTGGCTCACGGTGACGATCGAGAGGCCGCGCGGAGCCGGAACCGGCCAGGCAGGCTCCGCGGCGATACCCGACCCTTCCCTCGAGCCCGTCGAACCTCGCAGGGTGACGATCGAGGGAGTCGGTGCGCGCTGGGCCGACCTAGGCTGGGTGCATGATTCTGGCGATTGACACCTCGGCGGGCACGTCGGTGGCGTTGCTCGCCGAGGACGGCGCGGTCATCGCCGAGCGCTCGACCTTCGACACGCGTCGGCATGCGGAGCTGATCGGTCCGTTCCTCGCCGAGGTGCTCGCCGCGGCTCTCGACGTGCGCGGCTCCCTGACGGCGGTGGTGGCGGGCATCGGCCCCGGCCCCTTCACGGGCCTGCGGGTCGGTCTCGCGGCGGCACGCGTTCTGGCGCTCGGCCTCGGCATCCCCGTGCTCGGCGTGCCGAGCCACGAGGCGGTCGCCCTGCGCCTGCTCGTCGCGGGCGAGGTCGCTGGCCGCTTCGCCATCGTGACGGATGCGCGCCGCCGCGAGGTGGCGGTGACGGTGTACCGCGCCGCGCTGCCGCTGCCGGAGGAGGCCGTGCCGGCCCACCTCGTCGAGCGCCTCGCCTACGCTCCCGAGCCGGGGCTCACCGTGCACGAGGTCACGGAGATCCCCGCCGTCTGGCTCGCGCGCGCCGCGCAGGCACGCATCGCCACGGGTGCGTCCTTCCCCGAGGCGTCGCCCCTGTACCTCCGTGCCCCTGATGTGACCCTCGCGGCGCCCAAGCGGGTGTCGACATGACCGCGGTGCTCGCGAACGGTTCGCCGGGCATCCGGCTGCGGGAGGCGCAGTTCGCCGATCTGGACACGATCATGCAGCTCGAGCGCGCGACCTTTCCGACCGACGCGTGGAGCAGAGACGTCATGGCGGCCGAGCTCGCCTCGCCGCACACCGTCTACCTCGTTGCCGAGTCGGGAGACGACATCGTCGCCTACGCCGGGCTCAGCGCGGCCCTGCACGCCGACCAGGCCGACCTGCAGACGATCGCGGTCGACCCGACGCACCGGCGGCTCGGTGTCGGCACCGTGCTCGTGCAGCACCTGCTCGCGCTCGCCCGCGGCCGCGGCGCGCAGGAGATGCTGCTCGAGGTGCGCGCCGACAACCCCGGCGCAGTCGCACTCTACGAGCGGCACGGCTTCGCGCGCATCGCCGTACGGCCCCGCTACTACCAACCCGATGACGTGGACGCGATCGTCATGCGCGCAGAGCTGACATCGTGAGCCTCGTGCTCGGCATCGAGACGAGCTGCGACGAGACCGGCATCGGAATCGTGCGCGGCTCGACCCTGCTGGCGAACGTCATCTCGTCGTCCATGGAGGAGCACGCCCGCTACGGCGGCGTCGTGCCGGAGGTCGCGGCACGGGCGCATCTCGAGGCGATCGAGCCGGCGATCAGAGCCGCGCTCGCCGACGCGGGTGTGACCCTCGCCGACCTGGATGCGATCGCGGTCACCAGCGGGCCGGGACTCGCCGGCGCCCTCATGGTCGGCGTGGGCGCCGCGAAGGCCCTCGCCCTCGCGCTCGACCGCCCCCTGTACGCCGTGAACCACCTCGTCGGGCACGTCGGCGCCGACGTGCTGCGCGAGGACGGCACGGCGCTCGAGCTGCCGACCGTCGCGCTGCTCGTCTCGGGCGGCCACACGAGCCTTCTCCTCGTGCGCGACCTCACGAGCGACGTCGAGCTTCTGGGCGAGACGATCGACGACGCCGCGGGGGAGGCGTTCGACAAGGTGGCCCGCCTGCTGGGCCTTCCGTATCCGGGCGGCCCGCACATCGACCGCGTCGCCACGGACGGCGACCCGACGGCGATCCGCTTCCCCCGAGGCCTCACTCTGCCGAAGGATCTCGAAAGGCACCGCTACGACTTCTCGTTCTCGGGGCTCAAGACCGCGGTCGCGCGGCACGTCGAGCGCGCGCGGGACGCCGGCGAGGATGTGCCCGTGGCGGACGTCGCGGCGAGCTTCCGCGAAGCGGTGGCCGACGTGCTCACGGCCAAGGCCGTCGCCGCCTGTCAGGATCTCGGCGTGCCGCGCCTCCTGCTCGGCGGGGGAGTGGTTGCCAACGCTCGCGTGCGCGCGCTCGCCGAGGAGCGCGCGGCCGCCGCGGGCGTGAGCCTGCGCATACCGCCCCTCGCGCTGTGCACCGACAACGGGGCCATGATCGCCGCGCTGGGCGCCCAGCTGATCGCCGCGGGCCGGCCGCCGTCGGCGCTGGAGGTGAGCGCCGACTCCACTCTGCCGGTCACGCGCATTCAGGCGTAGGGATGCTCGAGGCGGCTGCGCCGCGCCCGCGCGAGCGTTGACACCCTCTCGGCGCACTGGAAGCATGGAGTTGCCCACCCCGGTTTCGCCTCGACATCACTAGGAGCACCATGACTGACGCACCTCCTCCCGCCGCCGAGCCCTCGTCGACCCCGTACTCGTCGGCCCCGCAGCAGAAGACCAACACGCTGGCGATCGTCGCGCTCATCCTGGGAATCCTCATTCCCATCGCCGGCATCGTCGTTGGTCACATCTCGCTCAGCCAGATCAAGAAGACCGGTGAGAACGGCCGCGGCCTCGCGCTCACGGGCACGATTCTCGGCTACGTCTTCAGCTTCCTCTGGATTCTGTTCTGGGTCTTCGCCGTCATCCTGCCGCTCGTGCTCTTCGGCAGCGCAGTCAGCTACAGCACCTTCTAGAGCCGTCGACCAGGGGCCCGTCCGCGTCATTGCGGGCGGGCCCGTCTCGTCTCGGCGCCGCACGACGCGTGCCGCCGGGCCTCCCGGTCGCCACCGATGGTCGGTAGGCTGAGAGCATCCGCCATCCGTACGAGCGAGGACACCGCATGGCCAGCACCGACATTCCCAACCCAGCAGCCGGCGAGGGAGTGGGCGACGAGCCCATCGCTCCCGCGAAGAAGCCCGCTGCGAAGAAGCCTGCCGCAAAGAAGCCGGCTGCGAAGAAGCCCGCCGCGAAGCCTGCTGCGACGAAGCCGGCGGCCGCGAAGCCTGCTGCGAAGAAGCCGGCGGCCGCGAAGCCGGCGGCCGTTCCGCCTCCCCCGCCGCCCGCCCCCGTCGAAGCCGCCCCAGCAGCGACTCCGCCACCCGCGGGCCCTTCTGCGCCCGCCCAGCAGCCGTATGCAGCCCAGCAGCCGTACGCGGCGCAGCAGCCGTACGCGGCGCAGCAGCCCTATGCTGCCGCGCCCGCCGGCCCCGCGTCGACGCTCAGCATCCTCGCACTGATCGGCGGCATCGTGGGCCTTCTGCTGTCGTTCGTCGGCTTCGGTCTGCTTCCCGCCCTCGCGGGCGTCATCCTCGGGCATCTGGGCCTCAAGCGCGAGCCGCACGCCCGCGGTATGGCGATCGCCGGCCTCGTGACGGGCTACATCGGGCTGGCCGTCTCGATCCTCTGGGGCATCTTCTGGATCGGCATCTTCCTCCTGCCCCTCCTGTTCATCCCGGCGGCGACGCTCAGCGGCTTCTAGCCGCTGCTCGTCGGGAGCGGCGGCACGTCAGCACGCTCGGCGAGCAGGGCGACCCGGTCGCCTGCGACGCGGGTAAGGATGAGCACAGCGGCGCGTTCCCCACGCAGCTGCAGTTTCGGTCGTAGCGCGGCCGGGTCTACATCGACTCCGCGCTTCTTGATCTCCAGCACGCCGATGTCGCGCGCGGCCAGCTCGCGCCGCAGCACCCGCACGTCGAGCGGCCAGCGCTCGACGACCCGGAAGGCGCGGGCGAAGGGGGTCGGAGAGAGCTGGTCGCCGGTGATGTAGGCGATGGTCGAGTCGAGCATCCTTCCCCCCAGGCGGCCCGCGAGTAGGCCGATGAGCCGGGCGCGGATGACGGCGCCGTCCGGCTCGTAGATCCACTCGCCCAGCGCCCCCGCGGCGACGTCATCGCTGTCGTGCTCAGCGATCAGCTCGTGCGCGCTGTCGTCAGCGCCCAGCACGAGCGCCGCCCGCCGGATGCCGGGGCGGGCGAGGCTGCCGCTCCACAGCACGAGTTCGACGACGTCGCCGCCGAGGGAGACCCACTGCGCCTCGCCGCTGCTGGGCAGCAACGAGCGGTCCATTCCCGGCCCGAGTTTGATGCCCGCCGGTCGTCGCTCAGCGAGGTCGAGTGCGGTGTCGAGGCGCGGCGCCCAGTCTCCGGGGTCGGCGAGACGACGGGCGCCCTCGCGCCGTGCGGGATCCAGCCAGATGCCGTCGACACCATCCAGGTCGACAGCCGTCGCGTCGCCATGCTCGACGCGAGCACCGGGCCACGGCGCCAGGTTGTACGCGGCGAGCGCTGCGGTGACCTCATCGCGCTCCACCGCGGTCACGCGAAGGTCGAGCGCGGCCATCGCCATCG
The DNA here is from genome assembly GCF_040286215.1 of Microcella sp. GTDB lineage: Bacteria > Actinomycetota > Actinomycetes > Actinomycetales > Microbacteriaceae > Microcella. The sequence goes on from NZ_JAVKCK010000020.1 coordinate 64,450, forward strand.
CATCCCCGCCGATGCCGCAGCCCAGATCGGCGACGTGCGTGAGCTCGGCCGCCGCGAATCGACCAGCGTGCAGCGCCGCGACCCGCAGCCGGGTGGCCTGCTCGAGACCGACCTCGGTGAAGAGCATCCGCTCGGCGAACGGCCCGAATTTCGCGGCGGCCCGGCGGCGCAGACGATACTGCGACAGCACGGCCGAGACGCGGCCAGCGGGATGCCCGTCCCGACGCAGTCGGCCCACGAGTCGCACGACGTCGTCGGTCGAGGTGCTCGGCTCGAGCGCGTCGAGCAGCGCGAGCGCCTCCGGCGTCAGCAGTTCCCGTAGCTCGGCGATCTCCATGGCAGCGATCCTCCCACCCTTGCGCACGGAGAGCGTTGGCACTCGGATTGCATGAGTGCTAACTCCTTGGGTACAGTGGTGCTGGCACTCGCAGGGCGAGTGTGCCAACTCCCTCATCGTCTTTAGGAAAGAAGAGGTCAACCGTGTCGGTCTCCATCAAGCCGCTCGAAGATCGCATCGTCATCAAGCAGGTCGAGGCGGAGCAGACCACTGCTTCCGGTCTCGTGATCCCGGACACCGCCAAGGAGAAGCCCCAGGAGGGCGAGGTCGTGGCGGTCGGCCCCGGCCGCATCGACGACAACGGCAACCGCGTGCCCATCGACGTCTCCGTCGGCGACCGCGTGCTGTACTCGAAGTACGGCGGCACCGAGGTCAAGTACGACGGCGACGAGCTGCTCGTGCTCTCGGCTCGCGACGTGCTCGCCGTGGTGGTCCGCTAACGCGGAACGTTCGTCAGACGGGACCCCCGGCGCGCGACAGCACGCCGGGGGTCCCGTCGTCTCGGGAGCGCGCCGAATCGGTGCGGCGACCGTTCCGACCGGCACTACAGTGAGCCTGTGCCCGACCCGCGCTCGTCGTCGACTGGCCTCCTCGCCGCCGTCGGAGCGTACGGGCTCTGGGGCCTTCTTCCCGTGTACTTCATCGCGCTGATGCCGAGCGGCCCCGTGGAGATCGTGGCGTGGCGCATCGTGCTCTCGCTCGTGTTCTGCCTCGTCATCATCGCGGCCACCCGCACCTTTCCCGACCTGCGCGCTCTTCTCGTCGAGCGTCGCATCCTCGCCCTGAGCGCCCTCGCCGCGGTCCTCATCGCCGTCAACTGGCACGTCTACGTCTACGCATCTCTCAGTGGCTTCATCCTCGAAGCCGCGCTCGGGTACTTCATCAACCCCATCGTCACCGTCGCACTCGGGGTCGTCTTCCTGCGGGAACGCCTGCGGCCCGCGCAGTGGGCAGCGGTCGGGCTCAGCGTCATCGCCGTCGTCGTGCTGGCGGTCGGCTACGGCACGGTGCCGTTCATCGCGCTGGCGCTGGCCTTCTCCTTCGGCTTCTACGGCTATGTCAAGAACCGCACGGGCCCGCGTGTCTCCGCTGTCGGGGGGCTCACGCTCGAGACCGCGTGGCTCGTGCCGCTGGCACTCGGCGAGCTGGCGGTCATCGCCGCGCTCGGCTCGCTCACCGCGGGCACGGTCGACGCGGGGCACACGGTGCTGCTCGCGCTGGCCGGCATCGTCACGGCGATACCCCTGCTCCTGTTCGCCGCGGCGGCCCGGCGTCTGCCGCTCACGGTGGTGGGCTTCGTGCAGTACCTGGCCCCGCTGCTCCAGTTCCTGTTCGGCGTCATCGTGATGGGGGAGGCAATGCCCCTCGAGCGCTGGATCGGCTTCTCGCTCGTCTGGCTCGCGCTCGTCGTGCTGAGCACCGACGCCGTGCGGGCGCGCCAGCACTCCCGCCGCCGCGCCGCGCCGCCGCCGGTCGAACCCGTGTGAGGCTACGAGCGCTAGGGTGCGGGAGAGCAGCCGCCGTCGTTCCGCACGAGCCGTGGACTCGACATCGACCGGCGCGAAGGAGGATCCGATGCGCACGACGCCCCTCCGAGCGGGCGCCACACTCGCGCTCGTCGCGGTCGGCCTGACCGCCTGCACGGGTCTCGGGCCCATGCCCACCCCCACCTCGACGCCGAGCGCCGCCGCGACGGTGCAACCGAGCGGCGATGGCGTGCTGCGTATCGGCACGCTGTTCCCGACCAGCGGCGACATCGCCTTTCTCGGGCCTGCTCTGGTCGCCGCCGCCGAGGTGGCCGTGGGTGACATCAACGCGAGTGGCGGAGTGCTGGGGGCGCCCGTCGAAGTCTTCCACCGGGACTCGGGGGATGCCTCCGGCGACGATCTCGAAACGGGGATGGCGGATTTCGTCGAGCTCGGTGTCGATGTCGTCATCGGCCCGGCAACGTCGGTGCTCGCCGAGCGGCTGATCCCGCTGGCCGCCGAGGCCGGGATGACCGTGATCTCGCCGGCGGCCACCTACCCCTTGCTGCGCGGTGAGGACGAGGGCGGCGTGTTCTTCCGCACGATTCCCTCCTACGAGAAGCAGGGTGCCCTCATCGCCGAGTCGGTGCTCACCGCCGGGGGTTCGTCGATCGTGCTCGTGACCGACGATGACGAGCTTGGGCTCGCACTCGAGTCGAGCATCGTCGCGGCGCTCGCCGACGAAGAGCAGCAGCTCGCCGGCCTCGAGGCACTGGCGGCGTCGACCAATCCCGAACAGATGGCGAACGCCATCGCGACGCTGGATCCTGATGCAGTGGTCATCGCCACGACGAGCGCGCTCGACGAGCAAACGCGGGCACTCATCGTCGCGCTCTCGGATGCGGGCGTCAGCGGGCGAGCACTCTGGTTGACGTCGCAGAACATGGCCGATTACTCCGCCACGTTGCCCGAGGCTGTGCTCGAGGGAGCCTACGGCGTGCTGGAAGGAGCACCGGCGAGTGATCAGTTCGTCGCGCGACTCCAGCAGTCTGACCCTGCGGTGCGCAGCTACCGGTACGCCGCCGAGACCTATGACGCCGTCGTGCTCGCCGCTCTCGCCGCGCTCGAGCGTGGCGACGACGGTGGGCCCTCGATCGCCGCGGGGCTGCCGCGCATCACGGCCGAGGGCTACCGCTGCAGGAGCATGGCGGAGTGCCGTGTCGTGCTCGACGACCTCGGTGCGTTCCACTACGCCGGACTCGTGGGCGATGTCGCCTTCGACTCCGCTGGAGACGTGACGAAGGCCGACTACGGTCTGCATCGTTACTCCGAGGAGAATCGGCCGGTGCGCATCGGCACGCTGAGACTGCGGTGATGGCCCGAGCGCGTGCAACGTGGTGCGGAATCGCGCGGCAGATACGCACTTCTCAACGGAATCCGTCGCAGTCGACAAGACCCTATATCGGATCTCGGCGTTACAGGGATGTAACCCGCACGTATTGTGCGCGCCTCAGTACCCCCGTACGGTGGCTTACTGGTGACGTATCCCGTTGCCGTGTCCTGAACACATTCGAAACGCAAGGAGCAACATGGGCGTATTCACTTCCGGCTCGGCCGGCCGCTCTCGTTCTCTCAAGTCGGTCCTCGGCGGCATTGCCGTCCTGGGCACCAGCGCACTCATCCTCGGTGGATGCGCAGCGACGACGGAGGAAGAGCCCGCTGGTCCCGCCGAAGACCTGACTCTCACGATCGGCACCATCCTGCCCCAGAGTGGCGCACTCGCGTTCCTCGGGCCCCCCGAGGAGGCGGGCGTCGCGCTCGCCGTGCAGGAGATCAACGAGGCGGGCACGAGCTTGAGCATCGAGGCGATCTACCGCGACTCCGGTGACACCACGACCGACACGGCGACCGTTTCGGTGACCGACCTCCTCTCGCAGGATGTCGACGCTATCGTCGGTGCCGCGTCCTCGGGCGTCTCGTTCACCGTGATCGACCAGATCACGGGCGCGGGAGTCGTGCACTTCTCGCCGGCGAACACCTCGCCGGACTTCACGACCTACGACGACAACGGCCTGTACTTCCGCACCGCTCCCTCGGACCTGCTCCAGGGCGAGGTGCTCGGAAACCTGATCGCGGAGGACGGCGCGGCGACCCTGGGTCTGCTCGTGCTGAACGACGCGTACGGCACCGGGCTCGCGGCGCAGATCACCTCGACCTTCGAGGCCGCTGGTGGCGAGGTCGTCGAGGAGCAGCTGTTCAACGAGGGTGACACGAGCTTCGACTCGCAGATCTCGGCGCTGACCGCAGCCAACCCCGACGCGATTGCCGTCATTACGTTCGACCAGGCGAAGATCGTCGTTCCGGGCCTCGTCGGCGCCGGCTACCCGGGTGAGAACCTGTACTTCGTGGACGGCAACCTCGCCGACTACAGTGCAGACTTCGAGACCGGTCTGATCACGGGCGCCAAGGGCACTGCCCCGGCCCCGAACCTGACGAGCGACTTCACCGACCGCCTCGACGCGATCGACCCCGACCTGGACTCGTACCTGTACTCGTCCGAGTCGTACGATGCCGTCATCCTCATCGCGCTCGCCGCTCTCGCGGCAGGCTCGACGGACGGTGTCGACATCGCGTCGAAGCTGCAGGAGGTCTCCGGTGGTTCCGGCGACGGTGAGAAGTGCACGGACTTCGCGTCCTGCGCGCAGATCATCGCCGACGGCGGCATCGTCGACTACGACGGCCCCTCGGGTCCGATCACGCTCAACGACGCCGGTGACCCCACAGAGGCCACCATCGGCATCTTCGAGTACGGTGACGACAACACCTACGCGGGCAACCGCCTCAACTAGCCTCCGCTAGCTGAACGAAGGGCCCCGGCACTGTGCCGGGGCCCTTTGTCGTCGGCGCCGCCTGGTGAAGCCCGTCAGTGCGCTGCAGCGTCGGCGCGAACCAGCACAGCGACAGGCCCCGCGGGATGCTCTCTCCGCGGGGCCTCGTGCCGTTCTCCCGGTCCTATTCCTGCCCGAGGGTGCCGAGGTACAGTCCGATGACCTTGGGGTCGTTGAGCAGGTCTCGGCCGGCGCCCTCGTAGGCGTCGGTGCCCTGGTCGAGCACGTAGCCGCGGTCGCAGATCTGCAGGCACCGTCGAGCGTTCTGCTCGACCATGATCGTCGTCACGCCCGCCTTGTTGATCTCCTTGACCCGCAGGAAGGCCTCGTCCTGCCGCACCGGTGAGAGACCGGCGCTCGGCTCGTCGAGGAGGATCACCTCGGGGCTCATCATGAGCGCACGGCTCATGGCCACCATCTGGCGCTCACCGCCGGAGAGCGAGCCGGCGCGCTGCCCGAGGCGCTTGCCGAGCTCGGGGAAGATCTCCACAACGAACTCGAGGCGATGGTCAAGCTCTTTGGGCTTCTGGAAGAGGCCCATCTCGAGGTTCTCGCGAATCGTGAGGGTCGGGAACACGTTGTTGGTCTGCGGGACGAAACCCACGCCCTTGGAGACCAGTTTGTTCGCCTTGAGATTGGTGATGTCGTCGCCGTAGAGCGAGATCGTGCCCTGTCGCACCTTGACGAGTCCGAAGATGGACTTGAGCAGCGTCGACTTGCCGGCCCCGTTGGGTCCGATGATGCCGATCAGCTCGCCATCGTAGGCGGTGAGCGAGCAGTCGGTCAGAATGTCGATGCCGGGCAGGTAGCCTGCGGTCACCTTGTCGACGTGCACCACCAGCGTGCGGTCGTCGCCGGCAGGGCTGCTCATCTCAGTGCTTGACTTCGTCGGCGTCGTCATCGGCCAGCTCCTTCATCGCTGCTTGTGACTCGGGGTCGATCTCTCCGAGATCCTCGTCGTGGTGGGCGCCCAGGTACGCATCGATCACGGCAGGGTTCGCCATGACCTCGTGCGGGTCGCCCTCGGCCACGATCCGGCCCTCCGCCATGACGATGACCCAGTCCGCGATGTGACGCACCATGTGCATGTCGTGCTCGACGAAGAGCACCGTCATGCCCTGCTCCTTGAGGCCCAGGATGTGATCGAGGAGCGACTGTGTGAGGGCGGGGTTGACTCCCGCCATCGGCTCGTCGAGCATGACCAAGGTCGGTTCGCTCATGAGCGCCCGCGCCATCTCAAGAAGCTTGCGCTGGCCGCCGGAGAGGCTCGCGGCGTAATCGTCCTTCTTCTCGAGCAGCTTGAATCGCTCGAGGAGCACGAGGGCGCGTTCCTCGATCGCCTTCTCCTCGTTGCGCCAGATGAACGGCAGCAGGGCGCGGAAGAGGCTCTCTCCCCGCTGCCCCTTGGCCCCGAGCTTCATGTTGTCAAGCACCGTGAGCAGTGCGAGAGCCTTCGTCAACTGGAAGGTGCGCACCTGGCCCTTGCGCGCGACCTTGAACGCGGGAATGCCCGAGATGCCGGACCCATCGAACGTCCACTTGCCCGAGTCGGGCTGGTCGAAGCCGGTGAGAAGGTTGAAGAGAGTCGTCTTGCCTGCGCCGTTCGGGCCGATGAGGGCCGTAATCGCGCCGCGGGGTATCTCGATGTGGTCGACGTCGACCGCCGTCAGGCCGCCGAAGCGGCGCGTGATGTTGTCGGCGACGATGATCGGGTCGGTCTTGGCCACTCCGGGCGCGGCCTCGCCGACGTGAAGCCCCGTGGTCTTGACGGGGCCGGTGGCGTCACTCGGGCTGCTACTTGACAAAGGCCAGCTCCTTCTTGTTGCCGAGGATTCCCTGCGGTCTGTATATGACGATGAGCATGATCGCGAGGCCCACGAAGATGAAGCGCAACTGGCCGGCCTGCACGGTCGACATGAACGGCAGGAAGCCTTCGCTCACGGCTCGCGCGATGAAGCCGGAGAAGAACGACAGCAGAACCCAGAAGATCATGGCGCCGAGGATCGGACCAAACACGGTCGCCGCTCCACCGAGAAGCAGGATCGCATAGATGAAGAACGTCAGCGTCGGCTGGTAGTTGGAGGGAACGACCGACCGGGGCAGGATGAAGATCATGCCAGCCAGCGAGCCGAAGACGCCGCCGAGGATCAGGGACTGCATCTTGTAGAAGTACACGTTCTTGCCGAGCGCGCGCACGGCATCCTCATCTTCACGGATGCCCTTGATCACGCGACCCCAGGGGCTCTTGAACAGCTGCCACGTCACGAGCGCCGCGAGGGCGACGACGCTCCAACCCACGATGCGCAACCACCAGTCGTACTCGTTGTAGACGAACGGGCCGAAGCCGTAGGTGCCCTCCGGAATGGGGTTGAGGTCGGCGAAGCCGCCCTTGTAGCCCTGCAGGCCGTTGGCCGAGCCTGTCACTGGCTCGAACGTGTTCGTGGTGAACAGCAGACGCACGATCTCGGCTGCGGCGATCGTCACGATCGCGAGGTAGTCAGCCCGAAGGCGCAACGTCGGCAGACCCAGGATGAACGCGAAGACGATCGAGGCGACGACGCCGAAGAGCACGGCTGCCCACACGGGCCACCCGAAGGTCAGCGTCGCGATCGCGAAGCCGTAGGCGCCCAGCATCATGAAGCCTGCCTGACCGAAGTTCAGCAGGCCGGTGAACCCGAAGTGCACGGCCAGGCCCAGGGCGGCGAGCGCGTATGCGGCCGTCGTCGGAGAGATGAACTCCTGCGCGGCGTTGGAGAGTAGTTGAATCCAGTCCATAGTCCGCTCCTAGCCGATTCGTTCTTTGCGTCCGAGGATGCCCTGGGGCCTGACCAGCAGCACCAGGATGAGGATGATCAGCGCTCCGACGTACTTCGTGTCCGAGGGGATGATGAGCGTCGACATCTCGACGAAGAATCCGACGATCAGGGCCCCGACAAGGGCACCGAACGCTGTGCCGAGCCCGCCCAGTGTGACCGCGGCGAAGGTCAAGAGCAGCAGCTGGAAGCCCATGTCCCAGCCAACCCCGGGGCGGAAGTACGCCCAGATGATGCCCGACATACCGGCGAGGAAGCCGGCGAGCACCCAGACGATGCGGATCACGCGGTCCACGTCGATGCCGGAGGCCGCCGCGAGCGCAGGGTTGTCGGAGACCGCGCGGGTCGCCTTGCCGATGCGCGTGCGCAGCAGGAAGTACGCGACCGCCATCAGCACGACCACCGAGAGCACCATGCTGCCCACGTCGATCCAGGAGAGACCGAATGCGCCGATGGAGAAGGAGGCGTCCGTCGCGCCGGGCAGCTGCTGGGTCTCGCCTCCGTAGAAGAACTGGAACACGTACCGCAGGGCCAGTGACAGCCCGATGCTCACGATCATCATCGGGATCAGTCCGACTCCTCGCCTGCGGAGGGGCTTCCACAGTCCAGCATCGTTCGCCCAGCCGAACGCCGCGCTCAGGGCCAGCGCAATGAGGAGAGCGAGCCACAGCGGCAGGGCGAGCACGGCGCTGAACGTGAGCGCCATGAGGGCTCCGAAGGTGATCAGCTCGGCGTGCGCGAAGTTGCTGAGGCCTGTCGTGCCGAAGACGAGGGAGAGCCCGATGGCGGCCAGCGCGAGCAGAAGACCGAAGTTCAGACCGTTGAAGAAGCGATCGACGATCTGATCCCACAGGTTGACCGTGTTGCGCTCGCCCTCGCCGATGAAGAAATTCAGGACGGTGCTGCCGGACTGGCCGACATTGACGTCGCGGCTGTTGGGCGTGTCGTCGTCCTCCTGGGTCGTCTTGACCACGGCGATGCCCTCGGGAAGCGTCTCCTCGTCGAGGGTCACCGTGTAGTCGCCCTGCAGGGGCACGCCCACAGCCCAGCGTCCGTCAGCGCCCGTCTCGACCTCCACGCTGAAGCCCTGCCCGTCAATGACGAGACGGATGTCCTCAAGCACCTCGCCATCCAGAGCGACGAGGCCGCTGATGCGGAAGTCGTACTCGTCGAGACCGACTTCGTCGGCTGTGGCCGGTGCGGCAACGGACAGAGTGAGAGCAGCCACGACCGAGGCGAACAGGACGGCCATGAGCCGCCGTGGTGCCCGCCGGGCGAGTGGCCTGCTAGCAGCGTGTGCCACGAAACCTCCAGGTTGTTCCGGGTCGAGGCATGCTGCCCCGCGGGCGGGTTGGGCCCTGTCGTCGTCGTTGACGATACGTGCCGATTGTTGCCGATGCGTTTCACGGCGGCAACCGACGGTGACTAGCCATTATTGCCACGGAATACGTTTCTGCCTAACGCGTTAAGCTGAGTCACCAGGATTCGCCGTCGCATCCGGGCCCACTTCCGCGCACTTCGAGGGGACTCATGGACCAGCCCGACCCGTTCGGCTTCGTCGGCCTCACCTACGACGACGTCATGCTGCTGCCCGCGCACACGGACGTCATTCCCAGTGAGGCAGAGACGGCCTCGCGACTGACCCGACGCATCCGCGTCAACGCCCCCCTCCTGTCGTCGGCGATGGACACCGTGACGGAGGCGCGCATGGCGATAGCGATGGCGCGCCAGGGCGGCCTGGGCGTGCTGCACCGCAACCTCTCGATCGACGATCAGGCGGAGCAGGTCGACAAGGTCAAGCGATCGGAGTCGGGCATGATCACGAACCCCGTGACCACGACCCCCGACGCGACTGTCGCCGAGGTCGACGCGCTGTGCGGGCGCTTCCGCGTTTCCGGGCTTCCTGTCGTGGAGGGTGACGGCACCCTCGTGGGCATCATCACCAATCGCGACATGCGATTCGTCTCCGCCTTCGAGGCGCCCACGACTCTCGTGCGCGATGTGATGACCTCAGCGCCGCTCATCACCGGCCCGGTCGGCATCTCCCAGGGCGACGTGCTCGCGCTGTTCGCGCAGCACAAGATCGAGAAGCTGCCGCTCGTGGACGACGCAGGACGCCTGAGCGGACTCATCACCGTCAAGGACTTCGACAAGAGCGAGAAGTACCCGAGCGCGACCAAGGACGCCGCGGGTCGACTGCGCGTCGGGGCGGCCATCGGGTTCTTCGGCGACGCGTGGGAACGCGCCGGCGCCCTGCGCGATGCGGGCATCGACGTGATCGTCGTCGATACGGCGAACGGCGATAGCCGCGGTGTGCTTGAGATCATCGCCCGCATCAAGGCCGACCCGGCCTTCGCCGAGATCGACGTCATCGGCGGCAACGTCGCCACGAGGACGGGCGCCCAAGCGCTCATCGATGCCGGCGCCGACGCCGTGAAGGTCGGAGTGGGCCCTGGATCGATCTGCACCACCCGAGTGGTGGCCGGCGTGGGAGTGCCGCAGGTCACCGCCGTCTACGAGGCCTCGCTCGCCGCGCGTCCCGCGGGCGTGCCGCTCATTGCCGACGGCGGTCTGCAGTACTCGGGAGACATCGCGAAGGCGATCGTGGCCGGGGCGGACACCGTCATGCTCGGATCGCTGCTCGCCGGCACCGACGAGAGCCCGGGCGATCTGATCTTCGTGAATGGCAAGCAGTTCAAGTCGTACCGGGGCATGGGCTCGCTCGGCGCTCTGCAGACGCGCGGCACAAAGACCTCCTACTCGCGAGACCGGTACTTCCAGGCGGATGTGCCGAGCGACGAGCAGCTGATCGCGGAGGGCATCGAGGGCCAGGTGCCCTATCGCGGCCCCGTCGGCTCGGTCGTGTACCAGCTGCTGGGCGGTCTGCGGCAGTCGATGTTCTACACCGGAGCCCGCACGATCGACGATCTCAAGCAGCGGGGCAAGTTCGTGCGCATCACCGCCGCCGGGCTCAAGGAATCGCACCCTCACGACATCCAGATGGTCGTGGAGGCCCCCAACTACCGCCGGTAGCCGCCCGCCGGCCTTCCGCGCGCGTCGGTCGAGCACCTGGCCCCGTGGGATCGCGAGCTGCTGCGCGCTGTCGCCGCCGCTACTCGCGGACGCGTGAGGCAGCCACTGTGCGGCATCTCCGCGGCCCGGGTGTGGGGTGTGCCGATCCTGGAAGACGCGTTCGCCCCCGTTGTGGATGCGCTCGGCTGGGGCGACCGCGCCACCCGACACGTGTCAGATCTGCGCTACGGGGCCACAGCGGATGACGGTTGCCGCGTTGTCGAGCATCGACCAGATACGCGAGAGTGCTCATCCATCAGCTCGGCGTCGAGGTTCTCGACCTGCAGCACGAGTATCGGCTTGCCGATGGGCGACGTTTCCGCTCCGACTTCCGGTGGCCGTCTCGTCGCCCCGCCGGTGAGTTCGATGGGCGTGTCACCTACCGCGCCGGTGATGCGCGAGCGGGCGGCTAGGGGTGGGCGGGCGGGGTCGGCACGCGAGCCCCTGTCTCGTGCGAGCGGATCACCGCGTGCGCGAGCTCGAGCGCGCGGCGACCGGCCGACGCCGGCACCGGGGGCGGCGAGCCGGCTCGCAATGACCGGAGCAGGGCATCCAGGTACCGGTCGAAGGTTCTCTCGAAGGAGCGCGCCTCGTCGTCGAAGTAGCCCGCGCGCCACACCCGCTCGGTCTCGTCGCCCACCGACTGCAGACGCAGAGCGCCGACGGTGTCGTGGATGACCGCTCGGCCTGCCGTGCCGTTCACCTCCACCAGTTGACTGTCGCGGTAGGCGTACGAGGAGTCGTAGCTGCCGAGCATCGTGCCCACCGCACCGGAGGCGAACTCGAGCGCGATGGCGACGGTGCTGAAAGCCCCGTAGGTCTTGGACGCCATCTGCGCCGCCACGGAGGCGATGGGCCCGCACAGGTGCTCCAGCAGGTCGAAGCCGTGGCACTGCGTCTCGATGAGGTTCGCGTGCGGCGACGGACCGCGGTTGGCTTCCCCGCCGAAGCGCCAGGTGGCGAACACGAGGTCGCCGAGCTCGCCGGCCTCGATCGCCGCCCGGGCACGCAGCACGGGCTCGGCGTAGCGGTGGTTGAAGTTGATCGCGAAGAACGTGTCGCCGGCGGCATCGAGCAGGGCGTCGGCCTCGACGAGGTCAAACACGAGCGGCTTCTCGACCAGGAGCGGCACCTGCGCCTTCAGCAGCTCGAGGGTGGGAGCGAAGTGCTCCTCGTTCGGCAGGCACACGGTGACGAGGTCGGGATGCTCAACCTCGAGCATCCCCTCGATCGAGGTGTAGGCACGCGTGGCGTAGCTGGCCGCACGCGCCTCGGTGCGGGCCGGATCACGGCCCACGATGCCGACGAGCTCGGTGTCGAACCGCTCGGTGACAACCCGCGCGTGCTGGGCGCCCCAGCCGCCCGCCCCGACGACCGCGACCCGCAGCGGTGCGGCCTCCGGATCGCCGGGCCGCTCGATGCTCAACGCACTGCTGGCCATGTTGCCCTCCTCGGAGGCGCTCGCCGCGGACCGCCTACCGTCACCGTACCTCTCGCCGGAGGAGGGGCAACCGCCGGTAGGGTTGAGGAGTGATGGAGATCGAGATCGGGCAGACCAAGCGAGCGCGCCGGGCGTACTCCTTCGACGACATCGCGGTCGTGCCCAGCCGCCGCACGCGCGACCCGCGGGTGGTCTCCCTCGCGTGGAGCATCGACGCGCTCAAGTTCGAGATGCCCGTTCTCGCGGCGCCCATGGACTCGGTGATGAGCCCGGCGACGGCGATCGCGATGGGCCGCCTCGGCGGTCTCGGCGTGCTCGACCTGGAGGGGCTGTGGACCCGGTACGAGGATGCTGAGGCGCAGCTCGCTCGCATCCGCGACCTCGAGCCGGCCGAGGCGACGAGCGTCATGCAGGCCCTCTACGCGGAGCCGATCAAGCCGGAGCTCATCAGCGCGCGACTCGCGGAGATCCGCGCGGCGGGCGTGCCCGTGGCGGGAGCCCTGAGCCCCCAGTGCACGCAGGAGTACCACGAGGTGGTGCTCGACGCGGGCGTCGACCTGTTCGTCATCCGCGGCACCACGGTCAGCGCCGAGCACGTCAGCACCGACGCCGAGCCGCTCAACCTCAAGAAGTTCATCTACGAGCTCGACGTGCCCGTCATCGTGGGTGGCGCAGCCAGCTACACGGCTGCTCTGCACCTCATGCGCACCGGCGCGGCCGGAGTGCTCGTCGGCTTCGGCGGCGGCGCTGCGTCGACGACGCGCCTCAGCCTGGGCATCCATGCGCCGATGGCGACCGCGATCAGCGACGTCGCCGCCGCACGGCGCGACTACCTCGACGAGTCGGGCGGTCGCTACGTGCACGTCATCGCCGACGGCGGCCTCGGTACGAGCGGCGACATCGTCAAGGCGATCGCGATGGGTGCCGACGCCGTCATGCTCGGATCGGCTCTCGCGAGGGCGACGGATGCTCCTGGCGGGGGCTGGCACTGGGGCGCCGAGGCGCACCATCCGGAGCTGCCGCGCGGCCACCGCGTGCACGTCGGCCAGCTGGCACCGCTCGAGCAGGTGCTGTTCGGGCCGAGCTCCCGAGCAGATGGACAGGTGAATCTCATGGGAGCCCTGAGACGATCGATGGCGACGACCGGCTACTCGGACGTCAAGGAGTTTCAGCGCGTGGAGGTCGTGATCGCCCCCTACCAGTCGCACTAGCGGCGGGGCGTCGAGCGGCCGTCGCGCCACACACTCGGGAGAACAGCATGGTTCGAGGAAAGACCGTCACACGTTCCACCAAGCTCGGCCCCGACGAGCGAGCTGCAGCGATCGCCCGACTTCGGGACAAAGAACTCGACATCCTCGTGGTCGGCGGTGGCATCGTCGGCACCGGGGCGGCGCTCGATGCGGTGACGCGCGGGCTGAGCACCGGGATGCTCGAACAGCGCGACTGGGCAAGCGGCACCAGCTCGCGCTCGTCGAAGCTCGTGCATGGCGGTATCCGCTACCTCGAGCAGCTCGACTTCCGGCTCGTGCGTGAAGCGCTCATCGAGCGCGGCCTGCTGCTGCAGAGACTGGCGCCCCACCTCGTCAAGCCGGTGCGGTTCCTGTATCCGCTCACCAAGCCTCTGGTCGAGCGCGCCTACATCGGCGCCGGCATGGCGCTGTACGACCTGTTCAGCTACACCGGCGGGCGGCCTCCCGGTGTGCCGCATCACCGCCACCTGAGCCGTCGCCAGCTGCTGCGCGCCGCGCCGAGTCTGCGTGGCGACGCGTTCACCGGCGGGCTGACCTACTACGACGCGCAGGTCGACGACGCCCGCTACGTGTCGACGCTCGCGCGCACCGCCTCGTTCTACGGCGCCCACGTTGCCAGCCGCGTCCGAGTCGAAGGGTTTCTGAAGGTGGGCGAGCGCGTCGTCGGGGTGAAGGCGCACGACCTCGAGACGGGCGAGCACTTCGAGGTGAAGGCGCGCCAGGTCGTCAATGCGACGGGCGTCTGGACGGACGACACGCAGGCGATGGTCGGGGAGCGCGGGCAGTTCCAGGTGCGGGCCTCGAAGGGCATCCACGTCGTGGTTCCGCGCGATCGGTTCCAGTCGACCCTCGGGCTGCTGCTGCGCACCGAGAAGAGCGTGCTCTTCGTCATCCCCTGGGGCCGGCACTGGCTGATCGGCACGACCGACACCGACTGGGATCTCGACAAGGCGCACCCTGCGGCGACCGCGGCCGACATCGACTACCTCCTCGACCGCGTCAACGAGGTGCTGGCCGTGAAGCTCACCCGTCAAGACGTCGAGGGGGTGTTCGCAGGGCTGCGCCCGCTTCTGGCCGGCGAGTCGGACGAGACCTCGAAGCTCTCGCGCGAGCACATCGTCGCACACACCGTGCCCGGCCTCGTGGTCGTCGCGGGTGGCAAGTGGACGACCTACCGCATCATGGCCAAGGACGCCATCGACGAGGCGGCCGCGGCGCTCGACGGCAAGGTGCCAGCGAGCGTCACGGAGGACATCTCGCTGCTCGGCGCGGAGGGCTACCAGGCGGCGTGGAACAAGCGGGGCAAGATCGCCCGCGCTTTCGGAGTGCACAAGGTGCGCATCGAGCACCTCTTGAATCGGTACGGCGTGCTGACGGATGAACTGCTCGACCTCATCATCGCGCGACCCGAGCTGCAGGAGCCCCTACCGGGAGCGGACGACTACATCGCTGCCGAGGTGGTCTACGCCGCGACCCACGAGGGCGCGCTGCACATCGAGGATGTGCTCGCGCGCCGCACGCGCATCTCGATCGAGGCATGGGATCGCGGCGTGGAGGCGGCGCCCGTCGTGGCTGATCTGATGGCCGCCGAGCTCGGCTGGGACGACGAGCGCCGCCAGTGGGAGATCGATCACTACCTGAGGCGCGTCGAGGCCGAACTGGCCAGCCAGGAGCAGCCGGACGATGAGAGCGCCGACCGGGTGCGGCTGGCTGCGCCAGACGTGTCCCCGCGCATGCGCTGACCGATCGATGTGGGCGGTGGGCGGGTGCGCCCGTGGTCACAACGCGATTATTCCTTGTGAATGTCGGTGGTCTGACGTACCGTGAGGGAGAGTCAGGACTCGACGGCGACGCCGGGTCGTGATTCGCCCCCAACCCCCACCCGAACCCGACCCGCGCAATGCCCGTCGGCGGCCACGGCCCGCACCCGAAGCCTCGTACCCGCGAGGCGCGCGCCTATGCCGTCGTCGGGCAGGGTCGCCACTCCCCCCAGGAGCCACATCGTGATCCGCTCATCGTCTCTCGGCGCGCGCCTGCTCGGCAGCACCGCCGCCCTCACCCTGGCCCTCACCGGCCTCAGCATCGCGGCAGCGGCGCCCGCGACAGCCGCGCCCGCCGTCGTCTACGACTCGATTCCCGATGCGCAGCCAGCATCGTACCCGAGCCTGGGATTCCAGGCGCAGGCAACGTGGGAGTTCGGCGACTACGTGCTGCTCGGCGGCGACAACCGCGTCGTCACGGACGTCACCATCAGCCTCACCAGCTGGGCGTGCGAGATCGGGCAGTGGAACCTTGGCGACTGCGAGACCACCCCGGGGTCGACCTTCACGCACCCCGTCACCATGAACCTCTACGAGGCCGACGGCTCCGGCGCAGAGCCGGTCGTGGGCGACCTGATCGCGAGCGTCACCCATGACGTCGTCGCGCCCTACCGCCCGACCCCGTCGCCCGACGAGTGCGCGCAGAGCTCGGGGTCGAGGCCCTGGTGGGACGCCGTACGGGAAACCTGCCAGAACGGTCTCGCCTTCGACGTCTCGTTCGACTTCTCTGCCGAGAACGCGATCGTCGGCAACGACGTCATCGTGACAGTCGCCTACAACACGCAGTCGTACGGTGCGGCGCCCGAGGGCGCGAACGGGCCGTGGAACGCGCTCAACGTGAGCCTCGCCACGCCGAGCGCACCCACCATCGGCACCGATGAGAACACGGCTCAGACGATGCGCGACACCACCTATCTGGGCGACACGCGCGGGCTCAAGTCGAGCACCCGCCTGCCCAACTACGGTCTCGTGATGAGCATCACCGCCGACGCGGTGCCGGCCGTCGACCCGCTCACCGAGGTGACCGTGTACGAGCGCGATGTCAAGGCGAACGAGACGCCCGAGACCTACACCTCCTGGCACGAGGGCAACCCCAACGGCACGCTGGACAACTCGGTCGTCCTCGCCGACGGGCTGCACCTCGGCCTGGGCGACCCGTCGACCGTCATCAAGGGCACCGATCTCGCGACCCCGGAGGGAATCGCCGCGGCCACGCTCACGCGATCCGGCCTGCGCGCGCTCATCGAGCGCGCGAGCGTCGAGGTCGCGAGCGGGTCTGTGACCTACCAGGTGCCCGTGTTCTTCGGCGATCCGCTCGCTCCGATCTTCACCACCCTGCGCTCGACGAGCCTTGCCGTGGGCGGCCACACGTTCTCGCAGGCCGACACCTGGGCCACCACGCGCGCCTTCGGTGACTACGGCGTACAGGAGACGGCGCCCCTCGGGGAGCTCATCGACGCGGTCTTCGACGTCGCGGCAGCAGAGGGCGGCGGCGTCGCCCTCGCGGGCTACGGCGTGCAGGCCGACTCCGCTGCCATCGTGCCGAGCATCGTCTGGGATGACACGCGCTACACCTTCACCCAGCCCGTCATCGAGGCGTGCACGCTCACGACCACGACCGAGGTCACCAACCTCGCCCTCGGCGACTGGGACTTCTCGCAGACGCGCACCCAGGGCATCAACGAGTTCACCGAGAACGGTCTCCGCGTCGAGACCTTCGGCGACCCGGGAACCCTCAGCCAGGCGAAGGCGGCCGGTTACGCGCCGATCGACATCGCCCTGAGTGAGATCGGCTCCGTCGACTTCGTCATCGCGGACGGGCACACCGGCGTGCGCCCGAGCCTGCAGCTGGGCTTCGACGCTGACGGCGACGGGGCGCAGGACGCGATCCTCGTCGGCGAGCCCTGGGCCTATGGCGGCGGCGACTGGTCGATGAGCGTCAACGGCGACTGGGCCGATGCCCGGTTCTGGGTGACCGGCTCAACCGGCTACGGCGTCCCCGCCGGCGGCGGCTACCCCTCGCTCGGCACGCTCGACGAGTACCTGCTCGCCAACCCAGAGGCACGCATCCTGAGCTACGGCTACAGCCTCGGCTCGGGCGTCATCGGGGAGGCCGTCATCGAGTCGCTCACCGTCGGCTGCGCTCAGACCACCTTCGGGTTCGAGCTCGAGACACTGGCTCCGCCCGTGACCGAGCGACTCGCCGGCGACGACCGCTACGAGACGGCCGTCGCCATCTCAGAAGCCGGCTTCCCGGACGGTGCCGCGACTGTGTACATCGCCAACGGTGTGGGATACGCGGACGCGCTGAGCGCCGCGCCGGCAGCCGCCGAGGACGGCGCGCCGCTGCTCCTGACCCCGCCGAACGCTCTGCCCGCCGCGGTGATCGCTGAGCTGAACCGGCTCAGCCCCTCGACCATCGTGGTGGTCGGCGGCACGGCCGTCGTCTCCACCTCGGTCGAGAACGCACTCGCGGGCCTGGGCTTCTCGCCCACGGTAGAGCGCGTCGCGGGTGCAGACCGCTACGCCACGTCGCGAGCCATCGCGGACTACGCCTTCAGCACGGCCACGGCGGCCTACATCGCGAGCGGGTTGAACTTCCCCGATGCGCTCACGGCCGGCCCCGCGGCAGCCGAGCTCGGCGGCCCCGTGGTGCTGGTCCGCGGCACGGCGAACTCCGTCGACGCGGCGACGCTGACCCTGCTCGACGACCTCGGAGTCACCGATGTCTCGATTGCCGGAGGAACGGTGGTCGTGAGCAGCGGTATCCAGGCGCAGCTGGTCGGGGCGGCCTACACGGTGCAGCGCAACTCCGGCGCTGACCGGTACGCGACGTCCATCGCCATCAACGAGGACGCCTTCGCGACCGCGCTCACGGCGTACCTCGCCACCGGCGAGAACTTCGCCGATGCGCTCGCTGGCTCGGCCCTCGCCGCGGGCCAGGGTGTGCCGCTGTATGTGAGCCGTACCGCGTGCATTCCTGAAAGCGTCTACGCGTCGATCGTCGGCCTCGGGGTGGAGACGATCGTGCTGCTCGGCGGCCCCGCCGCGCTCAGCACCGAGGTGGCCGACCTCGAGCTCTGCGGCGCCGGCAGCTAGGCACGCGCAGCTCGACTCCGGCGGCGGGGCTCCCAGCGGGGGCCCCGCCGCTGCTTTGTAGACTGCACACGAATCCCCACCCGCAGGAAGGCGCCCGCATCATGACGAGGACCGAGGCGCCGACCCGACCCGGGCTCGGCACCGGTCCCACCTGGTGGACGGTCGCGCGTCGGCCCAAGTGGGTCGCCGCCCTCGCCCTCGCCCTCGGCGTCGCCGCGGTGTTCGCGGCCCTCGGCCAGTGGCAGCTCGAGCGCTCGATCGAGAGCGCGACCGTCATCGAGCGCGACACCGAGACGGCGGTGCCCCTCGACACGGTCGCCGAGCCTCAGCAGGTCATGACCTCCGACGCCAGCGGCCGACTCGTGACCGTGGAGGGATCCTGGCAGGCGGGCGACGACGTCATCATCACCGGCAGGCTCAACAACGCCCCCGGCGGAGACGGGGCGCCGGGCGACTGGATCGCGCGCCACCTCGTGACCGAGGACGGCCACAGCCTCGCCGTCGTCGTGGGATTCGTCGAGCCAGGAGCGAGCATCCCGACCCTGCCGCACGGAGAGGCGCAGCTGACCGGGCGGTACGTTCCCGGCGAGGCTCCGCAGACCGGCGACTTCGAATCCGGCGCCCGCGAGACGGTCTCCCTCGCCGAGCTCGTCAACCTGTGGGCCGACCCGCAGCCCGTCTACGCTGGCTATCTCGTCGACATCGACCCGCCCGCCGGCTTCCGCGCCATCGCCGCGCCCCCGCCCGAAGCGGAGGTCGAGCTCAATCTGCTCAACCTGTTCTACGCGCTCGAGTGGGTCATCTTCGGCGGCTTCGCGGTCTACCTTTGGTGGCGTCTGGTCAAGGACGAGCAGGAGAAGGAGAGCGCGGAGCCAGCCCAGCCGACGCCCGTAGACTGAGCGCATGGTGATCGGCCCGAAGCCCGCAGACATCCCCCTCATCCGGCGAACGCTCGCGGTCTACAAGGTCTCCTCGATCATCACGGGCATCTTCCTGCTCGGTCTCGTCGTCATGATGATCACGCGGTACGGGCTCGGCAGCGACATCGAGCTGAACGGGCCGTCCGGATTCATCGCGCTGAGCCCGGTCGACACCCTCACCGGGTTCAACCTGTCGATCTTCCTGCTCGCCGTCCACGGCTGGCTGTACGTGCTCTATCTCGCGTGCGACTTCGTGCTGTGGCGCGTACTGCGCTGGCCGTTCTGGCGCTTCCTCTGGATAGCGATGGGAGGCATCATCCCGTTCCTGTCCTTTTTCTTCGAGCGTCAGGTTCCGCGTCAGGTCGAGGAGGTCATCGTCGGACTATCCGCCGACGATGCGCGCCCCGTCGTCGAAGGCAGCGCGGCGTGACCGCGGCCGGCTCTGAGACGGTCACCGAGGCTCGACCCGTGCTGGTCGTCGACTTCGGCGCCCAGTACGCGCAGCTCATCGCCCGCCGCGTGCGCGAGGCGAGCGTCTACAGCGAGATCGTGCCGCACACGATCACTGCCGAGGAGGTCGCCGCGAAGAACCCCGTCGGCATCGTCCTGAGCGGCGGGCCGTCGAGCGTGTACGAGCCGGGCTCGCCCGACCTCGACCCGGGCATCCTGCAACTCGGCGTACCGGTGATGGGCATCTGCTACGGCTTCCAGGTCATGGCGAAGCAGCTGGGCGGCGAGGTGGCGCGCACGGGCCGGCGCGAATACGGGTCGACTCCCATGCGCGTGGTCGGCGACGGCGGCGTGCTGCTCGCTGGCCAGCCCGGCGCGCAGACGACGTGGATGAGCCACGGCGACTCGGTGGCGCAGGCCCCCGAGGGTTTCGCTGTGCTCGCGTCGACCGACGACACCCCGGTAGCGGCGTTCGCGAGCGACGAGCGCAAGCTCTACGGCGTGCAGTGGCATCCGGAGGTGAAGCACTCCGAGTTCGGCCAGGGCGTGCTGGAGAACTTCCTGCACCGCGCGGCGGGAATCCCGGCCGACTGGAACAGCGGCAGCGTCATCGCCGAGCAGGTGGAGCGCATCCGCGATCAGGTCGGCTCGGCGCGCGTGATCTGCGGCCTCTCGGGCGGGGTCGACAGCGCCGTCGCGGCGGCGATCGTGCACGAGGCCGTCGGCGATCAGCTGGTCTGCGTCTTCGTTGACCACGGGCTGCTGCGTGCCGACGAGCGGCGGCAGGTCGAGGAGGACTACGTCGCTGCGACGGGCATCCGTCTCGTGACGGTGGATGCTCGCGAGCAGTTCCTCGACGCGCTCGCAGGCGTCACCGACCCCGAGCAGAAGCGGAAGATCATCGGGCGCGAGTTCATCCGCACGTTCGAGGGTGCGGCCGAGGCGCTCGTGCTGGAGGCTCAGGGCTCCGGAGAGTCGGTGCGCTTCCTCGTGCAAGGCACGCTGTACCCCGACGTGGTCGAATCCGGCGGCGGCACAGGCACGGCGAACATCAAGAGCCACCACAACGTGGGCGGGCTGCCAGAAGATCTCGAGTTCGAGCTCGTCGAACCCTTGCGCGCCCTCTTCAAGGACGAGGTACGCGCCATCGGGCGCGAACTCGGGCTGCCTGACGCGATCGTGGGCCGGCAGCCCTTCCCCGGACCGGGTCTGGGCATCCGCATCATCGGCGAGGTGACTCTCGAGCGCCTTGACCTGCTGCGCGAGGCTGACGCGATCGTGCGTGCCGAGCTGACCGCCGCGGGCCTGGACGCGGAGATCTGGCAGTGCCCGGTCGTGCTGCTCGCCGACGTGCGGTCGGTGGGCGTGCAGGGCGATGGACGCACCTACGGGCATCCGATCGTTCTGCGCCCCGTCAGTTCGGAGGACGCGATGACGGCCGACTGGACTCGCCTGCCCTACGACGTGCTGGCCCGCATCTCGAACCGCATCACCAACGAAGTGGACGGGGTCAACCGGGTCGTGCTCGACGTGACCTCGAAGCCCCCCGGCACGATTGAATGGGAATAGCCATGCGTTTTCGAGGCCATTTCTGCGCGCTGGAGCATGAGGCGAAGGCCATGT
>NZ_JAVKCK010000021.1:0-267641 GCF_040286215.1 Microcella sp.
GGCCGCGTGGGCCGCGCGCGTGTGCTCGAGCTCGCGGTCCCGGCCGACGAGGTGCCCGGCGACCCGATCTCGGCTCGTCGAGACGGAGGAGGGGTCGGTCACTGGACCATCGTTCCCGCATCGACGGGCAGCGTGACGCCGGTGATGTAGCGCGCCTCGTCGGAGGCGAGGAACACCATCGCGTTGGAGATGTCGAACGACTCGAGCATGTCGATGCCCATGGGGTTCATCTGCTTGGCCGCCTCGGCGAAATCGGCGGCCGTGGGGTTCTCGAGGTCGGGTCGGAAGAGCTTCGCGATCGTGTCGTTGGTGACCATGACCGTGTTGACCGAGCCGGGATGAATCGAGTTGACCCTGATGTGATCAGGAGCCAGCTCGAGCGCGAGCGTGCGCATGAGCCCGACCACCGCGTGCTTTGACGACACGTAGTGCGCGAAGTTCGGGTAGCCCATGAGGCCGGCGACGGAGCTGGTCAGAATGATCGACCCGCCCTGCTCGTTCTTCTTGAGGTGCGGGATCGCCGCCTTCGCCGTGCGCCAGACTCCCGCAACATTGATGTCGAGGGTGTCCATGAAGATGTCGTCCTCGAGCTCGTGCGCGAGCGCCGGTGCCGTGAAGACGCCCGCGTTGCCGAGCACGACGTCGAGGCGCCCGAGCTGCGCGACACCGACGTCGACCGCGCTCTTGACCGCCGCGTAGTCGCGCACGTCGGCCTTCGTCGCGATGATGCGCCGGTCGAGCGCCTCGACCTGCCGCACCGTCTCGTCCATGTCTTCCTGCGTGGCGGGTGCGGAGGGCGAGCCCTTGATCTCGTCGAGCAGGTCGAAGCCGATGATGTCGGCGCCCTCCTCGGCGAACCGGATCGCATGCCTGCGACCCTGACCCCGGGCGACACCGGTGATGAATACGACCTTTCCGTCCAAACGCCCCATTGCGCTCTCCTTACTTGTGGATGTGCCCGGCGATCGCGGCTGCGAGCCGGGTTGGTGCGGTGGGGGCGACGGGCCGTCGCCCCCACCGACGCTCAGCAGACGACCATGCCTGCGTCGACCGAGATCTGCGTGCCCGTGACGAACTTCGCCTCATCGGAGGCGAGCCACAGCACCGCGTTGGCCTGGTCGACCGCCTGAGTCGTGGTCTCGGGCAGGACGCCGTAGCCGCCCATGACGATGCCCGGGTTCTTCTCGATGTACTCGGGGAAGGCCGCGCCCATACCGCCCATCGGCGTGTCGACGCCGCCCGGGTGGATGGTGTTGACGCGAATGTTGAACCGCCCGAGCTCGAGCGCGTAGGCCTTGCCGAGACCGGTGACTCCGTGCTTGGCCGCGATGTAGGCGGTCAGGAACGGCAGCGCGACGAGCCCGGCCGCCGAGCTCGTGAGGATGATCGAGCCCGCCCCGCGCCCCTTGAGGTGCGGCACGGTCGCCTGCACGGTGTGCCACACTCCCGTGAGGTTCGTGTCGATCGTGTTCTTCCAGATCTCCGGCGTCGTGCTCTCCGCATCGGCGATGATGCAGATGCCCGCGTTGGCGACGACGATGTCGAGGCCTCCGAGCTCGGCGACCCCCTCGTCGACGACACCCTTGAGAGCATCGAAGTCGCGCACGTCCGCTTCACGCGCGACGATGCGACGGTCGAGGGCCTCGATCTGCTTCACGGTCTCGGCGAGGTCGTCGGGCGTCGCGTGGTCGTACTGAAGGTCGGGCACCGGCCCGCAGAGGTCGACGGCGATGATGTCGGCCCCCTCCTCGGCGAGACGCAGCGCGTGAGCGCGGCCCTGGCCACGCGCCGCTCCGGTGACGAACGCTACTTTTCCTGATACACGCCCCATCGCGTGCCTCCTTCGTGGTCGATGCTGCAATCGGGTGCCGCGAACCGCGCGGCGCGGTGGTAGGAGGGTGCACACCCCCGCCGTTCCGGCGACTTCCGGCCACGGTGTGGGTGTACGAGGTGAGCGGGCTGGGCTCGGCGATGGTGGTGGGTCCGGCAGCTCCTAGTGGGCGTTTCCGCAGGCGCACCCTGCGGCCTTTGACGTTGTGGGGGAGAACCCGGCGAGGGGGCTCTCGGCGCAGGCGTGCGCCGGCAGCGCATCCGGGCGACGAGTGCTCAGCGTGAGCGGCACCGGGCCCGTCGACCCGCGCGGCCGAGGCGGCGAGGTGCGGTGCGAGTGGTCGCCCGAGGGTTTCGGCAGGGCATCCTCGGCCCGCTCGGCCAGCAGCTGCTCGCCGAAGCCGCGCACGCACTCGGGGTCGGGGCCGTCGATCGGCAGGCCCGTGAAGAACTTGGCCGCCATGCAGCCGCCACGGCACGAGTCGTAGAACGAGCAGCTCGCGCAGGCCCCGCCGCCCGTGGGTTCCCGCAGGCGCTGGAAGAGCTCGCTCTCCCGCCACACCGCCTCGAACCCGCCGGGAGTGCGAATGCTGCCCGCGAGGAACTCGTCGTGGATCGCGAAGGGGCAGGCGTAGACGTCGCCGATGGGGTCGATGAGGCACACGACGCGGCCGGCGCCGCACAGGTTGAGGCCGGGCAGGGCGCTGCCGAACGCGGAGAGGTGGAAGAACGAGTCGCCCGTGAGCACTCCCTCGCCGTGGGCGACGAGCCAGTCGTACAGCTCGCGCTGCTGCTCCGGCAGGGGGTGCAGGTCGTCCCACACGTCCGCTCCGCGACCGCTCGGTCGAAGGCGCGTGAGCCGCAGCTGCGCATCGAAGCGATCGGCGATGGCCTTGAACTCGTCGAGCTGCGGGATGTTCTCGCGCGTGCACACGACCGAGATCTTGAAGCCGCGGAACCCCGCGTCTGCCAGGTTCTGCATGGCCCGCATCGCGGTGTCGTACGACCCCGGGCCCCGCACGTGGTCGTTGACCTCGGCGGTCGCCCCGTCGAGCGAGATCTGCACGTCGACGTAGTCGCTCGCGGCGAGGCGCTGAGCGACCTCGGGGGTGAGCTTGATGCCGTTCGTGGAGAACTTCACGCCGACCTGGTGGTCGGTCGCGTAGTCGACGAGCTCCCAGAAGTCGCTGCGCACGGTCGGCTCCCCGCCGCCGATGTTGACGTAGAAGACCTGCATGCGCTGCAGCTCGTCGATGACGGCCTTGCACTCCTCCGTCGTGAGCTCGCGCGGGTCGCGCCGACCGGAGCTCGAGAGGCAGTGGCTGCAGGAGAGATTGCAGGCGTAGGTGAGCTCCCACGTCAGGCAGATGGGAGCATCCAGACCGGCTTCGAAATGGCCGATGAGGGTGCTCGAGGTACGCGCCGGGGTTGTGGGCGCCGAGGTCGCGGGCGCCGACGTTGCGGCGGGTGCGGTCGAGGCGGGGGCCGTGAGCGTCATGCCGCCACCTCGCTCTCGGCGGCGTCGACGAGCATGCTCGACTCCACGAGCGTCGCGATCGCGCCGCGGTAGCGCTCGACCTGCGTGGCGTGCACGGCGGCCTCGGCGAGCGCCTCGCCGACGGTGCGGCGGCCGTCGCACGCGCGCACGGCGTCGAGCAGGCGCCGATCCTTGAGAAAGCTCAACTGGCGCGTGCCGAAGTGGTAGAGCAGGGCTCCGAAGGGCTCCGGGCGTACGGAGACCCGGGGGTGGATGATGAGCGTGCGATCGAGGCTGAGAGAGTCCATGACGGTCTCAGTAGACGCCGCACATTCCGTCGATGGAGACCTCCTCCACGAGCGACTCCTCCTCGACCAGTTCGGTGTCGATCTCGGCGTCGGGGCCTACGGTGGGGGCAGTGTCGTCGCGCACGGTGTTCTCCTCCGTCTTCGTGCGGCCTCGATGCCGCACTCGATGAGCGCTACTGTATTGGCACTCAGTGCCGAAGGGAAGGGTCTTCACAGGAAAGATGCAAGAACTCGCCGACAATGAGGGCGCTCGCGTCGTGCGCATCGGTCGCCAGCCGGCCACGACGCACGCCGAGATCAGCCACACGGGCCTTCGGCTCTTCATCGAGCGCGGCTTCGACCAGGTCACGGTCGACGACATCGCGGCGGCGAGCGGCATCGGCCGCCGCACCTTCTTTCGCTACTTCCCCTCCAAAAACGACCTGCCGTGGGGGCAGTTCGACGACATGCTCGATGGCATGCGAGAGCATCTCGCCTCCCTGCCCCGAAGCCTGCCTCTGCGGGATGCCCTGCGCATCGCGATCGTCGTGTTCAACCACATTCCCGAGGGCGAGCTGCAGTACCACCGCGAGCGCATGACGCTGCTACTCACAGTGCCCTCCCTCGTGGCGCACTCGACCATCCGCTACGCCGCCTGGCGCCAGGTCATCGCCGACTTCGTCGGGGAGCGCCTCGGCATCGACCCGGCGGGGCTGACGCCGCAGACGATCGCGTTCGTGTGCCTCGGGGTATCGATCGCCGCCTACGAGCAGTGGCTCGCGCACGAGGACGCGTCGCTGAGCGACCTGCTCGACGAGGGCTTTCTCGCCACGCGCGACCTCATGCTGCTCGACGAGCCTCGGCCGGCATGACCGGCGACGCGCTGCCCGACGTCATCGTGGTCGGCGCGGGCGGCGCGGGCGCACCGCTCGCGACGCGGCTCGCGCAGCGCGGGCGGCGCGTCCTGCTGCTCGAGGCGGGCCCGGTGCCGGCCCCCGCCTCGGTGCGCGATGCCTCGAGCCTGGCCGCGGCCATGGCCGGGCATCCTCTCGCCGCGGTCTACCCCGGTGTGCTCACGAGCGGTCGCCCTCACACGGTGACGCGAGGACGCGTTGCGGGCGGTTCCACGGCGATCAACGGCTGCTACTTCCGACGCCCGCGCGCCCATGATCTCGACGACTGGGCGGAGACGGCCGGGGACGCTCGATGGTGCGCCGCCCGGACTGCCGAGATGTGGGAGCGGATCGAGAGCGACCGCGAGTACGGGTACGCTCCGGGCCACGGAAGGCGCGGGCCCATGCCCATAACGCGCGATGACCTCGCTCATCCGCTCAGCGCGGCCCTCGTCAGTGCCGGGCTCGATGCCGGCCTGCCCCTCGAGCTCGACAAGAACGCGAGCCCCGACGGCGCTCCCGGCGTCGGCCCCACCCCCACCAACGCGCTCGACGGCGAGCGCTGGAGCACCGAGCGAGCGTACCTGGGCCTGGCAGCCGATGGCCTTGAGGTGCGGGGCGGCCACGAGGTCGTCGGCATCGTGGTGTCGCACGGCCGCGCCACGGGGGTGCGCGTGCTCGTCGATGGTCGGCTCGAGACCCTGCAGGCCGGGCTCGTCGTGCTGAGCGCCGGCGCGATCGCCACGCCGCAGCTGCTCATGCTGAGCGGCATCGGGCCGGCGAGCGCGCTGCGCGGCGCGGGTCTGGAGGTCGTGCTCGACGCACCCGCCGTGGGCACTCGGCTCAGCGACCACCCTCAGCTCGCCGTGATGTTCACGGTGCCGGAGCATGTGGGCGGCGTAGCCGCGGAGACACCGCTGGGCGTCTCCCTGCACGCGTCGAGCGGCGAGAGCCGCGACACCGGGGCCGCGGTGCCGGGCGACCTCGAGGTGCTCTCGTTCCTGCTCCCGCTCGGGCGCATGCTCGGCCTCTCGCCGAGCGACGATCGGCTGAGCCTGCTCGCCTCCCCCCTGCGCGGGTCGACGCAGGGTCGGCTCCTCCTCGACCCGGCTGATCCGACCGCGCCCCCGCACGTGCACTTCCACTATGCCGAGAGCGCGGAGGATCGCGCGCGCCTGCGTGCCGCCGCGCGGTTCGCAGCAGGGCTACTGACGAGCGCGCCCATGGTCGAGCTCGGGGCACGCGCCGAGCACCCCTCGCTCGCACAGCTCGACGATGACGAGCTCGACGCCTGGATGGGCACCTCTCTCTCGACGGCGTTGCACTCCTGCGGCACAACGCCTCTGGGCACCGACCCCGCCACCTCGGTCGTGGACGGACGGGGCGCTGTGCACGGCATCGCGGGGCTCCACGTTGCCGACGTCGGCATCCTGCCGCGCGCGCCCACGGGAGGACCGGCAGCCACGGCGGTGCTGATCGGTGAGGTCATCGCCGACGCCCTCACCGAGGAGCCCTAGGCCCTAGAACGCGAGCTCGCTCATCGCCGGGGAGGGGTTGCCGAACCGGTGCGCGGTGAGCGACACCGCCTGCTCGCGCAGGAACGGCAGCAACTCGACGCGGCCCGCGACCGTGACAGGGTTCGACCAGATGGCGACGTCGGGGTCTCCATCGAGAGCGGCGAAGAGGTCGCGCGCGATCTCCGCGGCCGGGCGAGCGCCGGGCGCATCCCGAGACCCCGGGTCGACGACCGTGCCGTCGCCCCCGATGAGCCGGATGCGCGCGGGCCGCTCCTCGAGGACGCGAGCCGTGAACGCGGCATCGCCCTCGATCTCGACCGATGTGACCCGCAGGCGCGACTCGCCGGCCTCGATCGCGGCGAGCAGGCGCGCCGGGACGGGCGCCGCGCTGCTCAGCTGCACGCGGGCGCCGACCCGCGTGGCCGCCAGGAGCACGCGCACGAGCCCGACCGTGGGGGCGCCCTCGGCGGCGCGCACGGTGACGTCGGTGCGGCGGTAGCGCAGCACGTTGCGCTCGACCCCCAGCCCGGAGGCGTCGCGGCTGATGCCGAACTCGTCCTCCCACGCCGCCTGGTCGCTCAGCGCGCCCGCGCGGGCAGCGTCGAAGCCGACGAAATCGAGCGCGGGCTGGGCGGCCTCGAGCAGGCGCCGCACGCCGTCGTGCAGGCCGCGCACGCTGAGGTTCTGCTTCGGCTCGCGCGGCACGGGGTGCCACGAGCCGAAGCCCATGACGTAGGAGGGCCCGCCGGCCTTCGTGGAGCCGCCGACGCTCGAGCGCTTCCATCCGCCGAAGGGCTGGCGGCGCACGATCGCTCCCGTGATGCCGCGGTTGACGTAGAGGTTGCCCGCTTGCGCCTGCTCGAGCCAGTGGTCGACCTCGTCGACGTCGAGCGAGTGCAGACCGGCAGTGAGACCGAACGATGTCGCGTTCTGGAGGGCGATCGCCTCGTCGAGGGTGCGGGCGCGCATGATGCCGAGGACGGGCCCGAAGTACTCGGTCGTGTGGAACTCGCTGCCCGCCGTGACGCCGCGGCGCACGCCGGAGCTCCAGCTGCGGCCCTCGTCGTCGAGCTGGCGCGGCTCGATGAGCCACGACTCGCCCTCGCCCAGCGTCGTGAGCGCCCGCAGCAGCTTGCCCTGCGCGGGCTCGATGAGCGGGCCGACGATCGTCGTCGGGTCGGTCGAGGCCCCCACCTTCATGGTCGTGATGGCGTCGACGAGCTGCCGCTCGAAGCGGTCGGAGTCGGCGACGGAGCCGACGAGGATCGCGAGCGAGGCTGCCGAGCACTTCTGACCGGCGTGCCCGAAAGCGCTCTTGGCGAGGTCGGCGACGGCGAGGTCAAAGTCGGCCGAGGGCGTCACGACGATCGCGTTCTTGCCGCTGGTCTCGGCGAGGATCGGCAGGTCGCTGCGCCACGATCGGAACAGCGCCGCGGTCTCCCACGCCCCCGTCAAGACCAGCCGGTCGACGCTCGGGTGGCTCATGAGGGCCTGGCCGACCTCGTTCTCGGGCACGTCGACGAAGCGCAGCACCTCGCGCGGCACGCCCGCGTCCCACAGCGCCCGCACCATGACGGCGGCGCAGTGCCGCACCTGCGGCGCGGGCTTGATGACGACCGAGCTGCCGGCGGCGAGCGCGGCGAGCGTGCTGCCGGCGGGGATGGCGACGGGGAAGTTCCACGGGGGCGCGACGACGGTGAGGCGCGCGGGCTCGAAGCGCGCGTCGTCGATAGAGGCGAGGTCGTGCGCGCTCTCGGCGTAGTAGTGGGCGAAGTCGATGGCCTCGCTGATCTCGGGGTCGCCCTCGGCGAGGGTCTTGCCGGCTTCGGCCACCATGACCTCGAGGAGGTCCGCGCGGCGCGAGGCGAGCATCCGACCCGCAGCGTGCAGAATCTCCGCGCGCCCGCCAGCGCCGCGATCGGCCCATCCGGATGCTGCGCCGCGGGCCTCGCTCACGATGCGTTCCAGCGCGCCCACCTCGGTGACCGCCGCCTGCTGCACGAGCTCCGAGCCGGGCAGCCGCCCGCTCTCGAGCCCCGCCGCCGCAGCGCGGAGCACCGCCCGGCCCCACTCCCGGTTGGCGGGCAGCGCGGGGTCGGTGTCGGGCTCGTTGTCGAAACCGGTCAGTACTCCTGTGCCGGACGGCAGAGGATGAGGAGCGTCGGCGAGCCGGTTCTGCACGCGGTGCACCTCCGGTGCTCCGGGTGCCGCGGCGAGGTCGTCGAGAGCGGCGCGGAATCGCCCTTCCTCGCGCGCGAAGATGGTCGCGTCGTCGACGAGCTCGAAGACGCCGCTCATGAAGTTCTCGGTGCTCGCGTTCTCTTCGAGCCGGCGGATGAGGTAGCTGATGGCCGACTCGAAGTCGCGCGGGTGCACGACGGGCGTGTACAGCAGGAGGTGCCCGACGGTGCGGCGCACGGCGTCGGCCTGGTCGGGAGCCATGCCGAGCAGCATCTCGAACTCGACGCGGTCGGTCACCCCGCGTGAGTCGGCGAGCAGGTGCGCCCACGCGATGTCGAAGAGGTTGTGGCCGGCCACGCCGATGCGCACGGCGTCGACGCGGTCGGTGTGGAGTGCGTGGTCGAGCACGCGCTTGTAGTTGGTGTCGCTCGCCTGCTTGCTGGGCAGCACAGCGACGGGCCAGCCGTGCACGGCGGCGTCGACGCGCTCCATGGCGAGGTTGGCGCCCTTGACGACTCGCACCTTGATGCCGGCGCCACCCGCGGCGCAACGTGCCTGCGCCCACGCGGTGAGGCGTTCGAGGGCGGGGAGCGCTTCGGGCAGGTAGGCCTGCAGCACGATGCCCGCCTCGTACTGGCGCAGGGTGGCGCGGTCGAGGAGACGCTCGAAGACCTCCATGGTCAGGTCGAGATCACGGAACTCCTCCATGTCGAGATTGAGGAAGGTGGGGCGCACACCGAGCGCGGCGGCCTCGTAGAGCGGCACGAGGCGGTCGACGACACGCTCGACGGTCTCGTCGAACGACCACATGGAGAGTTGGCTGACGATCGCGGAGACCTTGACGGAGACGTAGTCGACGTCGTCGCGATCAACGAGGTCGCGGATGCCCTGCAGGCGCCGGTCGGCTTCGGCGTCGCCGAGCACGGCCTCGCCGAGGAGGTTGATGTTGAGCCGGTCGCCCTCGGCGCGCAGCTTCTGAAGCGTGCGGCCCAGTCGGGAGGGGGTCGCGTCGATGATGAGGTGCCCGACCATGCCGCGCAGCGCCCGTCGCGCGATGGGCACGATGGGCCACGGGAAGAGCGGGGCAAAGCCGCCGCCGAGGCGGATCAGGAACCGCAGGTACCAGGGCAGGAAGCGGGGGATGCGCTGACTGAGCTGTTCGAGGTTGCGGGCGGCGACCCGCAGGTCGTCGGGTCGTGCCACGCGGTCGACGAAGCCGAGTGCGAACTCGAGCCCGACAGGGTCTTGCAGCAGACCGGCCAGGCGGGTGGCGCTCGCATCGGGCGTGACCCCCTCGGTCTGGCGCAACCAGTCGCGCACGAGCTCCACGGCGGGCTCGGCGAGGACGGTGGGAGTGCTGGGTGCGGTGCTGTCGACGCTCATGCCCCCAGTCTGCGCCCTTCAGTCGTGCAGGAAAAGTGACGATAGGCGTACAGTTTTGTTCGGGATGCTCGAACACTCGTCCGTGCGCTACCTGGAGGCTCCCCATGCTCGACCTTCGCCGGCTCAGCCTGCTGCGGGAGGTGCACCGCCGGGGAACCCTGCACGCCGTCGCGCGGGCGCTCTCCTACAGCCCCTCGACGATCTCGCAGCAGCTGAGCCTGCTCGAGCGCGAGGCGGGGGTGGCGCTTCTCGAACGCTCGGGGCGCCGCGTGCAGCTCACGCCTCAAGCCGAGCTGCTCGTGGCCGGGGCGAGCCGGCTGCTCGACGAGATGGAGCGGCTCGAGGCCTCTCTCGTTCCCTCCACGCAGGAGGTGACGGGCACGGTGCGGCTCGCGGTGTTCCAGTCGGCGGCACTCGGCATCGTGCCGCAGGCGCTCACCTTGCTCGCGGTGGAGCACCCCCGGGTGCGTCTGGAGATCACCCAGCGCGAGCCGGAGAACGCGCTCGACGAGGTCTGGGCCCGCGAGTTCGATCTCGTGATCGCCGAGGAGTACCCGGCGCACGCGGCGCCGCGCCGTCGCGAACTCGACCGCGTGCCGCTCGGTCGCGACGCTCTGCGCCTCGGGGTGCCCACGGGCAGCGGAATCCGCTCGCTCGCCGACGCGGCGGAGCACGCATGGGTCATGGAGCCGAGGGGCACTGCGAGCCGGCACTGGGCCGAGCAGTCGTGCCGCCTGGCCGGCTTCGAGCCCGACGTGCGCTTCGAGACAGCCGACCTTCAAGCGCACATCCGCCTCGTCGAGGCCGGGCATGCGGCGGCGCTGCTGCCCGACCTTGTATGGGGAGGCCGGCCACCGACCGTCGAGCTCGTGACGCTCGAGGGCGACCCGCACCGCACGATCTTCACCTCGACGCGCGCTGCGGCGGCCGCACGGCCGGCGATCGTCGCCGTGCGGGGCCTTCTCGCGCGCGGGCTAGGGTGACGCCATGACGCAGCGACGCGACGTGGTCATCATCGGGGGCGGGCACAACGGGCTCACGGCCGCCGCCTACCTCGCCCGGGCGGGCCTCGAGGTGCTCGTGCTCGAGAGGCTCGACGTGCTGGGCGGCGCCGCCGTCTCAGCCCAGGCGTTCGACGGGATCGACGCGCGCCTGAGCCGCTACAGCTATCTCGTGAGCTTGCTGCCTCAGCGCATCATTGACGACCTGGGGCTGAGCATCCGCCTCGCCCCCCGTCGCTATGCCTCCTACACGCCGCTGCCGGGTGGGCCGGGCGGTCTACTCATCGACACCGAGGATGCCGCGGGAACGGAGGAGAGCTTCGCGCGCGTGGGCGCGAGGAAGGACGCGCTCGCGTGGCAAGAGTTCACCTCGGCGACCCAGCGACTCGCGCGCGCGCTGTTCCCGACGATGACCGACCCTCTGCTCACGCGGCAGGAGGCGCGTGCCGCGGTCGGCGACGACCTCTGGCATCGATTCGTCGAGCAGCCCGTCGGGCAGACGATCGCGGATGCCTTCACCCACGATCTCGTGCGCGGCGTCGCGTACACCGACGCCCTCATCGGCACCTTCGCCCCCACGGTCGATTTCTCGCTGCGGGCCAACCGCTGCTTCCTGTACCACGTGATCGGGGGCGGCACGGGCGACTGGAACGTGCCGATCGGCGGCATGGGCGCCGTCACTGGCGAGCTGACCCGCGCCGCACGCCTCGCGGGCGCCGCCCTCACGACGCGCGCCGACGTGACCTCGGTGAGCCCCGACCGCGTGGTGCGGTACCGCACCACCGACGAGCACGGCGAGACGACCGAGCACGCCGTGAGCGCGGGGCACGTGCTCGTCAATGCCGCGCCCCACGAGCTGGCGCGCCTGCTCGCCGCGGCCGGCGCCTCCGACGAGGTGGGGGCCGCGGCTCCCCCCGCGGAGGGCGCCCAGGTGAAGGTCAACATGCTCCTCCACCGCCTGCCCCGGGTGCACGACGAGTCGGTGGCCCCCGAGGCCGCCTTCGAGGGAACCTTCCACATCAACGAGACGTTCACGCAGCTGCAACGCGCCTTCGTCGCGGCGAGCGAGGGCCGAGTGCCTCAGCCGATGCCCGCTGAGATCTACTGCCACTCGCTGACCGACCCCAGCATCCTCGGCCCCGAGCTGCGTGCCGCGGGAGCCCAGACGCTCACCGTCTTCGCCCTGCAGGCGCCTGACCGCCTCATCACCGAGGCCAGCAACGAGGGCATGCGCTCGACCTTGGAGCGCGCCGTGCTCGATTCGCTCGACTCCGTGCTCGCCGAGCCCATCGAGTCGATCGTCATGACGGACGCGCAGGGCAGGCCGTGCATCGAGACGAAGACGACCCGCGACCTCGAGCACACGCTGCGCCTGCCCGGCGGCAGCATCTTCCATGGCGATCTGGACTGGCCCTGGGCCGACGAGAGCGCGGACCTGGATGCTGCTGCCGAGCGTTGGGGCGTCGCCACGGGTCTCGACGGCATCCTGCTGTGCGGTTCGGGCGCCCGGCGCGGCGGCGCGGTGAGCGGACTCGGCGGCCACAACGCCGCGATGGCGGTGCTCGAGTCGCGCTAGCGGAGCATCCGACCCCTCCCGGCGTCGACTCCCCGTTCAGCGCGCGCGGTGGTCCTCGATGGTGGCTTTCGGCCCGAATCGCGGCGCCACGACCCCGCTCAGCGTGATGAGCCGCACCACGCGCTGGCGCTGCCCCGCGAATGGCGCGAGCAGCGACAGCATGCCGTCATCATCGGTGCGCTCGCCCGTCACGTAGTGGCCGACGACGTGGCTGAGATGGGCATCCCCGACGCTCACCGCATCGGGGTCGCCGTGCGCGCGCTGCGTGATCTCTGCCGCCGTCCAAACCCCCACGCCCGGGATCGAGGTGAGCGCGGCCACGATCTCGGGGCCACCGCGGCCGAGCTGCAGGGTGCGCTCCAGGGCGGGTGCGACCGCCGCCACGCGGCGTGCCGTGCGCACGCGCTGCGGGCCGACGCCCGCACGGTGCCAGTCATGGTCTGGGATGCTCCGCCACCCGTCCGGCGTCGGCACGACCCGCATGCCCTCCGGTGCAGGCCCGGGCGGCAACTCCCCGTGCTGCAGGAGCAGGCGGCGCCACGCGCGCCGGGCCTCCACGCCCGTGACCTTCTGCTCGAGGACCGCGGGAACGGCGGCCTCGAGAACGAGGCCGCTGCGGGTCAGCCGCGCTCCAGGGCGGCGGCGCTGCACCGAGGCAAGCGCGGCAACGGCCTGGGCCGGCCAGCCCGGAACGTCACGCTCGGCGGTGAGATCGAGGGATTCGGGGTCGTCTCCCTCTCCGAGGAGCGCGGGCGCCTGCGCGATGCTCCACTCAGCTCCAGGGCCCCACGCGGTGACCCGCACTGCTCCGCCGGCGGGGGCGAGCATCGGTGAGAGGTGCAGGGTCGCCGGCCCGTCGGGGGTGCGCTGAGTGCGCCACACGCTGCCGTCGGGCATAGATCGCGAGGTCGGGTCGCCGCGCCCGCGCTGCAGGGGTGAGAGGGTCGCGCCGAGGTCGAGAGGATGGCCGGGGCAGTAGTCGAGCGCGGACTTGGCGCTCGTCGGTCTCACTCCTCGGTGATGCGCACGACGACCGATGCGGAGCGGGAGCGCCCCCGCACGCGGCCGAGGGCGCGGATGGCACGGAACTGGGCGCCGTACTTGTCGAGGAACAGCTCGTCGAGCCTCGCTGACGCCTCGGCGCTGTCGTCGACGCTCGCCTGCGCGGCCACGATGGGTGCTCCGTCGCGCGGATGACCGACACGATCGCACGCCTGGAGTGTCACCGCGGGGGTGTGGCGAATCCGCTTGACCTTGCCCGCGTCGGCAACGGTGGTGACGAGGAGAGCGTCACCGTCTCTCGCAACCCACACGGGTGTGCGCACGTCGATACCGGAGCGTCGGGTGGTGGTGAGGAGCGCATACTGCTCGTCGCCGAGCGCGAGCAACGGGGAGGGGCCGGTCATGCCGCCACGCTAGAGGGGGCGGCTGAATGCAACGTGCGCTTTCTGCCGCCCCCGGAGCGGACCGCCGTGCGGTCCGCTAGAAACCGGTCGTCGTGAACAGCGCAGCGCTCGTGAGAGCCACGCCGATGCCGATGATCAGGCCGAGCACGAGGAAGATGATGCTCAGGATGATCGCCCACTTCGCGAAGGGGTTGGCGTAGCCTGCGGCCTTCGACTGGTTGTTGGCCACGATGCCGAGGATGAGGCCGAGAAGGGTGAAGAGGAAGGCGAGGACGAGGGCGACGATGCCGAGAGTCTTGCCTGGATAGTCGGCGGGGCTCGCGGCGGGCTCGGAACTGTAGGGCGTGGGCTCGGACATGCTGGGCTCCTCACAGGGTGGGGGCAAACCCGGGGCGGGCTTGCCGTCGGAAAAAAACTCTACCGGCTGAGGGCGTCTGTTCTGAAGGGGCCATGCCGAAGGTCGGCGAAGCGCGTTTCGGAGGGTGCTGCCGAGGCACCAAGATAGAACCCATGAGAATCGGAATGCTCACGAGCGGCGGCGATGCGCCCGGGCTCAACGCGGTGATCCGCGGCGCCGTGCTGATCGGCCAGACGGTGCACGGGCACGAGTTCGTTGGCCTGCGCGATGGATGGCGGGGGCTGGTCGAGGCGGACACCATGCCGCTCGGTCGCAACGAAGTCAAGGGCATCAGCAAACAGGGCGGCACGATCCTCGGCACCTCCCGCACGAACCCCTTCGAGGGGCGCGGCGGCGTTGACCGAGTCAACGACGTCATGACCGAGCTCGGGATCGATGCGATCATCGCGATCGGCGGGGAAGGCACCCTCGCGGCGGCGAAGCGCCTGACCGACGCGGGGATCCGCATCGTGGGCGTGCCGAAGACCGTGGACAACGACCTGGACGCGACGGACTACACGTTCGGCTTCGACACGGCTGTGCAGATCGCGACGGAGGCGATGGATCGCCTTCGCACGACGGGGGATGCCCACAGCAGGTGCATGGTCGCCGAGGTCATGGGGCGGCACGTCGGATGGATCGCGCTGCACTCAGGCATGGCAGCGGGCGCGCACGCTGTGCTGATCCCGGAGCAGCGAACGAGCATGGAGCAGATCGCGGCCTGGGTCTCCAGCGCCGCCGCGCGCGGCCGAGCGCCTCTCGTCGTCGTCGCGGAGGGCTTCACTCTCGACTCCATGGACGATCCGCATTCGGAGCGCGGTCTCGACGCGTTCGGCCGCCCTCGCCTGGGTGGCATCGGGGAGATCATCGCCCCACTCATCGAGGAGCGCACGGGCATCGAGACGCGAGCGACCACCCTCGGCCACATTCAGCGTGGTGGCACGCCGACCGCCTTCGACCGCGTCCTCGCGACGCGGCTCGGCATCGCCGCGGTGAGCGCCGTCACGAACGGCGACTGGGGCCGCATGGTCGCCCTGCGCAGCACGGAGATCGTGACGGTGCCGTTCGCGGAAGCCCTCGGCACGCTCAAGACCGTGCCGCAGTCGCGCTACGACGAAGCGGCGATGCTGTTCGGCTGAGCATCCGGTGCACCGCCCCTCCCAGACCTCGCGCCCAGACCGTGCGCGCGCATAGTGTGGGCGCATGACGCGAGGCTGGCAGCTCACGCGGCGTGACGACGGAGTCGACGCTCGGCTGGTCGACGACGTGGGCGACCTTGGCCCGGGAGACGTGACCGTCGAGGTGACGTGGTCGGGCATCAACTACAAGGACGCGCTCGCCTTCACCGGCAACCCTGGGGTCATGCGTCTCGACCCACTGGTGCCGGGCATCGACCTCGTGGGGCGGGTGAGCGCGAGCGACGACGCCCGCTGGACCATCGGTGACCGCGTGCTGCTCAACGGCGACGGCGCCGGTGAAACGCACCACGGCGGCCTCGCTGAGCGGGCCCGCGTCTCGGGCGCAGCGCTCGTGGCCGTGCCCGACTCTCTCACCGATCGGCAGGCGGCCGGCATCGGCACAGCCGGCTTCACCGCCATGCTCGCCGTACTCAGCCTCGAGGATCACGCTGCGCCCATGGACTCGGTGCTCGTCACGGGAGCGAGCGGAGGCGTCGGATCCTTCGCGATCGCCCTGCTCGCACGCGCCGGTGCGACCGTCATCGCCTCCTCGGGCCGGCCCGAGCATGTCGAGCACCTGCGACGGCTGGGAGCAGCCGAGATCATCGACCGCGACGAGCTCGATGTCGACAGCCGGCCGCTCGACACGCAGACCTACAGCGCCGCGATCGACTCGGTCGGCGGTCGCACGCTGGCGACGATCCTCAGCCGTACGCGGCACGGCGGCACCGTCGCGTCGTGCGGGCTCGCGGGAGGCTCCGAGCTGCCCACGACCGTGATGCCCTTCATCCTCCGCGCAGTGACGCTCACGGGCATCAACTCCGTGCACTGCCCGACCGTGCATCGCGAACGAGCCTGGCAGCGGCTCGCGCGCGACCTGAACGCGGAGGTCATCGACGCCATCATCACCGAGACGAGTCTCGACGACGCGCGAGCCGCGGCGGCGAGCCTGCTCACCGGTGGGGTGCGAGGTCGCATCGCCGTCGAGGTGCGCGGAGCATCCCGATGAGCGGCGCCAGCGCGCTCGGCCTGATCGCCGCGGGCATCGCGGTCGCCGCCCACCTCGCGATCTTCGTGCTCGAGAGTGTTCTGTTCACCCGGCCCGCTGTGCGCCGACTCTTCGGTGTGCGGTCGGCCGACGACTCGGCGCCGCTGCGGCTCTTCGCGCGCAATCAGGGTGTCTACAACCTCGGGCTCGCGCTCGTCGTGGTCGTCGGCGCCGCGCTCATCCTCACGGCGCCGTGGGGCGCCCTATCCGGAGCCGAGGTCGCTGGCCCCGCGCAGGCCGCGATCGGCATCGGCGTGCTCGTCGCGGGCTGCTCCGTGATGGTGCTGGCTGCGCTCGCTCTCGCGGTGACCGCACGGCGGTTGTGGCCGGCCGCGCTCGTGCAGGGAGTGCCGCCCGTCATCGCGATCGGAGCGCTTCTTCTGCTCTGATCTGCGGCGTGGCGGGAGAGGGGCACCCGACTCGTCAGGGCACGACAGGGGGGCAGTGGTCGTCGGGGTCCATCGCGTACTCGGCAAGTGCGCGAACGAGCGCGCTGCTCGACCGCTCCTCCGCGATCCGGTGCACGGTGAGGCCCGCGGCGCGCGCGTCGAAGGCGGTGCGCGGGCCGATGCAGGCGACCACCGTGCACTCGGGCAAGGGCGCGAACTGTTCGGCGATCTGCCGGGCCACACTGCCCGAGCTCACAAGCAGACCGTTGATGCGGCCCTCCGCGATCTCGGCGACAATGTCCGGCGGCGCGGCGACGCCGACCGTGCGGTAGGCACTGACGAATCGCGCGTCAATGCCGCGATCGCGCAGTCCGCTCACCAGGGTGGGCTCGGCGATCTCCGACTGGGGCACGAGAACGCGCGATCCGTCCGGGTCGGGCCATTCCTTGACGAGGCCGCGAGCCGAGTGGTCGCTCGGCACGAAGTCGACCGGGTACCCGGCGAGCTGCAGGGCCTGCGCGGTGGTCTCGCCGACAGCGGCAACGCGCGTGCCCTCCGGCAGCCGGACGCCTTGGCCCAGAAGAACGTCCACTGTTGTCGCACTGGTCACGACGAGCCAGCCGTACTCTCCCGCGCGCAGTGCTCGCAGCTCCGTGTCGAGCGCGGCCTGGTCGTCGGCGCCCGCGAAGTTGATGAGCGGCGCGATCACCGGTGACGCCCCGAGGGAGCGCAACTGGGCGGCGATGCCGTCGCCCCACTTGCCGCCGCGCGGCACGAGAACGCGCCAGCCGAGCAACGGCTTGATGACCGGCAGCGCGCCCGTGGGCGTGCGGTCGATCGTCATGTCTGCGGGTGGGGACATCACGTTAATGATGACCCTGGAGCGCGCAGAGTCATAATCGAGCCCCCGAAGGGCTTGGCGACGCTCAGTCGTCGCTGAAGATCGCCCACGCGACGAGCCCGACCACGACGACCGCGGCAGCGGTCGCCCCGATGATCCACGGGACGGGGTTCGACTCGTAGGAGGCCTGAGCGCGCTGAGCCGCCTCGGTGCTGCGCTTCTTGACGTCGAACTTCTCGTCGATCGCGTCCAGCGTCTGCTCGAGCTGCGCGCGCGTGGCCGATACGGTGCTCTTCACATTGCTCGTCGCCGTGTCGACGGTGTTCTTGACGGTGTCGCTCATGAGTTTACTCGCTTCCTGAGCCCGCGAATGGCGCGGACATCTTCCTTAACGCTGTCGATGGTCTCGGTGGGGGTGGGGGGAACGCCGCGCTTGAGCTGCCCGTAGCCGACGAGGCCGATGAGCGCCGCGAGCACGAGCAGGATCCCGCCGACGATCAGGGCGGCGGCCCAGGCCGGTACGACGAGAGCAAGCGCGAGCACCCCCGCCGCCGTGAGCACGAGCGCCGCGAAGAAGGCGAACACGCCTGCTCCGACGAGCAGGCCGGCGCCGATGCCCGCGGCCTTAAGCTTGCTCGAGATCTCCGCCTTCAAGGCCTCGATCTCGGCCTGCAGCAGTTCGACGATGAGTCGAGGCACGTCCGCGATGAGCGAGATCAGTCCTCGACGGGAGCGTCCTTCCGGGGGGGTGGTCATCGTCTACCCCCGCTCAGGACTTCGTCGACGAACTAGAGCCCTTGGCGGACGAGCTCTTCGTCGTCGAACTCTTGGCGGCAGAACTCGTGCCGCCGCTCGAGGTCGACTTCTTCTGGCCACCTGAGCGTGAGCCGGCGGCCTTGGTCGTGCGGGCCTTGGTCGTCCGAGCCGTGGAGGTGCGGCCAGTGATGCCGCCGACAATCTTCTTGGCACTGTCGGAGACGAATCCGGCGACCTCGGGAGCCTTGTCTTTCACGAAGTCCTCGGCCTGCTCGACCCTCTCCTGCACGCGCGGGTCGTTCCAGAGCCGCGCCGACGCGGTCTTGATCTGCTCGTAGCGCTCGCGGCCCGCGCGAGTGCCGAGTATATAGCCGACGCCGAGTCCAGCGGCGAACAGGATCTTGCCTCTCATGGCTCCTCCTTCTGCGATGGGCACGGATGTGGAGCGTCCGCGAAATTCCAGCGTAGCGCCGTCCGACCCGTACCCGCCGGGGAATACGGAGGGGATTCCCAGGGCAGTGGGGAGAGGCGGACCCCCGCAGCAGCCGCTGTGGCCCGTCATCACTACGACAGGGCGCGCACCGTTCGCTGAGCGTGAGCGATGATGGCGGCGAGGTCAGGGCCCGCGATCTGCTCACCGACCATCGGGATGCTCGCTGTCGCGTCGACGGCGTCGGCCCGGTGCCATGTGGTCACCGCTGACCCCAGAACGCTGCGCGAGGACACCTCCGTCCCCATCACGCGGCTGGCATCGGCCCGTGCCTGCTCGGCGGTGACGTCGCTCTCGTAGGTCAACCGCAGCACCTCCCGATCGTGAGCGACCTCGCGCACCCACTCCCAGGTGGCCGAGACATGGTCGAGGGCTCGGGCGCGCACGCTCGAGCCGCGCGCCACGACCACGCGAGAGCCGCGGGGGGCGCCCTCGATGCCGGAACCGTCGAGCACGAGTGTGACGACGTGCACTGCCGCGCGTGTGCCAGCCCCGACGAGCCCCGGTGCGGCGACGATCACGCGCCCCGCGATGTGCTCCCCATCCCGATCGGGGTCCGCCGTGGCGACGACCACGCCCTTCTCGTGCACCTCCGCGACGCGCGTGCCGTAGAGGACGGACACGCCGAAGCGGTCGAGTTCGGTGAGCAACGCGTCGACGAGCACCGTCATGCCGCCCGCGAGGCTTGCGGTCTCGCCGTGAGCGGGAGCGTCGAGGCGAAGACGTGTGACCGCTCGGCTCAGTGAGTTCTCGCGCAGCAGATGGTGCACGAGACCGGGTACCGCGCTGACGGGTAGCTCGTCGGGATGACGCCGGTGCCTATCGTCAACCACAGGCGCCACAAGCTTCTCGAGCACGCCGTCGCCCATGCGGCGTCGCACGAGGCCTCCGAGGGTGGCAGATCTGGCCCCCCAGGGGCCTGGCATCACGGCATCGAGCATTCCGCGCCAGGCGTGCCGCGTACCGGTGATGCTGACCACATCGGCCGACAGCGGAGCGGAGGGAATGCCGAGGAGACTCATCTCTGGAAGGCGTACGCAACGATCCTCGGCGCTGTGCAACCAGGTCGTCGCCTCCCGGCGGCGCACGATTCGTTCGCCGAGGCCCAGTCTTCCGAGATAGTCGCGCATCACATCGTCACGGGTCGCGAACGAGTCTGCGCCGACGTCAAGCCGCAGGCCCGCGATCTCCTGCGCGCGAATCTGGCCCCCGGCCACGGAGTCGGCTTCGAGAACCCGCACGGTGTAGCCCTGCAGCACAAGCTCGCGCGCTGCGACCAGACCCGCGATGCCCGCGCCGATGACGAGAGCGTCGCGCGGCGAAGCGTCGCCTGCTTCGGCACCCTCGGACGCGGAGCCGTTCACGCGTGAAGTCTCTCGAGGACCGCGAGCAAGGCCAACCCGTACGCCTCGGGTGCAGAGATGCTCTCGAACGGTGTGCGCTGGCCCGCCAGTTCGATCGTCACGCGGTATCCGTC
This sequence comes from Microcella sp., assembly GCF_040286215.1. Classification (GTDB taxonomy): domain Bacteria; phylum Actinomycetota; class Actinomycetes; order Actinomycetales; family Microbacteriaceae; genus Microcella. The sequence continues at coordinate 20,128 of NZ_JAVKCK010000021.1, forward strand.
GTCGATGACCTCCAGCGAGCGGAAGGCGGTGCGCAGCAGATCGCGCAGCTGATCTTCGTGCGGCAGCCACAGGGTGTCACCGAGGTCGACGGAGTCGAGGGCCCACTCGGTTGTGCCGTTGAAGCCGAGCACGGTGCCCGAGGGGTACTCGTGTGCCTCGATCGTGAGTTCGCTCACCGTGAAGACGTCGGCGTCGAGCTCGTGCCGGTCGATATGGAAGCGGTCACCAGACCGAGGGGTCCACGACAAACCCGCGTCCCGCAACGCTCTCGCGAGTCCGGTGCTGATCATGCCTCCAGGGTGACAGCACGAACCGGGTGCCGCCTGGAGGGCGGCACCCGGTTCCTTGCGGCTTTCCAGCGCGCTAGGCGTCGACGCGCCGACGCGCCACGACCATGCCCATTCCGGTGAGGGTGATGAGCAGCGCCGCGAGCCCGAAGGCTCCGGTCAGGTCGCTCGCTCCCGTGAGGGCCAGAGTGGGCAGGTCACCGCCAGCGAGATCGGTGCACTCCTGCTCGGGCACAAACGTGTACTCCCATTCCGTCTGCGTCTCGGCCGCGAAACCGAATCCGAAGTCCGCCACCGCCTCCACCATGACGGTGGATCCGGTCTCAGCGTCATAGGTGCCGGGCTCGGTCGCCGTGCCGTTGACAAGCCAGGAGACTCCCTCAGTCTCGCTCAGTGTGTAGGTACCGAGGAGGTCGTCGCAGTCCGGGAGGGTGAACGACGAGTTCGGAACCACGAGCGGGAAGGTGTCCAAGCACCCGCCTTCCGGTTCGGTGAAGGAGAGATTCCAGGTCGTCTGCGCTCCGTCGCTGAACTCGATATCGTCTCGATCAGGGGCGATCGAGGCGACGATCTCCACGTCCGTTCCCGCGAGAGGAACCGGGTAGAGGCCGGGCTCGACGGTCTCGCCGTCGATCGTCCACACGACGCCGTCGGTCTCCGAGAGCGTGAAGGAGCCACCGAAGAGGCAGTCGAACGCGGTGGAGTTCACGGCGGGGGTGACGAGCGTGGGCTCCGGCTCGGGGTAGCTGCACGGGTTCTCGTTCGTCGACGCGGTGCCCTTGCTCAGGCCATCACCCCAGTGAACCTTCATCCCACCAGTCGCACTATCCAGAGCGAAGAACAGGTCACCGGCGATCGACACACCCTCATGGATGACCGTGCCACCCACCTTCACCTGGAACGGAACACCAGCCTGGTCAGAACGAATCCGCACGATGTACGTGTTCGCATCCCACTCGGTGGCATCGCCCGCGTACTCCGTGTTCAGAACCGGACCATCCTCCACCGTCTTGCACATGAACGTGATGTTCATCACCGCCGGCTCCGGTGCGTCGGGCGCGGGACACTCGCTCACGCTCGGCTCGCCCTCCTGACCACCGCCGGTGCGGTTGTCCTCACCGAGGACGTAGGAACGGCCCTGCGCGTCGGCAAAGTAGGAACCCACCCCCTGGTAGTCGGGAATTGCGTTGACGCTGACGCTGATCGGGTTGTTGCCCGTCTGAAGGCGCTCGTCGACACCGGGCGTGCCGACGTACTTGCAGACGAATACTTTGGCGGAGCCGTTGGAGCTGGCGATCACCGTCGCCGGCGCACTCTCGCTCGTATCGTCGTCAGGGGCGGCGACGGCGACGCTCGCGCCACCGAGGCTCATACCGAGGGCGAGGACGGTGGCCGTCATCGCGGCGAGGAAACGCTGTCTAGACCTCATGGTGGTTGCTCCGTTTTCGGGTAGTGGAGCCTCGCGCGTCGGGTACGGCGTGGGAGGTCCGGGGGGTCTTCCGGTGTACTGCTTCTCTGTTCAGTTGTGATTCGTGTTCAGTGGTGATTCGTGAGTGGTGATTCGGGTGATGCAACCCGGCGCGACAGGCCGTTTTCGGGTCGGTCCGGCGCGCCGGGCTGCGTTGTGGTCGCGGGAGCTACTCCATCAGCTGGCGTCGAAGAACGAAGCCCAGCCCCGCGAGGATGATGATGACCGCTCCGATCCCGACGCCGGTGAGGGCGTTGCTGGCACCGGTGATCGCGAGCGTCGGCAGGTCGCAGTCGCTCTCGTCAGCCGCACCGATCGTGAGCGGGAAGCTCACAGGGTCACTGCCGGAGTCGTTGAGGCTGTCCTCCGGATCGGTCAGAACGGCGGTTACCACGTAGTCGCCTGCGGGCAGCACCGTCGTCTCGTCGGTGAGCTCCTGCTCGTTGTCCGTGCCGTACGCGAGGTAGTAGCGAACCGGGTTCGGGTTCACTTCGGGTCCGGTCGAGAACTGAACGGTGATCGAGCCGCTTGTCACACCGAAGGGTGTGCAGACCTCGTTCGTCGCGGTGGCGCTCGCCGGCCAGTTCGCCAGCTCGGGCAGCTGGCAGCCGTCCGGGTAGGTGTTGAACGTGCGATCCAGCGGCGCCGGCTGGTTGGGGTCGAGCACATAGCCCGGGTTGGCTACTGGCGTCGCGAGCACATAGTCGCCCGGATTGGCGGTGAACGTCTTCGACACCTCGTTCTCGCCGAACACGACCTCGAAGGGCTCGTCGCTGTTGACCGTCACCCAGTAGGTGAGGCCTTCCACGAAGTAGAGCGTGTACGTCGCCGTGAGGCACGTGTCGACGTACTCGAAGGGGTCGATGACGGGCAGCTGCAGGCAGAGCTCGTCGTTGGGACCCTCGAGAGTTCCGGTGAAGGTCAGCGTCTTGCCGTCCGACGACACCTCGCGGCCCTCGACATCGACGTCCGGGCTCTGGTCGAAGGTCGTGTTCGCGCCGATCGCCGTGAAGACGACCGTGTAGTCACCGTTGTCCTCTACCGTCACCTCGTCCAGTGCGGCGAGCTCGGTGTCGAAGGCGAAGCCGTCCACGTCGAGACCCTGGGGCTCGAGGCACGTCGCGTCGGTGAAGGCGAGGAACGCGTTCGTCACCGGGAGGACGCAGTCCTCCTCGCCGAGCGCCGGTGCTAGATCGCCTGTAGCGGTCAGCGTCGACTCGCCGTTGCCGAACCGGCTGCCGGACGGCGCAGTGAAGACTACCTCGTAGGATCCGCTCGTCTCACCGTCGTCGACGATCGACCATGTGACTCCGTCGGAGACGGTGAAGCCTGACTCGTCGAGACGCTCGGCGCTGAAGCACGACGGGGCCGACGTGGCGACGGCGGCCGTGGCCTCCGCGCACTGGCTCTCGTCAGCCGGCAGGAGCGAGATGGAGAAGGTCTTCGTCTTGGCGCCGTCGCCGAACAGGTAGCCGTCCGCTGCCGTGGCCACGATGACGTACAGGTCATCGCTCACGTTCACGGTTCCGAACGACGCGTTCTGCGTGGAGAGCTCCGCGTCATCCCAGGACTGACCTGACTCGCAGTCCGGGTCGGGCAACGTCACGGACGCCGAAGCGACTCCGCAGTTCTCGGTCGCGGACATGACCTCCACGTCGAACGGCGAGGAGTCGGCGGCGAGCTCGGAGCCGTCCTCGGCGACCGCCGTCACGCTGTAGGTGCCGGCTTCGAGGCCCGCGAGCGTCGCCCCCGGCGCGAAGGAGCCGTCGATGCCCGCGACCGAGTAGCTCGCGATGCCGTCGACGTCACCGAAGATAATCGTGCCGTCACCGTCGAGGCAGTTCTCCGGCGTCGACGTCGCCGTCGGAGTCACCGGGCAGTCGACGTAGTCACCGAGGTCGAACTCCCATTGCGTGGTCGTTCCCGGGGCGAAGACGTAACCGTTCATGGCGGTCGCGACCACCGTGAAGACGCCCTCCTTCGCGTCGCCGACAGCGACCGTCTCGAGCCCGGCGACGGAGCCATTCTCATCAGCGGCACCGCGGTAGACGGTGTAGCCGACATAGGGATTCTCGACGTTCGAGATGTCGATCGAGCCGTAGGTGCCGCACTCGACGATGGGAGTCGCGGTCGGTTCGTTCGGCTCGGCCTCGTTGCAGCCGGGCGTCATCACCAGGTACGTGGGCTTCGGTCCAGTGAAGCCCATGTTGTGCAGGAACTTCTCCGGGAAGGGGTTGTTCGGTCCGAACAGCTCCGTGCCGATGTACGGCATCGAGGTGAAGGATGCGTAGATGTCGCCCTGACCGCACTGGACGGGCGCGTGGAAGTAGTAGGTGCCAACCGAGTCGATGTAGCCCTCGTCGTGGTCACCGGCCGGGTCTGTGCCTCGCAGGGTCTGTGGCCAGACGCTGTCGAGCTTGGCGAAGTCCCAGGCCGCCGCGACGACCCAGAAGGGCTTGCACAGTTCGTCGCTGTAGCCGTCCATGGCGGTGACCGTGATGAGGCCCGAGTTCTTGGGGTTCGACTCGGTGAACGTGCTGAGGTTGTAGTAGCTGTAGGAGACCGCGCTCTTGGGCAGGCACGGCAGTTCGACCACGACGCAATCGGTGGGTTCCAGGAATCCGAAGGTCCACTCCGTCTGCGTCTCCGCAGCGAAGCCGTAGTCGTCGCTCTCGGTCTCCGCGCGCACATCGATGGTCGTTGCGGTGGCGACCGGGTAGGTGCCCGGGGCGACCTCGGCGTAGTCGCCGCCGTTGGTCGAGACGGTCCAGACGACGCCTTCGACGTCGTCGAGCGTGTACGAGCCGTCGGCATCGCAGGTGATCTGCTGCATCGATGCCGTGGGAACCACGAGCTCCTGGGTCGGCAGGTCACCGCAGGTCACGAACCTGTTCTCGTCGCGATCCTGGTTGAAGTAGGTGCTGTTGAACTGCACCCACTCGATCGTCCACGTTCCCGTGAAGTACGGCCCGTACTCGAAGATCAACAGCCCCGAGTTCAGCTGCTCCTGCGAGATCGGCACCTTGACGCTCTCGATGCCGAAGGCAGGGGCGAACTTGAGGAAAGCGTGGAAACCCGAGGTGCTGTCAGGATCTCCGTTGGCGAGCTGGTTCTCGTTGATCTCGAGGTTGATCTGCCCTCGCACGCCGTTGTAGACGACATCGACGTTGATGTGGTCAGCGCCGTTCAAGGGCCGCTGCGTCTCGTAGCTGATCTCGACGCAGTCGACGATCATCGTCGGGTCGGGCGTCGACACGATGCGGTACCCGACGTGGGAGGTGCCGTGCCCCGTCTGCGCCTTGAAGTCGAATGAGGAGCCGTTGTACGCGCTCGAGTCGATTCCCGCAACGATTGTCGACCCCTTCACGCAGAAATCGACGTCATAGCCCGACGCGATGGTCCAGCTGAAGGCTCCGTTCTGTGACCACGTCGCTGAACCCCAGGGTGCGCTGAAGGTGCCGCTGCTGGCATCCATCGCCCCCGGCTTCTGGTACCCGGCCTTGTCGCACGTGAGACCGTTCTCCTGGGTGAAGGTGACTCCCGTGATGGTCGGCAGTGACGACGACGGAGGTGTGGACATCGCGGGCGTGACGCCACCGACCGCGAGACCCAGCCCGACGATGGCGGTCGTGGCGGCGGCGAGGATACGACGGCGCAGGGAGGCGGCGCGTTCGGCACGGCGGGTTGCTTTGCGAGACATGATGGTGCGCTCCTGGGGGGGTTGGAGCCCCACGCTGCGGGGTGCGCAGCATGGGTACGTCGGGTTACCGCTGATCGAGTCGCTGGGTGCGCCGGGATCCGGGGAGATCGTCGGCGCCGACACGGTCGGCCGGGTGTGGGTGTTCGGGTGCTGTATCGACCCTGCGTCAACATCGGGTAGACGCAGTTCGAGAACATGGGGAGACTACTCTGTCCGCCCTTTGGGGGACAATACGGACAGAATGGTCTACCCCTGGATTGGGGAGAGCAATGATCAATTCTCAGTGCACGAACTCGAGAAGGTCAAGCCCGAATGTGCGCAGGGCGTCGATCACCCGCAGCCGTCGACCGAGATCGCTGTCCTCGAAGTGCACAGAGACCGCGTAGGAGACACCAGCGCGCGGGCCTCGGAGCACGCCCGCCTCCGATCGAACGCCCGCATCCGTGCCGGTCTTGTTCACCATCCAGGTGTTGTGCTCGACGCCGAGGTGCGCCAGCGGATCCCGGCCGAACGATCCCGCCACGAGAGACAGGTCAGCGTTGAGCGAGAGCCACCCGAGCACGCGGCGACTCGTCTCCCCGTCAACGATGTGCCCGTGCGTCAGAGCATGGAAGAGCCACGCGAGTTCCGCCGTCGAGCCCACCGACAGCTGCGGGGCGTGGTCGGGACCGCGTTCGTCCCGCACCCGATCGAGCAATGCCGTTCGCGCGAGGCCGAGCGCCTCCGACCGGGCGCGGACGGCTTGCAGTCCGATCTGGCGCAGCAGGGCGTTCGTGGCGAGGTTGTCACTCGTCGCGCCGACCAGCGCAGCGAGATCGCCGAGGGGGAAGGCTGGCGCCTGAAGGTGCCGCCACAGGCCACTGTCGGCCACTGCGTCGCCCTCGGTCCGGTCGATGATCGCGAAGTCCGAGACCGAGCGATCGGTCAGCCGCGCGCTCACCTCGATGAGGAGGAGGATCTTGCCGACGGACGCGGTCGGCAGCACGATACGCTCATCGACCGCGAAGACGCTGCTGCCGGTCGCCAGATCGCCGACAGCGACCGAGACGCGTGCGCCCTCGAGTGCGAGCGCCCCCAGCGCCCGATAGGAGGCCCTGAAGCCCGGCTCGCGATTCTCCGCACGGTGGCGCGCCACCGGAGGGGCGCCCGCGTGGGCTCCCGGAGCTCGGGTCAGGGGCAGGTCTACCAAATGGTCACACGCTCCTCGGGCGAGAGCCACAGCGCGTCCGCCGGCGTCACCTCGAAAGCATCGTAGAAGGCGTCGATGTTGCGCACGATCTGATTGCACCGGAACTCGTTCGGCGAGTGCGGGTCGATCGATAGGAGGCGCAGCGCCTCCTCCGGTCGGATCGCGATCTGCCACGCCTGAGCCCAGGAGAGAAAGAACCGCTGCGCTGCCGTGAAGCCGTCGACAACGGGAGGCTCGGCACCATCGAGCCAGATCAGGTATGCCTTCCACGCGATACCGAGACCGCCGAGGTCGCCGATGTTCTCGCCGATCGTGAGGGCGCCGTTCACGTGGTGGCCGGGCGTCTCCCGAGGTTCGAGCGCGTCGAACTGCCCGATCAGAGACGCGGTGCGCGTCTCGAAGGCGGCGCGATCCTCCTCCGTCCACCAGTCGAGCAGTCGCCCGTCGCCGTCGTAGCGCGAACCCTGGTCGTCGAAACCGTGCCCGATCTCGTGCCCGATGACCGCGCCGATGGCACCAAAGTTGGCCGCAGCATCCCGATCGGCGTCGAAGAAAGGGTGCTGGAGGATCGCGGCGGGGAAGACGATCTCGTTCATGCCCGGGTTGTAGTAGGCGTTGACCGTCTGGGGGGTCATGAACCACTCGTCGCGGTCGATGGGCTTGCCCACCTTTCCGAGCTCGCGCTGGAACTCGAACTCGCCCGCGGCGCGCACGTTGGCCAGCAGGTCATCCGCCGAGATCTGGAGCGTGCTGTAGTCGCGCCAGCGCACCGGGTACCCGATCTTGGGGGTGAAACGCTCAAGCTTCTCGAGAGCCTTCTCGCGGGTCGCCGGGGTCATCCACTCGAGCGTTGAGATGCTCTGCCGGTAGGCCTCCACGAGCGTCGCCACGAGGGCGTCCATCTCCTGCTTCGCCTCGGGCCGGAAGTGGCGCTGTACGTAGGCGGCACCCACCGCCTCCCCCATTACTCCCTCGACGAGGCCGACGCCCCGCTTCCACCGTGCGCGCTGCTCCTGCGCGCCGGTGAGGGTGCGGCCATAGAAGTCGAAGTTCGCCTCCACGAAGGCCGCCGAGAGGTAGGGGGCGTACGAGCGCACAATCGACCAGCGCAGCCAGTCGAGCCAGTGATCGAGCGGCCGCCCCGTGAGCTCGGCCGCGAACCCGGAAGTGAATTCCGGCTGCCGCACGACCACCTCGGCGAGCGCAGCTGCTGGAATGCCGTAGCCCTCTCGCCACGCATCGAGCCCGACACCCTCCGCTGAGCCAGCCCACTCATCCCACGTGCGCAGGTTGTACGTCGCCTGGGCGTCCCGGTTGCGCACGTTGTCCCAGTGGTGGCCGGCGAGCGCGGTCTCGAGGGCCATCACGCGCTCGGCACGAGCGGTCGCGTCGCCAAGGCCCGCGAGCGCGAGCATCCTCTCGATGTGCGCGAGATAGGCGCTGCGCGTCGCCTCGTGCGCGTCGACGCGGTAGTACGACTCGTCGGGCAGGCCCAACCCGCCCTGCTCGACGAGCACGACGTAGCGCTCAGGGTCGCCGGGGTCGTTGTCGACGAAGAGCTGCACGACGCCGCGGGCTCCCTCGCGCTCCAGGCGCCCCATCGTGGTCAGGAAGCCGTCGATGTCGGAGACCGCGTCGACCTGCGCGAGGAGGGGCTCGAGAGGAGCGGCTCCGAGCGCCTCGATGCGCTGCTCGTCCATGAAGCTGGCGTACAGGTCGCCCACCTTGCGCTCGGCGCTCCCGGGCTCGGCAGCCTGCGCCTCCTCGATGATCTCGAGCACCGCCTTCTCCGCCTCTTCGGCGAGGATCATGAACGACCCGTAGCGCGCCTTGTCAGCCGGAATCGGCGTGCGCGCCTGCCAGAGTCCGTTCACGTGGCGGAACAGGTCGTCCTGCGGTCGGATGCTCGGGTCGAGTTCTGCGCGGTCGATGCCGCTCGCGAAGGCGTCAGTCACGAGAATCGAGCGTAGTCGGGCTCGCTGATGCAGACCATGAGGAGAATCTCCGGCGATAGCGTGAGGGAGTGCGCGCCGCCCGAGCTCTCGACCGCGACATCCTGCGATTCGCGCTCCCCTCGCTCGGGGCGCTCATCGCCGAGCCGCTGTTCGTGCTGACCGACACGGCCATGGTCGGCCACCTCGGTGTACAGCCGCTCGCCGGCCTCGGCATCGCGAGCACGATCCTGCAGACCACGATCGGCCTGCTCATCTTCCTCGCCTATGCGACGACACCGATCGTGGCCCGGAGGATCGGGGCGGGTGACGAGCGGGGCGCGCACGCGGCCGGCATCGACGGCCTGTGGCTCGCACTCGCACTCGGGCTCCTGCTGCTGGTGGTCATGCTGCCGGCCAGCCCCTGGCTCGTCGCGCTCTTCGCCGCCGAGGCCGCGGTCGCGGACGCGGCCGTGGTCTATCTCGCGATCGCCTGGTGGGGCATCCCCGGCATGCTCCTGGTGCTCGCCGCCACGGGCGCGCTGCGCGGACTGCAGGAGGTGCGGATTCCGCTTGCGGTGGCCGCCGTCGGATTCGCGGCGAACATCGCCCTCAATGCTGTGCTCATCTACGGGCTCGGGCTGGGCATTGCCGGCTCGGCGATCGGCACCGCCATCGCCCAGTGGGGCATGGCGGTCGTGCTCGTCGCCGAGACCGTGCGCCGCGCGCGGGCGGCCGGTGCACCGCTGCGCCCGGGTACCGCGGGGCTGCTCGCCGCAGCCCGCGCCGGATCCTGGCTGCTGGTGCGCACACTGAGCCTGCGCGTCGCGCTGGTCGTGACCGTGGTCGTCGCGACCTCGCTGGGCACGGTCGAGCTCGCGGCCACCCACGTGTGGTTCGCGCTGTACGCCCTCCTCGCGCTCGCCCTCGACGCTCTCGCCGTCGCCGGTCAGGCGCTCATCGGGCGAGGCCTCGGCGCTGCCGACGTGCCGCGCGTGCACGCGATCACCCGTCGACTCGTCACCTGGGGCTTCGTCGTGGGTACCGCACTCACAGCGCTGCTGCTCGCGTGCATTCCCCTCCTGCAGATCGCCATGACCTCCGACGCCGCGGTTCGGGATGCCCTGCCGCTCGCCATCGCCATCCTCGCGCTCGGCCTGCCGCTCGCCGGAGTCGTGTTCGTGCTCGACGGCGTGCTCATCGGGGCCGGTGACGGCAGGTATCTCGCCCTGACGGGGGTGCTCACCCTCGCCGCGTACGCGGTGGCCCTGCCCTTCGTGAGCTCGCTCGGGGTTCTGCTGGGGGCGTTCACACTCATCTTCCTGGGCGCCCGTGCCCTCACGCTCGGCGTGAGGGCCCGGGGCAGGAGGTGGATCGTGACCGGCGCCACCGCCTAGTTCTGAAAGGCCTCCTTGGCCTCGTCGCCGGCCTGCTTGAGCTTGGCCCTGGTCTGGTCGACCTTGCCTTCGGCTTCGAGCTGCTCGTCGTCGGTGAGCTTGCCCGCGGCCTCCTTGGCCTTGCCACCGAGCTCTTCGCCCTTGTTGCGCACCGTGTCGTCGATACCCATCATGAACCTCTCTTCTCTCGTGAAGCGTTCGTTCGGACGCCTCCCACGTTTCCACTGCGTGAGGGCCCGCGGCACCCCCTTGACAGGCCGGCGGTGAGGTGTTCCGTGGGCGGACTCGATGACAGCGCTGGTAGCGTCGCCCTCGTTCTGCGCACCTCACCACCGCAGTCCATCCTCCGAAAGGTCGCAGTGACCACTCCCTCTTCTTCGTCCCGCTCGTCGGGCGCTGCTCGGCCGAGCCTCGCCGCGTGGCGCCTCGCTGTCTTCGTGGTCTTCGCCATCAACGGCCTCGCGATGGCGAGCTGGTTCGCCCGCACGCCCGCCATCCGGGATGCGCTGCAGGTGCGCACCGACGAGTTTGGGGTACTCATCGCGGGCATGGCGGTCGGGTCGATCGCGGGCCTCCTCGGTTCCTCCCACGTCATCGCGCGCATCGGCACGCGTTCGACGCTCCTCGTGGCCCTCACCGTGAGCATGGGGTCGATCGCGCTCCTCGGCGTGGGCTCGGCGACGCTCGGCTCTTACCCTCTCGTCCTCCTGGCGCTCGTGCTGTTCGGCGCGACGACGGGCATCATCGATGTGGCGATGAACGTGGAGGGTGCGGGCGTCGAGCAGGCGCAGGGGCGCAGCATCATGCCGTGGTTCCACGCCTCCTGGAGCCTCGGAACGATCGTCGGGGCCGCCGCGGCAGCGGGCCTCGCCGCGCTCGGCGTGGCGCTCGACGCCCACCTGCTGGGCATGGCGGCCCTGGGTCTCGTCGCGAGCGTTGTGGCCGTGCGGCACCTGCCGCGGCACCGCGCACTGCCGGGTCTCGATGACGACGGTGCCGGCCCCGAGCGCTCGACCTTCAGGGAGCGCATGGCGATCTGGCGCGAGCCGCGCACGCTCATCATCGGTGCGATCGTGCTCGGCATGGCCTTCGCGGAGGGCAGTGCGAACGACTGGCTCGCCCTCGCGATGGTCGACGACCGCGGTGCGGACGAGGCGACGGGCGCGCTCGCGTTCGGCATCTTCGCGACGGCGATGACAACCGGTCGCATCGCGGGCGTGTGGGTGCTCGACCGCTTCGGCCGCGTGCCCGTCCTGCGCGCGAGCGCGCTGCTCGCGATGGTCGGTCTTGCCCTGCTCATCCTCGTGAACCACCCCGCCGCGGCGGGCATCGGCATCTTCGCCTGGGGGCTGGGCGCCTCGCTCGGGTTCCCGGTCGGCATGTCGGCAGCGGCGGATGAGCCGTCGAAGGCCGCGGCACGGGTGGCCGCGGTGGCGACGGTGGGCTACTTCGCGTTCCTGGTGGGGCCGCCCCTTCTCGGCTTCCTGGGTGAGCAGTTCGGCCTGCTGAACGCCTTCTGGGTGGTGCTCGTGCTCATCGCGGTGACCTTCGTCGCGACGCCGGCCGCGCGTGAGCGCGGCGACTCTCGGCACGCGACACCGGTTCGGGATGCCCCGCACTAGCCTCGGCCCATGACAGGTTTCTCGCCGCCAAGGCCCGCCCTGCCACTCGACCTCGATCTGAGCGGCCGCGCGGCCCTCGTCACGGGCTGCGGATCGGCCGAGGGCATCGGCTTCGCCGCCGCTCGCGCGCTCGCCGAGCGGGGCGCCCGCGTCGTCATGACCGCCACGACCGACCGTGTCGAGCAGCGCGCCGCCGAGCTGCGCTCGCTCGGCACCGTCGAGCGCCAGGTCGAGGCGCACGGTGTCGTGGCGCGGCTCGAGACCGAGCAGGGTGCGGCGGGCGCTGTCGCGGCCGCGGTCGAGGCGGTGGGCGAGCTGAGCATCCTCGTCAACAACGCCGGCATGATCGCGACGGGCGAGGAGTTTCCGCGGGGCGACATCGCGATGAGCGTCGAGGAGTGGCGCAGCGCCGTCGACGTGAACCTCACGAGCGTGTTCCTCGTGACGCGCGCCGCGATCGCCGGCATGCGGTCTCAGGGCTGGGGGCGTGTCATCAGCGTCGCCTCGACGACCGGTGCGGTGCAGGCGGCGCGCGATGACCTCGGCTATGCCACCGCGAAGGCAGGAGTGCTGGGATCACGCGCGCGCTCGCGGTCGACGAAGCACGCCGCGGCATCACCGTCAACGCCGTCGCGCCGGGCTGGATCGCCACCGCCTCGCAGCTGCCGCAGGAAGCGGAGGAGGGCGAGCTCGTGCCGATGGGTCGCAGCGGCACCCCCGACGAGATCGCGAGCGCGATCGCCTGGCTCGCCTCGCCCGGCGCCTCGTACATCACCGGCCAGCTCGTCGTCGTCGACGGCGGCAACGGCATCGCCGAGGAGCGCCGTCCCGACCTCTGGGGGTGACCGCTCGGCCGTAGGCTGAACGGATGCGCCTCGTCATCGCCCGCTGCTCTGTCGACTATGCGGGCCGGCTGAGTGCGCACCTGCCGCTCGCGACGCGGCTGCTCATCCACAAGAGCGACGGCAGCCTGCTCGTGCATGCCGACGCGCTCAGCTACAAGCCGCTCAACTGGATGAGCCCGCCCTGCACGCTCGTCATCGACGAGCCCGACGACGACCAGCGCGAGGCCGGGGTGCTCGAACTGTGGCGCGTCACCCACGCGAAGACGGCCGACCTGCTCGTCGTGAGCATCCACGAGGTGCTGCATGACTCGGCGCACGAGCTGGGTGTCGACCCCGGTCTGCAGAAGGACGGCGTCGAAGCTCACTTGCAGAAGCTGCTCGCCGAGCACCTCGAGCTGCTGGGCGACGGGTACACGCTCGTGCGCCGCGAGTACATGACGGCGATCGGGCCGGTCGACATTCTGGCGCGCGACGCGAGTGGAGCATCCGTCGCCGTCGAGATCAAGCGGAGGGGCGGCATCGACGGCGTGGAGCAGCTGACGCGGTACCTCGAGCTCATGAACCGCGATCCGCTCCTCTCGCCCGTAGCCGGCGTCTTCGCCGCGCAAGAGATCACGCCGCAGGCGCGCACGCTCGCCGAAGACCGGGGCATTCGCTGCCTGCTGCTCGACTACGACGCCATGCGCGGCCTCGACGACGGCGTTCCCCGGCTGTTCTGATGCTCGTCGCGGGCGACGGCCGGAGGCGGTGTGCGCGCACCGTAGGCTCAAGCTCATGCCCCACTACTCGGCGATCCTGCTGGACCTCGACGGCACGGTCACCGATTCGGCCCCCGGCATCACCGACACTCTCGCGTGGACCTTCGCCCAGCTCGGGATGCCCGTGCCCCCGCCGGAGGAACTGCTCCGCTATGTCGGCCCTCCCCTGCTCGACTCGTTCCGCGACCGCGCTGGCCTGACCCTCGAGCAGCGCGAGCGCGCCCTCGAGGTGTACCGCGAGCGCTACCTCGACCGCGGTGCGTACGACTCGACCCTGTACCCCGGTATGGGGCTGCTCGTGCGCGATATCGCTGAGGCGGGCATCCCGCTCAGTCTGGCGACCTCGAAGCCCGAGACGCCCGCGACGCTCATGCTCGAGCACTTCACGATCGCCGAGCACTTCGACCTCATCACGGGGGCCTCCGACGACGAGGTGCGCAGCGCGAAAGCCGATGTCGTCGCTGAGGCTCTCGTGCGACTGGCGGGCATCGGCGCCGACCTGAGCCGGCCCGTCATGATCGGGGACCGCATCCACGACGTCGAGGGTGCCGCGGTGCACGGCATCCCGACCATCGCCGTGGCGTGGGGCTACGGCGACGCGGAGGAGCACCGGCACGCCCGCGCGATCGCGCACGACGTGGACGAGCTGCGCACTCTGCTCGGTCTCTGACGAGACGTCGATCAACCAGGGGGCGCTGGCGCGTCAGCGCGCCAGCCGCTCCACCACGGCGCCGAAGACGCCCGGTAGGCGCGCGGCGGTCGGCACGATGAGGCTGCGGGCAGGCGAGGTCGCGGCAGCCAGGAGCCCCGCGGTGAGCAGGCGGAAGTCCCGCGTCGCCCGCGCCCATGCCCGCTCGTAGCCGGGCAGGTCGTCGGCGGCGAGCCGCTCGGCGAGCACGCTCGCCTGCGCGAACCCGACACGCAGGCCTTCGCCGGTGAGCGCATCCACGTAGCCCGAGGCGTCCCCGACGAGCGCGATGCGGCCGGCCGTGCGCGCCGTGCTGCGCTGTCGCAGCGCTCCCGCCCCGCGCAGGTCGCTTGCCGACGCGGCCCCGTCGAGCCGCTCGCGCAGCTGCGGCGCCCGCGCGATCGCGGCGTCGAGGTCGGCGGGCCTGCCACCGAGCACCGCGACCCCCACGGTGCCGTCGTCGACGGGTGTGACGTACAGCTCGCAGTCGTCGAGGTAGGTGACCTCGACGAGGTCGCTCCACGGCGCGACGGCGTAGTGCCGGCGGAGGCCGAAGCGCGGTGCGCGCGGCGGGAGGCCGCGAGCGCGCCGGTGCAGGCCGGCGACGTCGCGCACCCGGGAGTGCAACCCGTCGGCTCCGGCGAGCCAGCGGGCGCGCATCCCGTTGACCGTCACCCCCGCCTCGTCTTGCGCGATGTGCTCCGCCTTCTCGGCACGCACCTCGATTCCGACCGCGTTGATCCGATCCCGCAGCGCGGCGTGCAGCACGAGTCGGCGCACTCCTCGGCCCGGCGCACCGGCGAAGCGGTGCGCGACCTCCCGGCGCGCGTCGCGATAGCGGATGCCCGCGATCGGGTGCCCCGCCGGGTCGACGCCGAGCGTGCCGAGGGCAGCGAGGGCTCCCGGCATGAGCCCCTCGCCGCACGCCTTGTCGATCGCGCCCTCGCGCGGCTCGAGCACCACCGGCGTCAGGCCGCGCGCGTGAGCCTCGAGCGCGAGCGCGAGCCCGACCGGCCCGCCCCCGACGATCGCCAGGTCGGCGTTCACTCAGGCCTCGCGCAGCGCCGCGAGCGCGCGGTTCTCGGTGGGAATGCGGAAGCCCAGCAGCAGGATCGCGTTGAGCACGGTGAAGACGAGGGCGGTGATCCACGCCGAGTGCACGAGCGGCAAGGCGATGCCCTCGATCGCGACGATCCAGTAGTTGGGGTGGCGCAACCACGACCAGCGGTAGGGGCCTCGCGTCACGCGGGTCGCGCCGGGCACCACGATGACGCGCGTGTTCCACTGCTCGCCGAGCGCCCAGATCACCCAGTAGCGACCGGCCTGGCAGAGGAGGGCGATGACGAGCATCGGCCAGCCGAGCGCGCCGAGGAACGGTCGGTCGAGGAGGACGACCTCGGCGATGCAGGCGAGCAGAAGTCCCGTGTGGAGGACCACCATCGCCGGGAAGTGGCCGAGCCCGTGCTCTACGCCGCCGCGTGCGAAGGCTCGGGCCGCGTGCCGCCGCGAGATGACGAGCTCGACGACGCGCTCGGCGCCGGTCAGCAGCACGAGACCGATGTACAGGCCGACACTCATGATCATTGACTCCTCACGACCACTCCAGCAGCACGAGTTCGGCGGTGACGCCCGGCCCGAGGGCGAAGAGCAACGCGCGGTCACCGGCAGCCCGCTCGCCCACGGCGGCGAGCACGTGCAGCACGGCGGCAGACGACATGTTGCCCGTGCGCTCCATGACTCCCCAGCTGACATCGAGGGCGGCCGGCTCGAGCTCGAGGCAGTCGGCGAACGACTCGAGCACGCGAGGGCCGCCGGGGTGCGCGATCCACACGTCGATGTCGTCGCGAGTCCACCCTCGCTCGGCGAGCAGCTCGTCGACGCCGGCCGCGAAGTGGCCGCCGATGAGCGCGGGCACTCCTGCCGCGAGCATCAGGCGGAAGCCCGCGCTGCCGATCTGCCAGCCGATCATCTCGGCGCTGTCCGGATACAGGGCGCTGCGGCTGCCGACCACGCGCGGCAGAATCACCCGGCGCCCCGTCGCACGGGGGTGCTCGTCACCGACCATGACGACGGCTGCCGCGCCATCGCCAAAGATGCCGGTGCCGACGACGTTCGCCATCGAGTGGTCATCCCATTGCAGCGTGAGCGAGCACAGCTCCACGCTCACGAGCAGGGCAACGCCCCGCGGATGCCCGGCCAGGTAGTCCGCGACGCGGGCGATCCCGGCCGCGCCCGCCACGCAGCCGAGCCCGAAGCTCGGTACGCGCCGAAGATCGGAGCGGAAGCCCATGCCGGTGGCGAGGAGCGCATCGAGGGAGGGGGCGCCGAGGCCCGTGACGGTCGTAAAGAAGAGGTGGTCGACGTCCTCCACGGCGAGACCCGCTTCGTCCAGAGCGAGGCGCACGGCGCGCTCCGCGAGCGGAAGGGCGTGCTCCACGAAGAGCTCGTTGGTCTCGGTGAACCCGCTCAGGCCCCGATAGGCGGCGAGCGGTAGAGCGAGGTGCCGGGTGCGGATGCCGCTGGAGGCATGGATGCGCTCCATGACCGAGCGTGTGCGAGCATCCTCCGTCATGCCGGCGGCGAGCGCCGCCGTGATCTCCTCCTGGGCGTGCTCGTGATCCGGCAGCGCCGGGGCCACGGAGAGAATGCGCGCCATTCGCGCACGCTAGCAGTGCCGAGTGAGCGTTCCGCGTGACATTCAGCACACCGTAGGCTGAGGAACCCGCGCCTCCTCCCCGCCTGGAGCCCCTCATCGGTCAGCCACCTCCCACGACAGAGATTCCCCTGCCGCTCACCCCGTCGACGTCGCCCGTCGACGTCGTCCGGCGGCATCCTCGAGGTCGACTGTGGTGGTGGGCGGTGGTCGTCGGCGCTGGCATCGTCTCGGCGCTCACCGCGCCAGGGCAAACGGCGGGCTTGAGTCCGCTCGTCGATCCCCTCATTCGAACCCTCGATATCACGCGCACCGAGATCAGCACGGCATACCTCATCGGCACGCTCGTGGGGGCGGGCGCGTTGCCGTTCATCGGGCGTGCGCTCGATCGCTGGGGGGCACGCTCGGTCATGCTGATCGTGGGGTCCGTCTTCGCCCTGCTCCTGGCTGCGGCAAGCTTCGCGGCCGACATTCTCGGCCTCACCGGTGCCTTCGCCGGCCTGCGAATGGCAGGCCAAGGCGCGCTGTCGCTCGCGGCTGTCACCATCGTCGCCCGCACCGTGTTCCATCGCTCGGGGCTGGCGCTCGGCATCACGAGCGCAATCGGTTCCGCGGGAATCTCGCTCGCACCCCTCGGCGTCGAGAGACTCGTCGCCGCGACTGATGTGCCAACCACATGGCGTGTGGAATCGCTCGTCGTGCTCGCGATCGTGGTGCCCATCGCGCTCCTCCTGCCGAAGGACTCTCCCGTGCGCGGCACCTCGCGCCCGCACCCCGAATCCGCCGACGACGGGTGGGAACTGCGAGAGGCACTGCGCACGGGCATGTTCTGGGTTCTCACCGCCGCGATCTTCTGCACGGGAATGCTGTCGACCGCGCTCGCGTTCCACCAGATCTCGATCCTCGGGCAGCAAGGCTTCTCGACGCTCGAGGCCGCCGCGAACTTCCTGCCGCAGACCATCACAGCCCTGCTCGCCACGCTCGGTGTGGGCGCGCTGGCCGATCGCATCGACCCCCGATGGGGTGTGGTGTTCTCCATGGCGATGATGGCGGGAACGCTCCTGTTTCTGCCCTTCGTGGCAAGCGGATTCCTCGGCATCGTGTACGGCCTGCTGCTCGGAGCAGCGGGTGGCGGGCTGCGGGGGATCGAAGCGGCCGCGTTCGTGCGCTACTTCGGCCGGCGACGCATCGGCACCATTCGCGGTGTCGCCACGTCGATCGGCCTCGCCTCGACCGCGCTCGGGCCGGTGGTGTTCGCCCTCGGGTTCGCGGCAACGGGCAGCTACCTCGAGACGGTCCTCGTCTCGGCGCTTCTCCCCCTCGCCATTCTCGTCGCCGCGATCGTCGTGCGGGCACCCGTGCGCTCCTCAGCGCTGAGCGACTAAGGTCAACAGCGCATCCGCATCCACCGCCGATCGCGACCACGAAGGAGTCCTCCGTGCCCCCATCGTCAGTGTCCGCATCGACAGCGCTCCCCACGATGGCCGAGCTCTCTCCGACCCTCGATTCCTTACGCGACGGTGCTCAACGCTGGGTAGGCATGCCGCTGTCGTCCAAGCGCGAACTGCTGCGGAGCGTGCGGGCGGCAACCCTCGCGAGCGCGGCGGACTGGGTTCGTGCGGCATGCGCCATCAAGGGCATCTCGCTCGACGAACCAGCGGCGGGTGAGGAGTGGTCCACCGGCCCCTACTCGCTCATCACCGCCACGAGCGCTCTCGAGAAGACGCTCACGCTCCTCACCGCGGGTCGCTCTCCGATCTCGCAGGTCACGGTCGGGCGTGCGCCCGGCAAGCGCTCGACGCTCGAGGTCTTCCCGTACGTCACCAAAGACGCCGTCCTCCGAGACATCGACGCCCGCGTCTGGCTGCGTCCAGGAGTGACGCTGGAGGAGGCCCGGGCGGGAATCGCGCGCGAACTTCGGCGCCCGGACGCGCCACCGCGCGTCACCCTTGTCCTCGGCGCCGGCAACATCACCGCCATCCCGGCACTCGACGTGCTGAGCGCCCTGTTCCATGAAAACTCCGCCGCGATCGTCAAGCTCAACCCTCTGACCGACGGCATGCTCCCTTCCATCGAAGCGGCCTTCGCCCCCCTGATCGAGCTCGGCGTCGTCGCCGTCACGAGGGGGGACAGCGAACTCGGCCAGCGGCTCATCGACGACGACCGCATCGACCGCGTTCACCTCACCGGCAGCAAGCAGAGCCACGACGCGATCGTGTGGGGCGAGGGTGAGGAGGCAGACCGCCGTCGCGAGGCGGGTGAGCCGCGGGTGACGAAGCCCGTCACGAGCGAACTCGGCGGCGTCGGGCCGGCGATCATCGTGCCCAACGAGAGGTGGAGCGACGAGAACGTCGATGCCGTGGCACGCAACGTCGCCACGCAACGGCTCCACAATTCGGGCTTCAACTGTGTCGCGACCCAGATCGTGATCCTCCCCGAGGCCTGGGCCAAGGCTGACGCCTTCGTCGATCGCTTGCGCCACCATCTCGCCGCCGCCCCGGCCCGGCCCGCGTACTACCCGGGCGCATCCCGTCGCCAGCTCGCCGTCATCACCGAGCATCCCGATGCGAACGTCCTCGGGGGCGACCCGAACGTGCCCCGCACCGTCGTCGACCACCTCGACCCCGAGAAGGCCGACGAGCACCTGTTCACGCAGGAAGCGTTCGGCCCCGTGCTCGGCGTCGTGCGGCTCGCCGGAACACGCGAGCCCGCGCCCTTCCTGGACTCGGCCATCGCGTTCGCCAACGACCGACTCGCGGGCAGCCTCAGTGCGAGCATCCACATTCACCCCAGCACGCTCGAGGAACTCGACACTCGCTTCGACGAGAGCATCGCAAACCTTCGCTACGGCACGATCGGCGTGAACGCCTGGGGCGGCACCGTATTCGGGATGCCCGGGGGAACATGGGGCGCCTTCCCGGGCCAGACGCTCGCCGACGTCGGCAGCGGCATCGGCATCGTGCACAATGCCCTGCTGCTGGACCCGGCGCACGTGGAGCGCACCGTCGCGCACGGCCCGTGGCATGCGCAACCCACGCCCCTCTGGTACGTCGGCAACCGCACGGCGCACGTGACCGCACGCCGTCTGACCCGCTTCGCCGGGATCGACTCGTGGGCCATTGCCGCGCCGATCGGCGCCGCCGCGCTCGACAGCTACCGCAGAGGTTGAGCATGACGGCCGAGCCCAAGCAGGAGCGCCATGTGGACGTGGTCATCGTCGGTTCAGGCTTCGGCGGCTCTGTTGCCGCACTGCGCCTGGTCGAGAAAGGCTACTCGGTGGCAGTGCTCGAAGCGGGGCGCCGCTTCGCCGACGACGAGTTCGCGAAGAACTCCTGGAATCTGAAAAGGTTCTTCTGGGCGCCCGCTCTCGGGCTGCTCGGCATTCAGCGCATCCACCTTCTCGATGACGTCATGATTCTCGCCGGGGCGGGCGTCGGCGGCGGCTCGCTCGTCTATGCCAACACGCTCTACCGGCCCGCGAGCGACGCCTTCTACCGCGACCCGCAGTGGGCGCACATCGCAGACTGGCGCGCCGAGCTCGACCCCTACTACGACCAGGCCTCGCGCATGCTCGGGGTGACGACCAACCCGACCATCACCCCCGCTGATGAGGTCATGCAGAAGGTCGCCGCCGACCTCGGTGTCTCCGTCACCTTCCGCCTGACGCCTGTCGGTGTCTTCTTCGGCGACGGGCCCGGTGTCGACGCGCCCGACCCGTACTTCGGCGGAGTCGGCCCCGCGCGGCGCGGCTGCACCGAGTGCGGCGAGTGCATGACGGGATGCCGCCACAACGCCAAGAACACGCTCGTGAAGAACTACCTCCACCTCGCCGAGTCAGCGGGCGCTCAGGTCTTCCCCCTGACGACGGTCACGCGCGTCGAGCCCCTCCCCCGTGCCAGATCTGACGCAGAAGGGCGCTCTCGCCGCGACGGATCGCCCCTTCGCGTCAGATCTGGCCCGGAAGGCGGGGGGTTTCGGGTCACCACGCGCGCGACGGGGAAGGGCCGCCGCACCGAGCGAACGTGGACGGCCGACCAGGTCGTGGTCGCGGCGGGTGCGTGGGGCACGCAGCAGTTGCTGCACCGCATGAAGGCAGAGGGGCGTCTGCCGGGAATCTCTGAGCGGTTGGGCGAGCTGACTCGAACGAATTCCGAGGCCCTCGGCGGAGCATCCACCGCCCTGCGCCACAGTCGCGGCGTCGACTACACGAGGGGCGTCGCGATCAGCTCTTCGATTCATCCCAACGACCATACGCACGTGGAACCGGTTCGCTACGGCCACGGATCGAACGCGCTCGCCCTGCTCGCCACGCTCGCCGTGCCCGGCGGTCGTCGTGCACCTCGGTGGCTGCTGTGGATCGGCCAACTACTGCGCCATCCTGGCCGCGTCGCCTCGATGGTGGTCGGTCTCGGCAGTTGGAGCGAGCGCACGATTGTCGGGCTGGTGATGCAGAATCGCGACAACTCGCTCACCGTGCGTGCGGGGCGGGGGCCGTTCGGTGGGTTTCGCCTGCGCTCGAGCCAGGGCCACGGCCAGCCGAACCCCACCTACATCCCGGAGGCCAATGAGGCCTACGCGAGCATGGCGAAGCACATGAACGGATTCGCGCAATCGGGCATCAGCGAGGTCTTCGACATTCCCATGACAGCGCACTTCCTCGGCGGCTGCCCTATTGGCGATTCGGCCGAGACGGGCGTCGTCGATGCGTACCACCGTCTCTACGGGCACGAGGGTCTGCACGTCGTCGACGGTGCGGCGATCTCGGCGAACCTGGGCGTCAACCCCTCTCTCACGATCACCGCGCAGGCGGAACGCGCCTTCGCGCTGTGGCCGAATCGCGGCGAGCCGGATGCCCGACCTGCGCTCGGTGCCGCCTACGTGCCCGTGCCGCCGGTCACCCCTGCCTCGCCCGTGGTGCCGGTCGGGGCGATGGGCGAGTTGCGCCTGCCGGTGTCGTTGGGCCTGCCCCGCGTGCGAGCGGGCGTGGGGGCTCCTAAGTGAGGCATCCGCCGCTCGTGATAGAATGCGTAAATGAGGCCCTGGTTCGCAGGATCCCGTTTACTTGATTGCACGCTCAGGGACGTAGCCGCGTCCCTCCAGAGTCAGGGAGAGCACACCCAGGCCGTCGTCTCCCACATGCCGGGAATCACTTCCGCTGAGCTCGTCGAGAGTGATGACACCACCGTGACCGTTCGCACCAACGAAGGTCTCATGACTCGCACCGGCATCTCTGTGCACACTGACACCGACGCCATCGTCGTTGAATTCACAGAGAACTACGAAGCCGGCAACGCCACAACGGCAACCGCACTTTTTCGGGAGACATTCACGACGCAGGACGATCAGGTGATGTACCACCTGCAGATCAGTGACCGCCACGCAAGCGGGGTCTTGGGCGCACTGTTTCGAACGTTCGGCGCACGCTCGACGGGCAGGGGGTTTCTTGCCGCGACGGCGGCCGTTTTGGACAAGCCCGCGCCAAGCTGACCCAGCTCTCCTCCGAATCGCGGCGAGTCGGATGCCCGCCCCGCGTTCGGATCGACCTACGAACCGGTGCCGCCGGTGACCCCGGCGTCGCCCGTGGTGCCGGTCGGCGCGATGGGCGAGTTGCGCCTGCCCGTCACTCTGCCCGTGCCCCGCCTTCGCGGGCGAACGCGATGACCGATCTGGCGCTGTTCGACGCGCCGAGGGGAACCATTGCTTCCTGAAGGCGGTGTGCCGACCCGCGCAGTGCAGCATCGCTGAGCAACCGTGCGACAATCGCCGGCAGCCGCCCGCGTCTGAGATCCCGGGCGGTGAATCGCAGGGCGTTGCCGTACTGCACACATTCGTCAATGTTGAACCGTTGCTCGGCTTGAAGGCCGATTCCCGCAAAGGGAGCCCCCGACGCGCACGCTGTCTGCACGGTTCCCTCGCCGCCGTGAATCACGCTGGCGTCGATGAGTCCTGCGAGACGATGGGCGGGGAGGTAGTCAAAGACTTGAGCATTGGCAGGAAGCAGTGCACGGTCGTGTTCGGTCAGAAACCGGCCCACGCTCGAGATGACATCGATATCGAGCGAGCCGAGCTCCCCCAGAATCGAGAGCGCCAGTTCTCTGCTCCCCGACGACCCCAGACCGACATAGACCGCTGGCCGGCGCCGATCAGCCAGGTTCAGCACCTGTTGAGGAAGCTCTCCGTCACCGTGCGCATACACCGGCCCGACGGCCTCCTCCCCGGCTGCGGAGCGTCGCTGGTCGAGGTAGGGGAACAGCGATGCAATGAGATTCAGGTCAGCGTCGATGGCCTCGACAGTGCGTGCTGGCAAGCGCACCCCGTTCTCCAGCGCAACCCGTCGAAAGGATCTCGGTATCCAGCGAAGCGCTCGCGCCACGTGCCGAAGGGACCAACCGGCCATCCGATTCAGCGCCCTTGCAGGCAGCCCGGTACCCGAGGAGACCGGGTACGAGGTCATCTCTGCGAGGTGCCCACGGCTCATCGCGTACGGACGCACATAGACCAGCGGGACGCCCTCTGCTCGCGCTGAGATGAAGAGCGTCAGGGTGGTGCCGATCACGATCGCATCGGGCTTCCACCGGGCAATGAGCGCCCTTTCGCTGGCGACTCTCTGACGAACCATGCTGAGGGTGAAGGGATGCCGGAACCCTCGACCCTGGTCGACGGCGATCATCATGGCGGCTTCGCCATCACTCAACTCAGGATTCACGAGCTCAAGCCGGAATCCCGCTTCGTCGATGTAGGAAGCGAACAGTCTCGAGTACCCCATGAAGAGCGTCTCGTGGCCCGCGTCGCGCACGGCACGAGCCACTTCAACGGCCCGGGAGGTTTCGCCGAGATTGAATGTCTCCGGGGCGAAGAGGACTCGGAGTGGCTTGTCGTCTCTCTCCACTATGCACGTCCCGTGTCGTAGGCGGCGAGCGATCGCACCACATGATCACGCGCCAATGCACGCCAATCATGATGGCGCGGGCTCGTGCCTGAGCCCGATTCGACCTGCGCTGCCAGGTGGGGGAAGCGCTCGGCGGGTAGGCGTGGACTCGCCTCAGCGGCAGACGCCATCAGAGCGTCGAGATCGCTGGTCGTACCACGGGAACTGTGGTGGCGTCGAGCGGCGAACCGGGCGTTCTCGGTGATGAGCAGAACCATCTCCAGGCGCTCGTGCCTCGGTACTCCGCACCCCTCCAAGACCCCCAGCGCAGCGTCGATCCACTCGAGATTGTGGGGTGTCAGGGCATTCGTCTCGGCAGGCAGCGCGAGGAGCCACGGGTCGCGTTCGTAGACCTCTAGCAACGAGTCCCACAGAACGATGACGTTCTCCTGCTCCGTTCCGTCAAGCCGCGGTGCGGGACCCAGCGCCCGATCGATCATCGCCGCGAGCAAGTCGCCACGGTTGCTGATGTGTCGATACAGCGCCATCTTCGCGCAACCGACCTCGTCGGCCACGCTGCTGACGGTTACCCTGGGCAACCCCTCCGAGCGCGCGATGCCGACTGCAGCGTCGACGATCCTGTCGAGGGAGATCTTGGGTACGGGGCCGCGCCTCACGCCCACAGGGCCCGCCCAGAGGCGGGCAAGCGCGAGCCCTTGGTCGGTTGTGCTGGTCGGGTGGGCTCGGTCTGTCACGCCACCAAGAATAGCGTATGCAGTACGCAATTATCCATGCCTGCCGTGCACCGTCCCGTTCAGGACGCGTACCGAGCCCTTCGGTTCTGAGGCCTACCGCGGTTGCGGCCGGAAGGCGCGCAGGCGCAGCGAGTTCGTCACGACGAACACGCTCGAGAACGCCATAGCGAGCCCGGCGAGCAGCGGGTTGAGCAACCCGAGCATGGCGATCGGGATCGCGGCGACGTTGTAGCCGAACGCCCAGAACAGGTTGCCGATGATGGTGCGCAGCGTGCGCCGCGCGAGCCGGATGGCGTCGACGACGACGAGCAGGTCGCCGCTCACGACCGTGAGGTCGGAAGCCGCCATGGCCGCGTCGGTGCCACCCCCCATCGCGATGCCGAGATCGGCTGCGGCGAGCGCCGCCGCATCGTTCACCCCGTCACCGACCATGGCGACGACGTGCCCCTCGGCCTGAAGCTGCCGAATGACGTCGAGCTTGCCCGCGGGCGTGACCCCGGCACGCACATCGTCGATGCCGAGCTGCGCTGCCACGGCCGACGCTGCCCCCGCGTTGTCTCCGGTGAGCAGAACGGGGTCCAACCCGAGCGCGCGAAGCCGCTCGAGCGCGAGCACCGACGTCGGCTTGAGGGTGTCGGCGAGCACGATGATGCCGGCCGCGGAGCCGTCGATCGCCACGACGATGGGCGTGGCACCCTCAGCTTCGTACGCAGCGATCGGGCTGGTTTCCGCGTCGATCGCCCACGACTCGGCGAGCCACGCTGCCCGCCCGATCGCGAGCGCGTGCCCGTCGACGACCGCCGTGACACCCGCTCCCGCGTGCGCCTCGAAGCTCTCGGCGGGCAGCAGCGCGAGCCGCGACGTCCGCGCGTGCTCGACGACCGCCCTGGCAAGCGGATGCTCTGAGCCGTCCTCGGCGGAGGCGGCGAGCGCGAGCATCCTGTCGCGGTCGATGCCGCCCACCGCTGTGACCGAGCGCACCGCCATGTGTCCCGTCGTGACGGTGCCGGTCTTGTCGAGCACAATGGTGTCGATGCGGCGGGTGCGCTCGAGCACCTGCGGGCCCCGAATGAGGATGCCCAGCTGCGAGCCGCGCCCCGTGCCGACGAGCAGCGCCGTCGGCGTCGCGAGGCCGAGCGCGCACGGGCACGCGATGATGAGCGTCGCGACCGCCGCCGTGAAGCCGATCTCGACCGAGTCGGCGAACACGATCCACGCGAGGAGCGTGACGAGCGCGAGCACGACGACGATCGGCACGAAGACGCCTGAGACCCGGTCGGCGAGCCGCTGCACCTCGGCCTTGCCGGTCTGCGCCTCCTCCACGAGTCGCGCGAGGCGCGCCAGCTCGGTGTCGGCCCCGATGCGGGTGGCCTCGACGACGAGTCGGCCGTCCACGGCGAGGGTGCCGCCGACGACGCGATCATCGACGGCCACGTCGACGGGCACCGACTCGCCGGTGAGCAGCGACTGGTCGACGCTCGAGGCGCCCTCGATGACGAGTCCGTCGGTCGCGATGGTCTCGCCGGGGCGCACGACGAAGCGGTCGCCGACCTGGAGCGCGTCAACGGGCACGCGCACCTCGACGCCGTCGCGCAGAACGGTCGCCTCGCGCGCGGCGAGGTCGAGCAGCGCGTCGAGGGCTTCGCGCGAGGAGCGCTTGGCGCGCGCTTCGAGGTACCGCCCGAGCAGGATGAAGACGGTGACGGCGGCAGCGACCTCGAGGTAGATCTCGTGGGCGCCGGCCTCGGGGGTGCCGAGAAGCTGCAGCTGCATGGTCATGCCGGGCATGCCGGCCTCGCCGAAGAAGAGCGCGTAGAGGCTCCACAGAAAGGCGGCGGTCACGCCGACCGAGATGAGCGTGTCCATGCTCGCGATGAAGCGCCGCGCGTTGTGCGAGGCGACGCGGTGGAACGGCCACGCGCCCCACACGGCCACGGGCGACGCGAGGGCGAGCGCGAGCCACTGCCAGTTCGTGAACTGCAGCGCGGGAATCATCGACAGTACGAGCACAGGCACCGTCAGCACGGTCGAGATGATGAGCCGCTGTCGCAGCGCGCCGAGCTCATCGGTCGCGCTGTGCCGGGCGCCGAGCCCTTCACGATCACCGGATGCTGCGCTCGCCTCGCGCGGCACGACGAGCGTCGCCGAGTACCCGGCCTTCTCGACCGCCGCGATGAGCGCGTCGGCATCGAGCCGCCCCTCCGCTCCCGCGGCCGCGCGCACGCTCGCCTTCTCGGTCGCGTAGTTGACCGTGGCCTCGACGCCGGGCACTTTGTTGAGGCTGCGCTCGATGCGGTTGGCGCACGAGGCGCACGTCATGCCCGTCAGGTCGAGCTGCAGGCCGGTGGGCTCGGTTTCGGCGCCCTGAGCGGGCCGAGCATCCGTGGTGCTCACGCTCTACAGCAGCGCGTAGCCGGCCTCGTCGACCGCCGCGCGCACCTTCTCGGGGCTGATCGAGGTGCTGGACCGCACGGTCACGCGGGAGGCGCCGTCCTTCTTGAGCACGACCTCGACCGCGTCGACGCCGTCGATCGCGCCGACCTCCTCCTTGACGGAGGAGACGCAGTGGCCGCACGTCATGCCGGTCACGAGGTACTCGACAGCGAGGGAGCCGGGCGCACCGCCGTTCGCCATACCGGCCTCGGCAGAGGCGCTCGTGCTCGCGGTCGCGGCGCTCGCATCGCTGCCGCCGTGCCCGCACATGCAGGCGCCGCCGCCGCAGCATCCGCCGGCGGCGCTCTGGTCGCCGAGAAGGTTGAGGGAGTTCTGGGGCATGCCGGTGGTGTCCATACACCCCATTTTCGCATACCCCCTAGGGGTACTCAAGAGGGGTTGTTCCAAGTAAGGCGAGCGCTAGGCAAGAGAGCAGTCGTGCACGGCCGAGCTGAGCGTGACGCCGTTGAGCTCGAGGTACAGCTGCCGCTCCGTCACCGACACGGTAACCGCATTGCGCCGCTCGAGCGCCGCCACCGCGCCATCGATGAATCCCGCATCGAAGCTGTGCAGCACGATCGCTGAAGCCTCGTGGATCCTCTTGCCCGCCCACGGCGCCATGACCTTGACCGGATCACGGTGCGTGTAAACGACGGTGCGCTCGGCGAGCTTGCTGCCGTGGTGCAGCCGTGCCGCGTCCGGAGCGCCCACCTCGATCCACGCCGTGAGCCGGCCCGTGCGGTCGCGCACGACGACGGCCGGCTCCTCCGTCGACGACAGCCCCTCGCTGAAGGCGATGCCCTGCTCGTGCTCGAGGCAGTAGGCGAGCACGCGCGTCACCATGTAAGCCTCGGTCTCAGAGGGATGGCGCGCGACGCGCAGTGCGAGATCCTCGTAGACGCCCCGATCAACATCCGCGAGCGATCCCGTGAACGTGTGGACCACTGCGCCGGCTGCCATGAGGCCCGAGCCTACGGGCACGAGCATCTCAGCAGGGTCGAGGCGAATCGAAGATGGTGGATTCGAACTCCGAGAGCATCCTCAGCCCCAACGACCGACGCAGGTTTTCACCGTGCCGGGCCTGCACCTCTCGCGCAACTCGATGCTCGAGGAGTGGGAGAACCTTGATGCGCTCGAACAACCATGCGTCAAAGTCGGCCATCGCCCGTCCCGGGCTATCGCTGCTCGAATCCCTGGTCGCCATGTATTGGTCACTCCGTAGATCCGTAGCGACAGCAAGAATCTCCGTGAGTAGCCAGCTGGGCCAGTGCATGTCGGGGCACGCCGCGAGCGTGTAGGGCGAACGGTAGACATGCTCAGTCTGCTCACCGCGGCGCCACGAGGCGAGCTCACCGGATTGTGCGACAAGGTCGTCGAATCGAGTGGCCAACCGTCCCTCCCAGACGGGACGCGCCCGAGCGATCGCATCCTCCCTCGCCACGTCGACGACCGTGAGCGACCTGTGCTCGACGATCCAGCGGGCGCGCGGCTCATCCACGACCGTCTCAATGAGCGCACTGATGCCCAGAGCCCCCTCGACGACAAGGCTCAGCAGCATCCCCCGAGTCCACGAGCCGCTCTCCGAGCCTCTCTCCACGACTCTCTCGCGCCCTCTCACCGCGACAGGCTCGGCGAACTCGTCCTCGACGTCGTCGAGGAGCTCGAACAATGAGTGGCGAAGATCATGCGGGAGTCGGCGAACAGTCGCCTCCCCGCGTAGTGGGTGGTCAGCGCAGCGGGTACATCCCGGAATCGAGATCATGCGCTCAGATGGTCGCCACCCGAGCGACTGCCCGAGCCACTCGTCGAGCCGCCGCACGCAGTATTCCCTCTCCCAGGAGCTCCGCGCTCTCGAGAGCATCTCCACCTCAGTCGTGAGTTCGACGCTGCACCGCCCGACCTGGTCGAGAACGAGGACATGCGCCTGCAGGTCGTGTGTGCACGCAGCGGACTCCCGCTCGCCCGCTGTGCACCTCTCGCACGCGAGCCACAGTTCGCGCGCGACCAGAGACGTCGCGCCTTCAAGCTGCGTGCACAGTTCGTGAAGAATGCTGTGGGGAGCGAGTCCTCGCAGCCCCGAGACCTCACCGAACAGCGACTCCCTGCAGAGCAGGCACATGAGTTGTTCCCCCACCATGGGTCGCCACGACGAGCATTTCGAGAACCAGTACTCGAAGATGTCGGCGAGAACCTCGACTTCGGGTTGCTCACTCACGGTCTCTGCCCGCGGGCGAGCTCTCCGCCGGGTTTCGGCGTCGACCGCACCGGCACGATGCCGTATGAATCCAGTTCGCCTCGAGCATCAGTCACGGCGATGATGAGGCTGTGGCAGCGTTCGGGCACCGTGATGACAAGAGCGTTCTCCCACCCTTGAGGAAATGCGCCTCGGTAGAATCGCTCCGGCAGGGACCCTAGGCTCTCCACGTCGTCGCCGCATCCCAGCAGGAGCCAGATCTCCTGCTGTCCTCCGGGCAAGTGCTCGGGCCGGACGCTCGAGAGGCCGACGGCAACGGCCGTTCTGTCTCGAGCAATGGCCACGCCGACCGTGCCGTGCGCCACCTCGCTGAGGTGAAGCGTGCCGACTCGGTGTGCGAGGATGCGCCGCACGTCGAGAGCCACTCGATCGTCGCGGATGGCGTACTGCGCCGCCGAAGCGCCCAGCGGTGCGACGAGGGATCCCACCGCGGCGCTGAGTGCCGAGCTACCCAGGTATCCGAGGGCTGCGCCCGCGATCCACAGGGGGAGAAGTGCCAGGAGGCCCCTCCCGGGGATGCGCGGGTGGTGGCGCACCCCGCTCGAGATCGGATCAGCGGCTCGATCAGTCATCGTCGGCGTCTCTGGAGTGGCGGGCGACCGCGGCAGCGAACGTCTGTGCGGGGTCGGATGTGGATCCGGGGGCGCCACTGCGCGGGCGGCCGCTCAGACGACTACCGAGGTCGAGAACCGACGTCGGGCGGTCGAGAGTTGTCGGTTCCGCCACAGATCGAGGAGCAGGGCGTGGCTCGCGGAACGGCTCGACAAGCTCACGACGCGTGGCGAGCCGAACATCCTCAACCGCGCGGGCCGCCGCAGCAGTGGTCAGTGAGGATTCGCCTCGCGTCCGGTCCACAAACAGCGTGTGCGGTCGGTCGCCGCCTCCTTGACGCGCCGAGCGCATGACGATCGCCTCTAGAACGGGAAGCGATGAGATCCGCCTCGCGTCAATGTCGCCACCCCAGCGCTCCGCTACGACCCGGGAGTCGGCCGAACCGGCCCGAAAGGCGATCGAGGTGCCGACGTTTCCGTCCAGTGCCCGCAGGAGCGCGGCATCAAGCTGGCCGAAGTGCTGGTGCGCGAGAGTCAGGGCAGCTCCGAATTTGCGGCCCTCTGCCAACAGAGTGGGCAGGCTACCCGCTCCGAAGTTCTGCGCCTCGTCGATGAAGAGGCCGTACGGGCTGGTCTCCGTTCGCGCCAGGAATGCAGCCGCAAACCGGGTGATGTAGAGGTAGCCGAGAAGCGTGGAGGCGACCTCCCCGAGCCGAGACTTCGAGAGATCGATCAGAATGATGCGCTTCTCCTGCATCGCGCGCAGCGGATCGATGGCGTCTGCGCCGCCACCGAGTATGGCGCGCATCGCCGCGGTTCCCTCGAATCGGCTGAATTTGCTCGTCACCCAGCTCGTCATCTCACCGCGCGCCGAGTCCGGAATGCTGGGGAGCTCGCGGCGCCAGAAGTCCGCGAGATTCTGATCGGTCACGCTCAACGCGACCCGCCTCTGCTCCCGTGCATCGCGATAGAGGTGGGGAATGTCGAGGATGCTCGTTCGCAGACCGTGGATGCCATAGAGTCCGCGCAGCCCATTGGTGAGCCATTGCTCGAACTTCGGCCCGACGATTCCGGACGAGTTCGGGTCGAACAGGCGCTGAAAGACGAGCACAAGGTCCTGAATCGCGACATCGCGCAGGACGGGATCGGCGATATGCAACGGGTTGAGGGGTACAGGATTCTCATGGTCTCCTGCTTCGACAAGCCAGACGCGCTCACGATGGCGTGGTGGCAGAGCTGCGATGACCGAGCGGCACGTGGTGCCATGCGGATCGAGTAGCAGGAATCCGCGCCCCGCCTCAGCCCAGGACCTTTGGAGCTGAACCAGAAGGCTGCTCTTTCCCGACCCGGTCTGGCCCGTGATATGGACATGACGGGTGAGCTCTGCATCGGAGAGCAAGACGCGCGCGCGCCGTCGGGAGGTGGTCGGAGCCGTGCCGATGAAGGTTCCACCCTGTGTGGATTCAGGAGCGCCAGGAGAACTGATGGGTAGCGGTTCAGCGCCCACCGGGGGCAGTCCCGGGAGGCGGCCATCCGGGTCCACGAGCGGCGAGAGGAGAGCGACCACCGACTCCCTGTCGGCGAGACCGGGTCGTTCTGGCCCGAGCACTACGACGCGAGCATCGCGAGCAGCAGCGCGCAGATGGGCGAGCAGCGGAAGCGGCAGAGTCGGTTCGGGATGCACCAGACCGAAGCTGACCTGGTGCCGTTCGAACTCGACCGATCGAAGGCGAATGCGCAGCGCACATCCGGGGTGGCCGAGAGTCAGTGCGAGCCACGGCTGAAGCCCGAGCACGACGGCCGCGCAGACACTGGAGTCCATGTGTGCAACAGGGTCGCCGTCTCCCTCCAGGCGGAAGCCGCTTCGCGCCGCCCGGTGACCCAGATCGAGTCGGCTCATGCGGCCATTCGACCCCGCGTCCTGCGACCCGCACCCCTCCGGCGCGTCCACCGCATCCGCCACGACCACGTCGAACACCCGCTCGAGCAACTGAGCGATCTCGAGCGCGAGCGACTCGCTCCCCTCCACGAACCAGCGCAGGAGGGCGTTGCCCGAGAGGTCGGACCCGATCTCGAGCGCCAGGCTCGCGCTCGGTTCGAGTTCGAGCATGCCTGTCACGAGCGCACCCACTTCGGACGCCGCCTTCTGCGCGCCCGGACCAATCGGTCGAGCGGCTCGAGCCGTGATGATCGCGCTCACGGGCACCGCTCGCCGTCGAGGCCGCGCGAAATCACGACGACGCGGTTCTGCTGGGCGCGCTCCTCGACCAGCTGTCCCGCTGCGTCCAGATCATCGACCCGGCACGGCCACGTCGTTCCGTAGCCCCGCACCTCGATGGAGTCGAGATCGACATCGAGCTCCACCGCGAGCAGTGTCGCCACCACGCGCGCCCGTTGCTCGGACAGCCGCTGAGACGAGCGCTCGCTGCCCGCGGAGGCGGTCGAACCGGACACCGAGACGACTCCTTCGCACTCCTGCAGCGCGAGGGAGATCTGCGCGATCGTCTCGCGGGCCGATCGCGAGTCCACGAACTCGGCGGTGTCAGGGCCGAAGGCGATGATGGAGTCCGGCAGCTCGGCCCGGCAGCTCGCCACCGCCTCACTGCGCGTCACGGGCACCGGTGTCACGTGAGGGAGGGACTCGAGGGCCCACGCCTGCGCCGACTGCGAGTCAGAGCCGATGACGACCTCCGCACCGGCCGTCCGGAGGAAGTGCTCCCATTGCGCACGGAGGCCTTCACGGGTCGACGCCGTGAGCTCATCCTGTGGCGCAACCGTGACCCCCAGGCGGCTGATCTCTACCCGGACGCCACGGAGATCCGGAACCGCGCCCGCCTCCACGAGCGCCCGCACCCTCTCTTCCGCCTCGTCGTCGAGCGCACCCCCGAGCATCGAGAGGGCGCCGGCCGTCCCGAGCATCGAGTCGAGCACGACGACCGTTCGGGACCGCGCGGTCGGGTCGAGCGCTGCGGCGGCGAGCGCGATCGCCTCCGCGACGTCGGCCTCCTCTGTGAGGGAGGCTGCCTCGAGCACGGCGTTCTCGACGATCACGCCGAGGGCCTCGAGGTCGTCCCCGCGGTCGAGCGTGTTCGTGGGCAAGCCCTCGATGCGGTGGTCGAACACGACCCTCGGAGCACCCTCCACCGACACGACGACCACGCGGTCCTGGTCGGCATCGATGAGTTCCATCGCCCCACGGACGGCAGAGCTGGGAATCGCGGGCGATCCAGTGCGCACACCGGCGACGAGGGCGACTTCGTCTCCCTCGTCGCCGGTGATGCACCCGGTGAGCACGGTCGCCGCGAGCGCCGCGACCAGCGCGGCGACCCCGGCACGGCGGGGGCGGGGGCAGTAAGTGGGTGCGAGCATGACATCTCCTGTTCAGGGGGCGGGGCCGACCCGGCTGGATGCGACCTTCGATGAGCACACCAATCCCGCATCGGTATGCGGGCGGTGCTGCCGGGGCTCAGGACCAGTAGCCGCGATGCGCGGAGCAGACGAGCCCGATGCCGCAGGGGCACACGCGACCTCGCCACGCACCGCGGCACCGCTCGCAGATGACCAGCGGCTGCGTGCAGTGTGCACACCACCCGTGGGGTGCGAGCGGCTGCTGCCGGCGCATCATCCAGCGGAGAAACCTCATGACGCCTCCTCCCCGCTGAGCTCAGCAGCAGCGGTAGTCCACTCGGGCAGCTCGACATCGTCGTGGGGCTGGAATCTCGGAGCGGACTGCACGGCGCGGTTCCGCGCGAAGCGGTCCTCGAGGGACGTCGTCATCTCCGGGTCGGCGAACGCGTTGACGAGACTCGCTCGGTACTCGGACTTGGCGCGCTCACCGCGCAGCAGGAGCTTGTCGAACTCGGTCGCGTAGACCCGATCGGTGAGCTGGATGTCCAGTTGCTGAAGCGAGACCCTGTGTCGGATCGCGGCAGCGCGAGACGTCCAACCCGCCGCGGCGTCCTCACACTGCCAGAGAGCGATGCGGTCATCGAGCTCGGCCAGGCGCGCCGTCTCGTGGAAGATGGCCTCCTTGACGAGCAGGACGGCGCCGATGCCGAGCAGCACGACCGCCCAGAAGGCAATCTCGAGCGTGGAGTCTTCCGCCTGTGGCGACGTCGCGGCCGCGGCCGCGGCCTGACCGAGCTGATCCGCTGCGCTGTCGAGGGAGGAAGTAGCGCTCGAGCGATCGGCCGCGAGCTCCCGATCAGCCTCGACCCGCATGCCCGCGAGCGTGAGGCCCGCGATGATCCAGACGGCGATGAGGAGTGCCGCAGCGATGGCGCGCGCGACGATCTCCTTCACGCTCGACACGTGGCGAAGTCCCGCAAGGACCAGTCCGGCGACGAGCGGGGCGATCGTCAGGGCGAAGACTGCGCTGAGCGCGACGGTACCGGCCTGGAACCAGTCACCCAGCCGCATGAAGACATACACGTTGCCCGCCGTGGCCGCGAGCTCGAGGAGACCGCCCGCAAGTGTCGGCACCCAGACGCGTCGCCACCAGTGAGCGCGGATCTTCGGCGCGGTCTGTCGCGTGGCGACGACGGCCGATGTGTCGCCCAACTGCGCGTGTCGGCGCTCGTGGTCCTGCTGGGCCCGGCGCAGGTCCGCCTGCGCACCGTCAAGCCGCTCCCGCGTGTAGGTGAGCGATCCTGAGGCGCCGTCTGCCGGCGGGGTGTAGTCACCATTCTCCGCCTTCATGACATGCTCGGCACCGATTCGCGCCGCGGAGTGCCGACGCTTCTCGTTCTCCGCCCGGTCGAGCTCGGTCTGCGCGTCGATGACCCACTCGCTCGGCAGCGGTCCCTCGGCGGCTTCGACGCCGTCCGAGTCGTAGGCGCCGGAGGCGGCATCGCGCTCGGCGAACTGCTGCGCTTCGAGCAGCCGGTGGCCGGTATCAATGAGCGGCTCCTCCGGCGGGATGGTCGCGGACTGCAGGTCGCGGTAGTCCTTGTCCGTCTCGGTTGGGTCGGCCGGAGTGCGCTTGCGCGAGGGAGTGGGGTCAGTCATGGTCGTTCCGTTCCGTCGTGATCGAGTCGTGTGGTGGAGGTTGATACTCAGCGCGTGCTGTCGTTCGGCGTCAGTTGCCCCACCAATCCCGTGAGGGCTCGTCGTGCCGCGAGCGGCGCCCCCAGCGCGGCGTACGCGGGAATCACGGTGTGGTCGCGACGGCCCATCCCGAAGAGGCCGAACCGACGCCGGGTGTAGATCGCCGCGCGCAGGGCGAAGGCCTTCTCGCAGAGCAGACGGGCTGCCGCTGCCTCGTCGAGCAGAACGCGACGCGCGACCTCTAGTGCTGCACGCTCGCGCCGAGCCGACTCGACACGCTGCTGCCGGCCGCGCTCGGCCGCACGTGCGCGCTTGACGGCACGCACGCCGTGCGCCCAGGCAGCGCGCTCACTCGGCGCCGCGCCGGGTGAGCCGCCGACCTCCCGGGGCGGTTCGACGGGGTCCTCCGTGACAGCGTCGGCCAGTTCCGCGAGGCGCAGTTCCATCGTCGCCACGCACCGCTCAACATCCAGCAGCAGCGCAGCCTCGATCTGTTGGAACTGCTGCTCGAGCGCGCGCAGGTAGTACGTCTGCTCGTGGTCGGGCACGGTGCGCGCCGCGATGCTGTCGTAGGCGGCGCGGAGGGCGATCCCCAGGTGCTCCGGGAATCTCACGCGCGCATCGGGTACGAGCACGTCGACAGCGTGCGGTGCTGTGCCGAGAGGGGTGGCGGTGGTCGGTCGTGTTCTCATCGGGCAGTGCTCCTCGAGTTCCTGCGGGCGCCATATCGTCCGTCAGGTACTCCACCAATCCGCGCGAGTAGCGAAGACGGCTTGTGGAGCCCAGCCTGTGGGTTGTTGGGTGAGACGCGGTCGCCAGCGTCCGTCGCTCGCTACCTCAGTCGTCGAGGTCGTCGAGGTCGCCCCGGAGAGCTGCCTGGGCCGCGTCAAGGTCTCGACGCAGGAGGACGAACTGGGGCGAGGTGCGAACAAGGGTCTCAATGGCTCGCTGTTCGCTCGAAGTTGATCTCGTGAGCAGAGCGATCATGAGGTGCACACGCCGCTGCGCGCCCGGTCGTGACGTTGATCGCGACATGTCTCCGTCACTCAAGACGCTGCGAACAACGCGCAGGTGATCGAGCGTGTCCTTGCTCACGTGCGGCGTAGCGATCTCGGCGTCGTTCGGGTGGACCGCTCCCACCGCGGCCCCATCGGGAACCGTCGACTCACCATTCGCGCTGCGCTTGTCCGCCCCAGCACGCCGGCGAAGCTCGCGTCGCGTCGCGAGAATCTTTCGGCCGATGCTCGCCACTTGCGCCGCCGTGTGGACGCCTCCGTCAGCAAGCATCGCGAATCGTCCGCCCGGCTCAAATTGAGAGAGCATAGATCTAGCATCATTCGGGATCACCACGATAGCCCGGCGATCACCCAAGAGCTTCGCAAGCGGGTCGAGCAGGTCCTTCTTGTCTGCACCACCGATGAGCGTGATGGTCGCGGGCACACCGTATTTCGACTGTGTGAGCGCATCGCGCACAAGCGCTCTCTCCGCCAGGTTCTTGCCCCATCGAACCCTGCAGCCAACAGTCCAGATCCTGTCGTGGGCCGGTTCGGCTGGGCCCGGAAGGTATCGATCAGGCAGTACCGTGGTGAAGTCGAAGCGATCGGGGGCGCTCCGCACCGCTGCCTCGAAGGCGATCACGCCTTTGTCGCCCTTCGGGGACTTCTTCGGCACCGCTGCCAGGTCAGTCGCCTCGACACACCGCGGGCCCTTGCCGTACGAGCGCACTTGGCGCACTGCGCCGGAGTCGAGTTCTTCGACGAGATGAATCATGCCTTCCAAGAGCGAGTGGGCCCCTCGAGCGTCCGCCTCCCCGGCGAATCCCTTAAAGACGTTCTCCGTGTCCAAGAGGATGTCTGCTGCGTTCACCGGCACGCCTTCATCCCCTCGGGTTCGCACGAGATACCTCCGCATCGATACACCGCCCGCTGATCTTCGCCAACGGACAGGAGAAACGATATCTTGAGGAGCGACAGATCTTCACGCCCCGGTACCCCGCACGGAAGAACCTGGAGTCGACGCTGTGGCGAACGCTGCTTCCCTGCTCAAAGGATTGTGGGCAACTCTCGACGCGAGTCGCCTAGAAGGCACCCCTTTCGAACCGCGCGTCGACGGACGTGTTCCGCTCGCTGTGCGCAAGCACCTGTTCCCGACGTGGCTGAGCCTTCGATCAGGCTCGGCAATCGATCGTGATTCCCGAGCGAAGCTGGTTCGCGCCAGTGGTCACCTGACCGACGAGGGCGCAGCGGCGACCGAGGCGTGGTTCGAGAGCGTCCGTGCGCGCATCGAGAGCGACTGCGAGTGGTACCGCATCCTGCGTAGCCAGTACGACGCGCACCGCAGCAGGTCCGACGCAAGCGACGAAGGCGCGGCCGTTCCGGCAGTCCGAGACATCGCGGGAACGCTCATGGGTCTCGTGAAGCGCCTGGGCGCGTCCCCTGTGAATCCGCTCGCCGACGCAGACGTTGCCCTGCACACCGCCGATCAGGCGCTGCGAAAGCTCGCCTCGCCGGTGGCGATGGTGGCGAGAAGCGCCTCGATCAGGGCAGAAGCTCGCCGCGGTCGAGATCGGTACGAGCGGCTGATACACGAGGCGTGGGAGGCGGCACCCCTCAATCGCCCGCCGGTCGACTCGCCGCGGGTCACAGCGCTTCTCGACACAGTGGCCGCAGGTGCAACGCACACGATCCGCGGGTCTAGGAACGCTGCCATCCAAGAAGGTGATGCGGGCTCTCGCGCACGCGAGGCGTGGGAGCACATGGTCTCCCTCGACGACGAGGTGGCCGCGTATCGGTCGCCGCATCTGCTTGGGCTGTCCGCTGTGGACAAGGTCGAGCAGCCACAACTGCTCGACTCGCGCTCGTCCGTATCTGCTTCAGACCTCCCGCGGCTGCAACAGCCTCTCGTGCCGCGCATCACGCGACTGTTGCGGCCCGATCCACTGTGGACTTCTGCTGATCTCGCCCTCGAACGGGCTATCGCGTCGTCCGCGCAGCCGTACGGTCTCGCAGACCCTCGATCGAGAGCCACACTGATCCTCGCCTATCGCGCGCGGGCAGGTATTGAGCCCGCGTATCCCGATCCCCATCTCGATTCAGCCCAGATGGCGGTTCGGTTCGCCCTGCGCAAGTCAGGGGCGGTGAGTCTCGCCCTGGAGGAGGAGTCGCGCGCAGAGAGAGTCATGAGCTACCTCACCGACCAGCACCGACCGGTGCACGGCTTGTGGCTTCAACGGGTATGGGGGAACCTCTGGCGTCGCGAGCTCAACGGTCAACGCGTGGACGATCTCGATGAAGCGTGGGACCTCATCGTCGGGGTCGCCTATTCCTTCGGACAAGCTCTCCGGCCCAAAGTGACCCGACTCGGCAAACCCGGGACGGACGGTCACGAAGCCCAGTGGACCGATGACGACGCGCTGGACTTCGGATCGACCGAGCAGCTCACTGCGATGATCGCCGTGTTCCAGGACTGGGATGACGAGGAGTCGCAAGCTCGGTTCGTGAGTCGAGTGCGGAACTACAAGCCCGAGGAGGTCGCCGCGATCCTCGACGACCTGCCGAAGCCCCTGCCGACCACGATGAGCGAAGACCAGGCTCAATGGGAGGAGGCCGTCTCCCGGTGCGCTCGACGGAGTGTCGACGAGGAGCGAATCGCGGAGCTGGCGACCTGGAAGCGCATGGTTCGGAGCGTCACCTGGGCGGGGAAGAGGACCGGCTCGTGAACGTCACCCGCAATCGGTACGCCGTGGATGACGACAGGGTAGGCGCGCGGATTGGTGGACTCTGTCATGCGACGGGGACAATGGGTCCCCACGGACACAACAGATGGTGAGAGTGTGATGACGACGTTGAGTCGAGATGAACTCGGTCTGACCTGGATCGGAGGGAGCCCCGAAGGTTCCGCCGCCGACGAGGCCGCCGCCGTATTTCGCGAAGTCCTCCCCGTCCCCGGAGGTTCCGTCTGGATCGACGTGCGAGACCCTCGGCAGCTGTACGCCGTCATCGACGATCACGACGCGGCCGGTTGGTGGGTCGAGCAGCTGTTCGGCCCCGACATCGCCGATTTCGTGATGTCCGATGGACACGATGCGAGTGTGGACGTTGCTGACAGCACATCGATGCTCTATGCGGACTCCTCCCGCCTGCTCGAGCTGGCGTGGCTTCGCCGCTGGTGGACGGCGCCGATCACCGCCGATCGCGAGTGGACCATCGACGCGCAGCTCGGCCAACTGGCGTGGAAGTGCGAGGACCTCCTCGGTGACCTCCGGCTGGCCTCGGCGTTCCTGGAGCCGGCCCCAGTGCGTGAGAAGCTCGCCGCGTACCTGCTGGATGTGGCGAGACGAGGCGGTGCTATCGATCTCGGTGCGGATCCTGTCGCGACTGTCCTGCACGAGTCGGCGAGAGCTGCTCTCGATTCGACAGCGGTCGACCCCGCTCACTCGGTGCTTCGTCGGGCTTACTCCATGGTCGGGCAGGTGGAAGACGAGCTCCGCGCCGAGGTCGACAAGCTCATCATGAGCCTTCGGTCGACGCTCGAGACCGCGTCAGCCTCGCTGCACGAGCGCGAGGCGGTGCTGGCGGCAATGGACGTGAGGAAACCCGGCGAGGCTGCCCGGTCGGATGCGACCGACGCAGCCTCGCGGTTCCCGCTGTGGATCGATCCCCGTGCAGTGCATCCGCGATCGCTCGACTACCGGCGTGATGATCCCACGGGCGTGGTCGACGTCGTTATGGAGGGGGAGAGCCAGGTTGTGACGATCACGCTGCCGACCGTCCGCGCAACGTTCACTGATCCGCGAGACGTCCTCGTCGCCGACGTCGTGCTCAATGACGAACGGCACACGGCCACGTTCGAGCGGGCTGATGGAGAGAACCTCGTCGCGACCGTACGCGTCTCCGGAACGGCCCGGCCCGATGTGGCTGTGCGGTCGTTGCTCCACGACCACAGCGGACGGCCCGACCTGCGCCACCTGAGCGCTGCAGACGTGCGCGGCGCTCTCGAGCAGTACCGACTGGCACGCGCCTCGCTGCCGCATTCAGGGCGATTCGTCTTCGAACGCGCGACGAGCGCCGACTAGCGCTTGCCCGGTAGCTCCGCCGACTGGAAGACGCCCACCGCCGCCCACAGCAGTGGGCTCTCCGCGATCGACTGCGTCTTCCGCCACCGCGCGAGTCGATGACGTTGCCACACGCTGAAGGCGTTCGGGGTCACTGAGAGAGCGCCCTGCAGCTCGTCGATCTCTCGGGCCAGGGTGTCCAGCGCTGCACTCGCCCCCAGCATCCGCAGTGCCCGAACCGCCACGAGCATCCATCGCGTCGCGATCACGGTCTCGGCTCCGAGCTCCAGGCACGCCGACACCAGGCCGAACGGCTCATGGTGGCGCACGTCCAGACCGCTCTGGCAGGCGATGAGCGCAACGTGAGGAGGCATGGGCCACAGTTCCCGGCCCGCCAACTCCCGGATACCACCCTCGGGAACGCGCGCCGCGTCGGGAACAACGGGGCCCTCGGCACCGAACACCCTCTGGCGGATCGCTTCGTCGGGGAATCGGCGGTGGTAGCCGCTGGTTCCGACGAGCAGATCTCGCGCCGAGAAGGGACGACATCCACTCGCGGCAAGAGGCGCGAGTCCATACTCCCTCGGCGCCTCGCCGAGATGCAGCGACGCGTCCGCTGCCGTCTCCCCTGACGCCGAGACGTGTCCGACGTACAACAGTCTCGAGGGCCGCGGCGCTGCCCGGAGACGGCTCGAGAGGCTTCTTCGAGTGATCGGCTCCGGGTCCGCGTTCTCCCGCTCGGCCCAACGATCGCGGTCCTCGGAGGACAGCACGTGACGCGGCTCCTGGTCGATGATGCGGATGGCGGGCCCGAGTTCGCCGTGCTCAGGCAGCCGAGGTGCGAGCGAAGCAGGCTCATCCCTCACGATCGGCGCGAGCATGACGACATCGACGAGATCCAGGAGGCGCCGGTCGGGCTCGCGATCGGCGGGCACCACGAGTAGCTCCCAGGGCACCCGGGCACACGAACCGGGCGGCAGGATGCGCAAGGTCACCGGCGGAGGGCCGTCCGGCGTGGGGAGCAGGTCGTCGACGTGCCTCTCGAGCTGCGCAACGAGCTCGTCGGGAAGGAGAACTCGCGCCAGGTCTTCACTGAGCGCCCGCTCCCCATCGTGCGAGCAGAGCGCGCTGTCAGCCCACCCTCGAACCGTGAGGATCTTCGCGACCTCTGTGGGCTGATCGCGGTGGCGACGCAGCTCCGCGTCGAGGATCGGAAAGTGCCCATCTGACTCCTGGCCCGCACCGGGGTCATCTCGTTTCAGCGCAGCGGGTTGTGGGCGTGATGACGAGAGGGGGCGCGGAAAGGGCAGCGCGAGTTCGAACGCCTCAAGGGAGCGGTCGAGGGGCGCCCGGGGCACGACCGCGTGTCCGACGATCCCGTCGCTCCACACCCACGAGAGGAACACCCGATCGCCCACATCAGCACCCGTGAGGGTGATGTGGATCGGGTCTCGTGGGAGCACATCACCAGTCTGACCTAGAATTCGACGAGTTCCGACGCCTCCGCGGTCACCCGGGCCCCGCTCATGGCCCGGCCGACCGCGCAGAAGCGCACCGTGCATGACGAGCGTGGAGGTGAGGCCGTGCCGCCAGCCGACAGAGACCGTCCCGACCACTCTCCGCTCATGCAGCGCTCGGCCACGGTTCGTGCCGAACTGGACCGCCTCCGACAGCGATCCTCCATCCAGGGCGCCACGCTCACGAAGGAGCTGGCCGACCTGCTCACCTTGGCCGGCGACTTCGCCGAAGCACGGCGGCTCTATGGTGAGTCCATCGCCACCCTCGACAGGATCCTCGCGCTCGGGTCGGGGGCTTCCCGGCCCGAGGACTTCCTGCTCTTGGCACGAGCCCTTCACAATCGCGGCAGCCTCAGCAGGCAAGAAGGGGACGGTCCTGGCGGAATTGCCGACTACATCGAGGCGGCAGAGCGCGCTCCCGACAGCGCTTTCCGGGCCCGCGTCCACCTCTCGCACGCCGACCTGCTCATCTCGTCGCTCAAACATCGGGCGGAGGGGCGGGCGATGGTCGACGCGGTGGGACGCGAAGCCCGTGGTGTGGACCCCGATGTCGGCACGCGGGTGGCCCTGCTGGAGATCACAGCGGAGCTGGCACGGCTGGAGGGGGAGGTAGGCGACGCAGGAACCCTCATCGGTGAGGCCGAGCAGACGCTCAAGAAGTTTCTGGCGAAGCCGCACGGCACGACCTGGGACCCGCTGGTCGGCCATCTTCTGCCGATGAACAGGGTGAGGGCCGGCCAGCTGGATCTTCAGCTCGGGCATCGGGACAGAGCGGTGGAACTCGTCACCCATGCACACCGGGAGTTGAGCGCGGGCGGGTACCGAGCACTCGCCATCCACGCCGGACTCGTCCGCGCCGCTGCCGAGAGGGCAGTCGGCAACGCTACCGGTTCCCTGGAGACTCTCGAGATGCTCCGCAGCGAGCTCGACGCCGTCCCCAGCATGGACAGGCGCACTCGATCGGGAATCGAACGGCTGACCGGTAGTTGGCATCACGCCAAGGGAGACCTGAGTCGTGCAGCGTTGCATCATCGACGGAGCTTGGACGTGCTGCAGCCTCCCTGCCCCGCAAACGAGGAAGAGGGGAAAGCACCGCACTACCGCGCATCCGACTGGACGGCGGAGGCTCGTGCGGCAGCACTGCGAGATCTCGCCGCCGACCATCTCGCCGTGCGCAGCCCCCGGTACTCGCGGCGAGCGGCCATCCTGCAGGACGAGGCGCTGGCGATCCTCCAGGCGGCGGGCGCGGACAAGCTCGAGATGGCCCGGTTGACGACTAACAGGGCGCTGGCGCTCACGAGTGCCGGTGAGATCGAGCCGGCACTCTCGAGCCTCGCGGAGGCGGAGGCTGTGTTCTCGGCAGCGGGGTCCTGGCTCGACCTCGCCGCCGTGGCTCACAATCGCGCCGCCGTGCTCGCCGTCCGTGGAGACGATCAAAGCCTGCGTGACGCTCTCGACGCCCTGATCCCGGCCGCACTGATGCGGGATCTCGCGCGGGTC
The DNA here is from genome assembly GCF_040286215.1 of Microcella sp. Taxonomy (GTDB): domain Bacteria; phylum Actinomycetota; class Actinomycetes; order Actinomycetales; family Microbacteriaceae; genus Microcella. Next base: position 62,644 of record NZ_JAVKCK010000021.1, read on the forward strand.
GATCTCCAGCAGCCGAGCAGTCGTCGCGCTCAGTGGGAGCACGAGACCCGCGCGTCCGTGGAGTCCGCGCTGCGCATCGCTGACCGACTCGGTGACTCACGACTCGTTGTCGAACTGACGGTGACCTTCAGGTTGGCCACCGTCCTGCCGGGTGCAGACGACTCGCGTCCCTCCACCCTCTCCACCACCGGCATTGTCTCCACGCCGATCCTGCTCGAGGAGGGGGACCTCATCGCGAGGGTGGGCGAAGGCGGCCCTCGCCCCGTGCGCGACTCGCTTCTGCGCGACGACGACTTGCTCGACGTCAGACCCGGTGTCACCCCGGGCATCACCATTGGAGGGAGGCGAGCGCTCGAGCGCTATGTGACGCGCGCGCACTCGGTGTACCCGCCGCTGCGCGCGGCCGCAGGACGGCCGACCGTGGCGGTTGCGTAGCCACGAGTGGCGTCGAACGACCCCACCGAAAACTAGACTTGTCCTCACCGCACCGCCCGTCGTGCAAGGAGCCCCTCCATGAGTGCAGCGCATGAGCTCGCGCCTCAGGCTGCCTCGGGTCTCGACAGCTCGTTGTGGATGACCCCGGAGCGGCTGTACTCATCCGACCGCTCCGTCTTGATCACGGCCGTGAGCGAGGCGATGCCGGTGGCCCTCGATGAGCGTCTCCTCGATCTCGATCGCGCAGCCGACGCGCTCGATCGTCATGACGAGAACCGAGCTCTCGAGCTGCTGATGCGCCCCGACAATCTGGATCGCCTCGTCGTCGTGGTTGAGGAGACGCTCGGCTCGGGTGACCTGGAGAGCACGGACGTCGTCGGACTATCGGAGCGAGCTGCGGCGCTCTCGGCACTCGTGCATGATCTCTCCCGCCTGACCAGCACCCTCGCCGTGCACGCACCCGAGCTGCGGAACCTCGCCGACGACCTCCGTGCCGCGCGCAGTCTGGTCGAGCTCGCGCAACTGATCGATTCGGAACCCCTGTTGAGCCGAGCGCTCGATGATCAGGGAGGATCAAGGCTCATGTCCCGCCCGGAGACACGCCCTGGAGGCCGCACACGCAGCGGAGTGAGGTACTACCCGCTCGATCTCGCGGTCGTTCCACCCCGTACGTTCGCGTGGAGGGGGCCCGAGCACCTCGAGGTCTGCACTCGGTCCGCCACGGAGTCCATGCTGACCGTCGAGCTCGACGTGGTGGGCGACGCAGTGGGGGAATCTGTCCTGGCGTTCGCGAGTGACGTGCACGGGCGCGTGCTCGCCAGGGCCGAGGTGCACGTTGACGGGAATGCGGCCCGCGCAAGGATCGAGCTCGACGGCGGTCTCTCCGACGTGCACTCCGTCGGAATCGCGCGCGCGTCTCAGCTGTCGGCAGCGGTGCGGCGCGCGGTCCGGGGCATTGTCGTGCCGGAGCGCTACGTGCTGCAGTCGTGGGTCGATCAGCGACTCGACCTCTCCTCGCTCATGGCTTCCGACGCTCATACTCGGCCTCTAGTCGCCCTCCGACACCCCGACGACAATCTCGAGACCGCGCTGGAACTCGCGCTTGTCGCCGGGAACCACGGCGACGCACGTGCCCTCCGAGCGCAGGTGCGCGAGGCCCGCGAGCGTCGGACCTGGGATGCCCCGGCATCCCGATCAGGGCCCTCTAGGCCGCTCCTCTCGGAGTACATTTACTCTCGCAACTCTCGAAGGGCGCCTGGTGGCCACTGATCGAACCTCCGCGTGGTCATCGACCGCCGCACTGCAGGACACCACCTGGCAGCACTTCGTCGTTCGCCTGGACCTCCCTCGTGACGGCCCCCACCGTCGCGGCGCGGCGGGTGCAGCCGAGGTCGACTCCTTCGTGACCATGGACTCCGAGACGGAACTGATCGCGAAGGCAGCGCGCAGCAGCGCCGCCGACTTGTCGGACGCGGAGCGCAAGGCCCTGGGTCAGAGGCTCCTCCCCGAGGAACACGGTGCTGCGTTCGCCCAATGGCTCAGGCGGACTGCTGCGGTCCCTCGTCGCCTTGTGCTCGAGTTCGCCGGCCAGGCGACAGGGCTCGAGACGGTCCCCTGGGAGGCGGCCATCGTCGCGAACAGGGAACTGTGGGACTACAACGATCTCTCGATCGTTCGTCGAGTGGCAGGCGTGGCCCTGTCGCCAGCACTCACACCCCGGCACGCACGCGAGACGTTCGTCCTTCAGTCCGACATTGAGATTCCCCTGCCTTCGCTCGACACCGAGTCACACCCCACCCGCGGATTCCTGGCAGACCTAGATCGGAACGTGCAGGTCGGGTCGCGCTCGACCGCGCTTCTGCACATGACAGCCCATGGCGCCGAGGACGAGCTGAAACTCGACTCGAAGGGCACCAAATGGATGTCGGCGGACCGCGTGCGCGGGATCCTCCACCGGCAATTTCCCGAGCTGCAGGTCATCGTCATCGCGGCATGTGGAGGAACCGGTCAGCCTGAACGTGCGCACGTTCCCTCAGCAACCACATTCAGCGAGATCGCGCCCGCGGTGATCAGCTTTCGAGAACCGATCTCGAGAGACCAGGCAGAGCAGTTCTGCGCAGAGCTCTACGCAACGCTCAGCGCGGGGAGCAGTGTCGACTCTGCCGTCGCCCGTGCGCGCCGTTCACTCTACGAATCGGATCGCAGTTCCGCGGCGCTGCCCCAGCTACAGCTACGGGTTCTGGGCGACACCCGGCTGTGGACGCCAGCCGGCGACTCCCCCTCCGGCCCAGTCGACAAGAGTACTCCGGATCGCGACGACTCGCCCGCCCTCGATGTACCCTGCCGGATCTCCGTAGGCGACCGCAGCGCACTCCTGTGGACGCGTCGAGGCAAAGTGGTCCAGCAGTCGATTTCGACGGGGCGATTCGATGATGCCGAGTGGGACTTCGAGGAGGGGGGCTCGTTCGCCGTCTCGGTCGTCGGAAGGGTTGCCGCCAGCGTGCGCAACGACACCATCACCGTCGTGACGTGCCGATCGACGACATCCGGCGTCGCGATATCGGCGTATCCGTGGGCCGCTGATCTGCGACTGCCCGACGAGCTGCGCGGCCGCGACGCCCGCGTCACGACCGTCTCCCTGCAGAATGGCCCCCACCTTCGGCTGTACCTGAGCACGAATGACGGCACCTGGCTCGCCTTTCTCGGCCCCTACGGGTGGAGCAACTGCAGGCGCATCCTCGAGGAGGAGGTCATCTCGGGGTTCGACGCTCCTCAAGGCACCGTGCTCGTCACTCGAGACGGCCGGGATGTGAGCGTCGCCGAGCAGGATCTGCCCGACTTGACGGCGACGCTGCCGCGCCTCGCGGGCGTGGACTTCGCCCACGTCGGGGGCGTCTCGTACGCCCTCGCTTGGGGCTGGCGACGCGGAGCACGCCAGGTTCGTGCCGCGCAGCAGGTCCAGGGGACGCCGTGGCAGAGCATCCCCCTCGGTGACATTCTCGAGAACCGGGCCGGCTTCCGTCAGCACGACGTCATGGCCGTCAGAATCGAACGGATGCCCCCCACACCTCGTGCCGAGCACGACTCGGCACCTCTCGATCACGTCCGTATCCTCATGGCCGTGCACAACGCCGGCCTCGCCGAGATCGAGCTCCCACTGGGGGACCGGCTCGCGACAGGGTCGACCGCGGGAGGAGGAATCCTATGAGTCGTCACACCCTCGTCGATGAGGTGAGCCGCGCCCTCGGTCACCGGCGGCTCGTGTGGGCGGGCCTGCGGGGCGACGACATCGAGCCGCTCGCCGACCTTCCGCAGCTGGGTGCGTCGTTCTCGATCCTCTCGCGCTACACCAGCCGGTCCGGCGTCACGGCCATCGCCTACGAGGACCTCACGGGTGTGCGGGAGGACCCCGAGGTCTGGGACATCGATGAGCACCTCGACGACCCTGCCACGACCGAGTTCCGGCGCGGCCTCCTCGCGGCCCTCGGCGGAGGCTCTGCCGCACTGCTGCCGTACCGTCCCTCCTCATTCCTGTCTTCTCTCTGGTTCGCTCGACGCGAGGCGTCTCTCAACCTGGGACTGTTCAGCGCTCAGCAGGCGGCGTTCGAGCACAAGCCCTGGGTGGAGTCGTCATTGAGAAGTCTGGGGATCCCGGGGGTGCCGTGGCGGTATATCGCCGATGAGGACCAGTTGGATGCCTATCATCGCTTTCCGAAGGACGGCGTTCTGCTGCGCCGCAGCCGCACCTCCGGGGGCGAGGGCTTCGTGAGGGTGACCAGCCCGGAAGACCTCCACGACCTGTGGCCGCGTGCCCAGGAGCGCTTCATGAGTGTCGCGCCGTACCTGGCCTCCGCCACGCCTCTCAACGTGGGCGCCACCGTGTGGCCCGAGACGGTCACGGTGCATCACCCCTCGGTGCAGCTCGTGGGGATTCCGCAGCTCGTCACCCGACCGTTTGGCTACTGCGGCAATGACTTCGGCCTCATGAAAGACGCGGATCCCGCGATCGTCGATGAGGTCGAGTCGATCACGATCCGCGTGGGCGAGTGGCTCCGCAGCCAGGGCTACCTGGGCACGTTCGGTGTCGACTTCCTGGTTCACGACGGACAGGTGCTCTTCTCCGAGGTCAATCCGCGGTTCCAGGGGTCCACGCACGCCTCCTGCCGACTCTCGATCGAGGAGGATCGCGCGTGCCTCATGCTCGAGCACCTCGCATCGCGGCTCGGCCTCGGCCCGCCGCCGCGCCCTCCCCTGCGCGACCTCGTCGCCGAGAGCAGCACACTCGCGCACGTCGTGTTCCACTCCGTCGCACGCGAGCCGATCACCATCAACGCCCGCCGGGCAGCCGAGGCGTTCCCCAGACATGACACACTGTCACTGGAGTTGTGGCCCGCGCCCGAGACGAGCGTCATGCCGGGCGCGGCGGTCACGCGATGGACGACTCGGCAGAGAGTGACCAGCACGGGCTTCGACCTCGTCGACACCCTCGCCGATATCCCCTCCGCCGTGATCGCCCACAACGACGCAAGGAGCGCGCCATGAGTGCAGACGACCGATCGGGTCCTCGTCAGATCTGGTTCCCGGCGAGACGGCAATCAGCGCGCCACTTTGCGTCGGAGGCATCGTTCCTGGCTCAACGCACAGGAACGTCGGGCTCGCTCTGGGACATCGCGTCGACCTTCGGTCGGCCCGTGCCAGAACCTCCGAGTACGCATGATTTCCCTCTGGCGTCTGGTCAGGGGGCCGCGGCGGGGCTCAAGGATCCTATCCAGGAACGCAGACGAGCGGTCTCGGTACTGCGCGTGCCCTGGTTCACCTTCGTGCTGGGTAGCGGGTGCCTGTCAGCGGCCGACACGGGACCCGAAGCAGGGTCGGATCCCGACTTCCCGACTCGGCTCCGCGCCGCACTGGCCACGAGCTTGGTCGACTTCACAGACACCTTTTCGACGAGCAATCTCGACGGCCGCACTGCGGATTTCATCACTCTCCTCATGAGAGATCGCACCGGTCGGGACGACCCCACGGCGGCATCAGCCGCCGTCGACCTGAACCTCGATTTCGGCGACGAGGGCTACCCCGCCACGGTGGCCCTCGCGGCGATGCTCGCGACGCACCTCCACGCGAACGCGAGGCAGGGAACGATGCGCATTCTGCGTGATGAGGAGCCGAACGGCGTGGCGTACCCGAGGCCCGACACCGAATTCGCCGACTGGGTCGTCGAGCCCCTCAAGACAGTGCTCGACGCTCTCGTCCGGGAGGGCGACGGTCGCTCGACGAAGTCGTCCCGAAAGGCGCTCGCCGCGCTCTGCGCATCGATACTCCAGTCCATGGCGATGGGTCGCGTTCGTGCACTGCACGTCGAGCTGATCACTGCATTCGCATGGCACTTCCTCACCGAGGGCACGAAGGTCTACCCGGGATGGAACGAGCTGCTGCTCTTCGGTGCCATGGAAGCGGACGATGGTGGTCACCCGATCGGAGAGTGGTACCGGAACGAAGTCGTGAACGCTCGTGACTCCAAACTCCGCCCGCCGGTCATCCGAGTGGATGCGGCCAACCAGTGGATTCGAGAGCGCATCGTCGCGGTCTCGAACCACTCATGGGAGTCGCGTCAGATCGATCGTGAGCCCTCAGAGCGAGCGCGCTTCTACAACTCCATCGCCGGCATCCTTCACGAGCAGGCGAGCGCCACAACGCTGAGTACGGTGAAGACACCGGTCCCGGTGGGCGTCGTCACGTCGTTCGACCTCGAGCTGGAGATGGCGCTCTGGCACCAGAAGACGCCCTACGTCGTGGTCATGCCGATCTTCGCGATCGAGGAGCGGGAGCAGAGCGCCTCCCTGCACTGGGTGTGGACCGAGGTTGACCCTCACGCCGCCGATACCACTAGCCCCGAGGGTGGCCTGCGGCTGCCCCGGGGTCTCGTGGCGCCAGGAGGGTGGAAACTCCTCAAGGATGGGACGGTCTTGGGGAACAAGCTCTCCCGGGAGCGATCACGGCCAGTCGTGGTCAGACTCACCGGATCCCCCCTCATGGACGTTCCCGAGCTCGCGAGCCTGAGCTTCACTGAGGAGACCAAGGCTCTTCATCACGCACTCCTGCTCGACGAGTACACCTCGCTCCAACTCTCGGCCCAGGACCTGTCTGGAGCAGCCGACGGTCTGCCGACCTTCCTGACGAGCGACGTGCCGGGCAGCCCGCCACGATTCTGGTTGTTCTTCGGCGCTCAGCTCGCTGATCCCGGGGTTCGTCTGAGGCTCATATCCCAGCATCTCGCGGCTCGAATGATGCGACATCAGGATGCCCATACGGAAGAGGTTGACGGTGATGATCGCGGCGGCGGCAATCCCGACCGCGCCGACCCGGACCGCGCCGACACGATGCCCTCGGGGCGGATCTCCGGACTCCTCATCAATGAGCGCTCCCACTTGAGCGATCGCGAGCTCTTCCTGTGGCATGACTTCGACGTCATCGATGGTCGGCACGTGGATTGGATCGACCGGCTCGACGAGGTTCGAGAACGACTTCACCACAAGTTCGAACAGTTGCGCACATCGATGGCGCCGGCGGAAGGAGACGATCGTGGCGCTGCTTGAGCGATGGGCGAGCACCCTCGAGGCGAACGAGGGCCAGTGCTTCTGGCCCGGCCCGCGACCGATGACCGACCCGGCGCGAGCGGCCCAGTTGATCGGCCGCGAAGACGAGGCGTACGACTTCTCCGATCGAGTCCGCGAGTTCCGCCTTGTGGTGCTGTCTGGCGAAACGGGAGTCGGCAAGTCATCGATGCTGCAGCTCGGTATCCGCCCGCAGCTTCAGCGGGACGGCTTCCTCGTCGTGACCTGCACGACCTGGCCGAACCCCGGCGAACTGGACGGGCTCGACGAGTCAGAGGTTCTCGACACCGTGGAGCGACTCTTCAGCCGGGCGGTCCGGGAGCAGTTGCCCTTCGAACTCGACGCGGACGAGGGGGTTGCGCGAGCCCTGCACCGGCGCTTCCCCGAATCGGGCGTCATCATCCTGGATCAGTTCGAAGAGCTCATCCGCAATCAGCCTCGGTTGTACGACGCCGTTCTGCGGTGGATTGAGCACGTCGTCAAGCGCTACCGCGTGCACGTCGTGATCTCCCTGCGCACCGAGTTCGAGCACCGCCTGCGCGACCTTCGAGTCGGCCCGTTCACGCGCAAGGACTTCTACCTGAGTCCCCTCCGCGCAACGGAGACGATCGCGCAGATCATCCGCTCAGCGCAGCGCCACGACGGCCTCGAGGCTCCAGCCATCGAGGAAGGCGACGGCGACGCTGATGGCGCGGTCGGTCGTATTCTCGAGCTGTGGGCAACGGAGGAGGGCGGACGAAACTGGTCGGGCGTAGGCCTCTTGCACCTCCAGGCGCTTCTGTACATCCTCTGGCGCACCCGTCAGGGGCCCACCGTGACGAGAGCCGACGTCGAGCGAGCAGAGTCGAGACTGGCCGAGAGATACCCCGGCGACTCCCTGCTCGGAGCCGCACTGGCGGAGGCTGTGTCGCTGAGGCTCGAGCAGTGCGCACTCGCGTTGCACGAGGTGTCGAGTCACGACCGTGCCTTGATCGATGGTGTCGTGGAGCAGATCGTTCGGATGACACGTCATCTCTCGAGCGGCGGCTACAAGGTTGATCACGAGCGGCGAGAGCTCGCCGAGCTCGTCCTCGAATCAGAACTGAGCCTCCTCGATACCGCCGACCCGACGGGAGAGCTCGCCGCGCAAGCGCGCGGCATCTTCGATCATTTCGCGAGAGAGACCGGCGTGAGCGATGGTTGGCTCGACTGCTCCCGCACGGTCCTCGTGCCGAATGGACTGCACGAGTTCATCGCGTCCGATAGAGGCGACCCCCACGAGCTCTCCGCTGGCCCGCTGCTGGGGATGCCGCCGCTCGCGGTCGCCGTGGAGGAGTTCCGACGGTTCTTCTTCGCCCTCGCCTGGCTTGATCGGAGCAGCATCATTCGCCAGGGGGCAGGCGAGGACACCGAGGCGCGGCTGTCCCTCATCCACGACGGATTCGCGCGCGGTCTGCGCACCTGGGCCGACAAGCACGGCCGCCAGCCCGCGCACGCGCTCACCCGCCTCTCGACGTCGGTCGGTGTCGTCATGCAATGGGAGCACGAAAGCGCGCTTGCCGAGCCCACGGGGGACTCGGAGACGCGTCGGATCGTCCCCAACCTGAGGTGGCGAGCATGTCGCGTCGTCAAGGCCACGTGGCGTCACGTCACCTTCGTGAACTGCGATCTGCGGGAGACGCACTTCGTCGACTGCACATTCGAGGGAGTGACCTTCGTCAACTGCCTGCTCGACGGAGTCTCGTTCCACAAGAGCACAATCCTCGGCATGCCGGCCGCCCCGGAGGAGATGCAGGGGGCCCATCGCGAGCGCCTACTTCCTTCCTTCGTCCTCGAGACTCCTCAGACCGTCGCCGTGCTCGACAAGTACCTCGAGCAGAACAGCGATACGCCCTACCTCGCCTCGTGGACCTCGGGTCGCCCCGCGCAGCCCAGTTCCGATGCTCTTCGAGCATCCCTTTCCGAATCCCGGCTCGACGACTTCCGACTGGAGCGCGAGGCGCCGCAGCGCGGTGGGCTCGTCTTCTACGGCGGTCGCGTGAGCTCGCTCATGTTCATCGACACAGCGTTCAACGAGGGTGGGGTCTCGCTCCGCCACGTGGCGGGCACCTCTCTCGACTTCGTCGAGCAACGCGGAGGGTCGATCGAATTGTTCGATGTCGCTATTCGCGGCTTCAGCGTGAGCCCCCCGGTCGCCGTATCGGCCGGAGGCCGGGTGAGTTCACACGCCGCGACACCTCCCCGCCGGGCGCCGCTCACCGTAGCCGTCATCGACTCCATCCTGCAGAACGCGTGGTTCTCGGTGCCGTTGCTGGGTGCCGCCACGATCACCAATACCGTGATCTGGCAACTGTTCAACGGCAACGCTCGCAACGCGGAGGGTTTCACGGTCACTGTCGACGAGAGCCCCAATCTCTCGACGGTCAACGCCACGAAGGGGCCGGGAAGCGCGGTGCTCGATCCCGACGACTTCCTCGCGGTCGACGAACCGCGCGGTGATGTGCTGACACTCGCGAGCCGCATCGACTACCAGTCACTGCATAGACTGCTGCAGTCCTTGCCTCCTGTGCCCGAGGAGTAGCTCGAGAAGAGCGACGCGAACGTGCAGCGCGAGGTCGCTCTGGCGATGGAACGCCATCCGCGGGTCGCTTCGCGCCGACCACGCGATCTCATCGACGATCGGCATGGGCGAGAGCACCACGCCGCCGTGCTCCCTGAGGGTCAGGAGCGCCGCCCTGTCGATGCGCAGTCGCGTGCGGGCCGCCTCTGAGATCGTGTCGTCAGGAACACCGACCACATAGATGACGTCGAACTCCGTGAGACCAGCGAAGTCGTGTCGCAGCTCTGCCGAGGACAGCGCCGAGGGAAGGGTGAAACCCTCATACAACACGGGGTCGCTCACGACGACCAGAGCACCTGGAGGCCGCACCGCGAAAAGATCCAGCAGGCTTCGTGCTGCGCGCATCCTCATGTCTCCTACCATGAGCACGCGCGCGCTGCTGAGAACACCGACGAGCTGCTCGATGGCGAACAGATCGATCAGCGCTTGCGAGGGATGCTGCGGCGCCGACCCGCGGTCGCCGGCGTTCAGCACCGGCACGTCGACGGGTGTCCCCGCGAGCACCGTCCTCAGCGATTCCGGGACTCGCGCAATGAGCACGTCCACATACCCCGCGACCGTTCGGAGCGTGTCGCCCACGCTCTCGGCCACACTCGGGCCGGTAGCACGGCGATCATCGACGGCCACCGTCTGCATACCCAGCCGGTGGGCGGCGGCAGTGAATCCGACGCGAGTACGCAGGGAGGGCTCCAACGTCACGACACCCGCAATGCCTGATGCGACCTGGGGCCGCGCCCCCAGCATGATCTCTCTCGCCCGCTCCTGCACATCCTCGATCTCCGCCGGCGTCAGGTCCCGGGTCTCGAGGATCCGCCGTGGACCGCTGTCAGACACGGGCGACCAGCTCGGGAACCTCATGGGAATAGCGCACCCCTGATTCGTCGCGATCGGCGAGCGCCAGGGTGTTGTGCGTGCACGGCGGACACCCCGGCCCCAGGGGGGACCCGAACTCCGCGGCCATCTCTCGAGCCCGGAGGAACACGGAGAGCGAAAGTTCCGCGGTGGGTGCCGGGGCCTGGGCCATCGGCGTGACCGGATCCGGAGTGAACGAGCTCAGCACCGGAACGCACCCTCGCTCGAGGATGGCGCGAACGCCAGCAAGCGTCGACTCTTCAGGCTCGAGTCCGACCATGAGCATCGAGCGCACCCGTCCGGGCCCGAGGGTCTCGGCGGCGTCTGCCAAGAAGTCGAGGTAGTACTGCCGACCCTGTCGATGCTTGTGCCGCATCACCGACTTGGCGATGTCTTCGTCGAAGATCTCCAGGTTGACGGAGAACTCGTTGACCCCCAGCTCATCGAGCCTCGGAAGATCGAAGAGTCCCGGGAGGGGCACCATCATGATGTCGACATCGATCCCCGGAAAGGTCGTGAGCACAGACTCGTAGACGTGCTTCAGGGCGTCGACGTGCGCTGGGCCGGGTGTTCCGCCCGAGATGAGAAAGTGATGGGCGGGCTGGCGCTCATCCTGCAGAGCGACAATCGCCGCTTCCAGCAGAGGATCGAGCGGCTTCACGCCGGCATAGGTGTCATCGAACGGAATGTTGCAGAAGTCGCAGACCATCGCGCAGCCAATCGTGGGCGACAGCCGCGCCCGGTCGCCATGCGTAACGACATAGTTCCAGAAAGGACGACCGTTCTTTCCGGTCTCGAAGTGGTACTTCGCGGGCGGCCAGAACTCGGCGCGAACCTCGACGCCCGGTGCGCGCACGACGAATCCGTCGCTGTCGTGATCGAGCATGTATGCCGCATCGTCGCTCGAATCCGGAGCCAGCATCGAGACGTTCACCCAGACGTGACCGTCAAGTCGAAGAATGACACCTCGGGTGGAGGCATAGTCATCCGGTGACCAGGGCCCACCGTCCACGACGTGATTGATCGCAGCGGTCGCGCGCGCCGTGGGCGCTGCACCGGTCGACAGCAGCTCGAACTTGAGTCTCTCCGCAGTCGAGAGCGTGGCCGACATGTGTTCCTCAGATTCGTTCGACAGTGCGCTGGTAGTGCCCTCGAGCCGGGCGTCCCGGGTTCGCTCGAACGATACTCACTAGAGTCGGATGTCATGGAGACCGATGAACCGGGGGATCGCTCAGTAGTGTCCACGATCCTATCGCGACGCAGCATTCGGGAAGGTTTCGAGAAGCGATCGGTGAGCAGGACCGATCTGGAGACGATCCTCGCGTGCGGGCTCGCCGCTCCATCCTCCAAGAATGCCCAGCCATGGCGGTTCCACGTCCTTCTGGATGACGCAGTCCGCTCTCACATCGCCGATGCGGCCGAGCTGTCGCCCGATGCCGACGACTACGTCCCCCACGATCCACGCACCGGACGACCGGACGCGGCGTGGAGCTCAACTGTCGCGGAGTCAGCCGCCGTGCTGCGCTCCGTTCCCGTCGCCATCGCCATCGAGAATCGCGGTGTGTTCAGCGGAGGGCTGCAGGTGATGCGTCGCGCGAGCCACGAGAATCTCGTCGCGTCACTGACCGCGTTCGGCCTCGAGAACATGGGATTAGGCACAGCGTTGAGCAATATGTGGCTCGCGGCCAACTCACTCGGCATCAGCGCGGCCTTCCTTGGCGACCTTGCGATCGCCGAGGAGGTGGCCGGTCCGCTGTTGGGATGCTCGGGCGACCTGATCGGCATTCTCGCGCTGGGCTACTCCAGCGCCGTGGCGCCTCCGCGTCGCCAGCCGCCTCGCTCCACCCAGGTCGCTGAGCCCGTTGTGTGGCACTAGGGTCGAGCAGCCCGGATCGTCTCGACCCGAGCGTCAGAGTATTTCGTACAGCAGCAGATCGCGGCCTGCGCCATCCATGACGCGCGCGTTGTGCTCAGCAATGCCAGCCACGTCAGCCTCATCGATCTCCTCGGCACGGCGACGGACGGCACGTGTCTCCTCCGCGAAGGCGGTTGTCGGGGAACCGTCGTCCAGCGCAATCATGTACCGAGCGAGCGCAAGCCCCCCGCGCGCCTTCAGCTCTCCGCGGACCCCTTCCGCAGCGTCCACCGCGCGCGCGAAGCTCTCCTCTGCTGACGACCAGTCGTGCATCGCGAGTTGAAAGCTCCCGCGCTTCTCGGAAAGGAATCGGCGGATGAGGGCCGGGCTGGGCGACTTGGGGGTCACCGAGATCCCGCTGCTCGGCACGCCCATGAAGGGTTCCAGCTCTTGCAGGATCTCGAGTGCCTGCGGCTCGCCCTCGATGACGTCGAGCGTGCGTCCGCGGGCATAGTCCTCGTTCCTCCGCGACAGAGCGATGAAGGCCTCCGCCATCAGGAGAGCCGCCACCGCCTCGTGCCACCCGACAAGGCTCGCTCTGGTGAGCGCACGCCTCCTCCACACCGCGGCGAGACCCCATGCACGAAGCTCCGCGGCGCAAAGCGACAGCAACCGGCACGATTCCGCATCCTCCGCAGACGGCGGTCTGACCTGCATCGACGGCCATGCCGCTGCGCCCAGATCGAGCGCGCGCTGCGGATGTCGCGCGGGAGCATCCTCGAATATGGCTGCAAGCAAGTCGTTCTGATCCACGGGGCGGTCCTGTCATCGCTAGTGCGTGCCGAGCGTCTACGGGAATCACGATAGCCGCTCAGCTTCATGACGCACTAGGCCGCACCCGAACGGATTGTCCACTCCCCGCGCATCGCGCGCAGTGACATGCACGGATTGGTGAGCGGGGCATGACGCCCCTCTCGAACTCCGCGCCCCCCGCCCGCTGGTCTGCACGTTGCCAGCGGATCACCTCGATGCTTGCAGCATCCCTCACCGCCACAGTGCTGCTGCTGACGGCATGCAGTCCGTCGTCTCCCGGCGGGCCGAGCCCCGAGCAGTGCGACCGCCTGCTCGGCCACCCGGTCGAGACCGAGTCGCCGCGCCTCATCCTCGTGCTCGACCGCTCCGCGAGCCGCTGGGACTCCCCGCTAGAGCAGAGCTCGGTCGACGCGATCCGAACGATCTCGGAGACCAAGGGAGCCGCCTCGGTGCTCCTCGTGGAGGGTGCTGGCGCGCCTCCTCGATGGCTGGTGGAGGACGCGTCTCTCAACGACCCCGCCACGGGTCGCGACACTGCGGCCCACAGGACCGCGGTGTCGCGCGCCGCAGCCTGCCTCGAGGCGCGCGTAGTGGATCGGGCCCCCGCCCATGCCGGCACCGACCTCGGTGAGGCGATCCGGGCGGCGGTCGAGCGTGGACGCACGCTGGGCGTGCCGGTCTCGATCGTCATCGAGACGGACGGGCTGAGCAACGCAGGTCCGCTGGACCTCACCGATCGAGTGCTTGAGCAGTCCGTCGAGGACACGGTCGACGATCTCGAGGAACGCGGTTGGGTGCTGGCCGCGCCGACGGAGATGGCGATGACGTTCTCCGGGATCGCGCGAACGGCGGAAGGCGCGATCGCACCTCCCGCGGCGGAGTGGCTTCGCACCTTCTACGAAGAAGTGTGCACGAGGATCGGTGCCGACCCGTGCGCGGTCTCGTCCGCTGACCAAGGGGTGCCCGACGGAGTCCACCAAGCCTCCCCCGAGCACGAGGACCCCAGCGTCAACCTGCCCAGCATCACGCTTTCACGCGAGCCCGAGTCGTCGTCGTTCGAGGTCGCGGGGTCGCTCCTGTTCGGAGGAAACTCGGCCGAGCTTCGGACTGGCGCCGAGACGCTTCTCGCCCCCATCGCGGCCTGCTTGTCCGGGGGCGGAGCGGTGCGGGTGGTCGGGCACGCCGCCCGCGATGGCGCGTCTGCCGATGTCGATCAGCGACTTTCAGAGCAACGCGCCTCAGCGGTGGCAGAACTGCTGCGCAGCCTCGCCCCCGAGTCGACGATCACTGCCCAAGGCATGGGCAGCACGCAGCCTCTCCCTCCGGACGGCACCGCCGACCCGAGACCTCAGGACCGACGGGTCGAGGTCTTCGTCGATCGGGAATGCACATGAGCACGGACCTTCCCCGACTGCGCGCTGCACTCGACCGGCGCGGAGGCCTCTCTCGCGGTCGCGTGCGCCGCATCGGCCCAGCGTTCCTTCTGGTGCTCACGGTGCTGCTGCCTCTCGCGATCCTCCCTGCGCTGACGTCGCACGACGATCCTCTCGACCGGCTCGCGCTCGCCGGTGCCCGAGGGCCTGCGTGCGTGCGGCTGGTCATCCTTCCGGATGTCAGTGGATCGATGGCCGACTACGCGGCAGTCCGCGCCGAGGCGCTCGGGCAGGTCATCGCATGGGCTCCCGGGAACCTGCGCCCTGATGACGAAGTGGCGGTGATCCGGTGGGACGACCGAGCCGAGCTCGTCATGAAGCCCACCCCAGTGGACGACTTGGCACGAGTACCGGACCGAGCAGGCCGACCGCTCGGCGGCAGCGGCTCTGATGTCGGTCAGGCGCTGAAGGTGCTCGCACAGCTGGCTCCGACTGTCTGTCACACCTCGCTGATCGCGATCACGGACACCATCGTGGAGCCCCTCGACTCATCGACCACGGACCAGCTCTTGCGTGACGCGGGAGTCGGAGGCATCGACGTCATCCTGCCCCTCCGCACCGATGTGAGTCAGGAGTGGATGGCGACGTTCCCCTCCACCCGAATGCACGTCGCCGCGCCCGATGACCCGACGATGACAGCGAGATCAGTCGGTGAAGCGGTTGCGGCGGCCACCGGTCAGAGCCTCGAGAGACGTGAGCGCTGATCCGCACGGATTGGTGCCGTGGGTGACCCCGTACCCCTGAGAAAGGACCGCCATGTTCGACTGGTTGCGCAACGCCTTCCGAGGCCTGTCCGAGCCGCGCCTCGCTCGACGGCTCGCGTCAGACGACGCACCGCATGACGCGGGCGAGACCACCCACCTCATGTGGTCCGTCGGCGTGTACGGCGCGAACGCCTTCGCCGCGCTAGCGCGGCGAACTCGACGTCAGCGCGCCCGGCTGGGCTCCGCTCTCCGTCGACGAGTCGACGTGGTGACGGCAACCCACCTGCAGGCGCGCGCGTGGGGGTCGGATCCGGACATTGCCGGAATCCGTGCGGCTCACGCGAAGCTCGCACCGCGGCGGGCGAGCGGGTTTCGCCGCTTTCTCGACGTTCGAAGCCCCGGATGGGTGTCGGTCGTGATCGCCATCATCATCCTCGTCGTCGACTACGGCTTCATCAACGGCCTCGCTCGGGATCTCTTCTCCATCTCCTTCACGGAGTTCAGCTTCGCGGAACTCGGTGAATTCGTGGCGATCTGGTTCTTGCCCTTGTTCTTTCCCGTGCTCACCATCGCGCTTGCCGAGCGGGGCGGTCGGTTGTCTGCGCAGGCTCGTGCTGCGCGGGTTCACGAGGATCGCCTCGCCGAGATGATGCCGAGCGGCTTTCCCGCCGACGGGATCACGAGACGCGAGCCCTTCGTGCTGTGGGCGATGACCGCCGCGATCGGCGTGTACTTCTTCGCCATGGCCACGATTCGCTTCGGGGCGGCAGCCGAAGACGCCGGTCTGAACTTCCCCGCGTGGCTCATCGCAGTCCTGTACGGCCTGCTTCCGACTGCGGCCATGCTCGCCGTCTCGCTGTCGAGCGACCCCGTACTCGCGCACGCGGCGGCGCTGGAGCGTGGCGTGCGTCGAGCGGATCGAGGCGCGGCGCGGCTGCAGAAGCGCCTGCTGGCCGCTCACCGGCGGCACCATGAGGCCTGGTTCCGCCTCGCGCGGCTGCTGGATCGCATCGTTGCTGACGCATCCCAATCGATCAGACTCGTCGAGCAGCTGTACGCAGAGGCCTACGCGCGAAGCGGCGCGATCGGTCCACTCGCCCCGACTGCGGCACCGCCCGACGTGCTCGACGAGCAACGGGGTCTCACGACGTCGGCATTCGGGGATCCTCGCCTGAAGCCCCACCGTGCCCTCTCCATGCCCTTTCCTCCCTGGATCACGATAGAACTCGAACGAGACCTCGAGTTGCTGCGCGCGTACCGTCCGGATCCCCGCTGCGGCAGCGCCGTGAACGACGAACTGCATGCGCTCATGGAACCCGAGGAGGACGCGGAGTCGGACGCCAGCTCGACGTCGAGTGACGAACGCGCGGATTGGTGATGCAGGCAACACCCCCCCCCCCGCGTCCGAAGGAGACATCATGAGCAGGAACGACCTGGCGGCATCCGTACGACCCTCGATCACCCGACTCGTCATCGCCGATGTCGACAACCTCGTCGGTGATCCCGCCGCGAACCAGGACGAGCACACGCGACTCTGGCGCATCATCCGAGGCGAAGCGATTCGCTTCGACGAGCACACGAGGACGGTCGCTGCCGCAACCTCCCTCTCGGCCATGCCCGCATTCTGCGCGATGGCCTCGGAGGGCGTTCCCGCCCAACGCCTGGTCCGCAACGGCAAAGACGGCGCGGATCTGGCCCTACTGGAGAGCGTCGACATCGACCACCTCGTGCGGTGTGGACTGCGTGAGGTCGTACTGGCGACAGGTGACGGCATCTTCACTGACCTGGCCCTGGCCTTCCGTGCCCGGGGGATCAGAGTGATTCTGCTCCTGGGGCGGGGGGCTCCCGCGAGGCGACTGCTGGAGGCCTGCCCGATGAAGATGAGGCTGCGCCTCGACGGGCGCTCGTCGCTGTGGTCGCCCGCCGCGCGTCGAGTTCGTGCGCGCACGACGTCCATGATCAATGCCGCGCCTCGACGACGGGGCTCACTGGTCGTGGCCTAAATCCGGTCAGCGCAGAAGGCTCCCGTCCGCGCCTGCACCGAGGCGCGGACTGACGTGCATTCCCCTTGCGTCGCCGCCCGATGGTCGGGCACCGGCGTCTTCTAGAGTGTGCCTCATGGATGCGCTCGAGAATATTGCGCGGCTTCTACGGCAGGAATCCTTGGGGCTGGTGACTTCTGAGGAGTTCTGCTCGACGGTCGGGATGTCGATTTCTGAGGCGTACGAGGCCCAAGACCCGTCGTTTCCTGACGCGGTCGTCCTCGCCCTGGGCTCCCCCCTCCTCGATCTCGAGCGCTTCGCATACGTGTCGCACCGCACCTCCTCCGCGATCGCGACGGGACGGATCCCGGAGGGTGGCCAATGCTCTCTTGCCGATGCGCGCGGAGCGATCGTCGACTATGCGCGGCGGAGGCTGGGCGACGACCAGGAGCCCGTTGCGCGTGCCCTGCTGTTGTCCTGCCTCCCCGTGCGATGGTGCGATCCATCGTGGATCGCTGATGTCGCCGCCGCGGGTGCGGAGGGCGGTATGCAGCCCTCGGTGCTTCGTCTCCTTCTCCGTGCTCTCCAGTACCACGAATCCGATGCGGGCGCCTACCGCATCGCCGTCGAGCCGTACCTCTTCTCCGACGACGCAGAGGCTCTTGCCTTGGTGGCCGACGCGTACCTACTGCTCTCCCCTGGAATCGAGCACCAGTGGACCATGCTCGACCGACTGGACGATGGCCGAGGCAGTCTCGACAGCGCGACGCTGCTCGCACTCGGGGTGCGTCTCTCCATCGAGGCCCGTGACGATCTGGCCGCCCGTCTCGTGCGTACCGCCCTGAGCGCTGGATTGCGCAGTCCGGAACTGCCGGCTGCGGCGTTCGTGCTCTGGACCGCCGGGCATCGCTCAGAGGGGCTGGACGTGTGCGACGCCTTCGACACAGCGGCGGCCGATTGGCACACCCAGGCCGGCATGTCCCTCATGACATTCATGAGAACAGCCGATGCAGACCCGGCAACCGTTCTGCGCCTGGCGGCATCGTCGGAATCAGAAGGGCTCATCACGCAGCCACCCGCGATCGGCGCGCTCGTCGCGCGACTCGCCCTCCATCGGATGCGGGCCTACGCTTCCCAGGCGCACGGGGAGGACGCCGCGCTGGAGGCGCACGCGGTCATCACCTACTCCAGCTACCGCGGTTACGACCTGCACATGCAGGGTCGCAACGCCGAGTTCGACGTGAGGCTGGTCGACAGAGTTCAGGTCACTCCCGACGAGGTGCTCGAAGCGCGCCGGATCATTGATGCGCATGCAGGAATCGACCCGCCGCGATGGATGCTCACGGAGGGGAAGCTGATCCGAGAACCACGACCCTGACGGCACCGTCCGCATCGGGGGTAGAGGCCCGACTCTGCGACCAGGTCCCGCGGGCGGTGACCTCAGTTGAGCTTGATCTTGCACACGGGGCAGCGCAGGAACCGCTGCGGATACGCGATCTCTGTGCCGCATCCTCGGCAGATGTACATTGCTCGCAGGGCGAAAGGTCCACGGTGGGTCATCATCAGAGTCTCTCTTCAGGATTCGTAGCGAACTCGCTCGCGGTATGGCGGCGAGGCATCTCTCCCTCGTCACCAATCCGCGCAACGCCCCTCGAGCCCGCCGATCATCGTGAGAGCAGACGCACGGTCAACCGGCGTAGACCTCCGCGTGCCACGACGGCAGTCCCTCCACGATCATCCGGTCGGCATCCTCCCGACTGGGAAGAACGAGAACGACATCCCCCTCGGGCATCCGATTCCCGAGCGCGCGGATGCACCCAATGTCCAGAGACATCCGCCCGCGGTCGCTGCTGTAGAATGGCCCGTCGACTGCGTCCCCCACCATGCCCTCGCCCGGATCAGGAACCCGAGCCGGGTCGGCCGCCGGGCGCTCGAGCTCGAGAGCGAGCCGCTCGGCTAGGCCCCCGACATTCACCGACAGCGGTTCGCCGCCCCACCGCACTGCGTCCCCGTCGATAGTGAAATCCCACACCTCGTGCGCGAGCGCCTGATCTCGCGAGGCGTAGGCGATGATCGCCGCTTCGGTCACCCACCCGCGAGCCACGCCGTCGCTCTCCCGCCACAGCTGCTCGGCCTCTCCCCCTTCCCAGGGAGATCCGGTCACGGGGTTCTCGGGCACGATCGGAAAAACCCCTTCGACAACGAGAGCGAGAGAGTCGGCCCCGAGCATGGTGCCGGCGATCCCAGCATTGCCCAGGACGTCACTCACGTCGGACGACGCGAGCGCTGCGACCACCCGTCCGCTCCGGCCCACGAGAAGGCGGTGGGCCGACGCAGTGGGATCCGCGTTCTTCCGATGCTGGGCGTAGCTCCGAAAGGCCCGCGGCACCGAAGGCATCAGCACAGGGATTTCCCTCCTCGCGGATGAGCACTGCTCGACAGTGTCACCGTATCGCAGTCCGGATTCGTTCCTCCACGGTCAGCGCGTGGTGGTCGTGGTGTCACGCCGACCGTCGACAATCCCTTCACCACCACACTGGGGCGAAGGCACATGACGGCGGCATGGTCCCGCGAGCTCAACCGAGCGCAGACCTACTGGCGGGTGACGTCAGCGAGACCCTTGCCGCTCGCCTCGCCGAACGGTTCGAGGTCGACGGCGCGATCGTGACGTCTAATGAACGGTAGGCAAGGACGGTCTAGATGAGTAGTCAACCCCGTCGAGGCGCTATGGGGCGCGACTCAGATGACCCTGTGGTGCGCGAGGGGGGACTTGAACCCCCACGTCCTTTCGAACACTGGCACCTGAAGCCAGCGCGTCTGCCAATTCCGCCACTCGCGCGCGACGGCCGCGAGCTTCGTCCCCCGAGAGGATGAGTGCCGTGCCGTCAACCAGGTGACATTATCACAGCGCGCACTCACCTCCCGTTCGGCCCCTGCTCCCTGCGCCGACTACCATCAGGAGGGTCGTCGGCGCCCAGGCAGGTGCTTCCACCACGATCATCGAAGGAGGCGGCGATGGGGCTTCTCGACAGCTTCGAGCGCGGTCTCGAACGCGTGGTGGGCGGCGCTTTCGCCAAGACCTTCAAGAGCGGCGTGCAGCCGCTCGAGGTCGCGGCCGCCCTGCGTCGCGAGCTCGACACGAAGGCCGCTGTCGTCTCCCGCGAACGGATCCTCGTGCCGAACATCCTCACGGTGCACCTCGCCCCCGCCGACCACGCGCGCATGGCCTCGCTCGGCGAGGCCCTCATCGACGAGCTCACGCAGCTGCTGCAACAGCACGCGACCGCGCAGCACTACACCTTCCCGGGCGGCATCGGCATCACGCTCACCGTCGACGAGGGGCTCGCGGAGGGCGTCGTCGTCGTCGACTCGGAGTCGGTCAAGAACAGGGTCGTGTGGTCTCCCGTGGTCGAGATCGACGGCGAGCGCCACCGGCTCGCGCACTCCCGCACGGTTATCGGCCGCGGCAGCGAGGCCGACATCACGATCGCCGACACGGGCACGAGCCGCACCCACATCGAGATCCTGTGGGACGGCGAACGGGCGCAGCTCACCGACCTCGGCAGCACGAACGGCACGACCCTCAACGGTGCGCCGGTGTCGCGTGCCGTGCTGCCTCCCGATAGCGTGATCGAGATCGGCCGCACCCGGATCGTCTTCCGCGTGCTGGCGCAAACCGGTCGCGGCGCCGGCCCGACCCCGCACCGAGGAGGCCAGCGATGAGTGAACTGACTCTGCTGGTGCTCCGCATCGGCTTCCTGCTGCTGCTGTGGTCGTTCGTCTTCGCGATCGTCTACGCCCTGCGCTCCGACCTATTCGGGCAGAAGGTGCGACGCATCTCGCCGCCGGCGGCGCCGGCCGCCCCCCGAGCCGCCGACCCCTTCCCCCCCACTCCTCCCACGCCCGCGCCGCAGCCGACGGCCGACGACCCGCCCGCCAGGCGCCTCGTCATCACCTCCGGCAGCAAGGAGGGTCTCGAGATCGAGCTCACCGACGAGCAGCTCACGATCGGCCGCTCCTCCGACTCCGCCCTCGTCGTGCGCGACGACTACACCTCGACCCACCACGCTCGGCTGATGCTGTGGGACGGCCAGTGGATGGTGCAGGATCTCGACTCCACCAACGGCACCTTCCTGGCGGGTGAGCGTGTCAGCGTTCCCGTTCCGGTTCCGCTCAACACGCCCGTCAGCATAGGCACGACGACCTTCGAGTTGCGGCGGTAGGGGCCGTGACGACGCTCTCCTGGGCCGGATCCCACGTCGGTCGCATCCGCGCCAACAATCAGGACTCCGGCTACGCCGGCTCCCATCTCTTCGTCGTCGCCGACGGCATGGGCGGCCACGCAGGAGGGGATGTCGCGAGCGCGCTCGCGATCCAGTCGATCGCCCACATCGATCGCGAGTTCGAGAACCCCGAGGAGGCGGAGGAAGCGCTCGCCGCCGCCCTCCTGGAGGCCAACAAGGAGCTCGCCGAGACCGTCTTCGAGCATCCCGAGCTGACCGGTATGGGCACGACCGTCAGCGGATTCGTGCGCGTGGGCGACCGTCTTGCCATCGCCCATATCGGCGACAGCCGCATCTACCGGTGGCGCGACCACGAGCTCACGCAGATCACAAAGGACCACACCTTCGTGCAGCGCCTCGTCGACAGCGGCCGCATCACCGAGGAGGAGGCGGCGACGCACCCGCGGCGATCGGTGCTCATGCGCGTGCTCGGCGACGTCGACATCACTCCCGAGGTCGACACGATGGTCGTCGACACCCAACCGGGCGACCGCTGGCTGCTGTGCTCAGACGGCCTGACCGGCTACGTGCCCGAGGCGGAGATCGCGAGCGTGCTCTCCCGCCAGCCGGATGCCGAGGAAGCCGGCCAGCAGCTGATCGAGGCGACGCTCGAGAACGGCGCCCCCGACAACGTGACGATCGTCATCGTCGGTGTCGAGGCCGACAGGGCGAGCGGCGTGCCGCAGCCGACCCTCGTGGGAGCCGCTGGAGCGCCGCTGAGCTACGAGCCTGTGGCGGCCAAGCGATCGCTGCGCATCCCGGCGATGCTGCTGCACCCCATCCGTGCCGCGATCACCGATCCTGAGGATGAGCACTTCGAGCCGGAGTCCGAGGAGTTCCTGCGCGAGCTCATCGCGGAGGACCGGCGGCGGCGCATTCGCCGTCGCATCACGTGGTCTGTCGGCATCGTCCTCGTGGTCGGCATCGTGGTGGCCTCCCTGACCGCCGGGTACCAGTGGACCCAGACGCGCTACTTCGTCGGAACCGCCGACGGCAACGTCGCCATCTACCAGGGCGTGCAGCAGAATCTGGGGCCATTCCCGCTGTCGAGCATCGTCGTTGAGACGCAGATCGCGGTCGACGAGCTGCCCGACTTCACGCGGCGCAGCGTCGAGGCAACGATCAACGCCGACAGCTTGAGCGACGCGTACAGCATCGTTGAGAGGCTCGATGATGTCCTCGACTGAGCCCACCGCGCCCATGGCCGGCCCCGTCATCGACGCGGATGCTCCGCTCGCGCCCGCGACGCAGTCCATCAGGATCCGCCTGCGCACGCCGTCCCCGCTGCGCACCCTCGAGTTCTGGCTCCTGCTGATCGCGATCGCGATCACGGGTGCGGCGGTCACCCTCGTGCAGCTCGGCGCGCTCGGCGCGCTCGACCCGCAGGTGCTGCTGTACAGCGCAGGGCTCGGCGTGCTCGGCCTCGGTGTGCACGTCGTGCTGCGGATCGTGGCCCGCGACGCCGACCCGTTCGTGCTCCCGATCAGCATGACCCTCAACGGCCTCGGCATCGCCATGATCTACCGGCTCGACATCGCTGAGGGCTTCGAGGGGTGGGAAAGCGCCGGGATTCGCCAGATGGTGTGGACCGCGATCGCCATGCTCGCGGCCATCGGAGTGCTCGTTCTCGTGCGCAACCACCGCCTCCTCGCTCGCTACCGGTACGTTGCGATGGTGGTCGGCATCGGTCTGCTGCTGCTGCCGCTGCTGCCCGGCATCGGTCAGACGATCAACGGCGCGCGCCTGTGGATCCAACTCGGCCCGTTCTCCTTCCAACCCGGCGAGATCGGCAAGATCGCGCTCGCGGTGTTCTTCGCGGGATACCTGGTGACCGCACGCGAGTCGCTCTCCATCGTCGGGCGCCGCGTGATGGGCATCCAGTTGCCGCGGGGGCGAGACCTGGGCCCGATCCTCATCATCTGGATCGCCGCGATGGGAGTGCTGGTCTTCCAGCGCGACCTCGGCACCTCGCTCCTCTACTTCGGGCTGTTCCTCGTCATGATCTACGTGGCGACGGGCCGCCTCAGCTGGGTGCTGCTGGGCCTCACCCTGTTCGTCGGCGGCGCGCTCATCGCGAGCCGCGTCCTCGGCTACGTCGGCGGCCGCTTCGATGCGTGGCTCGACTCCTTCAACCCCGAGGTCTACGAGGCCGTGGGCGGCAGCTACCAGCTCGTGCAGGGCATGTTCGGTCTCGCCAACGGGGGCCTTATCGGCACGGGGCTGGGGCAGGGCAGGCCCGATATCGTGCCGCTCGCTGAGAGCGACTACATCATCGCGAGCCTTGGCGAGGAGCTCGGGCTCGTGGGACTGTTCGGCATTCTGGCGCTCTACCTGCTGCTCGTGGCACGCGGATTCCGCATCGGCTTCAACGGCAGTGACGACTTCGGGCGTCTGCTCGCCGTCGGGCTCTCGTTCGTGATCGCCCTGCAGGTCTTCGTCGTCATCGGCGGGGTGACGCGCGTCATTCCGCTCACCGGTCTCACGACGCCGTTCCTCGCTGCGGGCGGCTCCTCGCTCGTCGCCAACTGGATCATCGTCGCGCTGCTCCTCAGGCTGAGTGACAGCGTGCGCCATCAGCCGCGACGGGTGGTGGAGGACTGATGAACAAGGAGCTGCGCCGGGTGAGCGTCGCGACGCTCGCGATGTTCCTCGCGCTGTTCGTGTCCACGAGCGTCATCCAGGTGTTCGCCGTCGACGACCTCCAGGCGGATGACCGCAACGTGCGCACGCTGTATGCCAGCTACTCGGCCGAGCGCGGGCCGATCCTCGTCGGCAACACGGCGATCGCCGAATCGGTGCGGGTCGATGACGAGTACGAGTTCTTGCGCACCTACCCGCAACCTCTGCCGTACGCCCACGTGACGGGGTACTTCACCCTCAATCAGGGCATCACGGGTGTCGAGTCCGCTTTCAACGATTTCCTCACGGGCACCGCGAACGAGCAATTCCTCGACCAGCTCAGCGCGATCGTCACGGGCCAGAGCCCTCGAGGGGCGGCCGTCGAGCTGACGATCGACCCGATCGTGCAGCAGGCAGCCTACGAGGCGATGGGCGACCTGACCGGCTCGATCGTCGCGATCGAGCCGGCGACGGGGCGCATTCTCGCGCTCGTGTCGACGCCGAGCTACGACCCGAACCGGCTCTCCTCCCACAGCACCTCGCAGGTTCTCGAGGTGTACGACGAGCTGCTCGCCGCCGAGGGCGACCCGCTCATCAACCGGGCCATCAGCGGAGACCTCTATGCGCCGGGCTCCGTGTTCAAGCTCGTCGTCACCGCGGCCGCCCTCGACAGCGGCGCCTTCGACGCCAAGGACGAGTTCGCGAACCCCGCCACTCTGACCCTGCCTCTCAGCTCCTCAGTGGTGACCAACTCGAACAACGGCACGTGCGGCCCGGGCGATACGACCACCCTCGCGACGGCTTTGCGCCTGAGCTGCAACATTCCCTTCGCCGAGCTGGGCCGCGAGTTGGGCGAGCAGACTCTCGTCGACTACACGACCGCCTTTGGGTTCGGCGCCGCCCAGGAGATTCCTCTCACGGCGACCCCGAGCACCTTCCCCACGGGGCTCGATGAGGCCCAACTCATGCTCTCGTCCTTCGGCCAGTTCGACGTCCGCGTCACGCCCCTGCAGGTGGCGATGGTGAGCGCCGCGATCGCCAACGGTGGGAATCTCATGAAGCCGACCCTGCTCGAGCGCATTATCGCGCCGGACCTAGCGACGATCGACGCACCCGAACCCGTGCTGCTGAGCCAGCCGATCGCGCGCTCCACGGCCACCGAGCTGACCGCGCTCATGGTCGAGGGGGTCGCCAACGGGGCCGCATCTAATGCCAGAATAGAAGGCGTCGCCGTCGCGGGTAAGACCGGCACGGCTGAGAACGGCGCGACCGAGCCATACACCCTGTGGTTCACCGGCTTCGCCCCCGCAGACAATCCGCAGGTCGCGATCGCGGTCGTGATCGAGGATGGCGGCGGGCAGGGGCAGTCGGCGTTCGGCAACCAGATCGCGGCTCCGATCGCGAAGAGAGTTCTTGAGGCGGTGCTGAGCAGATGAGGCCCACGAGCGGGCTCACCTTCGGTGGGCGCTACCAATTGCTCTCTCGTATCGCGATCGGCGGTATGGGGGAGGTCTGGCAGGCGACCGATCTCGTCATCGGCCGCACTGTCGCGCTGAAGATCCTCAAAGACGAGTACATGGGCGACCCCGGGTTCTTGGAGCGCTTCCGCGCCGAAGCCCGGCACGCCGCGCTCGTCAACCACGAGGGCATCGCGAACGTCTACGACTACGGCGAGGAAGAGGGCAGTGCCTTCCTCGTGATGGAGCTCGTTCCCGGTGAGGCCCTCTCCACGATCCTCGAGCGCGAGCGCGTGCTGCCCGCCGATCAGGTGCTGGACATCATCGCCCAGACCGCCTTGGCTCTGCACGCCGCCCACCAGGCGGGGCTCGTCCACCGCGACATCAAGCCGGGAAATCTGCTGATCACCCCTGACCGTCGGGTGAAGATCACCGACTTCGGCATCGCGCGCATCGCTGACCAGGTACCGCTCACGGCGACCGGTCAGGTCATGGGCACCGTGCAGTACCTGTCGCCAGAACAGGCGAGCGGGCATTCCGCCTCACCGTCGACCGACGTCTACTCCCTCGGCATCGTCGCCTACGAGGCTCTCGCGGGCCGACGGCCGTTCACGGGTGAGTCGCAGGTCGCGATCGCCATGGCGCAGATCAACGAGGCGCCCCCGGAACTGCCGGTCACCGTCGCTGAGCCGGTGCGCAATCTGATCTTCGCGTCGATCGCCAAGAAGCCCTCCGATCGCCCCGCCTCGGCTCAGGCATTCGCCCGTGCGGCACAGGCGCTGCGGCGCGGGGATGTGGGCGCGGCGTCCGCGATCGTGCCCGCCATCACCGGTGGTGCGGCGACCGAGGCGACCCAGGTGCTCGGCGCCATCGGATCGGAGGATGCGACGAGGGTGCTGCCGAGCATGGGCGGCGCGACGCCCCCGACGACCGCCCCGCAACCCGCTGTGCCGCAGCGCAGCCCGTGGACGTGGCCGCTCGTCGCCCTGTCGAGCGTGCTGCTGCTCGCTCTCGTCGGTGTGCTCATCGCCGTGTTCGCCGCACCGAACGACCCCGCTCCCGTGCCGACCGACACCGCGAGCGTGGAGCCGACCGACGTCGAGACACCCACTCCGACCCCGACGGTGGACACAGTGCTCATTGTCGAGCAGGAGTGGGTCGGCCTCACGCGCGCTCAAGTTCAGGAAAAGGCTGCCGACCTCGAGCTGCGCATCGAGGAGGTCGAGGGCAACATCGCCCCGAGCCGCGACCAGCAGGGTCTCTCCTACCGCACGACGCCGATCCGCGGCGAGGTGCAGACCGGCACGCTGCTCACCGTCTACTTCTACACGGACATCCCGACCCCCCCGAAGCCGAGCAATCTCGCCATCGCCCCGGGCGAGGGTCCGTACCCCGCGGGAAGCGAGGTCACGCTCAGCTGGCCGAACTACACCGATTGCCCCGCGGGCTACAGCCTCGAGGGCTACAACGTGACGATCGTCGGCGGAACCCCCGCGCAGGGCAACCCGCTCTCGGCATCGACCACGAGCCTCGTGGTGACCCTCGCTGACAGCGGTCAACTGCGTGTGACCTACGTCGCGCAGTGCGGCTCGCTGCAGTCAGAGCGCTCCAGCGAGCTCGCCGTTCCCATCACCGAGGAGTGAGTGCTCCTGCCGCGATGCTCGGGTGGTGGTGCACCGCGACCACCTACACTGTGATCGAGTCGGACACAGCAGTGAGGATACGGTGACGATGGACGGTGTCGCGCAGGGTTCGCGGGTTCTCGCGGGCCGCTACGAGCTGGGAGCGCTCATCGGCCGCGGCGGCATGTCAGACGTGCACGTCGCGTCGGACGCCAAGCTGGGGCGCCGCGTCGCCGTCAAGCTGTTGAAGTCCGCGCTCGCGAGCGACCCCGTCTTCCGCACCCGCTTCCGCCAGGAGGCCCAGGCCGCCGCCCGCATGGCACATCCCACGATCGTCCGGGTTTTCGATGCGGGCGAGGAGATCGTGACCGAGTCCGGCGCCGGCGAGACGGTCGTTCCGTTCATCGTCATGGAGTACGTCGAAGGCCGTCTCCTCAAGGACATCATCGCTGACGGTCCGCTGCCGGTGGCCGAAGCCGGTCGCATCATCGAAGGCGTGCTCACGGCTCTGGAGTACTCCCACCGTGCGGGCGTGGTGCATCGCGACATCAAGCCGGGCAACATCATGGTGACCCCCACCGGCCAGGTTAAGGTCATGGACTTCGGCATCGCTCGCGCAATCTCCGACTCTGCGGCCACCGTGGCGCAGACCAGCAGCATTCTCGGCACGGCGCAGTACTTCTCGCCCGAGCAAGCGCGCGGCGAAACCGTCGATGCGCGCACCGACCTCTACTCCACGGGTGTCGTCCTGTTCGAGATGATCACCGGTCGGCCGCCGTTCCAAGGCGACTCGCCCGTCGCTGTGGCCTACCAGCATGTGAGTGAGCCTCCCGTGGCGCCGAGCATGCTCGCACCCCAAGTCACCCCTGCCCTGGACGCCGTCGTCATGCACGCTCTCTCGAAAGACCGCTTCACGCGGTTTCAGTCGGCTGCGGAGTTCCGAACCGAGGTGGCCTCCGCCCTCGGCGGGAGCGCTCCCGTGATGCGGCCCGAGAGCGGCCCCGACTTCAGCGCCACCCTCTTCGGTGTCAACCCGCAGGCCACGGCGAGCACCGAGTCGGCGATGCGGCAGCTGAGCGTCGACGACGAGGAGCGTCGCAGCCGCAGCCAGACGCGACCACCCGTCGCATGGATCTGGTCGGGCGTCGCCGTCATGATTGTCATCGTCGCGGCCGTCCTGTACTGGGTGTTCAACCTCGAGCAGACTCCCTTGACGAACTCGGTCGCCATCGAGGTTCCCCAGCTCGTGGGCCAGCAGTACGAGGATGGTGCTCAGGAGCTCATCGACTTGGGCCTCGAGCCGGTACCCTTCACCGAGTCCACCCCCGATGTTCCGGAGGGGCAGATTCTTCGCACCGAGCCGCCGGCCGGCATTGCCGTGGGGCCGGGTCAGGAGATCGAGGTGTACGTTTCCTCAGGTGCCCCGCTGGTCGACGTGCCGAGCCTGACCCTCCTCACGCTCGAGCAGGCGGAGGCGGCACTGGCCGAGCGCGGCCTCGTCGTCGGCACCGTCGCCAGCGAGAATTCGCCGAACGTACGGCCCGATGTCGTGATCCGCACCGATCCTGAATTCGGCGCCGAACTTCGTGAAGGCGACTCCGTCAACCTGGTCGTCTCGAACGGCCTCGTGACCGTGCCCGACGTGCGCGGCGAGACCATCGGCGAGGCGACGTCGCAGATGAGTGCGCTGCAACTGAGCGTGACAGTGCAGGGCGATTCCAGTTGCACAGGCCAGACGGTCACCGGTCAATCGCTCGCGCCCGGAGACCATCCGCAGAACTCTGCTGTGACCCTGCGGTACTGCAACGGCTCGGCCGAGGGCGACTAGGGTCACCCCGCGCCGCGAGATCGATCAGGTCGCAAGAGACGCGGAGCTGACGAGCGGCGTCAGGTCGCGCGCCGTCACAGCGGCCTCAGCGAGGCCGGCTTCCGCGAGCCAGTTGCCGAGCATCCGGTAGCCGCCCTCGGTGAGCACCGACTCAGGGTGGAACTGCACCCCGTGCACGCGCGCGGAGCGGTGCCGAACCCCCATGATGACCCCGCCTGCGGTGCGCGCCGTGATGACGAGCTCATCGGGAACAGTGCCCTCCACGATCGCGAGGCTGTGATAGCGCGTGGCGCGGAAGGACTGCGGCACGCCCGCGAAGAAGGGGCTGTCGTCGTGCTCGATGAGCGACGTCTTGCCGTGCATGAGCTCCTCGGCGTGCGTGACGACGCCACCGAGGGCTTCCGCAATCGCCTGGTGGCCGAGGCAGACGCCCAGCAGGGGCGTGTCAGCAGCGATCGCGGCGTGCACCACAGCGATCGAGATGCCCGCCGAAGCCGGGTTGCCAGGCCCGGGTGAGAGCAGCACGGCGTCGTAGACGTCGATCAGGTCCGCCGCGCGGCCGTCGTCTACGACGTCGTTGCGCACGACGGTCGTCTGCGCGCCGAGCTGCTGCAGGTATCCGTCGAGGGTGTAGACGAAGCTGTCGTAGTTGTCGATGACGAGAACCTTCATGGCATCGACTCCACCACGGACTCCTGCTGAAGGAACGTCTCCGCGACCCACGGAAAGACCCAGGCCACCAGGGCGAGGAGGATGCTCGCCGCGAGCACGAGCACGATCAGCAGTCGCACCACGAACGGACCGGGGAGCACCCGCCAGAGTGCTGCGTACATGGGATTCCTCTCGTGCCTATCGACCCGACGCTTGGACGAGCTCGGAGATCTCTGCGGGCGCGCCGCCCGAGCGCGGATGCCAGTCTTCGAGCACGGCGTAGGCGATCATGCGCTCTGCGGTGGAGAAGCGTGGGTTGCACGTGGTCAGGGTCAGGATGTGCTCTCCGGGCTCCACTTGCGGCGCCTGCGGCA
This sequence comes from Microcella sp., assembly GCF_040286215.1. Taxonomy (GTDB): domain Bacteria; phylum Actinomycetota; class Actinomycetes; order Actinomycetales; family Microbacteriaceae; genus Microcella. The sequence goes on from NZ_JAVKCK010000021.1 coordinate 92,765, forward strand.
CGGGGAGGAGCACATCGACTCCGGAGGGCCAGACGTATTCGAGCCCGCGGAACCCGTACTGGTACCAGCCGTCCCGCGTCTCGATGTACAGGCTGTCACCCAGCTGCAACTCTCCGACCTCGCTGAAGGCGCCGCCCCAGGTGTTGCGGTGAGCGGCGAGGGCCACATTGCCGAGCTCCCCCGGCATCTGCGTATCGGAGTAGTGCCCGACACCGAGCGTTCTGCTGTTCAGCACGGTCGCTGGGTCGACGCCTTCGCCGATCGCGCGCACGTAGTCCTCGCCGAAGCGGGGAACGATGAGCGCGCCCCAGCGCTCGCCAGCAGCGGGCGCGATGGCGACGGGCGGATCAAGAGGAGCACCAGGATCAGCATCGTCGGGCTCGGGCTCCGGCTCGGGCTGGGCGGCGAGGTCGTCTTCCCACTCCTGCTGCAGTTCGCGCTGCACATCGACCGCGGCACCCTGCTGCACCGACCCTGTCACGATGTCGTTGAGCCAGACGTACCAGCCAAGGAAGAGCATCACGAGTACACCAGCAGTGATGAGGAGCTCGCCGAGCACTCCCGTGATGCTCACGGGGTGAGTCGACTGCGTGCTCCTGGCCACGCGCTCATTGTAGGCGGAGGTGCTGGGCCGGCGGGTCGGGCTAGAATCGCCCCATGGCCAGGACGACGAGCGACTCCGAGAACACGCCCACTCCCAGCAGCAAAGACACCCCGAACCCGGTCTGGTTCAAGCCGGTGATGTTCGGGTTCATGCTCGTGGGCCTGCTGTGGATTCTCGTCTACTACGTGAGTCAGAGCTCGTGGCCCGTGCCGAGCATCGGCCCGTGGAACATCATGGTCGGCTTCGGCATCATGTTCATCGGCTTCCTCATGACGACACGCTGGCGCTGATCGGGCCTTCTGCGATGACGCCCCCCGAGCGGGGGTGAAACTACACGTCTGTGATTATCCCCAGTGTGGAATCAGATGTGGATAACTTTCTCTCACGTTCGTGCGAGGCGCGTCAGAGCAGCGTGAAGCGCACAGCGGTGGCGATGACGAGCGCCACGCCGAGACCGGCCAGCAGCAGCGCTTGTCGCCTCTGCTGATCGGCCCGTCGGGTGCGCAGCAGCACGAGCGCGGCGAGTGCCCCGACGATGAGCCCCCCGATGTGGGCTTGCCACGAGACGCCCGGGATGACGAAGCCGAGCCCCAGGTTGATGGCGATGAGGACGATGAGTTGGATGCTCCCCCCACCCAGACGGCGCTGGATCACGAAGAACGCCCCGAGCAGCCCGAAGATGCCGCCGGACGCTCCCACGACCACCGTGAGCGGTGCGAGCCAGAGCACGGCGACCGATCCGCCGAGGATCGACAGCCCGTACACCGCGAGGAAGCGTACTCGCCCGATGAGCCGCTCGAGCAGAGACCCCAGCACGAACAGCGAGTACATGTTGACCAGGATGTGGAAGATGGATCGCTCGCTGTGCACGAGCGCGACCGTGAGCATCCGCCATGGTTGCTCGGGAGTGAACGGGGGGTAGTACGCGAACATCTGCGTGAGCAGGCCCTGGGTGAGCCATTGCAGGAGGAAGGCTGCCGTCGTGACGGCGATGATCGTGTAGGTCACGACCGGAACGCTGCTCCCGCGTCGGAAGGCGCGCGCGACGCGCGACGGGCGGCGGGGTGCGGCGGCGGCCGCCGCGGCGCGGCACTCCGGGCAGTGGACGCCGACGGGGGCGGGCGTCTGGCACTCCGGGCACACCGGACGGCCGCAGCGCTGGCAGCGGACGAGGCTGCGCCGGTCGGTGTGCCGATAGCAGACGGACGCGCCGGTCGCGGCGCCCGGGTCGCTCACGCGGCCTGCGCCACCTCGATGCTCGAGATGACGACGTCCTCGAGGGGCTTGTCACCCGCACCGGTCGGCACGGCTTCGATGGCGTCGACGACCCTGCGGGAGGCGTCGTCGGCGACGGCACCGAAGATCGTGTGGTTGCCGTTGAGCCACGGCGTCGGCACCGTCGTGATGAAGAACTGCGAGCCGTTGGTGCCGCGACCGCCGCGCTTGCCGGCGTTCGCCATCGCGAGAAGGTAGGGCTCGGTGAACTGCAGTTCGGGGTGGATCTCGTCGTCGAACTGGTAGCCGGGGCCGCCCGTGCCCTGACCGATCGGATCGCCGCCCTGCAGCATGAAGCCGGTGATGATGCGGTGGAAGATGACGCCGTTGTACAGCGGCTCGCTCGTCGCCTGGCCGCTGTGCGGGTCGGTCCACTCTCGCGTCCCCGTCGCGAGGCCGACGAAGTTGTCGACGGTCTTGGGCGCGTGGTTGCCGTAGAGGTTGACGACGATGTCGCCGTGGTTGGTGTGGATGGTCGCGACAGCGGTGTGGATCGTCATGCCCGCCATTCTTCCACGCTCAGCACCGGGCGATTCCTGAGCATTCGGTCTGTGCCGTTGGGGAGCCTCGTGCATCAGTGCCAGGATGGACGGGTCACCGATCGCCACCTGCTGGAGGATGAGGACCATGGGATTGTCACGCAAGCGCCGCCGCGAGATCAAGAAGCTTCGCGGGTCGGCCTCGGATGTGTGGAGCGAGCAGCGCGAGGTTCTCGAGCATGCCGCGAAGGTTCTGCGTGCGGCGAGCCGCGAGGCGGCGACGGTCGCGCGCGACGACGTCGCGCCCCGCGTGAAGAGCGCGTACGAGAAGCGCGTGCAGCCGAGCATCGACGCCGGCGTCGGATCGGTGCGGTCGGCCGCGAGCGCGACGCGCTCCACGTTCACCGACGATGTACTGCCCGCCGTCTCAGGCGCACTGGGATCGGCGATCGCCGTTCTCGACATCGCGCGCAACAAGCAGCTGCGGGATGCCCTCAAGTCGGCTTCCGCGTCCGGTCGCGAGCTCGCCACCCGGGCAGGTCAGCGCGTCGGCCTCATCGAGGTCAAGCCCAAGCCCGGCCCCGGCACGTACATCCTCATCGGGCTCGGTGTGGTCGCCGCCGCGGGCGTCGCCTACGCCGCCTGGCACACTCTGCGTGCCGACGACGACCTGTGGGTCGAGGCCGAGGACGAGCCGACTCCGGCCACGTAGCTCGCACCACACGAAGCGGCGCCGCCCTCTGGGCCGGCGCCGCTGTGCTGTGTGGTGCGGGCGCGCGTCGTGCCCGAGCGCGAGCAACACAGCGGCGGGATCTGAGTGGAGCCTAGGAGAATCGAACTCCTGACCTCCTGCTTGCAAAGCAGGCGCTCTACCAATTGAGCTAAGGCCCCTTGTGGGTTGTGCGCGTGGGGATACGAGGACTTGAACCTCGGACCTCTTCGTTATCAGCGAAGCGCTCTAACCGCCTGAGCTATATCCCCGTGAGACCGGATACGACTGTACAGCACCCGGTCACCCTCCCCCAATTCGCGACGATGCGGCAGGGGAGGGGCGTGTCAGTTGTTGGTGAATCCGACGAGGAGCCCGCCGGTGAGTCGCACGCTGAGGTTGTAGATGAGCGCGCTCACCGCACCGAGCACCGTGCCGCCCACCGCGTTCAGCACCGCGACGATGCTCGCGAAGAACATCACCTGACCGAGCGAGAGGATCTCGGCGAGGCTCAGGGCGTCCTCCCCGAGGATCTCCGCGAAGAGCGAGTCGAGCTGCGAGATGACGCCGAGCGAGGAGAGGACGATCCACACCATGAGCGTCGCGATGAGGAGCGCGATCGACAGGCAGATCGCGACGAGGAAGGAGAGCTTCACCGCCGACCAGAAGTCGATGTAGACGAGTTTGAGGCGCACCTGCTTGACGGGGGCGCTGCGCTGCGACTTGCGCTGCAGCTTCTCGGCGACTGTACTCACGAGCTGTGGTCCTTCCCGGCCTCGGTCGCGGTCGCGGCCGGAGCGGCATTGTCAGTATCGGCATCCGTCGCCGTGTCGGCATCCGGATCCACCAGATGGCGCTCGCTGTTGCGAGCGATGGCGATGATGCGGTCGTCGTCGTCCGGCCGGGCGAACACGACGCCCATGGTGTCGCGCCCCTTGGCGGGCACCTCGGCCACGGCAGAGCGTACCACCTTGCCGTTTTGCAGGACGACGAGCACTTCGTCGTCCTCAGCGACGATGAGGGCGCCGGCGAGCGCGCCACGGTCGTCATTCAGTTTGGCGACCTTGATGCCGAGCCCCCCGCGCTGCTGGATGCGGTACTGGTCGACGGCGGTGCGCTTGGCGTATCCGCCCTCCGTGACGACGAAGACGTAGCCGCGATCGCCGACGACGGAGGCCGAGAGCAGTTCGTCGCCCTGGCGGAACTTCATGCCCGTGACGCCGGAGGTGGAGCGGCCCATGGGGCGCAGCGCGCTGTCATCCCCGGTGAACCGCAACGACATTCCCAGACGGGAAACGAGCAGGATGTCGTCGGACTCGTCGGCGAGCATGGCCGACACGAGCTCGTCGCCCTCGCGCAGGTTGATGGCGATGATGCCGCCCGTGCGATTGGTGTCGTACTCGGTGAGGGCCGTCTTCTTCACGAGACCGTTGCGCGTGGCGAGCACGAGGTGCTCGGCGACCGAGTAGTCGCGGATGTCGAGGATCTGGGCGATCTGCTCATGCGGCTGCAGGGCGAGGAGGTTGGCGACGTGCTGGCCCTTCGCGTCGCGGCTGCCCTCCTGAATCTCGTAGGTCTTGAGCCGGTAGACGCGCCCCGTCGTGGTGAAGAACAGCAGCCAGTGGTGCGTGGTGGTGACGAAGAAGTGCTCGACGACGTCGTCCGCGCGCAGCTGCGCGCCGCGCACCCCTTTTCCGCCCCGATGCTGAGGGCGGTAGTTGTCGCTGCGCGTGCGCTTGATGTAGCCGCCTCGCGTGACGGTGACCACCATCTCTTCGACGGGGATGAGGTCTTCGACGCTCATGTCGCCGTCGAAGCCGAACATGATCTCGGTGCGGCGGTCGTCGCCGTACTTGTCGACGATCTCGGTGAGCTCCTCGCCGACGATCGTGCGCTGGCGTTCGGGGCTGGCGAGGATGCTCTGGTAGTCGGCGATGAGCCGCTCGAGCTCCTCCGCCTGCTCCTGGATCTTCTGCCGCTCGAGCGCCGCGAGGCGGCGCAGCTGCAGGTTGAGGATGGCGGTGGCCTGCAACTCGTCCACGGTCAAGAGCTGCATGAGCCCGTCGCGTGCCTCTTCGGTGGTCTGCGAGCGGCGGATGAGCGCGATGACCTCGTCGAGAGCATCCAGAGCCTTGAGGTAGCCGCGCAGGATGTGGGCGTCCGCCTCCGCTTTGGCGAGGCGGAACGCTGTGCGCCGCACGATGACCTCGATCTGGTGGGTGACCCAGTGGCGAATGAAGCCGTCGATCGGGAGGGTGCGGGGCACGCCGTCGACGATGGCGAGCATGTTGGCACCGAAGTTGTCTTGCAGCTGCGTGTGCTTGTACAGGTTGTTGAGCACGACCTTGGCGACGGCGTCGCGCTTGAGCACGATGACGAGACGCTGACCGGTGCGGCCGGAGGACTCGTCGCGGATGTCTGCGATGCCGGCGAGCTTGCCCTCCTTGACGAGATCGGCGATCTTGATCGCGAGGTTGTCGGGGTTGACCTGGTACGGCAGCTCGGTGATGACGAGGCACGTGCGGTTCTGGATCTCCTCGACCGTGACGACGGCGCGCATCGTGATCGACCCGCGTCCCGTGCGGTAGGCGTCCTGAATGCCCTTGACGCCGAGAATCTGGGCGCCGGTCGGGAAGTCGGGGCCCTTCACGCGCTGCAGGATCGCGTCGAGCAGCTTTTCCCGATCCGCTTCGGGGTTCTCGAGGTGCCACAGCGCGGCGGAGGCGACTTCGCGCAGATTGTGGGGCGGGATGTTCGTCGCCATGCCGACCGCGATGCCGACGGAGCCGTTGACGAGGAGGTTCGGGAACCGCGAAGGCAGGATGCTCGGCTCGCGCGTGCGCCCGTCGTAGTTGTCCTGGAAGTCGACCGTGTCTTCCTCGATATCGCGCACCATCTCCATGGCGAGCGGAGCCATCTTGGTCTCGGTGTACCGCGGGGCGGCGGCGCCGTCGTTGCCCGGCGAGCCGAAGTTGCCCTGACCCGCGGCGAGCGGGTAGCGCATCGACCACGGCTGGACGAGGCGCACGAGAGCGTCGTAGATGGCGGAGTCGCCGTGCGGGTGGAACTGCCCCATGACGTCGCCGACGACGCGCGAGCACTTCGAGTACGCCTTGTCAGGTCGGTATCCGCCGTCGAACATGGCGTACAGCACGCGGCGGTGCACGGGCTTGAGCCCATCGCGCACATCGGGCAGCGCGCGCCCGACGATGACGCTCATCGCGTAGTCGAGGTAGGAGCGCTGCATCTCGAGCTGCAGGTCCACCTGGTTCACGCGCCCGCCGGGGCCGTAGTCGATGGGCTCGGTCGCCTCAGCGTCGATCGGCCCGGTGCCGGTGCTGTCGTCTGCCATGGTGTTGCTGCCTTCGGTGGTGGTGGAGTGGGGGTCCGCGTTCGCGCTGCTCGGTGACGAGCGGCGCGGTCAGATGTCCAAGAACCGCACGTCCTTCGCGTTCTGCTGGATGAACGTGCGTCGCGACTCGACGTCCTCGCCCATGAGGGTGGAGAACACGGCGTCGGCCATGGCCGCGTCGTCGAGCGTCACCTGCAGCAGAGTGCGGCTGACGGGGTTCATCGTCGTGTCCCACAGTTCCTGGTGGTTCATCTCACCAAGACCCTTGTACCGCTGCACCCCGTTGTCTTTCGGGATGCGCTTGCCGCTCGCCAGCCCGGATTCCATGAGGGCATCGCGCTCACGGTCGCTGAACACGTACTCGTGATCGGCGTTGGTCCACTTGAGGCGGTAGAGGGGAGGCTGTGCCAGGTAGACGTAGCCGAGATCGATGAGGGGCCGCATGTACCGGAAGAGCAGGGTGAGGAGGAGGGTCGTGATGTGCTGGCCGTCCACGTCGGCATCGGCCATGAGCACGATCTTGTGGTAGCGCACCTTGTCGGGGTCGAAGTCCTCCCCGATGCCCGCGCCGAACGCCGTGATCATCGCCTGCACCTCGGCGTTGCCGAGCGCGCGATCGAGTCGGGCCTTCTCGACATTGAGGATCTTGCCGCGCAGCGGCAGGATCGCCTGCGTCTCCGGATTGCGGCCCTGGACGGCGGAACCGCCTGCGGAATCGCCCTCGACGATGAAGATCTCGCTGAGCGACGGGTCCTTCGATTGGCAGTCCTTGAGCTTGCCGGGCATGCCGCCGGATTCCAACAGGCCCTTACGCCGGGTCTGCTCGCGCGCCTTGCGCGCGGCGAGGCGCGCGGCGGCCGCCTGCATCGCCTTGCGGATGACGTCCTTGCCCTGCACGGGGTTGCGCTCGAACCAGTCCGAGAGGTGCTCGCCGGTGACTTTCTGCACGAACGACTTGGCCTCGGTGTTGCCGAGCTTGGTCTTGGTCTGGCCCTCAAACTGCGGCTCACCGAGCTTGATGGAGATGACCGCGGTGAGGCCTTCGCGCACGTCATCGCCCGAGAGGTTCTCGTCCTTCTCCTTGAGGATGCCTTTCTCTCGCGCATAGCGGTTGACGAGCGTGGTCAGCGCAGCGCGGAAGCCCTCCTCGTGGGTGCCGCCCTCGTGCGTGTTGATCGTGTTGGCGTAGGTGTGCACCGACTCGCTGTATCCATTGGTCCACTGCATGGCGACCTCGAGCGCGATGCGGCGCTCGGTGTCCTCCGACTCGAAGGAGATGATCTCGGGGTGCACGACCTCGGTCTTCTTCGCCGAGTTGAGGAACTCCACGTAGTCGACGAGGCCCTGCTCGTAGTGGAACTCCTCGCGCAGCGGCTCGTCGCCGGCTTCCTTGGCGACGATCGTCTCGCCCTCGGTGGCGACGCGCTCGTCGGTGATGGTGATGCGCAGCCCCTTGTTGAGGAAGGCCATCTGCTGGAAGCGCGTGCGCAGGGTATCCCAGTCGAACTGCACGGTCTCGAAGATCTCGGCGTTCGGCCAGAAGGTGATCGTGGTGCCGGTCTCGGTCGTCGCCTCGCCCTGCGCGAGCGGAGCATCCGGAACGCCGTTCTGGTAGCTCTGCCGCCACACGGAGCCTTGACGCCTCACCTCCACGGCGAGGCGGGAGGAGAGCGCGTTGACGACCGAGCTGCCCACGCCGTGGAGCCCCCCGGAGACCGCGTATCCGGTGCCGCCGAACTTCCCTCCCGCGTGGAGGATCGTCAGCACCACCTCGACGGTCGAGCGCTTCTCGACCGGATGCTCATCGACCGGGATGCCACGGCCGTTGTCGACGACCTGCACGCCGCCGTTCTCGAGCAGCGTGATGTGGATCGTGTCGCAGTGGCCGGCGAGCGCTTCGTCGACGGAGTTGTCGACGATCTCGTACACCAGGTGATGCAGACCGCGGGGCCCGGTGGAGCCGATGTACATGCCGGGCCGCTTGCGCACCGCCTCGAGCCCCTCGAGTACCTGGATGTCGCCGGCGCCGTATCCGTTGTCCGAGTGCGAAGTCGAGGCTGTCATGTGCGTGTGGGTGCTCCCGCCGAGTCGATCGTGGTGGCCGATCACGGGCCCAGGAATGGGTCCCCGACGACGTGTCCATCCTACCAATAAATGCGTGCTCAGCGGCGCCAGAAAGGGCCTCTGGGGAGATTTCGGCGCTGTACTGGAGTGATTCGTCTTCCTAGCCGTACGTGTCGCGTGGACCACGACCGGGCACCGAACGCGGGCCGCGCTTCCAACTGGGCGCTCCCGGCCCCAGAATCCGCACCCCCGACACCCCCGCCTCGGGGAAGGTGCGCACGATCGACGTCAGAATATCGCTCTGCATCAAGCGCAGCTGTGTCGCCCACGCTGTCGAATCGCACTGGATGCTCAGCACGCCCTCCTCGATGCCGACCGGCTGCGACCGGGCCGCGACGTCTTCCCCGACGATGCTCGACCACGCGGAGAGCAGCTCTCCTCGCGCGAGCGGGGAGGTCCAGCCCATGACACGCGTGAGCGAGTCGATGACGTCGTCCAGCCCCGCCGGATCGCGCCCCGCGCCGAAGGGCGAGGTCGCTCCGCGTGTGCGGGCCCCCGCAGCTCTCTTGCGTGCATCCGACGACCGCATGGAAGGATCGCCGAAGACCCGGCGGAGTCGCTGATAGACGGCACTGGCCTCCGACTCCGGCTGAACCGCGTGGCGCTGGTCGGCGTCGCCGGGCGTTGACCCAGGGGGTGCGGGCGTGTCACTCATCGTTTGCGTCCCCGCTCGCACCGACGATCGCCCCGGCCGCGATACTCACGCTCCTGGCCCGCAAGCGCTCCGGCACGTCCCGCCCGACGGCCGCGGTGATGAGCACCTGCTCGTAATCGACGATCGCATCCGCGAGGCGTTCGCGACGCCCCTCATCGAGCTCGGCGAATACATCGTCGAGCACGAGCACCGGGTCGCCGGCCACCGCGTCGACGCGCAGCACGGCGGCCGAGGCAAGCTTGAGGGCGAGCGCGAACGACCAGCTCTCTCCGTGGCTCGCGTACCCCCGCGCCGGCAGACCGTTGAGGTCGAGCACCAGGTCGTCCCGATGGGGGCCGACGAGTGTGACGGCGCGATCGAGCTCATCCCGCCGCCGAGCGACCAGCCGTTCTCGGAAGATCGCTCCCACTCGGTCAGGGTCTCCCCCGGCCTCACCCCCGACAACCTCAGCCGACGATGCAGCATCGGGGGAAGCATCCGCATCGATGCTGCGCTGGATGCTCACCCCCGTGTCGTGCTCATCGCCAGCGACCGCCCGGTAGGCCCGCGAGATTTCCGGCCGCAGCTGCTCGACCAGTTCGTGCCGCGCCACCATGATCGCCGTGCCGAGCTCTACGAGGCGGTCATCCCAGACGTCGAGGGTGCTCAGCGAGTCGGCTGGCAGGCGGGAGGCTCGAGCCGACTTGAGAAGGGAGTTGCGCTGTCGTACGACCCTCTCGTAATCGGCCATGATGCCCGCGAAGCGGGGCGATCTCTGCACGACGAGGGAGTCGAGGTAGGCGCGGCGTCCCGAAGGCTCGCCTCGCACGAGCGAGAGATCCTCGGGAGAGAAGAGCACGCTGGCAAAATACCGCGGCAGCTCTCGCGTGCGGACGGCACCGCGATTGACCTGCGCCTTGTTCGCGCCAGCGCGGTTGAGCTGCAGCTCGATCACGAGCGACCGCTCCTCGTGCTGAACCCGCATGCGCACGATCGCGCTCTCCTGTCCAGCCCGCACGAGCGGCTGGTCCGTAGACACCCGGTGAGAGGAGACCGTGCTCAGATACCCGATGGCCTCGACGAGGTTGGTCTTCCCCTGCCCATTGCGCCCGACGAACAGGGTCGTGCCCGGCGACAGCTCTACGTCGGCCCGCGCATAGTTGCGATAGTCGACGAGGGTGAGGTGCGTGACGTGCACGCCGCTCAGCGCAGGAGCAGGTTCGGCTGCAGCAGGTAGCGGTAGTTGTCCGAACCCGGCTGGTCCTTCGACGACTGGCTCGTGATGAGGACCGGGCCCGGCTTGTTCGGGTTATCGGTCTTCGTAAACGACAGGCGCACGAACTCGCTGTGCACCGCCGCCAGGCCGTCGATGAGGAACTGCGGCTTGAGGGACACGGTTGTGTCGCCCCCCGTCACGTGGGCGTCGATCGTCTCGGACGCCTGCGCGTTCTCGGACCCGATCGCCTCGAGGGTCAGTCCGTCTTCGGTGAAGGAGTACCGCAGGGCGGCGTCGCGCTCGAGCACGAGCGCGACTCGGCGCGTGGCCTCAACGAGCTCAGCGGTGTTCATGACCGCGTAGTTCTCGACCGACTCCGGGAAGAGCCGCTTGACGGGCGGGAAGTTGCCCTTGATGAGCAGGGAGGTCACCGTCTTCTTGTCCGCAGAGAAGGCGATGAGCTCGCGGTCGCCTCCGGTCACGATCGTCACGGTGACCGCGGAACTGTGGCCGAAGATCTTGCCGATCTCGGACAGGGTGCGCGACGGTACGAGCGCGGTCACCCCGACCTCGACAGCCGTGGACTCCCAGTCGATCTCGCGCACCGCTACCCGGTACCGGTCGGTCGCGACGAGGGAGAGGCGGTTCTCGACGATCTCGAGCTGCACGCCCGTGATGACCGGGGTCACGTCGTCCCGGGACGCGGCCACGGCCACCTGGCCGACGGCGTCGGAGAAGTCCTCGCCCGGCAGCACGCCGCTCGGGCCGTCCACCTCGGGCAGGCTCGGATACTCCTCCACAGGCATGCTCGAGAGGGTGAATCTGGCCGAACCGCAGGTGACGGCGATCTTCGACTCGATCGTCGTGAACTCAACGGGCGCGGCAGGAAGCCTCGAAGCGATGTCGGCCAAGAGCCGACCGGAGACGAGAACGGTGCCTTCCTCGGTGATGTCAGCAGCGATCGTGGTCTGAGCCGACACCTCATAGTCGAACGACGACAGGGTCACGGATCCGTTCTCCGCCCGCACGAGCACGCCGCTGAGAATCGGCAAGGTGGTGCGCTGCGGAAGGAGCTTGACGGCGAACGACACGGCGTCGCTCAGAACGTCGCGATTGACCTGGAACTTCACGCGGCTGCCTCTCGGTCGTCCCTCACCCACCCGAATCCCGGGCCTTCCATACTGGCACAGCGGGTGCGCTGTTCGGCGGGGACGATGAAGTTATCCCTCGTCATCCTCTGAAGAGAAACAAGAACAACACCCTTAACCGCTGTGCACAGTGTGGATAAGGCGGCCAGCCGCCCGAGTCCTGGCTGAACCACATCTCTGTAACTTGTGGAGGAGGGGTACGAACCCCGCGGCCGATACGTGCACTCGGTGCCGGAGCTGCACGTCCGCACCCACAGGCGGAAGGAGTCATTCAACAATCGCTCCCCACCCTCGATGGAGTTATCCACAGGCTGTCCCCAGTGTGCGAAAGTGCTCGGAACCGGACGACGGGAGCGCGATCACGAGAAGGAGGGAGGGCGATGGTGGCCGTGCGCCTGGGTATCGGATGGGCAGCACACAGCGTCGACGTGTCGATCAGCTGTAGCGGTTGTTCTGCTTGATGCGGCTCGTAAGCTCGGTCACCTGGTTGTAGATCGACCGGCGCTCCTTCATGAGCTCGCTGATCTTCTTGTTGGCGTACATCACCGTGGTGTGATCACGGTTGCCGAACAGCTGCCCGATCTTGGGGAGCGAGAGATTGGTGAGCTCGCGACACAGGTACATCGCGATCTGGCGCGCGGTAGCGACAGCCTGGGAGCGCGAGGACCCGTAGAGGTCGTCGACGGTGAGCTTGAAGTAGGCGGCCGTGTGATTGATGATGTCGACCGGTGCGATGACGTTGTCCTCGTCAAGCGTGATGAGGTCCTTGAGCACGGTTTGCACGAGCTGCAGGTCGACGGGTGTGCGGTTGAGGTTGGCGAATGCTGTGACTCGAATGAGCGTGCCCTCGAGTTCGCGGATGTTGCTCGACACCTTCGACGCCATGTACTCGAGCACGTCGTCGCGAACCTGAAGTCGGTCGTTCTGCGCCTTCTTGCGCAGGATCGCGATGCGGGTCTCGAGGTCGGGGGCCTGCACGTCGGTGATGAGGCCCCACTCGAATCGACTGCGCATGCGGTCTTCGAAGCCGGTGAGGTGCTTGGGGGGAAGGTCGCTCGTGATGACCACCTGCTTGTTGTGATCATGCAGCGTGTTGAACGTGTGGAAGAACGCCTCCTGCGTGGAGTCCTTCCCCTGGAGGAACTGGATGTCGTCGATGAGGAGGATGTCGATCTCGCGGTAGCGGGACTGGAACACGCTGGCTCGGTTGTTGGCGATCGAGTTGATGAAGTCGTTCGTGAACTCCTCGCTCGAGACGTAGCGCACGCGGATGCCCGGATAGAGGCTTTCCGCGTAGTGCCCGATCGCATGGAGGAGGTGTGTCTTGCCCAGACCGGACTCGCCGTAGACGAACAGCGGGTTGTACGCCTTGGCAGGTGCCTCGGCGACCGCGACAGCCGCCGCATGCGCGAAGCGGTTGGAGCCGCCGATGACGAAGTTGTCGAAGCTGTACTTGGGATTGAGCCGACTGTCACCCCGTCGCCCCCCGGCATCAGTGGGCGGCGGGGGGCTCGACTGCTCGATGTAGGGAGCAGAGGACTCTGACGTCTCGAGCGAGTCTTCGAGACCGTCGTTCTGGATCTCGGGGTTCACGACGATCGCGAAGCTCGAGACGTTGTCGCCGGCGACGGTCGTCAGAGCGGTGAGGAGGGGCAGCCGGATTCGCTGCTCGAGCATGCCGCGGGTGAGTTCGTTGGGCACTTCGAGGTACAGGGTTCCGGCCATGATGCCGCGCGGCTCGACGAGGTTGATGAAGCCGCGCAGTTGCGGGGTGATGCGATCGTCCGTCGTGAGTGCGGTGCGCACCGAGTTCCACAGCTCCTGTGGTGACTCGGCGTCGTCGGCCATGACGGGGGTCCTCCTCGCTTCTGGGTGGCAGGTGTCGTGAGCGCGGTGTGCGCGCGATGTGAGGGCTCGGTGGCGATCGTGCGCGGTTGTGCGCGCGGTCTCGCAGGCGTCGGGCCGTCTGCCCACTGTAGTTCGATACCGCGCGTCGTGCCCAACGATCCCCGGATCGATGGGGATAATGCGCGCCCGCGGGCCGCGCGGTTTGACCGGCCGAGCGGGCGGACCTATTGTTAACCGGTTGACTTCTGTCTGCGTTCGTCATGACCGCCGCAGACAGCCTTCCTTCCGTCGTCGCAGCCCTCGCGGGCCGAGGAGATCACATCATGAGCAAGCGCACCTTCCAGCCCAACAACCGTCGTCGCGCCAAGGTGCACGGTTTCCGTCTCCGCATGCGCACGCGCGCCGGACGTGCGATTCTCGCTGCCCGCCGCCGCAAGGGGCGCACCGAGCTCTCGGCGTAGCCGAGCACGTCAGGTGCTCCCGCGCGCGCACCGCATTTTGCGCGGTGAGGATTTCCGCCGGATCGTGCGTCGCGGTCGACGCGCGCCATCGACCCTCGCGGTGATCTACTGCGCACCGAGCGTCGACGGGGCGGGGCCACGGTTTGGTTTCATCGTGTCGTCGCAAGTCGGTAATGCGGTGCATCGCAATCGTGTGCGTCGACGTTTGCGGGCGATCTGCACGTCGGCAAGCTTCGTACCGGCGACGGCCGACGTCGTGATCCGCGCACTCCCAGGGGCTACCGACGTTGGCTGGGATACCCTGCGTTCTGACATCGAGGGCGGTCTCCGACGGGTGGTGATGACGTGACGACTACGGGCGTGCTGCGTGTGCTGCGCGCGATCGGGCTCATTCCCCGTAACGCGGTCGTCGCGGTGCTCCATGTCTACCGAGCGGTCATCTCGCCGCTCTACGGCGACGTCTGTCGCTACTACCCGAGTTGCTCGGCCTACGGGTTGCGATCGGTGCAAGAGCACGGTGTCCTCAAGGGAGCCTGGCTGACCACGCTCCGCCTGGCCCGCTGTCATCCTTGGTCGGAGGGCGGCATCGACGACGTCCCCGTGCTCGCGCACTCCCCGTACCGCCGCACCCGTTTCGGGTTCATCACTCTTGAGAGAAAGGCGTAGCCCCCCGCATGGACATCATCGGCGGCATCCTCTGGCCCATCAAGTGGGTCATCGAGGCGATCCTCGTCGGCTTCCATTCACTGCTCACGATGGCGGGGATGGAATCGGCAGCCGGCATCACCTGGGTGCTGTCGATTTGCGGATTGGTCGTGGTGGTGCGGGCTGCGCTCATTCCCGTCTTCGTCCGCCAGATCAAGAGCCAGCGGAAGATGCTCGAGATCTCCCCCGAGCTCAAGAAGGTCCAGGACAGGTACAAGGGCAAGAAGGACCAGTTCTCGCGCGAGGCCATGTCTCGCGAGACGATGGCGCTGTACAAGAAGCACGGCACCAACCCGCTCTCCTCGTGCCTGCCGCTCCTGCTGCAGATGCCGATCTTCTTCGGTCTCTTCTCGGTGCTCAACGATGCCTACGCCGACCGTCCCGGCGTCGGGCTTCTCGACGCTCGGCTCTCTGCGGAGTTCGGCAGTGCCGAGCTGTTCGGCATCGCTCCGTTGGGCAGCTCCATTGCCGGCTCCGAGGGCAACGTCGCGGTCATCATCATCGCCGTCGTCCTGGTGATCCTGATGACGGGCTCGCAGTTCATCACGCAGCTGCAGATCATGTCCAAGAACCAGTCGCCGGAGATGAAGGCATCTCCGATGTACCGGCAGCAGCGCATCATGCTCTACCTGCTGCCCCTCGTCTTCGTCTTCTCGGGCTTCGCCTTCCCCATCGGCGTGATGTTCTACTGGTTCACGTCCAACATCTGGACGATGGTGCAGCAGTTCATCGTGATCCGGAACATGCCGACTCCGGGCAGCGAGGCGGCCCAGGCTCGCGAGGCGCGGCTGGCGCGACGGCGCCAGCGCAAGGGCCTTCCCGACCCGGATGACGATGCGCCTGGCACCGTCGCCGTGGAGGAGCCGAAGAAGCCCCAGCGCCAGCAGCCCGTGAGCAAGCAACGAGCGAAGAAGAAGAAGTCATGAGTGACGCGACCCCTGCGACGATCGACCCGACCCTCGACGAGGGCGAGGTCGCGGCCGACTACCTCGAGGAGCTCTTGGACATCGCCGATCTCGACGGCGATCTGGATATCGAGGAGCGCGCCGGCCGCGTCTATCTCTCGGTCGTCGCGGAGGAACCGGATGCCCTGCGCACGCTCTCCAAGCCGGAGACCGTCTCGGCTCTCCAGGAGTTGACGCGCCTCGCCGTGCTGGCTCGCACAGGCGAGTTCTCACGTCTCATCCTCGACATCGCCGGTTCGCGCGACGCGCGCGCCGAAGAGCTGCAGCGCCTCGTGGATCGCGCCGTCGAGCGGATCGAGGACGGCGC
This sequence comes from Microcella sp., assembly GCF_040286215.1. Classification (GTDB taxonomy): domain Bacteria; phylum Actinomycetota; class Actinomycetes; order Actinomycetales; family Microbacteriaceae; genus Microcella. Next base: position 108,592 of record NZ_JAVKCK010000021.1, read on the forward strand.
GTCATCAGCGGCGCTTCCCCCGATGTCGAGCTACGAGCGCAAGCTGGTGCACGACCTCGTCGCGGCTCGCGGCTTCACCTCGGAGTCCGAGGGCGAGGGCGCGGATCGCCACACGGTCATCCGTCGCGGCTAGCAGGCATGTTTCACGTGAAACATGACGACTGATCTCGAGGCAGAGCCGGCCGCAGCACGCGAGATTCTGGGCGACGGGCTGGAGCGTGCCCGCGCGTTCGCAGCCGACCTCGCTGAGCAGGGCGAGGAGCTCGGGCTCATCGGCCCAATGGAGGCCGAGAGGTTGTGGTCGCGCCACGTCTTGAACTGCGCCCTCGTCGCGCCCCTCCTGCGGGGAGGTTCCCGAGTCGCCGACGTGGGAAGCGGCGCGGGCCTCCCCGGGCTCGTGCTCGCGATCGCTCGACCGGATGTCGAGCTCGTGCTCATCGAGCCGATGGAGCGCCGGACGGCGTGGTTGCTCGCGGAGACCGCGCGACTCGCGCTCGACAACGTCACCGTGGTGCGCGCCCGCGCCGAGGACGCGGTGGGCGCGGGGCCCTTCGAGCAGATAACGGCACGCGCGGTGAGCGCGTTGACCAAGCTCATACCGCTGACGGTTCCCCTCGCCTCGGACGGCGGAGAGCTGCTGTTCCTCAAGGGAGCGCGCGTCCACGACGAGGTCCTCGCCGCACGCGCGGTCTTGCGACGTCACGGCATCCGGGAGTACGAGGTGCTCGAGCTGGGCGGCGACCTCCTTCCGGAGGCCACCCGGTTGTTTCGGGCTACAGTGGTCGGGGCATCCTGAGGCGCATCGCCCAGGGGACGGGACGGGCGCTGAGGACAGCGCCCGTTTCACGTGAAACATTCGAGCGGGAGGCTCATCGGTGACGACGGACGGCACCTACGACGACACCACGCCGTTGGCGCGCGAGATCGCAGACATCACGCGTCGCCGAATGGCGCTCGAGGCGCAGGCGTTCGCGCTGCCAGAGGCGGCGCGCGTCATCACGGTGTCCAACCAGAAGGGCGGCGTCGGCAAGACCACCACGACCGTCAATCTCGCAGCCGCCCTCGCCCGCTCCGGGGCGCGCGTTCTCGTCATCGACCTCGACCCCCAGGGCAACGCGTCCACGGCGCTCGGCGTCGAGCACCGCGCTGACACGCCCAGCGTGTACGACGTCGTCGTGGGCGACTCGGCTCTGCAGGACGTCGTGCAGAAGAGTCCGGAGTTCGAGCACCTGTACTGCGTCCCCGCCACCATCCACCTGGCCGGAGCAGAGATCGAGCTGGTCTCGCTCGTGGCCCGCGAGCAGCGGCTGCGCACGGCCCTCGACGCGTACCTCGCGGAGGTCGACGAGCCGGTGCACTACGTGTTCATCGACTGCCCTCCCTCTCTGGGTCTCCTGACGATCAACGCCTTCGTCGCTGCGCGCGAGGTGCTCATCCCGATCCAGTGCGAGTACTACGCGCTTGAAGGCCTGAGCCAGCTGCTCAACAGCATCGAGCTCATCCAGAAGCACCTCAACCCCGAGCTGAGGGTCTCCACGATCCTGCTCACGATGTACGACTCGCGCACGAACCTCGCGAACCAGGTGGCTGACGATGTGCGTCAGCACTTTCCCGACCAGGTGCTGACGACCCTCATCCCCCGCTCCGTGCGCATCAGCGAGGCACCCAGCTACGGGCAGAGCGTCATCAGCTATGACACCAGTTCCCCCGGCTCGCTCTCGTACCTCGAGGCTGCCGCCGAGATCGCACAGAGAGGCGCGGCATCCTGATGGCGACCAAGAGAACGGGGCTCGGGCGCGGTATCGGCGCGCTCATCCCGACGGCAGATGGCGACCGTCCCGTCGACGTCTTCTTCCCGCAGCCGGCCCCCGCTGACGGGGACCTCTCGGCCGTGCCCGGCGCGCGGCTCGCGGCGATCGCTCCGGCCGACATCGTGCCGAACCCGCAGCAGCCCCGCACTGAGTTCGACCCCGAGGCCCTGCAGGAGCTCGTGCACTCGGTGCGAGAGTTCGGCGTGCTGCAGCCGATTGTCGTGCGCGAGCGCATGGGCGCTGGCGAGGGCGAGCCGCGGTACGAACTCATTATGGGCGAGCGGCGCCTGCGAGCATCGACGATCGCTGGCCTCGAAGCGATCCCCGCGATCGTGCGGAACACCGCGGACGACGCGATGCTGCGGGATGCTCTTCTCGAGAATCTCCATCGCGCTCAGCTGAATCCGCTCGAGGAGGCGAGCGCGTACCAGCAGCTGCTCGAAGACTTCGGCATCACGCAGGAGCAGCTGGCGGAGCGGCTCGGGCGGTCACGCCCGCAGATCACGAACACCCTGAGATTGCTGCGACTGCCGGAGGCTGTGCAGGCGCGGGTCGCTGCGGGGGTGCTCTCCGCGGGCCACGCGCGGGCCATCCTCTCGACGGGCTCGGGCGAGGCCATGGCCCGTCTCGCCGACAAGATCGTCAACGAAGAGCTGTCGGTGCGACAGTCCGAAGCGGCAGCGCAGGCGATCACGGGCAAGGGAGGCACTGCGGGGGCGCAGAAGCGCAGGCCTGCAGCCGGAGGACGGCAGGGGCAGCTCAACGAGATTGCCGAACGACTCGGCGATCGGCTCGATACTCGAGTCTCGATCACTCTCGGTCAGAAGAAGGGCACGGTCGTGATCGACTTCGCGACCGTGGCCGATCTCAACCGCATCCTGGGCGAGCTCGGCGAGCCCCGCTTCCGCTGAGCGACGCCGGGGTGACACCGTCGCGGACCGCGGACCGCGGACCACGGACCACGGACCGTGCAGCATGCCGCGCGCTCAGGCCGCGCGTCGGTCGCCGTGCGCGAGGCTGTTCAGCGGCGCGCGTCGCGCACGGCGGCCTGGGCGAGCTCGGCGTACACCCACCCGACGTCGTGGCCTGCCGCGTCGAGCGCGAGGGCGAGAGTCGAGGTCTCGGTGAGCCCGGGCATGACGCTCGCCTCGAGGAACCACGGCGTGCCGGTGCCATCGATGATGAGGTCGATGCGGCTCAGGTGCCGCAGGCCGAGCGCGTCATGCGAGGCGAGGGCGACCTCGGTGGCGCGCGCCGCAACGGTGCCGTCAATACGAGCCGGCGCGTAGAACCGCGTGGCTCCCGCGTTGTAGCGAGCCTCGAAGTCGTAGAACCCGGAGAGCGGTTCGATCTCGACGGGCGGCAGCGCGACAGGTCCGTCTCCGGTGTCGATGACGCCGATGCACACCTCGGTGCCGCTGATGCGTTGCTCGATGAGGGCGACGTCGCAATACGTGTAGGCGAGCACCATCGCCCTGCGCAGCTCTTCGTCCGTGTCGACGAGGCTGACGCCCTGTGCCGAACCGCCCTGGGCCGGTTTGACGGCCACGGGCGGGGGCAGCTCGCTGCGCACGACGTCGAGCACGCTCTCCGCTCCGAGTTCGCGAAAGGCGTCGCGCGTGAGCGCGATCGAGTGCGGGGTGGGCACCCCGACCCGCCCGACGAGCGTCTTGGCGGTGGGCTTGTCCCAGGCGAGCCGCGTCGCGCTCGCCGAGGAGCCGACGTAGGGCAGCCCGAGAAACTCGAGGAGGCTGCGCAGAGCTCCGTCCTCTCCGCTCGCGCCGTGCAGGGTGGGCCAGATGACATCCGGCGGCTGCGCGATGAGGTTCGGCAGAAGGGACGCGTCGGGGTCCCGCAGCTCGACCTCCAGGCCGTGGGCGGCCAGAGCGTCGGCGACCTGCCGACCGGACCGCAGCGAGATATCCCGCTCGTGGGAGATCCCGCCCGCGAGCACGACGACGCGCTCAGCGGGGGAGGCGCCGCGCGTCACGGCGCACCCCGCTCCGCCGGAGGCAGGGGCTCTGCGCTCGCGGTGGCGTGCGCGCGGCGCACCGTCTCGATGGGGCCGGTCGGCGAGAAGGTCTGCAGCAGCTCGGTCTCGCTGCGCACCACGGTCGCGAGGCGGCGCACGCCCTCCCGCACCTGGGCTGCCTCTGGATAGCAGAAGGCGAGACGCAGCGCTTCGCGCCCTGAACCGTCGGCGTAGAAGGCCGTTCCGGGCGTGTAGGCGACGAGTTCCTTGACCGCGCGGGGCAGCATGCCCTTCGAGTCGAGACCGCCGGGCAGGGTGAGCCACACGTAGAACCCCCCGTTGGGCACAGTCCAGGTGAGGTCGGGCAGGTAGTGATCGAGTGCGTCGAGCATCGCGTCGCGTCGCTCTCGATAGAGATCGCGGAAGACGTCGACCTGGCCGCGCCAGTCGGCGCGATCGAGGTAGTCGCTGATGATCATCTGGTTGAGGGAGCTGGGGCTCAGAATGGCCGACTCGGCGGCCAGCACGAGTTTCTCGCGGATCGCGTGCGGCGCGAGCGCCCACCCGACGCGGAACCCGGGCGCGAAGGTCTTGGAGAACGAGCCGAGGTACACGATGCCCTCATCGTCGACGGACCGCATTGCTTGCGGCGCGGGTCGGTCGAACCACAACAACCCATAAGGGTTGTCCTCAATGATGAGGATGTCGTTGCGCCGGGCAATGTCCAGGATCTCGAGGCGCCGCTCAGCCGAGAGGGTCACCCCAGCAGGGTTGTGGAAGTTCGGGATGAGGTACAGGAGCTTGATCGACCGCCCCGCCGCGCGCAAGGAGGCGATGCGCTCGGTGAGAGCGTGGGGGATCATCCCGTCGTCGTCCATCGGCACGTGGGCGACCTCAGACTGGTACGAGCGGAAGATGCCCATCGCGCCGACGTAGGAGGGCGACTCGGCGATCACGACATCACCGGGGTTCAGGAAGAGCTTGGCGACGAGATCGAGCGCCTGCTGCGACCCCGTCGTGACGACGACGTCGTCTACGCCGGCACGAATGCCCTCCAGCGCCATGATCTCGAGAATGTGCTCGCGCAGCTCGGGGGTTCCCTGACCCGAGCCGTACTGCAGAGCGGCAGGACCCCGCTCGGCCATGACGCGCTCCATCGACGCCGCGACGGTGTCGAGGGGCAGAGCCGAGACGGCCGGCATCCCGCCGGCCAGGGAGACGACCTCAGGGCGCGACGCGACGGCGAACAGTGCGCGCACCTCGGAGGCGCTCAGGCCGGCGGTGCGCTCGGCGTAGTGCCCGTACCAGGGGTCGAGGTTCGTGCCCTCACGCGAAATGGTCATGGTCGTGAATCCCGTTCGGTCCGACGTCAGGCGTGGTGCTCACCCCCCCAGGATAGGCGCACCCGACACGAGGGCCCGCCCCCCGACGGTCGAGGAGCGGGCCAGGGTTGCCCTAGCGCGACGTCGGGGACGGCAGCCCTACGCGAGGAACTCGGCGAGGTCGGCTTCGAGGGCCGGCTTGGGCTTGGCGCCGATGACGGTCTTGACGACCTCGCCCCCTCGGAAGACCTTCATCGCGGGAATCGACGTGATCTGGTACTTCATGGCCGTCTCGGGGTTGTCGTCGACGTTGAGCTTGACGATGTCGATCTTCTCCGAGTTCTCCGTCGCGATTGCGTCGAGGATCGGTGAGACTGCGCGGCACGGGCCGCACCACTCGGCCCAGAAGTCGACCATGATCGTCTTCTCGCTCTGCAGGACCTCCGACTCGAAGGTGGCGTCGTTGACGTCTCGTGTGGACATGGGATCTCCTTAGCTTGTGCGGGGTTCGGTGGGGTGGGGAGCGCGTCAGACGGCGACGGCCTCGGCGGAGGCACGCAACTCGTCGGTGAGTCCCTCGAGGTAGTGCTGAGCATCCAGAGCCGCCACCGTGCCGCTGCCCGCGGCGGTGACCGCCTGGCGGTAGGTCGGGTCGAGAACATCACCCGCGGCGAAGACGCCGGGCACGCTCGTCTTCGACGACCGGCCCTCGACGGCGATCGTGCCGTGCTCGGTGAGCTCGAGAACGCCGTGCACGAGATGGGTGCGCGGATCGGCGCCGATCGCGATGAAAAGGCCACTCACATCGAGAGTCGACTCCTCCCCCGTGACGGTGTCGACGAGGCCGACGCCCGTCACCAGGTCGTCGCCGTAGATGCTCTGCACGCTCCGGTTGAAGAGGAACTCGATCTTCGGATCGTTCATGGCGCGATCCTGCATGGCAGCGGAGGCTCGCAGGGTCTCCGAGCGGTGGATGACGTACACCTTGTCGGCGAAGCGCGTGAGGAAGGTTGCCTCTTCCATGGCCGAATCGCCGCCGCCGACCACCGCGACCGTCTTCTGGCGGAAGAAGGCGCCATCGCACGTGGCGCACCAGGAGACTCCGTAGCCGCTCAGGCGCTCCTCGTCCGCGAGGCCGAGCTTGCGGTACGCCGAGCCCGTCGCGTAGATGATCGAGAGCGCCTCGTGGCGGTCTCCGTTCCCGAGCGTGACGGCCTTCACGTCGCTGCCGAGCTCGAGCTCGGTGACATCGTCGTAGACGATCTCGGTGCCGAAGCGCTCCGCCTGCTGCTGCATGCGCGTCATGAGGTCGGGGCCCATGATGCCCTCGGGGAAGCCGGGGAAGTTCTCCACCTCGGTCGTCTTCATGAGTTCGCCGCCGAACTCCACCGAGGAGGCGATGAGCAGCGGGTCAAGATTGGCACGCGCGGCGTAGATCGCGGCGGTGTAGCCCGCGGGGCCTGACCCGATGATGATGACCTGACGCATGATTCCCCTCGACTGCGGTTCGCAGCGCCGTTGTGGGCGCTATCCGTGCCAACACAGTCTAGGACTGAGGTATTCCGCCCCTGAGGGTGTTCACCGGATGGCCACCTTAGCGCCCGCGACGCACGCGCTCTCGCGCCTGACGGACGAGGAGCGTGGCCTCCGGAACACGCAGTGCCCAGAGCGCGAGCCCGTAGACGACGGTGATGAGAAGGCCGACCAGCCCGATGGTGACGACAGCGCCGGGAATCGTCTCCCGCGCGAACCCGCCCTCGGTGAAGGCGCCGAGGGCGCCGCTCGCGAGCAGCCCGGCGGCGAGCGAGAGCACGGCGGCGGCAGTGGACTGCATGATGCGCAACCACACGGTCTTCATGCCGAAGGCGCCGATGCGCCGCGAGAGGGCGCTCGCGCCGAGGATGAGTTGGAAGGCCCCGGCCGCTGAGGTGACAAGACCGATCCCGGGCACGATCCACGCCGTGGGCAGGGCGAGGCAGGCGAGCGCTCCCGCGACGAAGAATCCGGTGTGCGCGGCCTGCAACCAGAAGGCCAGCGGTGTGTCGTCGAGGGCGTACAGCACGCGCTGGATGACGAAATAGGCACTGAACGGCACGAGCCCTACCGCGAAGGCGGCGATGACGATCGCGATCTGATCGACGGCGGGAGCGCTGAAGATGCGGGCGATCGGAACGGACAGTGCGATGAGGCCGGTGGCGGCGAGTGCCATGAAGAGCACCGTGAGGATGCTCGCGGTGCGGGTATCTCCGCGAATGCCGGCGATGTCGCCGTCCCGGGCTCGTGCGCTCATCCGGGTGAGGTAGGCCGTCACCATCGAGACGACGATCACCGAGTGCGGCAGCATGAACAGCAGCCAGGCAGTGCGCATGACCATGAGCGAGGCGTCGTCGGCCGTCGCCGCCTCGGAGGCGACACGCGTCTGCACGAGCCCGCCCAGCTGCATCACGACGATCATGGCAAAGACCCAGCCGGCGGCGCGTCCGGTCGCACCGAGGCCCACTCCTCTCCAGCGGAAATCGGGCCGGAAGGTCAGCCCCGCCCGTCGCCAGAAGAGCAGGAGCACGAGTGCCTGGCACACGACGCCGAGGGTCGCGGAGCCACCCAGGACGGCGATCATGTCGGGCGTCCACTGCGCCGCGTCGCGCACGTCGGCATCGAACAGGAGCCCGAAGAGCAGCAGGCCGGCGATCGTGACGACGTTGTTGAGCGCGGGGGCCCAGGTGAAGGGGCCGAAGACCTTGCGCGCGTTGAGCACCTCGCCGAACAGCGTGTACAGCGCGTAGAAGAGCACCTGGGGCAAGCACCAGTAGGCGAAGGCTGTGGCGAGGGCGAGCTCCTGCTCGGTGAAGCCGCGCCCGGTCGCCCCGTCGGCGGGGCTCGCATAGAGCGCCACGAGCGCGGGGGCCGCGAGCGTGGCGATGACCGCGGCGAGCAGGAAGACGACGAGACCGACCGTGATGAGCCGGTTGAGGTAGGCGCGGCCCCCATCGGCATGGCTGTGGGCGCGCACGATCTGGGGCACGAGCACAGCGCTCAGCACGCCGCCCGCGATGATCGCGTAGATGTTGTTCGGCAGCTGGTTAGCGAGCGCGAAGGTGTTGGCCCCGGATCCGAGAGCTCCGATCGTCTGCGTGAGCATGACGGCACTGACGAATCCGAGCAGTCGCGAGACCACGGTTCCCGAGGCGAGAACCAGGCTTGCGCGCCGCAGACTCGAGCCCTCCGAGGGCTCTTCCGGGGTGGGCTCCACCGGCGGGAGCGCTGCGCTCATGGGGTGTCGGCCGTCTCGTCACCGGTGACCGCCAGACGGCGACGGCGTCGCTTGCGCACGTTGCGCGCGATCCCAATCGCGAAGAGCAGCGCGATGACCGCGGCGATCGCGATGGTACCCGCGGTCTCCCACCCCGCCTGCAGATTGAGTTCGAAGCTCGTGGACGCGCCCACCGTGCGTCCCTCTGCATCGCGCAGCGACACGGTGATGTCGACGGTGCCGTTGGTGAGCGATTGCACGGGAACGAGGGCCTGCGCACTCGACTCAGGCTCGAGCGTCACCTCGACGCGTTGATCCAGCACCCGCAATTGCCCGGTCGCGGGAGAGACGCTGACGAACACCGTCACGGGCGCATCGAGTGAGTTCTGGATGGTGATCGGCACGGAGGTGCGGTCAGTGAGCAGCAGGATCGGGCTGCTGTCGACGACCTGCACCGACGAACGCAGCCGCTCCGACGAGGCGACGAACTCCCCGAGAGCGCTGATGCGGTCAGGCCCCCATCCGGGCGAGGTCGATGCGAGCAGTTCGAGACGGCGCTCGGCGACGAGGGCTTCGGAATCCGCCGCGATGCTGGCGAAGGCACGATCGGCGTCCTCTGCGGCGAGCGCGCTCGAGGCTGTCGCGGTGAGCGCGTCATCGACCGGCGCCTCGATCACGGAGGCCTCACCGCTGGGCGTGCCCTGCAGAAGACTCGACAGCGCCGCAGGAGCGCGCCAGGGGAGCGCGTCGAGAGCGTCGAGGAGGTCGGAGAGTCGTAGGGCGCTGCTCGCATCGCGGTCGACGGCTCCGACCAGGTCTCGGCCGTCGGAGGCCGCCGCGGCGAGGAGCGCGCTCGCTTGTGCGACCGCGCTCGTCCAGGCCTGGGTCGAGCGAGCTGACGCCGCTTCGGCGAGCGCTGCGGACAGGGCGCTGTCGACGGAGAGCACCCGAGAACCCTCGAGTGAGAGCAACGGCCCGTCCCCCGAGAGCCGCGAGCTCGGCGCGAGCACGGTCCGCGCTCCCGACTCGATGAGGGAGACCAGGGCCTCGTCGGAGATCGCGGGCCCGGACGGCCAGACGACCGCGGTCGTGGAGTGGGCCCAGGCGGCCAGCTCCTCGAGTGTCGAGGAGGTATCCCCCCCGGGAGCTCGATCGGGAGGAGCGAGCGGTGCGCCACCCGCGAGGGACGGAAGGGCGGGGTCGGCGTCGGCCCAGCCGAGGGCGAACGAGTCGATCGCGGAGTTCGCCAGGCGGTCGAGGAGGTCGAGAGCGCTGGGGGGCGCGTCATCGCCGAGGATGCGCGTGGATGCGACGATGCGTGGATCCAGCGCGAGCGTCACGTCGTGTTCCGACGCCGCGTCGAGGGTTCTCGTGAGCGATCCACCCTCTGCCGTGAGCCTCGCCAGCTGCTGCGAGGAGAGCAGGGCGGCGGGGACGCCGGGCGTGGAGAGCGGCACGACGATGGCCGATCGCCCGGTGGGCAGCGGGTCGCCCGATGCCAGCCAGACGACAGCGGTGGGATCCGCGGCGAGCATCTCACCGTCAGCACGCAGCTCGACAAGCGCGCGCCGCGGCCCTGAACGCGTGTCGGTTCCCAGCTCGCCGGCTTCCACGCGCAGATCGAGCACGGCCACTGAGCCGGGCTCGAGAGACCGCACAGTGTCACGGGCGACGGCGCGGTCGAGCGCGAGCGGGGCATCCTCGGCGAACCAGGACGCGAGCTCCTGCCCGGTCGCTCTGCCGGAATCGAGGGAGAGCACGACCTCGCCGGCAGGAAGCACCTGCTCGGTGCCATTGCGCACCGTCACGCGCACCGAGAGCATGGTGCCCTGCCGCACGAGACCCGCGTCCGCCGGCGCAGCGACAAGCGTGACGGCCTCGGTGTCGGCCTCCTGGAATGACGCGGCGGCACCGGGAGCCGGCGCGAGCGGGGCCGAGCACACCGCGAGCAGAAGCCCGATGGCCATCGAGGAGAGGAGGGGGGAAGTCGCGCGGGAGCCCCTGTGCCCCCGGTCGACCGACATGCGATGAAGTCTAGACTCTGGTGACTATGGAGAGCGTGGCTGCGGCCGTCACCCGACTGCAGACCCTGGCCTCGGATCCGGCCATTCTGGCTCTCGCCGAGCGCTTCGAGGCGGCCGGGCACGAGTTGGCGCTCGTGGGGGGCCCGGTGCGCGACGCCTTCCTCGGGAGGCCGGTCAACGATCTCGACTTCGCCACCTCAGCGCGCCCCGATGACATCGTGAGGATCGTGGGGCCCATCGCGGACGCCCACTGGGATATCGGGCGCGCCTTCGGCACGATCGGAGCCCGCCTGGGCGGGACCACCGTCGAGATCACGACCTATCGCAGCGATGCGTACGGAGCGGACTCGCGCAAGCCGGAGGTCGCCTTCGGTGACACCCTCGAGGGCGATCTCGGCCGCCGCGATTTCACGATCAACGCGATGGCGCTGCGACTGCCAGCGCTCGCACTCGTCGACCCGACGGGAGGGCTGGAGCACCTCCTCGCTCATCGACTCGCCACACCGGGGACGGCCGAGTCGTCCTTCGGGGACGACCCCTTGCGCATGCTGCGCGCGGCGCGCTTCGCCGCGCAGCTCGACGTCGAGCTCGACGACGAGGTCGTGGCCGCGATGCACAGCATGCGCGAGCGATTGCAGATCATCTCGGCGGAGCGGGTGCGGGACGAACTCACCAAGCTTCTCCTGACCGCGGCTCCGCGCAGAGGGCTCGAGCTCCTCGTGGCGACGGGCATCGCGGAGGTCGTGCTGCCGGAGCTGCCCGCTCTGCGCCTGGAGGTCGACGAGCACGCGCACCACAAGGACGTCTACGAGCACTCGCTGACGGTCCTCGACCAGGCGATCGAGCTCGAAGGCCAGCGCTCGGGCTCGACGGGCGGAGCCGTGACCTCTCCCGACCACGTTCTGCGGCTGGCGGCCCTGCTCCACGACATCGGCAAGCCCGCGACCAAGCGCGTCGAGACGGGCGGAATCGTGACCTTCCACCACCACGACATCGTGGGGGCGAAGCTCGCGCGGAAGCGCCTGACGGCGTTGCGGTTCGACAACGACACCATCAAGCGCGTGAGCAGGCTCATCGAGCTGCATCTGCGCTTCTTCGGCTACAGCGACGCACCGTGGACTGACTCGGGCGTTCGACGCTATGTGCGGGACGCCGAGGACGACATCGAACGACTGCATATCCTCACTCGCGCCGATGTCACCACCCGCAATCGCCGCAAAGCGGCACGCTTGCGGGGCGCGTATGACGAGTTGGAGGAGCGCATCGCGCGTCTCGCCGAGCAGGAGGAGCTCGATGCGATGAGGCCCGAGCTCGACGGCGAGCGCATCATGGCGATTCTGGAGGTGCCCCCGGGGCCGCTCGTCGGCGAGGCGTACCGGTTCCTCCTCGAGCTCCGTCTTGACGAGGGACCCCTCGGCGCGGAGGAAGCCGAGCGCCGCCTGCGCCAGTGGTTTGAGTCCCGAGAGGGCACGCACTAGACTATGAAGGTTGTCCGGGCTCGTCCCCGGCCACACGATGCCATACCCTCCTGCTGCAGACCGTCTGCAGCCGTTCGAGTCCGAAGGAGGTGGGTGAGTCATGCATCAGTACGAATTGATGGTCATTCTCGACCCCGAGATCGATGAGCGCACTGTCGCTCCCAGTCTCGACAAGTTCCTGGGAGTCGTGCGCAACGACGGTGGAACGATCGAGAACGTCGACATCTGGGGCCGTCGTCGGCTGGCCTACGAGATCAACAAGAAGAACGAGGGCATCTACGCCGTCGTGAACTTCACGGCGACCTCTGCCGCGACGCAGGAGCTGGATCGTCAGCTCAAGCTCAGTGAGGCCGTCATGCGCACGAAGGTCCTCCGCTCCGAAGAGGCCGCAGCGCGCGCCGAATCGATCACTGCCGAGAACGCCGCCCGCGCCGAGGCCAAGGCGGCACGCGCCGCAGCCGCCGGGAAGGCGACTGCAGCCAAGGCGGCGGAGTAGTCATGGCGAACGAGACGATCATCACCGTCGTGGGCAACCTCACGGCCGATCCCGAGCTGCGCTACACGCAGAGCGGGCTCGCGGTGGCGAACTTCACGATCGCGTCGACCCCGCGCACCTACGACCGCGCCTCGAACGAGTGGAAGGACGGAGAAGCCCTCTTCCTGCGCGCAAGCGTCTGGCGCGAGTTCGCCGAGCACGTCGCGAGCACGCTCACGAAGGGCAGTCGCGTCATCGCTCAGGGCCGCCTCAAGCAGCGTTCGTACGAGACGAAGGAGGGCGAGAAGCGCACCTCCATCGAGCTCGACATCGACGAGATCGGCCCCAGCCTCCGCTACGCGACCGCTCAGGTCACGCGCACGAGCGGCGGCAGCGCAGGCGGCGGGCGCAACGGGTCTCCCGCGGACGAGCCGTGGGGAGCGCCCTCGAGCGCTCCCGCGAGCTCGGGTCAGCAGTCGGCGGCCGGCGGCGACGTGTGGAACACGCCGGGCTCGTTCTCTGACGACACCCCCTTCTAGGCCGCACGCTCCGGCGACGGCCCACTCACAACCTCACGACTAGCACCGAAGGACACCAACACCATGGCAGGAAAGAGCAGCGGCGACCGCCGCAAGCCACGCGGGGGCAAGGGCGCGAAGAACGCCGCGCCCGCGAAGGCGATCCGAGTCGGCATCATCGACTACAAGGACGTCGCCACCCTCCGCAAGTTCATCTCGGAGCGCGGGAAGATCCGCGCCCGCCGTATCACCGGAGTCTCCGTGCAGGAGCAGCGCCTCATCGCCCGCGCCGTCAAGAACGCGCGCGAGATGGCTCTGCTGCCGTACGCGGGCGCGGGACGCTAGGGAGCACACGATGTCAAAGCTCATCCTCACGCAGGACGTCACGGGCCTCGGCGCCCCCGGGGACGTCATCGAGGTCAAGAACGGGTACGCCCGCAACTACCTCATCCCTCAGGGCCTGGCCGTCGCGTGGTCGCGCGGCGGAGAGAAGCAGATCGAGACCATCAAGGCCGCTCGCGCGGCACGCGAGCACGCCACGATCGAGGAGGCCCAGGATCTGAAGGCCCGCCTCGAGGCCAACCCCGTGACGCTCGCCGTCAAGGCGGGCTCCGAGGGCCGGCTGTTCGGCTCGGTCAAGACCGGTGACGTCGCAGATGCCGTGGCCGCCGCCGGTCACGGACAGGTCGACAAGCGCATGATTGAGATCGTCTCTCCCGTCAAGTCGACGGGTGACCACGAGGCCATCCTGAAGCTGCGCGACGGGATCGTCGCGACGATCACGCTGCGCGTCGTCTCCGCCTCCTAGGGCTCGGCACGCAGGACGGCAAGGGGTATCCGCCTGAGGGCGGGTACCCCTTCCGCATGCCCGTTGTCAAGAGCGCCGCGGCGTGTTTGTGCACAGTGCGCACCGCTCGACCTCGAAGGTTCAGGTGCGGGTTGAGGCCTCTTTCTGCACACACGTGTGTGCAAGGAAAACACCTGGTCAAACGGCTTTTCGGCACAGCAATCCGTGGATAATCCACAGCACAGTCCACAGACTGCTCACACTGTCCTCGGCGTTTCGCGGAATCCCTCCACAGAGTTATCCACAGGTCGATTTGAGCGGCTCCCCCGACGCTCCCTACAGTGAACCGTCTCGTCCTCTCGAGCCCGTCTTCCGCGATCGGAATGTCGGGGGCGGGGAGTAGACCAGACCCAGGCACACTGGTGCCGACCGCACACATCACACTCAGCACGCCCATGCTGATCAGGGCCCAGCGCCGCACCGGGGAGGGAACAGTGTCCATTGCGCACATCTCCACGGCGACCGACGGCCGCGGCTCCTCCGACCCGCGCGGCACCGCCGAGTACCGCTCCGCCGACCGCGTGCCGCCGCACGACCTTCTCGCCGAGCAGAGCGCCCTCGGCGGCATGCTGCTGAGCAAAGACGCCGTCGCGGACGTCATCGAGGTCGTGCGCGGGCTCGACTTCTACCTGCCGAAGCACGAGGTCATCTTCGAGGCGATCCTCTCGCTGTACTCGCATGGCGAGCCCACCGACGTCATCGCCGTCACCGACGAGCTCACCAAGACCGCCTTGCTCACCAAGGCGGGAGGCGCCGACTACCTGCACACGCTCACGGGCATCGTGCCGACGGCGGCCAACGCTGGCTACTACGGCTCCCTCGTCGCTGAGAAAGCGGTGCTGCGCCGACTCGTCGAGGCCGGCACCCGCATCGTGCAGATGGGCTACGCGAGCGAGGGCGAGGTCACCGACCTCGTCAACAGCGCGCAGGCCGAGATCTACAACGTCTCGGGCGACTCCCAGTCGGAGGACTACGTGCCGCTCACCGAGGCGGTCGGCGAGGCGATCGACGAGATCGAGGCCGCTCGCGGGCTCGACGGCAAGATGACGGGCGTGCCGACAGGCTTCCACGACCTCGACGTGCTCACCAACGGCCTGCACGCGGGCCAGCTCGTGCTCATCGCCGCCCGACCCGCACTGGGTAAGTCCACGCTCGCGCTCGACCTCGCGCGCTCGTCCGCCATCAAGCACAACCTGCCCACGATCGTGTTCTCACTCGAGATGGGGCGCAGCGAGATCGCGATGCGCCTGCTCTCAGCGGAGGCGTCGATCCCCCTGCACTCCATGCGCAAGGGCACGTTGGAGACGAACGACTGGACGAAGATCGCGGCAACCCGCGGTCGCATCGCGGACGCCCCTCTCTACCTCGACGACAGCCCGAACATGACTCTGCCCGAGATTCGAGCCAAGTGCCGTCGCCTGAAGCAGACCGTGGGGCTCAAGATGGTGGTCATCGACTACCTTCAGCTCATGACCAGCGGCAAGCGCGTCGAGTCGCGGCAGCAGGAGGTGAGCGAATTCTCGCGCGCCCTCAAGCTCCTCGCCAAAGAGCTGCAGGTGCCGGTCGTCGCGCTCTCGCAGCTCAACCGCGGTCCTGAGCAGCGCGCCGACAAGATGCCCGCCCTGAGTGACCTTCGCGAGTCCGGCTCGCTCGAGCAGGACGCCGATATGGTCATCCTGCTACACCGCGACAGCGCCTACGAGAAGGAGAGCGCCCGTCCGGGAGAGGCAGACCTCATCGTGGCGAAGAACCGCAACGGCCCGACGAACACGATCACGGTCGCTTTCCAGGGCCACCTCTCGCGCTTCGCTGACATGCCCCGCGTGTAACGCGGTCTGCTCGAGCACCATCACGACCGCACACCACGCGCAGGGACCTCTCGGCGCGCGGCTCTACGATGGGCCCATGACCACCGCGCCCTCTGCCGCGGGGAGAGCCGCACCAGGCTCCCCCTGGCTGGCCCCCGTCCTGCGCGCGGCCCCGGCCCTCATCGTCGGACTCACGATCACCTTCGTGGCGGACCACTCCGCGCTCGTCGGGATGGTCATGCTCGGCACCTTCGGGCTCGCCTCCGCGGCCGTCCTCGCGATCACCGGAGTGCGGATGGGGCGAGGTGAGCCGATGCGGCAGCTGCACCGCGGGCTCGCGATCATTGCGGGCATCGCGGGACTCCTTGCCCTCGCTGTCGTGGCGACGAGCGCGACCGCGGGGCTCGGCATGCTCGTGCTGCTCGTCGGCGGATACGCGGTGCTCGCGGGAGGCCTCGAGCTCGTGTGGGGCATCCGCCACCGCCAGCGCAGCCCGCTCGCCCGCGACGCCATCGTCATCGGCGTCGGCACCCTCGCGCTCGCCGTCGTGCTCGCCTTCGTCGGCGACCCGGTGAGCGCCGTCGGATTCTTCGGCGCCTACGCCGTCGTTCTCGGCGTATTCCTCGTCATCGCGGGCTTGAGCGCGCGGTGGTCGTCCCCGGCGAAAGAGAGCCCCGCGTCATGACTGAACCCCGCCGGCGCGAGAAGCTGCGCCCCGCTGAGCTCGTGGGCCTCGCGGCACTCGTCGCCGTCTTCCTCGGCGGCGTGACCTTCCTCGTCACCCGCGACCTGGTGCTCTCCCTGCTGTTCTTCGGCGGTACCTTCGTCTTCGACCTCGTGGTGCTCGCGATGCTCATGCTCGCGGTCACGCCCAACAAGCCCGCCGACGGCGAGGCGCCGCCCGACACGCCCCACGACTAGCGCGTCACGACCCGTTCGGCTCGATGTAGTCCACGAGGCGCGAGGCCAGGCCCACGTAGGTGGCGGGGCTCAACGCCGTCAAGCGCGACCGGGCCTCCGCGGAGATGTCGAGCCGCTCGATGAAGGCCCTCAGCTCATCGGCGCCCACTCGGTGACCGCGCGTGAGCTCCTTGAGCATCGCGTAGGGGTCGGCGATCGAGCTGCGCCCGGCGGTGACCTCCGCGCGGATGACGGTCTGGATCGCCTCGGCGAGAACCTCCCAGTTGCCGTCGAGGTCGCGCCCGAGCGCCGCCTCGTCGATCGCGATCTCGCCCAGACCCTTCTCGATGTTGTCGAGCGCGAGCAGCGAGTGCCCGAGTGCCACCCCGATGTTGCGTTGCGTGGTCGAATCGGTGAGGTCGCGCTGCAGCCGCGAGGTGACGAGCGTCGCGGCGAGCGAGTCGAGCAGCGCACTCGCGAGCTCGAGGTTCGCCTCGGCGTTCTCGAAGCGGATCGGGTTGATCTTGTGGGGCATCGTCGATGAGCCTGTCGCGCCCTCCTGCGGAATCTGCCGGAAGTAGCCCATCGAGATGTAGCTCCACACGTCGGTGCACAGGTTGTGCAGCACGCGGCCGATGTGGCTGATGCGCTGGTAGAGCTGCGCCTGCCAGTCGTGCGACTCGATCTGCGTGGTGAGCGGGTTCCAGGTGAGACCGAGCGACGTGACGAAGTCGCGGGATGCGCTGATCCAGTCATAGTCGGGATCAGCGGCGAGGTGCGCCGAGAAGGTGCCTGTCGCGCCCGAGAACTTGCCCCGGTACTCGACGTCGTCGACGGTGGCGAGCAGTAGCTCGAGGCGATGCACGACGACGGCGAGCTCTTTGCCCATCGTGGTCGGGGTCGCGGGTTGGCCGTGGGTGTGGGCGAGCATCGGCACGTCGCGCAGCGCGAGCGCCTGCTGCCGCAACACCTCGACGACCGAGCGGGCCTTGGGGATCCACACATCGTGCACGGCCGCGCGGAGAGTAATGGCGTAGGCGAGGTTGTTGACGTCTTCGCTCGTGCACGCGAAGTGCGTGAGCTCGGCGAGCTCGGTGAGGCCGAGCTCGCCGAGACGGTCGCGCACGTAGTACTCGACGGCCTTGACGTCGTGCCGTGTGACGGCTTCACGTCGAGCGAGGTCGTCGACGGCTCCATCGTCGAAGTCGCTGACGAGGGAGCGCAGCCGGCGCGACTCGTCGGCAGTGAGGCGGCGCGCCCCGAACAGCCCGTGGTCGGTGAGGTAGAGGAGCCACTCGATCTCGACCTGTATGCGCGCTCGATTGAGGCCAGCTTCGGAGAGATGCTCGCCGAGCCCCGCGACCTGCTTGCGGTAGCGCCCGTCGAGGGGGCTGAGGGTTTGAATGCCGAGCGGGCTCATGGAGCTCCCTGTCGAAGTCCGGGTTCGAGTTGACGGAAGAGCGATTCACAGGCCCGCTCGATCATGCCGAGCACCGTGTCGAACATCGCGGCGTCGGAATAGTAGGGGTCGGGAACGTCGAGCACGCCCCCGTTGTCGGGGTCGAAGCTGAGGAGCAGGTGCACCTTCGACCGAGCATCATCGCTGGGAGCCCAGGTCTTGAGAATGCGCTCCTGGCTGCGGTCGAAGGCGATCACGAGGTCGAGGTCGTCGAACCAGTCGACGTCGAACTGCCGCGCGCGATGACCTCGTCCCTCGTAGCCGCGCGCCTGCAGCGAGGCGAGCGTGCGGTCGTCGCTGTGCTCGCCCACGTGCCACTCCCCCGTGCCCGCAGAGCGCACGTTGACTCGGTTCTGCAGGCCGCGCGCGGTGATCAGGGAGCGGAACACGGATTCGGCCATGGGCGATCGGCAGATGTTGCCCGTGCACACGAAGCAAATGCAGAACAAACCGGGCTCTCGCGGCACCCGGTCGAAGCTCATGCCCCCATTGTGTCCCAGTTCCCCCTCCTCCACATGCGGGTCTCCGGGGGCCCGCCCTCCCCTTCGCTCAGCACATTGCTCGGCGCGCGGAGGCGCTCGGCACGATGGCGGCGCTCACCCGGCACGACCGCCCGACAGTGAGGAGATCACGTGACAGCCCTCGAGGCAGAGCTGCTGCGCGCGCGTGCACGCATCATGGCCGATATCGCCGCGAGTCTGCACGCCCTCATTCCACGGCTGCCGCCCGGAGACGCCGCGAACGACTGGCACGGTCCGGCGCAGCGGGCCTTCGAGGAGGCGCTCCTCGTGCAGCTCGGTCGTCTCCGCCGCGTCGCGGCATCGTGCGAGGTGGCGAGCGACGCGCTCGTCGGCGCCGCCTCCCGCCTCGAGACCGCGCCGTGAGCGAGAGCGCGTCACCCTCCGAGAGCACGGAGGGCCGGCGTCCGCGAGAGCAACCGCCCGTGGTCAGCGAAGATGCTCCGCTCGTCATTCGCGGAGGTGGCACGACCGTCGTCGCGCCCGAGACGCTGCTCGCGCGGCGCGATGCCCTGCGGGCCGCGTCCTCGGTGTGCAGCGATCAGGCCGCGCGGGTGCGGGGAGTGCGCGGCAACGTCGACGCGAGTCTGGCGCTCGCGCTCGAGCAGGACGAGCGTGCATTGCGTGACCTCGCAGACGATCTTGGGTGGCTCGCCAGCGCTGTGCACTCCGTGGCGGAGCTCTACGGGCAGACCGAGCGCACCCTGGGCTCCTGGCTCGAGAGCCTCGGCTCTCATTACGCCGCCGCCGCGGGGTGGCTTGGCGCACGACTCGGGCTCGTGATCCTGCCCGGCCTGCTCGCGGGAGCGGGCATGGTCGCCGCGGGCTGGCGGCTGCTGCCGGCATCGCATCGCGAAGCACTGGTCGCCACCGCGCTCGCGGCAGCGCCCGAGGGCGGCAGCGCGCCTCCGGAGCCGCAGCTGGTCGACGCGATGCGCTGGGTGCTCACCCTCGTGGACGACGCCGCGCTCGGCGCCGCCGGGGTTCCCCCGCCCCTCGTCGCCGCGCTCGGGGAGCCCGGGCTTGGTCTCTCGGGGGTTTCCGGAGCGGCCACGGCCGTGCTCGGCCTCGCGGCGCTGGCCGGGACGCACGGCACGGCGCCCGTGCGCGTCGAGCTCGCGGGCACCGATCTCCGTCGCTCGGGCGGCACGGTGCCCGGGGGTGCGCCCTCCAGCACGGTCACGGACGCCCCCGGCTCGGTAGCGGAGCGCGTGCGCCGCATTCCGGACGCGAGCGCGCCCGTGCGGGTGGAGCGCTACGACGGCCCCGGGGGACCGCACTTCGAGGTGTACATCGCCGGCACGGACGCGACGGCGCCGCTCGGTGGAGCGCAACCCTGGGATATGGCGAGCAACGTCGCGCTTGTCGCCGGCCAGGACGCGTCGTCTCTGCAGGCGGTGCGCAGCGCCTTGGCCGCAGCCGGGGCGACGGCTGACTCGAGCGTGGTGTTCACCGGCTATTCGCAGGGCGGAGCGATCGCGACCCGCCTCGCCGAATCGGGCGAGTGGGCCACGTCCGGCCTCGTGACCGTCGGCGCGCCAAGCGGAGACCTTCCCGTTCTCGGCGGGTACCCCGCGATCGTCGTCGAGCACCGGGACGATCTCGTACCGGGCCTGACGGGCCTGCGCCGCGAGACCGAGGCGCTCGTGGTGCAGGGCGACGCACCCAGCGCGGCACCGGGACCTGACGGAGGATCGACCGGAGTGCTCGCCGCACACGACCTCGCACGGTACCGCGCCACCGCCGAACGCGTGGACACCTCGACGGTCGAGGAGGTGCGCAGCCGTGTTGACGCGCTTCCGGGGTCGGCAGGGGGCCTACCGCCCGGCACCGTCCTGCGCTTCACGGCCTCGCGCACGGCGCCGCCGTGACCGCGGGCCGAGCCCGCGTTATCGCGAGCGCCCGACGATGGGTCGCAGGAGGATGCCGATGAGCCAGCTCAGGAGGCCCAGCACGACGGCGCCCAGCACGCCCCACCAGAACGACTCCACGGTGAGACCGAAGCCGATGAGGTCGGAGATCCACGCGACCAGCAGCAGGAGGAGACCGTTCACGACGAGGGCGATGAGGCCCAGCGTCAGGATGTACAGGGGGAAGGCCACGATGCGGATGAGATTGCCGATGATGCCGTTGACGAGGCCGAAGATGAAGGCGACGAGCAGGAGCGTCAGCACGTAGGCGAGGGTGTCTCCCTGCGGTCCGTACGAAACCACCTCGACCCCGCCGACGATGAGGGTGGTGAGCCACAGGGCCACCGAGTTGATGAGCAGGCGCACGAGGAATCGCTTCATGGCTCCACTATGCCCACCCGCGCACCGCGCCCGCAATGAGCACCAGGTGAACCGCGGGCGACGCGACGTAGGCTGAGGCCGTGACCGACACGAGCCCCGACACCCTCGCCGACGCCGCCCGCGCTGTGCGCTTGCGCCCCGAGATCGTGGCCCTGCCCGCCTACAAGCAGGGCAGGCCCGCCGCCGCGGACGCCTTCAAGCTGTCGTCGAACGAGAACCCTTTCCCTCCGCATCCGGCGGTGCTGGAGGCGATTCGCGACCTCGACATCAATCGGTATCCGGATGCCTCGGCGCTCGCCGTGCGCGAGCGGGTCGCCGCCCGGCACGGCGTGACGGCGGACGAGGTCATCGTGGGCGCCGGCTCGGTCTCGGTGCTCTCGCAGCTCATCTCGGCTGCCGCCGGGGCTGGCGACGAGGTCGTGCACGCGTGGCGCAGCTTCGAGGCCTACCCTGGCCTCATCACGGTGGCCGGAGCGGTGGGCGTGCGCGTGCCGCTCACCGAGGATGCCCGGCACGACCTGCCCGCGATGCGCGACGCCATCACCGACCGCACGCGCGTGCTCCTCCTCTGCTCCCCCAACAACCCGACGGGAACCGTCGTCGGGGCGGAGGAGTTCGCTGAGCTCATGGCGGCCGTTCCCCCGACGTTGCTCGTCGTGCTCGATGAGGCCTACGCCGAGTTCGTGCGCGATGCGAGCGCCGTCGACGGCGCCGGGCTTCTGCGGCGCTACCCGAACCTGATCGTGCTGCGCACCTTCTCGAAGGCGTTCGGCCTCGCAGGGCTGCGGGTCGGGTACGGCATCGGGCCGGCGCCGATCCTCGACGCGGCGCGCAGTGCGGCGATCCCCCTGAGCGTCACGGAGGCAGCGCAGCGCGCCGTGCTCGCGGCCCTCGACGTGGAGGACGAGCTGCTCGAGAGAGTCTCGGTGCTCGCCGTGCGCTGCGGGAGCGTGCAGAAGGCCCTGCGCGAGCAGGGCTGGCCGGTGCCCGTGAGCCACGGCAACTTCGTGTGGCTGCCCACGGGAGACGGAACATCCCGCATCGCGGAGGCGCTCGGCGCGGCCGGGCTCGTCGTGCGGGCGTTCCCGCCGGAGGGCATCCGCGTCTCCATCGGCGAGGAGGAGTCTGTCGCCACCCTCCTCAGAATCTGCGGCGAGGTTGTCCGCACTCTCTGACCGACGCACCTCCTAGCGGGCCTAGAGTGGAATCCATGTCGTACACGGCCGACACCCTCCAGCTGCTGGCGCCCGACGGCCAGCGCGTCGCGAGCGACGCCACCGAGCAGTACCTCCCCTACGTCGACGCTCTCAGCGACGATCAACTGCGCGAGTTCCACCGCGTCATGAGCGTCATGCGGCGCTTCGACGTCGAGGCGGGCAACCTGCAGCGCCAGGGCCAGCTGGCGCTGTGGGTGCCGAGCATCGGCCAGGAGGCGGCGCAGGCGGGATCGGGTTTCGCCGCCAAGGCTCAGGATCACCTGTTTCCCGCCTATCGCGAGCACACGGTCGGGTACATCCGCGGCCTCGATCCCGTGCGCATCATCGCCATGCTGCGCGGGCAGACGCACGGTGGATGGGTTCCCGAGGAGACGGGCAACTTCCACCTCTACACGCTCGTCATTGGCTCGCAGGCCCTCCACGCCACCGGCTACGCGATGGGCGTCGCCTTCGACGGCAAGGTCGGCACGGGCGACCCCGACGTCGACACCGCCGTCATGGTGTATTTCGGCGACGGGGCCACGAGTCAGGGCGATGTGAACGAGGCGTACGTCTTCGCGCAGAGCTACCAGACGCCGCAGGTGTTCTTCCTGCAGAACAACCACTGGGCGATCTCGGTGCCGGTGCGCGTGCAGTCGCGCACGCCGCTGTTCCACCGGCCGCGCGGCTTCGGCATCGAGAGCGTGCAGATCGACGGCAACGACGTGCTCGCGAGCTATGCGGTGACGGCGGCGAACCTCGACGCGGCCCGCAGCGGGCAGGGCCCTCGATTCATCGAGGCGCTCACCTACCGCATCGGTGCGCACACGACGAGCGACGACCCGAGCAAGTACCGCGACGAGGAGCAGTTCCGCTACTGGCAGGAACGCGATCCGATCGACCGCTTCGAGACCTACTTGCGCGCCCAGGGCGAGGGCGACGCTTTCTTTGCGAGCGTGGCGGAGGAGGCCGAGGACATGGCGGCCGACGCCCGGGCCCGCACGCTCGCCCTCGAGCCGCCCGCTGCCGCGTCGATGTTCGCGCACGTGTACAGCGAGGCGCATCCGGTGATGGATGCTCAGCGCGAGTGGCTTGCCCAGTACGAGGCGTCGTTCGAGGGGGAGGCGTGATGGCGGAGAACGCGCAGGCGTCGAGTGTGCAGACGCTCACCATGACGAAGGCTCTCACGGAGGGCCTCGCCGCCGCCATGGAGGCGGACGAGAAGGTTCTGCTCATGGGGGAGGACATCGGACCGCTCGGCGGCGTGTTCCGCGTGACGGAGGGCCTGCAGAAGCGCTTCGGCGCACACAGGGTGCTCGACACCCCGCTCGCCGAGTCGGGCATCGTCGGCGCGGCGATCGGCCTCGCGATGCGCGGCTACCGTCCGGTGTGCGAGATCCAGTTCGACGGCTTCATCTTCCCCGGGTTCGACCAGATCACGAGCCAGCTGGCGAAGCTCACCGCCCGTCACGAGGGCTCCCTGCAGCTCCCCATCGTGATCCGTGTGCCCTACGGCGGCCACATCGGCGCCGTCGAGCACCATCAGGAGAGCCCGGAGGCGTACTTCGCCCACACACCCGGCCTGCGGCTGGTGAGCCCGGCGACCCCGCACGACGCATACTGGATGATCCAGGAGGCGATCGCGAGCCCCGATCCCGTTCTGTTCTTCGAGCCGAAGAGCCGCTACTGGCCCAAAGGCGAGGTGGACTTCTCGGACGCCGGCGCACCTCTGCACGCCTCGCGCGTGGTGCGCGTCGGCACCGACATCACGGTCGTCGGTCACGGCGCGATCGTGAGCATGCTGCTCGACGCGGCGGCGCTCGCCGAGGAGGAGGGCACGAGCATTGAGGTGGTCGACCTGCGGTCGCTCTCCCCCATCGACTACGCGCCGCTGCTCGACTCGGTGCGGCGCACGGGCCGCCTCGTCGTCGCGCAGGAGGCACCGGGCTCGGTGAGCATCGGTTCGGAGATCGCGGCGACGGTGACCGAGCAGGCGTTCTACTCGCT
Source organism: Microcella sp. (assembly GCF_040286215.1). GTDB lineage: Bacteria > Actinomycetota > Actinomycetes > Actinomycetales > Microbacteriaceae > Microcella. Next base: position 132,468 of record NZ_JAVKCK010000021.1, read on the forward strand.
CGAGGCGCCCGTGCTGCGCGTGAGCGGCTACGACACTCCTTTTCCGCCGGCGAAGCTCGAGGGCGCTTACCTGCCTGACGTCGATCGCATCCTGCATGCCGTCGACCGCGCCCTCGCCTACTAGCCTGAACACGAGTCCGCGCATCGAGACCGCGTCGAACCCCCTGGAGGCACCGTGAGCGTTTCCGAGTTTCCGCTCCCCGACGTCGGGGAGGGTCTGACCGAGGCGGAGATCGTCTCGTGGCACGTCAAGCCGGGTGACACGGTGTCGGTCAATCAGGTGCTCGTGGAGATCGAGACGGCGAAGTCTCTCGTCGAGCTTCCGTCTCCGTTCGCCGGCACGGTCGAGTCGCTTCTCGTCGACGAGGGGCAGACCGTCGAAGTCGGCACAGCGATCATCACGGTGCGGGGAGCGCAGGGCGAGGGGGATGCTCCCGCGCCGCCCGCGGAGGACGCGAGCGCGGCATCCGTCGCCGACACCGCCTCGACCATCGATCGAGAGGCAGACGACAAGCCTGGTGCGGTTCTTGTGGGCTACGGCACGAAGGGCGCTGTCGCGTCGCGTCGCCGCCGGAGCGGGGCGCCCGCCCCGAGCACGGCGTCGGCCCCGCCGGCGCAGGATGCGGCACCGCGCCCGCGCACGGTGCCGGCGTCGGAAGCCTCACCGGTCATCGCGAAGCCGCCGATCAGGAAGCTCGCGAAAGACCTCGACGTCGAACTCGCCGAGGTGACCGCGACGGGCCTCGCCGGGGAGATCACGCGCGACGACGTGATCCGCCACGCGCAGCAGGCGAGCGTCTTCCGCAACATCCAGACCCCCGAGTGGCCGAGCGATCGCGAGGATCGCATTCCCGTGAAGGGCGTGCGCAAGGCGATCGCCGCCGGCATGGTCAAGAGCGCGTTCAGCGCTCCGCACGTGAGCGTCTTCGTCGATGTCGACGCGACGCGCACCATGGAGTTCGTCGCCAGGCTCAAGGCGAGCCCCGACTTCGCGGGCATCAAGGTCTCGCCGCTGCTGGTCATGGCGAAGGCGATGATGTGGGCGGTGCGGCGCAATCCCACCGTGAACTCGACGTGGACCGACACCGAGATCATCGTGCACCACTTCGTCAACTTCGGGTTCGCGGCGGCGACCCCGCGCGGCCTGGTCGTGCCGAACATCAAGAACGCGCAGGATCTCACCCTGCGGGAACTGGCCCAGTCGATCGAGCAGATGACGATCACCGCGCGGGACGGCAAGCTGCAGCCCGCCGACATGGCGGACGGCACGATCACCATCACCAACATCGGTGTCTTCGGCATGGACACCGGCACGCCGATCTTGAACCCGGGCGAGGTGGCGATCGTCGCGCTCGGCACGATCAAGAAGAAGCCGTGGGTCGTGGACGGCGAGGTGCGCCCGCGCTTCGTGACGACGCTCGGCGCCTCTTTCGATCACCGGGTGGTCGACGGGGATGTCGCGAGCCGCTTCCTCGCCGACGTGGCGAGCATCATCGAGGAGCCCGCGCTGCTGCTCGACTGAGCGTGCGCGGTGCCGACGGCGCTACCGGAGGCAGCGCGCTGCGCGACCACCCGTCAGCACGAGCAGTCCGACGGCGAGCAGCCCGACGGCGGACCAGCCGAGCGCGGCCGTCGCGGCCGGACCCGTGGCCGCGAGGACCGGGGCCCATTGCGCGTAGAGCACGAGGTCGGCCGGTGACGCCCCGGTGTCGGCGGCGGCGAGCGTGCCGGTGTCGAGGGGCGTTGCGAAGCTCCAGGTGGAGCCATCGGAGGGGGCGGTGGACCATCCGCCGAAGGCGAACCCCTCGCGGGTGGGGGCTTCAGGCTCGCTGATGGTGGAGCCGACGACCACGTGCTCGTCCCCGGGGGCGGCGCTTCCCCCCATGGTGTCGAAGGCGACCGTCGCGACGGCCTGGCTGCGGTACCCCTGCCAGACGGGGGAGGTGTAGCCCTCGGCGACCCGAGTCGCGTCGTACCGCCACGGGTAGGTGAGGAGCGGGCCGGCGTCGCCCCCCGCCCCGAAGGCGTCTGCGCCGAGTGCCGGGGCGGGCCCCAGCAGCTGGACGGAGGCGAGGGGGTTGCCGAAGAAGGCATCCCCACCGATGGTCGTGACGCTGCGGGGCACCGTGAACGACACGAGGCTGTTGGTGACGAAGGCGCCGTACTCGATGGTGGTCACGGTGTCGGGAAGGGTGATCCCCGACATCGACCGGAATCCGAAGGCGAACTCGCCGATGATGGTGACCTCGTAGGTGTTTCCCTCGATAACCACCGTGCGCGGAACCTCCGCGGTGCTCCCGGATCCTGTGTAGTTGTCTACGGTCGCTCCCGCTGGAATGTCAGCGTCGTCGGCGATGTAGGTGAAGTCGTCGTCCGTGGCCCCCACGGGCGCGGCGGCAGCGGAACCTGTCGCGATAAGCGGGAGGGCGACTGCCGCCGCGAGGAGTGCGGGGAGTACCGGTAGGGCGGCTCGGGTCATCGTGTTCTCCACTGAGGTAGCGCGGTCAGACCAGAATGGTCCGAGACTGCGAAGCTGACTGCGACGTTATCCGATCCTCACCCTGGCCGCCGTGTGGATGTCGTCGATTCCAGAAGCACCAGCGGGATCGTGCGACTGGTGCGTGCCTGGTAGTGCGCATAGCCGGTGTACGACCGCACGACCTCGGGCCACAGGCGCGCGCGTTCCGAGGGGTTGGCAACCCGCGCCACCATGGCGCGGACGTCGCGCCCGGGTAGCCTCACCGCGACGTTCGGGTCGGAGACGAGGTTCAAGTACCAGGCAGGATGCTCGTCATCGCCCCCGCGCGACGCGACGACGACCAGCGAGTCGCCGTCGCGGGCAGCGACGGTGAGCAGCACGGAGCGAGCGCTGCCGGTCCGCCGTCCGGTCGTCGTCAGCTCGATGACAGGCATGGCCCCGAGCCGCGAACCGAGGCGCCCACCCGTCACCCGCAGCAGCAGGCGATGCAGTCCGTTCAGGAGCAGCATGGAGCGGCGGTTCGACATGCTCGCACCCTATGCGATCGGGGGGAGAGCATCGGGACAGGGCCGCGCGACGACCACGAAGCACCAGTCTATTGAGAATCGTGTTGACAATCATTATCGATAAGGCCTACGGTCGAGACATGCCTCCTGCTTCGAGACGTCTTCCCGCTCTGCTCCTCGCTGCCGCGGCAGGTGCCGCCCTCACCGCGTGCGCGGCTCCCGCCCCGGTCAGCGCGCCGGCGGGGCTCTCCGTCGTCGCCTCGACGAACGTGTACGGCGACATCGCGCAGTCGCTCGCCGGGGAGCTCGCGACGGTGACGAGCATCATCGACAGCGCCGCGATCGACCCGCACAGCTACGAGGCGAGCGCCCAGGACCAGCTGGCGATCGCGAACGCCGACATCGTCATCGAGAACGGCGGGGGATACGACCCCTTCATCGACGTGCTCGTCGAGGGCTCCGGCTCGACCGCCATCGTGATCTCCGCCGTCGAGGCGAGCGGCCTCCTCGACGAGAGCCACGGCGACGAGGCGCACGCCGATGAGACCCACGCTGACGAGGCGCACGCTCACGACGACGAGAAAGCCGACGAGCACGGGCACGGTGACGACCACGACCACGGCCACATCGAGGGCCTCAACGAGCATGTCTGGTACGACGTGCACAGCGTCGGCCACCTGGCCGAGGCTATCGGCGCGGCACTCGTGGAGGCGGACGCCGCCAACGCAACCGCCTACGAGCAGAACCTCTCGACCTTCCTGAGCGAGCTCGAGGCGCTCGAGGCCGACATGGAGGCCCTCGCCGGCGCCCTCGGTGGCGGCACGGTCGCGGCGACGGAGCCCGTGCCCGTCTACCTGCTCATGGAGCTGGGCTTCGAGGACCGCACCCCCGCCGAGTTCTCCGAGGCGATCGAGGAGGGTGCCGACGTGCCGCCGCTCGCCCTGCAGCAGACCCTCGACCTCATCGACTCCGGCGAGGTGCGGCTGCTCGCCTACAACGAGCAGACCGAGAGCCCCGAGACGCAGCGCGTGCGCGACGCCGCCGAGTCGGCGGGCATCCCCGTCGTCTCGTTCGTCGAAACCCTCCCGGAAGGGGAAGACTACGTGTCATGGATGCGCGCGAACGTCGAAGCCGTGGAGTCGGCGCTGACACCCGCGTGACACCCGACCCCGACAGCGCCGCCAGCCCCGCCCCGGTTCTCAGCATCCGCGGCGGGGCCCTCGGCTTCGGAGGGCGGGCCCTGTGGACGGGCCTCGACCTCGAGATCGCCCCCGGCGAGTTCCTCGCCGTCCTCGGTGCCAACGGCTCGGGCAAGACGAGCCTGCTGCGGGCGATGCTCGGGCAGCAGCGGCTCGATGCCGGCGAGGTGCTCGTAGCCGGGCAGCCCGCTCGACGCGGTGCCCGCCAGGTCGGGTACATCCCGCAGCAGAAGATCGTGCCGCCGGGCACCCCGCTGCGCGGCCGCGATCTGGTCATGCTCGGGGTCAACGGTCACCGCTGGGGGCCGCCGGTCGCCACTCGAGCCGACCGCGATCACGTGGATGCCCTGCTCACCGCCGTCGGAGCGCACTCCTACGCAGACCGGCCCCTCGGCACTCTCTCCGGCGGTGAGCAGCAGCGGCTGAGGGTCGCCCAGTCGCTCGCCGACGACCCGGCGCTGCTGCTGTGCGACGAGCCGCTCATGAGCCTCGACCTGCACCACCAGCGAGAGGTGAGCGAGCTCATCGACGCCCGCCGGCGTCACCACGGCACGGCCGTCGTCTTCGTCACCCACGACGTCAACCCGGTGCTTGGCATGGTCGACCGCATCCTGTACCTCGCCCAGGGTCGTTTCACGATCGGCACGCCGGATGAGGTGCTTCGCGACGACGTACTCAGCGGCCTGTACGGCACGAGCGTCGAGGTGATCCGCTCGCGCGGTCGCGTGATCGTGGTCGGCGTGCCAGACGGCGACCACCACCACGAGGTGATCGCATGATCATGGTCGACTGGGCGACGTACGTGCAGCTGCTCGCGCTCGTGCAGAACTCCATCATTGCCGCGGCCATCCTCGGCATCGTCGGCGGCCTCATCGGGGTCTTCGTCATGCAGCGGGACATGGCGTTCGCGGTGCACGGCATCAGCGAGCTTTCCTTCGCGGGCGCGGCGGCAGCCCTCCTGCTCGGGATCAACGTGGTGGCAGGCTCGCTCGTCGGCTCTCTCCTCGCCGCCGCGCTCATCGGACTCCTGGGGGCGCGCGCACGCGACCGCAACTCGATCATCGGAGTGCTCATGCCCTTCGGGCTCGGGCTGGGCATCCTCTTCCTCGCCCTCTATCCGGGGCGCAGCGGCAACAGGTTCGGCCTGCTCACCGGGCAAATCATCAGTGTCGATCTGCCGCAGCTCGGGCTGCTGATCACCATCAGCCTGCTCGTGCTCGTCGTGCTGCTGCTCGTGTGGCGTCCTCTCGCCTTCGACAGCCTCGACCCGGAGGTCGCGCACGCGCGCGGTGTGCCCGGTAGAGCGCTCTCCCTCGTCTTCATGGTGCTGCTCGGGCTCGCTGTCGCCGTCTCGGTGCAGGTCATCGGCGCGCTCCTCGTGCTCGCCCTGCTCGTGACCCCGGCGGCGGCCGCCCTGCGCGTCTCGAGCTCGCCCGTGCTCGTCCCCGTGTTCAGCATGCTGTTCGGCTTTGTGTCCGCCGTCGGCGGCATCCTGCTCGCGATCGGGGGCTCGCTACCCATCAGCCCGTACATCACGACCATCTCGTTTGCGATCTACGTCGTGTGCCGCATCGTCGGCTCCCGTCGGTTGTCGGCCACCTCGGGGCGTACCCTGGTGGCACGATGAAGCGGAACACCTGGCAACGCGAGGCGGTGCGCTCGGCACTGGCCGAGAGCGAGCACTTCGTGAGCGCGCAGGCCCTCCACGCCGCGCTACGAGAGACCGGTTCGACGATCGGCCTCGCCACCGTCTACCGGGCCCTCACCGACCTCACCGAGGAGGGCGAAGCAGACGCGCTGCAGCAGGAGGGCGAAGCCCTTTATCGCGCGTGCACCCCCGGCAGCCACCACCACCACCTCATCTGCCGACGCTGCGGCATGACTGTCGAGATCGAGGCCGCCGCGGTCGAGTCGTGGGCGCGCGGAGTGGCGACCGAGCACGGCTTCACCGCCGCCGAGCATGTCGTCGACGTGTTCGGACTCTGCCCGCAGTGCACGGCGGATGCGCGGCGGAAGTAGCCGCACCCCGCGACGTCGTGGCTCGGAATTGCGACTCTGGGCGTGCAGGCCGTAAACTAGGCGATTGTGCCGAGCGGACATCCGCTCGTCCTTGTGCGCACTGTTCCCCGGTCTCCCGCTACACGACCGGAACCGGTTCAGATCTGCGTGCCGACAAGTGACCTTGGGTGCGGCGTTCGCCGCACGGTAGCCGAACAAGAAAAGAGGAGCCATGGCAGCCGTCTGCCAGGTGACCGGAGCCGTACCCGGTTTCGGACACAACATCTCGCACTCGCACCGCCGCACCAAGCGCCGGTTCGACCCGAACATCCAGAAGAAGACGTACTTCGTGCCGTCGCTGCGCCGCAATGTCACGCTGACCCTGTCGGCGAAGGGCATCAAGGTGATCGACGCGCGCGGCATCGAGTCCGTCGTGAAAGACCTCATCGCCCGCGGGGAGAAGATCTAGTGGCCAAGCAGCAGGACGTCCGTCCCATCATCAAGCTTCGGTCGACCGCCGGCACCGGGTACACCTACGTGACCCGCAAGAACCGTCGCAACGACCCCGACCGCCTCGTGCTCAAGAAGTACGACCCGGTCATCCGCAAGCACGTCGAATTCCGCGAGGAGCGCTAGACATGGCGAAGAAGAGCAAAATCGCGCGCAACGAGCAGCGCAAGATCATCGTGGAGCGCTACGCCGCGAAGCGACTCGAGCTGAAGAAGGCCCTCGTTGACCCGAACGGCACCGACGAGTCCCGCGAGGCCGCGCGCAAGGGTCTGCAGAAGCTCCCGCGCAACGCGTCTCCCGTGCGCGTCCGCTCACGCGACGCGATCGACGGCCGCCCGCGCGGTGTCCTCACCAAGTACGGCATCTCGCGCGTCCGCTTCCGGGATATGGCTCACCGTGGTGAGTTGCCCGGAATCACGAAGTCAAGCTGGTAGCGTCAAGGCGGCTCGACAGCACCCGTTGCTGACGAGCCGTCTACAGCACACCTGAGGTCCGAGGAGGACACCATGAACCGTTCCGAGCTCGTCGCCGCAGTGGCCGCTGAGTCCGGCCTGAGCCAGGCTGACGTCAACCGCGCCGTCGACGCCCTGTTCTCGGTCGTCTCCGGCGCCGTCGCCAGTGGCACCAAGGTCTCGATCCCCGGGTGGATTGCGTTCGAGCGCACGCACCGCTCGGCGCGCCAGGGCCGCAACCCGCAGACGGGCGAGTCGATCCAGATCGCCGCGTCGTACGGCGTGAAGGTCAGCGCCGGCAGCAAGCTCAAGGCCGCTGCCAAGTAGGGTTCACCACCGTACCTGACGATCAGGCGGCTCCGCGCATCGCGCGGGGCCGCCTTTTCCGTGGCCCGATGAGCGCCGCGCCCGCCACGGGGCCCTGCAGACGGCAAGGGGGATGCCCGGCTCGACTCTTCTTCAGCGGCGTCGTCTAGCCTCGAGGAGAGTAGGAAGGCCGCCCGCATGACCTCGTCGCCCACCGCGACCCGCACCCCGCGCGGTGCGCCGCGTCGTGCCCCCGATGTCGACGCCGTCGCCAGCGAGGGACTGCCCTGGGGAGCGCTCGGTGTCGCCGCTCTCGGCCTGACCGGGCTCCTCGCTCTTCTGGTCTCCCTCGTCGTCGGCGGCGCTGCCGAGGCTCCGCTCGTGCTCGACCCCGGACCGGTCGTGCGCTACGGGCTGCCGATCGCCAAGCTCGCGACCACCCTCGGCGCCTCCGCCGCGATCGGCGCCCTCCTGCTCTCGCTGCTCGCCCTCACCCGCGATACGCCCGCCTACGACCGCGCGCTCGACGTGGCGGCTGCAGGGGCTGCTCTGTGGGCGCTCGGCGCCGTCGCGACCGGTTTCTTCATCTTCCTCAGCGTCTTTCTCGAGCCGATCACGCTCGACGACCGCTTCGGCCAACTGCTCGCCTCCTTCTTCACCGAGCGCGAGCTCGGGCAGGCGTGGCTCGCGACCGCGCTCATGGCGGCCGTCGTCACGGTGCTGTGCTTCGCCGTGCGCTCCCCCGCGCTCCTCGCCGGCGTGCTCGTCCTCGCCGTGGCCGCCCTGTGGCCCGTCGCGCAGACGGGGCATGCGGGCGGCACGGCGGATCACGATGCGGCGGTCACCGCCGTGTACCTGCACAGCGTCTTCGCGGCCGTCTGGGTGGGGGGCCTGCTCACACTCGTGCTCGCCCGCCGCGCCCTCGGCGATCGACTCGGCGCCGTGCTCGCGCGATACTCGACTCTCGCGCTCATCGCCTTCATCGTCGTCGCTGTCTCCGGGCTCGTGAGTGCGCAGATCCGCGTGGGGGCCCTGGAGGGCCTCGCGACCCCCTACGGCGCGCTCCTCATGGCGAAGGTCGTCTCCCTCGTCGTGCTCGGGGCGTTCGGGGCCGTCTACCGGCGCGTGCTCATCGCCCGCGTGCAACGCGCGGCCCGGCCCCGAGCATCCCTGTGGGCGATCGTGGTGGCCGAGCTCGTCGTCATGGGCGCGGCCTCCGGCATCGCCACCGCGCTCGCACGCACCGCGCCCCCCGTGGAGGAGGTGCCCGCCGAGGAGCTCGCCGACCCGACCCCCGCCGAGCTGCTCACGGGATCTCCGCTGCCGCCGCCCTTCGAGCCCTGGCGCCTCGCGACGGAGTGGGACCTCAATCTGCTGTGGGCGCTCCTCGCCGTGTTCGGTGCCTTCTTCTACCTCGCCGGCGCGCGGCGCCTGCAGCGTCGCGGCGACCGCTGGCCCGTGCACCGCACCATCCTGTGGGTCGCCGGCATGGCGATGCTGTTCGCGGTCACAAGCGGCGGCTTCGCCGTGTACGAGCCCTACCTGTTCAGCATCCACATGCTCGGTCACATGCTCCTGAGCATGGCGATACCCGTGCTGCTCGTGCTCGCCGCTCCCGTGACCCTCGCGGCGCGCGCGATCCACGCGCGCACCGATGGCTCGCGCGGCCCGCGAGAGTGGATTCTCGCGATCGTGCACTCGCGCTTCGCAGGCCTCGTCGGGCACCCCCTCGTCGCGGCCGTCGTCTTCGCCGTCTCCCTCCTCGTGTTCTACTACTCGCCCGTGTTCTCCTGGGCCGTCACCGACCACGTCGGGCACCAGTGGATGATCCTCCACTTTCTGCTGAGCGGATTCCTCTTCGTCAACGCGCTCATCGGCATCGACCCTGCCCCCTATCGGCCGGCGTACCCGATCCGACTTCTCATCCTCATGGCGACCATGGCGTTCCACGCCTTCTTCGGCCTCTTCCTGCTCACCGGTACCGGTCTGCTGCTGCCCGAGTGGTACGGAGCGATGGGGCGCGAGTGGGGTCAGGCGCCGCTCGCCGACCAGCAGACCGGGGGCGGCATCGCCTGGAGCGTCGGCGAGATTCCCACACTCGCACTCGCGCTCCTGGTGATGCTCTCCTGGAGCCGCTCCGACAGCCGAGAGTCGAAACGGCGCGATCGGCAGGCGGAGCGCGACGGCGATGCCGAGCTGCATGCCTACAACGACATGCTCGCTCAGCGGGCCGACCGCGCCGGCTCGTGACGGCGCAAGCGACCGGCCTCGTGGCCACCTGACGGCGCCGCTCCCTAGCCCGCTGGTGGGGCGATCGTCAGCCGCGGCGTGCCGTCCCGCATGACGACCTCACCGGTGACCGTGGCGGTGAGCGTCGTGTCGACATCGGAGATACGGCCGTCGAACAGTCGTTGCACGGTCACGCGCAGACCCACCTCGGCGAGAGCGCGCATCTCCCACGTTCCGGGTGTCGACGATGCGGACAGCGTGATGACCGGCTCGCGGACGAGCTGCCACTCGGGCAGCCCCAGCACGCGATCATCGATGCTGCGGCCGAAGGGGCAGCCGGTCGGCTGCAGAACCTCCTGCTCGACGCAGCCCAGGAGGAACGCCGTGACCTCCTGCAGCACGCCGCGCTCGAGCCGCGCGGTGGGCTCCGCCTCCAGAACGACGAGGCGTGGTGCAGACGCGGTGAGGCGGAGGCTGCGCGGCGCAGCATCGACGAACGGATCGGCGACTCCGATATCGAGCCGTGCTGGCACGAATCCGGTGAGGCGCGCGGTCTCCCCCGCGGCGGCAGAAGCGAGCCGCACGTCGTTCACCACGAACTCGTCGTGCTGATCGACGCCGACCTCGAGGCTGCGCACGGGAGGCGTCTCGAAGCTCCACTGGGGGATGACGCCGAGCAGCGGCTCGGCGGGGGCGAGGGTGAGGATGACGGTGGCCGCATCCGCGAGGCCGCCGTACTCGGCGATGATGGCGACCCGGCCGTCACCTCGGTCGATGCGCCCGAGCACGGCGAGCACGGAGGGTTCGCCTGCATCGCCGAGCGGCGTCGGAGTGCCCTCGGGGAGACCGGCCAGACGGGAGGCGGTCACGAGGTCGTCGGCCGCGAGCGCCTGCAGGTAGCGCTCGGCATGAGCCTCGGGCGTGGTCGCGGTGCTGATGAGGATGGCGAGCACGCCGGCACCCAGTCCGGCCAGTGCTGCCGCTGCTCCTCCCCACACCAGGGGTGCCCGCCTCATGCGCCCAGCCTACGGTTCGTGGTGCAGCTCGCCGGTTACAGTGGAGGCTTCCGATCTGCGGCAGGAGCGTCATGGCGGCACCCGGCGATGCGCGGCGCGCTCCCGACGGCACTCCGCTCAGTGCTGAGCAATCCGCTGTGCTCGACCTCATCGAATCCACCCGCGAGCACGTCTTCCTCACCGGGCGGGCGGGCACCGGCAAGTCGACCCTGCTCGAGACCTATCTGACGACGACCGACCGCACGGCGATCGTGTGTGCCCCGACAGGCGTGGCCGCGCTGAACGTGGGCGGGCAGACGATCCACTCGCTCTTCCGGCTGCCGATCGGCCTCATCGCCGACCACGATCTCGACGACCCGCCCGAGTTGCGTCGTCTGCTCGCGAGCGTCGACACCGTCGTGATCGACGAGGTCTCGATGGTGAGCGCCGACCTCATGGACGCGATCGATCGCCGCCTGCGGCAGTCGCGCGCCCGCCGCCACGAGCCGTTCGGCGGGGCCCAGGTCGTGCTCTTCGGTGACCCGTATCAGCTGGCGCCCGTGCCCGGCCGTGACGAGGGCGAGCGCGCGTACTACGCCGACCACTACCGGTCGATGTGGTTCTTCGACGCTGCCGTGTGGCAGTACACCGACCTGCGCATCGTCGAGCTGCAGACGATCCACCGCCAGCAGGACGCCGACTTCCGCGCGATGCTCACGGCCGTGCGCCACGGCACCGTCACGCCGGAGATCGGCCGGGCCCTGAACGAGGCGGGCTCCCGCCCTGCACCCGAGGAGGGCGTGCTGACGCTCGCGACGACCAACGCGACGGTGACGCGCATCAACCGGGATGCCCTGCGTCGGCTGCCCGGAGACCCCAAGACTGCCCGGGCCGAGATTCTCGGTGAGTTCGGCGGCGCTGGCGGCTACCCCGCCGACGAGCAGCTCGAGCTCAAGGTCGGCGCGCAGGTGATGTTCCTGCGCAACGACACGAGCGGCGACGGATCGCCGCGCTGGGTCAACGGCACCCTCGGCACCGTCGAGAGCATCGGGCGCACGGTACGCGTCGAGGTCGATGGCGAGAGTCACGAGGTGCTGCCGGCGACGTGGGAGAAGTACAAGTACACCTACTCGGCGGCGAAGAAGTCGGTGAGCAAGGACGTCATCGCCGAGTTCACCCAGTTTCCCCTGCGCCTCGCGTGGGCAGTAACGATCCACAAGTCGCAGGGCTCCACCTACGATCAGGCGATCGTCGACCTCGGCCCTCGCGCCTTCGCGCCGGGACAGACCTACGTCGCGCTCAGTCGCATCCGCTCGCTCGAGGGCTTGCACCTCACGCGTCCGCTCCGACCGAGCGACATCATCGTGGACGACAACGTGCGCCGCTTCATGGCCGACGTCGAACCCCTCATCGGCCGGGCGGTGGCCGGCTCGGCCGGATAGTTCCGCGGGCGTCGCCGCGACGGGCAGCGACGCTACGGCGCGTGGCCCGCGTGATCGCTGTGGTCGCCGAACACGATGCGGGGGCCGGTGTCTTCCGCGTCCTCGGTCTCGACAATCTCGATGGCGGGTTCAGCGAGGGCCGGAGATGGCGTCACGATCGGTCCGAGAGCGAAGGCGAGAGCCGAGGCGACGACCACGGCGCTCGCCGCTATGGTCGCGGCGGCGAAGGGCCGGGGCGGAGCATCCCCCCGATGCTCCCGCCCCCGCCTCGCCACGAAGGCCGCAACGATCGCTCCCGATAGCGACATGAGTGCGACGCTCGTGATCGGCAGACCTGCGGCCGCTCCCCCGAGCGGCGGCAGGTCCGCCGTCACGATCACCGCCAGCGCGACTCCCCACAGCAGCGCTGGCGCGGCCAGCACACCGGCGACGATGCGTGCGGTGCTGCTGGACACGGTGACCTCCCCTGACACCCCTCATTCGGTACCCCCTCAGAAACGGTTTGCCCGCTGGGTGCATCGCCGCAGAGATGGCGGCCCGGAAAGAAGCAGAGTCGGAGGGGATGACGGGAATCGAACCCCGCGGACGCGGTGAGCGTTTGCGCGTCGGGCGTTCTGCCGGGTTGTCCGTCGGCGGGTGGAGGGGATGACGGGAATCGAACCCGCGCTATCAGCTTGGGAAGCTGAAGTTCTGCCATTGAACTACATCCCCGCGCGCGCTGGAGCTTGGAGCGAAGGCCATTTCTGGCCTTCGCCGCGACGCCAGCGCTGGTGCCCGTCTCGGGCACCAGGTCGCGTGAGCAGTGTAGCAATCCCTCGCTAGGCTGACCTCATGCTGCTGAGCGACCGCGACATCCGCGCCGAACTGGACTCCGGGCGCATTGGTCTCGACCCGCTCGACGTCTCGATGGTGCAGCCATCCAGCGTCGACGTGCGCATCGACGGGATGTTCCGACTCTTCGACAATCACAAGTACCCGTTCATCGATCCGGCCGAAGAGCAGCCGGAGTTGACGCGCCTCGTGGAGGCGAAGCCCGGGGAGCCGTTCATCCTGCACCCGGGAGAGTTCGTGCTCGGCTCAACCTACGAGCTCGTGACGCTGCCGGACGACGTTGCCGCGCGCCTCGAGGGCAAGAGCTCGCTGGGCCGCCTGGGCCTGCTCACCCACTCCACGGCGGGGTTCATCGACCCGGGATTCAGTGGTCACGTGACGCTTGAGCTCAGCAACGTCGCCACGCTGCCGATCAAGCTGTGGCCGGGCATGAAGATCGGGCAGCTGTGCTTCTTTCGCCTCAGCTCGCCGGCCGAGAACCCGTACGGCACGGGCGCATACCTCAATCGCTACCAGGGGCAGCGCGGCCCAACGGCGTCGCGCTCGTTCCAGAACTTTCACCGCACCGAGATCGAGCCGTCGAGCTAGGCGCGAGCCGTTCGCGCGGCGGAGTTGTGCCGACGGTCAGTCGCTGGTCGAGGCGAGCAGCGCGCCGATGCGCTCGATGAGCTCGCGCGAGCTGAACGGCTTGACGATGTAGTCGTCAGCACCGGCCTCGAGCGCCCGCTCGACGTCGCTGCGCTGCGAGCGCGCGGTCAGCATGAGCACCTTGAGTCGACGGTCGGGGTCGTTCCTCCGCAGTTCTTCGCACACCTCGATGCCGTCGCGCCTGGGCATCATCCAGTCGAGGATGATCAGATCGGGCTTCTGCGTCGCCGCGAGCTCAAGACCCTGCTCGCCGTCGATGGCGCTCAGCACGTGGTGGCCGGCCCCCCGTACACGGTTCTCGAGTAGGAGGAGCACGTCGGGCTCATCTTCCACAATGAGAATCGTTGACACGTCAGCCCTCCCCTCGGCGCGTATTTCCGTATCCTCTCATGTAACGCTTTGCACCGGTGGGGCCATCGCAGAGGGAGGCGCGCGAGTGGGACAGGGAGGTCTCGTCGGGCAACTCTTCTACGCCGGCACCACGGCGCGACGGCTCGGCATTGCGGCCCTCGTGCTTCTGGCGGGTGCGGTGAGCGCCGCCTCGGTGCTCGTCAGCCCCATGGATGCCGCGATCGCCGCATGGTGGCCCGCGGCGGGTGTCAGCGCGGTCGCCGTGCTCGCGTCGCGGGGCCCTCGCGTCACCGCGGCCCTGGCGATCGCTGCGGTCACGGCGGCCGGCAACGCGATCGGCGGTCGGGAACTGCTCGTCGCAGTGCTCTTCGGTCTGGCGAACGCGGCCGAGGCGTGGCTGGTTGCCTGGATACTGACGCGGGGGAGCCCCGTCGCTCGGCTCGACGGCTTGCGCGACGTCACGCGGCTTCTCATCGCCGCCACCGTCGGCGCCTTCGGGATCGGCGTTCTCGCGGGCGGCACTGCGTGGGCGCTTCTCGGTTCGGACTTCCTCTCGACCGCACTCAGCCTGTTCAGCTCGCACGCCTCCGCGCTCCTGATCGTGATGCCTCTCGCGCTCGTGAGCTCGCGCCTCACCCGTCGGGTACACCCGGTCGAAGCCGTGCTGCAGGTCTCCGCCGTCTGCGTCATGGTGGGTTACACCTTCTGGCCCGGCAATGTGCTCCCGCTTGCGTTCCTTCCCTTCATCGCCCTCCTGTGGGCGGCTTTCCGGTTTCCGACCGCCGTCGTCGCGGTGGAGCTCATCGCCACGGCAGCCGCGACCACCATTCTCACCGCGGCGGGCGGCGGCCCGTTCGCCGTCTTCGCCGACGACGGCCAGCGGACGACCGTCGCGCTCATCCAGGTGTTTCTCCTCGTCTACGCGATCGGCGCTCTGTACATTTCGGCGGCGCGCAACGAGTGGGCGAACGTCGTCACGCAGCTCGACGCACGTGAAGCGCTCCTCCGCGGCGGCATCATCAGCTCCGACACCGGCATTCTCGTGGCCGAAATGCTGGACGGTGAGCGCCTGCGCGTGGTCGGCGTCAACGCCACAGCGCTCGAAGCGATCGGGCACACGGAGATGCCGTCATCATGGGGCACCGCCGGCATCTGGATGCAGCGCGATCGCGTCGTCTTCGGCGTCAGGGAACTCGACGACGCTATTCGCGCTCGGCGACCGGGCCGCGCGGACATCGAGCGCGACGGTCGTCGCTTCGACGTCGACATCGCGTTCCATGCTCAGGCCGGGGGTCGCCCCGTCGCCACCCTCGTCTTCACCGACGTGACCGCGCGAAACGCTCGCGAGCAGTTGGCGCTCCGCGTCGCCGATGATCTGCGCCGCCTCAACGAGCAGAAGGACGACTTCATCGCCTCGGTGAGCCACGAGTTGCGCACACCGGTGACGAGCATTCTCGGCTTCGCCGAGCAGCTCGAGGAGTCTCGCCTCAGCGAGCAGGATCAGCAGGCGACCCGCATCATTTCGCGCAATGCCCGTCGCCTCGCCGACGTCATTCAGGACGTGCTCGAGCTGAGCAAGCTGAGTGCAGTAGGAGCAGAGCCCCGCACTGCCGGGCCGATCGATCTCGGCCTGCTCGTGCGGCAGTGCGCCGAGGATGCCTCGGGGCTCAGCCCCGAGCGCGAAGTGCGTGTCGAGGTCACCGCGCCCGAGCATCCCGCCATCGTCGTGGGCGTGGTGCAGGATCTTGCGCGCGTGTTCGCGAACGTGCTCTCCAATGCGGTCAAGTTCAGCGCTGCTGGTGGAACGGTGGCGATCACGGTCGACGATCATGGTGCCGGACCGGTGGTGGTGCGCGTGGTCGACCACGGGCCGGGCATCCCGGCAGCCGACCTGCCACACGTCTGGGATCGCTTCTACCGCGTGCAGACCGAGCGTCACCGCGAGGTGCCCGGTACGGGTCTCGGGCTCCCGATCGTGAAGGGTCTCGTGGAGGCCCGCATCGGCGGCTCGATCGAAATCGAGTCGGACGGCGAGAGCGGCACGACCGTCATCCTGCGCATTCCGCGGGAGGCGGCGCCCTTGAAGCCCGTAACGGCACCGGTGCTCGTGGCGACGGAGACGTCGACGCCGTCAGCGCCGGGCGCGGATGCTCAGGCCGATGCTCGGGAGGGCGCCGAGTAGGCACCCTGCCAGGCGGCGAGCTGCCAGCCCAGCCACGGGCTGAACGCGAAGGGTGTCGCCGTGACGGCGGCGCCCAGCTGCTGAGGCTCCACCCACGCCCATTCGGCGACCTCGTCCGCGGCGGGCGAGGGGTCGCCCATCGCGCGCGCCGTGAACACGGGGCAGATCTCGTTCTCGACAATGCCCGAGGCGTCCACGGCTCGATAGCGGAAGTCGGGAAGGCTCAGGCGCACGTCGCTCAGCTCAAGACCGAGCTCGCGCTCGGCGCGGCGCACGAGCGCCTCCTCGAGCGCCTCCTCGGGTGCCGGGTGGCCGCAGAAGGCATTCGTCCACACTCCCGGCCAGGTCTTCTTGACGAGAGCTCGGCGTGTGACCAGCACCCGGCCGCGCTCATCGAACACGTGGCACGAGAAGGCGAGGTGCAGGGGCGTCTGCGTCGTGTGGACGGTCGCTTTCGGCGCCGTGCCGATAGGAGTGCCGTCGTCGGCGACGAGCACGACGGTTTCAGGAAGATCGGTCATGTGCGGCTGTAGTCTGCTCGGGTGAAGAGGAACGACCCGGTCACCGTCGCAGAGGAGCGAGGCGCTGTGGTCGACGCTGTGCTGGAGCGCTTCTTCAGCCTATCCAAGAAGCGCGCCGAGCCCCTCGGAGACCATTACCAGCACCTGTGGGGCCTGCTCGAGCGCAACACCCAGGGCGGCAAGAGGTTTCGCCCCCGCATGGTCATGGCCGCCTACAGCGGCCTCGGCGGCACCGATCTCGAGGCGGCCGCGTACGTGGGCGCCTCCTTCGAGCTGCTGCACACCGCGCTCATCGTGCACGACGACGTGATCGATCGAGACTTCGTGCGGCGGGGCATCCCGAACATCTCGGGCACGTACCGCGACCACGCCGTCGACCGGGGCGCGAGCGTCGAGATCGCCGAGCACCGAGGGGTGTCGGCCGCGGTCATCGCCGGCGACCTCGCCCTCTTCAACAGCTACCGCCTCATGGAGCGCAGCGGCGTGGCCGCGGAGATGCGCGACCGCCTGTTGGAGGTGCTCGACGAAGCGATGTTCGCGAGCGCAGCGGGGGAGCTGATCGACGTCGACTTCTCGATCGACCCGCACACTCCTGTCGTCGACGACATTCTGCAGATGGAGCGCCTCAAGACGGCCGTCTACTCTTTCGAGGCGCCGTTGCAGGCGGGTGCGATCCTCGCCGGGGCGAGCGAACAGATCGTGGCGACCCTCGGCGGGTTCGGCCGTGAGATCGGCATCGCGTACCAGATCGTCGACGACGTGCTCGGGGTGTTCGGCGAGGAGTCGTTCACCGGCAAGACGACCATCGGCGACCTGCGCGAGGGCAAGCGCACGGTGCTCATCGCGTTCGCGTGCGGAACACCGCAGTGGGAGGAGCTGCGGCACCTCATCGGCAAGCACGACCTCACCGAGGAGGAGGCTCAGAGGGCCCGCGGCATGCTCGAAGAGTGCGGGGCCCGCACGTTCGCCGACGATCTCGTGCGCGGGTGCGCGCAGCGCGCCCTCGACCTGCTCGCCGAGCCCCACATGCCGCAGTCTCTGCGGGAGGAGCTGCACCCCGTGGCGGCCACAGTGCTGGAGAGGATGCGATGAGCCGCCTCACCCTGTACGACCGCGTCGCCGAGGAGACGGCCGCGGTCGTCATCCGTCGCTACTCGACCTCGTTCGGGCTCGCCTCCCGCCTGCTGGCGCCGCGCGTGCGCCAACACGTGGAGAACGTGTACGCACTGGTGCGCATCGCCGATGAGATCGTCGATGGTGGCGTGACGGAGGCCGGCCTTGACTCGGCCGCTGCGGGGCGGTACCTCGACGAGCTCGAGGCGGACACCGACCAGGCGATGGAGCACGGCTACAGCGCCAACCTCATCGTGCACGCTTTCGCGCGCACGGCCCGAGAGGTCGGCTTCGGCACCGAGTTGACCCGCCCCTTCTTCCACTCCATGCGCATGGATCTCACCGACACCGAGCACGACGACGCGAGCTTCGACACCTATGTCTACGGGTCGGCCGAGGTGGTCGGCCTCATGTGCTTGCGGGCGTTCCTTCAGGATGCGCCCACCGACGAGGCGCAGAATGACCGGATGGTGCGCGGCGCGCGCGCCCTCGGCGCGGCGTTCCAGAAGGTCAACTTCCTCCGCGATCTCGCCGCAGACTTCGAGACGCTCGGCCGCAGCTACTTTCCCGGCATCAGGGTGGACTCGTTCACCGAAGAGGAGAAGCACCGCTTGCTCGACGACATCGACCACGACCTGAGCGTCTCCGCCGCCGTGATCCCCGAGCTGCCGGCCGGCAGCCGCAAGGCGGTCGCGCTCGCGCAAGGGCTCTTCTTCGAGCTCTCCCGCCGGCTGCGCACGACGCCCGCCGCGCAGCTGGTGCAGGCGCGCGTGCGTGTGCCCGACCCCGTGAAGGCGCGCATCGCTGTCGCCGTGCTCGCGGGGCGCATCCCGCAGCCGCGCCGCTCCGCGGTGCCCGCGGAGGTGACCGCGTGAGCCGCGCAGTCGTGATCGGAGGAGGCATCGCGGGCCTCTCGACCGCCGCCCTGCTCGCGCGGGACGGGCACGAGGTGACGCTCGTGGAGAAGCGTGAGGCCCTCGGCGGTCGCGCGGGCTCCTGGGAGGTCGACGGGTTCCGCTTCGACACCGGACCCAGCTGGTACCTCATGCCCGAAGTGTTCGACCACTTCTTCCGCCTGTGCGGCACGTCGTCAGCCCAGCAGCTCGAGCTCATCCAGCTCGACCCCGGCTACCGCGTCATCACGCAGGGGTTCGAGGGCGCCGTGGACGTCGCCGCGTCGCGCGAGGAGAACATCGCGCTGTTCGAGTCGATCGAACCGGGCGCGGGGCGGGCGCTCGAGACGTACCTGGAGTCGGCGCGGGACACCTACGAGATGGCGAAGAAGTCGTTCCTCTACACGAGCTTCGCCTCCTTCGGCCCGCTGCTCACGCGCGATGTGCTCAAGCGCAGCGCGAAGCTCGTCCGCATGCTGCTGCAGAACCTCGACGCCTACGTCGCCCGGCGCTTCGGCGACCTCCGCCTGCGGCAGATTCTGGGGTATCCGGCGGTCTTCCTCGGCTCGTCGCCGTTCCTTACGCCGAGCATGTACCACCTCATGAGCCACCTCGACCTGGCCGACGGCGTGCTGTATCCCATGGGCGGCTTCACCCGCCTCATCGACCGCATCGCGGCGGTCACGCGCGACCAGGGCGTCACGATCCGCACCGCCTCGCCGGTGACGCGCATCCTCGTCGACAGTGACACGAAGCACGCGCGCGGGGTCGAGCTCGAGGGCGGAGAGGTGATCGAGGCCGACATCGTCGTCTCGGCGGCCGACCTGCACCACACCGAGACGACGCTCCTGCCCGAGGAGCTGCAGACCTACCCGCAGTCGTACTGGGACAAGGCGACGGCGGGGCCCAGCGCCCTGCTGCTCTACTTGGGCGTGAAGGGCGAGCTGCCCCAGCTCGAGCACCACACGCTGCTCTTCACGGCCGACTGGCGCGAGAACTTCGAGGCCATCTTCGGGCCGACGCCGAGCCTGCCCGACCCGGCCTCCCTATACATCTGCAAGCCGAGCGGCATCGACCCCTCCGTCGCACCGGAGGGCCACGAGAACGTCTTCGTGCTCGTGCCGGCGCCGGCCGACCTCTCCTTCGGGCGCGGCGACGTCGACGGCGACGGCGACACGCCCCTCGAGGCCTACGCCGACCGCATCATCGAGCAGATCGCCGCGTGGGCGCACATCCCCGATCTCGCCGACCGCATCGTCGTGCGCCGCACTTACGGCCCCGGCAACTTTCACGAAGACCTGGGTGCGTGGCGCGGTACCGCGCTCGGGCCGGCGCACATCCTCACGCAGAGCGCCTTCTTCCGCGCCGGCAACGTGTCGAAGAAGGTGCGCGGTCTGTACTTCGCGGGTGGGTCGACGATGCCCGGCATCGGGCTTCCGATGTGCCTGATCAGCGCCGAGCTCATCGTCAAGCGCCTGCGCGGCGACACCTCCACCGGGCCGCTGCCCGAGCCTCTCGAATCGACCGGCCCGCGGGCCGAGGAGCCGTCGGCGGCGTGATCGGCTTCGCCTACCTCGGCGCGCTCGCCATCGCCCTCACCGGCATGGTGCTCCTCGACCGACGGTTCCGCCTCTTCTTCTGGCGCGACTGGCAGCGCGCGGCCCTCGTGCTGCCGCTCGGGGTGGTGTTCTTCCTCATCTGGGATGTCGCAGGCATCGCTCTCGGCATCTTCTTCCGAGGGCAGACGGACTTCATGACGGGGATGCTCGTGGGCCCCGAGCTACCGCTCGAGGAGGTCTTCTTCCTGACCCTGCTGAGCTACAACACGATGAACGCCTACACGGCCGCGAAGGATCTGCTCGCCGGGCGCTGGCGCCGCCCCCGCGCACCGGGGGTGCGCACATGACGTACGCGCTCCTCAACACGGTGTTTCTCGGCCTGGTGGTCGTCATCGCCGTCGCCGCGATCCTGGCCAGGCGTGCGCCTGACTGGCGCGCTGTCGGCCTCGCCGCCGTCCTCATGCTCACGCTCACCGCCGTGTTCGACAACGTCATCATCGGCACGGGACTCGTCGCCTACGACGACTCGCTCATCAGCGGCGTGCGCATCGGTCTGGCCCCCATCGAGGACTTCGCCTACACGCTGGCCGCGCTCGTGCTGCTGCCGGCAGTGTGGGAGCTGCTACCGCGTCGCGGAGGTGCGACGACCACCGGCGTGCAAGCCGCGCAGGGCTCAGGAGAGCCCTCGTGAGCACACTCGCTCAACTGACGCTCAGTTCTCGCCCGCTCAGCTGGATCAACACCGCGTTCCCCTTCGCTGCCGCGTACCTGCTCACCGCGCGCGACATCGACCTCACGCTCATCGTGGGCACCCTCTACTTCCTCGTCCCGTACAACCTGGCGATGTACGGCATCAACGACGTCTTCGACTACGAGAGCGACCTTCGCAACCCCCGCAAGGGAGGCGTGGAGGGTGCGCTGCTCGACCCGAGCATTCATCGCACGACGCTCGTGGCGGCCCTCGTGACCAACCTGCCGTTCCTCGTGTACCTCGTGATCGTCGGCGACCCGCTGTCGTGGCTGGTGCTCGCGGTGAGCGTGTTCGCCGTCGTCGCCTACTCGATGAAGGGTCTGCGCTTCAAGGAGAAGCCTTTCCTGGATTCGCTCACCTCGAGCACCCACTTCGTGAGCCCCGCGGTGTACGGTCTCGTACTCGCGGATGCCGCCTTCACGCCCGCGCTGTGGTTCATCCTCGCCTCTTTCTTCCTGTGGGGCATCGCGAGCCACGCGTTCGGTGCGGTTCAGGATGTGCTCGCCGATCGCGAGGGCGGGCTCTCCTCGATCGCGACCGTCATCGGCGCTCGCGCGACGACGCGGCTCGCGGTCGTGGCGTATCTCGCCTCGGGCCTGCTGCTGCTCGGCACCGAGTGGCCCGGCCCGCTCGCGGCTCTTGCGGCCGTGCCCTACGTCGTCAGCACCGCGCAGTGGTGGCGGGTGACCGACGAGACCGCGGAGGACGCGAACCGGGGGTGGCGGCGGTTCCTGCTGCTCAACTTCATTGCGGGCGCGATCGTCACGATGCTGATGATCGGCTGGACGCTCACGACCTCGTAGACCCGGTTCGGAGGATCGAGCGCGGGCGAGCGCCTACTCTGGAGGACTACAGAAGTGGGGTATTCGCATGCAGACGTGGCCAGGTTCCGCGTATCCGCTCGGCGCGACGTTCGACGGCAATGGCACGAACTTCGCCCTGTTCAGCGAAGCGGCCGACCGGGTCGTGCTGTGCCTCTTCGACGACGATCGCGTCGAGACGCAGATCGAGCTCGTCGAGGTCGATGCGCATGTGTGGCACGCCTACCTTCCTCAGGTGCAGCCGGGTCAGCTCTACGGCTACCGTGTCCACGGCGAGCATGACCCCGCCCGCGGCCTGCGGGCGAACCCGAACAAGCTGCTGCTCGACCCGTATGCGAAGGCGGTGAGCGGCGAGATCGACTGGGACGAGTCGCTCTTCCCGTACCGCTTCGGCAAGCCCGACAAGAGGAACGACCTCGACTCGGCCCTGCACGCGATGCTCGGGGTTGTCATCAACCCGTACTTCGACTGGCAGGGCGACCGCCCGCCGCGCACGCCCTACAGCTCCAGCGTCATCTACGAGGCCCACGTCAAGGGCCTCACCATGACGCACCCCGACATTCCCGCCGAGATTCGCGGCACCTACGCGGCCATCGCGCACCCGGTGATCATCGATCACCTGCGCAAGCTCGGCATCACGGCGCTCGAGGTCATGCCCGTGCACCAGTTCGTGCACGACAAGCACCTCGTCGACCAGGGGCTGCGCAACTACTGGGGCTACAACACCATCGGTTTCCTCGCCCCCCACAACGCCTACTCCTCCAGCGGCGACCGCGGTCAGCAGGTGCAGGAGTTCAAGAGCATGGTGCGCGAGCTGCACGCGGCTGGCATCGAAGTGGTCCTCGACGTCGTCTACAACCACACGGCCGAGGGCAATCACATGGGCCCCCTGCTGTCGTTCAAGGGCATCGACAATGCGGCCTACTACCGGCTCATGGAGGACGAGCCTCAGTACTATCGCGACTACACGGGCACCGGCAACAGCCTCAACGTGCGCCACCCGCACTCGCTGCAGCTCATCATGGACTCGTTGCGCTACTGGGTGACCGAGATGC
Organism: Microcella sp.; assembly: GCF_040286215.1. GTDB lineage: Bacteria > Actinomycetota > Actinomycetes > Actinomycetales > Microbacteriaceae > Microcella. Next base: position 155,309 of record NZ_JAVKCK010000021.1, read on the forward strand.
ACGTCGACGGCTTTCGCTTCGACCTCGCCGCCGCACTGGCGCGAGAGTTCTACGACGTCGACCGCCTCTCCACCTTCTTCGACCTCGTGCATCAAGACCCGGTGGTGTCGCAGGTGAAGCTCATCGCCGAGCCGTGGGACATCGGCCCGGGCGGCTACCAGGTGGGCAACTTCCCGCCGCAGTGGACGGAGTGGAACGGCAAGTACCGCGACACGGTGCGCGACTTCTGGCGTGGCGAGGGCGAGACCCTCGGCGAGTTCGCGAGCCGCCTCACGGGCTCCGCCGACCTCTACGAGTCCTCCGGCCGCCGCCCGTTTGCGAGCATCAACTTCGTCACCGCTCATGACGGCTTCACGCTGCGCGACCTCGTCTCGTACAACGAGAAGCACAACGAGGCCAACGGCGAGAACAACCAGGACGGCGAGAGCCACAATCGTTCCTACAACCTCGGCGAAGAGGGGCCGACCGACAATCCGGTCATCCAGGCCCTGCGCGCGCGACAGGTGCGCAACTTCCTCGCGACGCTCCTGCTCAGCCAGGGCGTGCCCATGATCGCCCACGGCGATGAGCTCGGCCGCACCCAGCAGGGCAACAACAACGTGTACGCGCACGACAGCGCGCTGTCGTGGATCGACTGGGAGCATGCCGACGGCGCCCTGCTCGAGTTCGTCGGCTCCCTGGTGCGGCTGCGGCGCGAGCATCCCACCTTCCGGCGTACGCGCTTCTTCGACGGCCGCCCGGTGCGCCGCGGCGAGGGCGACCCCGTGCCCGACGTCGCGTGGTTCCAGCCGGACGGCTCGGCGATGGAGCCGGAGGATTGGGAGTCGGGCTTCGGCCGCTCGATCGGCGTCTACCTCAACGGCCACGGCATCCAGGGGCGGGATGCTCGGGGCGAGCCCATCGTCGACCGCTCGTTCCTCGTCTACTTCTCGGCCCACACCGAGCCCGTCTCGGTCACGCTGCCACCGGGCGAGTACGGCCAGCGATGGGAGCGCCTTGTTGACACGAGTGGCATCGAGGGCGAAGCCGTGCTCGACGCCGGTGGCACGATGACGCTCGAGGCGATCAGCATGGTGGTGCTGCGCGAGTGGGTCGTCAGCGAGCCGACCCTCGACGACTCCGTCGCCGCCTCGCTCTCACCGCCGGCGCAGCTCGACCCCGTCGCGTCTCCGGTGGTCACGCCGTGAGCGAGCTGCCCCGCTCCACGTACCGACAGCAGGTGTCGGCGGAGTTCCCGCTCGACGACGTGGCGGGGCTTGCCGACTACGTGAGCCGCCTCGGCGCCGACTGGCTCTACCTCTCGCCGCTCCTCCAGGCGACGCGCGGGTCGACGCACGGCTACGACGTCGTCGACCACGCGCACGTCGACGAGGAGCGCGGCGGCCTCGTCGGGCTCACGCACGCGATCGGTTCGGCGCGCGACCACGACCTCGGCGTGCTCGTCGACATCGTGCCTAACCACGTCGGTGTCGCCGACCCGCGCCAGAACTCCTGGTGGTGGCAGCTGCTGCGGGACGGGCGCGACGCCCGCTGCGCCGACGCCTTCGACGTCGACTGGGAGTTCGGCGGCGGCCGCGTGCGCCTGCCCGTGCTGGGTGACGACCTCCCGGCCGTAATCGACGCCGGGCAGGTGACTCTCCTGCCGCACGCCGTCGGCGGGCCCGCCGTGCGCGTCTACGAGACGGAGTACCCGCTCGCCGAGGGCAGCCTGCCGCGGCCCGGCACCGATCTGACGGCGCCGGACACGATCGCTGAGGTGCTCTCGCACCAGCACTACGAGCTCATGCACTGGCAGCGCGCCGACGCCGAGCTCAACTATCGGCGCTTCTTCGCCGTCAACACCCTCGCGGCAATCCGCGTTGAAGAGCCGTGGGTGTTCGACGAGTCGCACGTCGAGATCGTGCGCTGGGTGCGCGAAGGGCTCGTGCAGGGCATCCGCGTCGATCACCCGGACGGCCTCGCCGACCCGGGGCGCTACCTCGACCGTCTCGCCGAAGTCACCCAGGGGGCACCGGTGTGGGTCGAGAAGATTCTCGAGGGGGAGGAGCCGCTGCCGGCGTTCTGGCAGACTGTCGGCACGACCGGCTATGACGCGCTCGCGACGATCGACCGCGTGCTCGTCGACCCGGCGGGGCGCCTGCCGCTGAGCGACCTCGACGCCGAGCTGCGCGCCGAGGACACCCGCGCGGCGCCCCGCCGTCTCGACTGGCACGCGCTCATCCGCCGCACGAAGCGCCGCATCGCCGACACCATCCTGCGCAGCGAGGTGCTGCGCCTCGAGCGCGAGCTGCCCGCACCCGTCGAGAACGCCGCCGACGCGCTCGCCGAGCTACTGGCGGCCTTCCCCGTCTACCGCTCCTACCTGCCCGCGGGCCACGAGCACCTTCAGGAGGCCCTCGAGGCGGCGCGGGATGCTCGACCCGAGCTCGAGCCGGCGCTGCGCGCCCTCGAGCCGATCCTCGCCGACCCGGCGCAGCCCGCCGCGATCCGGTTTCAGCAGACGAGCGGGATGGTCATGGCCAAGGGCGTGGAGGACACCGCCTTCTACCGCTACTCGCGGCTCGCGTCGCTCACCGAGGTGGGCGCCGACCCCGGCGAGTTCTCGATCTCCGTGGACGAGTTCCACCGTCGGCAGGCCGTGCGACAGGCCGCGTTCCCCGCCTCGCTCACGACACTGTCGACGCACGACACGAAGCGCGGGGAGGACACCCGTGCGCGCATCCACGTGATCGCGGAGGACCCGCAGCGGTGGGAGTCGCTGCTCGGCGAGTTGCGCGAGCGCGTCGCGGTCGGTGACGGGGTCTTCGAGAACATCCTCTGGGAGTCGCTCATCGGTGCCTGGCCGCTGAGCCGCGAGCGCGCCCACGCCTACGCCGAGAAGGCTGCGCGCGAGGCGGGCACGTCGACCGGATGGGCCGACCCGGACGAAGACTTCGAGGCGCGGCTGCACGCCGCCGTCGACACGGCTTTCGACGACTCCGACGTGACGACCCTCATCGAGGCGTTCGTGGCGACGATCGCCCAGCCCGGCTGGTCGAACTCGCTCACCGCGAAGCTCGTGCAGCTCACGGCACCCGGGGTGCCGGATGTCTACCAGGGCAGCGAGCTGTGGGAGACAAGTCTCGTCGACCCGGACAACCGCCGCCCTGTCGACTACGCGGTGCGGCGCGAGCTGCTGGAGCGCATCGACGCCGGTGAGCTGCCGCCGGTCGACGAGTCGGGCGCCGCGAAGCTGCTCGTCACGGCGACCGCGCTGCGCGCGCGCCGCGATCACCCCGAGCTCTTCACCCGCTACGCGCCCCTTCCTGTCGTGGGCGCGGCCGAGCGCCACGCCATCGCGTTCGATCGCGGGGGAGCGGTGACGATCGGCACGCGCCTGCCCGTGAGCCTCGCTGCCCTCGGCGGCTGGGGCGAGACCGCGATCGTGCTGCCCCACCGCCCCTACCGCGATCTCATCACCGGAACGGCATACGAGGGCGGCGAGCTGCCGCTCGCCCGCGTGCTCGAGCGCTACCCCGTGGCGCTTCTCGTGGAGGATGAGCCCGCCGAGGAGGAAGCGTCATGACGACGGATGCCCGGGTCTGGGCACCCTCTGCCGAACGGGTCGCGCTGCACCGCGTGCGGGGCTCCGAGACCGCGCGCATCGGCATGGCGCCCGACGGCGAGTGGTGGGTCGTCACCGATGCTCTGGAGCACGGAGATCGCTACGGGTTCCTCATCGATGGGGTTGAGCATCCCCTGCCCGACCCGCGCTCGCGTCGTCTGCCCGACGGCGTGCACGGGCTGAGCGCTCTCGATGATGCCGGCGCCTTCGCCTGGAGCGACGCCGGGTGGACGGGACGCCAGCTGGCGGGCAGCGTGCTCTACGAGCTGCACATCGGCACGTATTCCCCGGAAGGCACCTTCGACGGCGCCATCGCGCGACTCGACCATCTGGTAGATCTCGGCGTCGACACGATCGAGCTGCTGCCGGTCAACGGGTTCAACGGCACGCACAACTGGGGCTACGACGGCGTCGCCTGGTACGCCGTGCACGAGCTGTACGGGGGGCCCGAGGGCTACCGGCGCCTCGTCGACGCGTGCCACGTGCGGGGTCTCGCGGTCGTGCAGGACGTCGTCTACAACCACCTCGGCCCGAGCGGCAACTACCTGCCGCGCTTCGGCCCGTACCTGCTCCAGGCGAGCGCGAACACGTGGGGAGACTCCGTGAACGTCGGCCACCCCGAGGTGAGGCGCTACGTGCTCGACAACCTCGCCATGTGGTTCGACGACTTCCACGTGGACGGCCTGCGGCTCGACGCCGTGCACGCGCTCGTCGACGATGCCGAGAACCACATTCTGCAGGCGATGGCGGAGGAGACGGATGCGCGCTCGGCGCACCTGCGCCGCCCGCTCACACTCATCGCCGAGAGCGACCTGAACGACCCGGAGCTCATCCTGCCGCGCGAGGCCGGCGGCTACGGCCTGCACGCCCAATGGAGCGACGACCATCACCACGCCATCCACACGGCGGTGACGGGGGAGGCCAACGGCTACTACGCCGACTTCGCGAGCGAGGGGGCTCTGTCGAAGACGAGCGCAGGGGGCTTCTTCCACGATGGAAGCTACTCGAGCTTCCGCGAGCGGGAGCACGGGCATCCCGTACCGAGCGAGGTACCCACCTGGCGACTGATCACGTATGCGCAGAACCACGACCAGATCGGCAACCGCGCCGCGGGCGACCGGCTCTCCCAGTCGCTCACCGAGGATCAGCTCGCCGTCACGGCGGTGCTCAACCTCACGAGCCCGTTCACGCCCATGCTCTTCATGGGCGAGGAGTGGGGCGCGTCGACGCCCTGGCCGTTCTTCACCTCCCACCCCGAGCCCGAGCTGGGCCGCGCGACCGCGGAGGGGCGCCTCGCCGAGTTCGTGAAGATGGGCTGGGACGAGTCGGTCGTGCCCGACCCTCAAGACCCGGCGACGTTCGCGAGCGCCCGCCTGCGATGGGACGAGCTCGAGGACGGCGTGCACGCGCGCCTGCTGCAGCTACACCGCGACCTCATCGCGTTGCGACGGGCGATTCCCGAGCTCACCGACCCGCGCTTCGCGCACACGAGCGCCGCGAGCAGCGGACCCGCTCCCGATCGCCCTCCGCGAGTGTTCCGCATGGATCGGGGGGCGGGCGTCGTCGACGACGAGGATGGCCTCGTAAGCGTGTGCGTGGCCTTCGACGAGCCGGCCACTGTCGAGATCGGCGAGGGCTCGGGCACGGCAGCGCGCGTGCTGCTCGCCACGTCTCCGGAGGCCCGGCTCGAGCGTCACGACCGCGCCGAGACGAGCCTGCTCTCGTTGCCAGCCTGGTCGGCCGCGGTCATGCGTCTGCGCTGAGCGGAGCAGAGTGAGCCGGGCAGCGTGACGCTCCTGGCCTAGCCAGGCAGACCCGCGCCGCCGGCGAGCCCGACCGCCACGAGCAGCAGCACAGGGGCCAGCCCCAGGATGATGCTCACACCGAGCGCGAGAGACGAGATGCCCTTGCCGCCACGGCGCGGAGCGTGATGGAGCCCGCGGGCCGCGAACACCGCGGTGAGCGCGGCGAGAGTCGCGGCAACCGCGAGGGCGACGAGCACGAGTGCCGTGCCGTCGACGCCTGCCACGCTCACGAGGCCCGACGCGACGAGCAGCTGCGTGGCGAAGCCGAGGATCGTGAGGGGGATGCCGAGACGCGCGAGGCGGGCATCCCGATTCACGGCGGGGCGGAGCGAGCGCGCCACCTCGGGGCTGAACGCGGAGAACGGGTCGGGCTCCTTGACGCTGTGCCCGACCAGCTGCTCGCCGTCGAACCAGCGCTCGTAGCCGTCGCGCTCGGGGTCTGGTTGCCAGCTCGGGCCGACGGTATCGGGGTCGTCGTCGACGGTGCCGCTCACAACTCGTACCGATAGCCGAGCTCGGCGGGGTAGTCGCCGCGCGCGGTGAGCTGCTCGGCTGCGGCGGCGAGGTGGTGCAGCGTCAGGCCGAGGGACTGCGGGCCGAAGGAGACCCGGCCGACGCCGAGCTCGGTGAGGCGCTGCAGCGGCAGGTAGCCGGGGTGGGCGAACACGGCGATGGGCGCCCGCACGGCCGCCACAGCGTCGGCGACCCTCTGCTCGGTGCCGAGGCCGAGCATGAAGATACTCGTCGCGCCCGCGTCGACGTAGGCGTTGGCGCGGTCGATCGCCTCCTGCCAGTTATCGGGCGAGCCCGCGAGCGTGTCCGTGCGCGCGTTGATCGCGAGCGGAACTCCCGCGGCTTCGGCGGCCGCGCGCGCTGCGGCGACGCGGCCGGCGGCCTCCTGAATCGGGCGGCGGTCGCTCGTCGCGCCGTCGAGGGAGTCCTCGATGTTGAGACCCGCCGCGCCCGCCTCGACGAGTCTGGCCACGTTGTCGCGCACGCCCCCGGGGTCGGCCGCGTACCCCCGCTCGAAGTCGACGCTCACGGGCAGCTCGGTAGAGGAGACGATGCGGCGGGCGGCGTCGAGCGCCACGTCGACCGTCATGCCTTCGCCATCCGGCACTCCGAGCGCGTAGGCGACCGAGTGGCTCGCGGTGGCGAGCGCCCGCACCCCGGGGGTGCGGGCGACGATGCGCGCCGTCATGGCGTCCCACACATTCGTCACGATGAGCGGGTCTCCGGGCACGTGGAGGGAGGCGAGGAGGGCGGCCTTCTCGGCCGTAGTGGGGGCGGAGTGCGTCATGGGTTCACTCTGCCAGGTGTTCGGGGTCGAATTCCCGGGAAGCTCCTGCGACGATAGGGCATGACCGCCGTGCGCCTCCGCGACTACCAGCCCGCCGATATGGACGCGATCCTGCGCCTCTGGGACGAGGTGCGCGAGGAGGGCGTCGAGCCTGTCTACGCGCTGGCCGAGGTGCTCGCCTCCTGCGAGAAGGACCACGCCGTCATTGCCGTGCGCGGCGAGGAGGTTCTCGGCGCCGCGGTGGCGCGCGCGGCGCACGATCAGGGCTGGATCGTCTTCCTCGCCGTGACGGGCGCGGCTCGCGGGTCGGGCATCGCCGGGTCTTTGCTTGCGGCGCTCGAGCAGCGCATGGCACCCCAGGGGCTCACGCGCCTCTCGATCCTCGTGCCGGACCAGCAGCAGCAGTTCGGTGCGCTGACGAAGGCGGGCTTCCAGGATCGCGCGCACCTGAGCTACTTCGAGCGGGAGATTCCCGTCAAGCAGCGCGAACTCTCCGTGCTGCGCGACCTCGGCGGGCGCATCCTGCCGCGAGACCTGTGGGGATCCATCGCGGGGATGCGCGCGGAGAAGGAGCTGCTCGAGAGGCGACTGGTCCTGCCTCTGGCCGACCCGGCGCTGGCGGAGCAGTTCGGCGTCGAGCCTCCGCGCTCGATCGTGCTCTTCGGCCCTCCCGGCACCGGCAAGACCACGTTCGCGAAGGCGGTGGCCTCGCGCCTGCAGTGGCCCTTCGTCGAGGTGTTCCCCTCCCGCCTGGCCCACAGCCCGCAGGGTCTCGCCGGCGGTCTGCGCGAGACGTTCCTCAAGATCGCCGAACTCGACCACGTCATCGTCTTCATCGACGAGGTGGAGGAGATCGCGGCACAGCGCGGGGGAGAGCCACCGTCGGCCATGCAGGGCGTGACGAACGAGCTGCTGAAGATCATCCCGGCCTTCCGTGATTCTCCGGGGCGGTTGCTGATCTGCGCGACGAACTTCATCCGTGCGCTCGACGCCGCCTTCCTGCGACACGGCCGGTTCGACTACGTCATCCCGATCGGGCTTCCGGATACGGCAGCGCGGGAGGCGATCTGGTCGCGCTACATCCCTGAGTCGGTGCAGGGGAGCGTGGACGTGCCGCAGATCGTTGCGAGCACCGACGGTTACTCGCCCGCCGACATCGAGTTCGCCGCACGGTCGGCCGCGCAGGCCGCGCTCGAGCAGTCGGTGTTCGGTCACGGCGGTGCCCAGAAGCTCGGACCGTCCACCGAGGACTACCTCGACGCGATCGCGAAGACCCGAGCCACGGTCTCCTCGGTCGTCGCGACCGAGTTCGAGGAGGACATCGAGGCGCTCGCCCGCACCTAGCGGGGCCTCTAGCGGGGCGTCTAGCGGGGCGTCGCGATCGGCGCGTGCTCGCCAGGCTTGACGAAGAGCATGAGAACAAAGCCGACGACGAGGATCGCGACGATTCCGAGCACGCCCCAGAGCGTCGCGTTGGTCGACCCCAGCGCCGACGCCGCCGTGATGAAGCCCGCCCACGCTGCCGGCGCGAGGAAGCTCACGGCGCGACCCGTCGTCGCGTAGAGGCCGAAGATCTCACCCTCGCGCCCGGCGGGGGTGACCCGCGCCAGGAGTGAGCGGCTCGCGGCCTGCACCGGGCCCACGAAGGCGGTGAGAGCGAGGCCGAAGATCCAGAACACGACCACGCCGGCGGGCTCGAGCAGAAACACGAGCACGCCCGAGACGCTCAGCCCGGCGAGCGCGAAGAGGATGACGCGGCGAGCGCCGAACCTGTCGTCGAGGCGACCGGCGAAGATCGTGGACACACCGGCGATGAGGTTGGCCGCGATGCCGAAGATGATGACCTCGTTGGCGCTGAAGCCGAAGGCGACGGAGGCGAGGATCGCGCCGAAGGTGAACACGCCGGCGAGCCCGTCGCGGTAGACGGCGGCCGCGAGCAGGAACCAGAAGGTCTGGCGAGCGGTGCGGAAGAGGTCGACGATGTCGTGCCACAGAACCACGTAGGAGCGGAAGAAATTCACCCGCGGGCGCCCGGCGGCGGGCTCCGACTCGGGAACATTGAGGAAGATCGGGATGGCGAAGATGAGCGTCCACACCGCGCAGCCGAGAGCGATCACGCGGAAAGGCATGCCGTTGTCGAGCGGCAGGCCAAAGAAGTCGAAGGTCTGCGCGACGACGACAATGATCATGGCGACGATCCCGCCGAGATAGCCGAAGCCCCACCCCAGTCCGCTCACTCTGCCAATGGTCGCGCGCGTCGACACCTGCTTGAGCATGGCGTTGTAGTTGACGCCCGCGATCTCGCCGAAGACCGAGCCGGCGGCAATGAGCATCGCGCCGAGCCAGAAGAACGCTGGCATGGCCTCGACGAAGAACAGGCCAGCGGTGCAGGCGATCAGCAGGCCGGTGCCGATGCCGAGCCACAGCTTCCTGTTGCCAGCGGCGTCGGCCCTCTGGCCGAGAACCGGCGCGACGAGCGCGATGAGAAGGCCCGCGATCAGGGTCGCGATGCCGTAGTTGGCCGAGAGCCCGTCGATCGCTCGCCGGTACTCCGGGTCTTCCGTGCCGAGGGCAACGACCGCGGGATCGATGAAGGCGTCGGAGGTCAGGTAGAGGGCGGCGAAGACGAAGGTGAGGATGACCGTGTTGAACGGTTGCGTTGCCCAGTCCCACAGCGCCCACGACCACACCTGCCTGCGCGGCACGCGCTCTCCGCTGAACGGGCCGCCTGCCGCGGCCACGGCGCCCGTGCGGGCGATCGTCGGCGGCTCGATGGTGGAGGGTGTCGCGTCGACGTCGTTGTCGCCAGGCTTCTCAGTCATGCGCTCACGCTACTGCGAGCCGGTGAACAGGCGGTAGCGCGAGTCTGTCGAGCGTCGCGCCAGCGATCCGCGATCCTGAGAGTTGAGCCAGGGAAGCTCAAGTTTTCGCCGCTCGACTTGACACCGAGCATCCCCTCTCTCAAACTTGACAGTGCGCGACTCAACCTTTCGCGCTCCTGACTTCATCGCGTCACCCACACCAGCGTCACCCACACATCAGAAGGAGCACCACCATGGCACGTGCCGTCGGCATCGACCTCGGAACCACGAACTCCGTCGTCTCCGTCCTCGAAGGTGGAGAACCCACCGTCATCGCCAACGCCGAAGGGTTCCGCACCACGCCCTCCGTCGTGGCCTTCACCAAGGACGGCGAGGTGCTCGTCGGCGAGACCGCCAAGCGCCAGGCCGTCACCAACGTCGACCGCACCATCGCGAGCGTCAAGCGCCACATGGGCACCGACTGGACCCAGGCGATCGACGACAAGAAGTACACGCCGCAGGAGATCAGCGCGCGCATCCTCGCCAAGCTGAAGCGGGATGCCGAGCAGTACCTGGGTGAGAGCGTCACCGACGCGGTCATCACCGTGCCCGCCTACTTCAACGACGCGGAGCGCCAGGCCACGAAGGAGGCAGGCGAGATCGCGGGTCTCAACGTTCTGCGCATCATCAACGAGCCCACCGCCGCCGCCCTCGCCTACGGCCTCGACAAGGGCAAGGAGGACGAGCTCATCCTGGTCTTCGACCTCGGTGGCGGAACCTTCGACGTCAGCCTGCTCGAAGTGGGCAAGGACGACGACTTCAGCACCATCCAGGTCAAGGCGACCTCGGGCGACAACCGCCTCGGCGGCGACGACTGGGACGAGCGCGTCGTCGACTACCTCGCCAAGCGCTTCAAGGACGCGACCGGCGTCGACGTGACGAAGGACAAGATCGCGAAGCAGCGCCTCAAGGAGGCCGCCGAGCAGGCCAAGAAGGAGCTCTCGAGCTCGACCAGCACGAACATCCAGTTGCCGTACCTGTCGCTCACCGAGAACGGCCCCGCCAACCTCGACGAGTCGCTCAGCCGCGCCAAGTTCGAAGAGCTCACGAGCGACCTGCTTGACCGCACCAAGAAGCCCTTCGAAGACGTGATCAAGGAGGCCGGGGTCAAGGTCGACGACATCGCCCACGTGGTGCTCGTCGGCGGCTCGACCCGCATGCCCGCGGTCAACGATCTCGTCAAGAAGATGACCGGCGGCAAGGAGCCCAACAAGGGCGTCAACCCCGACGAGGTCGTCGCCGTCGGTGCCGCCCTCCAGGCGGGCGTCCTCAAGGGCGAGCGCAAGGATGTTCTGCTCATCGACGTCACCCCCCTCAGCCTCGGCATCGAGACCAAGGGCGGCATCATGACCAAGCTCATCGAGCGCAACACGGCCATCCCGACCAAGCGCAGCGAGACCTTCACGACGGCCGATGACAACCAGCCGTCCGTGGCGATCCAGGTGTTCCAGGGCGAGCGCGAGTTCACGCGCGACAACAAGAACCTCGGCACCTTCGAGCTCACCGGCATCGCGCCCGCGCCCCGAGGCATCCCGCAGGTCGAGGTCACCTTCGATATCGACGCCAACGGCATCGTGCACGTGAGTGCGAAGGACAAGGGCACCGGCAAGGAGCAGTCGATGACGATCACGGGTGGCTCGTCTCTCGAGAAGGACGACATCGAGCGCATGATCCGCGAGGCGGAGGAGCACGCCGCCGAGGACAAGGAGCGTCGCGAGAAGGCCGAGGTGCGCAACAACTCTGAGCAGCTCGCCTACTCGATCGAGAAGCTGATCAAGGAGAACGAGTCGAATCTGCCCGACGACGTCAAGAGCGAGGTGCAGGCCGACGTGGATGCTCTCAAGTCGGCGCTCGCCGGTGACGACGACGACGCCGTGAAGTCGGCGTTCGACGCGCTCAACCAGTCGCAGACGAAGCTCGGCGAGGCCATCTACGCGGCCTCGCAGGCGGACGCCGCCGCGGGCGAGCAGCCCGAGGCGCCGACCGAGGACGACGATGAGGATGTCGTCGACGCCGAGATCGTCGACGACGAGGACGAGAAGTCCGACTCCGACGCCGACAAGGACAAGAAGTAACCCATGGCGGCCAAGAAGCGCAAGAACGAGGACGGGGCGGAGGTGCCCGAGGAGGGCGCCCCCACCCCCGCCGCGGCCGACGAGCACGGTGACGATCACGCCGACGACCACGACGGCGGCAAGCCTGCTCGCGACGACTACGCCCCGCTCGCCGAGGACGGCGCCACGACCGACGCCGAGGAGCTCGACGAGCTCTTCGCCGTCGAGGACGCCGACGTGGAGGTCTCGGAGTCGGGCAACTCGCTCGACGCCGACATCGACCACATTCTCTCGGAGGCGGGGGCGAAGGAGATCGAGGAGTACCGGGACCGCGCCGCGCGCGCGGAAGCCGAGCTCGCGAACTTTCGCACGCGTGTCGAGCGCGATCGCGCGGCGAACCGCGAGGCGGTCGTCGCCGAGGTGATCCGCTCTCTCCTCCCCGCGATCGACGACCTCGATCGTGCTGCATCGCACGGCGACCTGGAGGGCAGCCCGCTTGAGCTGGTGGCGCAGAAGATGCGCAGCAGCTTCGAGCGGTACGGCCTGCGGCGCGTCGGCGAGATCGGCGAACCGTTCGACCCGGCCCTGCACGAGGCTCTCGTGCAGCTGCCGAGCGCCGAGGCGACGTCGAACACCGTCGCCGACGTGATCGAGGTCGGCTACGCCCTAGGTGAAAAGCTCGTGCGCCCGGCGAAGGTGGCCGTCTCGGTTCCCGAGAACTAGGAGGGGCACATGGCCAGCAACGACTGGTTCGAGAAGGACTTCTACGCCGTGCTCGGCGTACCGAAGGATGTCTCGGCGGCAGACCTCAAGAAGGCGTACCGCAAGCTCGCGCGCGAGCATCACCCCGACTCGAACCCGGGCAACGCCGCGGCGGAAGCCCGTTTCAAGGAGATCAGCGAAGCGCACGCCGTTCTCGCCGACCCGGCGCAGCGCGCTGAGTACGACCAGTTGCGCGCGATGGGCTCCGGCGCCCGCTTCACCGCCGGCGGTGGCGGTCAGGGCGGCTTCGAGGATGTCTTCGGCGGCATGTTCGGCGGGGGAGCCAGAGGTCGCCGTGCCCAGCCCGGCGGCGCCGGCGGCTTCGAGGACATCTTCGGCGGCATGTTCGGCGATGGACGATTCGGCCAGACGACGGGCGGGTTCCGCGGCTACGGCGGCCCCACGAAGGGGCGAGACCAGACCGCCTCGGTCTCTCTCGAGTTCCTCACCGCCATCCAGGGCGACACGGTCACGCTGGAGCGACAGGGCGGCAAGCCGCTCACGGTCAAGATTCCCGCGGGGGTCTCGGACGGCCAGAAGATCCGCCTCAAGGGCAAAGGTGAGCGCAGTATCGATGGTGGCCCCGCCGGCGATCTCGTGCTCACCGTCTCGGTGCGCAAGCATCCCGTCTTCGAGCGGGACGGCCTCAACCTGCGCGTCGATGTTCCTGTGACCTTCGTCGAGGCGACGCTCGGCGCGACGATCGAGGTGCCGACCCTCGGCGGCGACCCGGTGAAGCTCAAGGTAGCGCCGGGAACGCCGAGCGGCCGAGTACTGCGCGTCAAGGGTCGCGGCGTGACCACCCCGAAGGGCACCGGCGATCTGCTGGCGACGGTGCAGGTCGCGGTGCCCGCGCACGTGAGCGCGGAGAGCACGAAGAAGCTGCGGGAGTTCGCGGAGACTCTGCCCGCCGAGAATCCGCGCGACGACCTGATCGCTCGCGCGCGCGGGTAGCGCGCGGCACAATGACCTGAGGCGGCAGCGACGTGGGAGGAGACCAGGTGGACGAGGACACTCCCATGTTCGCCATCGCGATCGCGGCAGACCTCGCCGGGATGCACCCCCAGACCCTGCGGCAGTACGACCGCCTCGGGCTCGTGTCTCCGACCCGCACGGCGGGGCAGAGCCGCCGCTACTCGATGCGCAATGTCGTGCAGCTGCGCGAGATCGCCCGGCTCAGCGGCGAGGGGCTCAACCTCGAGGGCATCCGCCGCATCCTCGAGCTCGAGAACGAGGTGACCGACCTGCGCCGCCGCGTGCGTGAGCTCGAGACGGCGCTCGCCGACGAGCTGCTGGCCAAGCCAGGGCGCCGCGTCTTCGCGGCCGGCTCGGAGGGCGAGGTGATCTCGCTCAAGGCGGGCACACGAGCCCAGAAGTCGAATCAGGTCGTCGTGTGGCGGCCGTTCCGTCGCGGTTAACCCCGAGATCACGCGTGGCGACCAGAAGGCCTAGTGTTGCGCGCGTGACCGACGCCCCACTGAACCGCGTGCTCGAATCGCTGCGCCGTCGCCCCGACATCGAATCGCCCGAGCTGCGGGCGTGGGACGCCGCCGACCGCTACCTGCTCGACACTGCTGAGCCCTGGCTGCGCGACGGGCTGCACGAGCTCGTGGTCATCGACGATACGCACGGCGCGCTGAGCCTCGGTGCGCTGTCGTTGGGTGCCGAACACGTGCGCGTGCATCAGGACTCCCTCGTCGCTCGCCGAGCGCTCGACGCCAACGCGCTCGACGCCAGCCTCACGGCGATCACTCACCACGAGCTGGCCGATGTGGTCACCGAGGGTGCTCGGCTCATCCTGCTGCGCCTGCCCCGCTCGCTCGATCGGCTCGACGCTATCGCCCGCGAAGTCGCGCGCTCCGCGCACCCGGAGGCCGTGCTGCTCGCGGGCAACATGATCAAGCACATGACGCCGACCCAGAACGACGTTCTGCGCCGCAGCTGGGAGCGGGTCGACGTGTCGCTCGCCCGGCAGAAGGCGCGCCTGCTCACGGCCCGCGGCCCGCGGCAGGTCGCGCTCGCCGAACCCGCCCTGGGGGAGGCGCCCCAGTTCGGATTGCGGATCGTCGCGCACGCGGGGGTTTTCGGCGGAGCATCCCTGGATATCGGCACACGGGCCCTGCTCGACGCCTCCGACCAGTGGCCTGACTACGAGACCGCCATCGACCTCGCCTGCGGCACGGGTGTGCTCGCCGTCGTGCTCGCGCGGCGCGCTCCCGCAGCGACAGTCATCGCCACGGACGTCTCGGCGCTCGCCGTCGACAGCGCACGACTGACCGCAGAGGCCAACGGCGTCCTCATCGACACCGTGCAGGACGACGGGCTCTCCCACCAGCCCGACCGCATCGCCGACCTCATCGTGCTCAACCCGCCGTTCCACGTCGGCGCCGCCGTGCACACCGGAGTTGCGCTGCGGCTGTTCGCGGAGGCGGGCCGGGTGCTGCGCCCCGGCGGTCAGCTGTGGAGCGTGTGGAACAGCCACCTGCGATACGCGCCGGCGCTTGAGCGTGCGGTGGGCCCGACCCGTCAGGTCTCGCGGGGGCCCACGTTCACGGTCACGGCCTCGCGCCGCCGATGACCGCGGTCGCCGGCGCCCGTGGTGGCGGGTGGCGCTACCGCTCGCCGTAGCTGCGCACGGCCGCGAGCTGCTCGCGCAGCTCGGCCGCGGCGAAGCGCGGCCCGTAGCCGGGAGTGTCGCGCTGGATGCGCCAGCTGTCGCGCAGGGGGCCGCCGACGATGGCGTCGAACCCGATCGCCTCGATGAGCTCGCTGACCCGCCGAACAGCAGCATCGACGTCGCCGTAGACCATGAGGGCACGGCGCGTGGGGCTGCCGGAGGGCTCGGCGTGATCCGTGATGTCGGCGGCGGGAATGTGGTTGAACGCCTTGACGACGGTCGACTCGCTCAGGTGGCGGGCAACCCACTCTGCTGTGGTGAGGCGCTCGTCGTCGAGCTCGGGGATGCTGCCGTCGCGGGCGGGGTAGTAGTTGTTGGTGTCGACCACGACGCGCCCCGCGAGGGGTTCGCTCGGGATGCTCGGCACGGCGCCGAGCGGAACGGTGAGCACGACGAGCTCGCCGGCCTGCGAGGCCTGCTCGACGGTGCCGGGGGTGACGGTGCCGCCGCCGAGGGCGGAGACGTCGGCCGCGAACTGCTCCAGCGACGCGGGGCCCCGCGAGTTCGCGAGCACGATGTCGTGCCCGAGTGCGGCGAACGCCCGGGTGAGCTGCGAGCCGATGTTGCCGGAACCGATGATGCCGAGAGTTGTCATGCTGGAGCCCAAGAGGTCGCGCTGGCGGTTTATTCCCCGCCCGTGCGCCGTCTGCGTGTTCGCCGTGAGCAGAGCCGCGGAACGGGCATCCTCTGGCGCCGTTCGACACCGCGTCGTAAACTTGAGTCACCGCGACTCAACATTTCACCGCGCATTCTCCCGGGAGCACACGATGGCCAACATGCAAGGCGCCCCCTCCAGCCAGGAGGCCCAGAAGTCTGCCCTCGAGCAGTACGGCGTCAACCTCACCGAGATCGCCCGCTCCGGCAAGCTCGACCCCGTCATCGGCCGCGACGCCGAGATCCGGCGCGTGAGCCAGGTGCTCAGTCGCCGCACCAAGAACAACCCTGTGCTCATCGGCGAGCCCGGCGTCGGCAAGACCGCCGTTGTCGAGGGGCTCGCGCAACGCATCATCGCTGGAGACGTGCCCGACTCTCTCAAGGACAAGCAGCTCGTCGGCCTCGACCTCGCTGCTCTCGTCGCGGGCGCCAAGTACCGTGGCGAGTTCGAGGAGCGCCTCAAGGCCGTGCTGAAGGAGATCGACGACTCCGACGGCCAGGTCATCACGTTCATCGACGAGTTGCACTCCCTCATGGGCGCCGGGGGAGGAGAGGGCTCGGTCGCGGCGGCCAACATGCTCAAGCCCATGCTCGCCCGAGGTGAGCTGCGTCTCATCGGCGCGACCACCCTCAACGAGTACCGCGAGTTCATCGAGAAGGACGCCGCGCTCGAGCGCCGCTTCCAGCAGGTGTACGTGGGCGAGCCGAGCGTCGAGGACACCGTGGCGATCCTGCGCGGCCTCAAAGAGCGGTACGAAGCCCACCACAAGGTGTCGATCGCCGACAGCGCCCTCGTCGCCGCGGCATCCCTCAGCAACCGTTACATCACGGCTCGCCAGCTGCCCGACAAGGCGATCGACCTCGTCGATGAGGCGGCGAGCCGGCTCAAGATGGAGATCGAGTCGAGCCCCGTGGAGCTGGACGAGCTCAAGCGCGCCGTGACGCGCCTCGAGATCGAGGAGCTCGCCCTCAAGAAGGAGAAGGACGACGCCTCGAAGGCGCGCCTGGAGAAGCTGCGCGGCGAGCTGGCGGAGAAGACCGCCGAGCGGGATGCCCTGCAGACGCGCTGGGCGGCCGAGAAGTCGGGCCTGACCGCCGTCGGCGAGCTGCGCACCCGCCTCAACGATGCGCGCATCGAGCTCGACCGCGCCATGCGCGAGGGTCAGTACCAGGAGGCGTCGCGCCTCAACTACGAGCTCATCCCCGGCATCGAGGCGCAGCTCGCCGAGGCGGAGTCGGCGGAGAGCGGCCCGCGCATGGTCAACGACCAGGTGACCGACGAGGACATCGCTGCGGTCGTGGCGGCGTGGACGGGCATCCCCGTCGACAAGCTCACCCAGGGGGAGACCCAAAAACTGCTGACCCTGGAGGCGGAGCTCGGCAAGCGCATCATCGGGCAGCGCGACGCTGTCGTGGCCGTGTCGGAGGCGGTGCGGCGCACGCGCGCCGGCATCAGCGACCCCGACCGCCCGACGGGCTCGTTCCTCTTCCTCGGCCCGACGGGCGTCGGCAAGACGGAGCTCGCCAAGGCGCTCGCCGACTACCTGTTCGACGACGAGAAGGCGCTCGTGCGCATCGACATGAGCGAGTACGGCGAGAAGTTCGCCGTCTCGCGCCTCATCGGTGCGCCCCCCGGATATGTCGGATACGAGCAGGGCGGCCAGCTCACCGAGGCCGTTCGTCGACGCCCCTACTCGGTGATCCTGCTCGACGAGGTTGAGAAGGCCCACCCCGAGGTGTTCGACCTGCTGCTGCAGGTGCTCGACGACGGCCGCCTGACCGATGGCCAGGGTCGCACGGTCGACTTCCGCAACACGATCCTCATCCTCACCTCGAACCTCGGCTCGCAGCTGCTCATCGACCCCTCGCTGGAGTGGGACGCGAAGGTGGCCGGCGTGAACGAGATGGTGCGCCAGGCGTTCAAGCCCGAATTCGTCAACCGATTGGACGACATCGTCGTGTTCGCGCCACTGTCGACGGAGGACCTCGGCCAGATCGTGTCGCTGCAGATCGATCGCCTCGAGCGCCGCCTCGTCGACCGTCGCCTGCAGCTGGCGGTGACGCCGGATGCTCGCACCTGGCTCGCCGAGCGCGGCTACGACCCCGTGTATGGCGCGCGGCCGCTGCGTCGGCTCATGCAGCACGAGATCGACGATGCGCTCGCCCGCGCCATCCTGTCGGGCACGATCACCGACGGTGACGTCGTGCGGGTCGACGTCGCACCGGAGGGTGCCGACGGTCTTGCCGTGTCGCGCATGGAGGTCGAGTAGCTACCCACCCAGGGCGGCGTTCACCGCGAGAGCGATGACGAGGGCTCCGCCGACGAGCGCGGTGATGCGGGCGCCCGTCGGGCCGGTCAGCACCCTCCCAACGAGGGACCCCGCTGTCGTGAGCAAGAGCTGCCAGCTGAGCGAGGCAGTGAAGGCGGCCGCGACGAAGACGAAGCGCTCGAGCGCTGACGCATCGAGAGCGACCGTCGAGCTGCCGATGAGCGCGGCGAAGTAGACGACGGTGACGGGATTGACGAGGGTGAGGGCCCCGACGGTGAAGAAGAGCCGCCGAGCGGTGGGCGTGCGGGCCGCGATCCTGCGTGCCGTCGCCGTCGCTCCCGGGACACGGCTCGGCGCGAGGAGGTCGGGCGCGGCGTCTCGGCCCGGCGGCACGGGGTCGGCCACGGAGGTCTCCTCCGCGGATGCGCCCACCACGCCCCCGCGCACGGCTGGCCTCAGCCCGGGCCGCGCGATCATGACGCCGAGCACGACGAGCACGACGACCGAGATCCAGCGCAGCGGCTCGTCGAGGAGCACGATGACGGGCGCTACCGCGGCTCCTGCCACGACGGCGATCGTGGCGTAGAGCCCATCGACGGTGGCTGCACCGAGCGCACCACCCGCGGCGACTCGGGCGCCGTACCGCGCACCGTGGGTCATGAGCAGGGCCGCGATCGCGCCCACGGGGATGGCGATCGCGTACCCGGCGAGGAGCCCCGCAGTGAGGCTGGAGAGGAGCGCGTCGCTCACAGTGGTGACCCTTCAGGCGGGGCGATTGCGGGGGATGTCGACACCGATCGCAGCGGCGGGTCGACACGCTGCTCATTCCTGGTCGGATGGGGCGCGCCGCCCGCGGGCTGCGATCGGTGTCGAGGGGGCCGACTCCGGCCCCCTCGGTAGTGCTCAGCAGCAGCTGTGTCAGCAGCAGCCGTGTCAGCAGCAGCCCGTGCCGCAGCAGCCGTCTTCCGTGAACGTGGTCATGTCGTCACCTCCCCATGATATCGATGATCGTCAATGTATCGAGGGCATCGATGAGTGTCAATATAAAGAACAGTCGCGCGCGGGGGCGTCACCGACGTGAGCGCGGCCGGCCGGGTCGGTCGGGCGTGGGTCGGTCGGGCGTCGGTCGGTCGGGCGTGGGAGCGACGCCTACGCGAGCGCGGGCACGACCTCCCGCTCGAACAACTCGATGCCGCTGGTGTCGTAGGCGGCTTCGGCGAAATAGGTGATCGCGTAGGTCATGCCGAGCGACTCCATCGAGCGCAGCTTCTCGATGATCTGCTCAGGGGTGCCCGCGAGCCCGCTGCCGTCGCGCAGATCGGCGACAGCCTTGCCCGCGCGCTCGGCCCCGAGGTACGGCACCAGTCGCGCTTCGATCGCCGCGATGCGCTCGGCCACCTCGGCTTCATCTCGACCGATGACGGTGTTGTAGTTCGACGAGCGCGTGATGGCCTCGAAGCTCGTGCCGAGCCGCTCGCAGTGCCCGCGCAGCACCTCGCTCTTGTGCGTGAACACGTCGGGCGTGCCGGCGAAGTTCGTGTACTGCCCGTATTGCGCGGCAATGCGCAGCGTCACCTTCTCGCCGCCGCCGGCGATCCAGAACGGGATGCCCTGCTTCTGCACCGGCATCGGCTGAACAATCGCGCCCTCCACCTGGTAGTAGCGGCCGTCGAGGGTCGCGGTTCCTGTCGACCAGGCCTGCCGCATGATTTGCACGCCCTCGTCGAGCATCCTCAGGCGGTCGCCGACCTCCGGAAAGCCGTAGCCGTAGGCATTCCACTCATGCTCGTACCAGCCGCCGCCGATGCCCATTTCGACGCGCCCACCCGATACGTGGTCGACCGTCGCGGCGACCTTGGCGAGGTACGCGGGGTTGCGGTAGCCCATGCACGTGCACATCTGGCCGAGGCGCACGCGCTCGGTCACGGCGCCGAACGCCGCCATGAGAGTCCATGCCTCATGCGTGGCCTCCTCACTCGGCACGGGCACGGTGTGGAAGTGGTCGTAGACCCAGAGGGACTCCCACGGCCCCGCGTCGGCGTGCTGCGCGAGACGCTTCATCACCGCCCACTGCTCGCCGGGGTCGATGTCGACCAGGTCGTGCCGCCAACCTTGAGGGATGAAGAGTCCGAAGCGCATGGCACTCAGCGTACGCCGGGGAGGCCCTACCGACCCAGCTCGTGGTGCACGACCCGCAGGAACGCGTCGATGTCGTCCGCGCTCGTGTCGAACGCGCACATCCAGCGCACTTCGCCTCGGGCGCGGTCCCAGTCGTAGAAGCGCACCTTCTCGCGGATGCGGTCGGCTGCCGCATTCTCCAGCAGGGCGAAGACGGCGTTCGCCTGCGTCGGCTGACTGAAGGCGAGTGAGCCCTCGGGCACCTCCCCGCGCGCGATCATCGTCTCGAGCCCGGTGCGCAGGCGCGCAGCCATAGCGTTCGCGTGGCCTGCCGAGCGCACGCCCAGGCCTCCCTCGAAGAGGGTGAGCAACTGTGCCGAGAGGAAGCGCATCTTGCTCGCGAGCTGCATGTTCATCTTGCGCAGGTAGGTGAGTCCGTCGACGCGCGAGGGGTCGAGCACGACGATCGCTTCGGCACCGAGCAGCCCATTCTTGGTGCCACCGAGCGAGAGGATGTCGACGCCGGCGTCAGCGGTGAACGCGCGCAGCGACGTGCCGAGCGCGGCGGCGGCGTTCCAGATGCGGGCACCGTCGAGGTGAAGGGCCATGCCGTGCTCGTGCGCGAAGTCGGCCACGGCACGTACTTCGTCGGGTGTGTAGAGCGTGCCCACCTCAGTCGAGTTGGTGATGCTCACGGCGAGCGGCTGCGCGCGGTGCTCGTCGCCCCAGCCCCAGGCCTCCGTCGCGACGAGCTCGGGGGTGAGCTTGCCATCGTCGGTCGGCACGGTGAAGAGCTTGAGCCCGCTCACGCGCTCGGGCGCGCCGCCTTCGTCGGTGTGAAGGTGGGCGGTGCTCGTCGACACGACGGCGCCCCAGCGCGGCATGAGGGCCGTGAGCGCGAGCACGTTGGCCCCCGTGCCGTTGAAGACGGGATACACCTCGGCGCCCTCGCCGAACTCCTGCCGGATGACCTCGCTGAGGCGCTCGGTGTACTGGTCTTCGCCGTAAGCGATCTGGTGGCCTTCATTGGCCTCGGCCAGAGCCGTCAGCACTTCGGGGTGCACCCCGGCGTAGTTGTCGCTCGCGAAACCGCGGCGGGTGGGGTCGTGGAGTCTCACTTGCTCATTGTCGCGCAGGTTCCGCGGCGCGCCCTAACAACTCCTGAGGCTCGCCACCCTGCTCGTGAGCACGGCGGTGCCGCCCAACAATACGACCTCGCTCGCACTCAGTCGAGCCACGTCCGTCAGCACCGCATCGGGCACGCACGTGCCCGGCACGACGAACAGGGGCGCATCGTTTTTGCCCGCGAGTGCGGCTCCAGCGAGGGCATCCGCGTAGCCCAGCCCGGTCGCGAGGAAGATGGAGTCAGCGGAGGAGAAGCGCGCTACGTTGATCGCCGCGGAGGTGGCGTATCGGTCGCTACCGCTGAGACGGACGACCTGCGCGGAGCCAAATATCGACCTCAGTTCGTTCTGAATTCCCGTGGAGACGACACTGGTGCCGCCCGCGATGACGACGTTGTCGACACCGAGAGTCGACAGGAGAGACTCCGTCGCGGAATTGATCCCCGATGCCGTGCCGTCCACCAGAATGACCGGCGCGCCCTCCCGACCTGCGGCGGCGGACGCCGACAGCGCATCGGGAAAGTTCGAGCCGGTGGCGATGAACGCTGTCGTGGGGCTACCGGTGAAAGCCCGTTCGGCGATGACGCGGGAGGTGGAATAGCGGTCTGCTCCGCTGTCGCGGCGCACGGTCGCCTCGGGCAGAAGCGACGACACCTGCGACTGTACCCCCGATGACACGACGCTCGTTCCGCCGACGATCACCACAAGATCGGGATTGAGACGCGTGAGTTCGTTGCGCACCACTTGCGGCAGCGAGCTGGTCGGCGTCAGCAGCAGCGGGCCACCCTGATAGGCGGCGGCGGATGCCGCCGACAAGGCGTCGGGGTAATTCGCACCGGTCGCGAGGTAGACGACGGGGACGTCCGCGGCAAACTCGGAAGAAATGGCGACCGCGGTCTCGTACCGGTCGGCGCCTGCGAGTCGCGAGATATCAGGCGCAGGAGTGAAGGAACTCACCTTGATGAGATCGCCGCTGACAGCATTCTCACGCCAGACCACGGTCACGGTTGTGCCGTTGGTGGCGAGCTGGGGCCTGCCGGCAAAGAGCCCGGCCGGAGAAATGGTGTCGGGGCTACTCCAGGTCGCGCCATTGTCAATCGACGTCGCGGTTTGGACTCGATTCACGCCATCGTCTCGCCGCAGCCAGGTCGCTGTCACCGTGGTGCCGTCCGTCGCGAGTTGTGGGTCGATAGCTCCCGCGCCGGAAGCGGAGAGAGAGGAGGGAGCCTGCCACGTCTGGCCGCCGTCGGTGGAGTGGGCAGCGCGAATGATGGTATTGCTTCCGTCGGGCTCGTCCCAGATCAGCACGGTGATACTCCCGAAGGAGAGCACTTGCGGGTCGTCGGAGTTGTTTCCTGCATCGGACAGCGTCACCGGGGTGCTCCAGCTCGCCCCGTCTGTCGTCGAGTACGCGGTTTGAATACGCAGATCCCCCTCAGTGTCCTCGCGCGCCCAGGTCGCCACAATCGTGGTGCCGTTGGTGTCAACCTGCGGCACATAGACGTTGCCGCCCGCTTGAGACAGTGTCACGGGACTGCTCCAGTTGACACCGTCATCGACTGACGAGGCGGCCATCGCGACGTCGTTGGAACCGTCGTTACCCAGCCACACCACGGTGA
Source organism: Microcella sp. (assembly GCF_040286215.1). Lineage (GTDB taxonomy): Bacteria > Actinomycetota > Actinomycetes > Actinomycetales > Microbacteriaceae > Microcella. The sequence goes on from NZ_JAVKCK010000021.1 coordinate 178,157, forward strand.
TGACTTCGCTGTCGGTGACGATCTGGGGAATGTAGGCGTTTGACCCCGTGTCTGAGAGGGTCGCGGGGGCGGTCCACGTGGCACCGTCCGCCGACGTTGAGGCTTGGATCAGGTTGTTGGATCCGTCGGAGCGGCTCCAGGTCGCGGTGATCGTGTTGCCGTCCGTCGCGAGTTTCGGTGTTCGAGCATCCTGACCGGCGACCGAAACGGTGACCGGAGTGCTCCAGGTGGCGCCGCCGTTCGTCGAGGAACTCGATTGGATCACGTCGTTGCTGCCGTCGTTGCGTTGCCAGGCGACGGTGAGGCGCGTGCCATCGGTGACGAGGCTCGGGTTGAACGCCGACTGGCCCGCCTCCGAAAGGGTGACGGCCGCGCTCCAGGTCGTGCCGCTGTCCGTCGACGATGCCGATCGGATTCGAGTGTCGCTCCCGTCGTCCTCTTCCCACACCACCGTGATATTGCTTCCGACGCTCACCACCTGCGGGTCGTCGGAATCGCTTCCTGCCGCACTCAGCGTCGTGGATGGCCCCCATTGGCCGATACCCGCGAGCGCTGGCGTGGAGAGCGCGGGCACGAGAGCCAGGGCGAGAACTAACGATGCCGATACGGCGAGACGCGATCTGATGGGCATGGCGAGGCCTTCTTCCAGCGTGTGTGGGGCCACGCTAGCAGCGTTGCCTATTCCTCGAACACCCCCCCGGGTAGATGGGCACTCTGGACGGAGGGAGCGGTTCATCCCCGCGAGGTCACTCGCGCAAGGCCTCACCGAGCTTGACGCGCGATCCCGTGCGCAAGAGCGAGTTTCCGTAGATCCGGGCTCCCAGGATCACGACGATCACGGTCGTGGCGACGAGTACCGCGAGCGAGACGAGGGGCTCCCACCACTGGGCGGTCTCGAGGAAGATGCGCATGGGCATCCCGACCGGGGCGGAGAACGGCACGTACGACATGATGCCCAGCACGAGCTCGTTGTCGTTGAAGAAGATCACGAGGAAGTACGGGATCATCACGAGGTAGGTGACGGGGGTGAGCACCGAGCCGACGTCCTCCATGCGCGACACGAGCGCCGCCGACGCGGCGTACATGGCGGCGAGCAGCACGAAGCCGATTGCGAAGAACAGCAGGAACCAGCCGACGGAGGGGCCGAGGTCGCTGAGCAGGATGTCCTGCCCGATGACCATGAGCCCCACCGCGGCGAGCACCGCGATGGCGATGATCTGCCCAAAGGCGAGGATCGAGTTGCCGACGACCTTGCCGGCGAGGAGAGCTCGCGACGAGATCGACGACAGAAGTATCTCGACGACGCGGGTCTGCTTCTCCTCGACGACGCTCTGCGCGATGGTGCCGCCGAAGGTGACGGCGGAGATGAAGAAGACGATTCCGAACCCGAGGGCGACGAAGAACACGATGAAGCCGGTGACCTCGGGCTCGTCGAGCAGCGTCACCTGGGGGGTGATCGCGAGAGCCTGCAGAAGGATGCCCGGCGCATCCTGAAGCCCGATGACCTCAATCGCGGTGCCGCCTGCGGCGGCGTCGTCGAGCGGCACGGCGGCGCCGTCGACCTCCCCCTCACGCACGAGGGCTTCCGCCTCTGCGCGCGTGGGCACCTCGGTGACCTCGAGACCGGGCAGCCCGTCGAGCTGCTCGGCGACGACGCCGACGGCCGCGACGGGCGTGTCGCCCTGGTTGCGGGAGACGAGACCGCCGATGACGATCGAGGCGAGCACGACGAGCATGAGGATGATCGTCGAGATGACGAAGGCCTTGGAGCGCAGCTTCTGCGTGACTTCTCGGGCGGCGACGAGCGTGACGGAGTCGCGGAAGCGCGGTGCCGGCGCGGCGGCGGGAGTGCTGGTGGCGGGGGTGCTGGCGGTGGTGGTGCTCATCACTTCACGACCTCTCGGAAGATCTCGGTCAAGGTGGGGCGGCGGGGGGTGAAGCTGTGCACGGCGCCGAGAGCGGCGGCGCGCTGCAGGACGGTCTGGGCGGCATCGGGGTCGGCTTCGAAGAGCACGTAGCCGCCGTCGAACTCCTGCACGGTCACGCCGGGCACGTCGCGCACCCAGCCGGCATCCTCGCCGCTGAGCAGCTCCCACTGGGAGCCGGTGTTGGCGGCGCGCAGTTCGTCGCGCGGCCCGGCCGCGCGGATGGCACCGCCGGCGATGATGACGAGGTCGTCGCACAGGCGCTCGACGAGGTCCAGCTGGTGGCTGGAGAACAGCACGGGCACCCCGCGGGCGGCGAACTCGCCGAGAACGCCGAGCACGGTCTCGACGGCCATCGGGTCGAGACCGGAGAACGGCTCGTCGAGCACGAGCACGTCCGGGTCGTGCACGAGTGCGGCGGCGATCTGAGCCCGCTGCTGGTTGCCGAGCGAGAGCTTCTCGATGGGCTCGTCGCGACGCTCGCCGAGCTCGAGGCGGTCGATGAGCTCGTCGGCGCGCTTGGCGGCGCTGCGGGCGGGCACACCTCGAAGGCGCGCGAGGTAGACGAGCTGCTCGTGGACGCGCATCTTGGGGTAGAGCCCGCGCTCTTCCGGCATGTAGCCGAAGCGTCGCCGGTCGTCGGCGGTGAGTGGCTCACCGTGCAGGGTGACGCGGCCGCTGTCGCTCGCGAGCACTCCCAGAATGATGCGCATCGCCGTGGTCTTGCCGGCGCCGTTGCCGCCGACGAAGCCGGTCAGGCGTCCGGCCCCGACGTCGAAGCTCACGTCGTCGAGCGCGGTGCGGTCTCCGAACGACTTGGTGACGTTCTCGATCTGCAGCATGCTGCTCCTCTCCTTGTGCACTCCACGCTAGGTCGAGCGGTAGAGCGTCGGCATCCACCGTGCGGGTGGTCGGTGCTCCGTCAGGAGGCGGAGTTTCCGGGCGCGGTGTCGCCCGGCACGGCGACGCCGTTCTCGTAGGCGAAGACGACCGCGTGCACGCGATCGCGCAGGCCGAGCTTGAGGAGAATCTTGGAGACGTGCGTCTTGACGGTCGCCTCGCCGAGGTACAGCTCGCGGGCGATCTCCCCGTTGCTGAGCCCGCGGGCGAGCAGCAGCAGCACCTCTGCTTCCCGCTCGGTGAGTTCGTCGAGGCGCGCGTCGGGCGCCGGGCGCTCGCGGCTCGCGGTGACGCGCTCGATGACGCGGCGTGTCACGTCGGCGGCGAGGAGCGCGTCACCGGCGGCGACGACCCGTACGGCTTCGATGAGCTTCTCGGGGCTCGCGTTCTTGAGCAGGAAGCCGCTCGCGCCCGCGTCGAGGGCGGCGAACAGGTAGTCGTCGCGGTCGAAGGTGGTGAGCACGAGGATGCCCGGCCCGAGCCCGGCGGAGCGGATCTGCCGCGTCGCCTCGAGCCCGTCGATGCCCGGCATCTGCACGTCCATGCAGATGACGTCGGGCCGCAGCTCTCGCGCGGCCTCGATCGCCTGCCCTCCGTCTGCGGCCTCACCGATCACCTCGATGCCCGGCTCGCTCTGCAGGATCGTGCGGAACCCGGCACGAACCAGTCCCTGGTCGTCGACGAGGAGCACGCGGATCGCTGCGCTGCTCATGCGCTCGGCTGCCGATGCTGCCCTGCCGGCTCGTCGGCCGGTCGCTCGGTCACCACGAGGGGCACGGTCGCGCGTACGAGGTACCCGCCGCGGCTGCGCGGGCCGGCTTCTAGGCTGCCGCCGACCGCCGCGAGCCGCTCGCGCATGCCGACCTGACCGAGGCCGCCCGTGGGGCTCGTGCCGCTCTGCGCGCTGCGGGCACCGTGTCCCGTGTCGGCGACTTCGAGCTCAACCCGTTCGGGGCTGAACCTGAGCCGCACATCCATCGTCGCGGTGGCGCCGGCGTGCTTGAGGCTGTTGGTGATGGCTTCCTGCCCCACGCGATACAGGGTGGTGTCGATGACGGGGGAGAGCGGCTGGGGCGCGCCGACGACCGTGTAGTTCACCTCGCGCCCCGCGGCGCGTACGTCGTCGACGAGCGCGCCGAGCTGCGCGGTACCTCGCGTGCTCGGTCCATCGGCCGCGTCGCCTTCGCCCCCGATGCCGCGCAGGGTCGTGACGAGCCGGTGCAGCTCGTCGACGGCCTCCCGGGCGGAGCTCTCGACGGAGCCGAGCGCGGTCGCGGCGCCGGCCGGGGCATCCGGCCCGAGAGCACGGCGTGCCGCACCCGCCTGGATTCCCATGACGGAGACATGGTGGGCGACGACGTCGTGTAGCTCACGGGCGATACGCACCCGGTCGAGCGTGACGGCCTGCGCCGCGGTGAGCTCGCGCTCCGCTTCCAGCTCGCGGGTGCGGGCGACGAGCTCGGCGCGCTCCCGCGCGGCAGTCCATGATCGATCGCCGAAGGCCCACGCTCCCGCGAAATAGAGGATGTTCGTGACGATGCTGATGAGCCCGAGGGCGACACCGGGGGCGATGAGTCCGATGCCCGAGTCTTCGGGTACGAGCGAGGTGTCGAAGGCGGCTCGCGTGATCTCCCAGAACAGCCAGCCGAACATGCCGACCACGACGACGATGCGCGCGACGAGCGCGTGACGGCGCGACGACGACCATGCCCCGATCGAGTACATCGCCATGAAGAGCGCGATGTTGCTGAACAGCACTTCCGGCACCCGGTTGTAGATGGCGCAGACGTAGACGATCGAGATGACGATGGTGACGGTGATCGGCGCGACCCGTCGCCACACGAGCGGCCCCGAGATGCCGACCACGACGAGCGCCGCCATCCACAGCACGGGCGGCTCGTCGAAGAACTCGGCGGATGCGTAGAGCAGGATCGCGAGGGAGGCTCCCACGGCGATGCCGAGAGCCAGCAGCCCGTCTGTGCGCATGCCGGCGACGCCCGGTCGTGGGCGCACCCAGTTGCCGTCGGCGTCGACGGTGCGGGGCGGCAGTGTCGCGGTCACGCCGCCACGCTAGTGCGCGATGCGGTTAGCGCGCATCCGTCGCGCGACGGAGCCTCGGCTGCAGAAAGAGCGCGCCGCCGACAAGGAGAGCTGCGGCAAGTGCTGCCCAGAGCGACGTGGCGGCCGGGCCCGTCGCGGCCAGCTCTGGCTCCTGCGCACCAGTCCCACCGTTCTCCTCCGCGGTCGGCCCGAAGGTGCTCACCATGATGGTGGTCGGGTCGTCGCCTCTCGTCCACATCGCCGTGATGGTGCTGCCGTCGGTCGCGAAGTGCAACAGGGGGTTCAGCGAGCTTCCGCCAACGGTGTATCGAGACCCGGAGCCTCCTATGGCGAACGCCACGGGGGATTCCCCCCAGGTGTCTCCCCCATCGTTCGACATCGACGACAACACGGCGTTCTCGCTTACCCAGAAAGCGACGAGCGTGGTTCCCACAGAGACGACGAGGGGAGCGCCCTCGTAGTCGTCGTTCTCAGAGCCGAACGGGACGAGCGGGGCGCTCCAGGTGTCTCCCCCATCGTCTGACGTGCTCACGTCAACCTTGGGTCGCCCGTCTTCCCGTTCTCGCACCCACGTTGCCATCAGGGTGGTCCCCGCACGCGTGAGTCTCAGGTTCACGGAGACGAGCCCGCTTGTGGCTCCCGTGGAGATGACGTCGGGGGTCGTCCAAGTGGTACCTCCATCCGTGCTGGTGCGCGCCACGATGGAGAAGGTCGTTCCGTCCCGCGGTGCCCACAGAATCATGATGCGGTCGTCGTCAGCGACGACCGCAGGCAGTGCGAGAGCTGCACCGGCTCCGCCGAGGGTGACCGGGGAGCTCCACGTCACGCCCTTGTCACTTGAGGAGGATGTCTCGACGAACGAAGAGCCACCCCCGAAGCTCTGCCAGACCACGCTGATGGTGTCTCCTGAGCCGGCCGCGCGGAGCGTGCTCGTGACAGAGCCGGGAGTTGTGAGCATGGACGACGGTTCCCAGGAGGTTCCGCCGTCGGTGCTCGAGCGCGCCAGCACCTCGATGCTGAGGTCGCTGACTCCGAGCTCGGCTGATGTGATCGACGACCAGACGACAGTGAGGCTGCCCTCCGGCGACACCAGGAGTGGTGCCTGAGCATCCACGCCGGTCGCCGACAGTGCGACGGGGTCGCTCCAGGTCAATCCCTGGTCGAGGGTGAAGGCCGTTTCGACGATCGAGAACCCGCCGACCACGCGAGTCCAGACCGCTGTGATGCCCGCGCCGTGGCTCACGATCTTGGGGAGCATGCCGACGGTCGCTCCGCTCGCGAGCGTCACGGCTGAGCTCCAGGTCAGCCCGGCGTCTGTCGATGTGGCCGTGCGTATGCGTTGCTCGCCACCGTCGACGTCCATCCAGATGGCGTACGTCGTGCCGCTGTCGTGCAGCAGGTCGGGTTCGGAACCCTCGACCGTATTCTCGGCGAAGAAGGCGGGTGTGCTCCAGGTCGACGCACCTGTCGCGGAGGCCGCGGAGGGTGCCAGCGCGACGAGTGCGGCAAGACCCATCGTCGCGAGGACGAGTGAAGACCGGGACCGGGTTCGCATCGTGAGGACCTTTCGGGAGGCTTCTCGACGCTAACACGCGGGTCAGTAGACGGCGAACCCTGGGTGTGCGTGGTGGCGTCACCCTTCTCGATCTGGCGGGCTGCTAGTGCTCGAGCTGCGTCAGGTCGACGAGGGCACCGTTGACCGGCTCGTGCCCGACCGACCACAGCGCAGCGCACGCCGCCGCGAGGTCATCGACCGTGCCCGCCTCATCGAGCGCACCCACAACAAAGGTGACGGCCGCGACGGGCACGCCCTTGGTGCGCCACCCACTCGCGAGCGCCTGCACCCACGTCTCGGCGGCCGACTTGAGCGTCACATAGTTCGCCATGCCCCATGTCGGCTGGGCGACGGATGCTGAGCTCACGATCGCGAGCCGCCCGGCGCTCGACGCGCCGAGGTCGTCGCGCAGCTCGCGGCTGAGCACCCGCAGGGTCGTGAGCACGCGGCGCTCGAGCCACTCGAAGTCGTCGAGGTCTGAGCCGCCGCGCCATCCGCCGACCAGGTGCAGCACACCATCGATGCTCGGCCGACGCGCGCGCAGTTCAGCCGCCCACGCGCCGACGGCCACCGGGTCGGCGAGGTCGACGACCGCGGTCTCGGCCGCATCCACGTCGGTCAGTGACTCGGCACGGGAGCCCACGGCCACGACGTGCGCGCCGGCCCCCGTGAGCGCCGCGCACACTGCGCGCCCCGCGGCGCCGCCGGCACCTGCAACCACGACCGTGCGGTCCTGGATGCTCGGCTCGCCCGTCACGCCGCGCCCGAGCCGGTGATGCCCGCCGTCGACTCGATCACCGTCGTCATCTTCTTGCTGAGCGCCTCGTAGAACATCGAGAGGGGAAACTCGTCGTCGAGCACGAGATCGGTGTAACCCTTGAGCGGGCCGGCGAGCACGTCGTCGGGCAGCCCGCGCGCCCACACCGATGCCGGGTGCGGCGTGAGCGTCGCCGTGAGGAAGGCGTACGCGGCGAGCCAGTGCGCCGCCTTCGGCCGGTCGATCGAGCGCCAGTACAGCTCGTTGATCGCATCCGAGAGCGCGACGACGACGTCGGGCACGGCATCCCAGTCGATCGTGAGCCGCGTGTCCGTCCAGTGCAGAACACCCTTCTGGTGCATCCAGGCGAACAGCAGCTGACCGCCCAGACCGTCGTAGTTGCGCACGCGCGTACCGGTGATGGCGAAGCGGAAGATGCGGTCGAAGATGACCGCGTACTGCACGAGGCGCGCGTGCTCCCGCGTGACGTCGTCCGTCTCCTCGGCCCGCCACAGCGCCACGGCCTCGCGGAATGCGGTGAGGTCGCAGCGCAACTCTTCCAAGGAGTACAGGAAGAACGGCATGCGCTGCTTGATCATGAACGGGTCGAAGGGCAGATCGCCGCGCATGTGGGTGCGGTCGTGGATCATGTCCCACATCACGAAGGTGCGCTCGGTGAGCTGCTGGTCGTCGAGCAGCCGCGCCGCGTCGGTCGGCAGGTCGAGTCGAGTGATGTCGGCCGCCGCCCGCACGACCCTGCGGAATCGCGCCGCCTCCCGGTCGGCGAAGATCGCTCCCCAGGTGAAGGGCGGCAGCTGCGCGGGGGCGCCGGCGGGCGCGCCCGCGACAGCGCGGGGTGTCACGGCGACTGATTCGGGGAACAGCACGGCGGAGTTCGTGTCGTAGCCGGAGGTGAAATCGGCGAACCGCAGCCCCAGGTAGAGCGCGTTGCCGTACTCGCCAGCCTCGAGCTCGGCGACGAAGTCGGGCCAGATCACCTCGCACACGACCGCTTCGACAAGGCGGTCAGGGGAGCCGTTCTGGGTGTACATGGGAAACACGACGAGGTGGGCGGTGCCGTCGCGGCGGTCGCGCGCTGGCCGGAACGCGTCGAGCGAGTCGGAGAAGTCGGGCACGCCGAATCCGGCTCCGGCCCAGGCCCGGAAGTCACGCGCGCAGGCCCTCAGGTACTCCTCATCGTGCGGGATGACCGGGGCGAAGCGCTCGAGCGCGTCGGCGATCACGGCGACGTGCCGAGCAGCATCGGCGTGGGCGCTCGTCTCGGGCACGCTGCCGTCGTGCACCTGCAGCGGGCGGATGGCTTCGGCGGCGTTGCGCAGTCGCGACCACGCCGGGTCGGCGACGATCTCGGCGGCTGTGAGCGCGGCATCCGCCGTTCTCGGGCGGTCCTCGACGACCTCGGGCTCTCCGATGATGGTGCGCGCACTCGTGTCGGCGGCTGCGTGTGTCATGGGTCCCTCCTTCGTCGGTCACCGGGGGCGCGGCCCGCGCCGTGCGGGCTCCCCGTTGCCGTTGAGCCTAGAGAGGGAGCCGCGCCCCGTGGTTGTGATCGACGCGGAAAAGTTGCGCGCGCGCACGATGCCGCCGTCCTCGCCCGCGCGCTACGGCGATTCGTGCCGAATCCGCCGGAAAGTGGCCCCACGGTGTGGGGCCACCAGGCTCCCGCGGGCGCGCACTAATGCTGTGCAGGCCGGTCATCGCGGGCACGACGGTGCGCCCCGCACAGTCCGCCGGTCGCCGGTCGCCGGTCGCCGGTCGCCGATCTCCGGTCGCCGACGACGCGAGACCTACTGCTGGTTGTTGAGAACGATGCTGTACTGCATCGTGTCGGCGTTCTCGCCCTCCCCGGCGATGTACACGACGGTCACCGTGTAGGTGTCGTTCTCGTAGAAGTAGTTGAGCAGCCCGCCGTAGTCGGCCTCCTGCGTGAGCGCGTAACCGGCGCCCTCAAGGTCACCGCGAAGACGATCGACGGTGTCGGCGCCGGCGATCTCGAAGGTCGCCGTGTAGTTTCCGTCGACTCCCGCCGAGAACAGCACGTTGCCGTCAGGTGTGGGCACATCGGCGGGCCAGCTGGCGGGGAGGCTTGCGCCGCCGCTGCCGTCGATATCGATGTTGACGCCGGTCTGATCCTCGATGAGGTTCTCGACGCCACCGCCGACGACGTTCTCGATGAGACCCTCGAGCGGGTTGGCGCAGGCGCTGAGGGTGAGCGCTGCGGCAAGACTGAGGCCGGCGGCGGCCGCGGTGGTCGTGGTGCGCTTCATGACGGGTCTCCTCTGAGGTCGATCGAGCGAAGCTCGGTGTCTCCTGTGCAGGTACAGTCTGCCCCTGTCGCGGCGTCAAGGCCAGAGGCAGGCGCCACCTAGACCAGACTGGAGCCATGGCAGGCGTGCTCATCGGCTTCGCGATCATCGGGTCGGTGATCGCCGTCGGCTACATCGTGGGCCGCAGCGGCGCTCTGGGCCCGACGGCCGCCACGGTGCTCGGTCGGGCCGCCTTCTTCGTCTTTCTCCCCGCCCTCCTGTTCAGTGTCATGGCCGGGGCGGACCTCGCGGTGCTGTTCTCAGCACTCCTGCCGGTGTCGGCGATCGCGGCACTGTCGTGCATGCTCGCCTTCGTGCTGCTCGCGCGCCTCCTGTGGCGCCGCGGCGCTCCGGCGCTGACGATCGGCGCCCTCGCCTCCGGATACGTCAACGCGAACAACATCGGCCTGCCCGTCGCCGCCTACGTCATCGGAGACCCGACGCTGGTCGCCCCGGTGATCCTCCTGCAGCTCGTCGTGTTCGCGCCCATCGCCCTCACGATCCTCGACGTGACGACGAGCGGGCGCCTCTCGGTCGGCCGGGTGCTGACCCAACCGGTGCGCAACCCGCTCATCATCGCCTCCGCGCTCGGGCTCGTCGTCGCCCTCCTCGGTATCGACCTGCCCGACCCGGTCGTCGAGCCGTTCCGGCTGCTCGGCGCCGCGGCCGTCCCGACCGTGCTGTTCGTCTTCGGAATCTCTCTGCACGGTCGGCGCATCCTGCAACCGGGAAGCGGACGGCGGGATGTTCTGCTCGCCGTCGTTCTCAAGAGCATCGTCATGCCGCTCGTCGCCTGGGGTGTCGGCGCGCTCGTGTTCGGCCTCGACGGCGTCGCGCTCTTCACCGTCGTCGTGCTCGCGGCCCTGCCGACAGCGCAGAACGTCTACACCTATGCGGCGCGCTACCAGACGGCGATGCCGCTCGCGCGGGACTCCGGCCTCATCACGACGGCGCTCGCCGTGCCGATCCTCATCGTCATCGCGGCGTTGCTCGCGCCGTGAGAATCTCGCCCGCCGTCAGAAGATCATCGGCCGGTCGTCGTCGTCCTCCTCTCGTGCCAGATCCACCACGACGGGCACGTGATCGCTCGGGCTGTCGCCCTTGCGCTGCTCGCGCTCGATGCTCGCGCCCGCGACGAGGTCGGAGAAGCCGCGCGAGCCGAGGATGAAGTCGATGCGCATGCCCTCGTTGCGGGGGAACCGCAGCTGCTTGTAGTCCCAGAACGTGAAGCCCTCGGGCACGAGCGGGCGCACGACGTCGTGGAGACCCGCAGCCTCGAGCCCCGCGAAGGCCTCGCGCTCGGCGGGTGAGATGTGGGTGGAGACGCCCGGCACGAAGCTCGGGTCACCCATGTCGGCGTCGGTGGGGGCGACGTTGAAGTCACCGGTGAGGGCGAGCGCAGCATCCGGATCGCCGCTCAGCCAGGTGCGCGCCTCATCGGCCGCCGCGCGCAGGAAGCGCAGCTTGTAGGCGAGGTGCGGGTCGTCGAGGGCGCGGCCGTTGGGCACGTAGAGGCTCCACACGCGCACGCCGTCGATTGTCGCGCCGAGCGCGCGGGCCTCGAGCGGGGCATCCGGCCCGTCGTGGCCCTTCGCGAAGCCGGGCTGGCCGGTGAGCTCAGTCGCGATGTCGGTGAGCGGCAGGCGGCTCGCGATCGCGACGCCGTTCCACTGGTTCAGCCCGTGCACGATGACCTCGTAGCCGGCCTCCTCGAACGGGGCCATCGGAAACTGCTCGGGCTTGCACTTGATCTCCTGCATCGCGAGCACGTCGATGTCGGCCTGCACGAGGAAGTCGACGACGCGAGCGTGGCGGGTGCGGATCGAGTTGACGTTCCAGGTGGCGATGCGCATGGCCCCAGCCTAGGCACCAGACGGGGCCCGCGGCTCCCGCGAGGGGCCGTCGAGCCCGCAGTAGAGTGGCGGGCGTGACCGACGCGCGCGAGAAGCTCATCCAGTTCATCCGCGACGAGGCCGTCTTCCACGGCGAGTTCACGCTCACGAGCGGGGCGACGGCGAGCTACTACATCGACCTGCGGCGGCTCAGCCTCGACCACCGCGTGGCGCCGCTCATCGGCCAGGTGATGTGCGACCTCATCGCCGACATTCCCGACATCGCCGCCGTCGGCGGCCTCACGATGGGCGCCGACCCCATCGCTGCTGCCGTGCTGCACCAGGGCGTCGCGCGCGGTCTCGACTACGACGCGGTCGTCGTGCGCAAGGCGCCCAAGGATCACGGACGCGGCAAGCAGGTGGAGGGCCCCGACGTCGACGGCAAGCGCGTCGTCGTGCTCGAAGACACCTCGACGACGGGCGGGTCGCCCCTCACCGCGGCACGCGCCCTGGAGGCGGCCGGCGCGACGGTCGTCGCCGTGGCGGTCGTCGTCGACCGAGCGACGGATGCTCGGCGCGTGATTGAGGAGGCCGGCTACGAGTACCGCTCCGCGATCGGGCTGGCCGACCTCGGGCTCGCGTGAGCTCGCCCGCTGGTCTCGGCAGGGTGCCGTGCATCCTGCTCTGGGTAGCGGGTGCTCTCGTGGCCGTGCTCGCCCTCGTCGGCCTCTTCCTGCTTGGCACGCGCCTGCCCGACCTGCTCGAACCGGCGCCGGTCGTCACGCCCACGCCGACGCCCACGCCGACCGAGACTGTGGAGCCGGTCGGGCCGGTCGAACCCGGCGAGTACCGGTGGGACGACCTGCTCGGCGGCGAGTGCCTCGACCCGTTCGTGGATGCGTGGCAGGACGAGTACACGGTCGTCGACTGCGCGCTGCCGCACGGCGGGCAGCTGCTGGCCAGGGTCGCGTACGACTCGGCGGCGGAGGAGGACGCTCCCTACCCCGGGGAGGAGGCCCTCAGCGCACCCCTGTACCTGGCGTGCACCGACCCGGCCGTGCTCGTGCCCGAGGCTGCGGGCGCCTACGACGACCTCGCGGTGCAGGGCTCGTACCCCGTCACGGAGGAGCAGTGGGATGACGGTTACCGCGAGTACTCGTGCTTCGTCAGTCGCAGCTCTGGCGAGCCGATTACGGGCAGCCTCTCAGCGCCCGAGCAGTAAACGCCCGAAGCCTGTCGAGAGACTGCGCTCGCCGAGAGCCTGCGCTCGCCGAGAGACTGCGCTCCCCTAGAGTCCGGGCTCGTACAGTTCGGTCTCCACGGGCCCCGCGACGACGAGCTCGTGCACGCCGGTCAGGATCTCGCTCGGCCGGAACGGGTACTTGGCGATCTCGTTCTCATCGCTGATGCCGGTGAGCACGAGCACGGTGTGCAGGCCGGCTTCGATGCCGGCGACGATGTCGGTGTCCATGCGGTCGCCGATCATCGCCGTGTTCTCGCTGTGCGCTCCGATGCGGTTCATGGCGGAGCGGAACATCATCGGGTTGGGCTTGCCGACGACATACGGCTCCTTGCCCGTTGCTTTCGTGATGAGAGCGCTGATCGCACCGGTCGCGGGCATCGGCCCGTCTGCGCTCGGCCCGGTCGCGTCGGGGTTGGTGGCGATGAAGCGAGACCCGTTGCCGATGAGGCGGATCGCTTTCGTGATCGCGTCGAAGGAGTAGTTGCGGGTCTCGCCGACGACCACGTAGTCGGGGTTCGTCTCGGTCATGATGAAGCCCGCCTCGTGCAGTGCGGTCGTGATGCCGGCTTCGCCGATGACGTAGGCGGTGCCGTTCGGCATCTGGCTGGCGCAGAAGTCGGCGGTGGCCATCGCGGAGGTCCAGATCGACTCCTCGGGCACGTCGAGGCCGCTGGAGCGCAGGCGTGCGGCCAGGTCGCGCGGCGTGTAGATGGAGTTGTTGGTGAGCACGAGGAAGGGCGTGCCAGTGTCGCGCCACTGCTGGATGAGCGCGGCGGCGCCGGGGAGCGCGGCGTTCTCGTGCACGAGAACGCCATCCATGTCGGTCAGCCAGCACTCGATCTCGCGGCGGTCGCTCATGCGGCTCAGCCTAGCGAGGGGCGAGCGGGGCCCGAGGAGCGCGGCGGAGCGGTCTGGTCGTGGACCCCGGGCGACGGCGACGGGATGCTCGGTTCACGGTCGAGCGCCGTGACGGGCATCCCGAGCCGGTCGCTCATGACGCGCACCGCTTCGAGGTTGCTGTCGACGCTGATGCTGCGGCGGCCGAGCGTGCTGGCGGCGGCGGCGGTCGTGCCGCTACCGGCGAAAGGGTCGAGAACCCAGTCGCCTTCGCGGCTCGATGCGGCGACGATGCGGCGCAGGACGCCGAGGGGCTTCTGGGTGGGGTACCCGGTCTTCTCGCGGCCGTTGGTCGTGACGATCGTGTGCCACCAGACGTCGGTGGGCAGCTTGCCGCGTGCTGCCTTCTCGGGGGTGACGAGACCGGGCGCCATGTAGGGCTCACGATCCACGGCTTCGGAGTCGAAGTAGTAGGCGTCGGGGTTCTTGACGTAGACGAGGATCGTGTCGTGCTTGGTGGGCCAGCGCCGGCGCGACTTGGCGCCGTAGTCGTAAGCCCAGATGAGCTCGTTGAGGAAGCATTCGCGGCCGAAGAGAGCATCGAGGGCGACCTTGGCGTAGTGCGCTTCGCGCCAGTCGAGGTGCAGGTAGAGGGTGCCGTCGTCGCGCAGCACGCGGTGAGCCTGTTCGAGGCGGGGGGCGAGGAAGCCCCAGTAGTCGGCGAAGGCATCGTCGTAGCGCCCGAGCGTCTCGACGGTGCGGCGATAGGTGGTGCCCTGAAAACCCAGGTAGGCGCCGTCGGGGTCGCGCGTGCTTGTCGTGCTGCGGCGCTGCTGAGCGCGCCCGGTGTTGAACGGCGGGTCGAGGTAGACGAGTTGCATGCTCGCGTCGGGCAGGCGAGCCATCACCGTGAGATTGTCGCCGTGCAGCAGCAGGTCGGCGCCGTCGGGCGACCACAGCTGGGGGGCGGGCGGAGGCGCGGCTGACGGAGGCGCGGCTGAGGGCGGCGAGGCTGACAATGACTGTGGGGCGGACGACTGTGGGGCAGTCCCCCCTGGGGCGGACGGCTGCGGGCCCGTGCGCGGCGGGGTACTTCGCGGCGCACTCATGGGCTGAGGTTAACAGGCGAGGCGCGTGGCCGGGTCGGTGCGGTACTGCCGGCCGCTGGGCGCCGTCCACTCGAGCACACCACCGCCGGCCTGGTGCACGAGCCAGGCGGTCTGATGCTTGAGTCGATGGTGGGCCTCGCACAGGTGCGCGAGGTTGTCATGTCGCGTGGCACCGGCGTGCTGCCAGTCGATCGTGTGGTCGATGTCGGCGCTCACCGCACCGCGCCCGCAGCCGGGGAAGCGGCAGGTCTCGTCTCGGACCCGCAGCCACAGCCGCAGATCGCGCGGCACCGTATACCGGTCGCGACCCACGGAGAGCACTGTGCCCGTCTCGGGGTGCGTGAGGAGGCGGGTGAAGCTGGGAGCGTGGGCCGCGAGGCGCCGGGCGACCTCGACCGAGATGGGGCCGTAGCCCTCGAGCGTCGGTCGAGCAGTGGGATCGTCGTGCCCCAACAGGCTCAGCACGGGAACCGTCACGAGCACCTGGGCCCGAACGCCGCGCCCGGTGCCTGAGCCCGAGACGACGCCGTCGTAGAGGAGGTCGGTCATGACGTCGGCGCGGCGCTGCGCGAGCGTGCGGTCGTCGGCGGGGCCGCCTAGGCTCGACGCGATCTCGCTCACGCGCCGGTACGCGGCCGTCGCGGCCTCGGCCGGAAGGTAGGCGGTGAGCCACGCCATGCCGTCCCGCGCGGGCTCGAGCCGCACACCCCGACGCTCGCGAGCCTGACGGCACCGCTGCTCGATCGACTCGGGATGCAGGCGCTCGCGCACTATGCGGGCGCGCTGCCGCAGACCGGCCGCTGTGCGCGTGGTGGCGTCTGGCAGCAGTGCCGTCTCGAAATCACCGTGCGACGACGT
This sequence comes from Microcella sp., assembly GCF_040286215.1. Taxonomy (GTDB): domain Bacteria; phylum Actinomycetota; class Actinomycetes; order Actinomycetales; family Microbacteriaceae; genus Microcella. Next base: position 193,561 of record NZ_JAVKCK010000021.1, read on the forward strand.
CGGAAGGTTGCGGGCCTCGTCGACGACCGCGATGGCGTGCGCGTAGCTCACCGCACCCTCGCGCAGTGCCGCGTGCGTACCCGGCAGGGTGGTGGTGAGGGCCGCGCTCTCGTCCAGGAGGGACTGGGCGGCCGATTCGGAGATACGCAAGGCGGAGGCGAGCTCCGTCGCGGCCACGCGCCGAGCGGTCACCGCGGTGTCCCAGCCTCCCGAACGACCACCCCGTGCGTCCTGCTCGGCAGCGGTCGCGATGAGCCGCCGCAGCTCGTCGACCGCGACCGCGCGCGACGCCGCGAGGGATGCGGTCAGCCGCTCGAGCGCGACGATCGCATCGAGAATCGCCGACACGCCGCCGTCGACCGCGGCGGTCGCCGTGCGGGGGTGCTCGGAGGTGGTCATGGGGCTATGTGAGCAGGGACCACCGACGTTCGAGGGGCAGGCTCCAGGGGAGAAGAGACCTGTGAAAGAGCCTCCTGATCAGGACTTCTGTGGAGGAGTGGCGGGAGCCTCGCCGGGTGCGCGTCCCGCGCGGGAGTCGTGAGTCGCTGACCCCTCCGCCGGCACCGCCGGTTCGCCTGCCGGTTCGCCCGCTGGTTCGCCCGCCGCTTCGCCAGCTGGTTCGTCCACTGGTTCGCCGCCCGGCTCCCCCACCTCTTCGCCCACCGCCTCGCGCACCGCCTCGTTCGCTGGCTCCACGACCCGGCGCCGCCGCCCCCGCAGCTGCACCGCGAGCGCGAGCAGCAGAACCCCGAGCGCCGCGCCCGCCGCGGGCGAGAACCCCACGAGGAGGATCACCGTGACGCCCGCGACGCCGAGCAGCACCTTCGTCACGGCGAGCACGGGCGACATCGTCACCTCGCGGTCGTCGTGCCGGCTGCGGTCGAACTGACGCACCAGCATGACGATGGGCACGAGGGCGACCGCGATCGCGACGAGGAAGAGCGGCCGCGTCTGCCACCACTGCAGGCTGAGCGGCTCGGGGAACGGCAGGTTCGAGACGAGCATGACGACCACGACGAGCACGATCACGGGCACGTGCCACAGGTAGATCGTCATCGAGTTCGCGTTCACCCACAGCCCCACGCGCGCGACGCGCGGCCGGTCGGCGAGCGAGCGCAGCCACGGGTGCGCCGTGGCGAACAGCATCAACTGCCCCACTCCGAGTACGAGGATGCACACCGTCGGCGGGTTGAGGTTCTCGTACATGTCGGTCGAGTATCCGAACACGGTCGTGAGGAACAGCAGCAGGGCGAACGCCGCGACGGCGAGCACGAACAGTGCCCATCGCGGCAGGACGCCGATGATGCCGTCGGCATAGGCGAACCCGAGCTGCTGGATGAGCACCCACACGAACAGGAGATTGAGGGCCCCGAGCAGCTCGAGGCCGGTTGCGGCCACGACGGAGTCGACGGCGACCGCCGCGAGCAGCAGGGCGGCGAGGGTGAGGCGCGGGGCGCGCTCATGCAGGGCGGTCATCCAGGGAACCAGCCCTGCGCATCCGATGTACACGGCCAAGAACCACAGCGGCTGCCCGATGCGAAAGCCGACCTCGCGCAGAATATCGGCGGGCAGCCCGGTGAGGGCGAGGATCGCGAGTGTGAGCCCGACGAGCGCGAACAGCAGCACGGCCGGCCGCACGAGCCGCGTGATGCGCATGCGCACGTAGTCGGAGGCCGAAACGCCCGCACTCCGCAGCCGCCGCCACTGCGTGAGGCTCGAGAACCCGCCCAGCAGGAAGAACAGGGGCATCACCTGCACGGCCCAGGTCGACCACGCGAAAATGGGATGCCCGTCCAGAGCGTTGGTGATCGTGAGCCCCTCGGCCCCGACCGTGAAGCCCGCCATCATCGCGTGCAGGCCGACGACGACGATGAGGCACGCCGCCTTCACGAAGTCGACCGCGGTGTCGCGCCCCGTGCTGGGCACGGGTGGCGGAGCGGCGGCGGGCGAGGTCGCTTCGGTCGTGGCCACGCGGTCGTCCCTTCGCCAGCGCCGGCGGTCGGCGTTCGCCGACGTCGCTCGGCTGCTTCGAGGCTACGTCACGGCGGGGCTACGCTCGAGAGGTGACTGACCGAGGAGTGCCGAGTGCCGAGTGGACCACCCACGGCCTCGGCCCGCACCCTCGCCCCTGGCCGGAGGATCCGCGCCTCGACACCGAGCTGCTCGAGCACGGCGATACCCGTAACGTGCTCGACCGCTATCGCTACTGGAGCATGGCCGCGATCGTCGCCGACCTCGACGAGCGACGCCACCCGTTCCACGTCGCGATCGAGAACTGGCAGCACGACATGAACATCGGATCGATCGTGCGCAGCGCCAATGCATTCCTCGCCGCCGAAGTGCACATCGTCGGCCGTCGCCGCTGGAACAAGCGCGGCGCGATGGTCACCGACCGCTACCAGCACGTGCGGCACCACGAGACGGTCGACGACCTCATCGCCTTCGCCCGCGAGGCGGGGCTGCCGATCGTCGCGGTCGACAATGTGCCGGGCTCCGTCCCGGTGGATGCTGCGCCTCTGCCGCGCGCGTGCATCCTGCTCTTCGGGCAGGAAGGGCCGGGGCTGAGCGAGGCGGCGCTCGCCGCGGCGGACCACGTCATCGAGATTCGGCAATACGGGTCGACCCGCTCGATCAACGCGAGCGCCGCCGCCGCGATCGTCATGCACGAGTGGGTGAGAGTGCACGCGGCGGAAGCGGAGCATCCCGAGCCTGGCGGTGCTTGACGGCATCGACCGCAACCGGTGGACTGAGCCCATGACTGCGATCACCGACGATCTGCCCGCTCAGCTCATCCGCCAGGAGCACGACGGGTGGGAGGCGCTGTGCCGCGGCGAAGGCGGCACCCACTACCACCACGCCATGACCGAGGATGCGGTCATGATCGTCGACACGGGCGTCATCGAGCGCGGCGCGATCATCGCGGCACTGCAGGGGTCGACGTGGGAGTCGTACGAGCTGAGCGAGCAGCGGGTCGTGCGCCTCGGCGAGCGTGCGGCGATCCTCGTCTACCGGGTGCGGGCCGTGCGCGGCGGCGACGTCGTCGACCGCCGCATGAGCACGACCTACCTGTACCAGGAGGGTCGCTGGCGCACGGCCGCGCACCAGCAGACGCCGGTGCTGTAGGCGCTAGGGAGGCTCAGCGCACGAGCCGCACCCTGATCGGCCCCTTCGCCGACGACGGGTCCACGACTCGGCCGCCCTGCGTGATCTCGACCTCGCCCGCGGCGACGAGCCGTCGCGCGGCCCGGCGGGCGGGCTCCAGGAGCGCGCGCCAGGGCTCGGTGCCAGGCTCGGCGCGAGGCGCATCCGTGCCGTCAGCGGCGACGGCGCGCGCGGCCTCGCTGGGGCAGATCGTTGTGCCCCGCGCACGGCTCGCCAGCAGGCTCCGGATGCTCGCCTCGAGCTCGCTATCGACCGCGGTCACGCCCCGCCGCCGGCACGTGTCGCTGCACCAGCGCACGTGCTCCCAGTCGCGCGCCCATCGTGCGCGCCACTCGATGCGCCGGCCGCATGCGACGCAGGTTTTCTCGGCTCGGACGCCGAGCGCGCCGTCTGACGCGTCACGCTGTCTTCCCACACGCCCAGTCTCCGCGCGCTGCCTGAGCACTGCCCGGCAGACTGCGCGGGTGTCAGGGGGTGGGGTGCGCGGGCCGGCGGGCGAGCAGCAGGCCGGCGGCGGCGATGAGGGCCACCACCACGGCGGTTCCGCCGAAGAGCAGCAGTGCGCCGCCGAGCTCGTAGGCGAGCCCGGAGACGGCGGCGGCGATCGTCGCGGCGACGAGCCCGATGCCGCGCAGTAGGCCTTGCGCCGAGCCGGCACGCGCCGGGTCGACGGCGTGCGCCATGGCTGCACTCGCACCGATGAAGGCGAGCGCCTGACCCGTGGACTCGACGAAGCCCATGCCCGTGGCGACCCACGGGTTGCCGACGATGCCGTAGAGACCGACGATCGGAAGCAGGATGAGCAGCCCGCGCCAGTAGGCGGCGACCCCGCCGCGACGGTCGGCCAGGCGCCCTGCCCAGGCGGCGAGGAGCACGTACGGCAACGCGAAGAGCGCGTAGCTCGCGGCCGTGAGCAGCGGGCCCGCGCCGATGTCGGCCATGTATCGGGGCCAGATGCCGTCGTAAGCGCCGGTGGGCACCATGACTGCGGCGTAGAGCAGCACGATGCCGATGATGCTGGGCAGGCGCAGCAGATCGAGGCTTGAGCGCGGTGCGGGAGTCGAGCCGAAGCGCATACCGCGGTCGGCATCGGTGCCGTCGAAGCCCGCCACGCCCGCGGCGATGCCGCCCGTGGTCGGGTGGGGCTCGTCGCCGAGCACCGGCGACCGCCGAGCCTCGCGGAACCCGAGGAGCACTGGCACGAGTGCGGTGACCACGGCGCTGGCGGCGACGGCGAGGATGACCGACGGCGAGGCGATGAGGAGCGCCCCTCCGGAGGCGAGCGGGCCGACGGCGATGCCGGCGAGCTCGGCCGCCCCGAGGCGCCCCAGCAGCTCACCGCTGCGGGTCGGGTCGCTGCGCACGAGCAGCGCGCTCGCGGCGATGACGAAGATGCCGAAACCGAAGCCGCCGAGGCCGCGTGCGGCGATGAGCTGCCACCCGGCCCCGGCTGCGGCGCTCAGAGCGAGCGAGCTCGCGACGAGCAGCACGCCCGCGACGGCCATGAGTCGCGCATGGCCTCGATCGGCGGCAGGAGCCACGAGCAGCTCGGCGATGAGTGCGGCTCCGAAACCCGCGGCGGCGAGGTACCCGATCTCGGCTGTGCTGACATCGAGCGTGCTCTGCAGGGAGGGGATGAGCGGGAAGATGACGAACGAGGCGCTCGAGAGCAGCACCATGCTCACGACGACGCTCGGCACGAGGGGGGCGGACGGGCGCGGGTCTCGCCCCCGAGGCGCTGTGCGATCACGGCCGAGCATCGGTTCTCCCTTCCCCGCGCGCGGCGAACGCGGTAATTGTACAAGTGGACAATAAGGCTAGCACTCGCTGTCCACCTGGACAACGGCACCCCCAACGCGCCTATGCTCGAAGCGTGGCAGAACGCAAGACCTCCGACGAGCGGCGCGACGAGATCCTGCGCGCCACTCTGCGACTCGTCGCCACCAAGGGCTTCGCCAGCGTCACGCTGCGGGATGTCGCGGCCGAGGTCGGCGTCGTGCACGGGCTCATACGCCACTACTACGCGAGCCGGGATGAACTCGTCGCCGCCGCCTTCGACGACGCCGTCACCCGAGAGCTGGAGAGCGATCGCGCTCAGCTGGAAGGGCTCGCGCCGCTCGCCGCCCTCGCCGGCTGGTTCTCGGCCACCCCCGCGCACCACTACCTGGTGTGGATCGACGCGTGGAGCGAAGCGCCGCGCACGCCCGCGCTCGCCGCAGCGCTCGACCGCCACCACCGCCACTGCGAGCAGATTCTCATCGACCTCATCCTCCGCGTCGTCGACGCCGGTCAGGGCAGCAGCATCGACCCGGCAGCCGATGCCCGCATGCTCACGGCCCTCGCCGACGGCGTCGCCGTGCAGCACCATGCCATGGGCATCATCGGCGTCGACGAGGCCGACACGATCGTGCTCGGCGCTGCCGAGCAGCGCCTCGGGCTCGCGCCGGGCAGCCTCGCACGTGCGCACCCTGCGCCAGCCCGCGGGCACTGGGCCGAGGTCTGAGCGCGCGCGCAGGCAGGCGGCTCGGCGCCGGGCATCCCTCGATAGACTCAGGGGTCATCCCGACTCGATACGAAAGGGACCTTCATGCCTGCCGTCGTCATCATCGGAGCCCAGTGGGGCGATGAGGGAAAAGGCAAGGCGACCGACCTCCTCGCCGGTCGCATCGACTACGTCGTCAAGTTCAACGGCGGCAACAACGCGGGCCACACCGTCGTCGTCGGGGATGAGAAGTACGCCCTCCACCTGCTGCCGAGCGGCATCCTCACCGAGGGCGTCATCCCGGTCATCGCGAACGGCGTCGTCGTCGACATCGAAGTGCTCTTCGACGAGCTCACCGCCCTGAGCGCGCGCGGCGTCGACGTATCCAAGCTGCTCCTGAGCGGCAACGCCCACGTCATCACGCAGTATCACCGCACGATCGACAAGGTCACCGAGCGCTTCCTCGGCAAGCGGCAGATCGGCACCACCGGGCGCGGCATCGGGCCCGCCTACGCCGACAAGATCAACCGAGTCGGCATCCGCGTGCAAGACCTCTTCGACGAGAAGATCCTGCGGCAGAAGGTCGAGGGCGCGCTCGACCAGAAGAACCACCTGCTCGTGAAGGTCTACAACCGGCGCGCCATACTCGTCGACGAGGTCGTCAACGACCTGCTGTCGTATGCCGAGCGCCTGCGGCCGATGGTCGCCGACACGGCCCTCGTCCTGCACGAGGCCCTCGAGCGCGGCGAGACCGTCCTCTTCGAGGGCGGCCAGGCGACGATGCTGGATGTCGACCACGGCACCTACCCCTTCGTCACCTCCTCGAGCTCGACGGCGGGGGGAGCGGCCACGGGTTCCGGCATCGGCCCGAACCGCATCGACCGCGTTATCGGCATCGTCAAGGCGTACACGACGCGCGTCGGCGCCGGCCCCTTCCCCACCGAGCTGTTCGACGAGTCGGGCGAGTTCCTGCGCAAGACAGGCTTCGAGTTCGGCACGACGACGGGGCGCCCGCGGCGGTGCGGCTGGTACGACGCCCCCATCGCGCGCTACACGGCGCGCATCAACGGTGTCACCGACTTCGTCATGACCAAGCTCGACGTGCTCACCGGGCTGACGCGCATTCCCGTGTGCGTCGCCTACGAGGTCGACGGGGTGCGGTTCGACGAGCTTCCCGTCTCGCAGAGCGACTTCCACCACGCGACGCCCGTCTACGAGGAGTACCCGGGCTGGACGGAGGACATCTCCGGCGCCCGCACCTTCGACGAGCTGCCGGCGAACGCGCAGGCCTACGTGCTCGCGATCGAGGCGATGAGCGGCGCCCGCATCTCGGCGATCGGCGTCGGGCCCGGGCGCGACGCGATCATCCAGCGGCACGACCTGCTCGACTGACGGCGGGCACGGTGTACCCGACCACGCCTCCGCCGTACGAGACTCTCAGCGGCTACGGGGTGATGCTCGAGCCCTACCGGGATGAGCACCTGCCGGGGCTCACCGCGGCGCTCGCCCGCCCCGAGGTCTTCGCAGGAGGCTGGGGCGGCGGACCGGCGGGCTTCCGCGAGGGCGAAGACTTCGCGGGCTGGTTGCCGACCTACCTGCCGATCGGTCATGGGCATCCGTACGCGGTGCGGGATGCCCAGGGCCAGGTCGTCGGAACCTCCAGCCTTACCGACTTCGCGCCGATCCTGCAGTACGCCCACCTGGGCTGGACGGCGTATGCGCCCGAGCACTGGGGCTCGGGCATCAACGCCGTCTGTAAGCTGCTGCTTCTCGGCCACGTCTTCGCGCACGGCTACGGCCGCGTCAAGCTTCAGGCCGACATGCTCAACGAGCGTTCGCGGGCGGCGATGGCGGGCATCGGAGCCCGCTTCGAGGGGGTCGTGCGGCGCGAGCAGCCGCGGTCGGACGGCTCGTGGCGCGACACCGCCCAGTACTCGGTGACCATCGACGACTGGCCCGAGGTGCGCGCCCGCCTGGAGCGGCGGATCGCACGAGATCGCGCGTAGGGCGCCCCACGCCTCCCTACCGCAGTCGTTCTCGGGTCGTCAAGCCCCTGTTCGCGTGACGCCCAGACTCCTAGCGTCGTGAGCATGACTCTGACGACACACCAGGCTGCGCCCGACACGACGCCGCGCCACCGCGCAGGCTCGTTCTCGGTGCACGACCCTTCGCCGGAGCGGCTCACGCTGCCGCCCGCCGCTGGGCCCGTGAGCGCGGCGATCCGCGTGACGCTCGCCGTCTCGCCCGATCAGCCGCGCATCATCCTCTCCCTCGTCGGCCAGATCGAGCGCGCGATCATCGCGACGCCCGACCTGCTCGCCGACGACGACCTCCTGACCGCCGACCGCATGCTCGAAGGTCTGCACGAGAGTCTCTGGGCGGAGGTCGATGAGCGATGGGTTGACGACGCCGAGCTGATCGAGGCCCGCTCGACCCTCCGCAGCGCGATACGGGAGGAGCGGCCGACCGCAGTGCGATAGCGCGAGACAGTACGCTGTCGACCATGGACGACGCTGCCGCCGCCGAACTCGCCTCGCTGCGCAAGAGCATCGACAACATCGACGCGGCGCTCGTGCACCTGCTCGCCGAGCGCTTCAAGTGCACGCAGACCGTCGGCCGGCTCAAGGCGGCGACCGGCATGCCGCCGAGCGACCCCGACAGGGAGCGCGTGCAGATCGAACGACTGCGGGCGCTCGCCGAGGAGGCCGAGCTCGACCCCGCGTTCGCGGAGAAGTTCCTCTCCTTCATCGTCGCCGAGGTCATCCACCACCACGAGCAGATCGCCTCGACCGGTAGCATCGGCACGCCCGACGGCGACTAAGCGGTCCTGCCCGCGCGCGGGTTTCCGACGCCGCGATCGGAGCGCGTCCAGAGCCGACTCGCGGGGCAGTAGTCTCACTCCGTGAGTCACGAGAACCCTGCGGGGACGGCGCCCGAGCACGCCGCTGGGGCCCCGTTCGATGGCGATGAGCCGGCACCCGCCACCGTGCCGGTCGCACTCCCCGAGTCGACCGAGGCGGCGCCCACCGCGGCCTCCACGTCGGAGACGTGGATCGCCATCCAGTTCGGCCTCGCCGGGGTCGTGTGGGGCGCGAGCTTCCTGTTCATGGCCCTCGCCCTCCACGGCCTCTCACCCGTGCAGGTCGCCACCGGCCGCACCGTGTTCGGTGCCCTGACGCTCGGACTCATCGCCCTGGTCACGCGCGACCGGCTGCCTCGAGATCGACGGATCTGGGCGCATCTCGCCGTGCTGTCGGTCACCTTCGCCGCGCTGCCGTACCTGCTCTTCGCGTGGGCTCAGCAGTACCTCGCCTCCGGGGTCACGAGCATCCTCAATGCGACGACGCCGATCATGACGGCGCTTCTGGCAGGGCTACTGTTCAAGGTCGAGACGCTCACCCGAGAGCAGGTGCTCGGCATCGTCGTGGGCACCCTCGGCGTCGTCGTGATCGTCGGCCCCTGGCAGGGCCTCGCGAGCGGCACGGGCGGCATCGTGCCCTATGTGGCGGTGCTCGGCGCGACCGCGTGCTACGGCTTCAGCCTCGGCTACATGCGCCGCTACCTGCGAGACAGCGGCCTGAGCGCCATCATGCTGTCGTTCGTGATGATCGGCCTGTCGGCGGTCTGGATGCTCCTCCTCACGCCCGCGATCGGCCTCGACCCGGTCACGCTGACGCCGTCGGTCGTCATCGCGATCGTGCTGCTCGGCGCGCTCGGCACGGGTTTCGCCTACGCGTGGAACCAGAACGTCGTGCGCGTGTGGGGTGCGACGCGGTCGGCGACCGTGACCTACATCTCGCCCGTCGTCGGCGTCGCGCTCGGGGTGCTCATCCTCGGCGAGGTGCTCGTGTGGAACGAGCCCGTCGGCGCGGTGCTCGTGCTGGTCGGCGTGCTGCTCGCGCAGCGGCGGTTGCGCCTGCCCGTGCGCCGCCGCGCCCGCGCGGGGGTCGTCTAGCGCGGCTCGTTCCTCGCCGGTCGTTCAGCGCGGGTCGCTGCGGCTGACGACGCGGTGCATGACCTCCAGCAGCAGCGATCCGATCGCACTCGCTCCCACAGCCACGAGCACCAGCTCGGCCGGGGCTTCGCCGAGCTGCAGGAACTCCACGGCGGCGGGGATCGCGAAGACGACCCCGAGTCCCGCATAGGCGGCGACGACGACGAGGCCGGTGAGGACAGTGAACGGTCGGGAGAGAATCACGAGCACCCACAAAGCGGTGAGCGTGAGAGTGATGACGGCGGTGGTCTGCACGACCGGCGGGGCGTAGCCGCCGAGGTAGGCGTAGGCGACGACCGAGATGAGCGTGCCCCCCACGACGAGACCCGAAGGGATGCAGAACCGCGCGGCACGCGTGAGAAAACCGGGCCGGTAGCGCTGAATGTTCGGCAGCAGTGCCAGCACGAGCGCGGGCAGGCCGATCGTGAGCCCGTCGACAATCGACAGCTGGCGGGGCAAGAACGGGAACGGCCACAGGAGCGCGCCGAACACCACCGCGAAGAGGATCGCGTAGGTCGTCTTGGAGAGAAACAGCTTGGCGAGCCGCTCGACGTTCGCGATGACCTGCCGACCTTCCGCGACGACGCGGGGCAGACGACTGAACTGGCCGTCGAGCAGCACGAGGCGCGCGACAGCGCGGGTGGCCGCCGCACCCGAGCCCATCGCGATGCCGAGGTCGGCATGCTTGAGCGCGAGAGCGTCGTTGACGCCGTCACCGGTCATCGCGACCGTGTGGCCGAGCCGCTGCAGCGACAGCACCATGGCCTTCTTCTGCTCGGGCGTCACACGCCCGAAGACGCGATGGGTGCGCATGATCTCGTCGAGGGCTGCGTCTGCACCGTCGCTGTCGGGGTCGGGCAGCTGGCGGGCGTCGAACCCCGGGCCGTCATGGCGGATGCCCGCCTCGCGCGCGACTGCGGCGACCGTGCGCGGGTCATCGCCCGAGATGACGCACAGCTCGACCTCCTGCTCACGGAAGTAGCCGAGCGTCTCGTGGGCGTCCTCGCGCACCTTCTCGCGGAACGAGACGAGGGCCAAGGCGGTGAGCTCGCCGGGCAGGTCGGGCTCGGGCAGGCGCTCGCCCGCGGGTGCCTCGACAGGCGGGTCGAGCACGACGTCGGTGCGCGCGAGCACGACCGTGCGCTCGCCGGCCGTCGCGCGCTCGTCGAACAGGGCGAGAGCATCCGCCGCATCGGGCACGTCGGCCAGCACGATGTCGGGCGCACCCAGCACCCACGTTCCGCGCGCAGGGCCGTCGGCGAAGGAGACGGCGCTCCACTTGCGACGGCTCGAGAACTCGATCGCGCGTATCGGACGCTCGGCCGGCGGCGAGGTGAAGCGTTCCACGAGGGCACGGCTCGTCGCATTCGCGTCGCGGTCGGCACCCATCCACGCGAGCGCAGCCTGCGCCGCAGCGGGAAGCGCGTCGCTTCGGAGCGGTTCGACGGCGTCGAGCACCATGCGGCCCTCGGTGAGCGTGCCCGTCTTGTCGAGGCACAGCATGTCGACGCGCGCGAGGCCCTCGACGGCGGCGAGCTCCTGCACGAGCACCTCGTGCTGCGCGAGCTTCACGGCGCCGACCGCAAGCGCGACGCTTGTCATGAACACGAGCCCCTGGGGGATCATCGCGATCAGGCTCGCCGTCGCCGCGACAGCCGCCTCGCGCCACGCGCCCGACTCGATCGCGACCGCCCAGCCGCCGACCGCCTGCATCTGCCCGTTGACGACGATCGCACCGACGGGCAGCAGCAGCACGGTGATCCAACGGATGATGCGGGCGATGCCGCCGCGCAGCTCGCTGCGCACGAGGGAGAACTGCTTCGCCTCGGCGGTGATGCGCGCGGCGTAGGAGTCGCCGCCGACGCGGATCACCCGGGCGAGCCCGCTGCCCGCGACGACCGTCGAGCCCGACATGAGCTCACGGCCCGGGCCAGACGCGACGGGGTCGGCTTCGCCCGTCAGGAGCGACTCGTCGATGTCGAGCCCATGCGCCTCGATCACCTCGGCGTCGGCGGTGACCTGGTCGCCCGCGGCGAGAACGAGAATGTCGTCGAGCACGACCTCCGGCGTGGGGGTCTCGACCGTCGCACCGTCGCGCAGCACGCGCGCCCGGGGCGCGTTGAGCACAGCAAGCCTGCTGAGGGTGATCTTGGCCCGGAACTCCTGCGCCACCCCGATGACGACATTCGCGATGACAAAGAGGCCGAACAGGGCATCCTGCCAGTAGCCGAGCACGAGCAGCAGCGCAAAGGCTCCGCCCACGATGAGATTGAAGAGCGTGAACAGGTTGGCCTGCATGATGCGCCAGAACGAGCGGCCCGTGTCGCTCGGCATCGCATTGCCCTGACCGCGTTCGAGGCGCTCGCGCACCTCCGCCATGCTGAGCCCTCGCATGATCAGCCTGCGACGAGGGGGCCGAAGCGCGCGGGCAAGGTGTCGCGGTGAGCGCGGCGCAACTCGGCGTCGGTGAGTGTGAAGCGGTCTTGAATCTCGAGGCCGTCGACCTCGCCGTCGGTCACGCCGACGCGCAGCACCGGCACGTCGCGCCCCGCACACAGGCCGCGGAACTTCACGTCGTCCTCCCGGGCCACCGACACGAGCACGCGGGCCGTGGACTCGGCCAGGAGTGCGGCGAGAGCATCCACCCCATCCCTCTCCATGAGCTCGGTGATCCAGACGCGGGCACCGACGCCGAAGCGCAGCACGCCCTCCGCGAGGGTCGCGAGCAGTCCGCCGTCGGAGAGGTCGTGCGCGCTCGTCACGAGCGCCTCCTCCGCGGCGGCCGCGAGCAGCCCGGCGAGGTTGCGCTCGGCGGCGAGGTCGACCCGGGGCGGCAGGCCGCCGAGGTGGTCGTGGATCGTGCCGGCCCACACGGAGCCGTCGAGCTCGTCGCGCGTCACGCCCAGCAGGTAGAGGTTCTCGCCTTCGTCCTGCCAGCCCGAGGGCAGGCGACGGTCGACGTGGTCGATGACGCCCATCACCGCGACGACGGGGGTCGGGTGGATGGGAACGTCGCCGGTCTGGTTGTAGAAGGAGACGTTGCCGCCCGTGACCGGGATGCCCAGCTCGAGGCACGCGTCGGCGAGACCCGTCACGGCCTGGGCGAACTGCCACATGACGGCCGGGTTCTCGGGGCTGCCGAAGTTGAGGCAATCGCTCACCGCGCGCGGCACGGCACCCGTCGCCGCGACGTTGCGGTACGCCTCCGCGAGGGCCAGCTGCGCGCCCGCGTAGGGGTCGAGCTGGCAGTAGCGGCCGTTTGCGTCGGTCGCGAGCGCGACGCCGAGGCCGGATTCCTCGTCGATGCGGATCATGCCGGCGTCGTCGGGCGTCGCGAGCGCGGTGTTGCCCATGACGTAGTAGTCGTACTGGTCGGTGATCCAGCTCGTGTCGGCGAGGTTGGGGGCGCCCAGCACCCGCAGCGCCTGCGCGCGCAGCTCGGCGTCATCGGCGGGACGGGGCAGGGCGGCGGCACTGTCGGCCTGCAGGGCGTCCTGCCACTCGGGCCGGGCGAGGGGCCGCTCGTAGACGGGGCTGTCGATCGCGACCGTCTTCGGGTCGACGTCGACGATCGTCTCGCCGCGCCAGTGGATGACCAGCCGACCCGTGTCGGTGACCTCGCCGAGCACGCTCGTCTCGACATCCCACTTCTCCGTCACGGCGAGGAACGCCGCGAGCTTGTCGGGGTGCACGATGGCCATCATGCGCTCCTGGCTCTCCGACATGAGGATCTCCTCGGCGGTGAGACTCGGGTCGCGCAGCAGCACGGCGTCCAGGTCGATGACCATGCCGCCGTCGCCGTTCGCGGCGAGCTCGCTCGTCGCGCACGAAATGCCGGCGGCACCCAGATCTTGGATGCCCTCCACGAGCTCGCCGCGATACAGCTCGAGGCAGCACTCGATGAGCACTTTCTCGGCGAACGGGTCGCCCACCTGCACGGCTGGGCGCTTCGTCTGGCCGCCCTCGCTGAAGCTGTCGCTCGCGAGAATGCTCGCGCCGCCGATGCCGTCGCCGCCGGTGCGCGCGCCGAAGAGCACCACCTTGTTGCCGACGCCGCGGGCATTGGCGAGGTGCAGATGCTCGTGCCGCAACGCCCCCACCGCCAGCGCATTGACGAGCGGGTTCGCCTGGTACACGGCGTCGAAGGACGTCTCGCCGCCGATGTTGGGCAGCCCGAGGCAGTTGCCGTAGTGGCTGATACCGCTCACGACACCGGGCACGACGCGCGCCGTGTCGGGGTGGTCGATGGCGCCGAAGCGCAGAGCATCCATGACCGCCACCGGCCGCGCGCCCATCGAGATGATGTCGCGCACGATACCGCCGACGCCGGTCGCTGCCCCCTGGAACGGCTCGATGTAGCTCGGGTGGTTGTGGCTCTCGATCTTGAAGGTGACGGCCCAGCCCTCGCCGACATCGACGACGCCCGCGTTCTCGCCCATGCCGACCATGAGGTGCTCGCGCATCTCGTCGGAGACCTTCTGGCCGAACTGGCGCAGGTGCACCTTCGACGACTTGTACGAGCAGTGCTCGCTCCACATGACCGAGTACATGGCCAGCTCGCCGCTCGTCGGGCGGCGGCCGAGCAGGGCCGTGATGGCCTCGTACTCGTCGGGCTTGAGGCCGAGAGCCTCGAACGGCTGGTGCTTCTCGGGCGTTGCGGCGGCGTTCGCCACGGTGTCGGGAGCGGGAATCGTCGCGGGGCTCGTCACGTGGTCAAGCCTATCGGCGGCGCCCGTGCCGCCGCGGTGCGGGCTCCCGGCTACAGAACGTCGAGCACGAAGAAGATGACCGCGGTCATGGCGACGTTGAAGCCGGCATGGGCGGCGATCGCGCCGACGATAGAGCCGGTGATGACGCGACTGGCTCGGAACAGAAGCGAGACGGCGAACATCGAGATGACCCAGACCAGCGCGGGCAGGGGCAGGAGGGCCCAGGCGCCCGCGACGAACACGACGCCGAAGTGCGCGAGGTGCACGAGGGCGAAGGCGGCGGCATCGACGAGGGATGCCCGACCGTGGCCCATCCGCGTGGCGAGCCCTTCGTGCACGACCCCGCGGTAGAAGAGCTCCTCCCCGATGGGGCTGAAGATCGCGGCGATCGCGGCGAAGACGAGAAAGAAAATCAGGCGATCGGAGTCGGCGAGCGGGCTCGGCAGCGCCCCGTAGGAACCGGCCACGTAGACGAAGGCGTTGGCGATCGACTGCCCCCAGAGAGCGCCGAAGACGCCGGCCACGAGGAGGCAGGCGAGGGCACCAGCCAGAAGGGACGCGAGCACGAGCCACCAGCGACGGGGTGCCTGCACGCCGATGCGCAGGCGACCGCTGCGCGAGAGCAGCACCCAGGGCAGCACCGCCATGGCGACGAAGACGAGACTCACGAACTGATACGAGCCGGTGACGTTCGCGCCGAGCACCAACACGACGCGCAGGATGCTGAACAGGAGGAGGAGAGCGAGCGCGGTCGAGACGGTCAGCCCTGCGAACGACCGGAAGGGGGCTCGCACGTACGTCGATGCAGGGGCGGGTGCGGTGCCATCCACACCAGGACTCTAGCGACGGGCGCCCCGGGGCGACAGCCCTCGACAGCTCGCCGCTCCGTCACGGTGGAGGGAGAGCCGTAGGCTGGAGGTGCCGCCCCGAACCCGCCCCGCCCCCGACCCGAGGAGAGCCATGAGCGCCAAAACCGTGTGGACGTATGCCGTGATCGCCGTGCTCGTGTTCGTGGGCGCCATGTTCCTCGGCGCCGCCGTCAACCAGTAGTCGCGGGGCTGCTCCGAGCCCCCGTGCGGCAGGGCGCCGTACTGCGAGCCCCTCGCCCCCTCAGGACTTGGGTACGGGCGGGCCGAGGATGAGCAGCACCGTGAAGAGCACCACGACCGCGAGCAGGATGAGTGCGGCCAGCAGGTACGGGTGGTTCAGCATCCAGCGCACCACTCGGTCGAACCAGCGCTGATCGCGCGGGTCATCGGTGGCCTCGCGGCGCCAGTCGCCCTCCAATCTGCCGGTGCGGTGCGCCCAGATGTCGAACGGGATCGTTGCGTAGGGGATGACCGCGGTGATGACGGCGAGCACACTCAGGCCCACGCTCCAGCGCTGGTTGATGGCGGTCAGGATCGCGGTGGCCCCATAGGCGAGGAACACGAAACCGTGAATGCTGCCACCGATCGTCACCGCGATCGCGAGATCGTTCGTGGCGCGGAGGATGAGCCCGGTGATGAGGAGAGTCCAAGTGATCGCCTCGGCAATCGCGACGATGCGGTAGAGCTTCTTCGGGGTAAGGGTCGTGCGGGGGGCGGCGACGGCGGGAGCGGCTGTAGGCGGCGTGATCGTCATGGTGATCAGCACACCAGACTTCACCCAGAAGTCGATGGGAGCGCGCGGTCGACGGCCGCGTGCAGGGCTGCGCGATCGAGAGGGTCACCGCGCAGTGCCGCGAGCATCCCTGCGCCTTCGACCAGGGCGATGAGGTCTCGCGCGAGGTCGAGCGCTGCGTCCGTCGACACGGCGACGGTGTCGAGGGCGACAGCGAGCTCGGCGGCGCTCGCCGCGTGCGCCGCGGCGAGGGCCGCGCGCGCCCGCGGCGCCACCGAGGTGAGGAACGCGTAGTAGGCCGTGGGGGGCGCATAGGGCGCCACGGCGTCGATCGCGTCGACGTAGTCGTCCACCATGCGGTGGGCGAGTGCTCGCGGCTCGGTCGGGCGCGGGGACGCGGAAGGATTCACGAGGGAGCTGAAGAACCGCTCGATGACGGCGTCGAGCAGGGCTTCCTTGCTCGCGAAATGGTGGTAAACAGCGCCCTTGGAGTACGGCACGGTGTCGAGGATGCGGGCGAGGCTCGTCGCCTCGTAGCCGCGCTCGACGAACAGCCGGAACGCCGCCTCCACGATCTCGTCGCGTGCTCGCGTCGTCATCGCGGAACCGCCGTGCTCTGCTCGCGCGCCTCCCGGCGGTGGTCGACGGCGAAGGCATAGACGACCTTGAGAGCGAAGAGCGCGCTCACGATCAGGAGGACCGGGCTCTGTTCGGGGAGGAGCGGCAGCGTACACAGGATGACCGCGAGGAGCACCCCGGCGACGACGCGTTGCTCGGGGTGACCTTGAAGCAGGTTCACGACGGTCGCGGCGATGATCGTCGCCGCCCAGGCGAGAAGCGTCGGGGTGAGGGCGAGATCGAGGAGAAGGGCGACGAGAGGAAGGTGCGCGTGCACGGCGATGAAGACCCAGCGCAGGCCGGGGCGTGCCGCGTAGAAGTCCGTCGTGCCCCTCGTGAGATTCGCGATCGCACCCGCACCGATGTCGGCGACCATCAGGGCGGCGAGCGCCGCGCGCCAGACGGGCACGTCGGCGAGGGCGGGAGCCAGCGCGAGCACGGCCGCGGCGGCGGCCGCCGCGATGAGCACGAGGGCGAGGCGGGACTGTCGCTCGCCGAGCACCTCGTGCAGGCCTGAGGGGATGCGGACGGCGCTCATGGGCACGAACATACCGACTGGTCGGTACCGAAGCAAGAGCGTGAGTCGCGGGGGCTCGCGCTGCACGGGCTTCCACAACGTCGGAGCGTAAGCGCCCCCACGATGCGCGTGGGCACCACTCCGACGGTGTGGCTGGAGTGCAGGCGGGTCAGGCCGAAGCGAAAGTCGCGGTGAGGACGCTCGTGAAGAACGTCAGACCGTCCACGCCGGAGCGCATCGCGAGCGGCGTGTCAGGCCCGAAGCCCGGCTCCACCGCGTGCTCGGGGTGCGGCATGAGGCCGACCACGTTGCCGCGCTCGTTGCGCAGACCCGCGATGTCGCGCAGCGAACCGTTCGGATTCACGCCGAGGTAGCGGAATGCCACGAGGCCCTCGCCCTCCAGACGATCGAGGGTCTCGTCATCGGCGATGAATCCGCCCTCGCCGTTCTTCAGCGGGATCGTGATCTCCTGGCCCGGCTCGAACCCGCTCGTCCACACCGACTCGGTGCTCTCCACGCGCAGCCTCTGATCGCGGCGGATGAAGTCGCCGTGATCGTTGCGCACGAGCCCGCCCGGCAGCAGGTGGGTCTCCACGAGGATCTGGAAGCCGTTGCAGATGCCCAGGACGGGCATCCCGCTGTTCGCCGCATCGACGACCTCCGCCATGATCGGCGAGTGCGCCGCGATCGCTCCGCACCGCAGGTAATCGCCGTAGCTGAAACCGCCCGGCAGCACGATCGCGTCCACACCCATGAGGTCGTGCGTGCCGTGCCACAGCGCTACCGGCTCGGCGCCCGCCAGCCGGATCGCGCGCATCGCATCGCGATCATCGAGAGAGCCGGGGAAGGTGATGACCCCGACGCGCATCAGTGCGTCTCTCCCGCAGGGCTCTCGTCAAGAACCTCCACCGACAGCACCGTCTCGATCACATCGTTCGACAAAATGTCGGCGGCCACCGTCTCGATGCTCGCCAGCAGCTCCTCGTCGACCGTGTCGACCGTGAGCTCAAAGCGCTTGCCGATGCGCACATCCCTGACGCGGTCGTGGCCGAGACGGTGCAGAGCACCCGCAACAGCCTTGCCCGCCGGGTCGAGCAGCTCGGGTTTGGGCATGACCTCGACGACGATCGTGGGCACAGAAAGCTCCCTGCATAAGACGGGTGGGGTCGAGGACGAGTCTACCGGCGTGGTTACCCTGGAAGGCACGACCACCCCGCCCGACCCGAGCCGCCCGCGCTCGAGAAGAAGGAGTCGCCATGCCCGATTGGACCCTCGACATCGACTGGCCCGTGCTCGCCGACGTCGGTATCTCCCTGCTCATCGCGCTCGTCGCAGTGGTGCTCGTCGTCGCCGTCATCTCCCTCATCGTGCGGCTCGTCGCCCGCCGCTGGGCCGGGGTGTACGCCACCTTCGGGCCGTCGCGGCGGCGGTTCCGAGTGCTCCTCCTCATCATCGCCGTGTGGATCGCGCTCGCCATCTCGCTGCCCGCCGAGCTCTGGCTCGGCGTCTACACGCGCATCTTCGTCATCGTGACCATCGCCGCTGGCGCGTGGTTCATCTCCGCCATCGTGCGGCTCTTCTTCGACCGCCTCATGCTGCGCTACGACGCGAGCGAGGTCACCGGCCCCGACAACCGCGTCGCGCGGCGCATGCAGACGCAGATCACCATCCTGCGTCGCCTCGCCGCCGCCCTCATCGTCATCCTCGCCGTCGCGGCGATCCTCCTCACGTTCCCCGGTGCACAGGCTGCCGGAGCGAGCCTCCTCGCCTCCGCCGGACTCGTGAGCGTCGTCGCCGGCCTCGCCGCTCAGTCGAGCCTCGCCAACCTCTTCGCCGGCATGCAGCTCGCCTTCAGCGACGCGCTGCGCATCGACGACGTCGTCATCGCCGAAGGAGAGTACGGCCGCGTCGAAGAGATCACCCTCACCTACGTCGTCATCAACACCTGGGACCTACGTCGTCTCGTGCTTCCCTCTACCTACTTCACCACCACGCCCTTCCAGAACTGGACCCGCGAAAGCTCCGACCTCCTCGGCACCGTCTACCTCGACGTCGACTGGACCGTCAGCCCCGCCGCCGTGCGCGACGAGCTCGACCGCATCCTCGCCGACACCGACATGTGGGACGGGCGCGTGTCGGGCGTCGTCGTCACCGACGCCACCGGCGGCTTCGTGCAGATTCGCGCCGTCATGAGCGCAAGCAGCGCACCAACGCTGTGGGACCTGCGATGCCTGGTGCGCGAGAAGCTCGTGCAGTGGGTACACGACCAGCAGCCCGAGATCCTGCCGCGCAGCCGCGTCACCTCGCGCAACCAGAGCATCGAACGGGCCGAGTCGCGGCGGGCGCTCGCCGACGGCGTCGAGCACGCCGACGAAGACGACGCCGCGTCGGCGCTCGCCGCCGGTGACGGGGTGGGCACGGCCGACACATGATCGCGCGAGCACGGCGCGCGCACGTCAGGGGCTGAGCAGGTAGTCCGCCCGCTCGAGCGTCGCCGCGATCGCGACCGCGTTGCGCTCGTCGGGGCCGAGAGCCCAGGTGCGCGCAGCATCCGGAGACTTGCCGAAGGCGATATGGCGCTCGATGAGCCGATCGCGGCGCACGGCGTCGTCGATGACGATGCCGACAGTGGCATGCAGCAGCGGTGCGACCGCCCCCCAGCCGGCGTCGTCGAGCAGTAGGTAGTTGCCCTCCACGATGACGGTGGACAACTCAGGACGAAGTGCGATCTGGTCGGCCACGGGCTCCTCGATCTCACGGGCGAAGCCGGGGGCGAGCACGGTTCGTCCTGAGTTGTCGACATCGCGCAGCGCCGCGAGCAGAGTGGCGAACCCCGCCACGTCGAACGTGTCAGGGGCGCCCATGCGCTCGCGCCGGTCGAGTTGCCGCAAGCGCGCCTGAGGCAGATGGAAGCCGTCCATGGGCAGCACCGCGACGCCCGGCACTCGCGCCGCGAGCTCGGCGGCAACCGTCGACTTGCCCGCGCCCGGTGCCCCGACCAGCCCCACGAGCAGGCGACCCGACCGCGCCGGGTGCTCGGCGCGCATCCCCTCGATGACGCGCGCAAGCGCGGGGATGCCGATGAGCCGCTCTGGCCGCCGGTGGTCGCCTGCCGTGCCGCCGCGCGCTCGGGTCACGAGGGCAGAACCCGCGCGATACCGTGCGACCACGCGTCATCGAGTGCGAACTCTGCCCACTCGCGGTACCCCTGCGCACTCGGGTGGAAGTCGTCGGTGGCGAAGAAGCCCTCGCTGTAGGGAGGCAGCTCGGGCGACATATGCGCTCGTGGGAATCTCTCGAGCGCGCGCCGGGCCGCCACGTCGAGCGCGCGCGCGTGCAGGGAGAGCGTGCTGCGCAGCGGCTCGGGAAGAATCGCGAAGCGGTGGAACGCGGGCAGTGCCCCGATGAGCACGATAGCGCCCGGGTGCGCCGTGCCGATGGCGTTCAGGATGCGCTTCACGTCGCGCCGGAACGCCCGATCGGAGCGCACCTGCATGGCGTCGTTCGCCCCGATGCTCAGCACGATGAGGTCGACCGGCTCGCTCAGCGCCTCCGCGAGATGGTCGTCGATGACGTCGCGCGCGGTCGCCCCGTTGCGCCCCCGGGCGCGCCATCGCACGGGATGCCCGGTGCGCGCCGTGAGCCCCGTCGCGAGGTGCCCGGCGAGCCCCTCGGAGGCGTCGTCGACGCCCACCCCGACCGCCATGGAGTCGCCCAGCACGAGTAGCTGCAGCGGGTCGGTGCCGCCGCCGCCCTCCCACGGGCGCGGTGCCTCCGGCAGCTTCGGCACCGTGCTGCGCAGCTTCACCGTCTGCGGCACGAGCACGGGGGCGAGAGCGAGGGCGATCGCTCTGCTGAGCCGGCGACCGCGCAAGGGTCGGGCGCTCTGCGGTAGTGACGTGGGGGCGGACACGGTCGCGAGTCTACGGCGGGCCGCAGGCGCGGAGCCGGGTCAGTGGTCGTCGAGCAGGCGCAGAAACCCCACGCTGTCGGCATCGTCGACGGCGAACTCGGCCCAGTCGCGGTACCCGATCGCGCTCGGGTGAAACTCGTCGCTCGCGAAGAAGCCCTCTGTGTACGGCGGCGGGGGTGGTGACATGTGCGACCGCGGGTGAGCATCCACGAGGGCGCGCGCCTCCCTCTCGAGCGCCTGCGAGTGCCGGTATAGGCTGCGCCGCAGCGGATCGGGCAGCAGGCGAAAACGGAAGAAGGCCGGCAGGGACGACATGAGCAGCGCCGTCTGCGGATGCGCGGCGAAGGTGCGCTCGAGGATGCGCCGGATGTCGCGGCGGAACGCGCGGGCCGACCGCAGGCCGAGCGCGTCATTGGCGCCGACCGTGAGGAACACGAGGTCGTAGGGCTGCTCGAGCGCCGGCCGCAGAAACTGCCGGACGAGGTCGCGCGCGGTCGCGCCGTTGCGCCCGGCCGCCCACCACTGCACCGGGCGACCCGTGCGTGCGGAGAGCGCCTCGGCGAGGCGGCCCCCGAGCCCCAGGTCGGCGTGGTCGACTCCCACACCCGCCGCGGTCGAGTCGCCGATGACGAGCAGGCGAAGGGGGCGGGATGCTCCGCTCGCGGCGCTCTCGCCGCGGCCGTCGACGCGCCCGTGCCAGGGGAGCGGAGCATCCGGCAGCCGCGGCGTGCTCGCGCGCAGTCGGCGCCCCTGCGGCAGCAGCACGGGTGCCTGCGCCGCCGCGATCGCGCGGCTCAGGCGCAGCCGGCGCGGGGGTCTGAACTCGCTCACGCCCGCGAGTCTAGGCGCCCGCCCCCACCCCCTTCTGGGTCAGATCTGACCCAGAAGGGCGCTCGAGCCGCGGGCAAACGCCCCATCGCGTCAGATCTGGCACAACGTGCGGGGGTTATGCCGTGAGGCGGGTGAGCAGCTCGCGGTAGCGGGCGGCGGTGCGCTCGACGATCTCGGGGGGAAGCGCCGGCGGGGTGCCCTGCTTGTTCCAGTGCGCGGCGAGCCAGTCGCGCACGATCTGCTTGTCGAAGCTGTCGAGCCGGGAGGGGCCGCCGGCCGCATACAGCTCGGCGTCCCAGTACCGCGAGCTGTCGCTTGTCAGCACTTCGTCTCCGAGGGTCAGCACGCCTGTGGCCGGGTCGGCGCCGAACTCGACCTTGGTGTCGGCGAGCAGCAGGCCCCGCTCGGCGGCGATCGACGATGCGGCGGCGAAGATCGCGAGCGACGCATCCCGCAGCTGCCTGGCCCGGTCGAGCCCGACCAGCTCCACCGAGCGCTCGAAGGTGATGTTCTCGTCGTGCTCGCCGAGCGGCGCCTTGAAGGCGGGAGTGTAGAGCGGCCCGGGCAGGCGGTCGCCGTCGCGCAGGCCTGCCGGCAGCGGGATGCCGCACACCGTGCCCGACTCGCGGTACTCGGCCCAGCCGGAGCCGGTGAGGTACCCGCGCACGACGCACTCGATTGGCAGCATGTCGAGCCGCTTCACGAGCATCGCGCGGTCGGCGAGCTCCGCAGGAACCGGGGGCAGGGTGGGGCCGCCGGTGTCGACGACCGCGAGATGGTTCGGCACGGCGAGACGCCCGAACCACCAGCGCGTCAGCTGGGTCAGCAGGGCGCCTTTGCCCGGGATGCCCGGCTCGAGCACATGGTCGAAGGCACTGACCCGGTCGCTCGCGATGACGAGCAGGAGTGCCGGGTGATCGGCGTGCTCGTAGAGGTCGCGCACCTTGCCCGAGTAGACGTGAGTCCAGCCGGGCGTGGCGGGAGCATCCGCCATCAGAGAGCGCCCATCAGACGGCTCGCGCCGCGATGTCGCTGCGGTACTGGCCGCCCTCGAGCCCGATACGGCCGATCGCCTCGTAGGCACGTTCGCGGGCCTGCGCGAAGCCGGAACCGGTCGCGACGACGCTCAGCACTCGGCCGCCCGTCGCGACAAACCCGTCGGCGGTGCGCGCGGTGGCCGCATGGCACAGGTGCACTCCCTCGACGGCGGCGGCCTGGTCGAGCCCCGTGAGCGGGCGACTCGGCGCGGAGGTCTCGGGGTATCCCTCGCTTGCCAGCACGACGCAGACGCACGCCTCATCGGTGAACTCGGGGTATGGCCGCCCGGCGAGCTGGCCGGTGCTCGCCGAGAACAGTAGCTCGCTCAGCGGCGTGATCAGGCGCGGCAGCACGACCTGGGTCTCGGGGTCGCCGAAGCGGGCGTTGAACTCGATGACGCGGATGCCCTGCTCGGTGACGATGAGACCGCAGTAGAGCAGGCCGATGAAGGGGGTGCCCTGCTCATCGAGCTGGCGGATGGTCGGCTCGGCGACCGTGCGGATGACCTCGTCGACGAAGCCTTCGGGAGCCCACGGCAGGGGGGAGTAGGCGCCCATGCACCCGTGTTCGGGCCGGCTTCCCCGTCGAGGGCGCGCTTGTAGTCCTGCGCCGGGCTCAGCGGCAGCACGGTGTGGCCGTCGCTCAGGAGAAAGAGGGAGACCTCCTGACCGGCGAGGAACTCTTCGACCAGCACACCGCCCTGCTGCAGGTAGTTCTCGGCGTGCGCGAGGGCGGCGGCGCGGTCGTCGGTGACGATCACACCTTTACCGGCGGCGAGACCATCGGCCTTGACGACGTGCGGGGCGCCCAGCTCGTCGAGCGCGGCCTCGACGTCGGCGAGGGTGCCAGCGCGCACGGCCCGTCCCGTGGGCACGCCCGCGGCGTTCATGATGCGCTTCGCGAACGCCTTCGAGCCCTCGAGCTGGGCGGCGGCGGCGCCGGGCCCGAACACGGCGATGCCGCGCTGCCGTACCGCGTCGGCGACACCGGCGACGAGTGGCGCCTCGGGGCCGATGATGAGCAGCTCCATGTCGTTGTCGACGCAGTAGTCGGCGACCACGGAGCCCTGCGTCGCGTCGAGGGCGACGGTCGGCACGACGGCGGCGATGCCGGCATTGCCGGGCGCTGCGGTGATCTCGTGGGGTGTTGCGCGCTGCTCTCGGAGCAGTGCGGTGATGATGGCGTGCTCGCGCGCGCCCGAGCCGAGGACGAGGATTCTCACTCGCACAGCCTACTGACGCGGCGCGCGCCTGTGCGGCGTACTCTCGGGGCATGGCCAGGCCTCGCATCGACGACACCGAGGGGCGGGCAGCCGTGCAGGCGGTCACCGCGGCGAGCGCTGACGGGGATGCTCGTGCCGAGCGCGAGACGCTCGCACTTGCCGTGCGCTACGCGCTGCAGCTGCTCGCTGAGGCGGCGCCGGGCCGCTCGGTGGAGGTGCGTGTTCCCCCGTTCGGTGCGGTGCAGATTGTCGAGGGTCCGCGGCACACGCGCGGCACGCCGCCCAACATCGTCGAGGTCGATGCGTCGACGTTTCTCGAGATCGCGACCGGCGGCATCCCGTGGTCGCAGGCGGCGCAGGCCGGTCGCGTCCGTGCGTCGGGCAGCCGCTCCGACCTGTCGGCGCTGTTCCCGCTCGACCTTTCCTGAGCACGGACGCAGTCGCGGTGCGAGAGAATGGGGGTGTGAGCGACCAGCCGAGCCCCGCCTCCGACGACCAGCCCGCGCGCGACCGCGTGACGGTGCGCCGCGCTCCCCGCATCGGGGCGTTCCTCGTCGTCGGCGGCTTCCTCGGGTTCTTCGCGACGCTCGTCGTCACGAGTCTCTACGAGGCAGACCCCGGTGTGGGCTTCGCGGCCTCGCTCGCCTACTTCTCGCTGTACGGCATCTCGGCCGGGGTGCTGCTGGGTGCCGTCATCGCGATCGTCGCAGACCGCCGCTCCCGTCGGCGCACGCGCACGGTAGCGGTGGAGCGTGAGGCCGTGGAGCGTGAGGCGGCGGACCGTGAGGCGGCGCAGCCGCAGGTCGATGAGCGCCCGGCCACGGACTAGCTGTTCTGGTTGGCCTCGACCCACGCGAGGTACTCGGGGCTCACCGTGCCGGTGATGTACTCGCCGGTGAAGCAGCTCATCTCGAGCTCGGTGATGCCGCTGCCTTCGAGGATGGCCGCCTGCATGTCCTCCACCTCCTGGTAGATGAGGTGATCGGCCCCCATCTCCTGGGCGATCTCGGGAATCCTCCGGCCGTGGGCGACGAGCTCGTGTGAGGTGGGCATGTTGATGCCGTACACGTGCGGGTAGCGCACGGGCGGCGCCGCCGAGGTGAAGGTCACCTCGTTCGCACCGGCCGCGCGCGCCATCTCGACGATCTCGCGCGAGGTCGTGCCGCGCACGATCGAGTCGTCGACGATGAGGATGTTCTTGCCGGCGAACTCGCTCGACATGGCGTTCAGCTTCTGCTTGACGCTCTTCTTTCGCGCGGCCTGCCCGGGCATGATGAACGTGCGGCCCACGTATCGGTTCTTGTAGAAGCCTTCGCGGTACTCGATGCCGAGCTTCTGGGCCACCTGCATGGCCGCGGGCCGTGAGGAGTCGGGGATGGGCATGACGACGTCGATGTTGCCCGTCGGCGCGTAGCGCTCAATGGAGGTGGCCAAGCGGTTGCCCAGGCGCAGCCGCGCCTCGTAGACCGAGATGCCGTTCATGATCGAGTCGGGGCGCGCGAGGTAGACGTACTCGAACGAGCAGGGCGCGAGACGAGGGTTGACGGCGCACTGGCGTGAGACCATCTCGCCGTTCGAGGCGATGAACACGGCTTCGCCGGGGGCGAGGTCGCGCACGATCTCGTAGTCGCCGGCCTCGAGCACGAGCGACTCGCTCGCGACGATCCACTCGTCGCCGGTGAGGCCCGTCGTGCGGCGCCCGAGCACGAGCGGGCGGATGCCGAACGGATCACGGAAGGCGAGCATCCCGTGACCGGCGATGAGCGCGATCGCCGCGTACGAGCCCTCGACGCGCTCGTGCAGGCGGCTGATCGCCGCGAACACCTGGTCGGGGTCGAGGTCGTCGCCGCGCACCTGGGCCTGCAGCTCGTGGGCGAGCACGTTGACGAGCAGCTCGGTGTCGCTGTTCGTGTTGAGGTGCCGCCGGTCGATCTCGAACAGTTCGCGGGTGAGCTCGCGCGTGTTCGTGAGGTTGCCGTTGTGGACGAGGATGATGCCGTACGGCGCGTTCACGTAGAACGGCTGCGCCTCCTCCTCCTTGGAGGCGGAGCCGCGCGTCGCGTAGCGCACGTGGCCGAGCCCCATCGTGCCGAGCAGCGAGCGCATGTCGCGCGTGCGGTAGGCCTCGCGCACCTGGCCCTTCGCCTTGACGAAGTGAAGAACTCGGCCTTCGGCGGTCGCGATGCCGGTCGAATCCTGACCCCGATGCTGCAGGAGGGCGAGTGCGTCATAGACCTGCTGATTGACGGGGCTCGACGAGACGATACCCACGATGCCGCACATGCGGTGCCTGCTCCAGACCGTAGAGTGGTGACTGCTTGGCACCAGTCTGACAGACCGCGGATGGGATGAACGCATGACCAACTCCTATGCCGCGGCAGGGGTCGACACGGCTGCGGGCGACCGCGCCGTCGAGCTCATGAAGGCCTCCGTGGCAGCCACGCACGGCCCCGAGATCGTCGGCGGCGTCGGCGGCTTCGCGGGCCTCTTCGACGCAAGCGCCCTGCTCGGCTACCGCCGCCCCCTGCTCGCCTCGAGCACAGACGGCGTCGGCACGAAGGTCGCGATCGCGCAGGCCCTCGACATCCACGACACGATCGGGCAGGACCTCGTGGCGATGGTCGTCGACGACATTGTCGTCGTCGGCGCGAAGCCTCTCGTCATGACCGACTACATCGCGTGCGGCACGCTGCACCCCGAGCGCATCGCCGACATCGTGCGGGGCATCGCCGAGGCGTGCGCGGCGACGGGCACCGCGCTCGTCGGCGGGGAGACCGCCGAGCACCCCGGGCTGCTGGGGCCCGACGACTACGACGTCGCGGGCGCCGCGGTCGGCGTGGTCGAGGCCGACGAGCTGCTCGGGCCGGAGCGCGTCGGCGACGGCGACGTCGTGATCGCGATGGCCTCGAGCGGCCTGCACAGCAACGGCTTCTCGCTCGTGCGGCACATCTTGGCCCAGCGCGGCATCGGGTACCACGACGAGCTGGCCGAATTCGGGGGCGTCGTCGGCGAGACGCTGCTGACCCCCACTGCGCTCTACACCCGGCCACTGCTCGAGCTGCTGGCCGAGCATCCCGGGGCGGTGCACGCCCTCAGCCACGTCACCGGCGGAGGCATCGCGGCGAACCTTGCCCGCGTGCTGCCGGTCGGCAGCTGGGTCGAGCTCGAGCGGGGAACGTGGAGCCCGCCGCGCGTGTTCCGCGTGCTGGCCGACCTCGCCGGCGAGAGCCTCGAGTCGACCGAGGGAACGTGGAACGTGGGTATCGGGATGCTCGCTGTCGTCGCGCAGGACCGCGCGGCCGACATCGTCGCGGCCCTCGAGTCGCGCTCAGTGCGTGCCTGGGCGGCGGGCACGGTGTCGACGACGGCGCGCGACCTCGACGGTTTCGAGCAGGGTGCGAAGGGTGTCACGGGAGGAGCGGCTCGGCTCGTGGGCTCGTACCGGGCCTGAGCGGAGCATCCCGAACCGCACGCGGCGAGGGAGGCGGCTACGCCGTGCGGGCGTCGTCTTCCGTGTCGTCCTCGTCGTCGTCGAGCTCGTCATCATCGCTGACGAGGTGCGCCCACTTGTCCTCGTAGTCGGGTTCGCTGGAAGGCACACCGAGCTCGCGCTCGAGCGCGCTGAGGTTGGTGTTCGGGGTCGAGTACTTCAACTCCCGTGCCACCTTGGTGTGCTTCGCCTTCTGTCGGCCGCGCCCCATGCGTGACCCCCTCACAAGTGTGTCGACGAGTGGCCCGGTGAAGAACCGAGCGCGTCGAGTCGGGATGATACAAAAACTGTTGCGGAGTTTATCACGCGAGCCCCGCTCGACGAGCCCCCCAGCGGCTGTCGCGCGAGGGTGCGCCCGGTAGCGTAGGGCGGGTGAGCGAGCCCGACCTGACCACCTCCTGCGTGGTCATCGGCGCGGGCCAGGCGGGCCTCTCTGTGGCCTTCTACCTGCGCCGGCTCGGCCTCGAGCCGGGCGAGGAGTTCGTGGTGCTCGACCGCGGGCCGCGCACGGGCGGGGCGTGGCAGCACCGCTGGGAGGCGCTGCGGCTTGGCTCGGCCCACCGCGTCAACGACCTGCCCGGCATGGACGAGCTGGGGCTGAGCTTCGAGACCGCCGACCACCATGCGCCAGCGCGGGAGGTCGTCGCCGACTACTACGCGCAGTATGAGGAGCACTACGGCCTGCAGGTCGTGCGGCCGGCGACGGTCACGCGCGTGGAGGATCTCGGAGGGCCGCTGCGGGTGCGCTTCCAGACGGAGAACGGCGAGTTGGAGCTGGCGGGGTCGACGATCGTCAACGCGACCGGCACCTGGGGCTCGCCGTTCGTGCCCCACTACCCGGGCATCCGCGATTTCGCCGGCCGCCACGTGCACACGGCCGAGTACACGGATGCGACCGACTTCGTCGATCAGGACGTCGTCGTGGTCGGCGCCGGCACGAGCGCGATCGGCTTCATCCTCGAACTGGAGCCGCACGCGCGCAGCATCACCTGGGCGACGCGGAGACCGCCGCAGTTCCTCGACGAGGCCGTGCTCAACCTCGAGGCGGCCGAGAAGGCCGTCGCCGCGCAGGACGACGCGGCGCGCGCCGGGCGCGCCCTGCCGAGCATCGTGAGCGGCACGGGCGTGCCCCGCACGCGGCGCATCCAGGCCGCCGTCGACCGCGGCGTGCTCGAGTATCGGCCCATGTTCGACCGCATCGAGGTCGATGGCGTGCGCTGGGACGAGTTCGACGTGTTCCAGCCCGCGCAAGCGATCGTGTGGGCGACGGGATTCCGCCCCGAGCTGCGGCACCTCGCCCCGCTCAAGCTGCGCGAGAAAGAGGGCGGCGTGACCGTCGCGAGCCACCACTCAGAGCGCGACCCGCGCATCTTCTTCGCCGGCTACGGCCCGTCAGCCTCCACGATCGGCGCCAACCGGGCCGGCCGCAACATTGCGCGGCAGGTCGTCGCGACGCTCAGCAAGATGGGGAGGTAGCCATGGACTTGATCACGATTGTCCTGATCGTGACGCCCCTCGTGCTCGGGGCCATCCTGCTCGTCATCGGGGTGATCTTCTTCACGGTGGTGATTCCGCCGACGCGGCAGAAGCTGGCCGAGCGGCGGGCGGCGGAGGCTGCCGAGCGTGCGGCGCGCGAGAGCTCAGGCGACGAGGGTCGCGGCGGCGAGGCCCAGTAGCGCGGCGGGCACGGCGAGGGCGAGGGTGAAGGCGACGTTCGCGAGCGCGGCGCGGTGCTTGCCCTCCGACACGAGCTGGATCGTCTCGACGGCGAAAGTGCTGAAGGTGGTCAGGCCTCCGCACAGGCCACTGACGATGATCAGCTGCACCGTAGGGTCGAGCGGGAGGGCGAGCGCGAGCCCGGCGAGCAACGACCCGACGACGTTGACCACGAGCACGCCCCACGGAATGCGGCCGCGGCCCGCGAGAGCGACCGACGTGAGCTGACGGAGGACGGCGCCGAGGGCTCCGCCCACGGCGACCGCGAGCAGCACGAGGGGGGTCACTCGCGCACCTCATCCATGTCGGGCGACTGCCGCTGCGTGAGCCGGGAACCGAGCACGAGGCCGAGCCAGGCGGCGAGCATCCCGAACCCGATGCTGAGCACGACCGACAGCACCGCGCCCGCGATGTCCCCCGCCTGTGCGAGGGCGACGATCGAGACCGCGAGCGCTGAGAACGTCGTGAACGACCCCAGGATGCCCGGCCCGAGCCCCACCCGCACCCAGCCCGGCACGCGAGGCCACAGGGCGGCGACCAGCAGGCCGAGCACGAAGGATCCGACGGTGTTGACGAGCAGGGTGCTCAAGGCGAACTCGTCGAGGTCGTGCACGACTGCGACATCGATGAGCACCCGCAGGGTCGTGCCGATGAGCCCGCCGACGACCACGGCGAGGAGCTCACGAGGGCTCGCGCCCACTCTGTTGCGCACCCGTGCCGTCACCTGCGCGAGCCTAGCCGCGCCATGGCCGCGGCGGGGAAGCACCGGCACTGCTGCCACCGATGTGCCCTCACTACACTGAGCGCGTGACTGACGCCGCCCCCTCCGCCCCGTGGCCGCGTCGTCGTCGCCGCCGCTGGCCGTGGATCGTCGGCGGGCTCCTCGCCGTCGTGCTCGTGCTCGTCGCGATCGTCGTCGTGCCCATCCTGCTCGCCACGCCGCAGGGCTCCTCCGGGCAGGCGCGCGTGACAGACGGGTACCCGACGACTGTGACCGCGACCGGGGACGACGAGCGCACGCGCACCCTCACGGTGGAGACGCCCGACGGGGATGCGCCCGAGCTCGACGCCGTGAGCGCGGGCGACCGCCTCGTCGTCTCGGGCGAGGGGTACGACGGCTCGCGCGGTCTCTACGTCGCCGTGTGCGCGATACCTGAGCAGCTCGACGGCAAGCCCGGTCCGTGCCTCGGGGGAGTCGGATCGCAAGAGGTCGACGAGTTCGAGGAAGGCGTCGTGCAGTACGCCGCGTCCAACTGGATCAACGAGGCCTTCGCCTGGCGGCTCTTCGGCGCGCGCGCCTACGACGACGGCGAGACCGGCACCTTCACCGCCTATCTCGAGCTGCCGCCCGCCGCCGACGAGAACGTCGACTGCGCACAGGTCGAGTGCGGGCTCTACACGCGCAACGACCACACGGCCTCAGCTGACCGCGTGCAAGACCTCTACCTGCCGCTGCGCTGGGTCGGCTAGCCGCCCATCTGGAGCCTCGCCGCAGACACGCATCAGCCCCGGACCTGAGTCCGGGGCTGATGGAGGGGGATCAGTAGCCGATCGACGACAGGGCCTGCAGGCCGACGGCGAAGAGCGCGAAGAACGCTCCCACGCTCACGAGGCCGCGGCCGAGGCCGACCGGTGAGCCGAAGCCGTGCCAACGAAACTGCAGGAGGCGCTCCTCGGGCAGGCGGGTGGTGGTGCGGGTGTTCTTCTGGTCAGACATGTACTTCTCCTTCTTGCGTGTGTGTGGGTGATGCGGATGGGGTGACGATCAGACGGTGGGGGCGCTCGCAGGGTCGCGCGTGACGGCACTGGACCGGCGGCCCGCGAGAAGCAGCCAGATCGTGAACGCGAATTCGGCCACGATGGACGGGATCGCGACGATCGCGAGCATGACGTCGGCGATGGCGGCGTAGTCGGCGACCAGCACGTGCGCAGCCGTGTCGACCACGTAGGCGGCTCCGGCGACAGCGAGGATGACTCCGATGGCCCTCGGTGCGATGCGCGTGCGCACGATGAGCGCACCGAGCAGCACGAGGTGGAAGCCGAAGGCGCTGAGCCCCACGAACCACGCGAAGTCGAACGCGCTCACCATGAGCAACGCGGCATCCGGGCCGAGGCCGACCGCGCCGTTCGCGATCTCGAGGGCGAGGAACAGGAACACGGTGGCGACACCGAGCATCACGGTGTAGGCGATGCGGAACCAGGCGATGAGCAGCGATCGCGCACGCCCGCCCGGGGCGAACAGCACGTAGAGGGCCCACGCGACGGGGATGTCGATGAGGAAGACCGCGACGAAGGCGGCGAGGCCGGTGCGGAACAGGGTCTCCTGCTCGCGGATCGCCGCGACCGTGGCCTCCGCGTCGCTGGGGTCGATCATCCCCTGCTTGACGATGAAGTTGGCGAAGATCGCGAGAACGAACAGTGCCAGATAGCCGACACCGGCCACGCGAGCGGCGGTGCGCCGCGACGAATCGATGAGGGTGGACATGATGTGTTTCCTTTCGGTAGGTGTGGCGCTCAGGACGCCACGTGGAGAACGGCCTTGCCGCGGATGCGACCGGCCGAGAGGTCGTCGATCGCCTCGCGCACCGCGGAGAGCGGGCGCACCACGTCGACGGTGGAACGGAGCTGGCCGGAGGAAACCAGTCGCGCGAGCTCGGGCAGCCCGGCTCGTGACTCGGACGAGATGAAGAAGCCGAGGCGACGGCGGGTGAAAGCCGAACGGATGCGCGCACCGAATTGACGCTGAATGCCACCGGTGAGCTTGCCGCCGTCTTCGCCACCGACGATGACGAGCGTGCCCTCGGGGTGAGGATGCGCACGAGGCGGCCCAGCGGGAGACGACCGTTGATGTCGATGATCACGTCGTAGCGATCAGGCGACGTGGTCACATCGGTGACCGCGTAGTCGATCACGCGGCGCGCACCGAGCGATTGGACGAAGTCGGCCTTCGCCGCGCTCGCCACGCCCGTGACCTCCGCGCCGGCGGCCGCGGCGATCTGCACCGCGTAGCCGCCGACGCCCCCGGAGGCTCCGAGAACGAGCACCTTTTGCCCCGCGGCGACCGCGCCGTGATCGCGCACCGCCTCGAGCGCCGCGAGGCCCGAGACGGGCAGCGCGGCCGCCGCGATCATGTCGACGCCGGTCGGGATGCGGGCCAGCGCCGAGGCGTCGGCAACCGCGTACTCGGCGAAACTGCCGTCGGCTGTGCCGAACACCTTGTCGCCGATCGTGAAGTCGGTCGTGCCGGAGCCGAGGGCGACGACCGTGCCGGCGACGTCGAGCCCGGGGATCGGCTGACGCGGCGTGGACATCCCGAACATCGGGCGCACGATGTAGGGCAGCCCGGCCATGATGTGCCACACGCCGCGGTCGACGCCGGCGGCGCCGACGCGGAGCAGCACTTGGCCCTCGCCCGGCTCGGGCACGTCGAGGCGGTCGACGCTCAGCACGTCGGTGGTGCCGTAGCCGCGCTGCACGACGGCGCTCATGGTCGTGGGAATGGTGGGGACGTTCGCGGGCACGGGGGCCTCCTTCGCTGATCGGATGTTCGTACTAAGTACGACGACTCGCACGACGATAGGCGTACTTAGTACGATGTGTCAAGATCGCGGCGCGGATCCGTTGCCGCAAGTTCCGGAAGGAGACGTGAGACCCCATGCTCGATCGAGCGCGCATCATCGAGGGGGCCCTGGAGGTCGCCGACCGGATCGGCCTGGAACCGTTGACGATCCGGCGGCTCGCCGAGCACCTCGGCGTGAAGCCGATGACGCTGTATCACTACGTCGACGGCAAGGACGACATCATCGACGGCATGGTCGGCCGAGTGTTCGACGAGGTGGGTGCGACCGACACGACCATCCCGTGGAAGGACGCCATCCGCGCGCGAGCACGCTCCCTTCGCGACGCTCTGCGTCGGCACCCGTGGGCGATTCCCATCATGGAGTCGCGGCGCAAGCCCGGAGAGGACATCCTCGATCACCACGAGGCGATGCTGCGGGTCTGGTTGAGCACGGGCTATCCGTTGCCGGTCGTGGCGCACGGAGTCGCGGTCGTCGATGCGTTCGTGTACGGCTTCGCGCTGCAAGAATCCGCGTTGCCACTGGGGGAGAGCGGCGGCGACCTCACTGAGGCGAGCGAAGAGGTCGTCGTGCCGCTCTCGCCCGAGCGGTATCCGTCACTCATGCGCTTCACCATGGACCACGTCATGCAGCCCGGGTACGACTTCGGCGCCTCGTTCGAGGCTGGGCTCGACTACGTTCTCGACGGCGTCGAGCGTGCCGGCGCCGTAGCCGCCGAGTAGCGCGACTGAGGAGCCGCGTGCACGGGGGAACCGCGTTCACGGGCGCGGAGTACCCGAGGGCGAGCGCCGCGTGCCGTCAGCGCACGAGGCCGAGCACGTCGGCGCGCAGCCGCGACAGTCGCGACTCCAGCTCGTCGACCGCCGACGCGAGGTCGGCGCCGCGCGCCGCCGCCGAGCGCAGCTCGGTGCGCACGTCCTGACGGAACTCGGCGAGCAGCACCTCCGCCCGCTGAACCTGAGCCCGGGCATCCGCCCGCGACTCGTGCAGCGTCGAGTGCATCGAGGTCGTCGCATCGCGCACCGCGTCCGAGGCGGCAGCAGAGGCGTCCGCGGCGGTCGCCGACGCGTACGAGGCGGCCTCGCGCGCGGTCGCGCCCGCCCCCCGCGTCTCGCGTGACGCCGCGGCGAGCTCAGCCCGCAACGAGGTCATCGCCTCCGACACCGAGGCCCGCACCTCGTCGGCGAGCCTCCGCACCGAGTCGCCGATGCCGTTCTCGATGCCCTCCAGCTCATCGCGCCGATCGTTCAGTTCGGCACGACCGGCATCGGTGAGCGCGTACACCGTCTTCCGGCCATCCGACTCCTTGGAGACGAGCCCCTCCGCCTCGAGCTTCGCGAGCCTCGGGTAGATCGTGCCCGCCGACGGCACGTAGGTGCCGCCGAAGCGATCGCTGAGCGCCTGGATGATCTCGTAGCCGTGCATGGGCCGCTCGTCGAGCACGAACAGCAGGTACAGCCGCAAGTGCCCGTGCCCGAACACCGCGGGGCTCACGAGGCGGCTCCCGAGGCGGCGGGCTCGCCCGCCGCATCCTCACCCGCCGCATCACTGGATGCCCCGCGCACCGTGTGCACGACCGACACGTCGCCCGACACCGAGTTGGCGCGCACCTCCGTGAACGACCCGGCCAGCTCGCCGTAGCGACCCGTGTACTGGCCCTTCACCCCGCTGATGCGCGCGTCATCTAGCTGCAGCCGACCGCTCAGCGTGCTGATCGAGTACTGGGACGGCCGACCCGCGTCGAGCCGCACCGTCAGATCGCCCGACACCGTGCTGTTGCGCACCCGGTCGGGTGCGCCGTGCAGGTCGGCGACCACGTTCGCCGACACGCCGTCGCACGTGAACCGCCGAATCTCACCGGACGCCGTCACGTCGCCGCTCACCGTCTGCACCGTGAGATCACCGTGCAGCCCGCGCACCGACACCTCACCGTTGACGGCGTGCACCGACACGTCGCCGACGATGCCATCGAGCACAACCTCGCCGTTGACCGTGTTGACGGTCACCTCAGAGTTCAGGCCGCTGATGAGGCCCTCCGCCGACACCGCGTTGAACGACAGCGTCGCCGAGCGCGGTACGAGAATGCTCACCTCGGCACGCGCCTTCACGCCGAACAGGCGGAAGTTCTCGAAGAAGGTCTCCCACTTCAGCTGCGGGTGGTCGACGACGAGGGTGTCGCCCTCGAGCGCGACCTTGAGGTCGCGGCCCGAGACCTCGTGCACCTCCACGCGTGCGCCCGGCTCGTCGTGCGCGACGATGTCGATCTGCCCGCCGATGAGCCCCACCTTGAGGCGGCGCACCACCTCGAGGTCGATGACGGTCGGGTCGGTGACGATCCACGTCTCCTGGGCCATGAGTGCTCCTTGCTCGAGCCCCAGCGGGGCATCCCTATCGCGATATATCGCGTCTCGAGAAGTCACGATATATCGCGAATGATGCGCGCGCAAGCGGGGCCGCCGGTCCGGCCGGAGCGGGACGGTCGGGCCCCGCTCGGCTCACGGCGCCACGCCGCACCCACACACGCCGAAAGTGACAAGCCACGGGGAACGTTCCGCGTGGCTTGTCACTTTCGGCCCCGCGAGCAGCTGGCCCGCGGGGCGCTGCCACAGGGATGCTCCGCCGAGGCTTGACCTTGACGCAGCGTCAACCTCTAGCGTGGGCACGCACCCCACCGAGGGGTGCCGTGGAGACGAGGAGGCGAGACGCATGCAGTGGTCGATCCAGGAGATCGCCCGACTCGCGGGCGTCACGAGCCGCACCCTGCGGCACTACGACGACATCGGGCTGCTGCCCCCGACGAGCGTCGGCGCCAACGGGTACCGGTACTACGACGAGGCGGCGCTGACGCGACTGCAGCGCATTCTGCTGCTGCGCGAGCTCGGACTCGGGCTGACGGCCATCGGCGAGGTGCTCGCCGAGCAGGACGACGACCTGCGAGCGCTCGTGAGGCACGTGCGCTGGCTCGAGGACGAGCGAGCCCGCATCGAGCGGCAGATCGCGAGCGTTACCACGACGATTCGCAAGAGGGAGGGAGGTGAAGAACTGATGGCAGAAGAGATGCTCGACGGGTTCGACCACACCATCTATCGGGAGGAGGTCGAGCAGCGCTGGGGCGCTGAGGCCTACGCGCGCAGCGACCGGTGGTGGCGCGAGCTGGGCGCCGAGGGGCAGGAGGCATTCCGCGCCGAGGCGGCGGCGATCACCGCCGGCCTCATCGAGGCGCGTGCGTCGGGAGCCGCCGTGGAGGACGCGGCCACGCAGGCACTCGTCGCCCGGCACTACGCCTGGGCGCGGGCCGGCTGGGGCGGCGCCCCCATGAGCGCCGAGGCCTACCTCGGGCTCGGCGACATGTACGTCGCCGACGACCGCTTCGCGCGGCACTACGGCGGCCTCGAGGCCGCGCAGTACCTGCGTGAGGCGATACGGGTCTACGCGCGGAACGAGCTCGCGTAGTACCCGTCGTGATGCGAGCGGACGGGTACGGGACCGTACCCGTCCCTCGCGATCACCTCGATCGTCGCGATGATCGCCCACACCGCGAGAGCGACGAGAGCCGTGCCGAGCGCGATCATGACCCGGCCACCACGGTCTGCGGTGCGGTGCCCGCCTCGGGCGGAGCCGGCGACTCGGCGGGAACGGCTGACGTGCCCGCGAGGGGGGAGAGCGGGCCGGCGACGGGCGCAGCCGCCGGCCCGCGGTCTGAGGCCGCATCCGAGGTCGCCGGATGCCCGAGGTCCGGCTGGTGGGCCGCCGCGGCCGCCGCGTCGCTCGGCAGCGGCACACGCAGTCGCGGCAGGGTCACGTGCACCATGGGTCCGATGAGCAGGGCGAAGGCGACCGTGCCGAGCCCGACGTTGCCGCCGAGCAGCCAGCCGATCGTGAGCACGGTGAGCTCGATCGTGCCCCGCACCGCCCAGATGGGGAACCCGAAACGGGCGTGCGCGCCCGTCATGAGCCCGTCGCGCGGCCCCGGGCCGAACCCGGCGCCCACGTAGAGCCCCGTCGCGATGGCGAGGAGGGCGAGGCCGCCGCCGAAGATGAGGATGCGCGCCCACAGCTCCTCCGGAGCGTCGAACGCCCACAGCCCCACCTCGAGAGCCGGCCCCACGAGCAGCACGTTGAGCACGGTGCCGATGCCGGGCTTCTGCCGCAGCGGAATCCAGAGCAGCAGCACGAGAGCGCCAATCAGCACTGTGACCAGTCCAATTCCCCAGCCTGTCTGCAGATCGGCACCCTGCGCGAAGACGGTCCACGGGTCGAGGCCCACTGCCGCCTCGATCATGAGAGCGAGAGCGATGCCATAGAGGAAGAGCCCGAAGAGGAGCTGCGTCCAGCGGCGCACGAGCAGGCGAGGGGAGGACATGAGGACAGTCCACCGCGTAACTGGACCGTCGTGCAAGAGGCCAATACGCGTAGAGTGGACCCGTGCC
Organism: Microcella sp.; assembly: GCF_040286215.1. Classification (GTDB taxonomy): domain Bacteria; phylum Actinomycetota; class Actinomycetes; order Actinomycetales; family Microbacteriaceae; genus Microcella. The sequence continues at coordinate 230,863 of NZ_JAVKCK010000021.1, forward strand.
CTCGCTCACTCCCCGACGATTGGCCACTCAACTCGGCGACTGGCGGCCGACGAACGGTGATCCGCTGTACGGAGTTCTCGCCGACCACATCCGCCTGCTCATCCTCGACGGGCGCATCACGCCCGGCACACGACTGCCCGCCGAGCGGCTACTCGCCCAGCACGAGGGCCTCAGCCGCACGACCGTCGCCGCCGCCTACGCCCGCCTGCGCGAACTGGATTTCCTCACGAGCGTGCGCGGCTCCGGTAGCGTCGCCCGCCTGCCCGACGGACCGCGCTCCGTGGATCCCTCGATCACCCCCGAGGGCCTGCTCGAGTTCTCCAAGGCCACCCTTACGGCGATCCCACTCGTTGCGGACGCAGCCCGCGACGCCGCCGCCCTCCTGCCGCAGCACCTCGGGCTCGCCGGCTTCGACCTCTACGGCCTCACCGCACTGCGGCAGGAGATCGCCGACCGCTACACGCGGCGCGGCCTGCCGACCACGGTCGACGAGGTCATGGTCACACTCGGCGCCCAGCACGCGATCTCGCTCGTCGCGCGAGCCCTCGTCGCGCGTGGCGACCGTGTGCTGGTCGAATCGCCCAGCTACCCCCACGCGCTCGAGGCCTTCCAGCTGGCCGGCGCCCGACTCGTCACCGTCCCCGTGACCACGGAGAGCGGATGGGACGACGACGCCCTCGAGCAGGTCTTCCCCCGCACGGCTCCGGCGCTCGCCTACCTCATGCCCGACTTCCACAACCCCACGACGCGCACCATGCCCGCTGCGCAACGCGCGCGCGTCGTCGCCCTCGCCGAGCGGCACGGCACGACGATCGTCGCCGACGAGACCATGTGCGACCTCGCCTTCGACGGCGAGACGCCGCCGCCGCTCGGCGTCCACGGCAGAGTCATCACGATCGGCTCTGTCGGCAAGAGCGTGTGGGGCGGCATCCGCCTCGGATGGATCCGCGCAGAGCGCTCCACCATCACGCGCCTCGCCCTCACGCGCACCTCTAGCGACCTCGGCAACCCGACCCTCGAGCAGCTCATGCTGCTGCGCCTTCTCCAGCAGTACGATCGCGTGCTCGACGCCCGCCGGGAGCAGCTGCGCGCCGGGCACGCCCTCCTGACCGGGCTGCTGCGCGAGCGGTTCCCCACGTGGCGCATACCCGAGGTGCGCGGCGGTCTCACGCTGTGGGTCGCCATCGGCGCGCCCCTGGCCTCGCAGCTCGCGCTCGCCGCGCGCGCGCACGGGGTGCTCATCGGAGCGGGGCCGCGCTTCGGGCTCGACGGAGCGTTCGAACGCTACCTGCGGTTGCCGTTCTGCTATCCCGAAGCCGACACGCGCGCCGCGATCGACGCTCTCGAGCGCGCCTGGCGCGACGTGGTCGACCGCGAGCCCTCACAGCCCGTGAATGATCCTCTTGATACGGTCGTGTAGCTCGAGCCGAGCATCCCGCGCGCCGACTCGGCGGCCGCATACCGCCCGCATGGGAAATGCCCAGCAATCTTTGGGATGCTCAGCACCTCCCGCGCGTTCCTGCACGTGCGCCACCCCTGCCCCGCGCCGCTCAGCGGCACCCCACAGCATCGGAGAACCACGTGCACCTGCTCTCGGTGTTCAGCCTGCGCAACCGAGCGCTCATCGCTCTCGTCACCATCGTCGTGGGACTGTTCGGGGCCCTCGCACTCAACAGCCTCAAGCAGGAGCTGATCCCCTCGATCAGCTTCCCGCAGGTCATCGTCATCACGCAGTACCCGGGGGCTGCGCCCGCCGTCGTCGAAGAGGACGTCTCCACCCCGATCGAGACGGCCATTCAGGCCGTGCCGGGCCTCGAGGAGTCCAACGCGACATCGAACACCGGCTTCTCACTGGTGAGTGCCAGCTTCGAGTTCGGCACCGACATCGCCCGCGCCGAGCAGCGGGTTCAGCTCGCCGTCAACCGGCTGCAGCTGCCCGACGACGTCGAGCCGCAGGTGCTGACCGGGTCGATCGACGACCTGCCGGTCATCCAGTTGGCCGTCACGAGCGATCTGAGCGCCGGCGACCTCGCCGAGGCGCTCGAGGTGCAGGCTGTGCCCGACCTCACCCAGCTCGACGGTGTGCGTGAGGTCTCCGTCTTCGGCGCTGTCGGCGACCGGGTCACGATCACCGCCGACGACGAGGCGCTCGCCGAGCTCGGCCTCGTGCGCTCCGACATCGTCGACACGCTCGACGAGTACGGGGTGCTGCTGCCGGCCGGCACCATCACCGAGGACGGCCAGACCCTCGCCGTGCTCACGGGCGTGCGCATCGAGACCATCGAGGAGCTCGAAGCGCTGCCGATCCTCGGCGCGGAGAGCGCCGACGTCACCACCATCGCGGATGTCGCGGATGTCGCCATCGTCGGCGACCCCATCCAGGGCTACTCCCGCGTCAACGGGGAGCCCTCGCTCACGCTCGCCGTCACGAAAACCCCCTCAGGCAACACCGTCGACGTCTCCCGCCTCGTGCAGGAGGCCCTCCCCGGCCTCGCCACGGCGATCGGCTCCGGAACCGCGTTCACGGTTGTCTTCGATCAGGCGCCGTTCATCGAGAGCTCCATCGAGGCGCTCGCGACCGAGGGAACGCTCGGGCTCGCCTTCGCTGTGATCGTGATCCTGCTGTTCCTGCTCTCGGTGCGCTCCACGCTCGTCACCGCGATCTCGATCCCCACCTCCATCCTGCTCACCTTCATCGGCATGCAGGTCTCCGGCTACAGCCTCAACATCCTCACCCTCGGGGCCATCACCATCTCCATCGGGCGCGTCGTCGACGACTCGATCGTCGTCGTCGAGAACATCAAGCGGCACCTCGCCCTCGGTGAAGAGAAGATGCAAGCCATCCTCGTGGGCGTCAAGGAGGTCGCGACCGCGATCACCGCAGCCACCGCGACGACCATCGCGGTCTTCCTGCCTCTCGCGCTCGTGGGCGACATCACGGGTGAGCTCTTCAGGCCCTTCGCCCTGACGACCGCGATCGCGCTCGGCGCCTCGCTCTTCGTCTCGCTCACGATCGTGCCCGTGCTCTCGTACTGGTTCCTGCGCGCGCCGAAGGTGGGCTCGCACGCGGCCGCCCTGTCGCTCGAGGAGGAGTCGGCGGCTCCCACACGGCTGCAGAGGAGCTACCTGCCGATTCTGCGCTGGACCCTCCGCCGTCCGGTCGCGACCATCCTGCTGTCCCTCCTCATCCTCGGCGGCACCGCCGGGCTCGCGACCAACCTCAAGACGAACTTCATCGGCGACTCGGGGCAGAACACGCTCACCGTCACGCAGACCCTGCCCAACGCGACGAGCCTCGACGAGCTGGACCGCGCTGCGACGACCGTCGAGGAGGAGCTGCTTGCCGTCGAGGGCATCGAGACCGTGCAGGTCTCGATCGGCTCGGGCGACGGCTCCGCGCTCGCCTTCATCCGCGGCGGAGGCGACATCACCTACTCGATCACCACCGATGAGAGCGCAGACCAGGTCGCGCTGCAGGATGCTGTGCGCGAGGCGGTTGCCGAGCTCGACGACGTCGGGGAGATCGCCCTGCAGGCGGCGGGGTCCGGCTTCGCCTCCAGCACGATCGATGTCGACATCAGCGCCGCGAGCGAGAGCGATCTGCAGGACGCGGCCACGGCGATCCTCGACGCGGTGAGCGCGCTCGACGTTACGGCGGAGGCGACCAGCAACCTCGCGGCCACGCAGCCGTACCTGGCGATCGAGGTGGACAGGGAGCGCGCCGCCGAGCTGGGGCTCTCCGAGGTCGCCGTGGGCGGAATCGTCGCGCAGGCGATGTTCCCCGCGTCCGTCGGCTCTGTGGTCATCGACGAGAAGACGCTCTCCATCTTCCTGCCGAACGAGAACGCCCCGACCACGGTCGAGGAGCTGCGCGACTTCGTGCTGCCCACCGCCATCGGCCCGCAACCGCTCAGCGAGCTCGCCTCCGTGGAGGAGGCGTTCGGACCGGCGACGATCACCACGATCCGCGGCATTCGCAGCGCCACCGTGAGCATCACGCCCGCGATCGCCGACATCGGCTCGGCGTCCCTCGCGATCCAGGAGGCCGTCGACAGCACCACCCTGCCCGACAGCGCGCGGGCGACGCTCGGCGGCGTCACCGCCCAGCAGGCGGATGCCTTCAGCCAGCTCGGTCTCGCCCTGCTCGCCGCCATCCTCATCGTGTACGTGGTCATGGTGGCGACCTTCAAGAGCCTGCGTCAGCCACTCCTGTTGCTCGTGTCGATCCCCTTCGCGGCGACCGGCGCGATCGCCCTGCAGCTGATCGCCGACATCCCGCTGGGTGTGCCCTCTCTCATCGGGGTGCTCATGCTCATCGGCATCGTCGTGACCAACGCGATCGTGCTCATCGACCTCGTCAACCAGTACCGCGTGCGCGGCATGAGCGTCGGGCAGGCCGTCATCGAGGGCTCCTCCCGCCGCTTGCGGCCGATTCTCATGACGGCGGCGGCGACGATCTTCGCGCTCGTGCCGCTCGGCCTCGGCATCACGGGCAGCGGCGGATTCATCTCGCAGCCGCTCGCGATCGTCGTCATCGGTGGGCTCGTCTCCTCGACGATGCTGACCCTCCTCGTGCTGCCCGCCCTCTACTACCTCGTCGAGGGTGCGAAGGAGCGCCGCGAGGCGCGCCGCGAGGCGCGAGCGGCCGAGCTCGAGGGGCGCACGACCGCCGCCTGAGCATCCGCACCCGCCGCCGCGCGGTGGCGCCGTGAGGGTGAACGGCGCTCAGGGTCGAGTAGCGTGGGAGAGACCCTGCCATCATCCTTGCGAGCGAGGCCCCCGTGATCTCTTCCAGGCTCAACCCGGCGCGCATCCTGCGGGGCCAACCCGTCGAGCTGGCGCCGTACCGCATCGCGTGGCTCGCCCGCATCATGTACGGCACCGCGTTCGAGATCGTCGTGATCGCGGTCATCATCTCCAACGCGGTCGCCCTCGCCATCCTCACCTTCGACGGCGTCGCGCCCTCCGTGCGCGAGGTCGCCCTCGCCGTCGACAGCATCGCGCTCGTCTTCTACGCCGTCGAGGTGCTGCTCCGCATCATCTCCTACGGCACGAAGCCCTGGATGTTCTTCCGCTCCGGTTGGAACATCTTCGACTTCCTCATCGTCATCTCCGTGCCGTTCGTCGACGGCAACGCCGTCGTGTTCCGCCTCATCCGCCTGTTCCGCCTCATCCGCCTGTTCCGCTTCCTGCCCGAAGTGCGCATCCTCAGCGTCTCGATCATCAAGAGCGTCGCTCCCTTGCTCAGCATCTCCGTCCTCATCGGATTCCTGCTGTTCCTCTACGCCATGGCGGGCGTGTACCTGTTCGGCGACGACGACCCGCAGCAGTGGGGCGACCTCGGGGTCGCCATGGTGACCCTCGTCGTGCTGCTCACGCTCGAGAACTTCCCCGACGCGTTCACCGCGGGCATCGGCATCACCCCTCTCGCTCTCCTCTACTTCTTGAGTTACATGTTCTTCATCGTCTTCACGGTGCTGAACGTGCTCATCGGCATCGTCCTCAACGCGATGGATCAAGCGCGCGATGAAGAGGTCGCGCACCAGCGGGAGGAAGCCCAGGCGCGAGACCACGAGGATCCCCAGGCCGAGCTCGGTGCGTTGCAGGTTCAGCTCGACACCCTCGAGGCCGACCATGAGGCCCGGGGTGCACGCATCGCGCGGCTGCGCGCCGAACTGAACGCCTTGCGCGACGACGCGTAGAGCGCGCTCTGACGGCTCAGTCGAGTGCGCGGGCCAGGCACACGCTCGTCGCGCTGCCGACGTACTCGCCGAAGGCCGGGATGCGCTCGTAGCCACGGCGGGCGTAGAAGCTCAGCGCGGCATCGCTTCGGGTGCCGGTCTCCAGACGGAGGGTGCGGATGCTGCGCTCGCGCGCGGCCCGCTCGAGAGCATCCAGCAACAGGTCGGCGACGCCTCGGCCGCGCGCCGCCTCGTGCACGAACAGGCGCTTGAGCTCGCCTGCGCCGTCCTCCTGCTCGACGAGGGCCACCATGCCGAGCGCGGTGCCGGCCTCGTCGCGGGCGACGACGACCGTGGTGCCGGGGTGAGCGAGCTGCTCGGCCGGCAGCAGGAAGCACTCTTCGGGGCTGTAGAGAGACCGGGCGAAGGCTTCACCCGCGCGCAGCATCGCCTCCACCTCGGGCTGGCGGGGGTCCTCCACGCTCACGGTCGTCGACTCGAGCTCGGTCGTCATGATTCGCTCAGACTACCGGCGGGACGAACAGCCAGGGGAGGGTCGAAATGCCGGGCCGCGGCGGAATACGGGGTCGCACAGCGACGTCCGCTACTGTGAAGTGTCGGCTTGAGACGGGCGAAGCGATTCGCCACAGAACGTGTGCGTCTCCAGGGCCGGTACATCCCCGCCGATCGGCGGAGCGATGACACCTCGAGTTGTGACGGCCCCAGTCGAAGACTGCCTGGGATAGCGGTGCGAACGCGCCGACGATGCTTCTTGCACTATCCGAAAGACGATCAACCATGCCTCAGAACAAGAAGGCGCGCCCCGGGCGCTCCAGCACCCCCGCCCGCAGTCAGGGAGCCGGTCGCTCCGGCGGCCGCGCTGCCGCGGCGAGCGGATCGCGCAGCCCCGGGCACCGCGGCTACCGGCCCGAGGAGGCCGACGCGCCCGCGAAGAAGGCGCGCTGGAGCCGTGAGGAGCGCGTCGACCGCGGCCACGCGCCCGAGCGCTCGCGCGGCGACCGCGATGTGCGCGCTGAGCGCGCGGGACGCCCCGAACGCGACGCCGCCGCTCGCCCTGACCGCGGCAGCGCGGGTCGCCCCGAGCGCGGCCGCCCCGGCACGGATGCTCGCGGCGGTCGCGCACCGCGCGGTGCTGACTACTCGGTCGAGCGCACGGGCACGGGCCGCACGGCGCACCGCCCCGACTGGCGCCCGCGCAAGGATGCCGCGAACGAGCGGCCCGCGCGCCGCGTCGACCGTGGCGGTCGTCCGCAGGACCGACACGTCGACGACCGCGGCGGCGAGTCGCGCGCGTCCCACGGCGAGCGCGGCCGACGTGTCGGCGCTGCAGACAGGCAGGGCCGCGCAGAGCGGCGCCCCGAGCGCCGCGGCGAGCACCGAGACGCGGGCTTCTACCCGAGCAAGCCCTCCGGCGCGGGCCCCGTCGACGACGTGGTGCTGGAGCGGCTCGAGGCCGACGCCGTGCAGGCGCGCGACGTCGAGGGCGTGAGCTTCGCCGACCTCGGGCTCGGCGGCAACATCACCCGCACGCTCACCGAGCTCGGTGCCGTGCATCCGTTCCCCATTCAGGCCGCAACGATTCCTGACGTGCTCGCCGGCAAGGACGTGCTCGGCCGCGGCCGCACCGGCAGCGGCAAGACGATCGCCTTCGGCGCGCCCCTCGTCGAGCGGCTCATGCGCGCTGGAGCTGCGGCGAAACATCGCGTTCGCGCGACGCCAGCGCCGCGAAGGCTACGCCTGAGCGGCCATACGCGCACAGGAAGCGGCAGGAGGGCCGGGCGCCTCGCGCGCTCATCCTCGCGCCGACACGCGAGCTCGCCCTGCAGATCGACCGCACTGTGCAGCCCATCGCCCGCAGTGTGGGACTCTTCACGACGCAGATCTACGGCGGCGTGCCGCAGGCCCGCCAGGTCGGAGCGTTGCGCCGCGGTGTCGACATCATCATCGGCACGCCGGGGCGCATCGAGGATCTCGTCGAGCAGGGTCGCCTCGACCTGAGCCGCATCGAGATCGTCGTCCTCGACGAAGCCGACCACATGTGCGAATTGGGCTTCCTCGAGCCCGTGCAGCGCATCATCCGCCGCACGCGCTCGGGCAACCAGAAGCTCCTGTTCTCGGCGACCCTCGACTCGGGCGTCGCGAGCCTCGTGACCGAGTTCCTGTCGAGCCCGAGTGTCTACGAGGTCGCGGGGGAGGACCAGGAGTCGTCGACGATCGACCACCGCGTGCTGCTCGTCGAGCAGCGCGAGAAGCGCGCCGTCATCGAGCAGCTCGCCGCCGGCCCGGGCAAGACCCTCGTCTTCGCGCGCACCCGCGCCTTCGCCGAGGAGCTCGCCGATCAGCTCGACGACGCGGGCATCCCCGCCGTGAGTCTGCACGGCGATCTCAACCAGGCGCGGCGCAGCCGCAACCTCGAGAAGCTCACGAGCGGTCGGGTGACGGTGCTCGTCGCTACGGATGTCGCGGCCCGGGGCATCCACGTCGATGACATCTCGCTCGTCATCCAGGCCGACGCGCCCGACGAGTACAAGGCGTATCTGCACCGTTCGGGCCGCACGGGCCGCGCGGGCAAGGTCGGCACGGTCGTGACACTCGTCACGCGCCAGCGCCGCCGCCGGCTCGACGAGCTGCTCGGTCGCGCCGAGATCGACGCCGTCGTGCACGAGGTGCGCGCGGGCGACGCCCTTCTCGACGAGCTCGCGGCGCTGTAGCCGCGCTCGTCGACCGAACGACGGAGACCACGGCGTTCCACAGTGCCGGGCCCACCTGGGTCGGTGTGGAACCGTCCCGTCTCCGTCGTTCGGTCGAGTGCGGGGTCGAGGTCGAGGGTGCGGTGCGGGATGCTCGGCTCAGGCAAGCGAGAGCATCGCGCTCGCCGCGAGCGCCAGCACGAGCCCGACCCACTGCAGCCGCGCGATGCGCTCGCGCAGCACGACCGCCGCGAGCAGGATCGTGCCGGCCGGGTAGAGCGCGGTGAGCACCGAGACGACCGTGAGGTCGCCGAGCCGCAGCCCGATGAGCACGATCGCGTTGGCGGCGGCGTCGAGCACTCCGCACCCGACGGCGAGCCAGAACCCGGCGCGCCACCCGCCGCGCAGGGCTGCCGCGCTCGCGCGCAGCAGGGTCGTGCCGGGAGGCGCGGTGCTGGGCGACGGCGCCGGTCGAGCCTCAGCGGGCCCGGCACCGACCGGCTCGCCGAGTGCGTGCGGGGCGCCGTGGGTTCCTTCGAGGATCGCGAGCGGAGCATCCCGAGCGGAGACGTGGCGCCGCCCCGCGATCACGGCCAGCACGACGATGACCGTGATCATGAGACTCGCGTTGACGACGCGGTTGGCGACGAGCGGCACGAGCCCCGAGTCGTCGGGAGTCTGGTCGATGAGGATGTAGAAGGCGCCGATGAGGGCCCCCGACCCCGTCGCCATGAGCAGGCCGCGCAGGCTCGGCCGCACCGCGCCCTTCTCGGGCACGAAGCCGACGAGCACGACGGCGATGAGGGCGAGGCCGAGGGCGGGGTACGCGATCGCACCGAGCCGCTCGCCGGTCACGAGCCCCCACGTCATGGGCACGATCGCCGAGATCACGGCGGTCAGGGGCGAGAGGATGCTCATGGGCCCGATTGCGAGGCACGCGTACAGCAGGGCGATCGCCCCGGCTCCGGTCACGCCCGAGAGTGCGCCCCAGAACAGAGCCTCGCGGCTCCACTCACCGCCGACGACGGCGGCGGCGAGGGCGAGCAGCACGACGCCGGAGAGCGCTGCGAGGGCGGTGACGCGCAAGGCCGAGATGCGTCGAGAGGCGAGCCCGCCGAGGAAGTCGGCGGCGCCGTAGACGAGCGCACCGGCGAGGCCGAGAACCACTGTGAGCACGCGCACCTCCCGCAGTCGACCGGCCCGCCGTCGATTCTCGCACTCCAGGGGAATGCTGAGGTGCACGCGCCGGTTGGGGGGAGAGGGGTCAGCGTCATATTCGCGCGCGAGGCGCGGGACTCTCGTAGCCTGGATGCCCGCGGGTGTGCGCGCCGATCAGCCCAGCCCCGTCAGACTTTCACCGCCGATCCACCAAGGAGAGACCCACCATGGCTCGCATCTATCAGGACATCACCGAGGCGTTCGGCTACACGCCTCTCGTGACGCTCAACGCCGTGACCGAGGGCGCCGGGGCGACGGTGCTCGCGAAGCTCGAGTTCTACAACCCTTCCGCGAGCGTCAAAGACCGGCTCGGTGTCGCGATCATCGAGGCGGCCGAGAAGAGCGGCGAGCTCACCAAGGGCGGCACGATCGTCGAAGGCACGAGCGGCAACACGGGCATCGCGCTGGCGATGATCGGTGCGGCCCGCGGCTACCACGTGATCCTGACGATGCCGGAGACCATGAGCGAAGAGCGCAAGATGCTGCTCAAGGCCTATGGCGCCGAGCTCGTGCTCACCCCCGGTGGCGAAGGCATGAAGGGCGCTGTCGGCAAGGCCGCGGAGATTGTCGCCAACACTCCCGGCGCCGTGCTCGCGAAGCAGTTCGAGAACGAGGCGAACGCCGACATCCACCGCCGCACGACCGGTCCCGAGGTCTGGAATGACACGGACGGCGCCGTCGACATCTTCGTCTCCGGTATCGGCACGGGCGGAACGCTCACCGGCACGGGGCAGTACCTCAAGCAGCAGAAGCCCGAGGTGATGGTCGTCGGCGTGGAGCCGGAGGAGAGCCCTATCCTCAACGGCGGCGCTCCCGGCCCGCACAAGATCGCCGGCATCGGCGCCAACTTCGTGCCAGCGGTGCTGGACCGCGAGATCTACGACGAGATCATCGACGTCAACATCGGCCAGTCGGTGGCCATGGCACGGCGCCTGGCCGCGGAGGAGGGCATTCTCGGTGGCATCTCGTCGGGTGCGACGGCGCACGCCGCGGTCGAGCTCGCGAAGCGTCCCGAGAACGCGGGCAAGACGATCGTGGTGATTCTGGCGAGCTACGGCGAGCGGTACCTCTCGAGCGTTCTCTACGAAGACCTGCGCTCCTAGATGCCGCTCCGGGAGGACATCGCGACGGCGCGCCTGCGCGACCCGGCGGCGCGCAGCGGCCTCGAGGTGTTCCTGACCTCGGCGGGGCTGCACGCCATCTGGTGGCACCGCATCGCCCACCGGCTGTGGCGCTGGAGACTGAGACTGCTTGCGCGGATGATCGCCCAGGTGGCGCGCGCGTGGACGGGCGTCGAGATCCACCCGGCGGCCACGATCGGCCGTCGCTTCTTCATCGACCACGGCATGGGCGTCGTCATCGGCGAGACAGCCGAGATCGGCGACGACGTGATGCTGTACCACGGCGTCACGCTCGGCGGCCGCACGCTCTCGACGGGCAAGCGGCACCCGACGGTTCGGGATGGCGTGCTCATCGGGGCGAACGCGACGGTTCTGGGCCCGGTGACGATCGGTGCGCGCTCGCAGGTGGGCGCGCTCGCGCTCGTCACGAAGGATGTGCCGCCCGACTCGGTGGCGACGGGCATTCCCGCGACCTCGCGGCCGCTCGACCGCGGCACCGCTTCGGGTGCGGGGCCCGACGGCTTCTTCATCGACCCGGCCATCCACATCTAGCCGTCCCCACCCGATACGGCGCTCGGCGGGCGCGTCGGCGCCCGCGACTACCCTGGGCGGGTGAGCATCGCGACCCGAACCCCCCAGCAGGTGCTCGAGACGGTCTTCGGCTACCCGGCGTTCCGCGGTGACCAGCAGGCGATCATCGAGCACGTCGTGGGCGGCGGCGACGCGCTCGTGCTCATGCCCACGGGCGGCGGCAAGAGCCTCTGCTACCAGATTCCCGCGCTCGTGCGCGACGGCGTCGGCGTGGTCATCTCCCCGCTCATCGCCCTCATGAAGGACCAGGTGGATGCTCTCGCCGCCGTCGGCGCCCGCGCCGAGTTCCTCAACTCGACGCAGTCGCCCGAGGAGCGGCGGCGCGTCGAGCAGGCTCTGCTCGCGGGCGAGGTGGATCTGCTCTACCTCGCGCCCGAGCGCGTGACCGTGCCCGCGACGGGGCAGCTGCTCGATCGCCTGACCGTGGCACTGTTCGCGATCGACGAGGCGCACTGCGTGTCGCAGTGGGGGCACGACTTTCGACCCGACTACCTCGCGCTGTCGATGCTGCACGAGCGCTGGCCGAGCATCCCGCGCATCGCGCTCACGGCGACGGCGACGCAGGCGACCGCAGACGAGATCGTCGCGCGGCTCGACCTGGGTCAGGCGCGGCGCTTCACGGCGAGCTTCGACCGGCCGAACATTCAGTACCGCATCGAGGCGAAGAACCAGCCGGTGCAGCAGCTGCTGCAGCTGATCCGCTCGGAGCACCCGGGCGACGCGGGCATCGTGTACTGCCTGTCGCGCGCGAGCGTGGAGAAGACGGCGACGGCGCTCGCCGAGCAGGGCATCCCGGCGCTGCCCTATCACGCGGGTCTCGATGCGCGGGTTCGGGCGGACCACCAGTCGCGTTTCCTGCGCGAGGAGGGCATCGTCATGGTCGCGACGATCGCGTTCGGCATGGGCATCGACAAGCCCGACGTGCGCTTCGTCGCCCACCTCGATCTGCCGAAGAGCGTCGAGGGGTACTACCAGGAAACGGGGCGCGCCGGGCGCGACGGCCTGCCCTCGACGGCGTGGCTCGCCTACGGTCTGCAGGATGTCGTGCAGCAGCGGCAGATGATCGACCGCAACGAGGGGGATGCCGCGCACAAGCGGCGGCAGTCGCAGCTGCTCGACGCGATGCTCGCGCTGTGCGAGACGGTCGAATGCCGTCGGGTGCAGCTGCTCGCGTACTTCGGGCAGCAGCTGGGCGGCGCAGCGGGGGCGAAGCAGCGGTGCGGTAACTGCGACACGTGCCTCGCGCCGCCGGAGAGCTGGGATGGCACCGTTCCGGCGCAGAAGCTGCTCTCGACCGTCGTGCGGCTCGACCGCGAGCGGCGCCAGCGGTACGGCGCGGGCCAGCTGATCGACATCCTCACCGGCAAGCGCACGCCGCGCGTCGAGCAGCTCGGGCACGACGCGCTCTCGACCTTCGGCATCGGCGACGACCTGAGCGATCAGGAGTGGCGGGGCGTCGTGCGGCAACTGCTCGCGCAGGGGCTGCTCGCGGTGCACGGCGACGGCTACGGCACTCTCGTCATCACGGAGGCGAGCGGCGCCGTGCTCAAGGGCGAGCGGGAGGTGCGGCTGCGGCGCGAGCCGAAGCGCGCCCCGCGCTCCTCGCGACGCTCGGCGCCTGCCGAGCTACCCGCAGCGGCGTCGCCACTGTTCGAGCGCTTGCGCGCGTGGCGCGCGGCGACCGCGCGCGAGCTCGGAGCGCCCGCCTACATCGTCTTCGGCGACGCGACCTTGCGCGGCATCGCGCTCACCGAGCCGAGCACCCTCGGCGAGCTGGGCGAGATCAGCGGTGTGGGGGCGAAGAAGCTCGAGCAGTACGGCGAGGCGGTGCTCGCGATCGTGCGCGGCGAGGAGCCTGCCGCCGGAGCCGCGTCGGCAGGGGAGCCTCCGATCGCGCCGCGCGGACCAGCGAGCTCGGCCGAGCCGGAGCCGGGCATCCCGTTCTTCGACGAGCCGCCGCCGGAAGACGAACCCCCGCCGCCGGACGACTGGTGACGGTGCACGCGACCGCCCTGCACGCCGAACCGCGCAACGCGTTCTGGCCGCGGCACCCGGTCGGGGATTCGACGAGGTGCTGTCCTTCACCGCCGCGATCAACACGCCGTCGATCTCCGTCATGGAACGCATCGGGCTCCGCCGCGACCCGGAGGGCGACGTCGACCATCCGTCTGTGTCGCCATCCGTCCGTGCCGCCGGGCCACCCGTTGCGGCCGCGCGTCCTGTTTCGGTGACCCAGGGCATCACTGCGGGTCGGCGTGCCGCTGCGCGAGAGGCGCGCACACGTGCACCGTCGATGTCGTGGGCACGCGTGCCGCGCGGGGGCGGGTGGCCTGTTGCGCTGTGTGCCTCCCACGGCACATGCCACGGCAGGCACAGTCCCAGAACGGAGAGGCCCATCCGTTGCCGCCAGGTCCGCGGCGCCCAGGCCCCCGCGGCGCTTACGCCTCCGCGGCGCCCTGCTGCGCCTGCTGCTCGGCGAGCTGCTTGCGCACGTCGTCCATGTCGAGGTCCTTCACGGCCGTGATGACCTGCTCGAGCGCGGGGGCGGGCAGCGCGCCGGGCTGCGCGAAGACGAGCACGCCGTCGCGGAACGCCATGAGGGTCGGGATCGAGCGGATGTTCGCGGCCGACGCGATCGCCTGCTCGGCCTCCGTGTCGACCTTGCCGAACGTCACGTCGGGGTGCGTCTCGCTCGCCTGCTCGTAGACGGGGGCGAATTGGCGGCACGGGCCGCACCACTCGGCCCAGAAGTCGACGAGGGTGATGCCCTCGGCGGTGACGGTCTTCTCGAAGTCTGCAGTGGTCAGGTCAACGGTAGGCATCACCCCATTGTGCCAGAACGGGTCGATACCCCCAAGGGTATTCGCTCCGGGCGAATCCCCGCCGAGACGGGAGGTTCCGCACAGGGCGAACGCTCAGCAATGTGCGACACCCCACAATTCGAGACGGGATGATCCGGGTCGGGTTCGTCGCCTGCTCACCATGAAGACCCAGGCAGGGGCGCGCATGCCTAGCGTGTGACCATGGCCACTCGTGAATCCTCTGTTCGTGAACCGAGCGTCGACGACGCGCCCGCTGCGGACGCGCCCGTCGCCGAGCACACCGAACCCGCTCAGCCCGCGCCCGCCGCTCCCGTCGAGGAGCAGAGGGCGGAGGAGTCGGCGCCGCGACTCGATGTCGCCGCGCTCGGCGAGCAGCTCATGGGCCGGTGGGTGGAGAGCCGCCGCGCCTCGCGCGAACTCATGCGCCGCGAAGAGTTCCACCGCATCCCCACCGACGACATGCACGCTCAGCGCGAGCGGGTGCTGGGCCAGCTCGGTCTGCTCGTCGAGAAGGGTTCCGTGCACCGCGCTTTCCCGAAGGAGTTCGGGGGCGAGGACGACCACGGCGGGTTCATCGCGAGCTTCGAAGAGCTTCTGCTCGGCGACCCGAGCATGCAGATCAAGTCGGGTGTGCAGTGGGGCCTCTACGCCTCCGCGATCCTGCACCTGGGCACTGAGCCGCACCGCAAGGCCTGGCTCCCCGACGCCCTCACGTTGACCACACCGGGCGCCTTCGCCATGACCGAGACCGGTCACGGCAGCGACGTCTCGGCCGTGGGCACGACGGCGACCTTCGACGAGGCCGCCGACGAGTGGGTCATCCACACGCCGTTCCGCGCCGCGTGGAAGGACTACCTCGGCAACGCCGCCCTGCACGGGCGCTCCGCCGTCGTCTTCGCCCAGCTCATCACGCGCGGCGTCAACCACGGCGTTCACGCGTTCTACGTGCCGATCCGCGATGAGGCCGGCGCCTTCCTGCCCGGAGTCGGCGGAGAGGACGACGGGCTCAAGGGCGGCCTCAACGGCATCGACAACGGGCGACTGCACTTCACGCAGGTGCGCGTGCCCCGCACCAACCTGCTCAACCGCTACGGCTCGGTCGACGAGAAGGGCGTCTACACCTCGCCCATCGAGAGCCCCGGCCGCCGCTTCTTCACCATGCTCGGCACGCTCGTGCAGGGCCGCGTCTCCCTCGACGGCGCGTGCGTCGTCGCCAGCAAGCTCGCCCTGACGATCGCGCTGCGCTACGGCTCCGAGCGTCGCCAGTTCGATGACGGCGAGAACAACGAGGTCGTGCTGCTCGACTACCAGCGGCACCAGCGGCGCCTGCTGCCGCGACTCGCCCAGACCTACGCGATGTCGTTCGCGCACGAGGTGTTCCTCGAGAAGTTCGACGGCGTGTTCTCCGGGCGCACCGACACCGACAGCGACCGCGAAGACCTCGAGACCCTGGCGGCGGCGCTCAAGCCGCTGAGCACCTGGGCGGCGCTCGACATCATCCAAGAGGCGCGCGAGGCGTGCGGCGGCCAAGGCTTCCTCGCCGCGAACCGCCTGACCCAGCTGCGCGCCGACCTCGACATCTACGCGACGTTCGAGGGCGACAACAACGTGCTGCTGCAGCTCGTCGCCAAGCGCCTCCTCACCGACTACTCACGAGCGTTCGCGAAAGCCGACGCCGGCGTCATGGCGCACTACGTCGCCGACCAGGTCAACGAGGCGGTCATGCACCGCTCCGGGCTGCGTCGCCTCGTGCAGTCGGTGGCCGACTTCGGCTCCACCGCCCGATCGGTGGGCTACGTGCGCGACACGGAATCTCAGCGGCAGCTGCTGACCGACCGGGTCGAGACGATGGTGGCTGAGCTTGCGGGCAAGCTGCGCAGCGCATCCAAGCTGTCGAAGAAAGATGCCGCGGCGCTCTTCAACCGTCACCAGAACGCTCTCATCGAGACGGCGAAGGCGCACGGCGAGCTGCTGCAGTGGGAGGCCTTCACCGAGGCGCTGGCCGGTGTCGAGCACGACGGCAACCGCCAGGTTCTCACGTGGCTGCGCGACCTGTTCGGCCTCGGGCTCATCGAGAAGAACCTCGCCTGGTACGTCATCCACGGCCGCCTCAGCGACCACCGCGCGCAGGCCATCACCGACTACATCGACGACCGGCTGCTGCCGCGCCTGCGCCCGCACGCGCTCGAGTTGACCGACGCGTTCGAGCTGCGCGACGAGCACATTCGCGCCGACATCGCCACGGGCGAGGAGCGGGCTCGGCAGGAGGAGGCTCGTGAGTACTACGCCGACCTGCGAGCGCGCGGCCTCGCACCGATCGACGAGAAGGATCTGCTGGCAGCGAAGAAGTCTCGGCGCTGACACGGCAGCGGGGCGGGGAGTAGCCTGCGGAGCATGAGCACGACACGCACCCTGCACCCCGCCGCGGCGTGGAGCCTCGTCGGCGCCCAGTTCGTGCTGCTCATGCTGCTCGGCTTCCTGCCCTGGGGGTCGCTGTGGCAGCGCGGCATCGACGCGCTCGTCGTCGGCCTCACCCTTGTCGCCCTCGGCGGCATCCTCGCCGTCGTCGCGGGCACGGGGCTCGGCCGCGCACTCACGCCGACGCCCGTGCCCCGCGACAGCGCCGAGCTGACGACGACAGGCATCTACGGCCTCGTGCGGCACCCCCTCTACTCGGGGCTGCTTGTGCTCGGCGCAGGTCTCGTCGTCATCGGCGCGTCGTGGCTGCACGTGCTCGCATGGGTCGCCCTGCTCGTGCTGCTCGCGGCGAAGGCGCGCCTCGAGGAGTGGATGCTGCTCGAGCGCCATGACGAGTACGCGCAGTACGCCGCCCGCGTGGGGCGCCTGGTGCCGGGCGTCGGGCGCATCCGCCCGTGACCCTGGTCGACGTCACGATCCCGCAACCGGCGGATCGCCGTGCGGGCGAGCTGACGGGGGTGCTCGGCGCGCCGGACGGCTCGGGCCCGTTCACTCCGCTCGTGGTCGTGCACGAAGCGTTCGGCATCGACGACGCGATGCGCGACCACCTCGAGCGGCTCACGAGCATGGGCTACCTGGTGCTCATGCCGAACCTCTACAGTCGCGGCGGTGCGCGACGCTGCCTCGTGGCGACCTTCCGCGCACTGCGCAGCGGCTCTGGCCCGGCGTTCGACGACATCGAGGCGGCCCGGCGCACCCTGCTGGAGCGCGACGACACGACGGACGCTGTCGGGGTGCTCGGGTTCTGCATGGGCGGCGGCTTCGCGCTGCTGCTCGCGGGTGCGGACGGCTACGGCGCAGCATCCGTCAATTACGGGATGCTCCCCCGCGACCTCGACGACACCCTCGACGGTGCGTGCCCTGTCGTCGGCTCGTTCGGCGGCCGCGACCTGTCGTTGCGGGGCGCGGCCGAGCGGCTCGAGTCGGCGCTCGCCGCGCGCGGCATCGACCACGACGTCGTCGAGTACCCCGAGGCGGGCCACGCTTTCCTCAACGCGATCCCGAACGGCACGAGGCTCACGCGCGTCGCGATGGGCCCGCTGCTGCGGCTCGGCCACCGCCCGGTGGAGGCGGAGGACGCGTGGCGTCGCATCGACGCGTTCTTCCTCCGCCACCTCTCCGTCGCGACCTGAGTGCGCGGCGGGCCGTGCGCGACCGCCTAGTTCTTGGCCGCCTTGGACACGGCGTCTGAGCTTTGCGAGCGGGTGTTGGCCGCCTTCTTGTCGGCTTTCGCGACACGCTTTTCTTTGAGCGTCTTCGACGCGGCGGTCTTCGAGGTGTTCTTGCGTGCGGACTTCTCGCCCATGATGGCTCCCTCTGTCGAGAGCCCGGGTGGCCCTGTAGGCCTGAGCGTACGCCCTGCCGCTCGCCGAGCGAGTACCTCGCACCCGACGGCGTCAGCGAATCTGGGCTAGACGCCCAGCTTCGTGCGCACGGCGTCGTCGCTCGGCTCGACCAGGTGGCTGCCGTCGGTGAAGTGCACGACGGGGATGTTCATGCGGCCGCTGATGGCTTTCGCGGTCTCGGCCGCCTCGGCGGAGGCTTCCACGTCGACCTTCGTCCACTCGACGCCGAGCTTGTTAAGCAGGGCTTCGGTGCGGCGGCAGTCGCGGCACCAGTCGGCGCCGTACATGGTCACGTGGTCGGGTGCGGGTACTGAAGTGTTGGTCATGCTGAGGTGAACGCGCGACGCCCGCGCTGTGTTCCCGCCTCGCACCGTCGGCTTCCTGCCAGAGTCGACGGCTGAGCACTTGCAGGGGCTCGGCGCGCTCTAGCGTGAGCGCATGAGCGAGAGGGTGGAGCAGAGCATCCTGGGGCCGTTCGCCGAGCCGCAGGTGGCGCGCGCGCACTTCGCGGCGCGCTTGGCGTTCGAGACAGACCCGAGCGATGTGGCGGCGGCGATCGCCGCGGGGGAGAGCATCCAGCTGGTGGATGTTCGGGGCCGGGCCGCGTGGGATCAGGGCCACGCCGCGAGCGCCGTGCACGTACCCCGCGCAGAGCTGCTCGATCGTCTCGACGAACTCGACCCGGCGCGGCCCATCGTCGTCATGTGCTGGGGGCCCGCGTGCAACGGCGGCGTGAAGGCCGCGCATGCGCTCGCGGGTGCGGGGCTCCGGGTGAAGGAGCTGCTCGGTGGGTTCGAGTACTGGGCGCGCGAAGGTCTGCCCGTGGAGTCTGCGGCGGGGCACGTGCACCGCGAGGTGGATCCGCTCACGGCGCCGGTGGCGGGCGGCGGCACTGCGCCCGCGGCCACTGCGGCGGCGGCCCGCGCCGTCAGCTGCGACTGCTGACGTCGCGGGCGCCGCGCACGGTCACTCGCGGTCGGGCGTGGGCACCACGCGCCGCGTGCGCCGACGCAGCAGGGGCTCGGCGTCGGCGAGCTCGTCGGCCGTCGCGTAGTGGAACGGCGGCGCGTCGGGCACGGTGACGGCGTGGCGACCTTCGCCCCGTGTCGCGCGCAGGCTCGCCACGATCGACACGGTGATGATGAGCGCGACGACCCCGAGCGAGACGGGGGTGGGGATCTTGTACACGTCGAGCAAGAGCATCTTGATGCCCACCCAGATGAGCACGAACGCGAGCCCAAGCTTCAGGTAGATGAAGCGGTGCATGAGGTCGGCGAGCAGGAAGTACATGGCCCGCAGGCCCAGAATGGCGAAGGCGTTGGCGGTGAACACGATGAAGGGTTCCTGCGTGACGCCGAAGATGGCAGGTATCGAGTCGACGGCGAAGATGATGTCGGTCACTTCGACGAGCACGAGCACGGCGAGCAGCGGCGTCGCGACGATCACGCCGGCTTTGCGGATGAGGAACTTCTGCCCGTGGTACGCATCCGTCATGGGGATGACGCGGCGGAAGGTGCGCAGGATGCGCGAGTTCGCGACATCCATGTGCTCATCGCGCTTCCTGATCATCATCCAGCCGGTGTAGAGCAGGAAAGCGGCGAACACGTAGAGGATCCACGAGAAGTTCTCGATGAGGACGACGCCGAGGGTGATGAAGATGGCGCGAAAGACGAGAGCACCCAGCACGCCGAGGAAGAGCACGCGGTGCTGCAGCTCGCGCGGCACTCCGAAGAAGGCGAAGATGATCGCCCAGACGAAGACGTTGTCGACGGCGAGCGATTTCTCGATGAGGTAGCCCGCGTAGTACTGCTGGCCGATCTCGGCGCCGTACTGCGCCCACAGGTAGGCGCCGAATCCGACTCCGAGCGCCACCCAGATGCCCGACCACAGCGCTGCCTCGCGCACGCTGATGATGTGGGCTTTGCGGTGCGCGAAGAGGTCGATCGCGAGCATGACGAGGATGACGCCGAGCACGGCGAACCACAGCCACAGGGGAACATTCATGAGAGCAGACTCCTGAATCAGTAGCGTTCAGGAGGTCTTTCCCAGCCCGGGCGATGTGCCTAGCGGGCCCACGACGCCGATCCCGACAGGGCGGAATGTAATGACGACGTCGTGCGGATCGGGGATACTCCCCTCCGCCGCTAAGTGAACCACAGTTCGCGCATCACGATGCACGTGCGAGGTGCGGGCCGGGCGAATTCTCAGCCGATGGCGCGCCGTACGAGCTCAGTGATCGCCTTCTTCTCGGCGGCACCCACCGCGGTGACCGCGAACGACGCCGGCCACATGGCACCGTCGTCGAGCTGCGCGGTGTCGTTGAACCCGAGCGTCGTGTACCGAGTGTCGAACTTGCTGGCCGGCTGCACGAAGCACAGCACCTTGCCGTCGAGCGCGTAAGCGGGCATGCCGTACCAGGTGCGCGGAGCCAGTTGCGGAGCCGCCGCCATGATGACCTCGTGCAGGGTCGTGGCGAGCGCCCGGTCGCCCCCGTCGGGAAGCTTCGCTATCGCCTCGAGCAGGTCGCCCAGCTCGGCCTCGGCCTTCGCCGCCCCCTTGGCCCGCTTCGCCTCGGCGCGCAGCTCGGCCGCGCGCTCCTTCATCGCGGCGCGCTCGTCCGCGGTGAACCCGTCATTGCCGGTGGATGCTCGGCTCTTGTCGGTCATGCCCACAGGCTAGACCTGCATCCGATTGACTTACGACCTACTCCGTAATCGTCGGCTGGAAGTAGTCGAAAAGACCTTGCGGCATGGGCTGATCGAACTTGAGCGTCATTCGTACAACCGGAAGCAGCGTGCCCTTCTTGTCCTTCATCTCAGTTTGAAGGGCGTGCCCAGCCTCTGCCCGGCCGAGATAGAAGAAATCTGTTCCGTCGTTGTCATCCTTCTTCACGAAGACATCCAGCGTGACTGAGTTGCTGGCGATGGTCTTGACGTCAGGACTCTCGAGAGTTTGACGATTGCGGGTGAACCAGATCAACGTGCCTGGGTCGAGCAGCTCATCTGCGTATCGAGTGCTCGCCGTGACGTCTTCCGCCTTGTGATAGGTGATGAAGATGGGGCAGGTCTTCGTGGAGGCATCTACCTTGTATCCGAAAATGACACCCATCATGTTTGATCGCCATCGGAGCAGCCGGGAGGCGTCCTTCCGCGAATACTGACGGCCCACGCTAAAGGGCTGAGCGCCCCCGTACTTGCGGGGGACAATTGCGCGAGCAGTCCACAGCAGGTCATGCACTTCGTTGTGGAATTCCCTGTCTTGTTCCAGGGCGTTGTGGACACTTTGACTGAGTCGGTAATCACCCTCGGGCGTGAGGACGACCGGAGCGTTCCCATAACGCGTTCGCTCGGCCTCGGTTAGGAACTCGAAGCTGAGGGTCCTCAAGGCGCTCGCAGTGAGCTCTTTATCCTTCTCGCCCCCAGCGTCGGCTATCCGCTTAGCCAGATCATCAAGCGACCGCGATGACCCGCTGAGCAGTTCGAACAGCACTTCCGTCTCGGCCAACCGCTTAACCGCAAGCACCTCACTGCCAAGGAAGTCGAGCAGCCGTGATTGTTCGTCGGTCAGTCGATGTTCGACCTTCAGCGTGCGGCTAAGGAGCTCCGGGTAGTGTTTCAGGCTCGTCGCAAGAACGACCGGGTCAGTCGAATCAGACTCCGCGAAGTCGATGAGGCGCGGAGTCCGTCCTAGGCGTGACCGCATGGCTTCCAGCGCGGGCTTAAGCAAAGCGGGAGTGCTTAGTTTTGTCACCGCAACGGCGTCCAATACGCGTTTCTGGGCAATGCGGTCGAAGCGGATGCTCGAGATGTTCGCAAGGACGCCGCGCTCTTCGGCCTCGATGAGTCGACGCCGGAGCGACTCCTTGTCCTGAGAGTTGTCGCCAAAAAGCGCGATGGGGATGAGGTAGTTGTTTGTGTAATTGCCGATGAAGTCGATGACGATCGTGTAGTCCTTGTCCAGCGCTTTGCGCAGACCGCGCCCGAGTTGCTGGACGAACACGATGGCTGATTTGGTCTGACGAAGCATGACGACTTGATTGACGGAGGGAATATCGACGCCCTCGTTGAAGATGTCGACGGTGAGGATGTAGTCGAGGTCCCCCTGCTCGAGCCGGGCGACCGCTTGAAGGCGCTCCTCGACCGAGTGCATACCAGACAGGGCGACTGTACTCAGCGGTCGGCCATGCAGGCCGAGAGAGTTCAATTCGTCGGAGAGTGCCGTGGCCTCCTCAACGCGGCTGCAGAAAATCAGCCCCTTCGGGGGAAGCCCTGCGTGACCATAGATCTCGAGGTTCTTGACGATGTGTTCGGCCCGTAGACGGGAAGAGAGTCGCTCGACGCTGGTCGCATCGTCTGTCGTTGCTCCGTCCTCGAACTCGACATCCGCGACGCCGTAGTAGTGGAAAGGTGCCAGCATGTCCGCTTCGAGCGCTGCCTGGAGACGAATCTCGTAGGCCACGTTGTAGTCGAACAGTTCGAACACGTCCGACTGGTCTGATCGCTCGGGAGTCGCCGTCAAACCGAGGGTGAAACTTGGACTGAGGTGCTTCATGACCCGTCGGTATGTGTCGGCGCCCACGTGGTGGGATTCGTCGACCACGACGTAGTCGTACTCGTCAGCCTGGATTCCCTCCAGCACGTCGGGGCGCGACAGCGTCTGAATGGTGGCGAAAACGAATCGCTTGTTGGTCTCCTTCTTGCCGCCCGCAAGCTTGCCAACCTCCTGCTCGGATAGACCGAGAAGATTCGTGAACTCTTCGATGGCGCGATCGAGGATTTGTTCCCGATGAACGATGAAGAGGAACCGCTCGGGGTCGACCATGCCGACGTGGAAAGCGGCGAGAGCTGTCTTTCCTGTTCCGGTGGCCGACACCACCAGTGCCCTCCGCTGGCCTTGTGTCCTGAGCATCTCGATAGCCGCCAGCGCCTCCCGCTGCATCGCGTTGGGTTTGAAACGTGGCCGGACAACTTGGGTTTCCAGCTGAGGTTCAGGGGCCGCAGGCGCCTGGGCCGGCCCGCCCGGAGTCCACACCGTGGTTGGTCTCGGCCGTGCCTCGTATTCGGTGATCCACTCGGGGGTGATGTCACGTGAGTTTTCACGCTGCTCGAGCTCGAGCTCGTCCAGTTGGCGCGACAGGTTGCTCTCGGGCGAGCCGGAGACCTTGATATTCCACTCGAGGTTCGCGACGAGGGCGGACTCTGTAAGGTTCGCGCTGCCAAAGAGTGCGACGGAGCGGTCGGGCCGGTGGAAAATGTAGCCCTTGGCGTGGAACGCCTTGCTGGAGTGAATCCGGGAAGAGATACCGATCTTCTCAAGGGCCTTGAGCTCCTTGAAAACGCCAGGAGTGTTGAAGCCAAGGTAGTCCGAGGTGATGATCGTCCCAACACCCCGAAAGTCGACGAGTTCTTGCTTCAGCAAAGCAAGTGCCCGCGGAGTCACGAAAGCAACGGAGAAAAGAAATCGCTCTGCGTGCTTCAACTCTCGGCGGAGCACTCGCAGGACGGAGGAGTACTCGTTGTTGAGGACGACTTCCGGGTTGAGGTTATGCGGAACGAGCGACGACTCGAGCAGGTAGCCGAACTCCGTCTCCCGCCCGAGGGGCGAGTTCCAGAAGTCCTGCTGGGCGTCAGACACCGATGGCTCGCAGCTTCTCTACCGCGGGGATATCCGCTGGAGCCCAGTCAAGGATGTCGAGCTGGTCGGCCGGCAGCCAACGCTCCTCTGCGTGCTCGTTCGACCGCGGCTCACCTGCAATGAGTTTGCAGATGAAGGTCGCCAGGGTGACTATCGCGAAGTCGTACTCGTGGGTCGTGGTTTCCAGCGCCTCGATGACCGAGATCTCACATTCGAGCTCTTCGTTAATCTCTCGCACGAGAGCCTCGGCGAATGATTCCTTCTTCTCGACCTTGCCGCCCGGGAACTCCCACATGCCGGGGAGGGCGCCGCCCGGCCCGCGGCGGGCGCAATAGATCAAACCGTCGCGAACGATGACGGCGCCGACCACCGTGATGTGCTTTTTCATGACCCCTCGCTCGCCCTCGTTCACCACAGTCTTGACGATAGGAGCGACAACCGTTCACTGGCGGGAGGACTCTCGCTTTCCGGGCAACCTCGCGTTTCCCAAACCTCCTGCGAGACAGAAAAGGCCGGGGCCTCTGCAGAGACCCCGGCCCGAGCATCCATCAGCCGGAAGAGGCGCCGATCAACCCGCCACCAGATCAAACCGGTCGGCGTTCATGACCTTGGTCCAGGCGGCGACGAAGTCGTGCACGAACGTCTCGCGACTGTCGTCTTGCGCGTAGACCTCGGCGTACGAGCGCAGGATCGAGTTCGATCCGAAGACCAGGTCGGCGCGGGTGGCCGTGTAGTCGACCTTGCCGGTGGTGCGGTCGCGCAGGTTGTAGGCGTTGAAGCCGGCCGGCTCCCACACGTAGGTCATGTCGGTGAGGGTCACGAAGAAGTCGTTCGTGAGCGAGCCGACGGTGTCGGTGAAGACGCCGTGGGTCGTTCCGCCGTGGTTGGTGCCGAGCGTCCGCATGCCGCCGACGAGGCAGGTCAGTTCGACCGGCGTCAGGTTCATGAGGCTCGCGCGGTCGAGCATGAGCTCTTCGGCCGGCACCGTGTAGTCCTTCTTCACGTAGTTGCGGAACGCGTCGTGGGTCGGCTCGAGCGGCACAAACGAGTCAGCGTCGGTCCATTCGTCGGTCACGCCACCGCGCCCTATGCACTGGGGGTCGATGCCGTGCCAGTCGCGGTACAGGGCCGGGCGAATGCGGTCTTACGGCGTCCAATCCGCAGTTTTGCTGAACGTTGCACCGCGGACGCCAGACGTCCGACCACGTACACGGACGCCAAGACAAGAGCGAATCGGTGGTGGCTCCGACGGGCGTCGATCCCGTGACCTCACGATTTTCAGTCGTGCGCTCTACCAACTGAGCTACAGAGCCGTGCGGGTTCAAGACCCTAGCGAAAAAGCCCCACCTCGTACCCACATGCTCGGTACTTCAGCGAGGCTCTCACCGCGACCCTGACCGGACTTGAACCGGCGACCTCCGCCGTGACAGGGCGGCGCGCTAACCAACTGCGCTACAGGGCCTTGCGTGTTCAGTTGTGTCGGTTGCCGAGTGACCCCAACGGGATTCGAACCCGTGCTGCCGCCGTGAAAGGGCGGTGTCCTAGGCCGCTAAACGATGGGGCCGTGACCGGAAGGAACTCTGCAGCAACCGAGGCACAAGCATACGGGTCGAGGGGCGCAAATGCCAAACGCGGGCGCGAGCCCATTCGCCGCCGATCCGACCGGCCTCCCCGCCGCGCGGGAGGGCCGGGGTTAACGTCGCACCAGGAACGCAGAGCGCGCCGGCGACGGTGCGCCTTCCGCGCACGCCGCACGAACACTGGCCGTGCGCGCAAACCGTTGGTAGTGTTGTCAATGGTGTTCGTGTGGAAAATGTGACATAACGCACGAAGACCGGAATGGGTTCGGGAACATGCGCGGTACACCACGGCACGGGGATGGCCACGGGAGTGCACGAAGCGAAGCAGCACAGGGCTCGGGGGGAGCAGGCATGAGGGGGTTGCACGGCACGACGCAGCGCAGCGCCGTGCCGTGCAACGCCGATCATCCCGCGACGCCGCGGGCCGGTGCACCGCTGCCGGCAACGAGCCTGCGCCGGGCATCCCTGCGCCGCCGCATCCTCTCCGCCGTCGGCGGTCTCGCCACCGTCGTCATGCTCGTCAGCGGCGTGGTCGCCGCCACCGAGCGCCCCGCCTACGCCGTCGACTACCCGAGTTGGGACGACGTGCTCGACGCGCGCCGCAGCGTTGCCGCCGCGCAGACGAAGGTGAAAGAGATCCGCGCCGCGATCGCCGCGATCGCCGCCGACGTCGAGCGCACGCAGGCCATCGCCGACGAGGCCGGTGAGGCGTACTTCGACGCGCAGACCGCCTTCGACGAGGCCGCCTACACCGCCGACCAGCTGCAGGCCCAGGCCGACGAGGCCCAGGCCACCGCCGAGCAGTCCCGCCAGCGCGCCGGCCAGTTCGTCGCGGAGCTCTCGTGCACCGGCGGCGGCGACCTCTCCGCCTCCCTCCTGACCAACCCCGGGCAGGCGGATGCTCTGCTCTCCCGCCTCGGATTCGCGAGCAAGATCACGCAGCAGGCCGAAGGCATCTACGCCGCAGCCCTGCAAGACCAGAACGCCGCGCAGGCCCTCACCGATCAGGCCAACGTCGCCAAAGAGATTCGCGACGAGCTGCGGCTCGAAGCCCAAGCCGCCTTCGAGACCGCGCAGGCCGCCGCGCAGGAGGCGCAAGACGCCCTCGTCGCCCAGCAGGAAAATCAGGCGCGCCTCGAAGCGCAGCTCGCCGTGCTCGTCGAGAACCGCGAAGCGACCGAAGAGGACTACAAAGCCGGCATCGAAGCGCAGTACGGCGCGGGCGGCAGCCTCGACGCCGGCCAGATCGTCAACGGCTGGGCCAACCCCGTCAACGGGTGGATCACCTCCCACTTCGGCAACCGCGTGCACCCCTACTACGGGTACGTGCGCCTGCACACCGGCACCGACATCGCAGCCGGCTGCGGCACCAACATGTACGCGGCCTCCAGCGGCACCATCACCTACGCGGGCCCCTACGGCACCTACGGCAACTTCGTGCGCATCGACCACGGCGGCGGGCTCACCACCTCGTACGCGCACATCCAGAACGGCGGCATCCTCGTGCAGATGGGCCAGACCGTCGTCGTCGGCCAGAACATCGCCAAAGTCGGCTCCACCGGGGCCTCCACTGGGTGCCACCTGCACCTCGAAGTGCGCCGCTACGGGGTCGCCGAGAACCCCGTGCCCTTCTTCAGCAACATCGGAATCCAGCTTGGGTAGCGGCTGACGATGCGTGGCCCCCGGCGCCGCGGAATCGCAGCCGTCACCCTCGTGACGGCTCTCACCGCTGCACTCGGGGTCACTGCCGCCAGCGCGGCGCCCGGCCCGCCCAGCTGGGACGACGTCGAGCAGGCACGCGGCGACGTCGTCGCCACCCAGCTGGCGATCGCGCGCATCGAAGACGCTGCGCGGGCCGCCGAGCAGACTTACCTCGACGCGGCGAGAAGCGCTGTGCAACTCGGCGAAGACCACCACCTCGCCCAGCTCGCCCTCGAGCAGGCCGAAGCCGCCGCCGAACGGCTCGAGCTGCGCCGCGACGCCGCCCTCGCGCGTGCCGCCGAATCGGGAGCGCGCGCCGCGCAGCTCGCCGCCCAACTCGCGCGCTCCGGCAGCGGCGACCTCACCACCGCCCTCCTCACCGGAAACGCCGACGATGCGGAAGATCTGCTCTACCGTCTCGGCGCGATGAGCTCCGTCGGCGCGCGCAGCCAAGCCGTCATGGACAGCGCCGTGCAAGACAAGAACACCGCCGAAGCGCTCACCGCACAAGCCGACGTCGCCCTCGACGAGCGCGAGCGGCTGGCGGACGAGGCCACCGACTCGCTCGACGCGGCGATCGCCGCCGCCGAGCAGGCCGAGCAGCGCCTCGCCGCGCAGCAGATCATGATGGGCGAGCTCGCCGCCCAACTCGCGAGCCTCACCGGTCGCAGCGAGCAGCTCGAGCGCGACTACCTCGCCGGCCTCGGCGGCGACGAGGAGCCGGCGCCCGGCAACCCGGCGCCGGGCACGCCGAGCAACCCCGCACCCAGCCCGAGCGCCCCGCCGAGCAACCCCGCACCCAGCCCGAGCGCCCCGCCGCCCGCGCCGGGCCCGAGCCCGAGCATCCCGCCCCCCGCCCCGTCGCCGAACCCAGCGCCCAGCGCACCTCCTGCGCCATCTCCGCCCGCCCCGAACAGCGCGGCCGTCGCGACCGCGATCGCCTTCGCGCGCGCCCAGGTCGGCGAGCCCTACCAGTTCGGCGGCCGCGGCCCGAGCGTGTGGGACTGCTCAGGCCTCACCATGCAGTCGTACGCCGCCGCGGGCGTCACGATCGGCGGCCACTCCGCGACGCGCCAGTACACGACGGCCGCCTCGCGCGACCGGCTCGTGCCCTACGCGCAGGCGCAGGCCGGCGACCTCATCTTCTACTCCACGGGCGGCGCGACGTCCGGGTCGAAGTACCACGTGACGCTCTACCTCGGCGGCGGCCAGATGATCGAAGCGCCGTACCCGGGCAAGACGGTGCGCATCGTGCCCGTGCGCAGTTACGACCGGGTGCCGTACGTCGCGCGGCCGACCGGCTAGATCCTCGCGCGGGGAATCCGATCGGGGCTAGTGGCCGGCGGGCGGCACGTACGCCTCGATGCCGGCCTGCACGACCGCCTCGGCGTCGGCGGCCGAGCCCCAGCCCTCCGTCTTGACCCACTTGCCGGGCTCGAGCGCCTTGTAGTTCTCGAAGAAGAACTCGATCTCCTTGCGCGTCTGCTCGGGCACATCCTCAAGGTCTTGAATGTGCGCCCAGCGCGGATCCTTCGCCGGCACGCACACGACCTTCGCGTCGCTGCCGCCGTCGTCGGTCATGTTGAACACGCACACCGGGCGCACGTCGAGGCCGACACCGGGCAGGAGGGGGAACTCCAGCAGCACGAGCGCGTCCACCGGGTCGCCGTCGAGCCCCAGCGTGTGCTCGAAGAAGCCGTAGTCGGTGGGGT
Source organism: Microcella sp. (assembly GCF_040286215.1). Lineage (GTDB taxonomy): Bacteria > Actinomycetota > Actinomycetes > Actinomycetales > Microbacteriaceae > Microcella. The sequence continues at coordinate 259,458 of NZ_JAVKCK010000021.1, forward strand.
ACACGAACGGCGTGAACAGCACCCGGTCGAGGAAGACGCGCCCCGTCTCGTGGTCGATCTCGTACTTGTTCCGGCTGCCGCGGGGAACTTCGATGACGACGGGGTAGGCGCCCATAGGTGCTCCTTGAGAGAGTGCGAGAAAAGTCAGAAAAACTGCTGGCGATCGTGCTCCAGGCCGGCCTTAACCTTAGTGGATGCCCACCCCACCGCCCGGGGCGCCCGAGCGCCGGCCGCGCCTCACCCCGGCGGTCGCCGACGCCCGCCGCGCGGTGCGCGAGTCGCTCGCCGACCTCGCGGACGGGTCCCTCGTGCTCGTCGCCCTCAGCGGCGGCCCCGACTCGCTCGCGCTCGCCGCGGCCACGGCCTTCGAAGCACCCCGCGCCGGGCTGCGCGCGGGCGCCGCGATCATCGACCACGGGCTGCAGAGCGCCTCGGCCGAGGTCGCCGAGAGTGCGGCAGCGGCAGCGCGCGTGCTCGGGCTCGACCCCGTGCTCGTGAGGCGCGTCGAGGTCGGCAGCGAGGGCGGCCCCGAGGCTTCGGCGCGCGCCGCGCGGTACGACGCGCTCGACGCGCTCGCCGACGGCGCCGGAGCCTCGGCCGTGCTGCTCGGGCACACCCGCGACGACCAGGCCGAGACCGTGCTGCTCGGGCTCGCGCGCGGCAGCGGCACCGCGAGCCTCGCCGGCATGGCGCCCGTCGTCGGCCGGTACCGCCGACCCCTGCTCGGGCTGCGCCGCGCCACGCTCGTCGCAGCCTGCGCCGACCAGGGGCTCGAGCCGTGGCACGACCCCCACAACGACGACGCGGCCTTCGCGCGCGTGCGGGTGCGGTCGAGCATCCTGCCCCTCCTCGAATCGCACCTCGACGCGGGCGTCGTCGACGCGCTCGCGCGCACCGCCGAGATCGCCCGCGAAGACTCCGAGGCGCTCGACTCGCTCGTCGACGAGATCGCCGAGGAGCTCGTCGACCTCGCCGAGGGCGGATGCTCCCTGCCCGTCGCCGCGCTGCTCGCCAACCCGCCCGCCCTGCGTCACCGGCTCGTGCGGTTCGTCGCCGATGTCGAGTTCGGGCTTGCCCTCAGCCGCGCGCAGACCCTCGAGATCGCGCGCCTCGCGACCGACTGGCACGGGCAGGGCGCCGTGCACCTGAGCGGCGTTAGGGTGGAGCGCGAGGGGACGCGCATCGTGTTCCGCGCGGCGCCGCCCGGCAGCGTCGAACGTCCCGCCGAACCGCCCGCAGACTGAGCAGCAGAGGCTCAGCCGTACCGAGGAGAACTCTTGGACGTCGAGGACATCCGCTCCGACCTCACCGAGGTGCTCATCACCGAGGAGGAGATTCACTCGAAACTCGCTGAGCTCGCACGTCGGGTCGAAGCCGACTACCCCGACGAGCCGCCGCTGCTCGTCGGCGTGCTCAAAGGCGCCGTCATGGTCATGGCCGACTTCGCGCGCGAGCTGCGCATCCACGTCGAGATGGACTGGATGGCGGTGAGCTCGTACGGCGCAAGCACCCAGTCGAGCGGCGTGGTGCGCATCCTCAAAGACCTCGACACCGAGATCGCCGGCCGAGACGTGCTCATCGTCGAAGACATCATCGACTCCGGCCTCACCCTCTCCTGGCTGCGCGCGAACCTCGAGTCACGCGGCGCCCGGTCGGTCAAGATCCTCACCCTCCTGCGCAAGCCGGAGGCGGCCAAAGTCGAGGTCGAGGTCGAGTACGTGGGCTTCGAGATACCCCCCGCCTTCGTCGTCGGCTACGGGCTCGACTACGCCGAGAAGTACCGCAACCTGCGGGCCATCGGCGTGCTGGCCCCGCACGTCTACCAGGCCGAGTAGACCGCCGCCCCGTCCGGCGACCCCGCCTGCGCGCGCGGTGCGCCGGGGGCGAACATCCAGGCCCTGCTGGTGAGGCGAGGGGTACCCTGTGGGAACGTCTCACCGGCAGAAAGGCGCGGGCGCACGCCCACACCATGAACTTCAAGAAACTCCTCCGCGGGCCCTTCCTCTACATCATCGCTGGAGCGATCGTGCTCTGGATCGGCTTCACCCTGCTCGCGGGCCTCGGCGGCTTCCGCCCCATCAGCACCCAGCAGGGCCTCGAACTGCTCGAGAGCGGCCCCGTCGTCTCCGCCAAGATCGTCGACGGCGAGCAGCGCGTCGACCTCGTGCTCGAGGCCGAGACCGAGCAGGCCGAGGAGTTCGGCACGCAGGTGCAGTTCTACTACGTGACGCCCCGCGGTGATGAGGTCATCGCCGCCCTCAACGCGGCCGACCTCGAGACGTTCGACGACGAGGTGCCGCAGACGAACTTCTTCGTCAGCATTCTCGGGCTCATCATCCCGTTCCTCATCATCGGCGTCATCTTCTACTTCATCCTCACGCGCCTGCAGGGCGGCGGCGGCCGCGTCATGCAGTTCGGCAAGTCGAAGGCGAAGCTTGTCAACAAGGAGGCGCCGCAGGTCACCTTCGACGACGTCGCCGGCGCCGAGGAGGCGATCGAAGAGCTGCACGAGATCAAGGACTTCCTGCAAGACCCGACGAAGTTCCAGGCGGTCGGCGCGCGCATCCCCAAGGGCGTGCTGCTGTACGGCCCTCCCGGCACGGGCAAGACGCTCCTCGCGCGCTCCGTCGCCGGCGAGGCGGGCGTGCCGTTCTACTCCATCTCCGGCTCCGACTTCGTGGAGATGTTCGTCGGTGTCGGCGCGAGCCGCGTGCGCGACCTCTTCACCCAGGCGAAGGAGAACGCGCCGGCCATCATCTTCGTCGACGAGATCGACGCGGTCGGCCGCCACCGCGGTGCCGGCATGGGCGGCGGTCACGACGAGCGCGAGCAGACCCTCAACCAGATGCTCGTGGAGATGGACGGCTTCGACCCCAACACGAACGTCATCATGATCGCGGCGACCAACCGCCCCGACATCCTCGACCCCGCGCTGCTGCGCCCGGGTCGCTTCGACCGGCAGATCCAGGTCGACGCGCCCGACATGAAGGGCCGCGCGAAGATTCTCGAGGTGCACGCCAAAGGCAAGCCCATGGCCGAGGGCGTCGACTTCGAGGTGCTCGCGCGCAAGACGCCGGGCTTCACGGGCGCCGACCTGGCCAATGTGCTCAACGAGGCCGCGCTCCTCACGGCCCGACAGGGGGGCGAAGAGCTCACCGATGTGACGCTCGACGAAGCGGTCGACCGCGTCATGGCCGGCCCGCAGCGCCGCTCGCGGGTCATGCGCGACCACGAGAAGCTCATCACCGCCTACCACGAAGGCGGCCACGCGCTCGCGGCGGCGGCCATGCGCAACACCGACCCGGTCACGAAGGTCACCATCCTGCCGCGCGGCCGCGCCCTCGGCTACACCATGGTGTTGCCGCTCGACGACCGGTACTCGGTCACGCGCAACGAGCTGCTCGACCAGCTGACCTACGCGATGGGCGGACGCGTCGCCGAGGAGATCGTCTTCCACGACCCCACCACGGGCGCCTCCAACGACATCGAGAAGGCCACGAGCATCGCGCGCCGGATGGTGACCGAGTACGGCATGAGTGCGACCGTCGGCGCCATCAAACTCGGCCAGTCCAGCGGCGAGGTGTTCCTCGGCCGTGACATGGGCCACCAGCGCGACTACTCGGAGCGCATCGCCGAGAAGGTCGATGAGGAAGTGCGCGCCCTCATCGAGCAGGCCCACGACGAGGCCTGGCGGGTGCTCAACGACAACCGGGAGATCCTCGACCGGCTCGCGACCGAGCTGCTCGAGAAGGAGACCCTCGACCACGTGGCGCTCGCCGAGATCTTCGCCGACGTGGAGAAGCTGCCGGAGCGCCCGCAGTGGCTCTCGAGCGAGGACCGGCCGCTGCCCGACCTGCCGCCCGTGCCCATGCCGGCCAAGCCCGCGATCGAAGACCTCGACACGGGTGCCGGCGAGCCCGTCGGCGCGGGGGCCGGGTCAGCGCGATCGCAGGCGCACGACGCGCCGTCGAGGCCGGGCGAGGGCTCCGCACCGAGCGACACCGCTCAGACGCCGCGACGCGAGTAGGCTCCCGCCGTGCCGCCCATCGACTCCCGCCGCATCGAGGCCGCTGTTGCCGAGCTGCTCGCGGCGATCGGGGAGGACCCCGCACGCCCGGGTCTCTCGACCACGCCGCAGCGGGTCGCCGAATCGTACGGCGAGTTCTTCGCCGGCGTCGGCGTCGACCCGGCGCCGCACCTGCACGACGACGTCGAGCTGCAGTCAGACCCCGGAGAGCGCGGAGAGATCGTGCTGCTGCGCGACATCGCCCTGCGGTCCATGTGCGAGCACCACCTCCTGCCGTTCATCGGTGTGGCGCACGTCGCGTATCTCCCCGCCGAGCGCCTCACCGGCCTCGGCAGCATCGCGCGCGTCGTCGAGACGGTCGCGTCGAGGCCGCAGCTGCAGGAGCGCCTCGGTGAAGACATCGCGGCGACCCTCGAGAGCGCACTCTCGCCGCACGGCGTTCTCGTCGTCGTCGATGCTCAGCACGGCTGCGTCACCGCCCGCGGTACGCGGCAGAGCGGCAGCACGACCGTCACGGTCGCCTCCCGCGGCGCGCTGGCCGACCCGGCGCGGCGGGCCGAGGTGATGTCGCTCATCGGCCGGGGCACGGCATGAGCGCAGTGCAGTCGTCGCCGGCGGCACCGGAGGTGTGGGGCATCCTCAATGTCACCCCCGACTCCTTCAGCGACGGCGGCGCATACCTCGACCCTCAGCGCGCCGTCGACCGCGCACGCCGCCTCGCCGCCGACGGCGCCCACGTGATCGACGTGGGGGGCGAATCGACACGGCCCGGCTCGCAGCCCGTGACGCCCGCCGTCGAGCAGGCGCGCGTGCTGCCCGTCGTCGCCGCACTCGCCGCGGAGGGCCTGCGGGTCTCCATCGACACCATGCACGCATCGACCGCCGCCGCGAGCGTCGACGCGGGAGCCGCGATCGTCAACGATGTGAGCGGCGGCCTCGCCGACCCGGCCATGCTCGAGACCGTCGCCGGGCTCGACGTCGACTACGTGGTGATGCACTGGCGCGGCCCGGCTGCCGTCTGGGATGCCGTGAGCGACTACCGCGACGTCGTCACCGAGGTGCGCGACGAGCTGCACTCGCGGCTCGAGGCGGCACTCGCCGCGGGCATCCCCGCCGGGCGGCTCTGGCTCGACCCGGGGCTCGGCTTCGCCAAGCGGCACGACGACTCCTGGGCGCTGCTGCGCGCACTGTCCTCCCTGACCGCACTGGGGCACCGAGTGCTCGTCGGTGCCTCGCGCAAGAGGTTCCTCGGCGAGTTGCTGCCCCCCGAGCACGCGGTCGAGGAGCGCGATCTGCCCACCGCGGTCGTGAGCGTGCTCGCCGCCGACGGCGGCGCCGCGGCCGTGCGCGTGCACGACGCGCGCTCGACGGTGCGCGCCCTCGCGACGCACTCCGCCTGGCAGGGCGGCGGCGCCGGCCGGTCTGCCCGCACTGAGGTGCCCGCATGAGCGGCGACGCGCGCGACGCGATCACGCTCACCGGAGTGCGCGCGCGCGGCCATCACGGTGTGCTGCCCGAGGAGCGGCGCGACGGCCAGGAGTTCATCGTCGACGTGCGTCTCGCGCTCGACCTCGCGCCCGCCGCGCGCAGCGACGACGTCGCCGACACCGTGCACTACGGCGAACTCGCGCAGGCCATCGTCGCCGCGGTCGAGCGCGACCCCGTCGACCTCATCGAAGCGCTCGCCGAGCGCATCGCCGCCCTCGTGCTCGAGCACGACGCAGTGCACGAGGTCGTCGTGACCGTCCACAAGCCGCAGGCGCCCATCCCTGTGCCGTTCGCCGACGTCGCCGTGACGATCACGCGGGGACGGTCATGACCGGTCATGAGCCGCACAGCGACGACGGCACGGCGGTCGACGCCGTCGTCGCGCTCGGTGCGAACCTCGGCGAACGCGCCGCCACACTCGACACGGCCGTCACCGAGCTCGATCGGCTGCCCGGCACCGCGGTCGTCGGCGCTTCCCGATGGCACGAGTCGGTGGCACTCACCGCGGAGGGACTCGACCTCGACAAGCCCGCCTACCTCAACGGCGTCACGGTGCTCAGCACGCGACTCGACCCCCAGGCACTGTTGCGCGAGCTGCGCCGCATCGAGCTCGCGCACGGCCGAGACCGCTCGGCCGCCGCCCCACGCTGGGGCGACCGCACGCTCGACCTCGACCTCATCGTGCACGGCGACGCGCGCCTGGAGACTCCGCAGCTCACGCTGCCGCACCCACGCGCGCACGAGCGGGACTTCGTGCTGCGCCCGTGGCTGGAGGTGCGCCCCGAGGCCGTGCTGCCCGGCCGAGGCCCCGTCGCCGAGCTCCTCGCGAACCTCACCGAATCCGCCGTGCCGGCAGAGCAGTCCGCACCGTCGCCCCCCGCCGGCGGTGGGTCGTGACGCGCACGCGCCCCCTGCCGCTGTTGCTGCTCGCCGTGCTCGGGCTCGTGCTCGGCTTCCTGCTCGACACCGCGCTCGCCGCGCAGGGACTGCCCGTCGTCGTGCCGCCGCTCTCCCTCGCCCTGGCCCTCGTGCTCATCGCGGCGGTGCTGCTCCTCCTCGCCTGGCCGGTGCGCGGCGCCGCTCGCGGCGAGACGCGCATCGACCCGTTCTACGCCACACGCGTGGTCGTGCTCGCGAAGGCGAGCGCGCTCTCCGCCGCGCTGCTCGCAGGAGGCGCCGCGGGCATCCTCACCTACCTGCTGAGCCGCGCCGTCGTGCCGTTAGGCTCGACGCTGACCACGGGGGCTACGCTCGTGGCGGCGGTGATCCTCGTGGTCGTCGCCCTCGTGGCCGAGCATCTCTGCTCACTGCCACCGCAGGATGATGAGCTCGACGAGGCCGCCGCGTCTCCCCCCTGAGCGCATCGAGAAAGGAGAAGACGCACGCATGAGTGCTGACGACCGGAATGACCGCACCGAACCCCCGGTCACGCGCCTCGAGCGCCCCGAGACCGACTGGCAGCGTGTCTCGCCCAAGTACATCGTCGTCGACGTCGTCGGCTACGTCATCTTCGGGGCCATCGTGACCGCCGGCGCCTTCGTGCCCTTCTGGGTGGGCTGGGAGTACGGCTGGATTCTCGGCACGGCCATGGCCGTGCTCTTCCTGCTCATCATCGCCTTCACGCCGCGCCGGGTGCGCTCCATCGGGTACCTCCTGCGCGATGACGACCTCCTCTTCCGCCGCGGCATCATGTTCCAGCGCTTCGTCGCCGTGCCGTACGGCCGCATGCAGCTCGTCGACATCACCCGCGGCCCCGTGGCCCGCGCGCTCGGCCTCGCCGAGCTCAAGTTCGTCACCGCCGCTGCCTCGAGCGGCGTGCTCATCCCCGGGCTGCCCCTCGAGACGGCAGAGCAGCTGCGCGACCACCTCGTCGCCGTCGCCGAGACGCGTCGAGCGGGCCTGTGAGCGAGCAGCCCGCTGAGCCGCAGCGCGACGAGCGCGAACCTGACGCGCCGCGCGAGCCTGATGCGCCGCGCGACCCTGACGCGCCGCGCGACCCCGCCACCGCGAACGGCGTCTCGACGAGCACCGACCTCGCCGACGGCCAGTGGCACCGGCTGCACCCCGCCACCCCGCTCTTCCGCGGCGGCATCGCCTTCATCGTCGTGCTCGGCATCCTCATCTCGAATTTCCGCGACCGCGCGATCGACTTCTTCTTCGGCGGCGACGGCGACTTCGACGGCGAGGGCGACCCGATCGACTACATCATCGAGCAGGACCTCGTGCTGCTCGCGCTGCTCGCCCTCATCGGCGTGATGCTGCTCTTCATCGCCGGCTTCTGGCTGTCGTGGCGGCTGCACACCTTCCGCATCACCGAGGAGGTCGTGGAAGTGCGCTCGGGCATCCTCTTCCGCACCAACCGCAAGGGCCGCCTCGATCGCATCCAGGGCGTCAACGTGGGTCGCCCCTTCATTCCTCGGCTGTTCGGCGCGGCGAAGCTAGAAGTGTCGGTGGCCGGCAACGACGCCAACGTGCAGCTCTCGTACCTGCACTCGCGCACGGCCGACGCGCTGCGCGCCGACATTCTGCGCCTCGCCTCCGGCGCGCGGCGGGAGGCCCCGGGCGGTTCCGCTTCCGCCAGCGGCGCGGGGGCCGCGGGGGCCCCCCCCCTGGGGGGGGTGGGCGACGAGGCCCGCGCCGGGGTGCGCGCCCCCCCCGCCCCCCCCGCC
>NZ_JAVKCK010000022.1:0-46077 GCF_040286215.1 Microcella sp.
CGGCATGGCCTGTGTCGTCACCCGATCGGCACCCAAGGGTTGTAGTCTGATCGCACAATTTCACACTCGGCCACAACGTCGGGCGGGAGAGCACGGGGCGATTCGTCGCCGCTCGTGCACCGAAGGAGCAAGCCTCCCCGCCAATCTCTCAGGTCCGCTGTACCGCTCGACCAGGCCACTCTGAAAAGCAGGGATCGACGACTGTCGCAGTCCCTCGCCCACGGTGAAAGCGACACCCACGACCGGCACCCCTGGTGTGGGTGGAGCGAAGCTCTCAGGCACCATGACAGAGGGGGAGTTCCACCGGCCGCCGCGCGTCAGGAGAACTCCGTGTCCGACTCTTCCGCCCCCGTAGCAAGACCCTCGCCGTTGCACGTTTCGCCGTTGCACGACGAGCACGTCGCTCTCGGAGCATCCTTCACCGGTTTCGCTGGCTGGCAGATGCCCGTGCGCTACAGCAGCGACCTGGCCGAGCACGCGGCCGTACGCACCGCTGCCGGGCTGTTCGATCTCTCGCACATGGCCGAGATCGCTGTTTCCGGCGCGGATGCCGGTGTCTTTCTCGATTACGCCCTGGCGGGCCGACTCTCGACTGTGCCGTTGCTCAAGGCCAAGTATTCTCTGATGCTCGGCGACGATGGTGGCATCATCGACGACCTCATCGTCTACGCGTCGGCAGAGGCCGAGTTCCTGGTTGTCGCGAACGCCGCGAACCGCGACGCTGTAGTGCAGTCCCTCGTCGAGCGTCAGACAGGCTTCGAGGTGCAGCTCGTCGACCTCACCGAGCACACGGCACTCATCGCCGTGCAGGGACCGGCCGCACGCAGCATTCTGGAGGAGACCGACGGTCTGGCACTGCGGGACGATCTCTCGCGCGGCCGCACGTTCGACTCCCTCGGCTACTACTCCGCCATGGGCATGCTCTGGAACGAGAGCGCGGTCTTCGTCGCGCGCACGGGCTACACGGGCGAAGACGGCTTCGAGCTGTACGTCGACAACGATCAGGCGGTCTACCTCTGGCGCGCGATTCTCGAGTCCGGAGCGCCGCACGGGCTCGTGCCGTGCGGGCTCGCCGCGCGCGACACGCTCCGGCTCGAGGCGGGCATGCCCTTGTACGGTCACGAGCTGAGCCGCGACATACTGCCGGTGCAGGCGGGCGTCGGCCGCGTCGTCGCCGCCGACAAGCCTCGCTTCGTCGGCAAGGACGCGATCGAGGCTGGGCCGCCGGAGGATGCTCACGTGCTCGTGGGCTTGCGCACCGACGGCAAGCGTGCGCCGCGCGCCAAGTACGCCGTGCTGCGCGGCGATGACACCGTGGGCGAGGTCACGAGTGGGGCACTCTCGCCGACACTCGGTCATCCCATCGCGATGGCCTTCGTGCACCCCGACCACCGCACGCCGGGCACCGTGCTCGACGTCGACATACGCGGCACCCGTGTGCCCGCCACCGTAGTCGCCCTCCCCTTCTACCGTCGAAAGGCCTAGACCATGAGCGTTCCCACCGACCTGCAGTACACCGCCGAGCACGAGTGGGTTCGGCTCGAGGGCGATGTCGCCACCGTGGGCATCACGCAGTACGCCGCGGACTCCCTCGGTGACGTCGTCTATGTCGAGCTGCCCGCCGTGGGCGAGGCCCTCGCCACGGGCGCGATCGTCGGCGAAGTCGAGTCGACCAAGTCGGTGGGCGAGCTGTACGCGCCCCTCGACGGTGAAGTCGTGGAGGCGAACCAGGGTGTCGTCGACGCCCCCGAGACCATCAACTCTGACCCCTACGGGGAGGGCTGGCTCGTGAAGATCCGTGTCAGCGGGCGCCCCGTTCTGCTCGCGCCCGATGAGTACCGCGCCCTCATAGGCGTCTGACCGACCCGCCGAATCACAAGGAGCATCGTCCCCCGTGAGCCACGCCTTCGCCGACCGTCACATCGGCATAGATTCCGACGCCCGCCAACTCATGCTCGACGCACTCGGGTACCCGAGCCTCGACGCGATGATGGATGCGGCCGTGCCGTCGGCGATCCGCCAGTCCAGCCCGCTGCGCAGCCTGCCCCAGCCCGCGACCGAGGCCGAGGTGCTGCAGGAGCTTCGGGCGATCGCCGACCACAACACGGTGCGCACGAGCTTCATCGGGCAGGGCTACTACGGCACGGTGACCCCTGCCGTGATTCAGCGCAACGTGCTCGAGAACCCCAGCTGGTACACCGCCTACACGCCGTACCAGCCGGAGATCTCGCAGGGTCGGTTGGAGGCACTGCTGAACTTCCAGACCATGGTCAGTGAGCTTGCTGGCCTCCACACCGCCAACGCCTCCATGCTCGACGAGGCCACCGCCGTCGTGGAGGGCATGTTGCTGGCGCGTCGCGCTTCCCAGAGCCCCTCGAACACCTTCCTCGTTGACAGCGACCTCTTTGCGCAGACCCGCGCCGTGCTCGTGGGGCGTGCCGAGGCGCTCGGCATCGACCTCGCCTTCCTACCCCTTGCCGAGACCGACCCCGCAGAGCTCCCTGAGGCCTTCGGGGTCTTCGTGCAGTACCCGGCCGCCTCCGGCCGCATCTGGAACCCGTCCGCCGTCATTGCTCAGATGAAGGAGCACGGCGGCCTCGCGATCGTCGCCGCGGACCTTCTCGCTCTCACGCTGATCACTCCCCCCGGGGAACTGGGAGCCGACGTTGCCGTGGGCACCACCCAGCGCTTCGGCGTGCCCATGGGATTCGGCGGCCCGCACGCTGGCTATCTCGCCGTGCGCGAGGGCCTCGAGCGGCAGATGCCGGGCCGCCTCGTCGGTGTCTCGAGAGACGCCGACGGCCGCCCCGCGTACCGACTGACCTTGCAGACCCGTGAGCAGCACATCCGCCGCGACAAGGCCACCTCGAACATTTGCACGGCCCAGGTGTTGCTCGCCGTGATGGCGTCGATGTACGGCGTCTACCACGGGCCCGATGGACTCCGCCGCATTGCCGAACGCGTCGCCCAGAAGGCCCTCCTACTGGGTGACATGCTGCGGGAGGCGGGCTTCGAGCTGGAGAGCGGCGACTTTTTCGACACGCTGTCCGTCCGTGTTCCGGGCCGGGCCGCCGCGCTCGCGTCGGCCGCCCGAGACCGCGATCTGCTGGTCTGGCAGGAAGGCGACGACACGCTCCGCATCTCGGTCGACGAGACCACCACCGTGGCGCACCTTCACGACCTCGTCAGCGCGTTCGGCTCGCACGACCACGGGTCGCACGGCTGGAGGGAGCACGGCACCGGCCGCATCCCGTCTGCGCTGCACCGCGAGTCCACCTACATGACGCACCCGGTGTTCCACGCTCACCGCAGCGAGACGGCGATGATGCGCTACCTGAAGCGCCTCGCCGATCGCGACTACGCGCTCGACCGCGGCATGATCCCGCTCGGCTCGTGCACGATGAAGCTCAACGCCGCGACCGAGATGGCTGCCGTCAGCTGGCCCGAGTTCAACGGTCTGCACCCCTTCGCGCCGCTGGAGGACGTGCAGGGCTCGCTCGTCATGATCGGCATGCTCGAGGACTGGCTTGCCGAGCTCACCGGCTACGACGCCGTCTCCCTGCAGCCCAATGCCGGCAGCCAGGGCGAGCTGGCAGGCCTGCTCGCGATTCGCGGCTACCACCGCTCGCGCGGCGATACCCACCGCACGGTGTGCCTCATTCCGTCCAGCGCGCACGGCACCAACGCGGCCTCCGCGGTGCTGGCGGGGATGCGCGTCGTCGTCGTCGCCACGACCGGCAGCGGCGACGTCGACCTGGGCGACCTGCGGGCGAAGATCGCGGAGCACGGCGAGAATCTGGCGGCGCTCATGATCACGTACCCCTCGACGCACGGCGTCTACGAGCACGACATCCTCGACGTCACGGCGGCGGTGCACGACGCGGGCGGGCAGGTCTACATCGATGGAGCCAACCTCAACGCGCTGCTCGGCTGCGCCCGATTCGGCGACATTGGCGGCGACGTGAGCCATCTCAATCTTCACAAGACCTTCTGCATCCCGCACGGCGGGGGAGGGCCGGGTGTCGGCCCGGTGGCGGCGAAGGCGCACCTCGCCGAGTTCTTGCCAGGGCATCCTCTCGCCCAGATGAACGCGCACCCGCCGTTCGATATGCGCACCGGTTCCGTCGGCACCGTCGAGCACCGGGGTGCACCGGTCTCGGCAGCGCCCTACGGCAGCGCGAGCATCCTGCCCATCTCGTGGGCATACGCCCGACTGATGGGAGCCGAGGGGCTCACTGAGGCCACCGCGACAGCCGTGCTCGCTGCCAACTACGTCGCCCTCCGCCTGCGGGAGCACTATCCGGTGCTGTATGCGGGCGAGCGCGGCCTCGTCGCGCACGAGTGCATTCTCGATCTGCGGCCGCTCAAGGAGCGCACCGGCATCTCCAACGACGACGTCGCCAAGCGCCTCGTCGACTACGGGTTCCACGCGCCCACCATGTCGTTCCCCGTGTCGGGCACCCTCATGGTCGAGCCGACCGAGAGTGAGGATCTCGCCGAGCTGGAGCGGTTCATCCAGGCGATGATTGCGATTCGGCACGAGGCAGACGCGGTCGCCACAGGGGAGTGGCCCGCCGACGACAACCCGCTCGTCAACGCCCCGCACACGGCCGAGAGCGTCATCGTGGGCGACTGGCAGCACCCGTACTCACGCGAGCTCGCCGCCTACCCGGCCACCCTCGCGGGCTCGACCGTCGACGGCGGCTTCGGAGCGACGCGCGCCGACAAGTACTGGCCGCCTGTGCGCCGCGTCGACCAGGCCTTCGGCGATCGCAACCTGGTCTGTGCGTGCCCGCCGATCGAGAGCTTCGCGGAGAGCCCGGCCTAAGCGGGAACACCGAAGAGGTCGGGGAAGGCCGCCGCGGTGGCGGGGTAGCCGACGAAGACGGCCGCATCGATCGCGGTGTGCGCCACGATGAGGGGCGCCACGCGGCCGGTTCGGGTGTACAGCCAGCCGAACAGGATGCCCATCGCCACATTGCCGACGAACGCACCGAAGCCCTGGTACAGGTGGTAGGTGCCGCGTAGCAGGGCACTCGCGAGGATGATGGCCCAGGGGCTCCACTGCAGGTCGCGCAACCGCGCGAACAGATAGCCGACCGCGATGAGCTCCTCCACCAGGCCCGCGCGCAACGCGGCCAGCAGCAGAACGGGCACGGTCCACCAGTACTCGTCGAGCGCGGTCGGCACGACCGTGACGGTCAGGCCGAGCTCGCGCCCGCCCAGGTAGAGCGCGAGGCCCGGCACCCCGACGAGCAGCGCGAGTCCCACGCCGTCGCGCAGGTCGCGCCACGGCCGAGTGGCATCGAGGCCGAGGCGGTGGAGGTGGGGTCGCGCCGCGCTCCACAGCAACCAGGCGACCAGAGCGACGGGCACCAGGCCGAAGGCGATGCTGAGCAACTGGTACACCAGGTCGAAGATCTCGCGAGAGTCACGTGAAGCGTTGATCGTGGCCGTCTGCTGCGAGAGCGGCACCTCTCGCGTGAGCCGGTTGGTGATGGAGACGATCGAGTACACGGCACTCGCACCGAGGGAGAGCCCGAGCACGAGGAGGATCTCGATGCGGAGTCGCCCTCGCGTGAGCGGAGCCGGCTCCGGCACGGAGGGTGGCGCGTCTGCGGTCATGGCTCGACTGTGCCGCACGCTGCCGAGAGATCGCTCGAATGAGCGCGCGCGACTGCGTGATTTGTGGGCTTTCCACAAGAAAGAGTGGACAACACGGTCTGCCTTTTGGCTCCGGTGACCAGGGGTGGCTGCGGGCGAGCGGATGTCCGCCCCGAGAAGGAGCGCAAACCGTCAAGGATGCGCCACTGCGCACAATATTCGTGTGAGGTACGAGCGTTTCACGCAGTAATGCGGTACGAACGCGGCTTTTCGGCGAACTTGATCACCGCCGCGTAACGAATGCCGTGCCAGTTTGGCGGGGATGGCTGAGCATCTCTATGGTCAGAGCCAACACGCGTGCGTCGCCGACCGGGAGGTCGGTGCCGCACGTAACCATCTTGCACAGGAGGAAAATTGCGAATCAGCAGAATCGGGGCCTCAGTGGCCACGGTCGCGGCGAGCGCTCTCGTTCTCTCGGCTTGCGCAGCGCCGCAGTCCGAGGTCGTCGAGGGTAGCTCCATCAGTGTCGCGTGGAACCAGGCGTTCTACTCGTACAACCCCGACACGTCGTTCGGTAACGCCACGGCCAACGCGAACATCGTGTACATGTCCAACTCAGGCTTCAACTACTACAACAACGAGCCCGCGCTCGTGCGTGACGAGTCGTTCGGCACCTACGAGATCCTCTCGGAGGACCCGCTGACCGTCCAGTACACGATCAACGAGGACACGCAGTGGTCTGACGGCACGCCTGTCGACGCCGCTGACATGCTGCTCGAATGGGTTGCCAACTCGGGCGTGCTCAACACCCCCGACTTCGACCCGAGCGAATTCACCGACCCCGACACCGGGGAGTTCACCGACGAGTACCCGACCGACGTCGTGTTCTTCGACGGGTCCATCGGCTCCGGCCTCGAGCTCGTCTCGCAGGTTCCCGAGATCGACGGCAAGACCATCACGCTGGTCTACGACGAGTTCTTCGTCGACTGGGAGCTCATCTTCGGTGTCGGCATGCCGGCCCACGTGACCGCGGGCAAGGCTCTCGGCATCGAGGACGCATCCGAGGCCAAGCAGGCTCTCATCGACGCCGTGCAGAACAACGACACCGAGGCGCTCGCCGCCATCTCGTCGTTCTGGAACTCGGGCTTCAACTTCAGCGAGATGCCGGAGGACACCGATCTCGTGATCGGCAGCGGCCCCTACGTCATCACCGACTTCGTGGCTGACCAGTTCATCACCCTCTCGGCGAACGAGAACTACCGCGGTGACAACCTGCCCGAGATCGAAGAGGTGACGGTGCGGTTCATCCCCGACCCGCTCGCCGCGGTGCAGGCTCTCGCCAACGGCGAGGTCGACATCATCAGCCCCCAGGCCACGGCCGACGTCGCCGACGCTCTCGCAGCGCTCGACGGTGTGACCGTCCTTGGTGGCGAAGAAGCCGTCTACGAGCACATCGACCTCACGTTCGAGGGCTCGAAGAACGGCACGTTCGACAACCCGCTGCTGCGCGAGGCCTTCCTCAAGACGGTTCCCCGTCAGCAGATCGTCGACACGCTCATCAAGCCGCTCAACCCCGAGGCCGAGGTGCGCAACTCGCAGCTCTTCCTCCCGGGCGCACCCGGCTATGACGAGACCGTCGAGAACAACGGCATGCAGGCCAACTTCGGAGAGGTCGACATCGAGGGCGCCCAGGCGCTCATCGCTGAGGCCGGCGTCACCGACCCCGCCGTCTGCATCCTGTACGCGTCGAACAACCCGCGCCGTGTCAACGAGTTCGCCCTCATCCAGGCTTCGGCCACTGAGGCGGGCTTCGTGATCGAGGACTGCGGCAGCCCCGAGTGGGGCGGTCTGCTCGGCACGCCGGGCGCCTACGACGCGACCTTCTTCGGCTGGCAGTCGACGAGCCTCGGTGTGACGAACAGCTCGGCGACCTTCCGCTCGGACGGCATCAACAACTTCAACCGTTACAGCAACGCTGAGGTTGACGCTCTGCTGAGCGAGCTGGACGTGACCCTCGACCCCGAGGCTCAGATCGACATCCAGCTGCAGATCGACAAGCTGCTGATGGACGACTTCTACGGTCTGACCATCTTCCAGTTCCCCGGCGTCACGGCGTACTCCGACCGCGTGGAGAACGTCAACCCGGGTCCCCTCTCCCCGACGATCTTCTGGAACGTCTGGGACTGGACCCCGACCGAGAGCAACTAGTCGGTAGCACCACCACCGACTGACTCGTGTCAGTCCTCAGTGCGGGCGCTGGAATCACTACGGTGGTTCCAGCGCCTCGCGCTGAGGGAGCCCAGGGAACGTGAATAGGTAGGGTGCCAGCTCCATGGCCACATTCGTCATCCGGCGTCTCATCGCCTCGGTCTTCGTCCTTCTGGCGGCGACCTTCCTCATGTACAACCTGGTCGCCTTCTCGGGAGACCCTCTTGAGGATCTCCGCGCGAGCAGCGCACCCAACAAGGAGCAGCTCATCGAGTCGCGCACGCGGCTCCTCAATCTCGATGTCGCGCCGCCTCTGCGGTACTTCATCTGGCTGTTCGGCGTGCTGCGACTCGATTTCGGCACCAGCGTGCAAGGCCGCGACGTCAACGCGCTTCTCGAGCAGGCCATCGGCTCGACACTGCAGCTCGTCACCATCGCGACGATCCTCGCCATCATCCTCGGCCTCATCGTCGGCATCACGACGGCGCTGCGCCAGTACAGCGGGTACGACTACACCGTCACCTTCATCTCGTTCCTCTTCTTCTCCCTGCCCATCTTCTGGGTCGCGGTGCTGCTCAAGCAGTACATCGCCATCGGGTTCAACGACTTCCTCCAGGACGACCCGCAGCTGCCCCTCTGGCTCATCGCCCTCCTGAGCGCCGCCTCGGGTCTCCTGTGGGCCTCGATCATTCCCGGTGCGGTGAAGCGCAAGATCACGACCTTCGTCATCGCCGTCGGCGCGACGGTCTCGATCCTCGTCATCATGAACCTCGTCGACTGGTTCACCGTGCCGGGCCTCACGATCGTCGGGGTCGCCATCGCCGGCATCGGCTCCGCCGTGGGATTCACGCTGCTCATCACCGGCCTGCAGAACCGACGGGCGCTACGGGCCGCGCTCGTGACGGCCGGCATCGGTCTCGTGGTCTACTTCCCCTTCCAGTACTACGTCTCGTTCTTCATCACCGAATGGTGGATGCTCGCCCTGCTCGGTCTCGCCGCTGTGGGAGTCAGCCTGCTCGTCGGCAGACTGATGGGCGGGCACGACCGCGGCCCGATCATGCGCATCACCGTATTCACCGGGGTCGTGACGGCGCTCGCGATCCTTCTCGACCGCTTCATGATCGTGTGGGACGACTATTCGGCGTCCGGACGCATCCGAGGTCGACCGATCGCGACGATCGGCTCCTCGACACCGAACCTGGAAGGCTCGCTGTGGGTCGAGGGCGTCGACATCTACACGCACCTGCTGCTGCCCACGATCGCCCTCATCCTGATCTCGTTCGCGACCTACACGCGGTACTCCCGCTCGAGCCTCCTCGAAGTGATGAACCAGGACTACATCCGCACCGCGCGGGCGAAGGGGCTCACCGAGCGCACTGTCGTCGTGCGGCACGCCTTCCGCAACGCCCTCATCCCGATCGCGACCATCGTTGCCTTCGACATCGGTGGCATTGTCGGAGGGGCCGTCATCACCGAGACGGTGTTCGGCTGGACGGGCATGGGCCAGTTGTTCATCAACGGCCTCAATCAGGTCGACCCCAACCCCGTGATGGCCTTCTTCGTCGTCGTCGGCGGTCTGGCGATCCTGTTCAACCTCCTCGCCGACCTCGCCTATGCCGCTCTCGATCCGCGAATTCGGGTGTCCTGATGAATGCTTCCCCCAGCCCCGCACCGGGCGACGCCAACTCGGGTGTCACCGACGCCGAGAACTCGATCGAGCTCAAGGAGGTCGAGGGCCTCAGCCAGGGTCAGATCGTCCGGCGCCGCTTCTTCCGCCACCGCGGAGCCGTGATCTCCATGATCGTCCTCACGTTCATCGTCGTGCTCGCGTTCAGTTCGGTGGGCTTCGACTTCGCGGTCTTCGATCTCGCCGTGAAGACCGCCGGGTGGTGGCAGTGGTCGTGGACCGATATTCCGACCCCGCAGAACGGCGGCGCGCCGACCATGAGCCTCCTGCCGGCGTTCCTCGGCGGCGAGGGCATACGCATCGGCGACCATCCGTTCGGTCAGGACGAGATCGGCCGCGACATCTTCGCCGTCGTGATGCGCGGCACGCAGCAATCGGTCGTCATCATGGTCGTCGTCGGGCTCATCGCCACCGCCATCGGCACGGTCGTCGGCGCGATCGCCGGCTACTACCGCGGATGGGTCGACTCAGTGCTCATGCGCTTCACCGACATCGTCATCACGATCCCACTCATCGTCGTCGGCGCGGTGCTCGGCAGCGCCTTCGGCGGCCTCGGCGCCTTCGTGCTTGCGATCATCATCGGCCTCTTCACGTGGACCGGTCTCGCGCGACTCGTGCGCGCCGAGGTACTGAGCCTGCGCGAGCGCGAGTTCGTCGACGCGGCCCGCGTCGCCGGAGCCAGCGATCGCCGCATCATCTTCAAGCACATCCTGCCCAACGCCATCGGCGTGATCATCGTCAACACCACGCTGCTCATGGCGGCGGCGATCCTTCTCGAGACGGCCCTGAGCTTCCTCGGCTTCGGTGTGCAACCGCCCGACACCTCGCTCGGCAAGATCATCAGCGAGAACCAGGCGGCGTTCGGCACCCGGCCCTGGTTGTTCTGGTGGCCGGGCGTCTTCATCATCGCGATCGCGCTGTGCATCAACTTCCTCGGCGACGGCTTGCGCGACGCCTTCGACCCGCGCCAGAAGCGCCTGCCGAACGCGCGCAAGCTCGCGAAGCAGAACCGCGAGTCGATGCGCCGTGCGGCCTCGGCGAGTGCCACGCGGGGCCTCGGCTTCCAGGCGGGCGGTACCTCGGTCGGCAGCGTCGGGCCGCGGCCCGAGACGGACGACGACTCGGCGGGGAGGACCCAGTGATGAGCGCGGCGCGAGCCGAGCATCCCGTGATCGGCGGCGAGCGTTCCCTAGAGCACCGCGCCGAGCACGCCCAGCGCCGTCAGAGCGATCAGCGTCGCGGCCGTCACCGGGTGCCAGGTGCGCCTCAGCGAGCCGGGCTCGAGCGGGCTGTCGAGCAGACCGTCATCGCGCAGCTCCTCCCAGTGGCGTCGAATGTGATTCGCGGCGGCGCCGCTCTCGCTCGAGAGAGTGTCGCCGGGCCGGATCGATCCGGCGACGCGCGCAGAGGCGCTCACCTGGGTGTCCTGCGGGCTCAGACGGAAGACCGTGTAGCGGCCGGAGGCCGGCGCGGCCCACGCCTCGATGCGACCAGCGGGTGTGGTGAGAGTCAAGGCGTACTTCGTGTCCACCACCTGCACGGCCGGCCAGGGCACGTGCCAGGTGCTCAGCGGGTTGCGCACGATGATGGCGTGCTCGAGCACCTCCACGCGCGGAGTCCAGAACAGGCTCACCGCGAGCGCGCCGAGCAGCACGAACCACCAGCCGTAGCGCCCGAGACCCTCGAGATCGCCCGCGACGACGAAGCCCGCGAGGCCTGCGAGCGCGACGCCGAGAATGACGACGGTGAGCACTCGGCCGAACGCCGGGCGAAAGCTCGCAGGCTGAAATCGCATGCACTCAGTGTCGCAGACCCCTTGACGAACAGCCCGCGGAAGGACTTCCCGTGACCCCCACCGCTTCCACCGCCGTCGAGACCGTGCTGGAGGTCGCCGACCTCGGTGTCGACTTCTGGGTCGACGGCGAGTACTACCCTGCGGCAGTCGGGCTCACCTACCGGGTGCAGCGCGGCGAAGTGCTCGCGATCGTCGGCGAGTCCGGGTCGGGCAAGAGCTCGAGCTCGATGGCGCTCCTCGGCCTCCTGCCGACGACCGCGCGCGTCACCGGCTCCATCCAGCTGCTGGGGCGCGAGCTCGCCGGGCTCGGCGCCAACGAGTTGCGCAAGGTGCGCGGCAGCGAGATCGCCGTCATCTTCCAGGAGCCCATGACGGCCCTCAACCCCGTCTACACCGTCGGCTTCCAGATCGTGGAGACCCTCCGCACGCACTTCGACCTCACGCCGGCCCAGGCGAAAGAGCGCGCGATCGAGCTCCTGGACAAGGTCGACATGCCCGACCCAGCCACGGCGTTCCACAAGTACCCGCACCAGCTCTCCGGCGGCCAGCGCCAGCGCGCCATGATCGCTCAGGCGATCTCCTGCGACCCCGTGCTCCTCATCGCCGATGAGCCGACGACCGCGCTCGACGTCACCGTGCAGGCCGAGATTCTCGAGCTGCTGCGCAGCCTGCGCACGCGGCTCGACTCCGCCATCGTGCTCATCACGCACGATATGGGTGTCGTGGCCGACCTCGCCGACTCGATCCTGGTCATGAAGGATGGCGAGGCGGTGGAGCAGGGCACGGCTCTCGACATCTTCCAGAGGCCTCAGCACCCGTACACGCAGTCGCTCCTGGCCTCCGTGCCCCACCTCGGCGTCAACCTCACCGAGGAGGGGTCGACCGTGGGCGCCACGCGCTCTGCCGAGCCTGCGCTCTCGTTCCAGAGCGTCTCGATCGAGTACCCGAAGCGCGGTCGAGTTCCGGCGTTCCTCGCCGCTGACGACATCTCTCTCGAGGTCTACCCCGGTGAGATCGTCGGCCTCGTGGGGGAGTCCGGCTCCGGCAAGACGACGCTCGGGCGCGCTGCTGTCGGGCTCCTGCCCATCAAGCAGGGGCGGCTCGTCTCGGCGGGCATCGATATCTCGACGGCGAGCGCCCGCGACCTGAGGCCGCTGCGCCGGAAGGCGGGCATCGTCTTCCAGGACCCCGGCTCGAGCCTGAATCCCCGCATGCCTATCGGCGAGAGCATCGGCGAACCGCTCTACCTCGCCGGGGAGGCCCAGGGTGCAGACCTCAACACGCGCGTCGAGGACCTGCTCGACTCCGTCGAGCTGCCCAGGAGCTACCGCAACCGCTACCCGCACGAGCTTTCCGGTGGGCAGCGCCAGCGGGTCGGCATTGCGCGCGCCCTCGCGCTGACTCCCGAGCTTCTCGTCGCCGACGAGCCGACGAGCGCGCTCGACGTATCGGTGCAGGCGCGCTTCCTCGACTTGCTGCAGGAGCTTCAGCAGCGGCTGCAGTTCGCCTGCCTCTTCATCAGTCATGACCTCGCGGTGGTGGACATTCTTGCTCACCGGATCGCGGTGATGCACCGGGGTAGACTGGTCGAGCAGGGTTCGCGCGATCAGATTCTGCGCAACCCCCAAGATCCCTACACTCAGCGCCTCATCGCCGCTGTTCCCCTGCCCGACCCAGTGGCGCAGCGGGAGCGTCGAGAGCAGCGCGCAGCCACCAAGGACTGATTCACCATGGCACTCGCCACCCGCACCGACCTGCGCAATGTGGCGATCGTCGCCCACGTCGACCACGGCAAGACCACCCTTGTCGATGCCATGCTGCGCCAGACCGACTCCTTCGCCGCGCACGCCCACCTCGAGGATCGGGCGATGGACTCGAACGACCTCGAGCGCGAGAAGGGCATCACGATCCTCGCCAAGAACACGGCGGTGACCTACAAGGGCAAGCACGCCGACGGTCAAGAGATCACGATCAACGTGATCGACACCCCCGGCCACGCCGACTTCGGGGGCGAGGTCGAGCGCGGGCTGAGCATGGTCGACGGTGTCGTGCTGCTCGTCGACGCGAGCGAAGGCCCACTGCCGCAGACCCGCTTCGTGCTGCGCAAGGCGCTCGCCGCCAAGCTTCCCGTGATCCTGCTCGTCAACAAGACCGACCGCCCCGACGCGCGCATCGAAGCCGTCGAGGAAGAGACGCACGACCTGCTGCTGGGTCTCGCGAGCGACCTGCAGGATGAGGTGCCCGACCTCGACGTCGACGCCATTCTCGACCTGCCGGTCATCTACGCCTCGGGTCGAGCCGGGGCGGCGAGCCGCAATCGTCCCGCCGACGGAGAGCTGCCCGACAACGACGATCTCGAGCCGCTCTTCGAGGCGATCCTGCAGCACGTCCCCGCGCCGGTCTACGACGACGAGCACCCCCTGCAGGCGCACGT
The DNA here is from genome assembly GCF_040286215.1 of Microcella sp. Lineage (GTDB taxonomy): Bacteria > Actinomycetota > Actinomycetes > Actinomycetales > Microbacteriaceae > Microcella. The sequence continues at coordinate 13,729 of NZ_JAVKCK010000022.1, forward strand.
CACCAACCTCGACGCGAGCCCGTTCCTCGGTCGTATCGCGCTGCTGCGCATCTTCAACGGCACGCTCAAGAAGGGCCAGACGGTGGCGTGGGTGCGTCACGACGGCACCCACTCGAACGTGCGCATCACCGAGCTTCTGAAGACGCGCGCGCTCGAGCGCTACCCCGCCGAGTCGGGCATGGCCGGCGATATCGTCGCGGTGGCGGGCATCGAGGAGATCACCATCGGCGAGACGATCGCCGACCCCGAGGATGTCCGTCCGCTCCCGGCGATCACCGTCGACGACCCCGCCATCTCGATGACGATCGGTACCAACACCTCGCCGCTCGTCGGCAAGGTCAAGGGGCACAAGCTCACGGCGCGCATGGTCAAGGATCGCTTGGACCGTGAGCTCATCGGCAACGTGTCGATTCGCGTCGTCGACATCGGGCGGCCGGACGCCTGGGAGGTGCAGGGTCGAGGGGAGCTCGCTCTGGCGATCCTCGTCGAGAACATGCGCCGCGAGGGCTTCGAGCTGACCGTCGGAAAGCCCCAGGTCGTCACGAAGCAGATCGACGGCAAGCTCCACGAGCCCTTCGAAGAGCTCACGATCGACGCGCCCGAAGAGTATCTCGGCGCGATCACGCAGTTGCTCGCGGCCCGTCGCGGCCGCATGGAGGGCATGACGAATCACGGTACGGGCTGGGTGCGCATGGAGTTCCTCGTGCCGAGCCGCGGCCTCATCGGCTTCCGCACCGAGTTCCTCACGACCACGCGCGGTACGGGCATCGCGAACGCGATCTTCCACGGCTATGAGCCCTGGGCGGGGTCGATCCTCTCGCGCAACAATGGCTCGATCGTCGCGGACCGCGCCGGTGTCGTCACGAGCAACGCGATGATGACGCTGCAGGAGCGCATGACGTTCTTCGTAAACCCGACCGAGGAAGTCTACGAGGGCATGGTCGTGGGCGAGAACTCGCGCGCCGACGACATGGACGTCAACATCACCAAGGAGAAGAAGCTCAACAACATCCGCTCCTCCACGGCCGAGGAGCTCGAGCGACTGACACCTCCCCGGCAGCTCACGCTCGAGGAGTGCCTCGAGTTCGCGCGAGAGGACGAGTGCGTCGAGGTCACGCCCGAGAAGGTGCGCATCCGCAAGGTCGAGCTCGATCAGACTCTGCGCGCCCGAGCGGCCTCGCGCCTCAAGAAGCAGAATGCCTGAGCGGAGCATCCGGGAGCGATGCGTTCGCATCGAATCGGCACGCGCGCGGCAGTAGGGTGATGCGGTGAAGATCGCGCGATTCAGCACCGACGGACAGACCCCGCAGTTCGGGATCGTCGACGATGATCACCTCGTCGTCCTCACGGGTGACCCGATGTTCCACGGCTTCGAGACGACCGGGGAGCGCGTGCCGCTCGCGCAGGCGCGCATCCTCGCCCCCGTCATCCCGCGGTCGAAAGTCGTCTGCGTCGGCATGAACTACGCCGCGCACGCCGCGGAGATGGGGCACGAGGTGGCCGAGACGCCGCTGATCTTCATGAAGCCCAACACGGCGGTCATCGGGCCCGGTGAGCCGATCATCCTGCCGCCCGTCGACGGCCGCATCACGCACGAGGGCGAGCTCGTGATCGTGATCGGCGCGATCGCCAAGCGCGTCAAGCGCGAGGATTGGAGGGACGTCGTGTTCGGCTACACGATCGGCAACGATGTCTCCGCCCGCGACGTCATGTTCGCCGACGGCCAGTGGGCGCGTGCGAAGGGCTACGACACCTTCGCGCCGATCGGGCCCTACATCGAGACCGACATCGACCCCACAAACCTCGAGATCGAGACGTTCGTCGACGGCGAGCTGCGGCGCAAGGGCAACACCAACGACTTCATCCACTCCATTCCCGACATCATTGCCTTCATCACCGATGCGTGGACGCTTCTGCCGGGCGACATCATCATGACCGGCACCCCGAACGGACTCGGCGGCTTCGTCGACGGGCAGACCGTCGAGATCCACATCGAGGGGCTCGGTGTGCTGAGCAACCCCGCCAAGAACCGCGACGATCGGGTCGACCCGGCATGACGAGCACCGTGCCGGTGACCGCCGAGACGGTGGCGGCGGTGCAGCGCCGCACCCGGCGGGTGCTCATGGTGGGGCAGGTGCTCGCCGGTCTGGGCATGGGGGCGACCCTGTCGATCGGGGCGATCCTCGCCTCGGTCATCTCAGGCTCGCCGGCCTACAGCGGCATGGCGGCGACGATGGTGACCCTCGGTGCGGCGCTCGCGGCCGTGCCGCTCGCACGACTCGCCCGCCGCTCGGGGCGCGCTCCTGCTCTCGCGACCGGCGCACTCGCCGCCGCAGTGGGTGCGGTGCTCGCCATGGTTTCCGCTGGCATCAGCAGCTTCCCGCTGCTTCTGCTCGGAGTGATGCTGATCGGCACGGGCACGGCCGTCAACCTGCAGTCGCGTTTCGCCGCTGCTGATCTTGCGGCTCCCGCGACGCGTGGTCGCGACCTGTCCCTCGTCGTCTGGGCGACGACCATCGGTGCGGTCAGCGGCCCCAACCTCATCGGACCGGGAGAGAGCCTCGGTTCTCTGCTCGGTCTACCCGAGCTCAGTGGCCCCTTTCTCTTCACCGTTCTTGCTCAGTGCCTCGCGGCCGCGCTCTACTTCGTAGGGCTCCGGCCCGACCCGCTCGCGCTCGCCGCGGCCTGGCAGGACGAGCAGGATCGTTCGACGGCGGCCGAGGCCGCGCGCTCGGGAACACCAGCCCAGCCTCCCGTCGCCTCGGTGGACGATCGCTCGGGCATTCGACTCGCGCTCCTGTCGATCGCGCTCAGTCACGCGACGATGGTGTCGGTCATGGCGATGACGCCCGTTCATCTCGCGGATCACGGTGCCAGCCTTGTGATCGTGGGATTCACCATCAGCCTGCACATCGCTGGCATGTACGCGCTGTCGCCCGTCTTCGGCATCCTCTCCGACCGTCTCGGGCGGCGGCCGACGATCCTGCTGGGGCAGGGGATGCTCCTGGCCAGTCTGGTGATGACCGGTCTCGGCTCCGAGAGCGAGGGCTGGGTGGTCGCTGGCCTGATCTTCCTCGGTCTGGGCTGGAGTGCGAGCACCGTCGCAGGCTCTGCTCTGCTGACCGAGTCGGCGGCGCCAGCACGACGGCCGATCGTCCAGGGTCGCAGCGACCTGCTGATGAGCGGCAGCGGTGCTGTGGGTGGGGCGCTCGCCGGCCCGCTGCTCGCGGGGCTCGGGTACTCGGGGCTGTCCTTCGTGACGATGACGCTCGTCGGTATCGTGCTCGCAGCTCTGGTCCTGTCGCCGCACGGTGTTCGCCCCGCGAACAGGGGGTAGCGCGGCAGCTCGGCTTCGGGGAGCGCGCCACCTAGACTGGGGGAACGCCGCGACAGGGGGTCGCGACACGGCACCGCGTGATCTGTACTCGGCTCGACCGGGGAGAGGTCGAGGGTGCTGCAGCGGGTTCGGGGGGAACCGTGAGAATGCGCGTCGTCGTCACCATAGCGCTGTCCGCCTCCCTCATCGCTGCGCCCGTGAGCGCGACCGCGGCGCAGGTCGACGCCCTCGAGCCGGGCTTGACGGCGACCGCGCCGGAGGAGCACAGCGGTGGCGCGGCGGCCCAGGGCTCCCTCGCGACCGCGTCAGGCTCGCTGCCCACGGCCGGCAGCTACGAGTCTGAGCGCGCCCTCATCCTCCAGCAGACCAACGAGCTGCGCGCCTCGAAAGGCCTGCCGGCGTTGCGGCTCAACGCCGCGCTCAACGACATCGCCCAGGACTGGTCCGTGCAGCAGGCGCGCACCTCACGCATGTCCCACCGTGATGGCTTTCACCTGCTGTACCCTGCCGGGTGGTCGCGCGCAGCAGAGAACGTCGCGGCCGGGTACAGCCCCAGCGCGGTCGTGGGTGCGTGGGCGGGTTCGTCGGGTCATCGTGCGAACATGCTCGCCAACCACACCGATATCGGCATCGGCATTGCGGCGAGCTCGACGGGGCGCCTGTACTACACGCAGAATTTCGGTCGATACTCGAGCACTCCGCCGACACCTCCCGGTGAGGTGCACCGACTCTCGGGCAGCGACCGTTTCGCGACCTCCGCCCAGATCTCGTCGCGCACCTTTCCCTCGGGCGCGAGCACCGTCTACGTGGCCTCCGGGCTCGACTTTCCGGACGCCCTGAGCGCAGCGGCCCTCGCGGGTGCCGCCGATGCGCCCCTGCTGCTCGTGACGCGTTCCTCGGTGCCGTCGGTGATCTTGCGCGAGCTGCGGCGGCTCGATCCCGACCGCATCGTCGTCGCCGGAGGGTCGGGAGTCGTTGCCTCCTCGGTCATCTCGACCCTGCGCGGCGTGACCTCGCGCGTCGATCGCGTGTCCGGCGCTGACCGGTACGACACCTCCCGCCGGCTCGCCCTCGACTCCTACGGCGGCACCGGAGCCCCCGTCGTCTACCTGGCCACGGGTGCGGGGTACGCCGACGCTCTCGCCGCTGGCCCGGCCGCCGCGTCGGTGGATGCCCCGGTCGTGCTCGTGGCCGGAGCGTCCCGCACTGCCGACGCCGCGACGCTCGCTCTGCTGCGGCAGCTGGGCACCGGCCGCGTCGTCATCGTCGGCGGCTCGAGTGCTGTCTCCTCGGGAATCCAGCAGTCGCTCGTCTCGGCCGGGCTCGTCGTCGAGCGCATCTCGGGCACCGACCGCTATGCGACGGCGGCGCTCATCGCTGGTGGGCACTTTCCGGATGCTCCGCGCAGCTATCTCGCGACGGGCACCGGCTTCGCCGACGCACTCTCGGGCGGTGCGGCCGCCGGCGCCCTCGGTGCGCCCCTCTTCACCGTGCGCCCTGGGTGCGTGCCCTCGCCAGCGCACGCCGCGCTGCGCTCCCAGAACCCTGACGACCTCGTGCTGCTCGGCGGGCTCGGAGCGCTCTCCCCCCACGTGGCGGGCTTCTACCGCTGCTGAGCCGCGCCACTCGCGCCTGGCTGATCGACGGCCGGGCATCCCGCAGCGCCTAGACTGGCTCCCCGTGACCAGCCCCGCCTTCTCCACCGCCACTGGCGCCGACGTGCGCGTGCGCTTCTGCCCCTCGCCGACGGGAACCCCGCACGTGGGGCTCATCCGCACCGCCCTGTTCAACTGGGCCTATGCGCGCCACACGGGCGGCACCATGGTGTTCCGCATCGAGGACACCGACGCGGCGCGCGACAGCGAGGAGAGCTACCACCAGCTGCTCGACGGCCTGCGGTGGCTCGGCATCGACTGGGACGAAGGCGTCGAGACGGGCGGCCCGCACGCCCCCTACCGCCAATCGCAGCGCTCGAGCATCTACCGCGCCATCATCGAGCAGCTCACCGCCTCCGGCCATCTCTACGAGAGCTACCTGACGGGTGAGGAGATCGAGGCGCGCAACGTCGCGGCCGGCCGCGACCCGAAGATGGGCTACGACAACTCGGAGCGCGAGCTGACCGACGAGCAGAAGGCCGCCTATCGCGCCGAGGGGCGCTCGCCGGCGATGCGCCTGCGCGTTCCCGACACCGAACTGAGCTTCACCGACCTGGTGCGCGGCGAGATCACCTTCCCTGCCGGCAGCTTCACCGACTTCGTCGTCGTGCGCCCCAACGGTGCTCCGCTCTACACGTTCGTCAACCCCGTCGACGACGCCCTCATGGGCATCACCCACGTGCTGCGCGGGGAGGACCTGCTGTCGTCGACGCCGCGCCAGATCGCGCTGTACCACGCGCTCATCGAGATCGGCATCGCTCAGGCGATCCCGCAGTTCGGCCATCTGCCGTACGTCATGGGGGAGGGCAACAAGAAGCTCTCCAAGCGCGATCCCGCGTCGAACCTGTTCCACCACCGCGAGCGCGGCTTCATCCGCGAGGGGCTGCTCAACTATCTCTCGCTGCTGGGCTGGTCGCTCGCTCACGACCGCGATGTCTTCACGATCGACGAGATGGTCGCCGCGTTCGACATCGCGGACGTCAACCCCAACCCGGCGCGCTTCGATCTCGCGAAGGCCGAATCCCTCAACGGCGACCATCTGAGGATGCTCGGTCTCGACGACTTCGTCGAGCGCAGCATCCCGTATTGCGCCGATGCGGGCCTCTTCAGCGATGTACCGCGCCCGGCGGAGCGCGAGCTTCTCGCGGCGGCAGCGCCGCTCGTGCAGGAGCGCGTGGGGCTGCTCGGCGAGGTGCCAGGCATGGTCGCCTTCCTCTTCACGGCCGACGATGCGCTCGAGATCGAGGCAGATGCGGCGGCGAGCCTCCAGGATGACGCGGCAGCCGTGCTCGACGCCGGAGTCACGGCGCTGGAGCAGCTGCAAGACTTCACGACCGCGGCGATCGAGGAGGCCCTGCGCGCGGCCCTCGTCGACGGCCTCGGTCTCAAACCGCGCCTGGCGTTCGGGCCGCTGCGCGTCGCTGTGTCAGGGCGGCGCGTGAGCCCACCGCTGTTCGAGTCGATGGAGCTCCTCGGTCGAGACTCCACTCTCGCGCGCCTCCGCGCCCTCCGCGCCACCCTCTAACCGTCCCCTCTTTCTGGGCCAGATCTGGCGCGTAGGGGCGCTCTCCATGTCGCCCGGCGCCCATTCGCGTCAGATCTGGCGACGAGGGGTCAGGGGGGCGGGGCGGGTAGGCGGCGCACGTCGGCGACGCGCTCGGCGATCGACGTCTGGGCGGGAGGGCGCAGCAGCGCCCACGCCACGACCATCACGAGCGTCGACGCGGCGAAGACGGCAAACCCGAGCCAGCTCTCGGAGTTCTCAACCCCTGCGTACATGCCGTTGAGGTTCTCCCGCATGCCTGTCAGCAGCACGAGGCCCACGTGCACGACGGTGAACGCGAGGTAGTACCAGAGCACCCAGGCGTGAACGCGCCGCGCGGCGACGTCGCCGAGCACGCCCGTCGCGCGCATCCATCTGCGGGGCCAGACGGGAGAGAGGCGCAGGCCGGTGAGCAGCGCGAGCGGTGCGGCGACGAACACTGTCGCGGAGTAGAACATCACCTGCAGACTGTTGTAGCTGCGCCAGCTGTCGTGGACTGGCCAGTCGAGCGACAGGTACTGCACGCCCGCCGAGATCGCGTTCGGCACCACCCCCCACTCCGTCGGCAGCAGGCGCGCCCAGTGCCCGCTCGCCAGCAGCAGCACGACGTACACGAGACCCGTCGTGATCCACAGGGCGACGACGACGAGGTGCCACCAGGTGTGGATGCCCAGCCGCTGAGGCGGTCGTGCCGTGCGCAGCGGCCTGCGGTTGCGGCGAGTCACGAACGAGATGGGCCGCGTGCGGGACCGGATGTGCAGGCCCGAGCTCACGATGAAGAGCAGGAAGAACCCGTTCAGGTAGTGGGTCCAGCTCAACCAGGCCGGGAAACCCTCCGGAGTGCCGGGAGGGGGCGCGACCGTGCCGGAGTAGTCGGCGAGGAAGGCGGCTCCCGCCGCGGTGTCTCGCCACCATCGGGCCAACAGCACGGTCGCCACGAGAACGAGCAACGCGACAGCGCCCGCGACCACGAGCGCGCGTCGGCGTCGGGGTCTCGCGTCGGGCACCCCTCTACGGTAGTCGCCGCCGGATGGAGGCGAGGTGAGCGCAGGCCGAGCGTCCGGCACCGTGTCGACGCGTGGCCTCATCCTCAGTGGGAGAATGACGCATGGCCACCCTGAACCCGCATCGCCCGGAATGGGTGCGCTGGATTCCGGCCGCGCTGCTGCTGCTGATCATCGTCGGCGCTGTGCTCGTGGCGGCGATCGCAGGACCTCGGTTGGCCGCCGGCCCTGGCCCCGCTGACGACGACCAGGTGACCGACCTCAACTGGTCGGTCTTCACCGAGCGGGGCCTGCGCTACATCGATGCCGCGCGAACCCCGCGCATCGATCTGAGCTCACCGCCGGTCGATGCCGCAGAGCTCGGGCTGCCCGCAGATGGCGCCCTGACCGTGGGGCCGCACCCGACGGGTCTCGACTACCGCCTCGTGCTCATCGCAACCGAGGCCGAGCCGAACGGCGCGCTCTTCACGACGCCGCAGTTCACGGTGACGACCTCATCGGGTCAGCTCGCAGCGGTGCGTGTCGAGGAGCGCGGATCGCTCACCTACACCGAGGCTTTCCTCGCCGTCAGCGAGCGTGTGCCCGACCTGGGCTTCACCGCTCCCCCCGCGCGCGAGCTCGCGCAGGCGATCTCCGACGCGCGCGAGAGCGGTCGTGCGGAGGTCGTCAGGAGCGACACGGGATCCGCGGCGGGGATGGACGTGGTCGCCGAGCTGACGTGCTTCGGTGCCGGCTTCTGCCAGGTCTCGTACCTCGTCACTCCGGCGGTAGGGTAAACTCGCAACTCGGCCCGGCTCCGGCTGGCGCCGGTGGGGTATGGTGTAATTGGCAACACGGCTGATTCTGGTTCAGTTGTTCTTGGTTCGAGTCCAGGTACCCCAGCCACACGCGACCTGACCTCCGCACCCGCGTACTCTCGAGAAATGCGCCTCGGTGTGATCGATGTTGGCTCGAATACCGTCCACCTGCTCGTGGTCGACGCCCACCCCGGCGCGAGCCCGGTGCCGAACCACTCGCAACGCTCCACTCTGCGGCTGATGGACTTCCTCGACGAGGACGGTGCGATCGTCGAGCGGGGGCAGCGCGTCCTCGTCGACGCGATCTGCGAGGCGGCCCAGACCGCTGAGGAGATGGGGGTCGACGACCTGCTGGCGACGGCGACCTCGGCGCTCCGCGAGGCGGCCAATGGCGAGCAGGTTCTCGCTCGCATCGCTCGTGAGGCGGGCGTCGAGCTGCAGGTGCTCTCCGGCGACGAGGAGGCGCGCGTGACGATGCTGGCGGTGCGCCGCTGGTTCGGCTGGTCCGCGGGCGAGATCCTGCTGTTCGACATCGGCGGCGGCTCGTTCGAGATCGCGCAGGGCGCCGACGAGTATCCCGACGTACAGGTCTCGCTGCCGCTCGGCGCCGCCCGCAGCACGCTGCGCTTCTTCAGCGATGACCCGCCCGCCCGCGAGGCGGTCTCCGCGTTGCGCAAGCACGCGCGGGCGGAGCTCACAGCGGTGCGCGATGAGAGGTTCACCGAGCGCCCGGCGCCCACCCGCGTCGTCGGCACCTCCAAGACGATCCGCTCGCTCGCGCGCCTCGTCGGAGGCCCTGCGGACCCGCACACCGGCGCGCTAGCCCCCGTGCACTACACCGGCCTTCGCGAGTGGGAGCCGACCCTGCGCGAGATGCCCTCGGAGGTGCGGCAGTACCTGCCGGGCATCACGCCCGAGCGCGGCTACCAGATTCTCGCCGGCGCCGTTCTGCTGCGCACCGCCATGAAAGTCTTCGACGTCTCGACGCTCATCGTCTCGCCATGGGCGCTGCGCGAGGGCATCGTGCTGCGGTACATGGACGCGCTCGACGGGCCCGCCTAACAGGGCCGAGCCGTGCGGCCGCCGGGCATCCGCTATAGACAGTGACACTATCGATAGTGCTACTATCCATTCATGAGGATGTCCGAATTGAGCTCGCGTACGGGGGTTTCCATCCCGACTCTCAAGTACTACATGCGCGAGGGGCTGCTGCCTGCAGGCGAGCGCACAAGCCCAAACCAATCGCGGTACAACGACACGCATGTCGAGCGCGTCCGGCTCGTGCGTGCCTTGCTCGACGTCGGCGGACTCGATGTCGCCCGTGCTCGCACCGTGGTGGCCGCTGTAGACGATGAGTCCATACCGCTCGGTTGGGTCTTCGGCGTCGCGCAGCGGGCCGTCACGATTCCGGCGTCGCTCGTCTCTGACTCTGCGGATTCGGACGGCAGCGATGACGCGGGCATGACGGAGGGCGAGAGGCTGATCGGGGAACTCTGCGCCAGGCGCGCGTGGCACGTCGAATTGCGCAACCCTGGCCTCGCACTGGCCGCCCGGGTGCTCGACACCTACTCCAGCCTTGGTCAGGACCGACTCCATGCCGCGCTAGATCAGTACGCCGAGGCCGCTGATCTCGTGGCAGCCGCCGACTTGGCAGCCGTCGCCTCAGCACCCGATGAGGCCGAGATGACGAACGTGGTCGTCATCGGCACCGTGCTCGGCGATGCACTGTTCGCAGGGTTACGCCGTATTGCGCAAGAAGCGGAATCGGCACGACGCTTCCCCTCGCCAGAGGGCACCCGATACCCCGTCAATGGCGCCGAGTTTCTCAGCCCACACAATCCCAAGGAGTCGTGATGACCGATCTCACTCGCAGCCCCGAGACCCGAGACCCCGACTGGCGCCTCGACCTGCCGGCGAATCGCTGGCACCGACCTTTGCTCGTTCTCGCCGTGGCGCTCGCGTTGCTCACCGTGGTGACTGTCGTCGGTCGAATCGTTGACGATCGTGAGGTGCTCGGCGTCAACTTGTGGGAGAAGCCACTCAAATTCGGCATCTCGGGCGTGCTGTACGCGGTCACCTGGGCATGGATTATCGGGCACTTCGAGCGGATGCGCCGCCTTGCCTGGTGGGCGGGCACCGTGATCACGGCGACGCTCGCGATTGAACTCATCCTGATCGTGGGGCTCGCGGCGGGAGGTTCGACGAGTCATTTCAATGTGTCCACGCCGCTCAACAGCCTGGCCTTCTCCATCATGGGCGCGGCCATCACCACGCTGTGGATCGCGACGCTGATAGCCGGGATCGTCCTGTGGCGGCATGGGGGCGCCGACCCTGCTCGCCGCGCCGCCATCCGGGCTGGCGTCAGCATCTCACTCCTTGGCATGGGCCTCGCTTTCCTCATGACCAGCCCCAACGCCGCCCAACTCGCCGATTTCCAGGGCATCGCAGGGGCGCACGCCGTGGGCGTCGCCGATGGCGGCCCCGGGCTGCCGTTCTTCGGCTGGAGCACGGAGGCGGGCGACCTGCGCATCCCACACTTCATCGGCATGCACGCCCTGCAGGCAATACCGCTGCTCGCGCTGTTGCTGGAGCTCGGCGCTCGCCGCATCGCGCTCCTGCGTGACGCCCTCGTGCGACGTGGCCTTGTGCTTGTGGCTGCCTTCGCTTATCTCGCGGTAGTGGGTCTCGTGACGATGCAGGCTCTTCGAGCCCAGTCCATCATCGCGCCCGACGTCGTGACTCTCGCGATCGGAGCCGCGATCAGCGCGCTTGCGCTCGCCGCCGCCCTGGCGGTTGTCGCCTCGGGAGCGCGACGTCAGCGACGGGCGGCTGCCAGCCAGTCGACTCCTCAGCACGCAGGTTCTCCGTCATGAATGAGCGCGAGAGTCTGGTGCAGACGTTGTCCGACGGCCGCCAGCTCGGCTTTGCGCGGTATGGGCCAGAAGGGGGCAGCCCGGTTCTGTACTTCACGGGTGGCAATAGCTCCCGTCTGGAAGGGCGATGGTTCGCCGACGCAGTGGAGCGGCAAGGAATCGATCTGATCGTGCCCGACCGCCCGGGTTTCGGACTCTCGGACTACCAGCCCAGCCGTCGTTTCCTCGACTGGCCTCTCGATGTGGCCCAGCTCGCAGACGGCCTCTCCCTCGACCAGTTCGCCGTGCTCGGGCTGTCGGGCGGCGCTCCGCACGTGGCCGCCGTGATGCACGAGCTACCCCAGCGGGTCACGCGAGCCGCGATCGTCAGTGGAGTCGCCCCGCCCGAGATGCCGAAGCGGCTCGCGGGAGCCTGGCCACCCCTGCGTGCGATCTTCTGGGCCGCTCGGCGGTCACCGCGATTGTTGACCATCATGCTCAGGCAGATGAGCGCGTTCTACTCCGATCCGGTGGCGATGCAGAGACGCATGACTCAGGCGCTCCCACAACCCGACGTGCAGCTCATCGAACGCGACCCGGCCATCATCGAGATCTTCTCGGCTGCCGCGGGCGAAGCGCATCGACATGGCGTCGACGGGGATGTTCTCGAGTGGCAGTTGTACAACCGACCCTGGGGGTTCGACATCGCCGACTTGACCGGCGAACTCGGGCTCTGGTTCGGCCGTGTCGACCGCAACGTGCCGGTGGCGATGGGAGAGTACTGGGCCGGTAAGGTTCCTCGGGCCGTACTCCACCGTGTGGAGGATGGCGGCCACTTCTCGACAATCAATAATCACATCGACGAGATACTCGAGTACCTCACAGTTGACCAGCGGCGCTCATCGTCGTCGGCCCGCAGGGTGGCCCGATAGGTTCGAGGCATGGCACCTCCCGCCGCGTCGATCGTCGGCTCGGGCCCGAACGGGCTCGCGGCCGCCGTGATCCTGGCGCGCGCGGGCATCCAGACAACTGTCTACGAGCGGTCCGCACACGTGGGCGGCGGGGCGCGCACAGCCGAGTTGACGCTGCCCGGCTTCCGTCACGACGTCGGCTCGGCCGTGCACCCCCTCGCGGTTTCCTCGGGCTTCTTCCGCCGCTTCCAGCTCTCGAAGCGCGTCGAGCTGCGCACTCCCGAGCGGTCGTACGGGCATCCGCTCGATGGTCGCCCGGCGGCGATCGCCTACCGCAGTCTCGATCGCACGGCCCACACCCTCGGTGTCGACGGTCCGGCGTGGGCGCGGTTCTTCGCCCCGCTCGTGAAGCGCGCCGCCCAAGTCGCACAGTTCACGGGATCGAGCCTCGTGCGCGTTCCTGACCACCTGATCGCGGCCGCCGTGTTCGGGCTGCGTGCCCTCGAGCAGGGTACGGCGGCGTGGAACCTGCGCTGGCGCGACGACGCAGGGCCGGCCCTGCTCGCGGGGGTGGCCGCCCACTCCGTTCAGCCCATGCCGTCGCTCGGCACCGCCGGTACAGCTCTCGCGCTCGCAACGGCCGGACACGCGGGTGGCTGGCCGGTGCCGGTGGGCGGAAGCCAGTCGATCGTCGACGCGCTCGTCGACGACCTGCTCGCCCACGGCGGCACGATCGAGGCCGGCGTCGAGATCACCTCCCTCGCCGAGCTGCCACCCTCCGACGCCGTGCTGCTCGATCTGACTCCCCGCGCGCTCGAGCGCCTCGCCGGGGATGCCCTGCCCGACCGGTATCGGCGGGCGCTGCTCGACTACCGCTACGGTCCGGGCGTGGCGAAGGTCGACTTCGCCCTCAGCGGCCCCGTGCCGTGGGTCGATTCCGAGTTGAGGAAGACCCCGACTCTGCACCTCGGGGGAACGAGAGCGGCCATCGCCGCCTCTGAGGCGCTGGTCGCGCGCGGACACCACTCGGATGACCCCTACGTGCTCGTCTCGCAGCCGTCGATCATCGATGACTCGCGGGCGCCGGTGGGGCGGCACGTTCTGTGGGCGTACACGCACGTGCCCAGCGGGTCCACGGTCGATCAGACGGAGGCGATCACACGCCAGATCGAGCGGTGGGCGCCGGGCTTCCGTGATGTGGTTCTCGCCTCTGCGAGCGCCACAGCGGCGCAGATGGAGGTCGAGAACCCCAATCACATCGGGGGCGACATCGCTGCGGGTGCCGCGACGGTGCGCCAGCTCATCGCACGCCCGACGCTGTCCGCCGAACCGTGGCGCACGCCCGTGCCCGGCCTCTACCTGTGCTCCTCGGCGACGCCGCCCGGCCCGGGGGTGCACGGTCTCAGTGGAGCGTACGCAGCCCGCAGCGCCCTGCGGCACGAGTTCGGCCTGCACCGGCTTCCCGCTCTCGGCCTCACTCAGGGTCGATAGGGCGCGTCGCTAGTCGAGCTCGAGCGAATCCCCTGCCTCCAGAGCGACGAAGGTGCCGCCGTGCTGCTCGGTCACCTGCTGGATGCGCTGGTTGGCCATTCTCTGGCCGATCTCGGAGTTCACGCGCTCATGGGTGGCGAACGCGCGCCGTGGCCGTACCGCGTCGAGATAGTCCATGACCTCGCCGATCTTCAACCACGGCGCGCTCGACGGCACGGCGAGCACGTCGACGGGCCGCTCGGGCACCGTGTACGAGTCGCCGGGGTAGTAGAGGGTCTCGTTCACGAAGACCCCGAGGTTGTCGACGATGGGGATGCTGCGATGGATCATCGCGTGGCGCCCGCCGGAGAACGCGAGCGCGAAGGGGCCGGCCGCGCGCATCTGACCGGCCTCGACGACGGTCCAGCGATAACCGGGATGCTCGGCCGCGACCCCGCCAGGCGCGAAGAGTTCCACGGGCCCGGGCGCGGCGGCCAGCAGTCGATCGAGGTGCTCGGGGGAGACGTGGTCGGCGTGCTCGTGCGTGACGATGATCGCGGCGAGGTTCTCGACAGCGAAAGGGGCGGTGAAGCCGCCCGGGTCGATGACGAGGCTCGCGCCCTCGTGCTCGAGGACGAGACAGGCGTGCTCGCGCTTGGTGAGGATCATGGGCACACTGTACTCACCGGGAGTCCGCGACCCCTTGACCGCAAATACCCCAGGGGGGTATTGTCGACGGTGTGATCGACGACATCAAGAAAAGGGCGCTGCACCGCTCGCGCATCCTGCAAGGTCAGCTGCGGGGCATCGAGAAGATGATCGAGAACGAGGACTACTGCGTCGACATCATCACGCAGTCCCTCGCCGTGCAGAAGAGCCTGCGCAGCCTCAACAAGCTCCTCGTCGAGAACCATCTGCGCACGCACGTGACCGACATGTTCGACGCCGGCGGAGACGAGCGCGAGAAGGCGATGGCCGAGCTGCTCGCCGTCTTCGAGCTCAAGAACAACCGGGGGGAGTGACCGTGGCGCACGACCACGGCGACACCACCACGAAAGAGGCTCCGCACGGCCACGGGGCGCACGGCGACCACACGGGGCACGACCCCGCGCAGTTCCAGCGCAAGTTCTGGCTCAGCTTCGCGCTCACCGTCCCCATCCTCGTCTTCTCGCCGGGGCTGCAGAACCTGCTCGGCCTCGACGGCCCGCGTTTCCCGGGCAGCGAGTTCATCTCGGCGGGGCTCGGCGCGTTCCTGTTCTTCTACGGCGGGTGGGTCTTCCTCCAGGGCGCCTGGGTCGAGCTGCGCCAGAAGCATCCCGGCATGATGACGCTCATCTCGCTCGCGATCATCGTCGCCTGCGGCTACAGCGCCGCGGTCACGCTCGGCCTCGACGGCATGGACTTCTGGTGGGAGCTCGCGACCCTCATCACGATCATGCTGCTCGGCCACTGGCTCGAGATGTCGGCTGTCATGGGCGCGCAGAACGCGCTCGGCGAGCTCGCCGCGCTCATCCCCGACGAGGCCGAGCTCGTCGACGGTGACGACACGCGCATCGTGGCGGCGTCCGATCTCGCCGTCGGCGACCGCGTCGTCGTGCGCCCCGGCTCCGCCATCCCCGCCGACGGGACCGTCGTGGACGGCGAGAGCGACGTCGACGAGTCGCTGCTGACCGGGGAGTCAGAGCCGATCGCCAAGAAGACCGGCGACGCGGTCGTAGCAGGGTCCGTCGTCGGAGGCGGCTCCCTCACGGTCGAGGTCACGAAGACGGGGGAGGACACGGCGCTCGCCGGCGTCATGAAGCTCGTCGCCGACGCGCAGAGCTCGAAGTCGGGCACCCAGCTGCTCGCGGATCGTGCGGCCGCGCTGCTGTTCTACCTCGCGATCGCCGCGGCCATCATCACCGCCATCGTCTGGGTCATCGTCCGCCCGGGAGAGCCCGACTTCGTGCTCGCGCGCGTCGTGACCGTGCTCGTCATCGCGTGCCCGCACGCCCTCGGACTCGCGATACCGCTCGTCGCGCAGATCTCCACCTCGCGTGGGGCGAAGCGCGGCCTGCTCATCCGTTCGCGCGCCGCGCTCGAGGCGGCGCGCTCGATCGACGTCGTGCTGTTCGACAAGACCGGCACGCTCACCGAAGGCCGCCAGGGTGTCGAGCGCGTCGTCGTCGGCGACGGAGTCGACGAGGACGAGGCCGTCGCGCTCGCCGCCGCTGTGGAGGCGAAGAGCGAGCATCCCATCGCCCGCGCGATCCTCGCCGAGGCGCAGGATCGCGGGCTGAAGAAGCGGCGCGGTGCGAAGTTCGAGGCCGTCTCCGGCAAGGGTGTCAGTGCTCGCGTCGGCGATCGGTCCCTGTCGGTCGCGAGCGGACGCTGGGTGACCGAGCAGAGCATCGAAGCGCCGAGCGCCCTCGTCTCGGCCGCTCGCGAGGCGGGCGAGGCTGGGCAGACGGTCGTCTACCTCCTCGACGGGGATGCCGTGCTCGCGCTCTTCGCGATCGCCGACGTGATTCGGCCCGAGTCCCGCGAGGCCGTGGCGGCGCTTCAGAAGCGCGGCGTGCGGGTGGCGCTACTCACCGGTGACTCGCAACCCGTCGCCGAATGGGTCGGGCGCGAGCTCGGGATCGACGAGGTGCACGCCGAAGTGCTTCCCGGCCAGAAGTCCGACGTCGTCGCCGAGCTGCAGCGCGGCGGGACGAGCGTCATGATGGTCGGGGATGGCGTCAACGATGCACCCGCCCTCGCTCGTGCCGACGTCGGAGTGGCCATCGGCGCCGGTACCGATGTCGCGATCGAGTCGGCGGGCATCGTCCTCGCCTCCAGCGACCCTCGCGGCGTCGACGAGGCGATCCAGCTCAGCCGACGCACGTACGCGAAGATGCAGCAGAACCTCGTGTGGGCGGCCGGCTACAACGTCGTCGGCATTCCGCTGGCCGCCGGAGTACTCGCGGGCGTCGGCTTCCTGCCCTCGCCGGCTCTCGGCGCCGTGCTCATGAGCGTCTCCACGATCGTCGTCGCGCTCAACGCTCAACTGCTGCGCCGCGGCTGACCCACGAAACCGGGAAAGCGCGCGGCGGCGGCGCTCGACGGTTTCGCGCCATAATCAGCGCATGACATCGTCGTCGCGCCGCATCGTGGTCGCCATCAACCCAGCAGCGTCGTTCGGCCGCGGTGGCGAGATCGGCCCCGCCGTCGTCACGACGCTGCGCGGCCTCGGCCACGAGGTCACGAGCCTCATCGAGCCCGACTTCGCACAACTGCTCGACGCGACGCGCGCCGCGCTCGCCGACTCGCCTGATGCGCTCGTCGTCGTCGGCGGCGACGGCATGGTCAGCCTGGGCGTCACGGCGCTCGAGGGCACGCGCATCCCCCTCGGAATCGTGCCGAGCGGCACCGGCAACGACATGGCACGAGGGCTGAGCATCCCGATCGACGACACCGAGGCGGCGATCACCGCGCTCGCCGCGGCGCTGCACCGGCCGCCGCGGATCATCGACGCCGGGCGCATCGTGTTCGACGGCGGTCGGGCCCGGTTCGCGTGCATCCTCTCTGCTGGATTCGACGCACTCGTCAACGAGCGCGCCAACCGCCTGCGCTGGCCGCGCGGTCGCAGCCGGTACACCGTCGCGCTGCTCATCGAACTCGCCCGGCTGCGACCCCTCGAGTACCGGCTCACGATCGACGGCGTCGAGCACGTCGAGCGGGCACTGCTCGTCGCCGTCGCCAACAACCTCTCGTTCGGAGGCGGCATGAAGGTCGCACCCGGGGCGCTGCTCGACGATGGACTCTTCGACGTGGTGCTCGTGCGACCCCTCGGGAGGCTCGCGTTCCTGCGCATCTACCCCCGCGTCTTCGCGGGAACCCACGTCACCGATCGCCGAGTCGTCGTGCATCGCGCCCGGTCGGTGCGCATCGAGTCAGCGGGGGTGGTCGCCTATGCGGACGGCGAGCGCATCGCGCCGCTGCCCGTCGACATCCACATGCAGGAAAGCACGCTCAGGGTGCTCGCCTAGCGGTCGCCGCACCGGTTTGGCCGGGATGTTCGCGCTATGGCATACTCGACTGGTTGCGTGACGGCCCCATCGTATAGCGGCCTAGTACGCCGCCCTCTCACGGCGGTAACGCGGGTTCGAATCCCGCTGGGGTCACGTATCTGAGACCGCCCGGAATCGTCTGGGCGGTCTCTTCTTATGAACGCGCGAAGCGTTGCTGCCCACCCCCTCTTCCTCTGCGGTTGCGGGAGGTCTACTGTGTGGCACATGACAAGGCTTCGGGATGTTTCGCTCGTTTCTCTCACCGTCGCGCTCGCGATCAGCCTGAGCGGCTGCTTCGGCTTCCCCGGCGGCCTTCTCAACCAGGGTGCAACCGACCCCACTACGGGAGGCACTGCGAGCGCCGAGGATGCGCTCGCGGGCTCAACCTGGGAAGGCGTGGACTCGGACGGTGACAGTTGGGTGCTGGAATTCCAGGAGGACCGCACACTCGGCTTCGCCTTCAACGATGCCAGCTACGACGACGCAAGCGACACGTGGAGTGTGGTCGGGTCGATACTGACGATCTCCATCGTGTTCAACGATGGCATCGCCACGATGACGGGGCCGTACGCCGCGGGCGACTCTACGATCGACCTCGATGGGGAGCAGGGCAACGCCCTCTGGACCCTCACCATCGCGCCTCAGTAGAGCGGGCTCGCTGCGCGTGTCGAACGCGCACGACTTGAGTCGCTAGGCTGTCACGCGCGAGGGGGAGTATCCCGTTTCGCCGCGATCGTCATCACGACCGACTCCGATGTCAGGTCCGGGCGCGGCGCCGCCGCTGAGCGGTGGGGGAGAGACCGTCGGACTCCGCTGACCCCTCCCTCGAAAGGCCACCATGAGCGACTACGTGATTCCCGCCTGGTTCGAGATCTCCTCCTTCATCGTGCTCAGCGTGATCCTGATCGTCGATCTGCTGCTCATCATCAAACGACCGCACGTTCCCACGCCGAAGGAGTCGGGGCTGTGGACGGCCTTCTACGTCGGGCTGGCCCTGGTCTTCGGGTTCCTGCTCTTCCTCGTCTCCGGGCCCGACGCGGGCGGTGAATTCATCGCCGGCTTCTTCACCGAGAAGAGTCTGTCGGTCGACAACCTGTTCGTCTTCGTGCTGATCATGAGCCAGTTCAGGGTGCCGAGGCTTCTGCAGCAGCGCGTGCTCATGATCGGCATCATCCTGGCGCTCGTGTTCCGCGGCGTGTTCATCCTGCTCGGCGCGGCACTCATCGCGAACTTCAGCTGGATCTTCTACATCTTCGGCGCGTTCCTCCTGGTCACAGCCGCGCAGCAGGCCTTCAGCGGACGCGACGACGACGAGGAGCGCGAGAGCAGGCTCATCGGCTTCCTGCGCCGACGCATCGCGATCAGCGAGGAGTACGACGGCATGAAGGTGCGCACGCGCATCGACGGTCGTCGGATGTTCACGCCGCTGCTGATCGTGCTCGTCGCGATCGGCATCACCGACGTCATCTTCGCCATCGACTCGATACCGGCGATCTTCGGCATCACGACGAACCCCTTCATCGTCTTCACAGCCAACGTGCTCGCGCTCATGGGCCTTCGTCAGCTGTACTTCCTGCTCGGGCACCTCGTCGACAAGCTCGAGTACCTCAAGTACGGCATCGCCTTCATCCTGGGGTTCATCGGCGTGAAGCTCGTGCTGCACGCGTTCCACGAGAACGAGCTGCCCTTTATCAACAACGGCGAGAACGTGCCCGTGCCCGAGATCGACACCTGGACCTCCCTCATTGTCATCGTCGTCGCGATGGCGATCGCGGTCTTCGCGAGCCTCCTCAAGATCCGCCGCGAACGTCGGTACCTTCCCACCTCCGGGATCGGCGCCGGCCTCGGCGATGAGGAGGACGACGTCTCTGACTCGCGCCGCGTGCCGTCTTCCGAGCCGCGGGAGCGCTGAGCCGCGCATCCCCCGGTGGTAGCCTGGCTCCATGCAGCGCGAGCGGTTCCTTCTCCTTCGTCGCCGCGGCGAGTCCTGATCACCCCAGGTCGCATTCTCGCCGCGGAGTCTCGACGCGGCCGCTTCGATTCGAACTGCCAGAAGGGTGCCAACCCATGACGACCGATTCCGTGAGCACGACGACAGACCGGCCTCGCACTCTCGCCGAGAAGGTCTGGGCCTCCCACCTCGTCGCCGAGGGCGCGGAGGGCGAGCCCGACCTGCTCTACATCGACCTGCACCTCGTGCACGAGGTCACGAGCCCTCAGGCCTTCGACGGCCTCCGCCTCGCCGGGCGCCCGGTGCGCCGACCCGACCTGACGATCGCGACCGAGGACCACAACACCCCGACGCTCGCGATCGACAAGCCCATCGCCGAGCCGACGAGCCGCAAACAGATCGAGACGCTGCGCGCCAACGCGAAGGAGTTCGGCATCCGCCTGCACTCGCTCGGCGACGTCGAGCAAGGCATCGTGCACGTTGTCGGCCCGCAGTTGGGCCTCACGATGCCCGGCATCACGGTCGTGTGCGGCGACAGCCACACCTCCACCCACGGCGCGTTCGGCGCCCTCGCCATGGGCATCGGCACGAGCGAGGTCGAGCACGTTCTCGCGACGCAGACACTGCCGCTCAAGCCCTTCAAGACCATGGCCATCACGGTCGAGGGCGAGCTCAAGCCGGGCGTCACGGCCAAAGACATCATCCTCGCCGTCATCGCGAAGATCGGTACGGGAGGCGGCCAGGGCTACGTTCTCGAGTACCGCGGCTCCGCAATTCGCGCGCTCTCGATGGATGGCCGCATGACGATCTGCAACATGTCGATCGAGGCGGGCGCCCGGGCTGGCATGGTCGCGCCCGATGAGACGACGTACGCCTACCTGAAGGGCCGCCCGCACGCCCCTGAGGGCGCCGATTGGGATACGGCGGTCGACTACTGGAACACGCTGCGCACCGACGATGACGCGGTGTTCGACGCCGAGGTCTACCTCGACGCGAACGAGCTGGAGCCCTTCGTCACGTGGGGTACCAACCCGGGCCAGGGCGTTTCGCTGAACGAGAGCGTTCCCGACCCCGCGACCATCATCGACGCCAACGAGCGCGCCGCCGCCGAGCGGGCGCTCGAGTACATGGATCTCGCCGCGGGCACCCCCATGAAGCAGATTCCGGTCGATGCTGTGTTCATGGGCTCCTGCACCAACAGTCGACTCGACGACCTGCGCGCGTTCACCTCGATCATTAAGGGCCAGAAGAAGGCCGAGGGCGTGCGCGTCATGGTCGTTCCCGGCTCGGCGCGTGTGCGCCTGGAAGCCGAGGCCGAAGGGCTCGACAAGATCGTTGAGGAGTTCGGCGCCGAGTGGCGCTTCGCCGGGTGCTCTATGTGCCTCGGCATGAACCCCGATCAGCTCGCCCCGGGGGAGCGCTGCGCCTCGACGAGCAACCGCAACTTCGAGGGTCGCCAGGGCAAGGGCGGACGCACCCACCTCGTGAGCCCTCTCGTCGCGGCGGCGACGGCGATCCGCGGTACGCTCTCCAGCCCCGCCGATCTGCTGGCCGACGGCATCGCCGTCGATTCTGCCTTCACGGGCATCGAGGGGGTGAGCGCGTAGTGGACAAGGTCACGACCGTCACGGGAGTCGCCGTGCCGCTGCGTCGCTCGAACGTCGACACCGATCAGATCATCCCTGCGGTGTTCCTCAAGCGCGTGACGAAGACCGGCTACGACGACGGGCTCTTCCACGAATGGCGGAAGGACCCGCACTTCATCCTCAACCGGCCGGAGTTCGCCGGCGCTCGCATCCTCATCGCCGGCTCCGACTTCGGCACCGGCTCCAGCCGCGAGCACGCCGTATGGGCCCTGCGCGACTACGGGTTCGCCGCCGTCATCAGCCCCAAGTTTGCCGACATCTTCCGCGGCAACGCCGGCAAGCAGGGCCTGCTCGCCGGCCAGGTCGATGAAGCGACGGTCGAGCAGTTCTGGGCGGAGCTCGAGGCGAGCCCCGGCATGGAGGCGACGGTCGACCTCGAGGCGCGCACCGTGCGGGTCGGAAGCATCACGGCCACGTTCGAGATCGACGATTACACACGCTGGCGATTGCTCGAAGGGCTCGACGACATCGCGCTCACCCTGCGCGACGAGCAGGCCATCACCGACTTCGAGGCTCGCCGCGATAGCTGGCGGCCGACCACTCTGCCCGCTCGCTGACGCGGGCGCGACGCGACAACGCATCAGGAAAGGGCGCATGAACTCGCTCGCTCAGGATTCCCAGAAGGCCGCCGCGCGCGTCGGTCTTGTCTCCGACAGCATCACCATCCACGGCGGCAAGCCGCTGCGTGGGCGTGTCGAGGTGCGCGGCGCCAAGAACCTCGTCACCAAGGCGATGGTCGCCTCGCTGCTCGCCGACACCCCGAGCACGCTCAAGGGCGTGCCGGAGATCAGCGACGTCGCCGTCGTGAGCGGGTTGCTCAAGGCGCACGGCGTCGCGATCGACTCGTCCGCACCCGGCGTGCTCACGCTCGACCCGAGCAACGTCGTGGGCGCGCACTTCGCCGAGATCGACGCGCACGCGGGCTCCAGCCGCATCCCGATCCTGTTCTGCGGCCCCCTCCTCCACCAGCTCGGCGAGGCCTTCATCCCCGACCTCGGCGGCTGCCGCATCGGCGATCGCCCCATCGACTTCCACCTCAACGCCCTGCGCGCCTTCGGCGCAGTCGTCGAGAAGTCGTATCAGGGCATCCACCTCACCGCGCCGCAGAAGCTCGTCGGGGCCGACATCGAGCTGCCGTTTCCCAGCGTCGGGGCGACCGAGCAGGTGCTGCTCACGGCGGTGCGAGCAGAGGGCACCACCGAGCTCAAGAATGCCGCGATCGAGCCCGAGATCATGGACCTCATCGCGATCTTGCAGAAGATGGGCGCGATCATCTCCGTCGAGCCCAACCGCGTCATCGTCATCGAGGGTGTCGAGACGCTGCGCGGCTACACCCACACGGCGATCTTCGATCGCAACGAGGCTGCGAGCTGGGCGGCCGCGGCGCTCGCCACGGGAGGCGACATCACGGTTGGCGGCGCCACGCAGCAAGAGCTCATGACCTTCCTCAACGTGTACCGCAAGGTCGGCGGCGAGTTCGACGTGCTCGAGGACGGCATCCGCTTCTGGCATCCCGGTGGGCCGCTCAAGCCGGTCATGATCGAGACGGATGTGCACCCGGGCTTCATGACGGACTGGCAACAGCCGCTCATCGTGGCGTTGACCCAGGCGGAGGGCGAGTCGGTCGTGCACGAGACGGTGTACGAGAACCGGTTCGGATTCACGGAGGCCCTCAACGAGATGGGCGCGAACATCGTCGTGCACCAGTCGGGGCTCGCCTCCATCACGCGTCGCGTGCCCCGTCGACCGCTCGAGCAGGCGGCCGTCATCACGGGGCCGACCCCCCTGCACGGCGCCGACGTGCGCGTGCCCGATCTGCGCGGCGGCTTCAGCCACCTCATCGCCGCACTCGCGGCCGAGGGCACGTCGACGGTGAGCAATGTGGGCATCATCAGCCGCGGCTACGAGCTCTTCATCGACAAGCTGCGCCAGCTCGGCGCCGACTTCGAGCTGCCCTCGGCAGTCGCGTCCGACACTGCGCGCTGACCATTCCTGCGCCGGAATTCGTCACGCACTAGCCTGTACCCGTGACTGACGCCACCCCCGCGACCGTCGACGAGCACGGCCGACCCGCGCGCCGTCGACGCCGCGAGAAGACCGCCCTCTGGTACGCGATCGCGGCGTTGTGCCTGCCGTTGCTCACGCTCATGGCGCGCTACCCCGTCATCGACGGCCACAAGCTGCCGCGTCAGGGCGCCTTCATCCTCGCCCCCAATCACTACAGCGAGATCGATCCCGTCATCATGGGCCGCTTCATGTGGAAGCTCGGCCGCGTGCCCCGGTTCCTCGCCAAAGCGTCCGTCTTCCGCGTTCCGGTGCTCGGCGCGATCCTGCGCTGGTCGGGTCAGATCCCGGTGGAGCGCGAGGGTCGCGGCCGTTCGGATGCCCCGCTCAAGGCGGCGCAGCAGCTCGTCGATCGCGAACTCGCGATCATCATCTATCCCGAGGGCACGCTCACGCGCGACCCCGACCTGTGGCCGATGCGCGGCAAGAGCGGCGCGGTGCGCATGGCGCTCACCGCCGGTGTGCCGATCATTCCGGCCGCACACTGGGGCACCCAGAAGATCATGGCTCGGTACTCGAAGAAGATCAGCTTCTTCCCGCGCAAGACGGTCTACTGCAAGATCGGCGACCCCGTCGACCTGAGTGACCTCGAGGGGCGACCGCTCGACTCGGCGACGCTCGCCGAGGGCACCCAGCGCGTGATGGCCGCGGTCGCTGGCCTGCTCGGAGACCTGCGCGACGAGGTCCCGCCCGCGGAGCGGTGGGATCCGTCGAAGAACAACCAGGCCGAGACGGGCCGCTTTGAGTGACGCGGGAGCTCCGCGCGAGCATCCGCCGCTGACGGAAGCGGTGCGATTGCCGTTGCCGCAGCTCGATGCTGATGCTGCCCGCGTCGCGGTTCTCGGCGCCGGATCGTGGGGCACGACGTTCGCGAAGATTCTCGCCGACGGCGGCGCCGATGTGGTCATGTGGGCGCGCCGCCGCGAGGTCGCGCAGGAGATCACGGAGACGCACCGCAACAGCGGCTACCTGCCCGGCATCAATCTGCCCGACAATCTGCGCGGCCACGACTCGCTCGAGCATGTGCTCGCGGGAGCCGAGCAGGTCTACCTCTCGGTGCCGAGCCAGAGCCTGCGGGCCAATCTCGCCTCGATTCGCGACATCGTTCCGGTTGATGTGCCGGTCGTCAGCCTCATGAAGGGGGTCGAGAAGGGCAGCGCCCTGCGCATGAGCGAGGTGATCCGTGACGAACTGCGCATCGACGTCGAGCGCATCGCCGTGGTCAGCGGCCCCAACCTGGCCCTGGAGATCGCGAAGCGCCAGCCAACCGCGGCCGTCGTCTCGAGCGCCCATCGCGACACCGCCGTCGCCGTCGCGCAGCTCGCCTCCAACGAGTACTTCCGCTGCTTCGTCAACACCGACGTCGTCGGCACCGAGTTCGGCGGGGTGCTCAAGAACCTCATCGCGGTCGCCGTGGGGATCGCCGACGGCGTGGGCTACGGCGAAAACACGAAGGCCTCGATCATCACGCGCGGGCTCGTCGAGATCACCGACTTCGCTGTCGCGTTCGGCGGGCGGTCGGAGACGATGACGGGGCTCGCCGGGCTCGGCGACCTCATCGCGACGTGCGAATCGCCGCTGTCCCGCAACAACACAGCAGGCCGACTGCTCGGCCAGGGCTACGCGTTCGCGCAGGTCATCTCGCAGATGAACCAGACGGCCGAGGGGCTCTCCTCGGTCGGACCGATTCTCGAGCTCGCCTCCACGAAGGGCGTGTCGATGCCGATCGTGGCCCAGGTGGCGCGCGTGCTCGAGGGCACCCTCGACCCTCGCGAGCTCGCCCCGCACCTCGCCACGGATTCCGACGAGCCGCAGGGCGAGTAGGGCGGAGGCGCGCTCGAGCCGCACCCGGTGTGCTGCCTCGGTAGGCTGACTCTCGTGATCACGACCCTCGCCGGCGGCCGCGTCCTTGCCGAGAAGCACGGGGCGACCCCTCCGGCTGTTGTCGCTTTGCACGGATGGGCGCGCGACGGCACCGACTTCGGCACGATCGTCTCGGGGTTGGATGCGGTGTGCCTGCACCTTCCCGGGTTCGGCCCGGCTCCGGTGCCCGACGACGTGTGGGGAACCGAGGACTACGCCGAGCTGGTTGCCGAGGCCATCGCCGCGTACGCCCCGGTGATCATCGTCGGCCACTCCTTCGGAGGCCGCGTCGCTGCCCGTGTGGCTGCTCGCCGCCCAGAGCTTGTGCGGGGACTGGTGCTCACGGGGGTTCCGCTGGTGCGGTTGCAGGCCCCTGCCGCGCCGCCTCTGGGCTATCGCCTCGCGCGCTGGGCGAATCGCCGCGGCCTGCTGAGCGACGAGCGTATGGATGCCCTGCGCAACGCGCGCGGATCGGCCGACTACCGCGCGGCTCAGGGTACGCTGCGCGGGATCCTGGTGCGGGTGGTGAACGAGACCTACGACGACGAGCTGGACGCGCTCGCCGCAGGCACTGTGCCTGTGCGGTTCGTGTGGGGCGAGCACGACACCGCGGCTCCGACGGAGGCCGGGCGGAGGGCCGCGGAGCGCGTCGGGTCGCCTTTCCGCGTCGTACCGGGCAGCGCGCACCTGCTCGAGGGGGACCTGGAGCTCGCCGTGCGCGAAGAGCTTCTCGCGCTCATCGCCGAGACGGCGGGGGACCAGTGATGGTCGGCGCCGTCGCGTCGGCTCTGATCCTGCCGTTCACGGTCAGCGCGATCGTGCTTGCTGCCATCGCGGCGATCGCCGTCGCGGCGCGCTGGGTGCGCGTGGCGCAGCGGGAGCACTACGTTCCCGGGTCGGTAACGCGCATGGCGTGGCTGTGGGTGCGCCGCGAGCCGGGGTCGGGCCCTGCGGCGGCGGTCGTGGTCGTGGCGATCGCCGCCTCCGTGCTCGTGCCCGTGCCCGTACTGCAGGCGCTGCCGCTGCCCGCGATCGTGCTTCTGGGACTGCTGCCGTTCGGCCTGAGTGTCCGAGGCACGTCGAAGCCTCTGGCTGTGACGTCGCGGGTGAAGCGGCTGCTCGTGGTGTGGGTCATCGTTCATCTCGCTGTCGGCGCGGCCCTCACGGCGCTGCTGGGGCCCGCTGGGCCTGCTCTGACGCTCCTGCTCAGCGCCCCGCTCACGGATCTCGCGCTCGCGATCACCGCGCCGATCGAGAAGGCGGCGTCGCAGCGGTATGTCGCAGCGGCGAAGAAGCGCCTCACCCAGGTTCGCCCCACCGTCGTGGCGATCACCGGTTCGTACGGCAAGACGAGCACGAAGAACTATGTCGCGCACCTGTTGAGCGGCACGTTCGCGACCGTCGCCAGCCCCGCATCCTTCAACAACAGGCTCGGCCTGTCGAGGTCGGTCAACGACAAGCTCGTACCGGGTACGGAGATGTTCGTGGCCGAGATGGGCATGGATGCTCCCGGCCAGATCGCGGAGCTCTGCGAGCACTTCCCGCCCGACATCGCCGCGATCACCGTGATCGGGGAGGCGCACTTGCAACGGATGCGCACGACCGAGGCGATCTTGCAGGAGAAGTCGACGATCACCGATCGGGCGCGCACCGTCGTGCTGCCGATCGACGACGCGCGACTGGCCGCCCTCGCGGCCTCCGATCGGCTGTCGGGCAAGCGGGTCGTCACGGTCAGCTGCGTGCCGGGTACCGACGCAGACGTCGTGCTCGCCCCCGGGGAAGGCGATGCGTCGGCGACGATCGTGCTTGGCCGCGACGCTGCACCAGTGCCGGTGACCATTGCGAGCACGGGCCACGGCGTCAACGTCGCGGTCGCCGCGGGCATCGCCCTTGCCGCAGGTGTGCCGGCTCCCGTCATCGCCTCCCGTCTCGATGCGCTTCCGGGGTCGCAGCATCGAGCTGAAGTGCAGCAGTCCCCCGTCGGTGCGCTCGTGATCGATGACACCTACAACGCGAACCCCGTTGGGTCGCTGCGGGCGCTGGAGAGTGCGGCGTCGCTGGCTACCGAGCGTGGCGGGCCGCTCGTCGTCGTCACGCCGGGCATGGTCGAGCTCGGCCCGGTGCAGGCGGAGCGCAACCACGCCTTCGGGGCGGCCATCGGTGCGGTCGGAGCACGGCTGTTCGCGGTTGCGCGCACCAATCGCGCCGCCCTGCTCAGCGGCTACGCGAGCACGGCCACGTCGGAGGCCCTCGGTGCTGATGCTGTGAGCTCGCGCGAGCGCGCGGTCGCCGAGGCCGTCGCGGTCGCGGGCGAGCGGGGCGTTATCCTCTATGAGAACGACCTGCCCGACCACTACCCCTGAACCCGGAACCCACTTCATATGGCTGGAACCGCCCCCTGGGCCGTCGTGTTCGGCGGCCCGAGCCCCGAGCACGAGATCTCGATCCTGACGGGCCTGCAGGCCGAGCGGGTGCTGACTGCGGCCGGCCACGACGTCGTCGCGATCTACTGGTCGCCCACGGGCGACTGGTTCCGGGTTCCCGCCGGCACCGAGGCGAAAGACTACCTGGAGGGTGCGCCCCGCGAGTCGACAGCGCTCGAAGCCCGGGTCTCCGGCGACCCCGGTCTGTACCGTCGCAAGACCTTCGGCGCCGAGCGACTCGAGATCGAGGCGGCGCTGCTCTGCTTGCACGGCGGCGTCGGGGAGGGCGGCGGCGCCGCTGCGGTGTTCTCACTCCTCGGCGTTCCGGCGACCGGGTCCACGCTCTTCGCGGGCGCGGTCGGCATGGACAAGCTCGCGTTCGGCGGCCTCATGTCTTCTTCGGGCATCCCGAGCCTTGCCCGTGAGGCAGTCTCCACGCTCACCGAGCCCGCCTTCGACGGCCCCTACATCGTCAAGCCGCGCTTCGGCGGGTCGTCGATCGGCATCGAGATCGCGGAGGACATTGCTGCGGCGCGCGCGCTCGCGGCGAGCAGCGTGCACTTGCGTACGGGGGCCGTCCTCGAGCCGTACCGGCCGGAGCTCGTTGACCTGAACATCGCCTTCCGCACCTATCCCGGTCTGGAGATCACCCAGCTCGAGAAGCCGCTACGAGGCGAGGCTGGCAGTGCTCTGTATAGCTACGCCGAGAAGTACTTGGCAGGCGGGGCCGGCGACGACGCGGGACTCACGAGCGCGCCGAGGGAGTTTCCGGCGCAGGTGCCCGACGCCGTCCACGCACGGGCCCGGGAGCTCGCCGAGCTCGTCGCCGACGTGACGCGGCTCACCGGCATCGTGCGCGTCGACTTGCTGCTCGACGAGGCGAGCGGCGAGCTGTTCGTGAACGAGGTCAACTCGATCCCCGGCGCGCTGTCTCTGTACCTGTGGGCACCGCAGCAGCCGGCGGCGACCGTTCTCGTGGATGCTCTCACCGAGGCTCGCGACCGGCGCATCGTGTTCCCCCAGGCCGGGTTCGGCGGAGGCGCCGCGCTGCGAGCCGCAGGCGGCATCGCCGGCAAGCTCGTCGGCCTCGACGGCCCGCGCGCCTAACCGCCGCGCCCTTTCGTGCCAGATCTGGCGCAGAAGGGCGTTTGCCTGGCGCCATATCGCCGATCTGCGTCAGATCTGCGCGTGTGAGCGGGCGCTAGTCGGACTCGGGGGTGACTGTGCCACCGCCGAAGACGTCCGTGGCGGAGAGGCATCGGGCCTCGGCCGGGGTGGCCGCGACCGCACCGCTGACCGCGCGCACCGCGTCCGCCCCTGCGATGTACGTGATGTCGACGATCACCTCGGTCGTGGGCGTGCGCCCGTAGGTGGTGAAGACGTACCGGGGGGCGTCGCTCTCGTCGAGCAGCCAGTCCACGCCGTCGACATCGAAGCACGGCAGGTCGCTCGGGCCGATGTCGGGCAGACCGCAACGGTAGATGACCGCCGTAGGCTCACCCCAGGCGGCGGTGGCCTGGGCGTTCGTGGTGCGACGGTCGAGGTCTCCGATGGTCGGCGGCAGGCGCACGGAGATCTCCGCGCAAGCCACCGAGTTTGCCTCGGGCGCCGCGTCGAGCGGCACGGTCGGTGCGCAGGCTGCAAGGGGTGCGACGGCGAGTGCGGCGACCGCGAGGGCGAGGGGGCGGGAGCGGGTCTTCATCGTCGTTCAGGCTACCGTTGAGCGCATGAGCGAAGCCGAGTCCAGCGCGCAGCGTGCAGGCAACGCCGCGGGAGCCTCACGCGGCCAGGGCGGTGTGAACGGCGAGGGCGACGTGCTCGGCGTGGTCGGCGAGCTCGAGGCTCTCGCACGCATCATCCCTCGACTGCCGTCGAGCGAGGCGGCAGTGCTGGGCCCCGGCGACGACGCCGCGGTGCTTGCGGCACCGGACAGCCGCTATGTGGTGACGACAGACATGATGATCCATGGCCCGGACTTCCGTCTGGCATGGTCGAGCATGCACGACCTGGGGTTCAAGGCTGCGGCGACGAACCTCAGCGATGTGGCGGCGATGGGGGCCCGCCCTACGGCGCTCGTCATCGCGCTGGCGGCACCAGCCGATACGCCCCTCGTCGATCTGGAAGCTCTGGCCGACGGGCTGCGCGACGCGTGCGTCGAACTGGCACCGGGTTGCGGAGTCGTCGGCGGAGACTTGAGCGTGTCACCCACCCTGACGATCGCCGTGACCGCGTTCGGCGACCTGGAGGGCCGTGATGCCGTGCGGCGGGATGGCGCGCGCGTGGGCGACGTGATCGCGGTTTCAGGCCCGCTCGGTCGAGCCGCGCGGGGGCTGGCCCTGCTGTTCGAGCGGGCGGTCGATGACGACGGGGCACCGGATGCTGGGGCCGCCGCTCGACTGCGTTCCGAGCATCCTGACGCCGTGTCTGCCCAACTCGCGCCGCGGCCGCCGATCGCGGACGGCGTCGCCGCCGCACTCGCGGGGGCTACCGCGATGCTCGACCTGAGCGACGGTCTCGCGCTTGACGCACGGCGCATCGCGCTGGCGAGCGGGGTGAGTCTCGACCTCGATGCTGCCGCCGTCTGCATGGCGGCCGGTGTGGATGCCTCCCTGCTGCCGTCCGTGATCGTGGGCGGGGAGGATCACTCCCTCCTCGCGACCTTTCCGCCGGCGACAGCCCCCGGGCAGTCGCTTCCGGGAGGCTTCAGGGTGATCGGGCGCGTCGTGAAGCCGGGGGGCGACGGTCCGGCCCTACTGGTCAGCGGCCGAGTCTTCTCTCCGCGCGGCGGTTGGGACTCGTTCGACGAGTGGACGGGAGATCTCGGCTGACGCCCCGTTCGGCGGGTCGCTCGGGCGACTAGGAGGCGCGGCGGGCGCGGGCGGCGCGACGCTTCAGGGCGCGACGCTCATCCTCGCTGAGGCCACCCCACACACCAGAGTCCTGGTTGGTCTCGAGGGCGTACTGGAGGCAGGTCTCGGTCACGGTGCACCGCCCGCAGACCGTCTTGGCCTTCTCGATCTGGTCCACGGCGGGGCCGGTGTTGCCGACGGGGAAGAACAGTTCGGGGTCTGCGGTCAGGCAGGCGGCTTTGTCGCGCCAATCCATAAGACGTGCTCCTTTGTGCATTGCCGTAGCACGTCGAGTGACGGTTGAGGACGCGCTACATCGTGAACTCGCCGACGAAAAGGGGGCGAGTGAGACTGAGAGGGATGTCGCCCACGTCACTGTAGGCGTCAGATCAACCGCATATAGGCTCTCACAGGGCCTGAGTCAAATCAATAGCTTTGTATAGGACGGTTCTCGTGTCGGACACCCGGCGGACACCCCTCGTCATCCTGCTCGTCATCCTGCTCGCGCTCGAGGCCGGCTTCGTCGCCGTCCTCACTGCCGCTCTGACGGTCGAGTTCGTCGTTCGGCAGGCGGACTTTCCCGCGACGGCTCTCACTCTCGTCGGACTCACGGCGCTCGTCGCCATATGGCTTGTCGCGATGACGGCGGGGGTCTGGCGGGCGCGCGCCTGGACGCGCGGGAGCATCCTCGTCTACCACTTCCTGCAGCTCGCGATCGGCGTCGGCAGTCTTCAGGGTTTCGTGCCACGACCCGACATCGCGTCGTGGATCATCATCCCCTCGATCGTGGGCATCGTGCTCGCGCTCACGCCGACGATCACCCAGTACCTGTCACTACGGGGCTGATCGCCGCGAGGCTCGGGCTGCTCAGTCGAGCCCGAGCTTCTTGCGGAGGCTCGCGACGTGGCCGGTGGCCTTGACGTTGTAGAGCGCGTGCTGGAGGGCTCCCTGCTCGTCGACGACGAAGGTGGAGCGGATCACGCCCGTGACCGTCTTGCCGTACATCGACTTCTCGCCGTAGGCGGCGTAAGCCTCGTGCACGGTCAGGTCGGGGTCGCTCAGCAACGGGAAGGTGAGGTTCTGCTCGTCGGCGAACGTCTGCAGGGCATCCGCGGAGTCCTTGGAGATGCCGAGCACCTGGTAGCCCGCGCTCGCAAGGGAGGCGAGGTTGTCGCGGAAGTCGCACGCCTGCGTCGTGCACCCGGGCGTGGAGGCGGCGGGGTAGAAGTAGAGCACGACCTTCTGGCCGGCGAAGTCGCTGAGCGAGACGTGGGTGCCGTCCTTGTCAGGCAGGGTGAAGGCGGGGGCGGGAGCTCCCGCTTCGAGTCGCGTGCTGGCCATGGGGGCTCCTTGCGTGAATGGGATGCGCGGCGCAGGTCGGCTCCGCGGCGAGAGTTCCAGTGTATGAATGCGGGCGGGATGCTCACTGAGAGCATCCCGAGTGGAGGCTGCCCCGCCGCGGTGGTAGTGTTTCCTCTCGGCCGTTCAGGCCTCATGCACCTCTAGCTCAATTGGCAGAGCAACTGACTCTTAATCAGTGGGTTCCGGGTTCAAGTCCCGGGGGGTGTACGAAAACCCCGGTTCGCTCTCGCCAGCTGCCGGGGTTTTCTCGTGCCGCGGCAGGCCGCGCTTCGTCAGGGCATCAGCTCAGTCGTCGATGCCGGGGGCGTCGATCGCCTTGTTCTCCTCCATGACGGTGCCGACGGCGATCGCGACGCTGATGCCCCAGCTCGCCCACATGAGGGCGAGACGCCAATCGCGCGGGCCATGCCGCGTCGTGGAGATGACGTTCCAGGCGGAGAACACGGCGCTCACCACGGCACCGTTCAGAATGTACTTGCGCATGCGGTGACCTTCCCTCGTCGTGTGGCTCCACGCTATCGGTCGAGAGTCGGCGGTGGGTCGGATTCGCTCAGCCCGCATCCAGGCGGCCGAGAGCGGGGTGGGGCTACA
>NZ_JAVKCK010000023.1:0-10734 GCF_040286215.1 Microcella sp.
GCCGTGCTGCTCGCTCCGGCCAGCAGCCCTGTGCTGGCGGTCGGCTCGCTCGTGATCGATCTCACGCCACCGTGGCTCAAGGAGGCCACGATCGCGGTGTTCGGTACCGACAACAAGGCGTTCCTGCTCGTCATGGTCATCCTCCTCGTGGCCGTTCTCGCGATCGTCAGCGGGATGCTCGAGCGTCGTCGCGCTCCCTGGGGCGCCGCTCTGCTCGGGGCGGTGGGGGCGATCGCGGTCGTCGCCGTCGTCACCCGTGCGGAGGCGGAGGCTCTCTGGTCGGTGCCGACGATCGGGGGAGCGGCCGTCGGCATCCTCGTCTTGCGCCGTCTGTCGGGCCGACTCGACGAGTGGCTCGGGCGGCACTCCGGCGTTCGGTCGGCCGCGGGGGCGGCTGATGCCGACGGCGAGCCGGACGGTTCGTCGCCCGGGCTCGCCCGGCGCTCCTTCTTCGGCGCACTCTTCGGTACGGCCGCCGCCGCCGCGATAGCCGGCGTCGCCGCCCGCGTCGCGAATTCGGCGACGGCTGCCGTGACCGCGGTGCGCGAGGCGCTCACCCTGCCCGCCCCCGCACGGCCGGCCGCGCCCATCCCGGCGGGCGCCCGACTGGATGTCGCCGGCATCACTCCGCTCGTCACAGCGAACCGCGACTTCTACCGCATCGACACGGCACTGCAGGTGCCGCGCATGGACGCTGCCCAATGGCGGCTGCGCGTGACGGGACTCGTCGAGCAGGAGATCGAGCTTGACTGGGCGGAACTGTCGTCGCTGCCCTTGCAGGAGAGCTACGTGACCCTCATGTGCGTCTCCAACGAGGTGGGGGGAGACCTGACGGGCAACGCGCTGTGGCTCGGGCATCCGATCAGGGAGGTTCTCGCGCGCGCACGCCCGCTGCCGGAGGCTGACATGGTGCTCTCGGTCAGCCAGGACGGCTGGACGGCGGGAACGCCGCTCGACGTTCTGCAGGACGACCGGGATGCTCTGCTCGCCATCGGCATGAACGGCGAGCCGCTGCCGCTCGAGCACGGGTTCCCCGTGCGGATGGTCGTGCCCGGGCTCTACGGCTACGTCTCGGCGACCAAGTGGGTGGTCGAGCTGCGGGTGACCCGCTTCGATCGCGAGCAGGGGTACTGGACCCCGCGCGGCTGGTCGGCGCTCGGGCCGGTGAAGACGCACAGTCGCATCGACGTGCCGCGTGAGCGCGCGCGGGTCTCGGCCGGCCCGGTGCCGGTCGCGGGCATCGCGTGGGCGCAGCAGACCGGCATCGATCGCGTCGAGGTGCGCGTCGACGGCGGGGAGTGGAACGAGGCCCGGCTCGCCGAGGCCATCTCGATCGACACCTGGCGCCAGTGGGTGTGGATGTGGGAGGCGACGAGCGGCACCCACGTCATCGAGGTGCGCGCGACCGACGCCGCGGGGTTCACGCAGCGCGAGCAGTACGTGCCCGTGGCGCCCAACGGCGCCGAGGGCTACCACGCCGTCACCGTGCAGGTCGACGGCTGAGCTGCCAGCTAGTACCGGGCGATCGCGGGGTCGACCTCGCGCGACCAGGCGTCGATGCCGCCGACGAGGTGCCGGGCGGGGATGCCAGCGGCGAGCAGCTGCCGCAGGGCATCCTGCGACCGGATGCCGTGGTGGCAGTACACGATCGTCTCGCGGTCGCGGGGGAGCGCGTCGATCGCCGCGGGCAGCTGACCGAGAGGCACGAGGGTCGAGTCGGGCAGCGCGGTGAGCTCGTGCTCCCAGGGCTCGCGCACGTCGAGCAGCAGAGGTCGGTCGGGCGCCGCCACGCTCGCGTCGAGCAGGCGCGCGAGCTCTGGCGCCGTGAGTTCGACGGTCGAGCCCTCGGCGGTGACGTGCCCCTCAGCGGAGGCTGCGGGTGTCGCACCGCAAAACTCCTCGTAGTCGATGAGCTCGGTCACGGGGGAGGAGTGCGGGTCGTGGCCGAAGGGTAGTTCGCGAAAGCGACCGGTGCGCGCGTCGTAGGTGGTGACGCGGCCGACGAGGGCATCGCCGATGCCCGTCAGCAGGGCCACCACCTGGCCGGCCATGATGGCTCCGATCACGCCGCACACGGAGGGCAGCACGCCGCCCGTCGCGCAGTCCAGCACGGCGTCGGGCGAGGGCGGGGAGGGGAAGAGATCGCGATAGCCGGGGCCGCCCACCGGGCACACGCCGGTCTGCCCGCCGTACTGCAGCACGGCGCCCCACACCAGGGGGATGCCGCGCAGGAGTGCCGCGTCGGCAGCGAGGTAGCGTGTGGCGAAGCCGTCGCTGCCGTCGACCAGGAGGTCGTAGTCTGCGAGCAGGTCGAGCGCGTTCTCGCTCGTGAACCGCTGCCGGTGCGTGACGATCGTCACGGCTGGATCGAGTGCTCGCAACCTCTCGGCGGCCGAGTCGACCTTCGCGCGCCCGACGTCTGCGGTGCCGTGCAGATGCTGGCGATGCAGGTTGCTGACCTCGACGACGTCGTCGTCGATGATGCCAAGGCGGCCTGCTGGGCCGGTCGCGAGGCCCGCGCCGACCAGTTGGGGCAGCAGCACGCTGCCCAGCCCGCCCGCGCCGATCACGAGAACACGCGCTCGCGCGAGAGCGTCTTGCCCGCCGACGCCGAAGCCCGGCAGTGCGAGCTGGCGCGCGTGGCGGGAGGCATCGGGCATGGTGTGATTGTCGCAGGAGTCGCCGAGAGGAGCATCGCATGAGTCGCACCCCTTCACCGCGGTCGTCGCGCGGTCATCGCTCCGCGACACCGCGTCACGCGCCCGGTTTCGGGCTCCTCGTCGGCGCGTCTATCGTGCTGTCAGCCTGCGTTGGCGCCGGCAGCTCGGTGGAGCAGCCTGTCACCCCCCGATCGAGCCTGTCGGGCACGCTCACGATCTTCGCGGCGGCCTCGCTCACCGAGACCTTCGGCGAGCTCGAGGCGCGGCTCGAGGCGCGGCATCCGCAGCTGGACGTCGTGGTGGTGCTCGCGGGCAGCGCCACCCTCGTGCAGCAGCTCATCGCCGGCGCTCCTGCCGATGTGCTCGCGTCGGCCGATGAGACCACGATGCAGCTCGCCGTCGACGCTGGAGCAGTCGAGGCGCCCAACGCTTTCGCCCGCAACCCGCTCGCGCTCGCCGTGCCCGCTGGCAACCCCGGCCGGGTCGACGGGCTCGACGACCTCGAGCGCGCCGATCTGGTCGTCGCCCTGTGCGCCTCGGAGGTTCCCTGCGGCCGGGCCGCCGACGCACTGCTCGCCGACCTGGGGGTAGCCGCCTCGGTCGACACGCGCGAGTCGGACGTGCGCGCGGTGCTCACGAAGGTGCAGCTCGGCGAGGTGGATGTCGGCATCGTGTACGGCACCGACGTGCGCGTGGCGGGGGAGGACGTCGAGACGATCGACGTCGATGCGGTGAGCGCGCAGCGTTTCGCGCCCACCTATCACATCGCCATCGCGGAGGGCACGGCGCGCCGTGCTGCAGCAGAGGCATGGCTCGCGCTCGTGCTCGGCGACGAGGGACGCAGCGTGCTCGATTCCGCCGGCTTCGACACCGCGACTATCTCGCGAGCCGTGACCGGAGATCAGCCGTGAGCGCGGAGCGGCCGCATACGGCGCGCCCTCGCGCTCGTGCGCGCCGTCGACGCGGTGTGCCCTGGCCCGTCGCCGCTGCCGCCGTCATCGCGGTCGCACTGCTCACCCTGCCCCTGCTCGCGCTACTGCTGCGCGCACCGTGGAGTCAGCTCGGTGAGCTTCTCACACGCGAGTCGACGCTCAGCGCGCTCGGTCTCTCGCTGGGGACGGCGGCCGTGAGCACGCTACTGTGTCTCATCCTCGGCGTGCCGCTCGCGCTCGTGCTCGCGCGCAGCGACGATGCCCCGCCCCTCGTGCGGCGCGGACTGCGCGCTCTTGTCACGATCCCTCTCGTCCTGCCGCCCGTCGTCGGCGGTCTCGCGCTGCTGCTGTTGCTGGGCCGCTCGGGGGTGCTGGGCGCTCCGCTGGAGGCTCTGACCGGCGTAACGATCCCGTTCACGACCCTCGCGGTCGTACTCGCACAGACCTTCGTCGCGATGCCCTTCCTCGTACTCGCCGTCGAGGGGGCGCTGCGGGGAGTCGATCCTGCGACGGAGACCGCGGCGGAGACGCTCGGAGCCTCGCGCGCCACGGTGCTGCGCCGCGTCACGCTGCCGCTCGCGGCGCCCGGCATCCTCGCCGGCACGATCCTCTGCGCAGCACGAGCTCTCGGGGAGTTCGGGGCCACGATCACGTTCGCCGGCAGCTTCCCGGGAACGACGCAGACCCTGCCCATCGCGACCTATCTCGAGTTGCAGCGCGACCCCGAGGCCGCGGTCGCGCTCGCCCTCGTGCTCGTCGCGGTGGCGCTCGTCACCCTCGTCGCGATGAGAGACCGCTGGGTTCCCGGAGCCACCGCATGAGCGCGGCGGATGCATCGCTGCCGCCCGGGAGTCTCGAGGCCGCGCTGCTCGTGAACCGGGGCGGCTTCGTGCTCGACGTCTCTCTTGCGGTGCGTGCCGGCCATCCGCTCGCCCTGATCGGGCCGAACGGCGCTGGCAAGTCGACGGCCCTCCTCGCGATCGCGGGGGCGCTCGCCCTCGACGGCGGGCATGTGCGGCTCGGAGACCGCGTTCTCGCCGACACCGCCGAGGGAATCGACCGCCCGGCCGCCGATCGGAGGGTGGGGGTCGTGTTCCAGGGCTACGCTCTGTTCCCGCACTTGACCGTACGCGAGAACATCGCCTTCGGCCCGCGCGCGCAGGGCCGCGGGCGGGCCGCGGCACGGCGCGCCGCCGAGGAGTGGATCGCGCGCATGGGTCTCACCGAGCTCGCCGAGCGCGTGCCTGGCCAGCTCTCCGGCGGCCAGGCGCAGAAGGTCGCTCTCGCCCGCTCGCTCGCGGCGGATCCAGCGGCGCTCGTGCTCGACGAGCCCCTCTCTGCGCTCGATGTGGAGGTGCGGGCAGCCGTGCGCGCAGACCTCTCCGCTCACATCCGGGCCTTCGGCGGAGCAACGATCGTCGTCGCCCATGATCGGGACGACGTCGCGGCGCTCGCCGACCGCGTCCTCGCGCTCGAGGGTGGACGCGTCGTGCAGAGAGGTACTCTCGCCGAGCTCGCCGCGGCACCCGCGACCGAGTTCGTGCGCCGGTTCACGTCAGGGTGAGCTCAGGAGGCTTGGCCTCACCAGCGTCTGTCGAGGCGCTCTCGCTAGGCTCACGCCCATGCCACGCACTCCGTCCGACGACGATGCAGCCCTGCGGTGGGACGACGTCGACGACCCGAGCTGGGTCGACACGCAGAGCGGAGCGCGACGCGGCGGGGCGGGCATCGGCGCCGAGGCTGGCGCCGACGGCTCCGACGACCGGCACAGAGAGATCGGTGCGCCGGCCCATCCCTCGGCTGGCTCGCTCGCCACGAGGCTCGTCACCGGTGCGGGCGCGGTTCTCTATCTCGCCTACTCGATCGCGTGGATCGTGGGCGTGGGCGGCCTTCAGCTGAGCGGGCCGACGCTGGTGCTCGAGGTGGTCTACCAGTTCGCCGAGTTCCTCGCGATCATCGCAAGCGCCCTCTGGTTCGGGGCGACTCTCGTGCTGACCGCGGGGCACATCGGCCGACGCGCCGGCTGGCTCTCCCTCGGTGCCCTCGTGCTGCTGCCCTGGCCTTTCGTGCTGGGAGTGCTGGCATGACCGCGGCGCACGATCCCACTCCCGACGGCGCGGCCCCGCCGCGTTCCTCAGAATCCGAGCGGGCGCGGGGCGCGGAGCCCGACCGCGGCTCCCGCGGCGCACGGGTGGGCATCGTCCTCCTCCTGG
Organism: Microcella sp.; assembly: GCF_040286215.1. Lineage (GTDB taxonomy): Bacteria > Actinomycetota > Actinomycetes > Actinomycetales > Microbacteriaceae > Microcella. The sequence continues at coordinate 5,806 of NZ_JAVKCK010000023.1, forward strand.
GCTTCGTGGTCGCCTGGTTCACCTGGGACGCCGTTGGCAATCTCGTGGCCCTGCCCGAGCTGCTCACGCAACTGGGGCTCGCCGAGAGCATCCCGTGGCCGGCGCTCGTCCTCGGCGTCGCAATGCCCGTCGTCGCCTACGCGGCGGCCGTCGTCATCGGTGCACGACTGCCGCTCGCTCGCCTGACGCTCGTGCTCATCACGAGCCTGGCGGCCGTCGCTGCGACCCGCCTGAGCCTTATCGCTGTCGCGACCGGCACTCTGGGGGTCTAGCGGAGACCGTTTCCTCAGGCGAGGCCGACCCAGAGCACGAGCGCGATGAGGAGGAGCTGCATCAGCAGTCGAGGTACGAGCGGCACAGCGACGACCCCGAACCGGTCGCGGTGGCGCGCCGCGTAAGCGTTGGCCGGAAACACGCACACGAGAAACACCGCGAGCAGGATGCCCGCTGCGGGCCGCGTCGCCGGGACGAGCAGCCCGATCCCTCCCGCAATCTCGGCGATGCCGGTCACCCAAACCCAGCCGCGCGGGGTGAACGGGCGGCGGTGGAAGACGGCGGGCACCATCGCGGCCATTGTGCGCACGACGGTCGGCACGAAGTGGGTCGCGCCGATGGCGACGAACACGATCGCCGTGATGATGCGGGCCGCATCCACGGCGAGCTCGGGCGTCACTCGGCACCGCCCGCGCCGGCGTCTCGCGCGGCGAGCAGTCGGTCGATGGTCGCGAGCTCCGCATCGATGCCCTTCGAGAGCGCCGCATCGGCTGCACCCGATCGACGCCCGGCGGCGTACCCGGCGAGGAACGTGGCGAGCGGAGCGGCGGGACGCACGACACCGTGCGCGACCCGCCCGGCGAGCGCGAGAACGGTGTCGATGTCGGCGGGCAGCTCGGGCAGCCCGAGGGCTGTGCGCAGCTCGTCGACCCAGGCGGCGAGCAGGGCCTCGCGGTCGTCGGTCATGGCGTACGGTCTCCTTCGGTCCTGCCGGGCACGGCGACGCCCAGCGCGGCGGCGTCCTCAAGCGTGTCGACGTCCGCCGTCGACCCCGGGGGCGCCGCGATCGTCTCGACGACCATCTTCGCGGTGATCGCCCGCAAGGGCAGGGAGGCGAGCGGGTGCGGCGCGGGACGCTCGGCGGCGCGATCACGGCCGCGGGGATGATCGCCGTGAGCGCTGGCCGTGCGGTGTGCGCCCGGCACGCCCTCCGCGCGCAACTCAGCGACCGCGCGCCGCAGGGGAGCCGCGCGATAGATCGCCGCGAGCGGCTGCGCGCGGTGAGCCTCGTCGTGGGGCAGCACCGCCTCGGCTCCCGGCATCGACGAGAGCGCGGCGAGCAGTGCGGGCACGAGCGGAGCGACGTGCGGCATGTCGACCGCGAGGATGAGGAGGGCGTCGGCGGTGGGCTCGCGCCGAGCCTCCAGGGCATCGAGCCCCGCGCCGATCGCGGCGACCGGGCCGCCATAAGCCGGATGCTCGCGGGTCGCACACACGCGGGCATCGAGAACGCGCGCGGGGGCCTCGCCGACGACGACCACGCACCGCGCCGCACGGAGGGCGACGAGCGTGCGCTGCAGCAGCGTGTCGCCGTCGACCTCGAGGGCGGCCTTGGACGCGCCGCCGAGCCGCGCGCCCCGGCCACCGCTGAGCACGAGGGCGTCGACGATCACGCGCTCCACGCTAGCGGGCGCCATGTGCGACGATCGAGGGGTGGGTCGCATCACGCAACGACGCCGCGTCACGCGGATCACGCTCGGGCGCGCGCCGAGCGAGCGCGCCGACGTTCTCACGGTCGAGGAGCCGCTCGAGATCCGCGTCGGGGGAATGCCCCTCGCCATCACGATGCGCACCCCCGGCAGCGATGTCGAGCTCGCCGCCGGCTTCCTCGTGTCGGAGAGCGTGATCGCGCGCGGCGAGCAGTTCTCGGCCGCTCGGTACTGCGTCGACGCGACCGCGGAGGATCGCACGAGCGGGCACGTGAGCAACACCTACAACGTGCTCGACGTCGCCCTCGCACCCGGTGTGCCCGCCCCCGACCCGAGCCTCGCGCGCACGTTCTTCACCACGAGCTCGTGCGGGTTGTGCGGCAAAGACAGCATCGAGGCGGTGCGCACGAGCTCGCAGCACCCGGTGGCCGACGACCCGCTCGTGGTGAGCGCGCAGCTGCTGACGACGCTGCCCGATCGTCTGCGTGAGCAGCAGGCGGTGTTCGAGAAGACGGGCGGGTTGCACGCGGCCGCGCTCGTCGACGGCGCGACCGGCGCTCTGCTTGTGCTGCGGGAGGACGTCGGTCGGCACAACGCCGTCGACAAGGTCATCGGGTGGGCGCTCCTCAACGACCGGCTGCCGCTCAGGGGCACGGTGCTCATGGTGTCGGGCCGCGCGAGTTTCGAGCTGACGCAGAAGGCCTCGATGGCGGGCATTCCGATGCTCGCGGCCGTCTCGGCGCCGTCGTCGCTCGCCGTCGAGCTCGCCGAGGAGCTCGGCATGACCCTCGTGGGCTTCCTGCGCGGCGAGTCGATGGTCGTGTACACGGGCATCGAGCGCATTGAAGATGCCCAGCTCACGCTCCCGCAGGAGGAACTCGTCCCATGACCGACCTCACCGGCCTGCCCGACGGCCCCGCACCGGGCGGCCCCCCATCCGCAGCCCCCGAGCCCGATCTCGTCGTCACCGTGCCCAAGGGGTGGGCGGCCGGTGTTCCCGGCGTGCTGCATGCCATGCGGCCGGCGCGCGCCGAGCTCGGCGTGGGGCGTTCGCTCACGCTCCTGACCAAGCTCAACCAGCAGCAGGGCTTCGACTGCATGAGCTGCGCGTGGCCCGACCCCGCGCACCGCAAGGCCGCCGAGTTCTGCGAGAACGGTGCGAAGGCGGTCACCTGGGAGGCGACGCCCCTCACCGTGCCCTCGAGCTTCTGGGCCGAGAACTCGCTCACCGAGCTCCTGGAGAAGGACGAGTACTGGCTCGGCCAACAGGGCCGGCTCGTCGAGCCCGTCCACAAGCCCGCCGATAGCGACCACTACCGCCCGGTGAGCTGGGAAGAGGCGTTCGCGATCATCGGCGACAGGCTGACGTCGCTCGAGACGCCCGACCAGGCGGCCTTCTACACGAGCGGGCGCGCATCCAACGAGGCCGCCTTTCTGTACCAGTTGTTCGTGCGCGCCTACGGCACCAACAACCTGCCCGACTGCTCGAACATGTGCCACGAGTCGACGGGTACCGCGCTCACCGAGACGCTCGGCATCGGCAAGGCGACGGTCGCCTACGACGACTTCGCCCAAGCCGACCTCATCATCGTGATGGGGCAGAACCCGGGCACCAATCACCCCCGCATGCTCACCGCCCTCGAGGAGGCGAAGCGCAACGGCGCGAGCATCGTCGCCGTCAACCCGCTCGTCGAGGCCGGCCTCACGCGCTACAAGAACCCGCAGACCGTGCGCGGCGTGCTCGGCCGGGGCTCGAGCATCGCGGACCAGTACCTGCAGATTCGCACGGGAGGCGACATGGCGCTCCTGCAAGCGCTCTCGCGGCGGGTCATCGAGGCCGAGGCGGCGGCGCCGGGCACCGTGCTCGACCACGCCTTCCTCGCCGAGCATGCGAGCGGCGTCGAGGAGGCCATCGCCCACCTGGGGTCGGTCGACGAGGCCGAGGTGGTCGCCGCCACCGGTCTGACGTCGCCGCAGATCGACGAGCTCGCGCAGCGGTACCTGCAGGCCGAGCGCGTCATCATCACCTGGGCGATGGGCATCACGCAGCAGAAGAAGGCCGTCGCGACGATCCGCGAGATCGTCAACCTGCTCCTGCTGCGCGGCAACATGGGCAAGCCCGGCGCGGGTGCCTGCCCGGTGCGCGGGCACAGCAACGTGCAAGGGGACCGCACCATGGGTGTGTGGGAGAAGATGCCCGCCTGGTTTCTCGATGCTCTTGAGCGGGAGTTCGGCTTCGCTCCGCCGCGCGAGGAGGGCGTCGACTCGGTGCGCGGCGTGCAGGCGATGCGCGAGGGACGCATGCGCGCGTGGGTCTCGCTCGGCGGCAACTTCGTCGGCGCGATCTCCGACACCGCCGCCGCCGAGGCGGCCGTGCGCGGCACCGACCTCACCGTGCAGATCTCCACCAAGCTGAACCGCTCCCACGTCGTGACGGGCCGCGAGGCGATCATCCTGCCGACCCTCGGCCGCACCGAGATCGACCGGCAGGCTTCCGGCGAGCAGTTCGTGACGGTGGAGGACACCGTGTGCGCCGTGCACGCCTCGTACGGCGCGGTGCCGCCCGTCGACGAGCGGCTGCTGTCGGAGGTCGCCATCGTGTGCCGCATGGCCGAAGCGGTGCTCGGCGATCGCGTGAGCATCCCGTGGCGGGACTTCGAGGCGGACTACGATCTCATCCGCGACCGCATCAGTCGCGTCGTTCCGGGCTTCGACGACTTCTCTGCGCGTGCACGGCGGCCCGAGGGCTTCGTGCTGCCCAACGGTCCGCGCGACTCCCGCAGCTTCCGTACCGCGACAGGGCGGGCGAGGCTCACCGTCAACGCCCTGGAGGCGGTCGAGCGGCCCCCCGGTCGCCTGCTGCTGCAGACGCTGCGCTCGCACGATCAGTTCAACACGACCATCTACGGGCTCAACGACCGCTACCGGGGCATCAAGAAGGGTCGGCGGGTGGTCTTCGTGAACCCCGACGACCTCGCCGAGCTCGGCCTCGACGATGGTGCGCGGGTCGACATCGTGAGCGAGTGGCGGGGTGCCGACCACGGGCGCCTGACGGACTGGCGCGTGGTCTCCTACCCGACGGCGAGAGGATGCGCTGCCGCCTACTTCCCGGAGGCGAACGTGCTCGTCCCGCTCGAGAGCGTCGCCGAGGGCAGCAACACCCCCGTGTCGAAGGCGGTCGTGGTGCGGCTCGAGCCGCACCGCGTCGCGCCGACCGAGCCGGCGG
>NZ_JAVKCK010000024.1:0-7186 GCF_040286215.1 Microcella sp.
CTCGCCGGCGCCGCGCGGCGGCGAGGGACTGGGGAGACTGGGGCATTTTCTGGCCCGGAGGGGTGGTGCGCGACTAGGTTGTCGGGCATGAGAATCTCCCCGCGTAACCGGATCGTTCTCGTCGCCGCGTGCACGGCATCCTTCCTCGCGCTGACGGGCTGCACCCTGCCGCTGGCTCCGCTGCCCTCGGCGTCTCCGTCGGAGTCGCCTACGGCGTCGGAGACCGCGACGCCGACGCCGACGCCGCTTACGCGCCCTGCTCTGGCCGATCTGGAGCTGAGCGCGGCCGGGCTGGGCCCCCTGCTGCTGGGTGAGCCTCCCGTGTCGGATCCGGCGCTGCGGATGGTCGAGTTCGACCCGACGGGCTGCACCGATGCGGAGACGGGCGAGTCGTTCGGCATTGAGCCGGGCGATCCCGCAGCGGGCGGCTGGTTCATCGACCCGTCGTACCGCCTGCCGCCGACGCCGATTTTCGGCGGCAATCCGTTCGGGGTCGGCATCGACGAGACGGCGGGCACGGTCGTGTCACGCATCGACCTGTATTCGGCCGACATCCCGACGGACGGCGGCATCCGCATCGGCGACACCCGTGCCGAGGTGGAGGCCGCCTACCCGAGCGCGTCGGTCGCCGAGAGCTACCTCACCGACATCTTCGTCATCTCGGGCCCGTCGGGGCTGCTGCAGATCGAGGTCGTGTCGCAGTCCACTGCCGACAAGGCCGACTACTGGATGTCGACGGGCATCCCCGATGGCGAGGTCGTCTACATCCACGCGGTCGTGCCGGCGCTCGGCGTGTTCTCGGTGGCGGCGAGCGGCAACGGCGTCGGCGGCTGCAACTTCGGCTGACCCCTAACGATCGCCGCGAAGCTCCGGGCGGGCGCGGTCGTCGCTCGCTGCGCGTCGCGAACGGCCACGGTCGCGTGTCGCCCGCCTCCCCGTCCCACCCCGCGGGTAGCGTGGGCGCATGGCTTCGAGCACGCGCTCTTCGTCGCGCACGCGCGCATCGTCGTCGCGCCCGAAGCAGGGCTCGCGCGGGGGAGGCTCCCGCACGCAGGCCACGAAGCGCCTGCCGCCGCCGAGCGATGAGCCGGGCATCCTGACCGCGATCTGGATGGGCATGGCCCACGCGACCGGCGGCCTGTTCCGGATGCTCGGCCGCGAGACCCTCGCGAAGGATGAGCGCCGCGACGGCATGCCGTTCCTCATCGTGCTGCTGGCGATCGTCGGCGCGATCGTGGAGTGGTTCTTCGCGACCGACCCGGTAGCGATCGCGCTCGACGCGTGGACGTTCGGAGGCCTGCTGGGCCGCGTCGCCTTCGCCCTGCCGGTCATCATGATCCTGTTCGCGGCGTGGCTGTTCCGCCACCCGGCGAGCGTGCACGACAACACGCGCATCGGCATCGGCCTGGGGCTCATGATGCTGAGCGTGAGCGCCCTGTGCCACATCGCCCTCGGTGCGCCGCAGCCGAGCGAGGGCGCCGTGGTGCTGGCCCGCGCGGGCGGCGTGCTGGGCTGGATCGTCGCGAGCCCCGCCCTGCTCGCGACGGTGTGGGTCGCCGTGCCGCTGTTCGCGGTGCTGCTGCTGCTGGGCGTGCTCATCATGACGAAGACGCCGCCGAACCGCATCGGTGATCGCCTGCGCGAGCTCTACGCTTACCTGTTCGGCGCTGAGCTGACGCCGCGGGAGAAGAAGGAGAAGCCCGAGAGGGAGGCGCCGACGGAGGAGTTTGGCTCGCTCACCGATCTGGGCCTCGACATGAACGACAGTGCGTCGATGCCGTGGTGGCGCAAGGGCAAGCCCGGTCGGGATGCTCCCGCGCCGTTCGACAGCGCCGTCGAGCGCGACAATGCGACCGAGGTCATTGATCAGGATGCCCGGGCCAAGGTCACGGGCGACCTCGCCGCGGTGCTCGACGAGGCGGAGCAGGCCGTCCAGCGCTTCACGGGCGAGCAGCCGGGCCGCACGCGCGAGGGCGCCGGCGAGGTGCAGCCCGCGGTGCTGCCGGGCTTCACCTCGCGCGCGAGCGAGAAGGGCGCGGCGGGGGAGTTCGACGACGAGACGCCCGCGCAGAAGCAGCCGAAGGCAGGCGAGAAGACGACAGCGCCGTACCGCCTGCCGGCGGCCTCGATCCTCGAGCCGGGCACGCCCCCGAAGTCGAAGTCGGCGGCGAACGACGCGGTGGTCGCCTCGATCACGGACGTGCTCACGCAGTTCGAGGTCGATGCGAAGGTCACGGGCTTCAGCCGCGGGCCGAGCGTCACGCGCTATGAGATCGAGCTCGGCCCGGGTGTGAAGGTCGAGGCGTTCACGCGCTTGACGAAGAACATCTCGTACGCGGTGGCGAGCAACGAGGTCACGATCCTCTCGCCGATTCCGGGCAAGAGTGCGATCGGCGTGGAGATTCCGAACGTCGACCGCGAGATCGTCTCGCTCGGCGACGTGCTGCGGTCGAGCTCGGCGGGCAAGGCCCTGCACCCGATGACGATCGGCGTGGGTAAGGACGTCGAGGGCGGCTACGTCGTGGCGAACCTCGCGAAGATGCCGCACCTGCTCGTGGCCGGTTCGACGGGTTCGGGCAAGTCGAGCTTCATCAACTCGATGATCACGAGCGTGCTCATGCGGGCGAAGCCGGCCGAGGTGCGCATGGTGCTCGTCGACCCGAAGCGCGTCGAGCTCGCCGCGTACCAGGGCGTGCCGCACCTCATCACGCCCATCATCACGAACCCGAAGAAGGCGGCCGAGGCGCTGCAGTGGGTCGTGAAGGAGATGGACATGCGGTACGACGACCTCGCGTCGTTCGGGTTCCGCCACATCGACGACTTCAACCGCGCGGTGCTCGCGAACGAGATCCAGCTGCCGGAGGGCAGCCAGCGCCGCCTGCAGCCCTACCCCTACCTCCTCGTCGTGGTCGACGAGCTCGCCGACCTCATGATGGTCGCCCCTCGTGACGTCGAGGATTCGATCGTGCGCATCACGCAGCTCGCGCGCGCGAGCGGCATCCACCTCGTGCTCGCGACGCAGCGCCCGAGCGTCGACGTCGTGACGGGCCTCATCAAGGCGAACGTGCCGAGCCGCCTCGCCTTCGCGGTGTCGAGCATGACCGACAGCCGCGTGATCCTCGACCAGCAGGGCGCCGAGCGCCTCATCGGGCAGGGCGACGCCCTGTTCCTGCCGATGGGAGCCTCGAAGTCGATGCGCGTCCAGGGTGCATGGGTGACCGAGGATGAGATCGCGAAGGTCGTCGAGCACGTCAAGAACCAGGCGATCCCCGAGTACCGAGACGACGTCGCGGCCGAGACGCAGAAGCGCGAGATCGACGCCGACATCGGTGACGACCTCGAGGTGCTCCTCGCGGCGGCCGAGCTCGTCATCAGCACGCAGTTCGGCTCGACCTCGATGCTGCAGCGCAAGCTCCGCGTGGGCTTCGCGAAGGCCGGGCGCCTCATGGATCTCCTCGAGTCGCGCGAGATCGTCGGCCCCTCGGAGGGTTCGAAGGCCCGCGACGTGCTCGTGAGCGTCGAGCAGCTTCCCGAGGTTCTCGCCCGCCTCCGCGGTGAGGATGCGCCCAGCTCTGCACCCGCCGCAGCCCCCGCGGCGAACACCTCCCCGCACCCCGGTTCCGACCCCGTGGAGGACATGACTCGGGGTTATCCTGAGGCGGAGGGCTCCTCCGACGAGGACGCCTGGAATCTCACCGACCGCGAGTAGCCACGCCGGCTCCGCGCCGGTCCGACGAGCCGAGAGGGGTCTGCGCCCGTGACCGAGCCCGACCCCCGCACCTACTCGTTGCGCGGCCGCGTCGTGCGGCACGGCGAGACCCCGGCGTCCAGCGGCAACCTCGCGAACATCATCACGGTCGTGCGCATCCTGCTCGCGCCGCTCTTCGTCGTGCTGCTGGTGCTCGACGGCGGGGAGGACGGCTGGTTGCGGCTCGCGGCGGCCGCGCTCTTCATCCTCGCGATTGCGACGGACGGCGTGGACGGCATGCTCGCCCGTCGCCGCAATCTCGTGACCGACCTGGGCATCCTGCTCGATCCGATCGCCGACAAGCTCCTCACGGGCGCCGCGCTCGTCATGCTCGCGGTGCTCGCCGAGCTGCCCGTGTGGGTCGTGGTGGTGATCCTCGTGCGCGAGTGGGGCATCACGCTCTTCCGCTTCCTCATGCTGCGCGATCGGGTGATCCCGGCCTCGCGCGGCGGCAAGCTCAAGACGGTCGTGCAGGCGGTCGCGATCTCGTTCGCGCTCGTACCGCTGTGGCAGCTGTTCGGCGAGTGGATCCACATCGTCAACACGGTGCTGATGTCGGCCGCGGTCGTGCTCACGGTCGTGACGGGCCTCGACTACCTCGTGCAGGCGTGGCGGCAGAACCGCGCACGCTCGCAGTGACGCGGTCGCGATGACGCGCGAGCACCGACGAGCCGCCGAGGTGCTCGCGGCGCTCGGGCGGCGCGGTGCGACTCTCGCGTTCGCCGAGTCCCTGACGGGCGGGATGCTCTGCGACGCGTTCGTGAGCGTGCCGGGTGCCTCGGCGGTCGTGCGCGGGTCCGTCGTCGCCTACGCGACACCCCTCAAGACGAGCCTGCTCGGCGTGCCGGAGGCGCTCCTCGCGCGGCACGGTGCCGTGCATCCGGAGGTCGCGTCGCGCATGGCGGAGGGGGCGCGCGCCGCAGCCTCCGTCGACGGCGCGCCGGCCGATGTGGGGGTCGCGACGACGGGCGAGGCCGGTCCTGACGCGTCCGGGGCGGCGCCCGTGGGCCTCGTCTACGTGGCGGTCGCGGATGCTCGGCGCACGCTCGTGCGCGAGCACCGCTTCTCGGGCGATCGTGCGGCGATTCGCGCGCGGGCGGTCGACGCCGCGATCGAGCTCCTCGCCGAGAGTGTCGCCTCACGGGAATAGCATCGATGACGGTCGTGTTACAGACAGCAAGCTGACATGCTCCCCACAGGTGCTGGCGGCTAGAGTTTGAAGCATCGACGAGGGATAGAGTGTCCCTCCCGGCACCACAAGACGACGAGAGAAGGGGGCGCCTCATGGTTCTGGTTCGACAGGAAATCGGCGAGGTCCTCCGCGACGTGCGCCTGCAGAAGGGCCGTACGCTGCGCCAGGTGGCAAGCCGTGCGAGCGTGGCGCTCGGGTACCTCAGTGAGGTGGAGCGCGGTCAGAAAGAGGCCAGCAGCGAGATTCTGGCCTCGGTTGCCGACGCGCTCGATACGCCGATCTCGGTCATCATGCGCGAGGTGGGTGACCGTCTCGCGGTCATCGAGGGTGTCACGATCGTTCCCGACACGCTGCCCGACGAGCTCGTGGCCGAGTTCGACGCCGACTTCGCGATGCACTAGCCGTCGCTCACCGTCGGAGCCACCCCTGACTCGCAGCGAGTTCTCCCGCGCCATCGCCGACGAGTTCGGCGAGGCCTACGGGCGCAGCATCGTGCGCGATGTCGTGGTGACGGCGCTCGGGGAGCGCACGGCTGACGAGGCGCTCTCCGCGGGCGCGCCTCCGCGCGAGGTGTGGCTGGCGCTGTGCGCCGCGATGGATGTTCCGCGCGAGCGCTGGTACGGGGCGGGTCGCCCGGAGCCGAAGCGCGCCTGACCCTCGGTCTGCAGCAGGCGTGACGCGCGGCCTCGACACGCCGCGCGTGCTGTCGTTCGAACATTCGTTCCCCTTCTGCGTAGACTCCTCCCCAGCGGCACTCGAACACGAGTAGCCCACGGAGTGCGCGTCGCACCGGCCAATGTCGGTGCACGCGCGTACCGTCGGTCTCGTCGGCGAACGCCGTCACGCCTTGTCGTGAGACGTCCAGCCCGGCTCCATCGGCCGGACGAGGAGCGACAGAAGACAGGCACACCGCTATCGAGAATGAAGGAGACCGCAATGCCCTCAGTTGCAGACCGCGAGAAGTCCCTCGAGACCGCCCTCGCTCAGATCGACCGTCAGTTCGGCAAGGGCAGCGTCATGCGCCTGGGTTCGGACGAACGGGCCCCCGTCGCGGTCATCCCGACCGGCTCGATCGCACTGGATGTCGCGCTCGGCATCGGCGGCCTCCCGCGCGGCCGCGTCATCGAGATCTACGGCCCGGAGTCCTCGGGTAAGACCACGCTCACCCTCCACGCCATCGCGAACGTGCAGAAGGCGGGCGGCATCGCGGCCTTCATCGATGCGGAGCACGCTCTCGACCCCGACTACGCGCAGAAGCTCGGCGTCGACATCGACCAGCTCCTCGTCTCGCAGCCCGACACGGGGGAGCAGGCGCTCGAGATCGCCGACATGCTCATCCGCTCCGGCTCGATCGACCTCGTCGTCATCGACTCCGTCGCGGCGCTCGTGCCGCGCGCCGAGATCGAGGGCGAGATGGGCGACAGCCACGTCGGCCTGCAGGCGCGCCTCATGTCGCAGGCGCTGCGCAAGCTCACGGGCGGTCTCAACTCGACCGGTACCTCGATGATCTTCATTAACCAGCTGCGCGAGAAGATCGGCGTGTTCTTCGGCAGCCCCGAGACGACCGCGGGCGGCAAGGCGCTCAAGTTCTACGCCTCGGTGCGCCTCGACATTCGCCGCATCGAGACGCTGAAAGACGGCACCGACGCGGTCGGCAACCGCACGCGCGTCAAGGTCGTCAAGAACAAGATGGCGCCGCCGTTCAAGCAGGCCGAGTTCGACATCCTCTACGGCACCGGCATCTCCCGCGAGGGCAGCCTCATCGACTTCGGTGTCGAGCACGAGATCGTGCGCAAGTCGGGCGCCTGGTACACCTACGACGGCGACCAGCTCGGTCAGGGCAAGGAGAACGCGCGCAACTTCCTCATCGAGAACCCGACGATGGCGGCCGAGATCGAGACGAAGATTCTCGCCAAGCTCGGCATCGGCGAGAAGATCGCCGAGTTCGAGCCGGTCGCCGTGGCTGGTCCCGCCGCAGCAGCCGCGAAGGGCAAGGCGCCGGCGAGTGCCGCACCCGTGGTCGCCGACGAGCCCGCTCTGCCGAAGGCAGCGGGCGCCTGATGAGCCTCAGCGGCTCGGGCGGGGAGGACGCGCTCGCCCCCGTCACGTACCTGCCCGGCGCGCGCGAGGCGGATGGCTAATGCTTCCAGGAAGGCGTAAATCGTGATAGCTTCTAAATTGTCGATAGATGACTTGATCACAACGATTATTAGGGGTAGTGAGATTTGGGTTTAGTTGTCTGAGGC
>NZ_JAVKCK010000025.1:0-3627 GCF_040286215.1 Microcella sp.
ATCCCGCGCGCCTCCAGCGCGCCCCCGAAGGTGCCGGTCAGTCAGCCGCCGGTGGCGGCCATGACGTAGTCGAGGGTGGTGGCCTGCTCGGTCTCGGGCTGCACGCCGTAGTGCTCGGCGATGGCGCCGTGGACCCCGAAGTCCACCGGGCCCTCCACGCCGGGCAGCCAGGCGTGGCGGTGCGGCCCCTTCAGGCGGTCGATGCGGATATCAGCGGTGCCACCCGGGATCGGGCGATGGGGGACACCATGACAGCCTAGCCGAACGACGCTGCGGAGGAGGCCACTGTCGTGTCATTGCCATCCTGGTACATCTATTCGGGAACCCTTCACCGGACTCTCCACCTCGCGTCCTCGCAGCGGACGCTCCGACCAACAATACTTGCTTTACTGCGGTGGGGCGCCCCTTCACGTCTCGGGCTCGGGTCCTTCGTCAACGACGGATTGGATCTCTGCGATCTCAGCCTCTGAGAGGGGCTCACCACGTAGCACTTGGAGTGCGATTCTCCGGTCTACGGCGACGCGCCGCAGCGAGTTCGAGAAATTTCGCCGCAAGATCGCCTCCTCAGGTCTGAGGGTGTAGGCGCGGAGGAAGAGCGCCACCCCTTCACGTTTCTCGGCCTCCGTCCCCCGCATGAGTAGCGTCGCTAGGTTCGATAACACCTGAGCGTCGTCAGGAGCGCCTACCATGATGTCTCGATACATCGAGATCGCCATCATTTCATGCCTGCGTTCGTCACTGGAGGCGAGCGCGTCGGCATATGTCCGCCGCACCGAGTAGGCTTCGCGGGGGTCATCCTTCCAGTGGTCGGTCCTAACCACTTGTTCCCCGACTTGGACGAGTTCGTCCCAACGGCCGGCACGCTGGAGCGCGAACATGTAGGACGTGACATCATCGACCGAGTGCGGCCGCTCCTTCACCGCCTGCGCGAGGGCCTCGAGGAGCGCTCGGTCCGGCTCCTCCGCTTGACCGATCAAACGGGCCGCTCGGATACGGGAGCGAGCGCTCTCCACTCGGCCCTCCTGCGCTCCAAGTTGCTCCGCGCGGCGCAGCAGTTCTTCCGCCTTGGCGAGGTCGTGTTTGTAGAGTCCAACGTGCAAGGCCAATTGGACGTGAACACCGGCATGCTTGTCATCGAACGTCAGAGCACGGTTGAACAAGTCCTCGGCGTCGCGATACCGCTTCGAGTTGTGCATCCCCACGGCCAAGTCTCCGACGGTGGCGGCGAGCCTTGCCAAATCGGCGGGCCTTTCAGCCGCGGTATCGACGCGGTCGATGACCTGCTTGGCCTGCTTGGCCAGGTCGTTGGCAAGACCCCGTGTCGCCGGATCCTCTTGTGTGAGCTCAAGCTCCAGGCCGAGGGCCTCCAGAATCGCGGCCGCCTCGTCCCCGGTGATGGTCTCGCGTTCCAGTCGCTGTGCCTGCGCCTCCGCTTCCTGCTTCGAGACGAGGGCTGCTTCGGCATCAGCCTCGGGGTCCTGGGCGAGAGACTCGACGTAGGCCTCGTGAGACGACCGAACAAGTCGCGCCAGGGTAGCTTTGACGGCCGTAGTAACCTGGGGGCGCAGGTCACCGACAAGCCGCTGACGATCATAGACGATCTGGCGCATCTCGGCGATGTCGAACGGCGAATCGGTAACATCTTGATTCAGAATGATACCGGGCTTTCCCAACGCACGCGCATAGCCGAGTTCGAACATCACGTTCGGGTTGCTTCCTGTAACGTCCGCAATTACAAAGGCGCAGCCGCCGATCGCATCCAGGATTTGGTCGGTAATGCGACCAGGCTCAGCGATGTCGTCTGCTCGGAATATTTCCAATTCAGGCATGTCTGGCGCCGACCGCACATCTTTAAGGAGCAGATAGACATCGGCGAATTCCTCCGCAAACGGCATGATCACGAAACAGGTCCAACTAGACACGATCCGCCTCCTCTGGGCTCGCCAACTGCCTACAGAGCGACACCGCTCCTCGAACCAAAGGATTGCCTCCGACAGAGCCGCACGCAATCAGACTACCAGTGCGAACCGCACGTCGGTATCGCGTACTGCTCGAACTCCGACTACTGACGGGTACGCGATATAGGGACACGAGCCCATCCACCAAGAAGCAGAAGCTGCGCCGGGATGACCGGAGGGTTCTTGAGGGTTTGCTGCGCCCTCAGCGCCAGGTCGAGCCGGCAAGGATCCTGCTCGGCGCCGCCAACGGAAGTCCAGCCAGCGCCTCGCTGAGTCGGTGGGTGTGGCCCGGGACATGCGGGGGATTGGAGGCGGTGGAGCGCGACCGTCCTCGGTCGGCGGGCCGCGCAAGCTCACGCCCGCCTTGGAGTCCGAGATCGTCGACAGGACGATCAACGAGAGACCGCCGCGCGAGAAGGGCACACACTGGACGAGCCGGTGGCTGGCGGGGGCTCTGGGCCTCGATCACATCGACGTTCGGAGACCTGGAGGAAGTACGGCCTCAGGCCCCACCAGATCGAGCGCTTCAAGATCTCTCGGTATCCTCGGCTCATCGAGAAGATCCGCGACGTGATGGGCGTCTACCCGGATCCACCGGCCAATGCGGTCGTAGCGCGGACGTGCTGGCACGATGGCGCACGACGACGAACACCACAGCACAACAGCCCTTTTCGCCGTCCTCGAAGTGACCACCGGCGGGGTCATCCATGAGCGCATGCCTCGGCATCGCCACCAGGAGTTCCCCCGCTTCATGAAGGCCGTCGGGCAGACCGTCGATCCCAGGCTCGAGGTCCATCTCATCCTCGGCAACTACGCCACGCACAAGAACGAGAAGGGGCGCCGGTGGCTGAAACGGAATCCGAGAGCCCATTTCCACTTCGTTCCCACCGGCACCTCCTGGCTCAACCTCGCCGAGCGTTTCTTCTCCGAACTCACCGAGCGCCAGCTCGGACGCCTCGCCGTCACCAGCGTCGATGAGCCCATCCAGGCTATCGACGCCTACATCGCCAACGGCGACGACGATCCCGCGCCCTTCATCTGGACTGAGTCCGCTCAGGAGATCATCGAGACGATTCAGCTTGGGCTATGTACTCTCGGGACGGTACACTAGCGTCAACCCCACCGCACGGATGGCAACGCGCCCATGCCATTGACAAGGGAGGGCATCCGAGTCTGATCGCCAGGCGGCGATGACCGCAACATTGAAACACGACCGAGCCGCCGATGCCGACGCGAGAAGGAGTGGCTTCCGCCCGGTTCTTAGGGACGCCCCGTGAAATGCCTCGTGGTCGTGGCCATGGTCGTCTCGGCCGCCTCCGTCCACCTACGCCCGCCGCACTTCCGTCGTGATGTCGATGCACCCGGACAGCGTCCGGTAGACGGGGCACTTCGACGCATGCATCCCGTGCACCCGCTCGATGGTCTCGTCGTGCTCCGCGTCGGCCTTCAGTTCGTAGACCACGTGGATGCGCTTGATGACCAGCACTCCCTCGTCCTTCTCCACCTCACCGGTCACGTGGCCGGACAACCGACCCTCACCGGCAGGAATCCCGCGCGCCTCCAGCGCGCCCCCGAAGGTGCCGGTCAGTCAGCCGCCGGTGGCGGCCATGACGTAGTCGAGGGTGGTGGCCTGCTCGGTCTCGGGCTGCACGCCGTAGTGCTCGGCGAT
>NZ_JAVKCK010000026.1:0-7194 GCF_040286215.1 Microcella sp.
GGACGCTTACCGCGGGCGCAACGACGGCATCGTCGAACGGTGGACAAGACGCCTTCGTCATGCGCCTCGACGCGGCGGACGGCGCTACGCAGTGGTTCACCGCGGTAGGCGGCCCCGAAGACGACGGCGCCTCTAGCCTGAGCCTCGACCAATTAGGCAACATCTTCGTGGCCATCAATTTCGCCGGAGACTTCACGGTCGGAGGCGTCTCCGTATCATCCGTCGATGGCTCGGAGGACCTGCTCATCGCAGGCCTCACTCCCACCGGTGACATCGCATTCGTCACGAGTGGCGGTGGCCCCGGTGAGGACAGGATCGGCAGGGTCACCTGCCGAGGAGAGGACGTCTTCGTGGCGGGGCAGTTCCAGGGCGACGCCTCTTTCGGGCAGCAACAGGGGAGCGCCTTGGGTGAGTCAGACGCGTTCCTGTGGCGCCTGCCCAACGAGTTGCTCTGCACCGTCGAGGAATGACTGCTTGTTCGGTCCCCGTAGGCCGCCATGTGTCATCCGCTCGGCTCGCGATTCCAGCCAAGAGCGAAGCCGCGCGAGCCCAGGCCGCGGGATCGGGGGGACGCTCATTGGGAGTCGTCGAAGAACGGTCTGCCCCTCGCTAGCTCGATCCCCTCCGCAAGACCGGCGTGATCGAGCGAGCAGAGCCGCCAGCCGGGAACACCCATCGCGGCCACGGACTCATTCGGCGCATCTACCAGGACGGCGCTTGCCAACGAAAGCGCTTCGGCACTGGCACGCCGGTTGGGCTCGTCGAGTACCACGACGGTCGGCGTGGGCGTGCGGCGGCGTCCGCCTGACCGACTGCCTCCGACGATCTGAACGTCTACCGGATGTTGAGTCACGAGCTCGAGCTTGCCCAGACTCGCAAGTTGTCGGCAGCTTTCTTCGATCCAAGCTGGTACACCATCAATCCTGACGCGCAGGGGCGATGATGGGGGGGGTGGCACGCTCCGATGCGCTCCCAATGGGTCCGCGAGATACCGAGCGTGCTGAATCGCGATGATCGCAACTCTCCGAGCGATGGCTGAGGCGCGAGATCCGGGATTGTTTCGGTACGCCACGAGCAGGCTCTCGCGATAGTACCGATACGGGGCTTGGCTACTCTTGGCCGCCTCGTGGACTCGAAACTGAGCGAGCCGCCTTCGGAGGTTCTCCGCGACTCCGACTTGCAGAAGCCGAATCCAAAGATCCAGATCCATGAGCAGGTGATATCGCTCGTCGAGCCCGCCTGCCTCTCGAACGGCCGATGTTCGATACATGGAGCCCGGCTGGAGCACCTTTCCTTTGCCCTCGAGCATCTTGTCGAGAGTCAGGTCCGGAGACCGAGCGAGGGCGAAGTAGCGACCAAACTGATCGATGCGCTCGACATCCCCGTGAAAAAGAACCGCCCGAGGGCTTCTTTCCGCGGCCTTGCGAACCGCCGCAATGGCATCCGGCAAGAGTACGTCGTCCGAGTTCAGCCATCCGACGAGCTCGGTGTCGACCCGTTCCATCCCCTTACGGATCGCATCGGATTGCCCCTCATCCTTCTCCGAGATCCAACGTATCCGTTCCCCGTACTGCTTCAATATCTCGATGCTGTCGTCGGTGGAGCCACCATCGACGACAATACACTCGACGTCTTCGCCCTGCGCGATCACGGATTCGACGGCTGCACGGAGGAACGCCTCGCCGTTGAAGTTGGGGATGACAATTGATGCGGTGATCGAACTCATGGCCTGAGAGCGGCGCTTGCGCTCGCCACGCCGCGCAACGCGACCCCCTTGGCTCGGGGTGGCCGCGCTGCTTCCACTAGCAAGGCTTCGGTCATTCGCTCTGCCACTGTTGGCGCGTGCCCGTCGAGGGCATCCTGACGCGCTCTGCGCCCGATGCGCTGAACCATTTCAGGATGCTCGAGACACGATTGCATCTCGCGCATCAGATTATCGAAGGTCGGCTTGATGACGATGCCGTTGACCCTGTGTCGAACGAAGAACTCGGTGGCGCCGGCCTCGCTGGAGGAGAGAACGCAGTTCTGAGCAGCCATGGCCTCAGGAATGACGAGCCCCCAACCGGTGTAAGTGCAGCAGCAGATGAGGACATGAGATGTGCAGAAGGGCCGTAGTCGACCCAACCAGGTCGAGTACTCACGATCGTATCGAATTACCTCTCCAAGCCGCGGGACTCGGCTGACAGCACGGTCGATCGTGGCCTGCTCGGGACCATGCCCCGCAATCACCAACTCGAACGGCGTGGCTTGGCTTTGCAGAAGCCTCTCGGACGCCTTCATGATCCAGGCGATGTTGTGTCTGGGCAGGAGCTGTCCGGAGAACAAGAAGCGAAACCGCTCACTCTTGTCTTCGTATGCAATCGATAGGCACGGGCTGAGATCTGCGCCATAGGGTACGAGCCACACACCGGTTTCCGGCAACACGAGGCTGCGGTAGGTACGCTCAGCCAAGGCTCCGATAGCCAATACGAAGTCGCTGATCGTGAGATGCATCGCAACAGCGGCACGCGTTGCCGTGCTTGCTGGCCAGCGACGTCGACCATCAAGCGGTTCTAGCCAAAACCCTACGCGAATGGAGGGATCAGCTGCCGCGAGCAGTGCGACTTGGTAGACTTCGCCAACGAGCGAACCGACGAGCACGATGTCGGGCTCGAGGCGACGGACCTCTTGTTTGAGCCAGGCTTCCGGAGCCTGACCTTCAGGAGCCGTTCGATAGCGGTCTTCATCGTACTCGAAGGCAACCCAATGCGGTTGCTGGCGGGCGGGACGCGACCGACTTGCAAAGGCGATGCGAAAGTCGACCATGCCCAGTCGTCTCATCTCCTCCGCGACCTCGATCTGGAAGGGCGAGAACAAGCGTGAAACGAATAGAACCCGCGGGGGCGACATGTTAGCCATTCGAGGCGGGGTCGAACCGCACGAGCTGCTCGATCGTATCGATCGCGGTCCAGCTGCTCGGATAGACGGACGCACAGGCTAGCTGTCCAAGCTCGATGAGCTGCTGCCAAACCGACATGAAACTCTCAGTAGGTCTGGTCAGCTCGCCAATCCGTCGGGGATTTAGTACCTGAATTCCTGAGCAGTAGATTGGCGATGGGCGGTCACGGGTAATCTCGGTGACTCGCTGGTTGTCATGAAAGATGAAGTCGCCGTCCAAACCCTCGACGGGCTCGACGGGAACCACCATGCAAGCGGGACGCCCAACCCCGTCGTACTCCGCAGCGATCCCCGCAAAATCCAGCTCGGCCACGTTGTCACAGGTCAACACGAGGACGGGCTCGTCCAGGTGCCGAAGGAGCGTGTTGTAGAGCCAGTACGCGTTGCCGCGTCCCTCGGTGTTGATGACCGAGCTCACATTGTGTTCGATGACGTGTTTCGCCAGCATCGCGCCCTTGTAGCCAACCGTGATGTGGACGGAGTCGATATGTGTTTTGAGCGTGTCGATACGAGACGCGATGAGCGTTGTGCCGTGGAACGGGGCCATGGGTTTCGGGATGGCCGCGGTCAAGGGCATCATTCGCAGCCCTCGACCTGCTGCCATGATCAGCGCATGGCCGAACGTCGTCATCACGGCTCCTCTCTCGCAGGCTCGGCATCGAGCAAGCGACGGATGTCCTCCTCAGACATCACGGCTGCGGTCGCCGTCGACACTTCTTCAACAGGGCTCTCCGCCTTGTTCGCAAAGTCGATGAGGAAGTGTGGCTTGTCGTCGAGCACCACGCGACTCGTGTGACCCAGCTCCGTACTACCAATGAGATGCTCGTCGACCTTGTCACCCGGCCGCTCCTCGATGCGCTCCCATCTACCGCCGCGGACCGTCGTCCAGACATCGAGGAGCTGGCGCACTTGCGCTGCCTTCATCTCGACCGAGAGCACCTTGCCAGCCACCGTTGGCGCATGGTCGATGGCTCGGAGAACCAACTCGGAAGCCTCGTCGACAGTGAAGAAAAATCGTCGCATGTCGGGTCCGGTGGACCCGATCACGCCGCTCTCCTCGTGCATGCGTTTCCAAATCGGCAGCACAGAGCCTGTGGACCAGGCGATGTTGCCGAAACGGACGCAGGTCGTCGTCAGTCCGCCCCGACCATTCATCGAACACAGCATGCGCTCCATGGCGGCTTTTGAAAGGCCGTAGAGGTTGCCAGCAGGCGGAGCCGCCTTGTCGGTCGAGACGCCCACGAGCAGACTGACGCCTCGCTCGATGCAGGCGCGGACCACGTTCTGTGAGCCCAGGACGTTCACGTCGATGCACTCCATGGGTTGTCTTTCGGAGAGATCGACGAACTTGGTCGCGGCGGCATGGACGACGATGGAGGGGCGGAACTCCGCGAGGGCGTCTCGGACGCTCTCGATGCTCGCCACGTCCAGAGGCACGGACTCGCAGCCCGTAGCCCGTTCGGCCCGGGCATTGTGGGCGTTGTTGCGGGCACCGAGCACGACCGTGTGCCCTCGCTCGCGCAGGGAAACGGCGAGGGAACGACCCAAGAAGCCCGACCCACCAGTGATCAGAACGACGTTCGCAGTCAACAGCGCACTCCCTTCGTACCTCTACCCCTCGATGCACACTTGGTTGCGCGTCCTCTCCTCAACATTCGCCAGTTCGACGGCCGTGGGACGCTCCTAGACCGAACGATGCTCCCGGATGCCACTTCCCGGGCATGCTAGCATGGCCCGTCGTTTCAAGGAGTTAGAAGGGGCGCCAAGGTGTGGGTGAAGCCGTCGCTCGAAGCTTGGCCTCCGACCTCTCTCGAGCCGGCGACGGTGTCAACCTCAGCTCTGCCCGCGAAGGTGGTCACGACATCCGACTTGTACGTGGAAGTCCC
Source organism: Microcella sp. (assembly GCF_040286215.1). GTDB lineage: Bacteria > Actinomycetota > Actinomycetes > Actinomycetales > Microbacteriaceae > Microcella. The sequence goes on from NZ_JAVKCK010000026.1 coordinate 4,824, forward strand.
GTGACTAGGCAGCTACGCTCTTCCGGTGCCGCCGCTTGGTAACGCCGTCCGGGCATCTCGCCGAGTTCTCGGCAACCTGTTGTCGCATCCGGGATCTCGTGGCTCCCGTCGGGTGCTGTCGCTCGCGCGCTTCGCCTTGTGGCAACTCAACAAGCGCACGGTCCGAGCAGCGCCGACCCTACCCGTATACGGCCACAAGGCCCGCATGCGAGCCTATCCCGATAGTCAGGCCGCAAGCGGGCTCATCTACTTCGGCTACCCCGACTGGCTCGAGATGCGGCTTCTGGAGAAGTTCCTCCGCCCCGGAGACACCTTCGTCGATGTCGGTGCGAACATCGGCACGTACTCCGTTCTCGCCCATACCTGTGTCGCGCCCCACGGCACGATCGTCGCCTTCGAGCCCGATCCGCGCATCGTGGCGAGGCTGAGAGAAAATTTTCAGCTCAACGGCATGGATACGGCACGCATCCACGCCGTCGCGGTTTCAAACGAGAACACTCGCGTGGCTTTTTGTGCAGCAGACTCGGTGGGTGCTGTCGTCCAGTCGTCCCACCATTCACGAGACGTCCAACATGTGAGTGCCGTCAAACTCGACACCGCGCTTCTGGACAGCATCGGCGACATCGCCGCGATGAAGATCGACATCGAGGGACATGAGCTCTCTGCACTTCACGGGGCCTCGGAGCTTTTGGATGGAGGCGTCGGCTTGATCATGCTCGAAACCAACCAGTGCGCTTCGCATGACGAGCGACGAGAGCTCCAGTCCTTCCTCTCGAGCAAGGACTACGCCCTGTTCTCGGTCGAAGACGATGAGCCGACGCTCTGTGCCCTCTCCGCTCCGAGCTCGTATCCTCACAACGCTGTCGCCATTCGAGACATGGCGAGGTTTCGTGCTCGCGTCCCCAGCGCAAAACTCACGACGAGCGGGGGCAGTTTGGCTTGACGTGAACGCATGCTAGCGCCCGCGCACCTGGTGGCGTGAGCCCGCTCAGGCCCGGCCGCTCGGACTGCCTGGTTCCTCACCTCCTTCGCCGTTCGCCGTGACCGTCCCCGCCTTCTTCAACGCAGCGCTCTTTGGGGTCGTAGCCGTCGCGCTGCTGCTACTGTCCGCAACTTCGACGAAGAAGTTCCTCTTCGGCTGCGGGTTCGTCATGCCCTTGTTCACGCCGAGCCTCACCGTGGGCGTGAACCTGTATTGGTTCAACATCATCGGACTGGTCGCTCTCGTGACACTGCCCGTGGCCCCGACCAAGGCAAGGTCATGGAACATCTCCAGGCCCTTCCTGTACTTCGTTGGCTACGTGATGGTCGTCACAGTCATCTGGATGGCGGCAGAGTACGGCTCGTTGGAGCGCTATCGTCTCGCGAGATACATCGGTCTTGGGCCAGCACAGACGCTCTACAAGATGCCAGTGCAGCTCGCCGGCTTCATGATGCAATGCGCAGCCTTCTTCATCATCCCGGCTCGCGCCACCCAACGTCAGGACATCTACGCGGCCTTCCGGGGGTACTTGGGCGGGATCGCAGTGTCGGTGGCGGCAGGGATCGTATTGTTGCTGGTCACCGGCAGCGGCGTCATCGATGAGCGCGGCGCGCTGACGTTCAGCGCCGGAGGAGCAATGCTGACACGAATCGGGGGGCTCTCGGGAGAACCCAAGACGCTCGGCGCGTTCATCGTCGTAGGGCTCGGTCTCCTCGTAGCATACGGAGTCGTTCATCCAAGCAAGGAAGACACCATCGTTCGGCGGCCAACCCCGTGGATCTTAGCCTTTGCGTGTGCGCTGTTCTTCACGTTCTCGACCTCGGCCTGGCTCGCCTTCGCAGTCGTGCTGGTCGTTTTGATGTTCACCCGCGAGAGGGTGCGACGCCGCGCCTCTTTGTTGCTCGTATTGGTTGCGGCCATCGCCATCGTGCCTCAGGTCCCCGTGCTACGGAGCGTCGTCGAAGAGCGTATCACCAAGCGTGTCTTCGCGGACGACACGCAGGAACTCGAGGGTTCGAAGGACAACTACGTTCTCGACGTCTACAGGGCAAAGCCACACTTCGTTTTCATCGGATTCGGCATGGGGGGTACCGACCTCGAGGCGACGCCCTTCCTGCTGCGGGAGCGCAAGTACGAACTGCAACTCCAGTACGTACGAACGCCGACTCCATCCACGACGGGCGCGCGCCTTGCAGGCGACCTCGGCCTAGTGGGCATGCTCCTCCTGGTCTATTGCGGCTTCAGCTGGAGTGCGCGGCTGCGACGCGGGAGACTCACTCCACTCGCGGTGTTCGTCCTCTCGACGGGTGCCGGTATCATGTTCCAGTCGTTCAACTCGGTTGCTGCGTTCCTCTTCCTGTGCGGCGGCGGCCTGGCGCTCGTGCGGCT
>NZ_JAVKCK010000027.1:0-52064 GCF_040286215.1 Microcella sp.
TCGGGCCCCACCCCCCCCCCGCGCCCCCTTTTGCCCCTGATGGGGCACGGCGCGGCGTGGCGTTGGCTTGCACTCGCGGGGTGCGAGTGCCAGAATCAGTTAGCACTCGTGAATGCCGAGTGCCAGAGCTACTGCACGTGATACGTCCGGGAGGGACGAAAGACACCCATGGCTAAATTGATTGCTTTTGACGAAGAGGCCCGTCGCGGTCTCGAGCGCGGCCTGAACATCCTGGCCGACGCAGTGCGCGTCACGCTCGGCCCGCGCGGCCGCAACGTCGTGCTGGAGAAGAAGTGGGGCGCCCCCACCATCACCAACGACGGCGTGTCGATCGCCAAGGAGATCGAGCTCGAGGATCCGTTCGAGAAGATCGGTGCCGAGCTGGTCAAGGAGGTTGCGAAGAAGACCGACGACGTCGCCGGTGACGGCACGACGACCTCGGTCGTCCTGGCCCAGGCGCTCGTGCGCGAGGGCCTGCGCAACGTCGCAGCCGGCGCCGACCCGATCGGCCTCAAGCGCGGCATCGAGAAGGCCACCAAGGCCGTATCCGAGCAGCTTCTCGCCACGGCCAAGGAGGTCGAGACCAAGGAGGAGATCGCCGCGACCGCGAGCATCTCCGCCGCCGACCCCGAGATCGGCGCACTCATCGCCGAGGCCATCGACAAGGTGGGCAAGGAGGGCGTCGTCACCGTCGAGGAGTCGAACACCTTCGGCACCGAGCTCGAGCTGACCGAGGGCATGCGCTTCGACAAGGGCTACCTGTCTGCGTACTTCGTCACGGACCCCGAGCGCCAGGAAGCGGTCTTCGAAGACCCCTACGTGCTCATCGTCAACGGCAAGATCTCGGCGATCAAGGACCTGCTGCCCGTCGTCGACAAGGTGATCCAGAGCGGCAAGCAGCTGCTCATCATCGCCGAAGACGTTGAGGGCGAGGCTCTCGCGACGCTCGTCGTCAACAAGATCCGTGGCATCTTCAAGTCGGTCGCCGTCAAGGCCCCCGGCTTCGGCGACCGCCGCAAGGCCATGCTGCAGGACATCGCGATCCTTACCGGCGGCCAGGTCATCAGCGAAGAGGTCGGTCTCAAGCTCGAGAACGCTACCCTCGACCTGCTCGGCCGCGCGCGCAAGGTGGTCATCACGAAGGACGAGACGACGATCGTGGAGGGCGCCGGCGAGGCTGACGCCATCGCGGGCCGCGTGAAGCAGATCCGTGCCGAGATCGAGAACACCGACAGCGACTACGACCGCGAGAAGCTGCAGGAACGCCTCGCGAAGCTCGCTGGTGGAGTAGCGGTCATCAAGGCCGGTGCCGCGACCGAGGTGGAGCTCAAGGAGCGCAAGCACCGCATCGAGGACGCCGTGCGCAACGCGAAGGCCGCCGTCGAGGAGGGCATCGTCGCCGGTGGTGGCGTCGCTCTCATCCAGGCCGGCAAGATCGCGTTCGAGTCGAAGGCTCTCACCGACCTGGTGGGCGACGAGGCGACGGGAGCGAACATCGTGCGCCTCGCTGTCGACGCGCCGCTCAAGCAGATCGCCCTCAACGCCGGCATGGAGCCCGGTGTCGTCGCCGACAAGGTGCGTCACCTCCCCGTCGGGCACGGTCTCAACGCCGCGACCGGGGAGTACGGCGACATGCTCGCCGCGGGCATCGCCGACCCGGTGAAGGTGACCCGCTCGGCCCTGCTGAACGCAGCGTCGATCGCAGCGCTGTTCCTCACGACGGAGGCCGTCGTGGCCGACAAGCCGGAGAAGAACCCGCAGCCGATGGGCGACCCCTCAGGGGGCATGGACTTCTAGTCCAGCGAGCTCAGCGCACCGATGACGGGGCGGCTTCCTTCAACGGAAGCCGCCCCGTTTCGCGTACGCGGGCAGTCGCGAGTGCTGCTCGTGGGTCTGCTCAGGCAGCGTTGCGCGCCTCGGAGAGACCGACGAAGAGCTCGGTGTTCATGTCGTAGGCCGCCATCACCTCGTCGATGACGCGCTCGCGCTCCTCCTCGCTCCAGTCGACGGCGTCGAGCTGGGCGCGGTAGGTGTCCTTGAAGGCCGCCGGATCAGCAATCTGATCGAACAGGTAGAAGCCGATGCCGTTGCTGTCGAAGCCGAAGCGTCGCGCCATGACCTTCGCGATGTACTGGCCGCCGGAGAGGTCGCCGAGGTAGCGCGTGTAGTGGTGGGCGATGTAGCCCGCGGGCCAGGTGGCGGCTACCTCGAGAATTCGGGCCGCGTACCGGCGCGTGACCTCGAGAGGCGCAACGCGATCTCTCCAGTCGTCGCCGAGCAGGTACTCCAGGTCGCTCTCGAGAGCGGGCAGGCGGGTCAGTGCGGGGGAGAGGAAAGGAGACAGGTCGGGATTCGCGCGCATCGCTGGCTGCACGCTCTCGAGAGCCTCATAGATGAAGTAGTGCTGCTCGACGAGCGCGACGTAGTCCTGCCGCGAGCCCTCTCCCGTCATGAGGTCGCTCATGAAGGTGGCGCTCTCGCTGCTGCGGTGCCCGCGCGCGGTGCGTTCGCGCACAAGGCGCGAGAAAGGGATGACGTCGGTCTCAGATGCGCTCACGATGGTCTCCAGGCTGGGTAAGGCATACCTAAGCTATCGCTCCTGCGTCTGAGGCGCCAGGGTTGAGGAGACCGCTGCCCTACTCGTGCTCGCGCGGAACGAGGCCGAGAGCGGCGCACGCACGATCGTAGAGGATCACGATCTCTCGCCGTATCTCCGGTCGCTCGGTGATGGCGACACTCCACTCCACGCGCAACGGACGCTCCGGCTCCGGGCCTTCTTCCAGCGCGTAGACCCAGTGACCGGCGTGGCCGTCCACGTCGACCATGCGGGCGCGCACGGCTGCACGGTCTCCGAACGCGCGAGCGATGAGCAGATTGTCGTCGGCATGATCGCCGTTCATGTGGGCGAGCACCGCGGCGACCACGGCGGGGTCGAAGTCGGTCACGCCCTCAGCCTACGGCTCGCGGCACCACGAGTCAGCGCAGGAAGAGGCGGGCGTTCTGGTGCTCGATCTCCGCGTAGTGCTGCCCTGCGTGCGCGAGCGCCTCGGTCAGGGCACCGAGCGACTGCTCCACGCGCTGCTGCGTCGCGCTCCAGTCGGCGACGAGCGCCTGGAAGGCGCTCGCGGCCGAGCCTGTCCACGAACCCTGCAGTGAGACGAGCTGGTTCTGCAGCGCCGCCACCTCCGCCTGAATGCGCCCGATCGATCCTCGTGCTGCGCCGGTCGTCGAGATCACCGCATCACTGTCCACCTGGTACCGCGTCATCACTGCCTCCCGTTCGGGCGAGGGCGAGCCCCCCGCGGAACAGCACCGTACGGGCGCGCGTCAGGCCCCGGAGACCGTCTCGTCTTCGTGAGCTCCGGCCGCCGTCTCGACGGCCTTGGGGAGGAGCGGCAGCGTGACGCGGAAGGTGGCGCCGCCGCCCGGCGTGTCGACGACCTCGATGCGGCCGTGGTGGTGACCGACGATCGACGCGGCGATCGCGAGCCCCAGTCCGGAACCGCCCGTGTCGCGAGCCCGAGAGGAGTCGGCCCGGAAGAAGCGCTGGAAGATCTTCTCCTTCAGCTGCGGGGGGATGCCCTCGCCGTGGTCGACGACGGCGATCGTTCCCAGACGCAGGATCGGGTCGACGCCCACCGCGATCTCCAGGGGAGAGCCGTCGGGAGTGAAGCGCACCGCGTTGCCGATGAGGTTCGTGATCACCTGCCTCAGCTTGTTCTCCTCGCCGAGCACGACGGCTCCCACGGCGGGCGCCGGGGGAGGTGCCGAACCCGCTGCGGGCTCCTGCTCGGGCGCCCCGGACCTCCCGCGGCGTCGGCGCAGCCGCGCGAGAGCCGAGCCAGCCAGGGCGATCGCGCCTGTCGCCGCGGCCCCGCTCGCCGACCCGGCTGGGTCGTCATGGGTCGCGCGGCGTGCGTCCTCGTCGGCGTCGGCATCGGCATCCTGATCGATCACGCGCTGTGCTGGGCCCTGCTCGTCGAGCACGACCGTCACCTCGCGATCGGGTGCGCCGGCCATGGCATCCAACGCTGCGTCTCGCGCAAGGTCGGCGAGGTCGACCGGGCCGAGTTCGAGCGGGCGCGACTCGTCGAGCCTCGCCAGCTCGAGGAGGTCGCTCACGAGAGCGCCCATGCGCACCGCCTCCTTCTCGATGCGCTCCATCGCCTGGGCGACGTCCTCGGGTTTCTGCAGGGCACCCATGCGGTACAGCTCGGCATAGCCGCGCACCGAGACGAGGGGGGTGCGCAGCTCGTGGCTCGCGTCTCCCACGAATCGCCGCATCTGGCTGATCGTCGACGCCCGGTCGGCGAATGCCCGGTCGATGCGCGAGAGCATGGTGTTGAGCGAGCGGTTGAGGCGCCCCACCTCGGTGTTGGGCGTCGCCCCACCCAGCCGCTGGCTGAAGTCTCCGCCCGCGAATCGGGCCGCGGTCGCCTCCACGTCGCGCAACGGGCGGAAGGTGGAGGTCACGAGCAGACGCGTGAGGGCGGCGCTCAGAATGACGACGACGAGGCCGAAGCCGAGGAAGATCGAGGCGAACGACCCGATCACGCCGTTCGTGTCGGCGAGATCGGCACCGATCACGAGTGTTGCGGCGTGGATCGTGTCGGAGTCGCCATCGACGACGGCGAGGGGGAAGGTCGCGACACGCCATTGCGTCGTGCGGTCTTGGCTCGCGACCGTGATGCCGCCGTCGACCCGCTCGAGGTATGCGGCGGTGAGGCGCGAGACGTCGGGGGCGCGGTCGCGGCTCGCGGTGCCTACGTTGTCGTCGATGATGACGCCGTCAGCGTCGACAGCGCCGAAGTAGAACTGGCTGGAGAACACAGAGGGCGTGAGCTCGTCGAACGAGGCGAAGTCTTCGAGGCTGAACGTGGCCGGAGACTGCGGCACCTGCTCCTCCGCCACCTGCAGCAGCTGGCGGTCCACCTCGTCGACGAGTGTGCGCTGCAGGACGGTGAGTGTGCCCATGCCGACGACGAGCAGGCCGACGGTCACCACGAGCACGGTCACACCGGTGATCTTGGAGCGGAGGGAGATGCCCTCCCACCACTGCGTCAGCTGCTCATGCATCGCGAGCCAAGGCTAGACCTTGGCCGCCTTGAGCATGTAGCCGAAGCCGCGCTTGGTCTGGATGAGTGGCTCGTCGGTGTGCTGGTCGAGCTTGCGGCGCAGGTACGAGATGTAGCTCTCGACGATGCCGGCGTCGCCGTTGAAGTCGTACTCCCAGACGTGGTCGAGAATCTGCGCCTTGGACAGCACGCGGTTGGGGTTGAGCATCAGGTAGCGCAGCAGCTTGAATTCGGTGGGGCTCAGCTCGATGACGGCGTCGCCGACGGTCACCTCGTGCGTGTCCTGGTCCATGATCAGTTCGCCCGTGCGGATGACGGCATCGTCCTCTTCCTGCATGGTGCGCCGCAGGATCGCCTTGATGCGGGCGACGATCTCGTCGAGACTGAACGGTTTGGTGACGTAGTCGTCGCCGCCGACGGTGAGGCCCATGATCTTGTCGTCGGTGTCGTCTTTGGCGGTGAGGAAGAGGATGGGGCTCGTGTAGCCGCTGGACCTCAGGCGCTTCGTGACGCCGAAGCCGTTGATGTCGGGCAGCATGACGTCGAGAATGATGAGGTCGGGCTCTTCTTCGAGCACGGCCGAGATGGCTTGCGCGCCATTGCTCACGGCGCGCACGGCGAACCCGGCGAAGCGCAGACTCGTCGTTAGAAGGTCGCGGATGTTCGGCTCGTCGTCGACGATGAGAATCTTGGGTCCGTCAGGCATGCGCTCATTCTCTGCGCGTTTGTTGTGGGTTTCCTGAATGCACGGGAATCGCCGCGATCCCGTGCGGAAGGGCGATGTCGGATGCTCACCGTAGGGTTCCCGTATGAACATCGTCCTCATTCCGGGCTTCTGGCTCACCGGCTCATCGTGGTCGGGCGTGACGCCAGCGCTCGCGAGGGCGCGCCACACGGTGCACACGCCCACCCTGCCCGGCAAACGGGCCGGTGACAGGGCTCTCTCCGGCATCGGCCTGCACGATCACGTCGACGCGGTGCTGGAGGTCGTCGACGCGATAGCGCCGCCGGTGGTGCTCGTGGGGCACTCCGGCGGCGGCGCCATCGCCTGGGCGGTGGCCGATGCACGGCCGGCCGCGATCGCGCGCGTGATCTTCGTCGACGCTCTGCCCCTCCCCGACGGCAGCTGCATCAACGATGAGCTGCCCGTGGTGGGCGACCGCCTCCCCCTGCCCGACTGGAGCTTCTTCGACGACGACGACCTCGTCGATCTCGACGACGCGCTCCGCGAGCGGATCCGCACCGTTGCCGTTCCCGAGCCGGCCGCCGTCGCCACCGATGCGCAAGAGCTGAGGGACGATGCGCGCTTCGCGCTGCCGGTGACGATCATCGCGTGCGAGTTCCCCGAGGAGATGCTGCGGCAGGCCGTCTCCAGCGGTGCAGCGTGGGCCAGCGAGCTCGCCAGACTCGAACGGCTCGAGATCGTCGAGCTGCCCACCGGCCACTGGCCGCAGTTCACGAAGCCCCTCGAGCTCGCGCAGTGCATCCTCGCCGCTGTCGACCGCGTGCCGGTGTAGCTCGCGGGGTCGCCGCTACCCCGGGCGCAACTACCCCCGGCGCCGCTCCGTAGCCCTGTGCTACGCGGCGATCGCGCTCGCGTCGAGAATCTCGTAGCTGTAGCCCTGCTCGGCGAGGAAGCGCTGCCGGTTCTGCGCGAAGTCCTGGTCGACGGTGTCGCGAGCGACGAGGGTGTAGAAGTGCGCGGGCAGGCCGCTCTGCTTCGGCCGCAGAAGCCGTCCGAGCCGCTGAGCCTCCTCCTGCCGCGAGCCGAACGAGCCGGACACCTGGATCGCCACTGTGGCCTCGGGCAGGTCGACGGAGAAGTTGGCGACCTTCGAGACGACGAGCACCGGGGTGCGGCCATCCCGGAACTCCTGGTAGAGCCTCTCGCGCTCGGCGACCGGGGTTGATCCGGTCAGCTGTGGCACGTCGAGGGCCTCGGCGAGCTCCTCGATCTGGTCGAGGTACTGGCCGATGATGAGGATGCGCTCGCCAGGGTGCTGCGCCACGAGCCGCTTCACGACGTCGAGCTTGGCGGGTGCCGTCGCCGCGAGCCGGTAGCGCTGGTCGTCAGCGCTCGCCGCGTACTCGAGCCTCTCGCTCGCCGGCAGGTCGACGCGCACCTCGTAGCAGCTCGCGGGGGAGATGAAGCCCTGAGCCTCGATCTCCTTCCACGGCGCATCGAAGCGCTTCGGGCCGATGAGGCTGAAGACGTCGCCCTCGCGGCCGTCCTCGCGCACGAGGGTCGCCGTCAAGCCCAGGCGGCGGCGCGCCTGCAGCTCGGCGGTGAGCTTGAAGACGGGCGCGGGCAGAAGGTGCACCTCGTCGTAGACGATGAGTCCCCAGTCGAGGGCGTCGAGCAGCGCCAGGTGCGCGTACTCGCCCTTCCGCTTGGCGGTCAAGATCTGGTACGTCGCGATCGTGACGGGCTTGACCTCCTTCACCTGACCGGAGTACTCGCCGATCTCCTCCTCGGTGAGACTCGTGCGGCCCAGCAGCTCTGCCCGCCACTGCCGCGCCGAGACGGTATTGGTGACGAGGATGAGGGTCGTCGTGCCGGCCTGCGCCATCGCGCCGGCGCCGACGAGCGTCTTGCCCGCGCCGCAGGGCAGCACGACCACGCCCGAGCCGCCGCCGAAGAACTGATCGATCGCCTGCTGCTGGTACGGCCGCAGTCCCCAATCGGCGAGGTCGAGATCGATCTCGTGCGGGGTGCCGGGCGTGTATCCGGCGAGGTCCTCCGCTGGCCAGCCGATCTTCACGAGCTCCTGCTTGACCTGTCCGCGCGCCCAGGCCGCGAGCTCATAGCTGTGCTGGTCGATGCGGCGCGCAAGGAGGGGCGCCACCTTCCGGTTGGACGCGATCTCGGTGAGCACGGCCGTGTCGGTCGACCTCAGCACGAGCATCCCCTGCTCATCGCGCTCGATGACCAGCCGACCGTATCGGCGCACCGTCTCGGTGATGTCGGTCGCGACCGACTGGGGCACGGGAAACTTCGAGTACCGGTCGAGCACTGCGAGCATCTCCGCCGACTCGTGGCCGGCCGCTCGGGCGTTCCAGAGGCCCAGCCGGGTGATGCGGTAGGTGTGCACGTGCTCGGGCGCCCGCTCCAGTTCGGCGAAGACGGCGAGAGCATGGCGAGCCTCATCGGCCTGGCTGTTGGCGACCTCGAGCAGCACGGTGCGGTCGCTCTGAACGATGAGGGGGCCGTCAGGATTCATAACGGGCCAGTCTAGAGCGCACGGCTGAGAGCGCTCGGTCGGGATGCTCGGCGCCACGCCGGGCGCTGGCCGCTACTCGAGCGGTTCGAGCCCGGTGATGCTCGCGATCGGCAGGGTGCGCTCGACGTCGGCGTCGCGATCACGTCCGCGCACGCGCCCCGCCGCGATGCCGGTCGGTTCGAGGTCGAAGGAGCGCTCGCGGCCGTCGGGCATCCGTACTGTCGCGCGCACAGCGAGCTTGCCGCGCACGGCGAGCTCCCACTGCCGCCCCACCCACGCGTCGTCGCCGTCGGTGCCGACGGTCGAGCCGCTGCGGATGCGCGCTACGGCGTCAGCGACGGAGTCGGTGACGCTCACGGGGGCGACCGGGCGTGCGCGCCCCGGGCGCTCCGGCGCGGGGAACCCTTCGACGGGGGCCGCGGGATACCGAGCGTCGATGAGCGTCCACAGCACGACGGCGGGTTCGAAGCGACTGACAGCGCGACCCGGGCTCGCCAGCTGCAGGCCCAGCGGAGCTGTTGCGGCGTCGACGAGCAGTGAATCCAGCAGCAGTCGATCCTCGCTTGTGACGAGCGTGCGGGCGCCGCCGCGCTCGTCGGCGTCCGTGGGCGCCACGCGCACGCTGCCGTAGCGCGCGGCGGTCTCACGGATCAGGTACTCCACCGGTTGAGGAACGCCCGTGAGCGAGAGCTGCTCGAGGAATGCCAGCAGCTCCTCTGCTGATTCGCCGAGCGCTACGGCCCGCGTCACGCTGTCGGAGGTGACACGGTACCGACCTGCCAGCCCCGCGCTCTCCACATCGGCGAGGCGTCGCAGCCGCTCATCGAGGTGCGCCGCAAGCGGGCCGGGCGAGACCACCGTGAGGTCGTGCTGCAGGTACACCTGGTCCACGTCGGGCGGCACGAGCGGCGCAAGCACGGCGCTCGCCGCGTCGGCGCCCTGCCCGAGCAGGGCGGCGCCCATCGTGCTGGCGCGACCGCCAGCCGTTATCCCGAGCCGCTCCCCCTGCGCGCCGCGCCGCGCCATGCGGGCGTCCAGTGCCTCACCGCCCGCAGGGTAGAGCCAGTGCACGAAGTCGACCAACGCAGTACCCCACCGGGCCAGGGGGCGCGAGGCGAGCAGGTCGACGAGCTCGACGGGAAGCAACGCCACCCAGGCGTGCGCGACGTGGCGCCAGCGGTCGGCGAGAGCTGCCCGGCGCCAGCCGTCGGAGCGATCCGTCGCCCGGGTGAACCCCTCATCGTCCTCGACCAGTTCGGCGAGTGCCGCGAGATCGAGCAGGAGGGGCAGCTCGTCCAGCTCGACGCCCGCCACCTCGGCGAGCCGCTTCGCATCCGGCAGGGAGAGCCCGCCGCGCGCGAGCAAGCGCCCGGGGGCTTCCGCGAGGGCGAGCACGATCTCGGTGATTTGCGTCATCGTCGTGAAGGCGCGCTCGGCTGCTCCGCGGTCGACGGCGGCGCGATCGGCGTCGTCCACGGCGTCGAGCGAGACCGGCGGATGCACGGAGGTCAGCGCCTCGGGGCCGGGCAGGCCGCGCTGCGGCCACTGCGCGAGCTCGGCGACCACCGTCGGCCAGACCGTGACCGTGTCGTCGACGAGGTCGATGAGCACGGCATCCAGCGCCGCGTGCAGATCGTCCCGCACCTGCTCGATCGGGCGCTCCACCCGGCGCGCCACCTCGGCGACCGGCATCGACTCAGCCTCACCGGCGGTCACGAGCGCGGCGAGCGTCGGCCGGGTCTGACGGGCGAGAGCGATGCCGATCGCACCCGGGTCGAGCAACGCCTCGGCGAGGTCGAAGATGTCGCGCAGCGAGGCCGGCGAGATCGAGCGCTCACGGATGATGCGCGTCACGCTCGCGTCATCGAGGTCGCGCAGTCGCGCGGCGAGCGCGAGAGAAGCCGAGCTAGTTGCCGGCATCCTTGGCAGCTCGCCCCCGGCGCACGGCACTGACGACGAGGAGCACGATGATGAGCACGAAGCCGATCGGCAGGCCGACGAGGGGCATCATCGTCACGAGCGGCCAGACGCCCTCCGCGAAGTCTCCACGCTCGAGACCCGCCGCTGTGCCGACGATGAGGGCCACGAAGCTCGCAAGGCTCAGCAGGATGACGCCTGCGACCATGTAGGCGAGCACGCGCTCGACGCGGTTGCTCATCACGAAAGATTCTTCTGGCACTCATCTAGGGTAGTGCCGCTGGCTGAAAGGCTCGACCCCGTTTCCTGGGGCCACCCAGCGGCGGTATCCTCGGGGTTCGAGCACTGCGCTCGACACACCAGCGAACGCGAGGGGACACAACGCGCATGCCCACCGGCAAGGTCAAGTTCTACGACCAGGAGAAAGGGTTCGGCTTCATCGCGTCCGATGACGGCGACGAGGTCTTCCTGCACGCCTCCGCCCTGCCCGAGGGGGCGGTCGTCAAGGCCGGCACCCGGCTCGAGTTCGGCGTCGCCGACGGCAAGCGCGGTGCGCAGGCGCTCTCGGTGCGCGTGCTCGAGAGCCGGCCGACGCTCAGCACCCTCAACCGCAAGTCTGCCGACGACATGGCCGTCATCATCGAAGACCTCGTGGGTCTCCTCGACGGCATCGGCGCGAACCTCAAGCGGGGCCGCTACCCCGACGCCGCTCACGGGCGCAAGATTGCGACCGTGCTGCGCAAGGTCGCGGACGACCTCGATGCCTAGAGACGCTCGCGGTGCGACGACCGAGCGCGAGCCGGCAGTCAACGCGAGCGAGCTCGAACCGATCGCCCGTGCCGCGCTCGAGGAGATCACCCCGTCGGCGACGATCGGCGCCCTGCGCGACGTGACCGTAGCTGACGCCGTCGCCACCGTGCGCTTCGCGACTCGGCAGGGTGGATACCTCGGCTGGTTCTGGACAGTCTCCATCGCCGTCAACCCGGGGCTCGAGCCGAGCGTGCTCGAGACGGAGCTCATGCCCGGCGAGGGGGCCCTCACGGCTCCCGACTGGGTGCCGTGGTCGGACAGACTCGAGGACTACCTGGCGCAGCAGGCCGCTGAGGTCGAGTCGACGGGCGATACCGACGACTCCGACGGCGACGACGATCACGATCACGATGAGCACGACCTGCACGGCGACGACGGCGACGACGTCTTCGACGGCGTAGACATCGACTCTCATGACGACACGGTCGGCGAGGACAGCGACACCGACGACTAGCCCGGTCGCGTTTACGGCGCCCGGGCTGCGCCGCCGCGCCCCGTCACGCCGTTCATGACACGTCACGCCGAACGTTCGACGCATGTCGTCACAAACGACGTGAGTTGGTCGCTCGGCGCTCCTCCTCAGGGACGCCGCACGGTGGAGACTGCGCCGTATACGGTGGTGATGCGCCTCACCTCGACGCATGAGGAACAGTGCTCCCATGCTCACCCTCGTCGACCACAGTGCTCTCGTCTACCCGCAGCGCGAACTCGATCTCGGTGTTCGGCGGCAGGTCTATCGTGGCGCGCGGAAAGGTGAGTTGCTCAAGCTCGCGCCGGGCGTCTACGTGCGGCACGACACCTGGGACGAGCTGGACGTCGATGAGCGGTATCGCTTGAGGGTTCGCGCTGCATGGGAGCGAGCTGCACCATCCGACGTACTGAGTCACTGGTCTGCAGCAGCACTGTGGGAGCTGCCCATCCTTGGTCGCTGGCCGAAGGATGTCCACGTCGTCGGTAGTGCGATTTCGAACAGTCGCTCGACGTCGGTCTTGCGCAGGCACACGGAGTCGTGGAATGCGCGCCCGGTGCACCTCGACGGGATGCGTCTCACCGCTCTCAGCCGAACCGTGGTGGACATGGCGCGAGTCGCCCGGTTCCCGGTCGCTGTCGCGATGGGCGACGCCGCTCTGTGGCGTGCCGCGCATCCGCAGGACGCGGAAGGCCTTGCGGGTGCATCACGCCAGGAGCTTGAGGAGCTGTGGTCGCTCCTCGACCACGGGAGGGGTTTCGCGCGAGCGCGCCGGGTGCTCGACTTCATCGACGGGCGGGCGAATCGGCCCGGCGAGTCGCTGAGTCGCGTCACGATGCAGGCCCTTGGTGTGCCGGCCCCGGAGTTGCAGCACACCGTCTTCGGGCCGACCGGGCGTCGCTACGAGCTCGACTTCTACTGGCCCGAGTTCAACGTTGGTGCCGAGTTCGACGGGCGGGCGAAGTACACAGATCCGCGCTACCTCGCCGGGCGCACCCCCGATCAGGCCGTGTACGAGGAGAAGCTGCGTGAGGACGAGATCCGGCCCCAGTTGCGCGGCTACGGTCGGTGGGACTGGAGCGTCGCGGGGTCGGAAGTCGCGCTCGCACAACGCTTGCGCCGTATCGGCGTGCGATGGTGAGCCGCACGAATCAGTCCACGCCTGGGTCGCTGGGGTGTTTCGCGTGCGAGCGACGCGCGGCGGATGACTGGGTCACGCCGTTCGTGACAATTGCGATCGAACGTTCGGAGTGTCTTGTCACAAACGGCGTGACTGGGCGGCCCAGGCGGCCTAGGCGGCCCGGGGGAGCGGGAGGGGCGCGGCGTGTGCGGGTCAGCGGCGGCGCGCGCGGCGTGAGACGAGCAGGCCGGCGATTCCGAGCACGAGGCCGAGCGCAATGGTCGCGAGCGTCTGAACCGGGTCGAACGCGATCGGGGTGGCGAGCATCCCGAGCACGATGATGAGCGCGACGAGCCACAGGCCGAGGCCGACCTGGAAGGCGAGCACGTCGTTGGTGCGCAGCGGCTCGGGCTGCGGCCGACGCTTCTCGTGCGGAACCCAGAGCCTCATGACGCTCAGTCTGCCAGGGCGTCGATCACGAAGTCGATGCAGCGCGTGAGCTGGCGCACATCGTCGGGCTCGATGGCGACGAAGGTCGCGACGCGCAACTGGTTGCGCCCGAGCTTGCGGTACGGCTCGGTGTCGACGACGCCGTTCGCGCGCAGGGTCGTGGCTACGGCGGCGGCGTCGACGGAGTCATCGAGGTCGATCGTGACGACCACGGGGGAGCGGTGCGCGGGGTCGGCGACGAACGGAGTCGCGAGAGGGTGCGCCTCGGCCCAGTCGTAGAGGATGCCCGAGCTCTCGGCCGTGCGCGCCCCGGCCCAGGCGAGCCCGCCCGAGGAGTTCATCCACTGCAGCTGGCTGTCGAGCATGACGAGCGTGCCGATCGCCGGGGTGTTGAGCGTCTGGTCGAGGCGGGAGTTGTCGATCGCGGCGGTGAGCGAGAGAAACGGCGGGATGAACCGCTCGCTCGCGTCGAGCCGCCGTGCGCGCTCGATCGCGGCGGGGCTCAGCAGGGCGATCCACAGGCCGCCGTCACCCGCGAAGTTCTTCTGCGGGGCGAAGTAGTAGGCGTCGGTCTCGCCCACGTCGATGTCGATGCCGCCGGCGGCGCTCGTCGCGTCCACGACGGTGAGCGCATCGGGGGCGGAGCCCATGCGGGCCACGGGCGCGCTCACGCCCGTGGAGGTCTCGTTGTGCGGGTAGGCGTAGACGTCGACGCCGTCGACCGGTGCGAGGGTGCCCCGGGTGCCGGGGTCGGTCGAGACGACGTGGGGGGCCTCGAGCCATGGCGCTGCGGCGGAGGCGACGAACTTGGCCCCGAACTCCCCAAAGGAGAGGTGGGCGCTGCGGCGCTCGATGAGGCCGGCCGCGGCGACGTCCCAGAACGCGGTGGAGCCGCCGTTGCCCAGCACGACCTCGTACCCGTCAGGCAGGCGGAACAGCTCTGCGAGGCCGGCGCGCACGCTGCCGACCAGGTTCTTGACAGGGGCCTGTCGGTGGGAGGTGCCGAGTAGCTCACCGGCGGCGGCGAGGGCCGCGACCTGCTCGGGACGCACTTTCGACGGCCCGCACCCGAACCGACCGTCGGCGGGCAGAAGGTCGGTGGGGATGCGCACGTCGGCCATGGCTCGAGTCTACTGAGCGGGCGGGCGGGCCCTGTGCCGGGCATCCCGCGTCAGGGGCTGCCGATGCCCGAGGATTAGGCTGGGCAGACGATCGCGTGCGTGTAAGGAGACAGGCCCCCATGACCGACCTCGTCGACACGACGGAGATGTACCTGCGCACGATCCTCGATCTCGAGGAGGAGAACATCGTTCCCCTCCGAGCGCGCATCTCTGAGCGCCTCGGGCATTCCGGCCCCACCGTGTCGCAGACGATCGCCCGCATGGAGCGCGACGGCCTCGTGCGTGTGGAGGGCGACCGTCACTTGGAGCTCACGCCGGAGGGTCGCCGCAAGGCGGTGTCGGTGATGCGCAAGCACCGGCTCGCCGAACGGCTGCTGGCCGATGTGATCGGCCTCGACTGGGCGTACGTGCACGACGAGGCCTGCCGCTGGGAGCACGTCATGAGCGAGCAGGTGGAGCGGCGCCTCATGACGCTGCTGAACGGGCCGACCGAGTCGCCCTACGGCAACCCGATTCCGGGAATGGAGGAGCTGGGGGGCGCCCCCGCCGTCGACTTTCTGGACGGCGTCATCTCGCTCACGCACGCGACGGCGGCGGGGATGCGGCAGTGCACGATCCGGCGCCTGTCTGAGCCCGTCCAATTCGATCCCGACCTGCTGCACCAGCTGTTCGAGGCGGGGGTGGTGCCGGGCGCGCAGGCCAGGATCCGGCCGGAGCCGAACGGCTACATCGCTGTCGACGTCGACGGACGCGCGGAGGGCATCGAGCTGCCGGCGGAGGTCGCCCAGCACATCTACGTGGACGAGTGAGCATTCGCCACCACATGTAGTGCCTGCGCGTCGTTTTGTGACCTTCCCGTTATCTCGCGTACACTCACCCAGTCGCGCATCTGACACCCAGGGTGGCGCGGCAGGAGGTTTCATCTGTGACTACCCATGCCCGTGGCTCTGTGAAGAGCGCCCTGACGAACGTCGCCGCTCTCGCACTCGCGACGGCCTTCATCGCCACGTTCGCTCTTCCCGGCACGTCCCTGCAGGGCGCCGCCAACGCTGAGAGCTCCGCCGGTGCCGAGGCGATGGCCCAGCTCCGGGCGACCGAGTCGCAGACGCTCTCGATCAGCGCGACGGTGGAGGTGGCCCAGGATCTCTCACGCGACGAGTTCGATGCGACGAGCGTTGCCGAGCTGCGCCGGGCGCAACTCGCCGCCGCGGCGCCGACCTGGAGCGGTCCGACGGTCGGCGACTTCCTCGCCAACCCGCCGTACCCGAACTTCAGCCTCGACCAGGTCGTGCAGGTGGGTTTGCAGTATCAGGGCGTGCCGTACCGCTGGGGTGGCAGCACGCCGGCGGGCTTCGACTGCTCGGGCTTCGTGCAGTACGTGTACGCGCAGTTCGGCATCGCCTTGCCGCACAGTGTGCGCGGCCAGGCGGCGATGGGCACGCCCATCTCGCGTGCTGACGCTCGCGCGGGCGACATCGTGATCTTCAACGACATGTCGCACAACGGCATCTACATGGGCGGCGGCCAGATTCTGGATGCTCCCTACGCGGGCAAGAGCGTCACCGTGCGCCCGCTGTGGACGGACGCCTACTACATCGTGCGCCTCGGCATCTAGCGCTCGCGGGCAACGGTGCGGCGCGCGACCGCCGGGGTGAACGGCGCGTGAATCGGCGCGCCTCACAGCGCGCGCACGCGGTTTCTCGGTTAGCCTGAAGCTCTCGGTGCCGCACGGGCACGGGAGGAGAGGCCATGAGTGAGCGAGCGGGCATCCAAACCGTGGATGCGCGCGCCGTCTTTCGCATAGCCGTCAGCACTCGCGGGATCGCGCCCTGTCGTGGTCTTGCCGGATCGAGCACTGCCGTTTGACGGCAGTGCTTTTTTTGTGCCCGGAAGGGCGGCGCTGACCCTCGCACCGTGATGCGTCGGGAACCGAAGGAACGCCCGCAGGCCATGCGGGCCCGTTCGACAGGAGCC
Organism: Microcella sp.; assembly: GCF_040286215.1. Lineage (GTDB taxonomy): Bacteria > Actinomycetota > Actinomycetes > Actinomycetales > Microbacteriaceae > Microcella. The sequence continues at coordinate 16,158 of NZ_JAVKCK010000027.1, forward strand.
AGCTCATGCGCACACTCGTCCTCAACGCGGGGTTCGAGCCGCTCGCCGTGGTGTCGTTCCGCCGAGCTCTCGTGCTCGTCATGAACGACAAGGCGACGGTGCTCGCCTCCGACGGCGAGCATCCGGTCTTCGGCATCCACGACTCATGGGACCGCCCGAGCGTGATCGTGCTGCGCCGCTACGTGCGCATTCCGCACGCGCGACGCGTGCCGCTCACCCGGCGCGGGGTGCTGCGCCGCGACGGCAACCGCTGCGCCTACTGCGACGGTCACGCGACAACGATCGACCATGTGCTGCCGCGCTCGCGCGGTGGCGCCGACACGTGGGAGAACCTGGTGGCGTGCTGCCTGAAGTGCAACAACCTGAAGAGTGACCGCACGCCTGCCGAGATGCGCTGGGAGCTGCTGTTCACCCCGAAGGCGCCGCACGGCACCTCGTGGCTGGTGCGCGGTATCGAGCGCCCGCAGCCGGCGTGGGACGAATACCTGGCGCCGGCCGCGTAGCCGCGGGGCGCCAGGTGCGCCGGGCCGCTCAGCGTCGGAAGGCCTCCTCGTAGATCGCCCGCAGCTCGGAGGAGTCGTCTCCTGTGAGACCGCACAGTGCGATCACGCCACCGCTCGCGGCGATGAGGTAGTCGCCACCTTCGTCGAACGGCACTCCTGAGAAGTCGCCGTCGAGCGGGTCGACCTGGGGCACCTCGACGCGGTCGGCGACCTCGCCCGTGAACCGCTCGGTCACCTCCAGAACGGCGGTGCCGCCCTCGACAGTGATCACGCGGGCCGCGAAGGCTTGATCCTGCATCGTCAGCTGCTCGGGCGCGAGGATCGGGCAGCTGCCGGCGGCGAGGTCGCCTCCGCTCGGCTGCTCGAGCGCTTCGATGGACGGCGAGCCACCGGCGCCGAGGGCGAGGGGTACGGCGATGGCGGCGGCGGCCGCGACGGCCGCGACGCCCACGAGCGGCGCCCAGAGACGCTGCGCCCGGTTCGCGCTGGCGGCCGGCGCCACGGTGGTCGTGTCAGTCATGATGTGCTCCATCCTGTGGTCGAGCCACGTGGGGTCGAGGGGAGCCAGGTCGCGTGCCGGGTCGGCCGCGCGCAACCGATCTCGCAGGCGACGGTCGTCGTCAGTCATCGGTTCTCCCTTCCTCGTGCCGTACATGTCCGGCAGGCGCATGGTCTTTCGCGAGCTCCTCGCGCAGTCGCGTCTTTGCGCGATGCAGTCGGATGGCGACAGCGTTCGCGCTGATGCCGAGTACCGTCGCGAGCTGCGGGTTGGAGAGTTGGTCCCACGCCCAGAGGCGCAGCAGCTCCGCGTCGGCTGCTCGGAGGCGCGCGAGGGCCGCGTGGAGCGCCTCGACGTCGTCGTCCGGGTCACCCGCGCCGAGCATCCCCGGGTGCACAGTGTGGGCGTGCGGCGGATCGAGCGCGATGATCTTGCCGATGACACGATTCTGGCGCCGAGCGGTGCGCTCGGCGTTGGCGAGGCAGTTGCGCGCGACGACGATCGCCCACGGCAGGGCCTCGGCCGGTACGTCGTCGAGGCGCCGCCAGCAGGTCAGCAGCACCTCGCCGAGCACGTCGTCGGCCGTGGCGGGGTCGGTGCGGCGGTGCAGGTAGCGGCGTACGGGCTCGACGATCTCGTCGGCCAGGGTGCGCATACGCGTGTCGCGCTCGGTCACGGTTCTCACCCTGCCTCATGTCCGGCACCGCGGCTAGGCTTTCACGGCAGGCGGGGCGACCGTCAGTGCGAGGCGAGCATGCCTCGCAGGGCCTCGACCTGCCTGGCGACGAAATCGCGCGAGACGGCGGCGCTCGGCTCGGCGGCGTCGAAGCCGTGGTACGCGCCCGGGATGACGTGCAGCTCGACCGCCACGCCCGCGGCGGTAAGCCGCCGCGCATACTCCACATCTTCGGAGTGGAAGAGGTCGAGGGTGCCGACCCCGATCCACGCGGGCGGCAGCCCGCTCAGGTCGGTGCGGCGCGCCGGCACGGCGAGCTCGAGTGTCGCGTCGTCGAGGGGCGTCGCGGCGGGAACGGCAGTGCCGGCCCCGAGGTACATTCCCCAGCCGAGGCGGTTGCTGCGCGCATTCCACAGTCGCAGGGCGCGCGGGTCGGGGTCGCGGTGCCGAGGGTCAGGACCGTCGTCGCGCGGGGTGCGGTCATCCAGCATCGGGTAGGCCAGCACCTGGCCGGCGAGCGCGATCTCGCCGCGATCGCGGGCGATCAGGGCCAGGGATGCGGCGAGCCCGCCTCCGGCGCTCTCGCCGATCACGGCAATGCGTGTCGGGTCGACATCGGGCTGCTCTGCCAGCCACTGCAGGGCCGCGTAGGCATCGTGGAGCGGCGCCGGGTAGGGATGCTCGGGCGGCATGCGGTAGTCGACGCTCGCGGCGACCGCTGCGAGCTCGTCGGCCAGTCGCCGGCACAGGGCGTCGCCCTGCGTGGCCGAGCCGATGATGAGGCCGCCGCCGTGGAGGTGCAGGACGGCCGGGCGGCGTGAGCCCGCATCCCTCGTCAGCGCGTCTTCCGGTCTCTGCACCCGCACCGTGACGCCGTCGTCGAGATCGACGAGGTCGCCGTCAGGCGGAGGCCGCCGACGCCCGATGCGCGTGACCGCCCGCAGCAGCCGGCGGTTTCCCCGCGTGGCCGAGGTGCGCGGCATGAATCGGGCGCGCGTGAGGTCGGGGTGGTACTCGGGGGCACCAGTGCCATCGGTCATGGCATGACTCTAGGGCGACGGCGAGGCCGTCACACCGTGTCGGGTGGGAGGGTGCGGCGTCGACGCCGAGAGCGCAGGAGAAGAACGAGACCGACGACCACCACGATGGTGCCGATGAGGAACACCAGCGGGTACTGGAAGAACACGACGAAGATCGCCTGCTCGAGGAAGGTCGGCGGGGAGCCCTCGGTCAGCACAGCGCTGATCGAGAAGACGGAACCGGTCTGCGTGCACCACGAGGTGGGCAGAATCGTGGCGTCGCCGACCTTCAGCACGCCATCGGCGACTGTTGTGCGCACGCGCTCGTCAGAGCCCGTCACGATGCCGGTGCGCGTCTGGTGGATGACCTCACCGCCGTCGACGAGGTACTGCGGGGTGATGATCGGGTACGGCCCTTCGGGCGTGCGCCGCGGGGGAGTGATGTGGTACCCGAGCACCGCGGTGATCTCCTCGGCCGAGAGGAGGGATGGCGCATCTCCCAGCTCGGCGAAGGCGGCGTCGTTCGGCGCCCACACCGTCTTGTCGGCGAGCTCGGGGTCGCCGAGAATCGCGTAGCCCTCGGGGTCGAATTCGGCGAAGTAATCGAGGAACGTGCCGTGGTCGCCGGTCGCTTCCAGAACATCGTGGATGCTCAGGCCAGCGCCCTCGTTCTCGCACACGAACTCGTAGTCGCCGGCTGGTGTGGTGACCGACGCGGGCCCCACGGGGGAGGAGTGTGCGGGCACGCCCGAGCCGAGAACCGTGGTTGTCGTGATCGCGAGAGCGGCGCCCAGACGCGCCAACAGGGGAAGCGGGTGCGCGGGGTTCGTCATGACTACAGTGCCGAGACGCCGAAGAACGCGCCAACGTTCAAGCCTGCGGCGACGGCCCAGAAGGGGACGAAGACGCGACCCACGTTCTTGCCGTGCTGCGAGACGCGCGGGTGGCGTCCGAGGAAGCGGGCGCCGGCATGATTCGCGTTCACGAGCAAGAAGAGCACGGACATGACGGCGAACATGAGGTGCACAGCGGAGCGTTCGTCGAGCGGGAGCCCGAGGCTGAAGATGGCGCCGACTGCCACGGAGATGAAGGCCAACGAACCCTGCCGCTGCTCGAAGAGCATCAAGAAGATGTAGTCCTGCGTCGCCTTCGCTTTGCCGGCCGGCCCGGCGTCTCGAGCCGCGTCCAGCATGGCCAGTTGCTCGCTATGGGACAGCGAGGATTCCGCGCTCGGGACACCCGGCCCGAAGAGCGGCAGCACATACCGGACGATCCAGCGTGAGAGCATCGGCGAGACGACCTCGACGGCGTGGAGGAGTGCCGGCGCGAGGCAGAGGATCAGGCCGACGGTCGAGACAAAGGTAGGGGTCATGGTGGCTCCAAGGGTTGAGGGTGCGCCCGTGCCGCGGCAACACCGGAGTGCTGTCAAGACTGACGCACCTGGGGAATCGTGGCTATTCCTTTGTGAGGAATAGTGTAGAGAATCGAGCGAGTAGGGCTTCCATCGGGCCCCGGGGGACGCGTGAGAGCCACAGGTGCGCGCACAGTGCCAGCGCGGCGGTCACGCCGAGAGCGATGAGCACCGCTCCCCCGTAGGAAACCTGCTGATGGAGGCCGAGGCCCCACGCACTGAAGATGAGGCTCAGCACGAGCGACTGCGAGAGATAGACGGTGAGCGACATGCGGCCCATAGGGGCGAGCCCGCCGGGCACGCGAGGTCGCGACTGCATGACCCAGAGGATCACACCGACGTAGCCCGCACTCAGCAGCGGCGCGGTCAGGAATCCGCCGAAGACCGCGATCAGGTCGAGGGTCGCACTGGGGGTCGTCGACTGCAGGTTGGTGATCCAGAGCGCACCGAGTGCGGTCTGAACGACGAGTCCGAGCCCGAGACCCCAGGCGAGCATCCGCCGCAGCGTCGTCGGCGTCACGCCACCGGCGCTCAACATGCCCGACCTGGCGGCGAGCACCCCCGCGAGGAAGGCGACCAGTGTCAAGACCCCCTGGAAGGCGACGAAGAGCACCCCCCCTGACAGCCACGCCTCGGTCCTCGCGGCAATCGACTCGAGGTAGGTGCCTGAGACCACCGTCTCCTCGAAGGCCACTGCCGCTGGTAACCGCTCGGTGGTGGTCAACACTCCCTGGCGCTCACCCAGCCAGGTGAGGGCCGCGAGGGTCGTGAGCGCGAAGGCGAACAACCCGTAGATCCACGCCATCCAGCGCACGATCGCCCTCCGGGATCTGCCGTAGAAGGCCACCAGGACGAGCGCTAGAACTCCGTAGAGGAACAGGATGTCGCCAATGAACAACAGCACGGCGTGAGCGATGCCGAGCACGATGAGACCCACGGAGCGCATCACCCAGCGCCGGCGTCCGTGCACGGGGTTGCGCAGGATGTAGTGCGCGCTGTAGCCGAACAGGAAGGAGAAGATGAGGTAGAACTTGCCTTGCGCGAGCGTAAAGACCAGGAAGGCCACGAGCGAGTCGCCCCAGTTGGTGAGCGCATCGGCCGTCACCCCAAGGTCGACCGACGCGGCGAAGAAGCCGGCATTGACGACGACGATTCCCCACAGTGCGAAGCCACGCAGGATATCGGGGGCGGCATCTCGTGTCGCTGAGCTCATCGTGTCTCCTGGTCGCATGAAGTTGGTGGCATAGAACAGGGGGTGGTCACTACACTGACAAGGCTGAGGGATTGATCTCTATACCCTCGAAGGGAATGAAGATGAACCACTCGCACGCATTCGGCTCCACCCTCCGCGCGGTGCGATCAGAGCTGGGTCTCAGTCAAGAGGCAGTTGCTCACACGATCGGTACGACCCAGCGCCACGTATCTTTCCTTGAAACGGGTCGGACGACGCCGACCCGGGCGATGCTGGGCCGACTCACCACCGGGCTGGGACTCAGTGCCGCACAGCGGGCAGCCCTCTTTCACGACTCGGGCTATCGCAGCCCGTATCCGGCGCGTTCCGCCGACAGCGACGACCTGCAGGCCACGCTCGACCTCATGCAGTCGCAGGTGTTGCGCCACTGGCCTTTTCCGGCCTTCGTCGTCGACCGCGACTGGAATTTCCTGCGTACCAACGGCCCGGCTGACCGCATGGTCGCGTCATTCGGCGGGGTACCGAACATGCACGCGCTGTTCCTCTCGCCAGACTTCGAGCCCGTGGTGACGAATTGGGAGCTGGCGAGTGCAAGCTTCTACACCCGCATTCAGGAGGTCGCTCGCCGCTCGACGGTCGTGCGCGACGCGCTCGCTGCCGCCGAGGCCAACGGCCGCTTCGACCACGTTGCTCGGGTGCTCGGCGACACCGATGAACTGCCCATCTACATCCCGATCGAGGTGACGCTGCCGGGCCTCGGGCGGCTGCGCTTCACCTCGCTGCATGGTCGATGGATCTCGATGCACGACGCCCTCGCCGAGCAGTTCGAGGTCGAGTTGCTCGTGCCTCTCGACGCGGAGTCAGAGCACGTGGCGGGCATCGCGTTCGGGGCGTGAGGTCGCAGCATCCCGTCACCGAGGATCCGCATCATCCCCATTCCGGAGTCCTCACCCCACCCGTCACCAGGAGGCATTCATGCTCGGCACCATCGTTCGCACCGTCCGCGACGGGCTCACCGTCCACACCTACATCGCGCCCGCCGAAGGCTACGAGGCGACGACCCACCTTCTCGAGTTCGCGACACAACTCATCGTGATCGATGCACAGTACGACGCCGGCCACGCTGCAGAAGCGTTCCTGCACGCTCAGTCGCTTCGCAAGCCGATCACGCGGGTGTACGTCTCGCACGACCACCCCGATCACTGGCGCGGTGCTGCGACTTTCGAGGCCCCGATCTACTCCCTGGCGGCCACGCGCGACTCGATCGCGGCAGCGGTGCAGGCTCTGGCGGCCTCGGCCGACGAGGGTGCCGACGAGGTGCCAGGGCGGGAGGTCGTCCCTGAGCGCATCGTCACCGTCGGCGACGAGGTGATTGACGGAGTCACGGTGACCTTCGATGACGTGCGGAACGCTGAATCCGCGACGCTTCTCGTCGTCTCGGTGGAGTCGATTGGTCTCGTGTTCGCGCAAGATCTGGTCTTCAACAACCTCCACATGTTCATCGCCGAGGGCAACCTCCAGGGCTGGGCAGAGGCGATCAGCGCCTTCAAGGCCCGCGGATTCTCCGTGATCTTGCCCGGTCATGGCGCTCCGGGCGGAACAGAGCTCTATGACTACGTTCTCGACTATCTTGCGATCGCGCAGCCGCTCTTGTCGTCCGCGGCCGGGCCGGATGAGCTCAAGAACGCACTCATCTCCGCCTTTCCCGAGGCGGGCGGTCGGGGTCTTCTCGACATTCAGAACGCCATCATCTTCGCCGACCGCTGACGACATCGTCGATGGGCGTTGGGGGCCAAGGGCGTCGACGGGCGGCACTAGTGTGACGACATGTCGGTGCGCCGCTTCGAGACCCCCTTGACCGGAGGGCATCCGAACTCGCTCGGAAACACGCTGAGAGTCGTCGACGAGGTGCTGGCCGATCGAACGCTGCTGCCTGAGCTGGTCGCCTGCTACCGCAGCGAGGATTCCGTAGTGCGGCTGCGCGTCTCGAACGCGGTCAAGCGTGTCGCACTGCAACAACCTGAGTGGGTGGCTGCTCATCTGGACGACCTGCTCGGCTGGGTCGCCCAGATCGACCAGGCCTCGACCAAGTGGACACTCTCGACGCTCTTCGTGCTGCTCGACGCGCACATGACCCCGCCACAGCGCGAAGCGGCTATTGCCCTCATGCAGGCGAACCTGCACTACGACGACTGGATCGTGCAGAACACCACGGCCGAATCGCTCGCCCACTTCGCCCGGCAGCGACCCGCGCTGGCCACCTGGCTCTTGCCCGAGTTGGAGAAGCTCACCTCCAGTCGACACAAGTCGGTGCGTGGTCGCGCGCGGAAGCTACTGACGTCGCTGGGCGCGCCTCGCTGACGACGGCCAGTGACGCCCGAGGGTCGTCATCGCGCCCAGAAAACACTCTTTGCTCATCTTGTCGAATCGAGCGCAGCCGACCGTCATCTGAGTGAGAGCCAGCAGTTGGCTGGCCTCTGCACGTGACGCCTACGATGGCACTCGTCATCGGACTCGTCGGCAACCGAACCCTCACTCCTGACGAAAGAGAGAACTGACGATGGAATTCATGATCCTCATCCACGGCGACGAGTCCTCCCCGCGCCTCGCCCCCGGCGACCCCGGCTTCGACGAGTTCATGGGCAGCTGGATGGCCTACAACCAGTCCCTGATCGAGCGCGGCCACTGGGTCGCCGGTGCGAACCTCGCCCCCACGAGCACGGCGACCACCCTGAGGCTGACGCCGGGCCATGAGCCGGAGATCGTCGACGGGCCCTTCGCTGAGACGAAGGAGCAGTTCGGCGGCTACTACCTGATCTCGGCCGAGAACCTCGACGAGGCCATAGCCCTCGCGCGCGAGTTGCCGATGGAGAGCGGCTCGCTTGAGATTCGCCCGGTCGCGTTCCGACCGGACGCGGGATGACCCGGCAGGCGTGATCGCAGCATGACCACCTCGGCGGAGATCGCCGACGCCGTCAGCCGGCTCGCGCGTGAGGAGAGCGGGAGGGTGCTCGCTCTCCTCACGCGCCGCTTTCGCGACCTCGACGCTGCCGATGACGCGGTGCAGGATGCCCTCGTCACGGCCCTGACCGCCTGGCAGTCGGGCGTTCCCGACAGCCCCGCCGCGTGGCTCTACACCGTGGCCCGCAACACCCTGATCGACGAGGTGCGGAGAGACAGGGCATCCCGTCGCCGCCTGCACGAGGCCGCCCCCGAATTGACCGCGCACCACACGACCACCGACACCGACGAGAAGGGCGACCCGATCATGGATGCTTCTTCTCTCGGCGACGAGCGCCTCAGGTTGCTCTTGCTCTGCTGCCACCCTGCGCTCGACCGCGACACTCAAGTGGCACTGACGCTGCGCCTGGCGGGCGGATTGTCCGCCGCCGAAGTCGCGGCCGCCTATCTGCTGCCCGAATCCACGCTCACGCAGCGCGTCGTTCGGGCCAAGCGCAAGATTCGTGAGGCGGGTATGCCGCTCACGATCCCCGCGAACCTTGACGAGCGCGTGGACGCGCTGCTGCGCGTGCTCTACCTGATCTTCAACGAGGGCTATCTGTCGCGTGGCGCCGGGCACGTAACGCGCGTCGACCTCATCACGGAGGCCATCCGGCTGACGCGCCAGGTGGTCGACGAGTTGCCGTCGAGCGCCGAGGCTGAAGGGCTGCTCGCCCTCGAGCTCTACCACCACGCGCGTTCCGGCACGCGCGTCGACGGGCTCGGTGAGCTCGTGCTGCTCGAGCACCAAGACCGCACCGGCTGGAATCTCGCCGAGATCTCCGAGGCCAATGCCCGGCTCCGCAACGCGATGACACGCATGGCACCGGGCCCCTACCAACTGCAGGCCATCATTGCGGGGCATCACGCCAACGCGCGCACGGCCGCCGACACCGACTGGGCGGCGATCGCCGAGCTCTATGCGCAACTGGGGCGCATGGCTCCCAACCCCGTCGTCGAACTCAATCGCGCCGTGGCGATCGCCATGGCCGACGGCCCGCTCGCCGGCCTTGCCCTGGTCGACCGCCTCACGGGTCTCGACAACTACCACTTGTTCCACGCGACACGCGCAGAACTGCTCGCACGTGCGGGCCGCCCGGCGGCGGCGAGCTTTGAGCGGGCGCGGGAGCTCACCCGAAACGAAGGCGAGAGGCGGCATCTTGCGCGGCGCGCTGCCGAGGTCTCGGGCTAACGGCCGCCGCCGCCACCCCCGCCGCCGCCGCCGCCCGAGAAGCCTCCGCCGAAGGACCCTCCCGAGAAGTTGCCTCCGCCACTGCCCGACCAGCCGCGGCTGCTCGAGCGCGGTGCGGTCACGGTCGTCGTCACGCCGCGCACGGCGGTGCTGAAGATGGCGGCGTCGAAGCCGGTGCGGCCCACGTACCATTCGGGGGTGGTGTCGGTCGCGGCGACGCGGATCGCGAGCTCGCGCATCCACTGGTCCTCGACGCCCCAGACCACCGCCCACGGCAGCAGCCTCTCGTACAGCTTCACGAGCTCCAGATCGCTGCCGACATCGATACGCTCGGCACCCTGAGGGCTCTGCAGCATGCGCAGGCGATCCTGTTCGGCGACCGTGAGGTAGAGCCTCATGCCCTCCAGGTGGTCGCGTGCCGCTCGGCCCTTCTCGGTCAGCTGCAGGGGTCGCACCGCGAGAGCGAAGGCGATGATGCCGGCGAAGACTGTGCCAGGGATCGCGAGAAGAGCGAAGGGGCTTGCGTCGTCGAAGAACTCCGCCGAGATGGCGACCGTGATGACCGCCAAGAACCCGACCACCATCTGCGCCACGACCATCAGCCAGCCGAACCCCACGCCGCTCGGCCTTCGCCGAAAGCCGTCGGTGAGGAGCGACGCGCGCGCGCCGGTGGCGAGCGTGGTCAGCCGCGCACCCAGCGCAGAGTCATACGTGCCGTACTCGCGCAGCTCACCGACGTCGCGCGCGCGACCGAACAGGGCGGTCAGTACGGCACGGTCCAGCACGTCGGTACGGTCATCGCTGAGGTACTGCAGCGTGTAGGGGGCGCCGCCCTTCTCGACGGGGTAGGCGAGGATGCGCAGATTCTTGCGCACGGCGAGCCTGACGACGGCGGCCGGAATCGCCGAGGTGGAGCGCCCCAGCAGCTGCGCCGCCTGCAGGATATCGATGCCCTCCGGCTCGGTGTACTGGGGAATGATGACGCCGCGCCCCGTCGCGCCGCCGCCCGCGCGCACGCGCGACACGATCGAGGCGACGAGAGCACCGGTGCTCGCGAGACCGAGACCGCCCGAGACGAGGTGCATCCACCACGGCAGGGGCGGTGGGGGCGGCGGAGGCGTCGGGCGCACGGGCTCCGGGGTCAGGAAGGTGCCGGGTTCGAAGCCGATCGCGACCGTGAGCGTCTCGCCGGGCGCGAGGTCGGAGGCGCTCGCCGTGACGACGGTGTCCACTCCGTCAGGAGCGCTCTCACCGCTGATCGCCTCGATCGGGCACGTCTCGTCCTCACCGAAGGCGCCGACGTAGCACGCGGCATTGCCGGTGAGCGCCGAGGCGACGTCAGGAGTGAGCGCCACGGTCGCGCTCACGCGCCCGAAGGGCTGCTGCCAGCCGGTGCCGTTGACATCCCAGTAGAACTCGTCGGCGTTCGTGTCGTCGAACGAACGCACGACGTTCTGCTGCGTGTAGCTGATGACGTAGGTCTGCACACCGCGCACGAACTCGTCGGTGCCGAGGGCGAGTTCGACGAAGCCGCCCGCGGTGAACGATTCGAAGAAGACAGGGTCGCCCCGTTCGTCGGTCACACTGTCGACGACAGTGTTCAGAGGCACGCCGTCGTAGTCATCGGGAATAGCGCGAATGATGCCCCGATTCTGATCACGGTCGGGAAACCGGGCGACGATCGTCTCGACCACCTGCAGGGTCGCCGTGCCGTCGGCCTCGCGGCTGAGCGAGTAGTCGGCGTCGAACGAGTCGAAGGTGAAGTCACTCACGTCACGGGCGCCCGCAGTGGCGCCACCTACCGCCGGTGCGAGACCGAGTGCGAACCCGCCGGCCAGCACCAGGGTGAGGGCGAGGCGACCGGGTGCGCGCATGCCGCAACCCTAGCGAGCACGCTCTCGCCGCTGCGAGAAGGCTCGTGCGGCGGTGCGGCCGTCAGCGCGCGGCGTGGGCCGCGAGGCGCCGCAGGCCCTCGTCGATGCTCACCGAGGGCGCCCAGTCGAGCGCCAGCCGGGTCTCGCGCTGGTCGAACCAGTGCGCGGTCGACAGCTGCTCGGCGAGGAACCGCGTCATCGGCGGCTCGTCCTCGCCCGGGCGGATCGCCCACACGCGCTCGATGAGCGAGCCGGCCGCGCGCGCGAGGCCTGCGGGCAGGCTCCACCGCGGCGGGCGCACGTTCGAGGCGAGGCACATGCTCGTGAGCAGTTCGCCGACGGGGCGCGGCTCGCCATTAGTGAGCACGAAGGCGCGGCCGTGCGCGTGCTCGGCGCGATGCAGCGCGGCGGTGAGGCCGCTCGCGGCGTTGTCGATGTAGGTCGAGTCGATGAGGGCTCGCCCGCCGTCGAGCAGGGGCAACCGGCCTCGGCGCGCACGATCGAGGATGCGCCCGACGAGCTGCGGGTCGCCGGGCCCCCAAACGAGGTGCGGGCGGATGACGACGACCCGCAGGGCCGCCGTGTCGCGCTCGAGGGCCAGCAGTTCGGCCTCCGCCTTCGTGCGCGCGTACTCGCCGCGCGCGTGCTCGGGAGTGGCGGGTTCGGCGCCGACGCCTTCGAGCGCGCTGCCGGCGTGCGCCACCGAGGGTGAGGAGACGTGGACGAGCCGTGAGACACCGGCCCGCTCGGCCGCGTCGAGCAGCAGCCGCGTGCCCTCGACGTTGACGGCGCGAAACTCGGCCGGGTCGCCGGCGAGCGACACCTTCGCCGCCAGATGGATGACCCCTTCGGCGCCGTCGAGTGCGCGTGCGACAGCCTCAGCGTCGGTGAGGGAGCCGCGCACGTCGGTCAGGCTGTCAACACCGGATGCGCGCCGCTGCAGGGTGCGCACCTCATGCCCGGCGGCCACGAGGTGCGCCGCGACGGCGCGGCCGAGGTAGCCGGAGGCGCCCGTCACCGTGACGATCATGGCTGCCCCATCCGCCCGCCGGCGAGCGTGCGCTCGGCCCAGCGCGACAGGCGCGTGCGGTCGATCTTGGAGTTGTGGCGGATGTCGGTCGGCAGGCTCGGTATGGCAAGCACGGCGACGAGAGGCACGTCGATTCGGGCGCGGATGTCGGCGGTGACGTCGGGGGAGGCGAGCCCCGGGCGCGTGACGGCGGGTACCGTCTCGACGACCGCGACGGCCTGCCGCAGGCCGTGCGGGCCCACGCCGACGACCGCCGCTCGGCGCACGTGCGCGGAACCTTCGATCCGCTGCTCCGGCCCGACCGGCGCGAGGGGTCCGTCGGCGGTGGCGAGCACGTGAGGCAGGCGACCCTCGATCCAGAGACGGCCGTCGGCGTCCAGGTGCCCGACGTCTCCCGTGCGGTGCCAGCGCCCGTCGCCGGGCGTGTCGAGCTGCGCGACGCGATCGGTGAGCCACAGGCGGTCGTACGAGGTCTTGAGGTGCGCCGCCGAGATGACGACCTCGCCGAGAACTCCGGGAGCCGAGCTCGGGGCGCCGACGGCGGCGCCGTCGGCATCCAGGGCGCTGATGAGCACCCGGTTGGCGCCGATCGGCGTGCCCACGCACACGCCGCGATCGGGTGCTGCGGCCGCAGAGCGGATACCGGCGAGGGTCACATCGGTCACGAGCAGGCACTCGGTCATGCCGTAGGGAGTGTGCGGCTCGGCGTTCGGCATGAGGTGTGCTGCGGCGGCCAGGAGCGGCTCGCCGACGGGAGCGCCCGTGGAGAGGAAGGTGCGCACGGTCGCGAGGGCGGCGCGATCGTCGGCGTCGAGCGCGTCGGCGGTGGCCACGACGTTGAGGATCGCGGCGGGGGAGAGGAACACGATCTGCGACGCGGATGCGCGCACCGCCGCCGCGACCGCCCGCGCGGTGAGCGTGCGCGGTGCCGAGACGTCCATCGCGGGGGTCGCCGAGCGCGTGCCGAGTGCGGGGCCGAGCAGGGCGAAGGGCGCGAAGCCCGTGACGAGCCCCGTGTCGGCCGTGATGGCGAAGTGCGCGGCGAGCACGTCGCGCAGGGCGGAGAGCTGCCGGTGCGTGTAGGCGACACCCTTGGCCGGTCCGGTCGAGCCGGAGGTGAAGAGGATCGCCGCGGGGTCGTCGGCGGCGGGCTCGGCCGGCAGGGGTGCGCTGGCGCCACGGTCGATGATCGAGCGCAGGTCGTGGGCGACCCCGAGCAGGCGGGCTGAGGCTCTCGGCAGCCGCGCGACGGAGATGCGCATGCCCGGCCAGCCGAGAGTGCGCGCGGCGGCGAGCCCGCGTGCTTCGCCGATGATCACGTCGGGCCACGCTCCTCGCACGGCGCGGGAGAGGCCGTGCACGCCGAGCCCGGCGTCTGCGACGACGACCACGGCGCCCATGCGCAGGCAGGCGTACACGACGGCGGTGAGGGTCGGCCCGGGCGGCACGAGCACGGAGACCCGCTGGCCCTTGCGCACGCCGACGCTCGCGAGGCCTGCCGCGATGCGCCGCACGCGGTCGTCGAGCCGCCGCCAGCTCACGTGTCGTTCTCCGCCGCCCCGCACGGCCATATCGATGACGGCATCATCATCATCGTGGCGCCGCGCGTCGAGCGCCGCCCACAGGGGGGTGAACGAGGCCCCGTCGTCCACTGCGGCGGGCGCGGGCTTCTCGCCGAGGTCGCCGAGCCAGGCGAGCACGGCGGAGGCGTAGTCGCGCTCCTCGGCGACGAGGTGCCCGGCGCCCTCGAAGCGGTGCACGTCGGCCTGAGGCAGCCGGTCGACCAGGTCGTCGAGGTAGCGGTCACCGAAGATCGGGTCGCGCGGCCCCCACAGCAGCAGCGCGGGCACGGCGAGCTCGGCCACCCCGGCGGCGATGCGCTGCAGCTCGGCGAAGCTGTCGTGGCGGGCATCCACGGGGATGTCGGCGACGAAGCCGCCGATGCCCCGCCGGCGCTCGGCGGATCGATACGGTGCCCGATACGCGTCGCGCACCGCCGGATCGAGCGCTGGCCGCGCGAGACTCAGCGTCGTCTCGAGGAACGCCGGTGTCGTCACCGTGGAGGTGGCGAGCACGCCGCGCGCGCCGGCGACCCGCAGCGGTGCCGGGATGGGCACGCCGGGCGGGTGGTGCACAGCGGTGTTGAGCGACATCACGCCGGCCAGCTGCTCGGGGTGGTCGACCGCCCAGCCGAGGGCGATGACGCCGCCCCAGTCGTGGCCGAGCGTCATGACCGGCCCGTCGAGTGCGAGCGCGTCGGTGAGGTCGGTGAGGTCGCGCACGCGCTGCGCGAGCGGCCGGGTGGTGCCCGTGCGTGCCGAGTAGCCCATCTCGAGTTGGTCGACGGCGATCACGCGCCAGGCCGGCTCGCCCCGCTCGGCCGCGCGCAGCGACGCCGAGAACAGGTCGCGCCACAGGTAGCTCCACGTGGGGTTGCCGTGCACGGCGAGGATGGTGCCCACGGGGCGGGCTGCGAGCCGATCCAGCTCATCGACTGTGTCCAGGTAGTGCCATTCGCGCGCCGAGCCAGTGCGCGAGTCGGTCACGAGACGCGTTCGGCTCACGCGAGGGTCGAGGCCGGGCATCCCGGCAAGTGACTGCAGGGGGTCGTCGGTCACCAGGCGAGTTCCAGCATGGCCGTGTTGAGGCCGGAGCCGACGCCGACGAGCAGCACCCGGTCACCGTCGCGCAGGCTCGCCTGCTCGCGGTCAAGCGTGATAGGCACCGAGGCAGGTCCGATGTTGCCGAGGGTCGGAAAGGTGGTGGGCACGCGCGAGCGGTCGAGCCCGACGGCCCTGATGATCGAGTCGGTGTGGATGGACGACACCTGGTGGGTGATGTAGCGGTGCATCGACGACCAGTCCCAGTCGGTCGAGGCCTCCTTCCACGCCGAGACGACGAGGTCGAGGCCACCCTTGAGCAGCGCTTTCGCATCCGTGAACATGCCGTCGACACTGCCGACGCACAGCCGATGGAACTCGGTGGCGGCGCGCGTGACGCCACCGAGAATGCGGTGCCCGCCCGGGTGCTCGTCCGCCCGCCCGAGCACCGCCGCAGCCGAGCCGCTGCCGAGCGTCAGGGTCGCGAACTCGCTCATGAAGTCGTCGCGATTGTTCGCTGTCTGCAGCAGGCGCTCGATGGTGTTGACCTGAATCTCGTCGGCATCCTCGCCGGCGACGACTATCGCGTGCTGGATCTGACCCGACTGGATCATCGTGGCGGCGAGCGACATGCCGTTGATGAAGCCGAGGCACGCGTTCGCGACATCGAAGTTGACGGCCGAGCTGGGCAGGTCGAGGCCGTGGTGCAGCGCGACGGCGACGGAGGGCTCGAGGTTCGGCCTCGAGACGGAGGTGTTGATGATCAGGCCGACGTCGCTCGAGCTCACCCCGGCCTGGGAGAGGGCGTTCTGCCCTGCGGTGATCGTTGCGGCATTGACGGTCTCGCCGACCGCCCAGTTGCGACGCTCGTGCACGCCGGCGACACGGCTGAGCAGCCCTCGGTGCAGCCGCAGTCGTTGCAGCGAGGGCGCGAGGCGCTCCTCGATCTCCTCCGACGTCGTGACCCGGCCGGGCAGCACGCTCGCGACAGAGAGCAGCGCCACGTTGTCGAAGCGGGTGGTTGCGTTGCCGGGCACGGAGCCTCCATCGAGAGCGTCGGGAAACTTCCCCCTAAAGTTCTACCTCACTTGCCTCGGTGCGAGCGCATCAGAGCCCCTGTGCCCGGAGCATCGTTAGAGTGGATGCACCGCCTCTGTAGCTCAATGGAAGAGCAGTTCCGTCCTAAGGAAAGGGTTGGGGGTTCGAGTCCCTCCAGGGGCACTGCTGCGAAGAGCCGGCCCAGAAGGGTCGGCTCTTCGCATCAGTACCGGTGGAAGCGTCGAGAACCCTACGTCGGCCCACGACGCGCAGCCCGGGGCGCCGCGGCAGCCGGCATCCTGGATGCTCGGCTCAGCCAGCGGGCTGCTGCGTGCCCGCTCTGCGCGGCGGCTGGGGCCGCTGCACGGCGAACTCGCCGCCCGCGCGACCTCCGAACGGCCGCCCGTGGTCGGCGAACTCCTCTCGGAAGAACGCCAGCCGCCACTGACCGAGGGTGATGAGCGCTCCGGTGCGCAGGACGCGCCCCGCCACCGGGTCATCGACGAGCACCGGCGCAGACAACCCTGCCCCGTTATCGCTCACGTAGAGCACGTACTCGTCCTGATCGTCGTGCACGATCTTCGCGTGCACGGGCCCCAGCCCGGGCAGCACGAGGTCTGCCGACTCCGCCGACCCGATCGTGGTGACGTCGGGCAGGAGGTCGAACTCGCGGGGAGCCTTGCCGTCCCACACCCCAGACTGCACGGCGAAGATCAGCCGAGGTCGCCCCGAGCCGGGCAGGTAGTGGGTGGTGGTGCGTTCGCGGCGCATCCCGCGCAGGATCGTGGGCGTGAGGGGGAGGAGCGTGCCGGGCGGAACATCCAGCGGCTGCGCCTCGGGGAGGCGGCCGTCGCGGCGCAGAGCGCGCAGAGCCGTGAGCGACCCCAGCTTCAGGTGCCGGGAGCGGGTGACGATGCGGTGAAGCCACGGTGCGCGCACAGCGCCGATGGTGCCGACGACGCCGTGCCGCGTGACCAGGGAGGCGGTGAGGCCGAGCCGGCCCAGCTCGGCACCGAGAACGCGCGCCATCGTCAGCCCGGCGCGGCCGTTCGGAAGCGCCACCGCGCCCTCGCGCACGGTGACCGTCACCGCGGTGCCCTCGGCGGAGACCGAGCCGACAAGGGTCGGCCGGGAGTCGTCGGTCGAGAGCGAGAAGAGCACGTCACCCTCGACGCGTGCCGCGGAAGCCATGCTCAGCCGCGGTGCGGATCTGAGCCGACGGCGAGATCGTCGCTCGTGGTCACGCGCAGGGTGCCGTCGAACTTCCACGTGGCGCGAGGCGCGTCGGGGCCGATGTCGCGGGGAACCTCGACGGTCATGTCGACGAACGTGTAGTTGACGGCGGCGCCGCGACCGGTCAGGTATGACCACATCTCCCGACCCAGGTCCGTCCAGTCCTGAATGGTGCGGCCGTCGGGGCCGGATGCGGGCTTGTCGTTCTTCGGTTCGGCCATGACCTGGTCTCCTTGCGTGATCGACGGTGGTGTCGTGGTCTCACGCTAGGTCGGCGCCCGCCGCTGCGCCCCCGCTCACAGACAACTCAAGGCGGGTTGGCACGCGGGGTACCGGCTCAGTCGTCGAAGAGCGTCGGTGCGGCCTGCGGGCTCGCGTGAGGAGCTGAGCCCGCGCTCGCGCCGCCGGCAAAACCCGGGCCGGTGGGAATCGCTGTGCCGCGCTGGTAGGCCTCGGCGACGGCTCGAGCCCGAGCATCCGCCGCCTCGTTGAGAGCGTGGCCGACGTGGCCCTTGACCCATTCGAACCGGTAGCGGCGGCCGACGATCGCGGCGTCGAGCTGCTCGAGGAGGTCGCGGTTCAGCACGGGCTTGCCGTCGCCCTTCCGCCATCCCTTGCGCTTCCAGCCGGGCATCCACTGCGTGATGCAGTTGATGACGTACTGGCTGTCGCACAGGATATGCAGGTCGTCGTCGACGTGCTCGGTCGCACGAAAGAGGTCGAGCACGGCCATGAGCTCGCCCTGATTGTTGGTGGCGTGCGGCCAGCCGCCCGCTGCCCAGCGGTCGTCGTCGATGTACCAGGCCCACCCAGCAGGGCCGGGGTTGCCGAGCGCTGAACCGTCGGCCGCTGCGGTGATCGTCATCGTCTTCAGGGTACCGGCGCACTCAGCTCTCGGCGTTCTCCCATATCGTTTAGTTGCTAAACTACTGGCATGACGACCCCCACGACACCGGCAAGCGGCCCGACCCCCACCCGCACGATCGCGCTGTTCGGCGGCACCGGCAAGACCGGGCGTCACGTGCTGGCCCAGGCGCTCGACGCCGGTCACACGGTGCGCGCCCTCGCCCGCCGCCCCGAATCCCTCGAGCTGACCCACGACCGGCTCACCGTCATCGCCGGAGACGTTCGCGACGCTGCTGCCGTGCGCCAGACCGTGACCGGGGCTGACGCCGTCATCAGCGTCTTCGGCCAGGTGAAGGGCTCGCCACCGACCCTGCAGACCGAGGGCACGCAGGTGATCGTCGACGCCATGGCCGACGAGGGAATCGGCCGCATCATCTCGCTCTCCGGCGGCGGCCTGCGCGCCGTCGAGCACGACCAGCCCCGGCTGCCAGACAGGATCATCCGATTCCTCCTGCAGCGGCTGTCGCCCCAGGTGCTCTCCGACGCTGAGAGCCACCTCGCTGTACTGCGGGCGAGCCATCTCGACTGGACGGTCGCGCGCGGCCCGCGACTGACGGACGCGCCGGCGACCGGCAGCTACCGGGTCGGCTGGGTGGGCGTCAACGCGAGCACCCAGATCGCGCGGGCAGACCTCGCGAGCTTCATCCTCACCCAGCTCGACGACCGCCAGTTCATCCACGAGATGCCGTTCATCAGCCGATGACCGACGCCCGCACCGACGCCCTCGCCCGCGTCATCGAGCGCATCGGGCTCATCACGCGCGAGGTCACGGCGCGCGGGGCGTACCCCTTCAAGGCGCTCGGGTTCGGCCGGGCATCCATGAACCTGCTCTTCGCCCTCTCGCGCACCGACGGCGCGCGCGTCGCCGAGCTCGCCGCGCGGTTGGGCATCACGAGCGGCGCGGTGACGCAGGCCGCCGACCCGCTGCGCGAGGCAGGCATCGTCACGAGCGAGGTGAGCCCCAGCGACAAGAGGGGCCGCATTCTGCGACTGACGGCGGATGCCCGGCGCGAGATCGACGGGTTCGAGCAGCAGTACGTCGAGGCCGTCGCCCCCGCGTTTCACGCCCTCAGTACCGACGAGATCATCCAGCTCGACCGCATCCTCGCCTCCGTACGGATTGCCGTGGATCAACCGTGAGCACCAGCGCTACGGGCACCGTGCTTGTGACCGGGTCGACGGGCAATGTCGGCGGTGCGGTCGTGCGCCACCTGCTCGATCGCGGCGAGTCCGTCGGCTCGGGCGTGCGCAACCTCGACGAGGCCGGCGTCGAGCCGGGCAGTGAGCCGCGCCTCTTCGACTTCGAGAACCCTTCGGGGTGGGGCGCGGCGCTCGAGGGGGTCGACCGACTCTTTCTGCTGCGCCCGCCCGCGATCTCCGACGTGAAGCGGCACCTCCTGCCGTTCATCGACCTCGCGCTTGAGCGCGGCGTGCGGCACATCGTGTTCCTCTCCCTGCAGGGAGTGCAGGTCAACCGCGCCACCCCGCACCACGCCGTCGAGAAGCACCTGCGTGATCGGCGGGCGCCCTTCACCTTCCTGCGACCGAACTTCTTCATGCAGAACCTCTCCACGACGTACGCCACCGACATTCGCGATCGTGACGAGATCGCCGTGCCCGCCGCAGGGGCACGCACGGCATTCATCGACACCGACGACATCGGTTGCGTCGCGGCGCACGTGCTCACCGAGTCCGGTCACCTCGGCAGGGCGTACACGCTGTCGGGAGAGCAGTCGTTGACCTATCACGACGTCGCACGGATGCTCAGCGCCGAGCTCGACCGCTCCATCCGGTACACCAGGCCCACGCCCCAGCAGTACACCGAGCTGCTGCGGGAGCGCGGCGCGCCGGAGGACTACATCGCCGTGCAGTCGATGATCTACCGCGTCGTGCGGCTTCGAGTCTCCGCGTTGCCCAACCGCGTGATCCGCCGACTCACCGGGTCACCCGCAACGACATTCGCGCAGTTCGCGCGCCGGGAGCGCGCAGCCTGGAATCGACCGGACACGACACGGGCCACGAACTGAGACGAGCGGGAGCGGACCATCGTTCTCCGAGCCGGATGCGCACGGCGCACAATGGAGTGTGCACCGTGACCACCCCGATCGTCGGCCCGTTCCGTACCTTCTGCGGGCCGAACGCGTCGAGCGTGGCTCGATCGCGTTCCTGCCGAGCAGTGATGCTGTTGTGGCCTTCACCCGCCACGAGGGCCGGCACGAGACCGTCGCTCTTTCGCCGCACGCGGGCGTCGTGGTGCTCGACGATGTGGTGGCGATCTGGTCGCTGGCTCCGCACTGGGTCAAGGCGCTGCTCGGGCCGCCCGCCGCGTTGCGCGGCCGCGTGCTACGGGCATCCGATCACCCTGCTGTACGTCTCTTCGATGACGAAGCGGATGATCGCAGCGCACTGTCGTTGCTGCACGACCTGCGGGCGAGCCTGACGGTCACGCCCGACGAGCACGAGTTCGAACGCCTATGGTGGCATCACCATCACGACGGCGAGCCGCTGCCGTCGGCCGACCGGCGGGTGCAGCGGCTGATGGTTCGCTTCGCCGGGCAGTCTCTGACGCAGATCGCGGCTGTCGAACGCCTCGCGGCCACGTTGCGCGCCGACCGCGACCGCACCGGCTCCAACGTTCTAGGCCTCTACGCCGACGGCTCGCACTACGCCCGCCAGTGCCGTCGCATGACCGGTCGGGCTCCGGCGGAATGGCGAAACGTGTCGCTTCCGTTCTATGGAGGCATGACAGCCCCGACCTAGTGTTGCCGTGCGGCAGACACCGCACACGACCGTGAGAGGAGTGCACCAGTGGCACTGGGACCCAAAGCAATGGGTGAAGCGATCATCGCCAACCTCAAGCGCAAGTCGGGCAAAGACCTTGCCGAGTGGCAAGCGGTCTTGGCCGACGAAGGCATCACCGATCGGAAGGCGGCCGAGGCGCGGCTGCTCGAGCACGGGCTCGGTCGCATTCAGGCCATGACCATCGCCGAGGTGACGCTCGGCACGAACCACTATGACGAGCCCGACGACCTCGTGGAGCAGCTCTTCGCAAAGTTTCCCGAGCAGCGACCTCTCTTCGATCGCGCGGTTGCGGCCGCGAACGATACCGCGCTGACCCTGCAACCCTGTCGCAGCTACGCCCCGTTCTATGCGGACGGTCGCATCGCGGTGTCATTCAAGCCGACGTCGCGCGGGCTCTACGCCGCGGCGATCCTGCCTGACGCGGCCGCGTGGCCCGACCGGCAACCGCACAAGCCGTCCCTGGGCGGGAGCGCCCGCCTCACCGACGGCGTGTACCTGCACTCGCCGACCGATGTCGAGCGGCTCATCTCCGAGATCAGTGCCTGATCGCGATCGTGCCACCGTGACCAGGTAGAGCCCCTACCGCAGTCGCCACGGCAGCACCGCGTGTAGCAGGGGGAGTGCCGAAGCGCCGATGAGCACCCAGCTGAGCACCTCGTCGTCGCCGCGCACGAGCACGCCGGCGAGCACGAGGGCGGTGAAGAGGATCGCCGAGGTCGCGCGGCGCACACTGCCGTCGAGCACGCGCAAGCGCTGCTCGACCTCGGGGCTGCGGGTCGCGAGCTCGCCGCGATCGAGGCGCGTGGCGAGAGCATCCACCCGTTGCGGGAGGCGCGCGAGCGCCGAGAGGATGGCGACCGCCTCGCGGCCGACGCTGCGCGCCGTCGACGTGCCGCCGCCACGCAGCAGGGTGCGGGCGAACGGGTCAACGGCGTCCCACATGTTGAAGTCGCGGTTGAGGGCGCTCGTGACGCCCGAGATGAGCGACACGGTGCGGATGAGCAGCAGGAAGCTCTCCGGCAACTGGAACGGCAGAGTGCGCACGAGCTCGCTGAACTGCAGCGCGAACTGCTGCAGCTCGCGCGGATCGAGCGCCGTGAGCTCCGCGACCCCCATGCCGCCGAAGCGGTCGAACAGAGCCGTCACCGCGCGCTCGAGCTCCACCGTGTCGGCCGACGGCAGCAGCACGCCCAGGCGCTGCGTGGCGACGACCCAGCCTCGGGCATCCCGTGAGGCGACCGCGAAGATGAACTGCTGCAGGCCGTCGCGCAGCTCGTCGGTGATCTCGCCCATCATGCCGAAGTCGATGTAGGTGAGCACGAAGCCGTGCTCGGCGTCCGGCCGCACGAAGATGTTGCCGGGGTGCGGGTCAGCGTGGAAGAACCCGGCGACGAAGATCTGCTCGAACGTGGCACGCGCCAGCTCGGCCGCCACCGCATCGGGGTCGAGGCCCGCCGCCTGCAGCGCCCCCACGTCAGAGATCTTGATCGCCGTCACATCGGCGAGCGTGAGCACGCGGCGCGCACTGCGCTCCCACACGATCGTGGGTGCACCGACGCGCGGATCGTCAGCGAAGATCTCGGCGAAGCGCTCCGCACTGCCCGCCTCGTGCAGGTAGTCGATCTCCTCCAGACTCGTCGTCGCGAACTCCTCGATGAGGGCCGGGGCGTCCGCCCGCCGATTGACGAGCCTCACGCGCGACAGCCAGCGGGCGACGCGGCGCAGGGCGGCCAGATCGACCTGCACGATCTGCTCGATGCCGGGGCGCAGCACCTTCACGACGACGTCAGTGAAGCCGAGGTCGGCCGCGAGCGTCGGGGTGAGGCGCGCGCGATGGGCCTGGCCCAGCGAGGCGGCCGCGATCGGCTCGCTCTCGAAGGCCGCGTAGGCGCGATCAAGCGGGATGCCCAGCTCGCGCTCGGCCTGCGCCACGATGCTCGCGAACGACTCGGCAGCCACCTCGTCCTGCAGCCCCTCAAGCTCGCGCGTGATCTCCGGCGGCAGCACGTCGAGCCGCGACGACAGGAACTGCCCGACCTTGATCATGAGGCCGCCGAGGTCGGCCGCGAGGTCGTGGAACCGTCGCGCGACCCTTTGCAGACGTCGGATGCGGCCTCGCGCGGAGAGCCGGCCCAGGCCCAAGCGCGGCAGCACGAGCTCGAACCACCACGCCTGCGCGAGGGCGCGCGCCGCGAACCGCATGATGCGGCGGTAGCGCACCCTCGACGCGCGATCGGCCGGCGGCGCCTCGAGCGCGCCGCGGGCGAACGTCACCCGCTTAGTCCTCGGCGAGGATCGCGTACAGCGCTCGACGCGTCTCGTCGAGAAGCGTCGCCGCGCGCTCCTGCTGCTGCACCGTGCCGCTCTGAGCGACCTGCGACGCGGCCTGCGCGAGCTTCACACCCGCCTTCGGCAGGGCACGCGAGTGCTCGCGGAAACGCGGTATGCGCGACTGCCAGTCGTCGTCGCGGCCTGTCTCGTGCATGCTCTCGGCGGCCTCCGAGGCGACAGCGTGGCCGGCTTCGGTGAGCGAGTACACGCGGCGGTCGTCGTGCTGCTCGCTGCTCACGAGCCCCTCGTCGGTGAGCTGCTGCAGCATCGGATAGACGGCGCCGGCGCTCGGGGTGCGCGAGCCGGGCATCCGTGCGCCGATCGCCTGCATGACCTGGTGGCCGTTCTTCGCGCCGTCGAGCAGGGCGACGAGAATCGCGGAGCGGATGTCGGTGTGACCCATCATGGCCTCCATGCGCGGGCCGAACGAGTCGCGCAGGCCCTCCATGGCCTCCCAGAGGTCGAAGCGAGAGTTCGTCGAGCTGCGCATGCGGAGTCCTTCGTCTGCGGGGGAGAGGCCGACGGTGCGCGGCTCTCGTTTACAGTCAACGCCACCACGCTGGGACTCGCCTCGGTGCCGGTCGAGCGCGGGCTGTGCGTGGAACGGTCAGAAGTCGAGCTCGAGACTTGGCGACCACCCGCTGTCAGACGACGTCATATCCACCGTCGACTCCGACTGCGCGATCATCACTCGGGAGTGCGGCGTGAGAAGCACCGCGAAGCTCTGCCCGTGTGCATCGCGTACGCGGACGAATTCTCCGCCGTCGCGCACCGCGGCCACGATCTCCTCGGCGAGTACCGACACATCGGTATCGTCGCGCAGGGTGATGCGGCGCTCGTCGACCGTCAGAGTCTTGGTGGTCATGGATGCCTCCGTCCGCGGGCAAAGGTAACCCGGCACCCTGCGCGAAGGACACACCTTGATTTTCGGCGGGAGAACGGCTAACCGTGCTCGTGGCCCGGAGGCTCCTCGCTCACATGCACCCCGCCCGTGGCGGAGGCGAGAATGAGCGACTCCACCCATTCCCGGTTGATCGCCGGCGCTCGCGACCCCGAGTAGCTGAGGTGAATCGGCACGCCGTTGTCGATCCACAGCGCGTGACGCCCACTTCCGGCCGAGGCCGGAAGTGCCCACGTCAGGAAGAAGTTCTCGCCGCGGCGCAGCTTCGTGCTGATGACGATCTGCACATGCGCCAGAACGCGGTCGTCGAAAGGGAACTCCTCCGTCTCGTATCGCAGTGTGCCCATGATGATGCTCCCCCTGACTGCCCCCATGATCCTTGACGAGGGCTCAGGGAACACGCTGGCATCCCCCCCGTTCGGGGGGCAACACTCGCACCCCCCCTTGACAGCGCGAACTCAGGATGCGAACGGTTGGCGGAGGGCGCTACTCGGGATCGCTCGAGTCGACGAGGCCGATCGGCACGCCGCGGTCGACGAGGATGTCGGCCTTCTGCAACTGCCCGCGACCGTGGTTGACGCGCAGCCATCCCGGTGCTCCCGTCGCGAGAATCGCCGCGATCTCCTCCTGCAGTTCAGCCGCTGCTCGCGCCACGACGTACTCTTTGCCGTCGTAGTGGATGGTCGTGCGCATCAGGATTCCTCCTCGCTCGGTACGGGCGGCTCGGGGATGATGTGGAGGCCGGCCGGAGTGTTGGCCGACAGCATGAGCTCGTCGACCCACGAGCGGTTGATGGACGGTGGCCTGCTGCCGAAGAACTTGAAGGAGATCGGGATGGTGGGGTGCACCCAGATAACGCTGCGCCCGTTGCCGATTGACACGTCATCCTTCCAGCTGAAGTAGAAGGCCTCGTTGCGGCGGAGCTTCGCGCCGATCACGATCTGCAGATGCGCGAGCGTGCGGTCGTCGAAGTCTGCCGACAGTGTCGAATCGTAGGTGAGTGTGCCCATGTCTCCCCCTTGTGGCGCGGCCTAGGGCTATGTCTAGTGGGTGGCAGCAGTCTTGGGCAACTTGCCCCCACACGCGACCCACTTCCGCTACGAGTGCCAGAATCAGGTCACTGGCCGCGTTCCCCTGCGAAGGAGCATTCATGACCTGGCGCATGCCCGCGGAGACGGCGCCGCACGACCGCATCTGGATGGCATTCCCCCGCGAAGGCGAGGTGATGGGAGACACCTCGGCCGCCCGCGAGGCGACCTACTCCGCATGGACGGCGGTCGCTCATGCGATCCTCCCCTTCGAGCCGGTCACGATGGTCGTCGACCCATCCGAGCGCTCACGTGCCCGCACGATGCTGAGCGCTGAGATCGACGTCGTGGAGGCGCCGCTCGACGACTTCTGGATGCGTGACATCGGCCCCACCTTCGTCGTCGACGACGAGACAGGGGCGCTCGCCGGCGTCGACTGGGTGTTCAACGCCTGGGGCGACCAAGGCGGCGCCTTCGAGCGGGATGCCCGCATCGCCGAGTTCGTCATCGACCAGGTCGGTTGCGCGCGCGTGCCGAGCCTTCTCGTCAACGAGGGCGGCGCCATCCACGTCGACGGCGACGGCACCGTCATGGTCACCGAGACGGTGCAGCTCGACCCCGGCCGCAACCGCTACGCCACCAGGGAGCGCGTCGAAGCCGAGCTGGCTCGCACGCTCGGCACGAGCCGCACCCTCTGGCTGCCGCGGGGGCTCACCCGCGACTACGAGCCGCTCGGCACGCGCGGGCACGTCGACATGATCGCCACCTTCGCCTCGCCGGGAGTCGTTCTCGTGCACCAGCAGCCCGACGCGAGCCACCCCGACCACGCCGTCATGCGCGAGGTGCGCGCCGTGCTCGAGCAGGCGACCGATGCGGCGGGCCGCAGCCTCCAGCTCATCGATCTTCCTGCGCCCGCGCAACTCACTGATGATGAGGGCTACGTCGACTGGAACTACGTCAATCACCTGACCGTTAACGGCGGCGTCATCGCGTGCGGCTACGACGATCCGGTGGCGGATGCTCGCGCCCGCGACCTGCTGGGCGCCGCGTACCCCGGGTGCGAGGTCGTCACCGTCGACGCCCGCGAGATCCTCGCCCGCGGCGGAGGCATCCACTGCATCACCCAGCAGCAGCCGCGCACCGGCGTGCCCGTCGGCGCCGGCGGTGCGGCGTGAGCCGGCTGCCGCTCGTCGAGACGAGCATCCACGATCTCGCAGCCGCACTCGCGGCAGGCGAGCTGACCGCCGTCGAGCTCGTGCAGGGCTACCTCGACCGCATCGACGCCTACGACCGGCGCCCCTCCGACGACGGTGCGCGACCCGCCCTCAACGCCGTGGTGGTGGACAACCCGGCCGCGCTCGACGAGGCGCGCGAGAGCGATGAGCGGCGCGCGCGCGGCGCATCCCTCGGGCCCCTCGACGGCATCCCGTACCTCGCGAAGGACAGCTACATGGTGCGAGGCCTCACCGTCGCGAGCGGCTCGCCCGCCTTCGCCGAACTCGTCGCCCAGCACGACGCCTACACCGTGGAGCGGCTGCGCGCCGCGGGCGCAATCTGCCTGGGGCTCTCGAACATGCCCCCCATGGCGAACGGCGGCATGCAGCGCGGGCTCTACGGCCGCGCCGAGAGCCCGTACAACCCGGCCTACCTCGCGGCGCCCTTCGGCTCCGGGTCGTCGAACGGCTCCGGTGCAGGCCTCGCCGCCTCCCTCGCAGCATTCGCCCTCGCCGAGGAGACTTGGTCGAGCGGCCGCGGCCCCGCCTCGAACAACGGCCTGTGCTGCTACACGCCGAGCTGGGGCGTCATCTCGGTGCGCGGCAACTGGCCGCTCGTGCCCACCATGGACGTCGTCGTGCCCTACACGCGCACCATGGACGAGCTGCTGCTCGTGCTCGACGCGATCGTCGCCGACGACCCGGGGCTCGACGGGCGCGTGCGCGGCGACTTCTGGCGCGTGCAACCGTGGCTGCCGCTCCCGGCCTCGAGCGAGGTGCGGCCGGCCTCGTACCCAGCCCTGGCCGACCCGGATGCCCTGCGCGGGCGTCGGCTGGGCATCCCGCGCCTCTACATCAACGCCGACGAGAACACCGACGACCCGATCCTCACCCGACCGAGCGTCGTCACGCAGTGGCAGAAGGCGCGGGCCGTGCTCGAAAGCGCCGGAGCCGAGGTCGTCGAGGTCGCCCTGCCGGTCGTGACGAAGTACGAGTCTCGCGGCCGCGCCGACGACCGCTCCATGGTCGCGCGCGGGCTCGTACCCAGCACCTTCGCCGACCACGAGCTGTACGAGCTCGCGATGTGGGGCTGGGAGGAATTCCTGCAGACCAACGGCGACCCCGCCCTGCACCGGCTCGTCGACGTCGAGCCGTCGCAGATCTTCCCCACCCCGCCCGGATCGCTGCCGGGCCGGTACGACGACCACCTGAGCCGCTTCGCCCCCGAAGACGTGCCGCTCGAGGACTACGTGCATCGGGCGCGCGCCAGCGGGGTTCCCGCGCTCGAGCGGATACCCGACCTCGCCGACGGCGTGCGGGGGCTCGACGAGGTGCGCCGCCGCGACTGGGATGCCTGGCTCGACGCCGAGCGGCTCGACGCGATCGTGTTCCCCGCCGTCGCCGACATCGGCCCGGCTGATGCCGACGTGAACCCCGCGAGCGCCGAACTCGCCTGGCGCAACGGCACGTGGGTCGCCAACGGCAACCTCGTCTGGCGGCACCTCGGCATCCCGACGGCACAGGTGCCGATGGGGGTGCTCGACGACATCGGCATGCCCATCGGCCTCACCTTCGCCGGCCGAGGGTGGGATGACGCAGCGCTCCTCGCCTACGCGTGGGCCTTCGAGCACGCCACCGCCGTGCCCGGGTCGGCGCTCGGCGCACCCCGCGTGCCCGCGCCGCTCACACCCGAGCTGGGCGCCACAGCGAGCGAGAACGGCACACTGGAGGCATGACCGCCGCACCTCTCGCCCTGCCCGACCTCGCCCACAAGCGCGTCGAGCTCGTCACGGGCTCCCGCTCCGGCATCACGATCGGGGTCGCCCTGCACTCCAGCGCCCTCGGCCCCGGCCTCGGCGGCTGCCGCCTGTGGCGCTACCGGCACTGGAGCGACGGACTCGGCGATGTGCTGCGGCTCTCGAGCGCGATGACCCTCAAGAACTCCCTCGCCGGCCTCGACTACGGCGGCGGCAAAGCCGTCATCGCCCTCGGCCCCGACGACGAGCTCGACGACGGCCGGCGACGGGATGCCCTGCTCGACCTCGGCGATCTGGTCCACAGCTTCGACGGCACCTACATCACGACCGAAGACGTCGGAGTGACCGAGCACGACATGGTCGTCGTGCGCGAGCGGACGCCGCACGTCGTCGGCCTCCCCGCCAGTCTCGGCGGCGCCGGCGAGCCCGCCGAGGGCACCGCCCTCGGCGTGCACGCCTCCCTCGAGGTCGTGCTCGAGCGCGTCTTCGGCTCGCGCGCGGTCGCCGACCGCTCCTTCGTCATCTCGGGCCTCGGCCAGGTGGGGTCGCGCCTCGCCCGCCGACTCGCCGCCGCCGGCGCGCGACTGCACGTCACCGACATCGTCGACAAGCGCGCACTAGCGGACGAGCTCGGAGCGATCTGGATCGCCCCCGAGCAGGCGCTCACGACAGCCGCCGACGTGCTCGTGCCCGCCGGGCTCGGAGGGGTGCTCACGGCTTCCGTGATCGAGCAGCTGCCCGTGCGCGCCGTCGTCGGCCCGGCCAACAACCCGCTCGCCGAAAGGGTGGGGGCGGCGCAGCTCGCCGAGCGGGGCATCCTCTACGCTCCCGACTTCCTCGTCAACGCGGGCGGCGTCATCCACCTCGCGCTCATGGCCGAGGGCGCCACCTCCGTCGTGCTCGACGCGCGGCTGCGGGCCATCGGCGACACCCTCGCGCGCGTGCTCGACGCGGCCGAAGCCGAGGGCGTCACGCCGCTCGACGCCGCCGAAGCGCTCGCGGTCGAGCGCGTGCAGGGAGCAGGCCGTGCGGGCCGGTAGCTCGGCCTAGCCGCGCGCCAGAACCGGCGCGGCCCAGCCGTCGTAGTCGCCGTGGTGGTCGCACACGATCGTGTAGACCTCCTCCGTCATCGCATCAGCGGTGTCGACGTCGACCGCGGCATTCTTCGTCGCCCGCAGTCGCGCCTTCGTCCACTGCCGACGGGTCACCTCGGCGTGGTAGCCGTGCGATTCGAGGTCACGGGCGGCCCGTGCGGCGTCGCGCATGCTGCGGAACAACGCGATGTGCTCGACCTCGCGCGGAGCGTCCACATCGTCGCGCATCTTCATGCGCTGGCAGTACTGCTCGACATTCACACTGAGGTGCTGACGGATATCACCCACGAGGGGCGATAGTAGGACAGATCGTCACTGTTCGCATCTCATGAGGATTCCCCGTGTGACAGTGCATCGCCCCCGGCGACCGCAGAAGTCAACCCCCTCCCTGCGACGGGATGACCCGCCTAGCGTGGAATCGACCGCGCGTCGACGACCTCGACGCGACACCGTCCCCGACAGGAGCACGCCATGAGCACTGTTCGCGCAGAGATCGACATCGACCTTCCCATCTCCACCGTCTACAACCAGTGGACGCAGTTCGAAACCTTCCCCCAGTTCATGTCAGGCGTCGACGCGGTGCGCCAGGTCGACGACACCCACACCCACTGGGAGGTCTCCCTCGCCGGCGTATCCCGCGAGTTCGACGCCGAGATCGTCGAGCAGACGCCCGACGAGCGCATCGCCTGGAACTCGACAGCGGGCGAGGAGCACGCCGGGGTCGTGACCTTCCACCGGCTCAGCGAAGACACCACGAAGGTCGCTCTGCAGCTCACCTGGCAGCCGCACGGTGCTGTCGAGCGCATCGGCTCGCTCCTGCAGATCGACGACATCCAGATCGACCGCGACCTGCGCAGCTTCAAAGACCTCATCGAGCACAACGGCTTCGAGGGCGGAGCCTGGCGCGGCAGCGTCGAGCGCGCCCCCGACGCGACAGGGCGCTGAGCCGATTCCACCGTCGTCGCCCCGCGGCGACGACCGCTCCACCCCGGCCCGTCGCGGCCTCCCCGACCCCTCTTCTTCGCGGCAGGGCACCGAAGATAGGGTGACGAGCGAGGGAGGCCGCGATGACGGACGCCGCAGCAGCACGGGCAGCGGTGCGCGCGCGGGCCCTCAGACGGGTGCGGCGCGCACGACAGGCGGCCCTCACAGGTTCTGACAGCCGCGCCGCGACCGAGGCGCTGCTGAGCGGGCTGAAGGCCGACGGGTTCGGGCCGCGCGCGCTCGGACGCTTCGTATACGACGCGACGCGACGCAGCCTCCTCGAAGCCCGCAGGAGGCCCGTCGCGGTCGCCGAGGCGACCGCCATCCACCTCGCGATCGGCGCTCTCGCGCACCCGCACGGTCGCGCCTGGCTCGTCACCAGCTGGATCATGACCGTCACGCATCTCGGGATGCTCGAGCAGCGCCGCACGCTCGGTGCCCCCAACCTGCTCACCGTCGCGCGGGCAGCACTACCGGCGGCCGCGCAGCGGCTCGGCGCCGCCGTGCCCGTGCTCGCCCTCGCCACCGACTTCGTCGACGGCAAGCTCGCCCGCCGCACGGGCACCGTCACCCGCTTCGGAACCCAGGGCGACTACCTGGCCGACGCCGCGCTGTGGACGTGGTTCACCCTCCGCTACGAGTCGAGCCGCCCGTGGCAGGTTGCGACCTTCGCCGCGTGGGCGTTACCCGTCGGGGCGCTCACGGTCGCGAGCTTCGCGCGCGGCGGCATGGTCGACCTGCCGCGCTCGCGCTGGATCCGCCCCGCCGCCGTCATGGAGGTTCTCATCGGAGCGCGCGTGGTCGCCCGCCTCGTACAGAGGAGCCGCCGAGGCCCGGGCTCGTAGGGTGGAGGCATGACCGCCGTCACGATGCTCGACACCGACCGCCACGTACTCGCCGAAGGGCCCGCGTGGGACACTGCGACGGCGACCGTCAGCTGGATCGACATCGAGGCCGGGCGTGTCTTCGTCGGGCGCCCCGACGCGGATGACCGCGTCGACGTCATCCGCACGCTCGACTTCGAGGAGCGCGTCGGCTGCGCGTTCCGGCTCGGCAACGCGCAGTTCCTCGTCGCGCTCGAGCGCCGGCTCGCGCTCGTCGACGCTCTGGGCACCGTCACCACCTCGCGCGAGCTGCTGCCCGAGGGGCGGCGCTTCAACGACGGCATCATCGACCCGGCAGGCCGGCTCATCGTGGGCGGGCTCAGCCTGACCGACGACCACACCGGCAACGTGCTGCTGCGCCTCGAGCACGACGGCAACGTGACGACCCTGGACGACGATCTCGGCCTGTCGAACGGCCTCGGTTTCTCGCCGGACGGCGGCACTCTGTACTCGATCGACAGCGACGCGAACGTCGTCTACGCGCGCGCCTACGACTACGAGTCGGGCGCGGCGGGTGCGCGACGCGTGCTCGCGCGCATCGAGGATGCGACGCCGGATGGTATGGCGGTCGACTCGGAGGGCGGCCTCTGGGTGGCGCTGTGGGGAGGCCACGGCATCCGCCATCTGGATGCCCTGGGCCACCCGCACGGCGACATCGCGATCGACGTTCCGCACGTCACGAGCCTGGCGTTCGTCGGCAGCTCGCTGAACCGCGCGCTCGTGACGACCGCGAGCCTCGTCCTCAGCCCGGCCGAGGTCGAGCGCCACCCCGGTGCAGGCATGCTCTTCCTCGTCGACCTGCCCGTCACAGGCCAGCCGGCGCACCGCTGGCGCCCCGTCGCGCTGCCCCAGTAGCGACTCGACGCGCGCCAGCCACAGCGACCGCGCGCACGCGGCGGCCGGCGACCGCGTAGCGTTGCGCGCGTGACCACCCTCGACGCGGCCTTCGACCTTCTGCAGTGCCCGAGCTGCGGCGAGCCGCTGGCCCCGGCCGACGGGGGAGCGGAGTGCGGCAACCGCCACCGCTTCGACCGCGCCCGGCAGGGCTACCTGAGCCTGCGCGCCGCGCACAAAGGCAAGGGCGCCCCCGCGACCGGCGACACGCCTGACATGCTCGAGGCGCGCGAGCGCTTCCAGGCCGACGGTTTCCACGACACCGTCGCGGCCGCCGTGCTCGACGCCGTGCCGGAGAGTGCCAGCGGCTGGCTCGCCGACCTCGGCGGCGGAACCGGCTGGTACGCGGCGCGGGTGCTGGACGCGCGCCCCACGCTGCGCGGCATCGTGCTCGACGCCTCGGCCGCTGCCGTGCGCATCGCCGCCCGCGCCCATGCCCGCCTGGCAGCGGTGAGCGCCGACGTGTGGACGGGCATCCCCTTACGCGACGCGTCCGTCGCCGTCGCGCTGCGCATCTTCTCGCCCGGCGCTGCGGCGGAGGTTCGGCGCATCCTCGCCCCCGGCGGCCGCGCCGTGCTCGTCGTGCCGCACGGCGACCACCAGCGCGAGCTGCAGCACGGCCTCAAGCTGATGCGCGTGCCGGCTGGCAAGGCGGAGGAGGTCGCGGCGAGCATCCCGGATGCCCGTCTCGTCTCTGCTCGTGAGGTGCGCGCCCGCCTGCCGCTGTCGATCGAGCAGGCCCTCGACGCGGTGTTCATGGGCCCCAACGCCTTCCACCAGGAGCGCTCCACCGTGCGTGCCGCCCTCGAGGAGTGGGTCGCGCCCATCAACGTGACCCTCGCAGTCACGGTCGTGACGCTCGAGCTGCCCTAGCCCCCCCCAGGCGCAGATCTGACCCATATGGGCGCGATGCCCGAGCGTGAGCGCCCCTCTTCGCCAGATCTGCCGCGCTGGGGAGGGGGGATAACCCCCCGAAGGTTGGTGGGTGGGCTGCATGGTGACAGAGGGCGAGCGTCACGAGGCTGGAGTCACCGCGCCGCACCCCGCGCCGTGGCAGTCTGACCTCAGGAGAAAACCATGACCACCGCATCCCCCACCTCCGCGCCGCCGGCGACCGCATCGACGGCACCCGCCGTGCCCGACAGCTGGAGCTACGGCGCTGTCTGGCGTCGCGTACCCCGCGCGCTCGGCTACCTCATTCCCACCTTCCTCATCGCCGTCATCGTCAGCGCTGCGCTGACCTCGCTCGTCTCCGGCGCCGCAGGACTCATCGTCTTCGTCGTCGGCGTCTTCATCCTCTCGCTCACGCTGCTGCTGGCGCGCTACGCCGGAGCGCTCGAGATCGCCCGCCTGCGCTTCTCCGGCGAGACCCCGATCACCGCGCCGGCGTGGACGAGCGACCCGACAGCCGTCTGGTGGAAGCGCTGGTTGCGCCCCCTCGCCAACGGCCGCTACTGGCTCGCGCTGCTGCACGGCGCCGTCATCGCTCCGATCATCGCGACCGTGAGCTTCGTCGTGCTCACCGTGTGGTTCACCCTGCTCATCACCGCAATCGCGGTGCCGATTCGCGCCGCGTTCCTCGGCTCAAACCCCTTCGAAGTGGGCAGCTGGACATTCGACACCGAACGCGGTGAGGTCCTCGTCGAAACGGAGTGGATCCGCGATGCGGCCCCCACCATCGCCGTCATCGCGGTCGTGCTCGGAGTCATCGCGATCCTCACCCTGCCCTACGTGCTGCGCGGCCTCACCTGGCTGCACGCGGCCATCGCCCGCCCCTTCCTCGGCCGCTTCAGCAATGAGCAGCTCGAGCAGCAGGTATCGAGCCTCTTCACGTCGCGCCAGGCGGCCGTCGCCGCCGAGGGCAGCGCCCTGCGCCGCATCGAGCGCGACATCCACGACGGCCCGCAGCAGCGCCTCATCCGCCTGCAGATGGACCTCGCCGCCGCCGAGCGCCGCATCGCGGAGAACCCCGAGGAGGCGCGAGGCCTCGTCACGGATGCCCGCCGCCAGGCTCAGGACGCGCTCGACGAGCTGCGCAACCTCTCGCGGGGCTTCGCGCCACCGCTGCTGCTCGATCGCGGACTCTTCGCCGCACTCGAGTCGCTCGCGAGCCGCTCGAGCATCCCCGTGGCGCTCGAGTCGCAGCTCGGTGCGACGGCCAACCTGCCCGACGAGGTCGCGCGCAACGCCTACTTCGTGGCGAGCGAGCTCATTGCGAACGCCGCCAAGCACTCGCAGGCGAGCGGCATCACGCTCTCGGTGGTCGCGGCGGACGGCGTGCTCATCATCACCGTGAGCGATGACGGCGTCGGCGGTGCCATCGAGCGCACCGGCCACGGTCTCGAAGGCCTGCGCGACCGTACGCACGGTCTCGGCGGCGAGCTCGCGATCGACAGCCCGGAGGGTGGCCCCACCGTCGTGCGTGCGACCCTGCCGCTCGCCGGCGTGAGCGGAGCATCCGCCCCCGTTGCCGACCCGGCGGCCGAGCGCGAGCCGCGTGCCTAGGCTTGACCCCATGCCAGCCCTTCGCGTCGCGGTCGCCGATGATTCGGTGCTGCTGCGCGAAGGGCTGGTGCGCGTGCTGCGCGACGCAGGGTTCGAGGTCGTCGGTGCGTACGGCGACGCCGAGACGCTGCTCGCCGAGGTGCCCGCGATCGAGCTCGACGCCGTCGTGCTCGACGTGCGCATGCCGCCCACCTTCCGCGACGAAGGGGTGCGTGCGGCGCTCGAGCTGCGGCGGGTGCATCCCGATATCGCGATTCTGCTGCTCTCGCAGTACGTCGAGCTCACCTACGCGCATGAGCTGCTCGCGGCCGGCAGCGCAGGTCTCGGCTATCTGCTCAAGGATCGCGTCGTCAGCCTCGACGACGTACGGGATGCCCTGCATCGCATCGTCGCCGGCGGAACCGTTCTCGACCCTGAGGTGGTGAGTCAGCTCATGGCCAGGCGGCATGACCCGCTCGACGCGCTCACGCCGCGCGAGCGCGAGGTGCTCGAGCTCATGGCGCAGGGCCGCACGAACGCGGCGATCGCGCAGACCCTGCACATCGGCGTCGGCGCGGTGGAGAAGAACGTGTCAGCGATCTTCACCAAGCTCGGGCTCGACGACACGGGGGAGGACCACCGCCGAGTGCTCGCCGTCGTCACCTACCTCCAAAACGGCGCCTAGCGCGCGATGCTCGCTTCCTAGTGCCAGATCTGACACGAAGGGGCGCTTTGCCCGCGGCTGAGCGCCCATGCGCGTCAGATCTGGCACGGAGGGGAGCGGCGGCGGGCTAGTAGCGGGCGAGGATCTCGGCGTCGCGCGCGTGGGTGATCGCGCGGCGGGCGGCGTCGAGAGCCTCCACCGGGTCGGTCGAGCGCTCGGCCAGGGCGAGCTCCTCCTCTGCCTCGGCGAGTCTGGCACGGGCACCCGCGCTGCCTCCGCGGCCGAGCGCCGCCCGGGCCGCGGCGAGCTGGGACTGCGCCGACACCCGGGCGCCCGCGTAGGCCTCCCGCGCGTGGGCGAGTCGCTGCGCCTGGGTGCGGCTCGCGGCGAGCGCGACCTCCAGCGCATCCATCGCGCCGCGGACGCGGTCGAGCGCCGCCACGGGATGGTGCGCGGCATCCCCGCCGGTCGCGGCGAGAGCGTCGTCGACGTCGGCGACCGCGGCGGTGATCGCGGCCGCGGTGCCGGGGTCGGGCGCATCATCCAGGTCGGCGAGCGCCTCGGAGCGGGCGGTGCGGGCGTCGGCCCGCAGGGCGTCGAGCGCGGCGAGGGCATCGGTGAGGCGCTGGGCCGTCGACGGCACCAGGGCGAGCAGCTCGTCGGCCTCGTGCGCGAGCCGTTCGGCGTCGGCGAGCAG
>NZ_JAVKCK010000028.1:0-26202 GCF_040286215.1 Microcella sp.
CGTCGCCGCAGCCGCGACGAGACCGACCGCGGCGCTCCACCCGACGGAGCGCCGCGATCGAGGCACGAGCACCCGGTCGCTCGAGGGAGTCGACGTCGCAGTACCCGTCATGCGCTCGTCCACCTCCCGTGCCGTGTTTCCCCCACGTGCTCACCGTAGAGCGCGCAACCCAGCTCCGCCTGACTCAGACCTTTCCGTATTCTTACGGCAGATACGGTGGCTTCTTCGCGCGGCTCGCGGCCGTGAGACGATGAGGCCGTGACCGACCCCGTGAACGAGCGCGCACTGAGCCACCTCGACAGCGACGGACGCGCGCGCATGGTCGACGTGGGCGGCAAAGGGGTCACCGCCCGACTCGCGGTCGCTGAGGCGTGCTACGTCACCCGGGCCGACGTCATCGCCCTGTTGCGCGACGACGCGCTCCCGAAGGCTGACGTGCTCACCACAGCCCGGCTCGCCGGCATCGGGGCGGCGAAGCGCACGAGCGAGCTCATCCCGCTGTGCCACCCGCTGCCGCTCGACGGGGTGCGCATCGACCTCGAGCTGGCCGACGATGCCGTGCTCATCACCGCCACCGCCTCGACGAGCGGGCGCACGGGCGTCGAGATGGAGGCACTCACCGCAGCGGCCATCGCGGGCCTGACACTGCACGACATGATCAAGGCCGTCGACCCCGCTGGCACACTCACCGATGTGCGCCTGGTGGCCAAGAGCGGCGGTGCGCGCGGCGACTGGCGGCGCGAGGACGACGCCTCCGATGCCGGCCGCGAGCCCGCGGCGCAGGCCCACCCAGGGCGAGGCGGCACCGTGCGCCCGGGCACGGCCACCGTACTCGTCGCCTCCACCCGAGCGGCCGCGGGCTCGCGCACCGATGAGACCGGCCCCGCGATCGCGCAGTGGCTCAGCGACCACGGGCTCGCCGTCGACGCGCCCGTCGTCGTGCCCGACGTCGAGATCGGCCCGGCCCTCATGGAGGCTCTCGCGGACTCCCCTGCGCTCATCATCCTCACGGGCGGCACGGGCGTGAGCCCGAGCGATCGCACCCCGGAGGCCGTGCGCGCCGTCCTCGACACCGAATTGCCCGGCATCGGCGAGGCTGTGCGTGAGCGCGGGCGGGCAGCCACCCCGACCGCTGTGGTCAGCCGCGCCGTCGCCGGCATCGCTCGTGGCACCGTCATCGTGGCCCTGCCTGGCTCGCCGGGGGCGGTGCGCGACGGTCTCGCCGTGCTCGAGGGCGCCCTGGAGCACCTGCTCGCCCAGCTCAGCGGCGGAGGGGACCATGACTGAGGGCCCGGCGCGCAAACAAGCCGGAACGGCCGCCGCGGTCGGCGAGCACGGCGGGAGCGCTGAGGATGCTGTGCACGGGTTCGTGACCGACGAGCCTCTCGACGCCGCCGCACTCGAATCCTGGGTCGCGAGCAGCGCCGACGGTGCTGTCGTGACGTTCCGCGGCGTCGTGCGCGACCACGACCATGGGGCGACAGTGCGCGGCCTCGACTACCGAGCCCACCCGGAGGCCGAGAGCATGCTGCGCGCCGCGTGCGTGCGCCTGCACGAGCGCACCGGGCTGCGCGTCGCGGCGGCCCACCGCGTCGGATCCCTCACCGTCGGCGACGTCGCGCTCGTCGCGGTCGTCGCCTCTCCTCACCGAGCCGAGGCGTTCGCCGCGGTCGACGCCCTCGTGGTGGAGATCAAGGCGAGCGTGCCGATCTGGAAGCGCCAGCACCTCACCGACGGCTCGACGGAGTGGGTCGGGCTCTAGAGGCGCGCGTCAGCCGCCCGCGAAAGGGGGCAGCACATCCACGCGAGCGCCGATCGGGGTCGCGTCATCCCGCCGCACGACGCCGTCGACGAGAAACGATCCGTTCTGGAGCACGCGCGCCATGGGCTCGCCGTACCGCGCGACGAGGTGCGCGCGCACCGCGCCGACAGTCGTCATGGTCGCAGACTGCTCGGCGTCGAGCACCTCTTCTTCGCGCCCGGCCGCATCGGCGGCGGCCGCGAAGTATCGCACGAGCAGCTCAGCCACCGATCGCCCCCATCGTGCGCTCGGGCCGACGGAACCCGGCCACGGACATCCCGTGCCCGGCTTGCTTGCCCCACATGGCCGCGCGCCAGCGATCGGCCACCTCGTCATCGCTGGCGCCACCTCGCAGCAGGCCCCGAAGATCGGTTTCGTCGTCGCCGAACAGGCACGAGCGCACCGTGCCCTCGGCCGTCAGCCGCGTGCGGTCGCACGCCTCGCAGAACGACCGCGTGACGGAGGCGATGATGCCGATCGAGGCGGGACCGCCGTCGACGAGCCAGGTCTCGGCGGGGGCGTGTGGGTCGTCGCGGTGCGGGTGGCTGAGCACGAATCGCGGCGCGAGGGAGTCAACGAGCTCCGCGGCGTCGACCATGTTCTCGCGCACCCAGGTCTCGTCCGCGTCGAGCGGCATCTGCTCGATGAAGCGCAGCTCGACGCCCTGCTCGAGGGCCCAGGCCACCAGGTCGCCCGCGCCGGCGAGCGTGTCGCGCATGAGTACGGCGTTGATCTTCAGCGGAGTGATCCCGGCGCGCCGAGCCGCCTCGATGCCTCGCAGTACGGCCGGCAACCGGTCGCGCCGGGTCAGGCGAGCGAAGTGGTCGCGATCGATCGTGTCGAGCGAGATGTTGAGGCGCGTGAGGCCAGCGGCGAGCAGGGCGTCGATGCGGCGCTCGAGACCGATGCCGTTGGTGGTGAGAGACAGGGACGCCCCTGCCGCGACTCTCGCGCTGCGCTCGACGATCTCGGCGAGGTCGGGTCGCAGCAGCGGCTCACCGCCCGTGAAGCGGATGTCGCGCACCCCGAGGTCGTGCACCGCGATGCGAACGAGTCGCGCGAGCTCTTCTGCGCTCAGCAGCTCCCGCCGCGGGATGACCGGCAGACCCTCGGCGGGCATGCAATAGGTGCAGCGCAGGGAGCAGGCGCTCGTGAGGGAGATCCGCAGGTCCCGCGCGACGCGCCCGAACCGATCGACCAGCGCATCCGTGTCGGGGCGCCCGGATGTATCGGGCGCCAGACTGTCGTCGCGTTGGCGCACGCCCGGTATCCCCAGAGCGATCGACGGCATGCCGCCACTCTATCCGTCGATTGTGCGTGCCTCCGCCGTCCGCATCCACTATCCGAGGACCAGGCACGTACGATCGAGGGGGAGGACGCCTCATGCCATTTCTGACCCGCCGCGGTGAGCCACTGACAGCGCTGCCGCTCGTCTACCGTCGCGGGCGCGACTTTCAGATCGTCGAGGAATTCCTCTACCGCAACCCTCGCGACGGCAGCACCACTCTCGTGCCGGCGCACGCTGTCGATCTGCCGCCCGGGGAGGGCAACAGCACCGACTTCGCCTCTGTGCCGCCGTTCCTGTGGGGCCTGATCGCGAACTACGGCACGCAGACGCTGCCCGCGATCATGCATGACGCGCTCGTCGGCCAGCTTCTCCGGGAGCCGGACGATCAGCGGCTGGCCCTCCGACGAGAGGCGGACGAGCTGTTTCGCGTCGCGCTCATCGACAACGGCGTGCACCGCTTGCGCGCTCGCGTCATGTGGGCGGCGGTCGGCCTGGAGAGCTGGGGGCGCCACGGGGGCGCGCGCGGGCGACTGCTCATCGGCCAGGTCGCCGTGGGAGTACTCACGATCGTCGCCGCCGTGTCGCTCGGAATAGCGGTCTCGCCGTGGGGCTACATGCTCGCGCTCGCGCCCACAGCGCTCGCGGCCCTGTGGGGGTCGACGTACGGGCTCGTGAGCTCAGCGACCTACCTCGCGGCTCTCTACGCCCCGCTCATCCTCGGTGCGTTCCTCGCCTCGCACGTCGAAAACGCGATCGCGATGATCGTCTGGCTCGCCACGGGCTGCAAGGGGCCACGGCCTCAGGCCGAACCGACGGTCGCGTGGAAAGACGAGTACGCGCCCGAGTCGGCGGCTCCGGAGCCCCGCTGACCCGGGCGCGCCCGGTGGTGATGGTGTGCTGCTAGCGCGCAGCAGATCCGTCGGTGTAGTCGGAATCCTGCTGCTTCCAGGCGAAAAGCGCTCGCAGCTTCTTGCCGGTCGCTTCGATGGGGTGTGCGGCACCGTGGTCGCGCAATTTCTGGAATTCGACGGCTCCGTTGTCCTGGTCGTCGATGAAGCGCTGCGCGAAGGCTCCCGACTGGATGTCGGCAAGAACGGCCTTCATGTTCTCCTTGACGTGCGGGTCGATGACGCGGGGGCCGGAGACGTAGTCGCCGTACTCCGCGGTGTCGCTGATGCTCCAGCGCTGCTTGGCGATGCCGCCCTCCCACATGAGGTCGACGATGAGCTTGAGCTCGTGCAGCACTTCGAAGTAGGCGATCTCGGGCTGGTAGCCGGCCTCGGTGAGCACCTCGAAGCCGTACTGAACGAGCTGCGAGGTTCCACCGCAGAGCACAGCCTGCTCGCCGAACAGGTCAGTCTCGGTCTCCTCGGTGAAGGTCGTCTTGATGCCGCCGGCACGCAGTCCGCCGATGCCTTTGGAGTACGACCAGGCGAGGTCCCACGCCGATCCGGTGGCGTCCTTCTCGACGGCAACGATGACGGGCACGCCGCGACCCGCCTCGTACTCGCGACGCACCGTGTGGCCGGGCCCCTTGGGGGCGACGAGCACGACGTCGACGCCTTCGGGGGCTTCGATGTAGCCGAAGCGGATGTTGAAGCCGTGGCTGAAGAGCAGCGTCTTGCCCTCGGTGAGGTTGTCCTTGACGTCCGCGGCGTAGAGACCGCGCTGGTGCTGGTCGGGGGCGAGGATGACGACCACGTCTCCCCATGCCGCCGCCTCGGCCGGGGTGTGCACGGTGAAGCCGGCCTCTTCTGCCTTGGCACGGCTCGTCGAGCCCTCCTTGAGGCCGATGCGCACCTCCACGCCCGAGTCGCGCAGGTTGAGCGCGTGGGCGTGACCCTGCGAGCCGTAGCCGATGACGGCGACCTTCTTGCCCTGGATTAGGCTCAGATCGGCATCCTTGTCGTAGATGACGTCAGTCATGCGTGTGATTCTCCTTGTATTCGGGGTGGATGGGCGGGGCCAAGGGGTGCGTTGGCCCTAGTTCTTGAGCACGCGCTCGCTGATGCTCTTCGAGCCTCGGCCGATCGCGAGCAGGCCGGACTGCGCGATCTCCTTGATGCCGTACGGCTCGAGCACGCGCAGGAATGCTTCGACCTTGGGCGTGTCGCCGGTGACCTCGATGACGAGGGAGTCGGTGGCGACATCGACGACGCGGGCGCGGAAGAGGCTCACCGCTTCGAGCACCTGCGACCGCGTCGCGTTGTCGACGCGCACCTTCACGAGCATGTGCTCGCGCTCGACAGCCTGCGAGGAGTCGAGCTCGACGATCTTGAGCACGTTGATGAGCTTGTTGAGCTGCTTGGTGATCTGTTCGAGCGGCAGGCCGGAGACCTGCACGACGACGGTGATGCGCGAGAGACCTTCCACTTCGGTGGTGCCCACGGCGAGGGAGGAGATGTTGAAGCCGCGGCGGGCGAAGAGTCCGGCGACGCGCGTGAGCAACCCGGGCTTGTCTTCGACGAGCAGGGAGAGCACGTGGTAAGTCATCGGTCTACTCCTCGTACCAGTCGGGGGCGTGGTCGCGGGCGTACTGCACCTGCGAGTTGCCGACGCCTTGCGGCACCATGGGCCACACCATGGCGTCGCGGCTCACGATGAAGTCGATCACCACCGGTCGGTCGTTGGTCTCCATGGCGAGTCGGATGGCGGGCTCGACCTCCTCGGGAGTCGTGACTCGGATGCCGAGTGCACCGTAGGCGTCCGCCATCTTCACGAAGTCGGGAATCATGACCGTGTCGTGCCCGGTGTTCAGGTCGGTGAACGAGTGCCGGCCATCGTAGAAGAGCGTCTGCCACTGGCGCACCATGCCGAGCGAGGAGTTGTTGATGATGGCGACCTTAATGGGGATGTCGTTGATCGTGCAGGTCGCGAGCTCCTGATTGGTCATCTGGAAGCAGCCGTCGCCGTCGATCGCCCACACGAGCCGGTCGGGCTGCGCCACTTTCGCACCCATCGCGGCGGGCACCGCGTACCCCATCGTGCCGGCGCCGCCCGAGTTGAGCCACGCGCCGGGTCGCTCGTATTTGACGAACTGCGCCGACCACATCTGGTGCTGGCCCACGCCGGCCGCGTAGACCGCCTCCGGGCCGGAGAGCTCGCCGATTTTCTCGATGACCCACTGCGGGGAGAGCTGGCCATCTTCGGGAATCGTGTAGCCGAGGGGGTACTGCGACTTGAGCGTCGTGAGGCGGGTCCACCAGTCGGCGGTGTCGCTGGGGTGGGCGGCGACCGCCTCGTCGTACGCAGGCAGCAGGTCGAGGAGGACTTCGCGCACGTCGCCGACGATGGGTACGTCGGCGTGACGGATCTTGCCGATCTCCGCGGGGTCGATGTCGACGTGAATGACCTTCGCGCCGGGAGCGAACTCGCTCACCTTGCCGGTCACGCGGTCGTCGAACCGCGCCCCGAGGGCGATCAGCAGGTCGCTCTCCTGCAGGCCGAGCACCGCGGGCACAGTACCGTGCATGCCGGGCATGCCGAGCTGCTGTGGGTGGCTGTCGGGGAAGGCTCCTCGTGCCATCAGGGTCGTGACGACGGGTGCGCCGGTCTTTTCCGCGAACGCGAGCAGCTCGCGGTGCGCTCCGGCGCGCACGACGCCGCCGCCCACGTACAGCACGGGCTTGCGCGCCTCAGCGATGAGCTGCGCGGCGGCCTGGATCTGCTTGCCGTGCGCTTTGGTGACGGGCCGGTAGCCGGGCAGGTCGATCTTGGGGGGCCAGATGAACGGCGCGCTCTTCTGCTGAGCATCCTTGGTGACGTCGACGAGCACGGGGCCAGGGCGACCTGTCGTGGCGATGTGGACGGCAGCGGCGATCACCCCTGGCACGTCTTCGGGCTTGGTGACGAGGAAGGAGTGCTTCGTGATGGGCATCGTGATGCCCGTGATGTCGACCTCCTGAAACGCGTCGGTTCCCATGGATGTGGAGAACACCTGGCCGGTGATGGCGAGCATGGGCACCGAGTCCATGTGGGCATCCGCGATCGCGGTCACAAGGTTCGTCGCACCGGGCCCGGATGTAGCGATGCAGACGCCGAGCCGGCCGCTCGCGGATGCGTAGCCCTCGGCGGCATGGCCAGCGCCCTGCTCGTGGCGGACAAGGATGTGCCGGATGGTGGTGGATGCCATGAGCTCGTCGTAGAACGGCATGATGGCGCCGCCCGGCAGGCCGAACACGTCGGTGACGCCGAGGCGCTCGAGTGAGGCGAGGATGGCGCCGGATCCGGTGAGGATGGGCGGGTCAACGGTCGCAGCGGCAGGCACTGCTGGCTTGACTGCGCCCGCGGCGGGCGGGTTGGGCACGGGAGTCGATTCCGTGGTCATGGAGTAGCACGTCCTTGCAGAGTGTCGGCGATCGTGAGCGGGCGTACCGCGCGCATCACCCGGTGACGGCTCCCTGTGCGGCGGACCGCACGAGCTTGGAGTACTTGGCGAGGACGCCGCGGGTATAGCGCGGAGGCAGGGGCGCCCAGTCGGTGCGGCGCGCCTCAAGCTCGTCTGCGTCGACCAGTAGGTCGATGGAGCGAGCAGCGATATCAACCCGGATCAGATCACCATCGCGCACGAAGGCGATAGGACCAGCATCTACCGCTTCGGGAGCTACGTGGCCGATGCACAGTCCGGTTGTGCCGCCTGAGAATCGACCGTCGGTCAAGAGTAATACATCTTTCCCGAGGCCTGCCCCCTTGATCGCGGCGGTCACGGCGAGCATCTCTCGCATGCCGGGGCCCCCCTTGGGGCCTTCGTAGCGGATGACGACGACGTCGCCGGCCACGATCTCGCCGCGGGTGAGGGCATCCATCGCCTCGCGCTCACGCTCGAAGACCCGCGCCGGGCCTTCGAAGACGGCGGCGTCGAACCCGGCGGTCTTGACCACCGCACCCTCCGGTGCCATCGTCCCGTGCAAGATCGTGATGCCGCCGGTCGCATGAATCGGGTTGTCGAGCGTACGCAGCACCTCTCCGTCGAGCGGGTCGGGGTTCAACTCGGCGAGGTTCTCGGCCATGGTCTTGCCCGTCACGGTCATGACGTCGCCGTGCAGCAAGCCGGCATCGAGGAGCGCCTTGAGCAGTACGGGGAGGCCGCCCTGACGGTCGACATCGTTCATGACGTAGTTGCCGAAGGGCTTGAGGTCGCCGATATGGGGTACGCGGTTGCCAATGCGGTTGAAGTCCTCGAGCGTGAACGGCACCTCGGCCTCATTCGCGATCGCGAGCAGGTGCAGCACGACGTTCGTCGAACCGCCCAGGGCCATCGCCACCGTGACTGCGTTCTCGAGAGCCTCGGGCGTGACGATGTCCCGCGCCGTGATTCCCTTGTTGAGCAGGTTCACGACGGCTTCACCGCTGCGGTGGGCATACATGTCGCGGCGACGGTCGTAGGATGCGGGACTCGCCGAGCCCGGAAGGCTCAGGCCGAGCGCCTCGGCCACCGAGGCCATCGTGTTGGCCGTGTACATGCCGCCGCAGGCACCTTCACCGGGCGCAAAGGCGCACTC
This sequence comes from Microcella sp., assembly GCF_040286215.1. GTDB lineage: Bacteria > Actinomycetota > Actinomycetes > Actinomycetales > Microbacteriaceae > Microcella. The sequence goes on from NZ_JAVKCK010000028.1 coordinate 8,591, forward strand.
GATGCGATGTGCGTCTTCCGGGCTCATCTTGCCCGCCTTCACGGCGCCGACAGCCTCGAAGCTGTCGATGATCGTAATGTCTTTCTCGGTTCCGTCGCTCAGCTTGACCCAGCCGGGCGCGATCGAGCCGGCGTAGAGAAAGACGCTCGCGAGATCAAGGCGCACGGCCGCCATGAGCATGCCGGGAATCGACTTGTCGCACCCGGCGAGGAGCACGGAACCGTCGAGGCGCTCTGCTTGCATGACGGTCTCGACCGAGTCGGCGATGACCTCCCGGCTCACAAGCGAGAAGTGCATGCCCTCATGGCCCATCGAGATGCCGTCGCTGACGCTCACGGTACCGAACTGCAGCGGGTATCCGCCGCCCGCATGCACGCCCTCCTTAGCCGCCTGGGCGAGTCGGCCGAGGGAGAGGTTGCACGGCGTGATCTCGTTCCACGAGCTCGCGATGCCGATCTGGGCTTTGTCCCAATCGTCATCTCCCATGCCGACGGCGCGCAGCATGCCGCGCGATGTCGTCGCTTCGATGCCGTCGGTGACGACGCGGGAACGGGGCTTGTGATCGACCTCGGTCATGCCTCGAGTCTAGGACGTGCGGCTGGAGGTTGCGGACCTTGGCCGCGGCGCTCTGGCGAGGGGCCGGCGCGCGACTCAGTCCTCGTCGTCGTCGCTCGAGATGACCCTCGAGCGCGACGCCTCCTCGATGTCTGGCGCGAGTTCGTCGGCGACGAGCCCGTCCGGGTCGTAGGCGCCCGTGCGATAGCCCGAGCGGCCGACCATATGGGCCGAGATAGGAGACGTCAGCATCTGCAGCACGATGACGGGCAGCACGAGCAGGAGGGCGGCCCAGCTGCGCAGACTGAGAGCGAGGGCGAGGACGATGAGGATCAGACCGAGGATCTGCGGCTTGGTCGCGGCGTGCAGTCGGGTGAGGGCATCCGGGAATCGGATGAGGCCGACGGCGGCCGCGAGCGAGAGCGCCGCACCCACGACGAGGAGGACGCCGGAGGTGATGTCGAGAATCGTGTCCCAGGGCTCGAGTTCGAACATCAGGGCACGTCCTTCCGCCACGGGCTGCCTTCGGTCTTCGTCACGAAGCGCGCGACCGCGACGGTGCCGAAGATCGCGGTCGCCGCGAGGATCACCATGAGCGGGATCGTGCGCGTGTGCACATTGATGATCATCTCGGTCGCGACAACGAGGATCAGCGTCGTGAGCAGCACATCGGAGGCGATCACGCGATCGAGGATCGTCGGCCCCGCGATCACGCGGTACATCGAGATGATCGCTGTCGCGGCGAGCAGCACACCCGCGATCACGTACAGAGCCTCGACCATCAGCGCACCTGCTCCCACTCCGCCTTCGAGCCGATCGCGGCGATGATCTGGCGCTCCATGCTGAGAGTGTGGTGCCGAGCGTCTTCGACGTCGTCCGCGGTGGTGGCGCCGAGCACGTGCACGTACAGCACGGCGTGCCGTCGATCGACCTCGATGACGAGAGAGCCGGGCACCAGCGAGATGGTGATGGAGGTGAGCGTCATGATGATGTCCGAGCGCGTGCGCAGCTGCACCCGCACGATCGCGCTGCGAGTTCCTCCCTTGGGGCTGAAGGCGAGCGCCGCGACCTGGAACGACGCGACGAACAGCTCACCGAAGAATCGGCCGAGGAAGGCGACCGCCCACAGCGGGTTGAACCGCCGGGAGAGCTCGACGGGCGGCAGGTAGAAGGCGCGGGTGACGAGTAGTGCGACGACGAGGCCGGTGAGCACGGTCAGCACGGTGACCGATCCCCACAGCATCATCCAGAGGAGCACGAGGGCGACGAGCAGCGGCAGCTGCTGCAGGAGGGTGGCGCGGCTGCGCTCTTCCGACATCGTCGCGGGGTCGTCGTCCTCGGTCTCGTTCCGGGGCGCGCCATCGTTCACAGTGTCGTCGATCATGGCTCCACCCCCTGAGGGAACACGATCTGGATGTACTGCTCGGGCCCGTCGAGGTTGTCGGCGGCCCGATCCGCGAGACCGTACAGCGGCCCGGCGAAGACGGTGAGGGCGATACCCACGAGGACCATGAGGACAGTGCTCACGGTCATGAGGCGCGACGTTGCGCGCGTGGCGGCGATCGTCGCGGTGGAGTGCGGAGCCTCCTCGACCGCGCGCAGCAGGCGCGTCTCATCGCCCTCGACCTCGCCCGCTGGTCGCCAGAACGCCAGATTCCAGACGCGCACGAGAGCATAGAGGGTCAGGAGTGAGACGAGGGCGCCCGCACCGATGAGGACGTAGGCGAGGGCATCCCCTTGCTCCGCGGCGGCCTGGAACAGTCCCAGCTTGCCGATGAAGCCGGAGAAGGGTGGGATGCCGCCGAGGTTGAGCGCCGGCACGAAGAACAGCACGGCGACGAGCGGCGCGCTCGCAAGCAGGCCGCCGATGCGCGTGATGGACGTGCTGCCGGCCTCGCGCTCGATGAGACCCGCGGCCAGGAAGAGCGTGGTCTGGATGACGATGTGGTGAACGATGTAGTAGATCGCTGCAGCGGTACCTGCCGCTGTGCCGAGCGCAACGCCGAGAATCATGTACCCGATGTGGCTCACGAGTGTGAAGGAGAGGATGCGCTTGATGTCCGCTTGGGCGACGGCACCGAGGGCACCGACGACCATGGTGAGCAGGGCGACCACCATGAGCGCTGGGTTCAGTTCGGGACCGGGGAAGATGACGGTCTCGACTCGGATGATCGCGTACACCCCGATCTTCGTGAGCAGGCCCGCAAACGCGGCTGTCACGGGTGCGGGCGCGCTCGGATAGGAGTCGGGCAACCAGAACGACAGCGGGAAGACCGCCGCCTTGATGCCGAAGGCGACGAGAAGCATGACGTGCAGCAGCACCTGAACGTCGGCGGGCAGGTCTTGCATGCGCGCGGCGACCTGGGCAAGGTTCACGGTGCCGAGGGCTCCGTACACCATCGCGATGGAGGCGAGAAAGAGCAGGGAGGACAGAAGACTCACGATGACGTAGGTGACGCCGGCGCGGATGCGCGCCTCTGTGCCGCCGAGGGTAATGAGCACATAGCTCGCGACGAGCAAGATCTCGAAGCCCACGTAAAGGTTGAAGAGGTCGCCGGAGACGAAGGCGACCATGACGCCTGTCGTGAGGATCAGGTAGGTCGGGTTGTAGATCGAGACCGGCGTCTCCGCATCACCGTCGGCGATGCCCTGCCCGACAGAGAAGAGCAGCACGGCCAGGAGGACCACGGCAGAGACGAGCACCATGACAGCCGACAGCCGATCGACGACCAGCACGATGCCGAAGGGTGCTGACCACCCTCCGAGCTCCATGGCGAGCGGTCCGACGGCGTCGACGGCGACGAGCAGGGCGATGCCGAGACCCAGCTCGATGACGAGAGCGACGATCGCGACGACGCGCTGCGCCTGCGGCCGGAAACCGAGCGCGAGGGTGACTGCCGCGCCGAGGAGCGGCACGAGGACGACGAGGGGCACGAGCGCGGTCATGCGCGACTCCTCGTGTCGTCGGTGGGAAATTCTGTGTCTTCGGCGTCGGGTGCGGTCTCCTCGACCGGCATCTCGACGGCACCCTCTCGCAGCGCGACATCATCTGCGTCGTCCGAGACGTCGTCAGCGTTCGCGAGCCGCCAGGAGCGGTAGATGAGCGCAAGGAGGAAGGCGGAGACGGCGAACGTGATCACGATCGCGGTGAGGATAAGCGCCTGCGGCAGAGGGTCGGTGTAGGCGTCGTCGGCGATACCGTCCTCAACGATCGGCGCTATGCCCGCCTCCCCCGCCATGATCAGCAGGAGAAGGTTGACGGCATTGCCCAGCAAGAGGAAGCCGAGCACGACGCGCGTGAGGCTGCGCTCGAGCAGCATGTAGACGCCCGCGGCGAAGAGCGCACCCATAGTGATGACGAGGATCAAGGAGATGCTCACGGGCGTCCCTCCGTGGCGGACTCGACGCGGCGCGCGTTCGCGCGGTCGGAGGCATCATCGCCCTGTCGGTCGACTTCGGCGCCCAGGCTGCGAAGCACGTCGAGCACCAGGCCGACGACGACGAGGTAGACGCCGATGTCGAAGATCGTGGACGTGACAAAGGACACCTCTCCCAGGAGCCAGACCTCGGCCTCCCAGTAGGTCGAGGTGAGAGCATCAGCCCCGAACAGGAGCGGCACGATCGCGGCGCCCGCGGCGACGGCGATCCCCGTTCCGAGAACCGCGCCAGCACCGACGGGCACCGCGGCGGTGAGCTCGTGGCGCCCCCCCGCGAGGTAGCGCGCGACGAGCGCGAGTCCCGCGATGAGCCCGCCGGCGAACCCGCCACCCGGCAGATTGTGTCCCGTGAACAGTACGTACAGCGAGAGCACGATGATGGCGTGGAAGATGAGGCGCACGACGACCTCGAGCAGGATCGAGCGGTACCGCGGGTCGAGCGTCGGTCCCGCGAGGATCCAGGCGTTGCGGCGCTCGCCGGGAATCGACTGGAGTCGCGACTGCTGCACCCGCGCCCGTGCACGGCGGCGCAGGGTGAGTCGTTGTGCGCGCGACGTGGAGTCGTCGCGGCCGCGGATGAAGAGCAAGCTCGCCACGCCCGTGGCCGCCGCGATGACGACGGCGAGCTCGCCCATCGTGTCCCACCCGCGGATGTCGACGAGGGCGACGTTGACGATGTTGCTGCCGTGGCCGTCGACGAACGCGAGCTCGGGCCAGGCGAGGGAGATGCGGTCGGTGGTCCGCGAACCTGCGGCGACGAGGGCGATGAGCACCATGATGACGCCGGCGGAGATGGCGATGACGGCCCGCAGCAGCCGATGGTGGCTGCCGTGGCGGTCACCCAGCTTGGCGGGCAGGCGACGAAGGACGAGCACGAAGGCGATGAGCGTCACGAGTTCGACCAGAATCTGGGTGATGGCAAGGTCAGGCGCGCCCTGCAGCGCGAAGAGCGCCGACATGCCGAATCCGGTGACCCCGACCGTGACGAGCGCGGCGAAGCGTTTCTGCACCTGCGTCGCGGCGATCGCTGCGGCGATCATGACGACGGCGATGGCGAGCTGCGCGGGGTAGTCCCACACCCGCACGTCGGTGCGCCAGCTGGAGCCGGTGACGAGGCCCGCGGTCGAGACGGCGATGAACACGAGCAGGATGACGCCGAGGTAGAACGAGAGCGAGCCGCGCTGGGTGAGGCTCGTGACGCGCGCGGAGAACCGGTCAACGGCCGACATCACGTCCCAGTACGCCTCGCTCGCGCTCAGTCCGGTTGAGAGCCGCTTCTGGGCGGCCGCGACGGGGGTGCGAGCGGCGAAGAGCGCTGCGCCGAGCACGATCGTGAGGGCGGAGAGGCCCAGGGCGGGCTCGAGACCATGCCAGAGCGCGAGCTCGTACGGCTTGCCCTCCGGTGCCTCGAAGAGTGCCGGATAGCCCGCGAGCGCGCGATCGGCGAGCCCCGCGAGTGGCCCGAGAGCGAGCGAGGTGACAGCGAGGACAGTGGGCGCGAGGAGGAAACCGCGGCGCACGTGCTCGAGGGAGGTCACATCGTCGACCCCGGCCTTACGGGCGAACGCACCCCAGAAGAACCGAAGGCTGTAGGCGACGGTGAAGACGGAGCCGAGCACGACGCCCACCACCGCGACGACCGCGATCGGGTCGCCCGACTCGACGCCGACCAGGAGGCCGTGCAGCACCGTTTCCTTGGCGACGAAGCCGAACAGCGGGGGCACGCCCGACATCGAGGCGAGAGAGAGGGCCGCGATGGTCGCGAGAATCGGTGAGCGGCGACCCAGTCCGGAAAGCTTGCGCAGGTCGCGTGTGCCAGTCTCGTGGTCGATGATGCCCACAATGAGGAAGAGCGCGCCCTTGAAGAGCGCGTGGGCGACCAGCAGGGCGAGCGCGGCGAGAGCTGTGTCGCGCGTGCCGTATCCGGAGACGATCGTGAGGAAGCCCAGCTGGCTCACGGTTCCGTACGCGAGGAGAAGCTTGAGGTCGGTCTGCCTGAGCGCGATGTATCCGCCGAGGAGCATGGTCACGACGCCGAGGCCCACGAGCACCTCGCGCCAACCGGGCATGTCGAAGAACGCCGGGGCGAATCGGGCGATGAGGTAGATGCCGGCCTTCACCATCGCGGCGGCGTGCAGGTACGCACTCACGGGCGTCGGCGCGGCCATCGCGCCCGGCAACCAGAAGTGCAACGGCACGATCGCGGACTTCGACAGGGCACCGACGAGCACAAGGAAGACGGCGGCGGTGGTGAGGGCTCCCGCGGGCGAGGAGGAGAGGATCACGTCAAGCGAGGACGAGCGCGCTTGCACCGAGAGCAGCACGAGGCCCACGAGCATGACGAGCCCGCCGAGGGTGGTCGTGATGAGCGCCTGCAGTGCGGCGCCGCGGCTCGCCCGTCGACCGGTGTAGTGGCCGATGAGCAGGTAGGAGAAGACGCTCGTCGCCTCCCAGAACACGAACAGCAGGTAGACGTCGTTCGCCGTGACGAGACCGTACATCGCCCCGGCGAATGCGAGAAGGACGGCGGCGAAGCGCCCGAGACCGGGCTCGTCGTCGGCGAAGTACCACGAGCAGTAGATGAGCACGAGGCTGCCGATACCCGTGATGACGAGCGCGAGCACCCAGGAGAGCGGGTCCATGCTCAGGTCGAGCGTGAGCTGCAGCTGGCTGACCCACGCGAGCCGTTCGATCGGGTAGCCCTCAGGGTCTCCGTCCAGGATCGCGGGCGCCTGCAGCAGGGTGTGCACGAAGGCGCCGAACGAGATCAGCCCGGCGACCAGGAAGACGCGACGACCGAGCAGGCGCACGAGGGCCGGAAGGATGATGGAGGCCACGCCGAGCACCGCTAGGACGAGGAGCAATCGTCCTCCCTCGGTGTCGGTGCGGCACGAACGGGACGGGGCACCGCATCGAGCGGAGCTGTGGGCCTACCCTATCGAGTCGAGCCCGAGACAATCCCCCGACGGCGCTCGGCGAGCTCGGCGAGCAGAGCTGCCATGGCGGCCGGGTCGGCGACGCGGTGCTCGGCAACGGTCGCGGCAGCGCCGACCTTGATGCCGAGATCCTGCTCCCCGAGCACGCGCAGGGCGTCCTCATCGGTGACATCGTCGCCGGCGAACAGCACTGCGTCGACACCGAGCCGATCGCGCAGGATGCGCAGGCCGTCCCCCTTGGTCGCGTCGCGCACGGCAAACTCGATGACGTTCTTGCCGTCGCGCACGGTGAGCCCCGGGTCGAGGGCGGATGCTCGCTCGCGCACGTCGCGCTGGAGGGCACCGGCGGCCTCCGACACGACGACACGCGTGTGCACGGCGAACCCGGCGGGCTTGTCCTCGATCCACGCGCCGTCGACGGCGTCCACGAGAGGCGCGAGCGCCGCGCGCAGCGACACCACGCGGTTCCGGTCGGCGTCGTCGACAGCCGGCTCAGGATCGCCGGCGCCGATCCGCACCTCGAGTCCGTGCGAGCCGACGAGCGGCGTACCGGGCGCCACCTGACCGACGTGGGCGAGGCTCTCGAGCGATCGTCCCGAGACGAGGGCGACGAAGGTCTCGGGCAGCGCCTGCAGCGCGTCGAGCGCCGCGGCCGCCGCGGGCAGCGCCCGCGCCGCGAGCGGATCGTCGACCTCCGGCGCGAGCGTGCCGTCGAAGTCGAGCGCGACGAGCAGGCGACGGCAGCCCGCGATCCTCTCGAGCGCGGCGTCCAGCGCAGCCGGGGCGCTCCCGCCGTGGGTCACGCCGACCTCGCCGCCTCGGCGCTCTGGCGCAGCGTTGCGAGGAACGAGTCGGACCACGAGGAGACATCGTTCTCGCGCACGCGCCGGCGCAACGAGCGCATGCGCGAGGCGCGCTCCTTCTTCGGCATGCGCAACGCTGTCACCATCGAATCCTTGAGGCCGTCGATGTCGTGCGGGTTGATGAGCAGCGCGTTCTTGAGCTCGTCGGCGGCGCCGGCGAACTCGCTCAGCAGCAGCACACCGTCGTCGTCGTGACGGCAGGCGACGTACTCCTTCGCCACGAGGTTCATGCCGTCGCGAAGCGCGGTGACGAGCATGATGTCGGCGGCGAGGTAGAGCGCCGCCATCTCCTCACGCGGGTAGCCATGGTGCAGGTACGCGATGGCACTGTGGCTGATGGTCGAGTAGGTCCCGTTCAGGCGTCCGACGGTGAGCTCGATTTCGTCGCGCAGCTGCATGTAGGCGGCGACGCGCTCGCGGCTCGGGCTCGCCACCTGCACGAGCACGGCGTCGCCGACCTCGACCTCGCCGTCGCGCAAAAGCTCGCCGTAGGCCTTGAGACGGTGGCGGATGCCCTTGGTGTAGTCGAGTCGGTCCACGCCGAGCATGATCGTCGACGGGTTGCCGAGCTCCTCGCGAATCTGTCGCGCGCGCTCGATCGTCTCGGGGCGGCGCGCGAGCTCGTCGAAGCTCGCGACGTCAATGGAGATGGGGAACGCTTTCGCGATCGCGATGCGCTCGGGCCCGCCGTCGGGAGCGGGCACCCGGATGGTCGTGCCCTTCGTGGTCGTAGGCCCGTAGAGCCGGCGCACCGCGCGCGAGAAGTTGCCGGCATCGGCGACGCGCTGGAAGCCGATGAGGTCGGCACCGAGCAACCCTTCGACGATCTGGCGGCGCCAGGGCAGCTGGGCATAGATGCCGTACGGGGGGAAGGGGATGTGGTTGAAGAACCCGATCACGAGGTCGGGGCGCTGCGCTCTGAGCATGGCGGGCACGAGCTGCAGCTGGTAGTCCTGCACCCACACGGTCGCTCCCGGCGCCGCGACCTCGGCCGCGGCGTCGGCGAAGCGCTGGTTGACGGCCTGGTAGGCCTCCCACCACTCGCGGTGGTAGCTCGGGGCGGCGATGACGTCATGGTAGAGCGGCCACAGCGTGTCGTTGCTGAAGCCCTCGTAGTAGCGCTCGACGTCGAGGGCGCTGAGGCGAACGGGGACGAGGTCGATGCCGTCTTCGGTGAACGGCTCGAGGTCGAGGTCGGGCTTTCCCGCCCAGCCGACCCAGGCGCCTTCGGAGGCGCGCATGACGGGTTCGAGAGCGGTCACGAGACCGCCCGGCGAGCGCCGCCAGTGGGCGGTGCCGTCGGGCTCGACGACGCGGTCGACGGGCAGGCGATTGGAGACGACGATGAAGTCGTTCTGGGTGGAGTCGGTCATGGCGCGCGTGCGTCTCCTCGTGGGGATGCTCGATGTGGCGGGGGCCGGCCGTCGAACCGTATCAGCCGAATCTCAGAGACCTCCCAGAGTGGCCATGTCCGGTGCGCGCGGTTCTCCCGTACGTCATCGAGAGTTCACGGGTCGCTCCCGCGAGTCCCCGGCGGGAACGCCGTACAGTGGCGCTGTGACTCAGATCGGCATGGGTACGACGAGCGTCCTCCCCCGGCGCCTGCGCGACGCCTTCCGTCTCGCGGCGGAGGCCGGCTTCGACGGCGTCGAGGTCATGATCACGAGCGACCGCGACACTCACGACGCGGCGCGGTTGGCCGCGCTGAGCCAGGAGTACGGGATGCCCGTGCTGAGCATCCACGCACCTGTCCTGCTCTTCAGCAGCTACGTCTTCGGCCGCAACCCGCTCGTGAAGCTGCGCCGCAGCGTCGCCCTGGCCGAGGCCGTCGGGGCGACCACCGTGGTCGCGCACCCGCCCTACCGCTGGCAGCGCCGCAGCGCTGAGCGCTTCGTCGAGACCGTGCGTCAGCTCTCCCGGCAGACGGGAATGCGCATCGCGGTCGAGAACATGTTCCCGGTCACGCGCGGGGGCATCGAGCACGACCCCTTCGCCCCGAGCTGGAACCCCGGCGCGCTCGCCGTGGACGCGCTCACCCTCGACTTCTCGCACGCGGGCATGAGCGGGCGCTCGGCCGCCGATCTCGCGCAGGAGTGGGGCTCGCGGCTGCAGCACGTACACCTGTGCGACGCCGCGAGCACGCGGCCGGGAGGCACGCTGCGCGACGAGCATCTGGTTCCCGGTCGCGGCGCGCAGCCGGTCGCGGAGGTGCTGCGGGCGCTTGCCGGGTCTGGATTCGCTGGCCACATCATCGCGGAGATCAACACGCGGGCGTGCGGTCGCGACGACGACCAGCGCGTCGCCTGGTTGCGCGAGACCGTCGAGTTCGCCCGCTCGCACGCGCTGGTTCGGCACTAAGGCTGAGCGCAACGCCTCACGCCATCGACGGGGCGAACCTCCGCAGCACGGCCCGGCGGCGCGCTCGACCCGCCGCCAAGCGCGCGACCACGAGAGAGATGGCCGTGAGGAGCACGAGGCTCACCGCCGCCGAGAGAACCCGATCGGGCGAGCCCCCCGCGATGATCGAGGTGAGACCGTCCGTCGCATGGGAGAGCGGCAGCACGGCGCTCAGCGCCGGGAAGGGCGCGGCAAGCGCTTCGATGGGCACCACGCCGCCGATGACGACGACCTGCACCGCGAGAGCGAGCAGCGACACGACGATCCCGCCTCGGCCGAGCCACTGGGCGAGGGCGACATGGAGCGCCGCGAACGCGACCGCGATGAGCGTCGTGAGACCGAGGATGGCGGGCGCGAGCGTCCACGAGATTCCCGCGACCGTGTGCGCGAGCAGGGTCACCAGAGCCGCCTGAGCGAGCGACACTGCGGAGAGCAGCAGCAGTCGGCGCCGCAGGAGGGCTCCCGCCCCGAGCGGAGAGCCCACGGTGGCGGCTGCGCGAACAGGCAGGGCAAGGGTGACCGCCATGGCGCCGAACCACAGGCCGAGCGGGCCGAGCACCGCGATGATCAGCCCTCCGATGCCGTCGAGGGCATTGGCACGGTCGGTCTCCAGCGCGATCGGGTCGGTTACGGTGTCGGGAACGGTAGCGACGTCGTCGGGAACGGATGCCGCGCCCTCGTCGAGGCCGGCCGCGAGCTCCTCCGTGCCGGCTGCGAGCTCGCTCGCACCGTCCGCGAGCTCGGCGTTGCCCGCGGCGAGCTGCTCGGCGCCGGCCGCGAGGGAGAACGCGCCGTCACGGGATTGGCCCAGCCCCGTCGCGAGCTGGTCGAGTCCGGCAGCGAGCCCACTGGCACCGCCGCGCAGCGCGGGACTCTCGCTCGACAGCGCTGAAGCGCCGCTGGCGCTGTCGCCCACCCCCGCCTCGATGCCCGAGAGTGCCGGAGTGACCTGCGCGCTCGTGCCGGCGGCGATCGCCGCCAGAGTCTGGGCTTCGACGAGCATCGCCTGGGCTTCCGCGATGGTCTGCGCGCTCGCGGACGAGGCCTGCGCTTCGTCGAGCACCGCCTGCGCCTGAGTGACGAGCGCGGTCGCGAGCGAGGAGACGTCCGCGACCGCACCGCTCAGGGCGCCCAGTGACCCCGCCGCCGCGTCGAGCTGGACGAGCCCGGTAGCGAGGGCGTCGACCCCTTGCGTGTACCCGGCGATGCCGGAGGAGAGCTCCGCGGCGCCCGTGGCCGAGTCCCGCGCACCTGACGTGGCTGAGCTGAGACCGCTGCCGAGGGCGCTCGCGCCGTCGCCGAGACCGGTGACCCCGTCGCCGAGCTCGCGAACTCCGCCGGCGAGTTCGCGCGAGCCAACCGCGAGGTCGCCCGCTCCGCCTGCGGCGGTCTCGAGCGACTCGCCCAGCTCGCCGAGCCCTCCCGCGAGCTCGTCGAGATAGCGGGCGGTGATCTCCGAACCGAACTGCGCGACGAGGCCGCTGCCGATCGCTTGCATGACCGAGCCCGCCAGATAGCTGTGGGCGTCATCGGTGTCGATGCGGATCGACGCTGGCTGAGCATCCGTGTCGGAAATGGTCGTGAGCGAGGCGGAGAAGTCAGAGGGGATCGTGACGACGGCGTAGACCTCGCCCGCCTCGAGTGCGCGTGCCGCCTCCTCCTCGCCCGTCGGTGTCCAGTGGAAACCCACCGAGTCGGGCCCCGTGAGCTCGGTGACGAGCTGGCGACCCGCCAGGAAGGGCTGCTCATCGCCGTCGGCATCGACGATCGTGACCAGTTCGTCGTTGTTGACGATCGCCGCGGGGATGCGGTCGAGTGCGGCCTCGCCGTCGCCGACGGCGGCGAGCGCCAGGCCGACGAGACTGAGCGGCACGAGCACGGCGCCGACGACCGTCGCGATGCGGCGGCGCGAGCGCCTGACCGGCTGGGGAGCGGGGCTGTCGGTCATGAGCGGAGGACCTCCGTGGTTCGGGCGTCGTGGGTGTCGGCGGGCGCGAGGGGATGCAGAGGAACCGCTGCGGAGTCTTCGCTGGCGGCGTCGCCCGTGACGATGCGCGCCGGGCAGGGCTCCGCGAGGGAGACGATGAGCGCGTCGACGGCGTCGACCGTCTCGCTGGAGAGCCCTCCGGCGTCGATGAGGTGCACGGTGGCCCTGTGCGTCGTCGCCAGCGCGGCGAGGGCGAGCGCCCGGCGCTCAGGCGCCAGCGAGACGAGCGTGTCATCGAGGTCGACCTCCGCGAGCGCAGCGACGCGGCCTCCCAGGCGGCGAGCCGTCGAGGCGACCCCGCGCCACCATCGCTCAATCTCTCGCTGCGCGGTGGCACCGCGCCGCGCGACGCGGTGCTCGGTCGCGAGCTCGCGCACGGTGAGGTGCGGGTCGAGGCGACCGGGCTCGAGCTCGAGCAGGCTCACCCGCTCGCTCGCGGTGGTCGCCTCGGAGGGGAGCAGGGCGCCGGCGACGCGGGCGCGACCGCTCGGCGCCGCGAGGTAGCCGGCGAGAGTCGCGAGGACGAGCCCGCGCTCGGCGTGCGGAGCGTCGACGAACATCCGCGCGCCGGGCTCGACCCGCAGGCTGAGGGTCGTCCCGGTGCCCGCGATCTCGAGCCGGTCGGCGATGGCCGGGGCGTCGCCCGCAGCGGCAGCCCAGAGTGCGGTATCGCGGTGATGCCGCAGTCGGGCGCCCTCGACGTCGAGATCCGGCAGAAGGCGGTCGAGGAATCGGGGAAACCACCAGCCCGCCCGCCCGAAGAGTGTCATGAGCGCCGGGCCGAGCAGCATGCGCACGACGAACGCGTCGACGGCGATGCCCACGGCGAGCCCGAGAGCGATCGGCTTGATCAGACCGGCACCCTCGGGCACGAATGCCGCGAACACGAAGAACATGATGAGTGCCGCGGCGGTGACGACGCGCGCGCCGGTCGTGAAGCCCTCCTCGATCGCCTCGCGAGGGCTCGCGCCGTGCACATGTTCTTCACGCATGCCCGAGACCAGGAAGACCTCATAGTCCATGGCGAGCCCGAACAGCACCGCCATGAGGATGATGGGCATGAAGCTGAGGATGGGGCCGGGCTCGGCATGCAGCAGCTCGGCGCCCCATCCCCATTGGAAGACGGCCACGGTGACACCGATCGCGCTGCCGACGGTGAGCAGAAAGCCGAGCGCGGCCTTGACGGGTACGAGCACGGAACGGAAGACAGCCATAAGCAGCACGATCGAGAGCCCGACCACGATGATGCCGAAGGGCACGAGCGCCCCGGTGAGGCGTGTCGAGATGTCGATGCCGACGGCGGTGACGCCGGTGACGGCGAGCGGCGTTCCGTACTCCTGCTCGATGAGTTGGCCGGTCTCGCGCAGCTCGGCGACGAGTGCTTTCGTCTCCTGCGCGTCGGGTGCGGTTGTCGGCGCGACGCGGAAGATCGCGAGCTCTAATCCCGGTGACGGGATGCCCTGGCTCACGCTCGCGACGCCGTCGACGCCCGCGAGCTCGTCGCGAACGCTCTCGAGGTCGCCGAGAATGTCGGTCGATTGCGTGATGTCGAGAGTGACGAGGAGCGGGCCAGCAGTGCCCGGGCCGAAAGAATCGGCGATGAGGTCGTAGGCGATGCGCTGCGTCGAGCCCTCGGGCTCCTTCCCGCCGTCGGGAAGGTTCAGGTCGAGCGAGAACGCCGGGATCGAGACGGTGCCGAGCACGAGCACGACTCCGACCGTGGAGAGGACGGGGCGGCGCATGACGCCTCGTACCCAGCGGCGCCCCATGGTCGGGCGACTCACGGCGGTGGGGTGCGAGCGCTTCCACGCACGCGAGCCCTCGCGCGGGACGAGACGGTCCCCCGCGATACCCATCAGGGCCGGCAGGAGCGTCGTTGCGGCGAGCATCGCGACCGTCACGGCGACTGCGGCGCCGATCCCCATGACGGAGAGGAACGGCACGCCCACGACGAGCAGACCGAGCAGCGCGATGATCACGGTCGCGCCGGCGAACACGACGGCGCTTCCCGCGGTGCCCACAGCGATGCCGGCCGACTCGAGGGGCCGCTCGCCGCGTGCCAGCTGAGTGCGATGGCGGGAGAGGATGAAGAGCGAGTAGTCGATGCCGACCGCGAGCCCGATCATGAGGGCGAGCAGGGGCGCGGAGCTCGAGACGGGAACGAAGGCTGCCACGCCGAGAATCCCGCCGAGGGAGATGCCGATGCCGATGAGGGCTGCCACGAGCGGCATGCCGGCGGCGAGCAGCGACCCGAAAGTCACCACCAGCACGGCGCCGGCCACGAGCACTCCGAACACCTCGATGACGGTGATGCCCACCACGGTGTTCTGGAACACCTGACCAGCGAACTCGACACGCACGTCGCGCGCGTCGGCGGTGGCGGTGATCGCGTCCAGAGTCTCGGAGGAGATCGACTGGGACGAGCCTTCGAGGCTCACCTGCACGATCGCGACCGACGCGTCATCGCTCACCTGGTTGCTCGCGAACTCGTCGAACGGGCCGAGAACAGTCTCGACTCCCGGGATCGACTCGAGGTCGTCCATGAGCCCCGCGATCTCGTCGCGGATGTCGGCGTCGGTGACGACGGAGCCGTCCTCAGGCGCGACGACGGCCTGCACCGTCGTCCCCGCCGCTTCGGGGAAGAGCTGGTCGAGCTGGTCGAGCGCCTCCTGCGACTCCGTACCGGGTATCGAGAAGCTCTCGTCGGTCTGGCCGCCGAGGCTGAGGCCGACTCCCAATGCCGCTGCGAGGGCGATGACCCACACGGTGATGACGAGGGCGGCACGGCGGTAGGCGAAGCGCCCGAGACGGTAGAGGAGAGTGGCCACGTCAGTCCTTGGAGTTCGAGTCGGCGAGATCGGCAGCGGAAGGCACCAGGAGCTCATGCAGGATGCGCAGGAGCGCTGAGCGCAGGTCGTCGACGTCGATCTCGCCGCTGAGCCCGAGCCGCTCGGCCGCAGCGAGCGTGTAGGCGACGCCGCCGAAGGCGACGCCGAAGCGCAGCTTCTCCATCGTCGAGCCGCTCGCGAGCCGGAACAGCTCGGCGACTCGCCGCATGATCTCTGTTGAGCGGTGCATGACGGGCACGTCGTCGAGCGTGGCGCCCTGGTTGATGATGAGCGGAACGACCTGTCGATGGCGCAGGAGCAGGTCGACGAAGTTCTCGACGAAGTCGGCGTGCCGCAGCCCGCTGGCCGGGTCGATCGAGTCGAGGAGCCGATCCAGGTCGTCGACCGCCGGACTCACGATGTCGGCGAGCAAGAGCTCCTTCGAGGCGAAGTGGTACAGCACGCTCGCCTTCGATGTTCCGGCGAGGTCGGCGATGCGCTGCAGCGAGGTCGCGGCATACCCGGAGGTCGCAAATTCGGCGAGCGCGATCGCACGCAGGTCGTCATGGAGGGTCACTCAGACGACGCTAGATGACCGATCGGTCAGTACCTGACCATTCGGTCAGATGCTCAGCGCGCACTGTGCGAGCTCCCAGGCACGAGCGCGCCCCGAACTGGGGGTGCGGAGAGGCTGTCGCGAACCACCGTGAAGCATCACACTCGTGCCAGGGGGACGAGCGAACCGAATTCACATCCGGTCGCATCGGCACACGGCGATGCTGCACGCTTCGGGGCCCCTCCACCTCGCACACAAGGAGCATGCATGAAGCACTCGGCGCTCGGCGTTGCCGCACTCACGAGCGGAATTCTGCTCGCCCTCGCCCCCGCGCTGTCGGCCTCCGCCGCGAGCGCGACGATCGCCAACGGCGGATTCGAGCTCGACGACATCGGAGCCACGAGCATCACCGGATGGACGACCATCACCGAGGCCATCGATCTCGGCACCAGCTCGATCGCCGGCTGCGTGACGCAGGACACCTCTGACTACACGAATCTGCGCGACTACGAGGACGAGGCGGATTCTCTCTGGGATCGGTCGACCGAGAACGTTCCCGGCGAGTCGGAGTACTGGTTCTACGTCAAGAACGGCTCCGACTACGTCACCATCCTCGGCGACCGACTCGTGTGGGACGACGACTACGAAGAGTGGTACCTCGAATCCGAAGTCGTGTACCACGACGTCTCGACGGCAGACTTCGCCCTCTCGAGCATGCCGGCGGAGGATGTCGAGCCGGATGCCCCGTCGACGGCGCCCGAGTCGGACGCCGGTGAGCCGGCACCCGAGGTGCCGGAGCAGGAGGGCGCGCCGGAGCAGCCCGTAACCCCGGAGCAGCCGGCGACACCGGAGGAGCCGTCGGTCGACCAGCCCTCTGAGGCGCCCGCCGGCGAGCAGGATGACCAGGCCCCTGCAGAGCCTGCGCCCACGCTGCGACCGGCAACGGCGAGCTACGCCTACACCATCGAGTACGACTGGACCACGGACCAGCAGAACGCCTTCGACGACGCGCGGCGCGCTGCTCTTCCCGACCCCGTCGAGCGCGGCGATGACCCGGCGAACGCCGATCTCGTGGATAGCGAGTACTCGGTGCAGATCGTCGACGGCGCCGACCAGGGCCGGTCAGGCAAGCTCGTGGAGCTGTACAGCGAGCTCGACGGAGAGCTCGACGGCTATGTCATCCACGGCCCCGCCATCTACAGCGCTCCCTTCACGGCACCGGGCGGCCGCCAGATCCGGCTCGACTGGTCGGCGGTCGATGAGTCCGACGACTTCCACGTCTTCGGGTACCTGCTGAACGTCGACACCTGCGCTCAGTTGGAGATCATCGACGCCACCGGCGAGTCGCAGGACTGGACGACCTCATCGCTCATCGTGCCGGCGGACGGCACCTACCGGTTCGTGTTCGTGTCGGGCAGCTACGACAAGTCGTGGGGTGGCGCCGCGGGTGCCTACCTCTACATCGACAACATCGTGCAGACCGCCGCCTTCACGCAGCCCGGTATCGAGCTCGCCCTCACGGCTCAGGTCGGCGACTACCTTCCGGGCAGCGAGGTGCAGGTCGCCGGAGGCAACCTTCTGCCCAACTCGCCGTACGACCTCGTACTGCGCTCGACTCCCGTGACGGTCACGAGCGGCACGACCGACGACGACGGCTCCTTCCTCGGAATCGTCACGCTGCCCGACGACATCACCCCCGGTCAGCACACGCTCACGCTCACCGGCGAGAGCGCCGGTGGACCGCTGACGCAGGTGGTCTACATCACGGTGGGCGCGGATGGCACGCTTCTCTACGCATCCACGGTCGGGCCGCAGCCGCAGCTCGCCATGACGGGCCCCGTCGAGCAGACCGCGATCGCCGCGGTCGGGTTGCTGCTCATGGCGGGCGGCACCGCGGCGCTCGTTCGCGACAACCGGCGTCGACGCTCGACGGCGAACCTTCTCGCCTGACGCATCGGGGTGCACGGAGGCGGGGGGGGGGGCGGGGGGGCCCCCCCCCCCCCGGGGCCCCCGGGGGGGGGGGGGGCGGCAAACCCCCCCCCCCCCCCCCCGA
>NZ_JAVKCK010000029.1:0-127563 GCF_040286215.1 Microcella sp.
GCCGCGGGCGGGCTCGCGCTCGTCGCGGCGCCCCCGCCGGCCACCTGCCGCTCGAGCTGCTCGACCCGCGCGAGGGCACCCCGGGTCGACTCGTCGGCGGCGGGAACGAGCAGCCGCGCGGTCATGAGCTCGAGGTGCAGCCGCGGCGAGGTCGCGCCGGTCATCTCGGTGAGGGCACGGTTGACGACGTCGGCCGCGCGCGAGAGCTCGGCGGGGCCGAAGCGGCCTGCCTGCGCACCCATGCGCTCCAGGTCGTCCTGAGGGATGCCCCGCAGAACGGCCGCGCCGTGGTCAGGCGTGGCCTGCACGACGATGAGGTCGCGCATCCGCTCGAGCAGGTCGTCGACGAAACGGCGAGGGTCCTGACCCGTCTGGATGACCCGGTCGACGGCGCCGAAGGCGGCGGCGGCATCCCGATCGGCGAGCGCGTCGACCACCTCGTCGAGCAGCGCGCCGTGGGTGTAGCCGAGAAGCGCGACCGCGCGCTCGTAGGTGACCGTGCTCGCCTCGGAGCCCGCGATGAGCTGGTCGAGCAGGGAGAGCGTGTCGCGCACCGAGCCGCCGCCGGCGCGCACGACGAGCGGCAGCACGCCCGGCTCGATCTCGACCTTCTCGCTGCGCGCCAGCTCCCCCACGTAGTCGAGCAACTGCGCGGGCGGCACCAGCCGGAACGGGTAGTGGTGCGTGCGGGAGCGGATCGTGCCGATGACCTTCTCGGGCTCCGTCGTCGCGAAGATGAACTTCACATGCTCCGGCGGCTCCTCCACGATCTTCAGCAGCGCGTTGAAGCCCTGCGGCGTCACCATGTGCGCCTCGTCGAGGATGAAGATCTTGTAGCGGTCGCGCGCCGGCGCGAACACGGCACGCTCGCGCAGGTCGCGCGCATCGTCGACTCCGTTGTGGCTCGCGGCGTCGATCTCCACCACGTCGAGCGAGCCGCCGCCCTGACGCGAGAGCTCGACGCAGCTCGGGCACGTGCCGCACGGCGTGTCTGTCGGGCCCTGCTCGCAGTTGAGGCAGCGCGCGAGAATTCGGGCGCTCGTGGTCTTGCCGCACCCGCGCGGCCCGCTGAACAGGTAGGCGTGGTTCACGCGGTCGTGGCGCAGTGCCGACCGCAGCGGGTCCGTCACGTGCGACTGCCCGATGAGCTCGGCGAACGTCTCGGGGCGATAGCGACGGTAGAGGGCGGTGACCACGCCCCCAGCGTAGTCGCGACCCCCGTCGCGGATGCTCGCACACAGGCCGCACGGAGCCTGACCTGCTCGACTGGCCTCCATGCGTATTGCCATCGCCGGAGGTCACGGCCAGATCGCCCGCCTGCTCGCCCGCCGACTCGCCGAGGCCGGTCACGAGCCGCTCGCGCTCATCAGGAAGCCGGTGCAGGCCGCCGACATCGAGGCCGACGGCGCCACCCCCGTCGTGATCGACCTCGAGAAGACCGACGACGCGGGCCTCGCCGAAGTGCTCACGGGTTGCGACGCCGTTGTCTTCGCCGCCGGCTCGGGCCCTGGCAGCACGCCCGAGCGCAAGCTCACCGTCGACCGCGACGGCGCCATCCTGCTCGCCGACGCCGCCGTGCAGGCCGGCGTGACCCGCATGGTCGTCATCTCGTCCCGCCGCGCCGACGCGTTCGACCCGGACTCCGACGACATCTTCCAGATCTATCTGAAGGCGAAGGCCGAGGCCGACGCCGCCGTGCGCGCGCACGACGATCTCGAGTGGACGATCGTGCGGCCCGGCGGTCTCACCGATGAGCCCGGCACGGGGAAGGTCGAGATCGGCGAGAACGTCGAGGGGAGCATCCCGCGTGCGGACGTGGCCCACCTCGTGGCCGACCTGCTCATGAGCGGTCGCGGTGTGCGCCAGCAGTTCGAGGTCGTCTCGGGGCCGACGCCCATCGCCGAGCTCCCGCTGTAGCCCTGGGCGCTGCCCCGTCACCCCGTTTGTGACAACTCACGCCGAACGTTTCACGTGGTGTGTCACTTTCGGCGTGTCTGGGCGCGGAGGTGCTCAGGTGACGACGGCCGCGGTCGCGCGCGCGATCGCGAGCTCCTCGTTCGTCGGCACGACGAGCACGGCCGGCCCGTCGCACGCCGGCGAGATGACACGCGACCCTCGAGCAGCCCGCTCGTTGAGGAACGGGTCGACGCGCAGCCCGAGATGGCCGAGCCGGTCGATGACGCGCGCACGCAGCGCAGGGCTGTTCTCGCCCACCCCCGCCGTGAAGACGACCGCGTCGAGGCCGCCCAACTGGGCGAGGTACGCGCCGATGTAGTGCCGGATGCGGTGGGCCCAGACGGCGAGACCGGCTTCGGCGAGCGCGTCCCCTTCGGCGGCGGCGTCGGTGACGTCGCGCATGTCGCTATGGCCGGTGAGACCGAGGATGCCCGAGCGCTTGTTGAGCAGCGTGTCGAGCTCGTCGACGCTCAGGCCGGCGACGCGGTGCAGGTGCACGAGCACGGCAGGGTCGAGGTCGCCCGAGCGCGTGCCCATGACGAGACCCTGCAGCGGAGTGAGGCCCATCGAGGTATCGATCGAGCGGCCGCGATCGATCGCGGCGGCCGAGGCACCGTTGCCGAGGTGCAGCACGATGAGCTGCAGCTCGTCGAGCGGGGCCCCGAGCAGGTCGGCGGCTCCGTGCGCGACGAACTCGTGACTCGTGCCGTGGAAGCCGTACTTGCGCACGCCGTGCCGGTCGGCGACCGCGCGGTCGATCGCGTAGGTGTAGGCCTCGGCGGGCATCGACTGGTGGAAGGCGGTGTCGAAGACGGCCACCTGCGGCACGTCGGCGAGAGAGGAACGGGCGGCTCGGATGCCGGCGAGGTTCGCCGGATTGTGCAGGGGAGCGAGCTCACTCACCGCCTCGATGCCGGCGATGACGTCATCGGTCACGAGGGTCGGCGCCGTGAAGACGCTGCCGCCGTGCACGACGCGGTGACCGACCGCGCCGATCGAGGCCGCCTCCTCGCCCAGCCGGTCGAGGACGACGCGCATCCCCTGCTCGTGATCCGCCGCATCGCCGCCCTCCTCGCCGAGGCGCTGCAGCAGCCCGGAGAGCACGACCTCGGCCGAGTCGACGTCGATGAGCTGGTACTTGATCGAACTGGAGCCCGAGTTGACGACGAAGACGCGCATCAGACGCCCGTGTCGTCGGGGAGGCCGGTGCCCTCGCGCATCGACCCGCCCGTGCCGCCGAGCGTCGAGATGGGCGTCGTGGGCGGCGGCGGCGTGCGCTGCGCCTGGATCGCCGTGATCGCCACGGTGTTGACGATGTCGCTCACGAGGGCGCCGCGACTGAGGTCGTTGACCGGCTTGCGCAGGCCCTGCAGCACGGGGCCGATCGCCACGGCACCTGCCGAGCGCTGCACCGCCTTGTACGTGTTGTTGCCGGTGTTGAGGTCGGGGAAGACGAAGACCGTCGCGCGCCCGGCCACCTCCGAGTCGGGCATCTTCGTCGCCGCGACGCTCGGCTCGGCGGCCGCGTCGTACTGGATGGGGCCCTCCACCAGCAGATCGGGGCGGCGCTCGCGCACGAGCCTCGTCGCCGCGCGCACCTTCTCCACGTCGTCGCCCGACCCCGACTCGCCCGTCGAGTACGAGAGCATCGCGATGCGCGGCTCGATCGCGAACTGCTGCGCGGTCGCGGCGGAGGAGATGGCGATGTCGGCCAGCTGCTCGCTCGTCGGGTCGGGGATGACCGCGCAGTCGCCGTAGACCAGCACACGGTCGGCGAGGCACATCAGGAAGACGCTCGAGACGACGCTGACCCCCGGGTCGGTCTTGATGATCTCGAAGCTCGGTCGGATCGTGTGCGCCGTCGTGTGGGCGGCGCCGCTCACCATGCCGTCGGCGAGGCCCAGGTGCACCATCATCGTGCCGAAGTAGCTCACGTCGGTGACGACGTCGCGCGCGGTCTCGTAGCTGACGCCCTTGTGCGACCGCAGCCGCACGTACTCCTCGGCGAAGCGGTGCCGCAGCTCCTCCTCGTGGGTGCTCGTCACGGTGGCGCCGGACAGGTCGAGCCCCAGCTCGGCCGCGCGCCCTCGCACCTCCGACTCCTCGCCAAGAATCGTGAGATCGACCACGCCTCGGCGCAAGAGAGTGCTTGCGGCGCGCAGAACGCGGTCGTCGTCACCCTCCGGCAGCACGATGCGCTTGCGGTCGCCTCGGGCGCGTTCGAGCAGCTCGAACTCGAACATCAACGGCGTGACCACCTCGGATCGCGCGACGTCGAGCCTGGCGATCAGCGCGTCGTGGTCGACGTGCGCCTCCCACAGGGCGAGCGCCGTGTCGTACTTGCGCTGAGAGTCCGCGGCGAGACGGCCGCGCGCCTCCATGACGCGCAGCACGAGATCGTAGGTTCCCGAGCCACTGCGAACGATCGGCAGGGCGGGGTCGAGCCCGTCGACGAGCGACTGCACGGAGGCCGGGGTGTCGAAACCGCCGTACAGGATGACCGCCGCGACGCTCGGGAAGGTCTCACTCTCGTGCGCCATGAGCACGGCGAGCAGCACCTCCGACCGATCTCCCGGCACGAGCACGACAGCCCCCTCGGTGAGTCGCGGCAGCACGTTCTCCATCGACATGCCCGCCACGACGACGCCGAGCACCTCCCGGCCGAGGAGCGCCTCGTCTCCGCGGAGGAACTCGCCGTCGCAGGCCGCGATGACGCTCGCGACCGTCGGAGCGATCAGGTAGGGGTCTTCGGGGATCACGCTCACGAGGGCGTCGGAGGCGACCGCCTGCACGGCCGCGGTGAGCGAGTCGGTGAGCGCAGCATCCGCCCGATTGATGATGACCGAGATCAGTTGCGCGTGCTCGTGCTCGAGCTCGGCGACGGCGACCTCGGCGACGCGACGTACGTCGTCCGCCGATCGCGGGCCACTCTCGGCGAGGCCGCGCCCGCCGGACGCCCCGGAGAGCCGGCCGCCGAGGACGAGCACGACGGGTGCACCGAGGTTCGCGGCGACGCGTGCGTTGAACGACAACTCGGTGGGGCTCGCGACGTCCGTGTAGTCGCTGCCGACGATCACGACCGCGTCGCTGCGCCGCTCGATGGCCTTGAACCGCTCCACGATCACGGCGAGCGCCGCCTCCTGGTCGGCGTGCACCTCGTCGTAGCCGACGCCGATGCAGTCCTCGTAGTCGAGGTCGACGCCGTTGTGCCCGAGCAGCACCTCGAGCACGTAGTCGCGCTCCTCGCGCGAGCGGGCCACCGGGCGGAAGACGCCGACCCGCTGCACCTGATGGCTGAGCGTGTCGACGAGGCCGAGGGCGACGGTCGACTTGCCCGAGTTGCCTTCGGCGGAGGTGACGTAGATGCTGCGCGACATTGCCCCCAGCCTAGGCGCGCGGGCGCCGGGTCGCCTGGGCCTTTCGCCCCGCGTCCGGCACGCCCTCATGCGAAGGACCCCCCGCGCACCCGCCAGAGCCCGGTTACCCTTGCTGCGTTTCCGCCCTGGGGGAGTTGGCCTGGATGGCGCCACGCGGGGAGCCGTCGTCGAGTTTACCGGTAGGATCGCTGGGGTTGTTCCGCTTGCGCGGAATGCGCCTGGAGGATTCGCCTAGTGGCCTATGGCGCACGCTTGGAAAGCGTGTTGAGTGCAAGCTCTCAGGGGTTCGAATCCCCTATCCTCCGCCATCGAATCCCGGGAGGCCCGCCCTCGGGTTGCCCCACTCAGCGACGCCCGAGCGTGCCGAATATGCCGCGCACGACTTCGCGGACGATCGTCTGACCCGCGCGCGAACCGAGCAGGTCGCCGATGCCGCCAGCCGCTCCACCGCCGCGTCGTGCCGGCGCCCGCGTGGTCGTGCGCGTCGTCGTGCGCCCCTTCTTCTGCAGGTCGCGCAGGGCCCGCTCGTACTCCTCCTGGGCCGCATCACGCTGCGCCGTCGCGGCGGCCTCCGCTTCGAGGCGAGCCGCCTCGGCCTCGCGCGCGGCCTCCGCCTCGGCGGCGGCGTTCATGCGAGCGGCGAGCATCTCCCGCGCCGACTCGGGGTCGACGGCGGTGCCGTACTGCGCGAGCAGGGGCGACGCCGCGATGGTCGACTCGATGAGCGCTTCGGGTGCAGGGTCCATCGACCCCTGGGGAGCCCGCAACCTCGTCCAGGCGACGGGCGACGGAGCACCCTTCTCGTTCATCACGGTCACGATGGCCTCACCGATACCCAGGGTCGTGAGCACCTCCCCGAGGTCGTATCCCGACGTCGGGTAGGTGGAGATGGTGGCCTTGAGCGCTTTCGCCGCGTCGGGCGTGTGCGCACGAAGCTGGTGCTGCACGCGCGAGCCGAGCTGGGCGAGCACGTCGCTCGGCACGTCTTTCGGCGTCTGCGTGACGAAGAAGATGCCGACACCCTTCGATCGAATCAACCGCACGGTCTGGGTGATGGCGGCGAGAAAGTCCTTGGACGCATCCTTGAACAGCAGGTGCGCCTCGTCGAAGAAGAACACGAGCTTCGGCTTGTCGAGGTCGCCGACCTCAGGGAGGTCGTTGAACAGGTCGGCCAGTAGCCACATGAGGAAGGTCGAGAACAGCGCGGGCTTGTCGTGCACGCCCGGCACCTCGAGCAGGCTCACGATGCCGTGCCCGTCGGCCGTCGTGCGCAGGAAGTGCGCGGTGTCGAACTCAGGCTCGCCGAAGAAGACGTCGGCGCCGTCAGCGGCGAAGGTGATGAGCTCTCGGAGGATGACTCCCGCGGTGGCCTTGTTGAGCCCACCCAGCTCGGCGAGCTCCGCCTTGCCCTCGTCGCTCGTGAGGTGCTGGATGACGGCGCGCAGGTCGGAGAGGTCGACGAGCGGCAGCCCCTCCTGATCGGCGTAGTGGAAGACGAGCCCGAGGCTCGACTCCTGCGTGTCATTCAGCCCGAGCACCTTGGCGAGCATGAGCGGCCCGAAACTGGAGACCGTCGCGCGGATCGGCACGCCGTGGCCGATGCCGCCGAGGCAGTAGAACTCCGTCGGGTGCCCCGCCGGCGCCCAGTCCTGACCGATGCCCTTCGTGCGCGCCAGCAGCTTCTCGCCCGGCTCGCCGGGAGCGGCGATGCCGCTGAGATCGCCCTTGATGTCGGCCGCGAACACGGGAACGCCGGCGGCGCTGAGCTGCTCGGCAAGCACCTGCAGCGTCTTTGTCTTGCCGGTGCCCGTCGCACCGGCGACGAGGCCGTGCCGGTTGGTCATCGCGATCGGGATGCGCACGGGTACGTCGGCGCGCGCGTCGCCGTTGACGAGAGCGCCCATCTCCAGCACCGCACCGTCGGCCTCGTATCCCGCGCGGATGGCGTCGACCTCGCTCTCCGCGAGAGGGCCCGACGACGGCGCGTCCGCCGACGCCTCTGCCGCCGGAGCCTCCGCTGCGCTCTGCGCCTGGGCGGTCGCCGCGGCGAGCGCCGCCTCGGCCTCGGCAAGAGCTTTCTTCGCGGCCGCGACCGCATCGTGCGCATCCGTCATGGGGCCAGCCTAATCCGGCTCAGACACCTCACTCGAGCGCGAGACGCCTGCCCGCCTCGCGCAGCCAGTGCAGCGGCCGCGCACGAGACGCCACCGATGACCCGGCGAGCTCGGTGAGCGAGACGGCTGAACCGAAGCCGGTCGGCGGCGCGTCGATGCGACCCGCGACGAGCGCGCAGCGCACCTCGCTGCCTCGCGCGAGCCGCACCACCTCGACGGGGGCTTTGCCGCCCGCCGACTGCCCGTCGAAGCGCCCCTCACCTGTGATGACGAGGTCGGCGCCTTGGATCGACGCGGGGAGGCCGATCGTCGCAGCGATCGTCCGTGCGCCGGAGTGCATCGTCGCACCCCAGGCGAGCATCCCGAAACCGGTGCCGCCCGCCGCACCCGCTCCCGGCATCTCGGGCAGCGCGCGGCCGGGGTTGTCGCGCAGAACGTCGGCGAAGCGCGCGAGGGCGGATTCGGCAGCGTCGGCACGATCGGTCCGCACGCCCTTCTGCGCGCCGAAGACGGCGATCGCGCCGCGCTCGCCGAGCAGCGGGTTGTCGACGTCGCTGAGCAGCACGGCTCCGTCGGCGGGGAGTGGTACGAGGGATGACCAGTCCACGGCCGTGATGCGCGCGAGCCCGGCGTTCCCCAGCGGCACGGGCTGGCCGGCCGCGTCCCGCAGCCGCGCGCCGAGCGCCACGAGCGCTCCCGCACCGCCGTCGCTCGACGCGCTGCCGCCGAGCGCAAGCATCAGGCGGTCGACGCCGTGCTTGAGCGCGGCGCTGATCGCCTGCCCGAATCCGAGAGTGTGGGCCGTGTCGGGCGCGAACTCGTCGAGCAGCTCGAGGCCCGAACACAGCGCCAGCTCCACCAGACCGGTGCGCGTGCCGTCGGGCTCCTCGAGCAGCAGCCACTCGGCCGGCACCGATCGCCCCTGCGGACCGGTGACCACCACCGGCATGCGCGTCGACCGGGCGGACGCCGCTGCGACCGTGTCGAGCGTCCCCTCCCCGCCATCGGCCATCGGTGCGAGCAGCAGCTCGTCGTCGGGCCGCACGCTGCGCCATCCGTCGGCGAGCGCGGCCGCGACGGCCGCCGCGGTGGCGGAGCCCTTGAAGGAGTCGGGCGCGATGACGACCCGCATCAGAGTCGCCCGTCGGCGCGGCCCCGCGCGGAGGGTCACCGTGCGGACCCCGTGGTGCTGGGGAGGACTGTTCACCCCTCGACTCTAGGCGGGCTGACGCTCCTCGAGCCCCCAGGGCTGGCCGTAGCCGCCCTCGCTCTCGGGCGCGGCCATGAGGTCGAGGAAGGGCTTCGCGTCGAAGGCTTCGGGGCCGAGCACGCCCGCTCCGCTCCACGCTCCGGTCGCGAGCAGCTCAAGCGCGATGACGGGGTTGAGGGCGGTCTGCCAGACGACGCACTGCGCCTCGTACTCGGCCATCGTCCACTCGTTGTCGCTCACGTGGTAGAGGTACACCTCGCGGGGGGTGCCGTCCGTGCCCGTGCCGGTGACCCACATGCCGGCGCAGGTCTTGCCGGTCATGCGCGGGCCGAGCGTCGCGGGGTCGGGCAACCCGGCGGCGACGACGTCGCGCGGGCTCACCATGACGGGGCCTTCGGTCGAGCGCACGCGGATCGGCTCGGTCTTGTCGAGCCCGAGCTGGTTGAGCGTCTTGAGAATGCCGATGAACTCATCGCCGAGCCCGTACTTGAAGGTCACGCGCTTCGCCTCGAGCCAGCGCGGCATGAGCAGCACCTCTTCGTGCTCGACGTTGACGCACTCGACGGGGCCGATGCCTTCGGGGAAGTCGAAGACCTCGGGCTCGCTGAACGGCGGCGTCGTGTACCAGCCGCGATCCTTCTCCCACACGACGGGCGGGTTGAGGCACTCCTCGATCGTGGTCCAGATGGAGAATGATGGCGCGAAGATCTCGGTACCGTCCTCGTCGCGCACGACGAGGTTGGCGCCGTCGCGGGTGCCGAGCTCGTCGACCTCGCGGAAGAGGTGGTCGACGGCGTAGCGAGCGAAGACGTCGCTGAGGCCGGGTTCGACGCCCATGCCGACGAGCGCGAGGCGACCGGCGGCCTCCCAGTCGTCGGCGACGGCGAACGGCTCGTCGCCGAGCTTGACGCCCGTGCGGGCGTAGGGCTCCTCGGGGTGGGGTTGCGAGAGGCTCATGGCCATATCGAGATAGTCGGCGCCGGCGGCGATCGCGCCGGTGAAGATTGGCATGACGAACTTCGGCTCGACGGCGTTCATGACGTGCGTGGCTCCGTGCTCCCGCGCCACGCTCTCCACCACGGCGGCATCGGAGGCGTCGATCTGCGCGGCGATGAAGCGGTCGCCCTGGGGGCCATGCTTGTCGGTGATCCAGGCGATGGTGCGCTCGGCGCGCGCGAGGTCGTAGTCGCTGACGATCACGGTCTCGAAGAAGGAGCGGCGGGCGGCGATCTTGGCGATGGCGTCTCCGACGCCTCCGGCGCCGACAAGCAGGATTCTCATAAGTCCATGTTATCCATCTGGACAATACAGCGCTAGAGGGGATGCTCCGCTCGAGCCGCGCGGCGCACTCGCGGTTCCTCCGCCAGCCGACGCGCGAACGGCACCCACAGCACGACCGCGATGCCGGCGCCGAGCAGCGCGCCGCCGATCGTGTCACTGAGCCAATGCACACCCAGATAGGTGCGGCTGAGGGCCATGGCGAGCACATACCCGGCCCCGAGCATCCAGAACCACCACCGGTCACGCTGGAGAGCGAGGATGAGAGCGAGCGTCACGGCCATCGTGGCGGCATTCGCGACGTGCCCCGACGGGAACGAGCCGACGTCGCTCACGACGAGCATCTCCTCCGGGCGCGCTCGGCCGACCGCCGACTTGATCACCTGCACGAGCACCGCACTCACCGCTGAGGCGAGGAGGAACACGGCGGCCCCCACCGGACGGCGCACGACGAAGAGCGCGAGGACGATCGCGAGCGGAACCACGACCACCCCGACGATGCCGCCCCCGAGCCAGTTCATGAGGAGCGCAGGAATATCCCACCAGGGGCCCCGCTCCTCGAGCACCTCGCTCATCCACTCCTCGTCGACCTCGAGGGGGCCCTCGCGCACGGCGAGGATCACGCCCAGGAGAGCGGCGACACCGACAGCGATGCCACCGCTGAGGATCGGCCAGTGCCGCACGACGCGGCGGCGAGCGGGTGACGACATTCGCGACAGACTACCCGGCAGGCCTCTCAGCGGCTGAGCGCCGGCACGGTGCGCGGCCGCACGATGAACCAGAGACTCGCGACCGCGACGGTCGCCGTGATCGCCATGACCGACCCCATGGGCACGGCATCGGCGATGCCAAAAAGCCCGACGATCGGCGAGATGAGCCCGGCGAGCCCGAAGTTCATCGCGCCGAGAACCGAGGCTGCCGTGCCTGCCTCCCTGCCGTGGTTCGCGAGCGCGAGCACCTGGACGCACGGGAAGCCGAAACCGCAGGCGGTGATGAAGAACCACAGCGGGATGACCGTGCCGAGCAGTCCCGCCCCCGCGAGCTCGAGCACCACGATCGCGATGGCGCTGCCCAGCAGTACGGCCGTTGAGCCGGCGAGGATCCATGCCGGCCCGACGTACTTTGCCAGACGCGAGCTGACCTGCACGCCGATGACAACGCCGATGGAGTTGGCGGCGAAGAGCAGGCCGTAACCCTGCGGGTCGAGCCCGTACACATCCTGAAAGAGGAAAGACGACGCCGAGAGGTAGGCGAAAAGGCCCGAGAACGTCATGCCACCGATGATGGCGACACCCACGAAGACGCGGTCGGTGAACAGCGAGCGGTAGCGCTCGCCGAGGGTCGAGTGGCCCCTCTCGACGCGGCGGGCCGGGGGCAGGGTCTCGACGATGAAGAGAGCGGCGAGCACCATGATGATCACGCCGTAGGCGGCGAGCACGCCGAACATGCCGCGCCACGGCATGACGAGGAGCAACTGGGAGCCGATCACCGGCGCGGCGATCGGCGCGATGCCCGTGATGAGGGCCAGGCGCGAGAGCATTCTCACCAGCGGGTAGCCGCCGAACAGATCGCGCACGGTCGCCATGGCGACGACGCCGCCGGCTGCCGCTCCGAAGCCCTGCAGCACGCGAAAGGCCAGCAGCCACGAGATGTCGGGCGAGAGGGCGACGCCGATACTCGCCAGCACGTGGACGGAGGTGGCAAGGATGAGCGGCAGTCGCCGCCCCACCTTGTCGCTCCACGGGCCCACGAGCAGCTGGCCGAGCGCGAACCCGAGGGTGGTGGCAGTGAGGGTCAGCTGCACCACGGCCGTCGAGACATCCAGATCACTTTCGATCTCAGGGAAGGCAGGAAGGTAGAGATCGATCGTGAACGGCCCGAGCGCGGTCAGCGCACCGAGGATGAGGACGTAGACGGCCCTCTGGCGACCCGAGAGCGAGTCTCCGGGGTGAACAACCGTCGTCACTGCGGGATGCGGTGGGTGCTGATGAGCTCTCGGTACCAGCGGGCGCTGTCTTTGAGCGTGCGCTCCTGCGTCTCGTAGTCGACGTGCACGATGCCGAAGCGCTTGGTGTAGCCGTATGCCCACTCGAAGTTGTCGAGCAGACTCCACACCTGGTAGCCGCGCAGGACGACGCCGCGCTGCATAGCCCGGTGGGCCGCCGTGAAGTGCCGGCGCAGGTAGTCGACGCGCTCGGGGTCGTGCACGCGCCCGTCGACGACCTCGTCGCCGTCGAAGGCTGCCCCGTTCTCAGTGATCATGAGCGGTAGCTCGGGAAACTGCTGGTGCAGGTCGACGAGCAGCTGCTCGAAGCCGTCGGGTGCGATGTTCCAGCCCATGGCCGTGTAGGGGCCATCCTGCTCCACGAATTCGACGTTCTCTGACCCTGGCCAGGCCGAGCCGGTCGACGCCCCGTGCCCATCGGCGTTGCTGCGCGGCGAGTGGCCGTCCCACATTTTCACGGTGACGGTCGAGTAGTAGTTGACGCCGAGAACATCGATCGGCTGGTGAATGAGCTCGAGGTCGCCGGGGCGCACGAACTGCCAGTCGGTCACGCTCGCGGTGTCGTCGAGCAGATCCTGCGGGTAGGCGCCGAGCAGCATCGGCCCGGTGAAGGCGCGGTTGGCAAGCGCATCGATGCGGCGCACGGCCTCCTCCTGCGAATCAGCGTCGGCGTCCTCTGCCCCGCGAATCATGTGGATGTTGAGCGTCGCCGAGTACTCGGTCTCGGGGCGTGTCACGCTCGAGCGCAGTGCGGCGAGGCCGAGACCGTGCGCGAGGTTCAGGTGGTGCACTGCGGTGAGCGCCGCCCGCCCGCTCGTCACACCAGGGGCGTGCACGCCGGAGCCGTAGCCGAGGTAGGCGCTGCACCACGGCTCGTTGAGCGTCGTCCACATCGCCACCCGGTCACCGAGCGCCTCGCCCACGTGCTGGGCGTAGTCCGCGAACCGGTAGGCGGTGTCGCGGTGCGTCCACCCCCCGCGATCCTCGAGCGCCTGGGGCAGATCCCAGTGATAGAGGGTCGCGATGGGGCGGATGCCCCGCTCGAGCAGCCCGTCGACGAGGCGGCCGTAGAAGGCGAGGCCCTTCTCGTCCGGCGAGCCCGTGCCGTCTGCCTGGATGCGCGGCCACGCGATCGAGAAGCGGTACGACTCCAGACCCAGCTCAGCCATGAGGTCGAGGTCGCTCTCCACACGGTGGTAGTGGTCGCACGCGACATCGCCGGTGTCGTCGTTGACGATCTTGCCGGGCGTGTGGCTGAACGTATCCCAGATGGAGACCCCCCGGCCGTCCTCGCGCACGGCGCCCTCGATCTGGTAGCTCGCCGTCGCCGAGCCGAAGACGAAGTCGGGGGAGAACTCGAGGCCGGAGTCGCGGTAGTCGGGAGAGCCGTCAATCATCGCTCTAGCCTACTGGCGCAGCAGCGGGCCTCGGCGAGCGCACAGCGCTCCGCCCCCCGAGCTGCAGCGAGTCGAGGGGCGGAGTCGTGCGCGAGCGTCTAGCGCGCGGCCGCTGTTCCTGCTCGGCGCTTGTTGTAGACGTCAAAGGCCACGGCCAGCAGCAGCACGAGACCCTTGACGGCCTGCTGCCACTCGATGCCGATGCCCATGATCGACATGCCGTTGTTGAGCACGCCGATGATGAATCCGCCGATGATCGCGCCGCCGACCGTGCCGATGCCGCCCTGCACCGCCGCGCCGCCGATGAACGCCGCCGAGATCGCCTCGAGCTCGAAGCCGTCGCCCGCCTTGGGGCCCGCCAGGTTGAGGCGCGCGGTGAAGACGAGGCCCGCGAGAGCGGCGAGGAGGCCCATGTTGACGAACAGCCAGAAGTCCACCGAGCGGGTCTTGATGCCCGACAGCTCGGCTGCGCGGCGGTTGCCGCCGATCGCGTAGATGTGCCGGCCGAAGGTCGTGCGGTTCGCGATGACGCCGTAGGTCAGCACGAGCAGCGCGAGCACGATGAGCGTGATCGGGATGCCCTTGAACACGCTCAGCGCATAGGCGAAGGCGCCGATGCCGACCGAGAAGAGCGTGATCTTGCCGATGAACCACGGCAGCGGCTCGACGGACTGCCCGTACTTTATGCGCCCGGTGCGCGTGCGGAACTGCTGCACGACGAGCGCGATGATCGCGATGAGACCGATCACGAGCGTCAGCGGGTCGACGGTCTCACCGAGAATCTCGACGGGAAAGTTGATGAACCCATTGCCGAGCGCACGGTATTCTTCCGGGAAGGAGCCGATGTTGGAGTTGCCGAGCGTGATGAGCGCGAGCCCGCGGAAGATGAGCATGCCCGCGAGCGTCACGATGAACGCGGGTATGCCGACGAAGGCGATCCAGAATCCTTGCCACGCTCCCACGATCGCGCCCACGGCCAGCGAGAGGATGATCGCCAGCCACCACGGCAGGCCGAGGAAGTCGGCACTCACGAACACGCCCGATATCGCGCCGATGAAGGCGGCGATCGATCCGACGGAGAGGTCGATGTGCCCGGCGACGATGACGAGCACCATGCCGATCGCGAGGATCAGAATGTACCCGTTCTGCACGATGAGGTTCGAGATGTTCTGAGGCCGCAGCAGAATGCCGTCGGTCGTGATCGAGAACAGCACGACCACCGCGATAAGCGCGAGGAAGATGCCGTTCTTGCCGAGGTCGGCGACGATGTGCTTCGCATTGGTGCTGAGTCGGCCCAGCCCCTTGCCCTCGGGGGCGGTGGGCTTCTGCGTT
Source organism: Microcella sp. (assembly GCF_040286215.1). Classification (GTDB taxonomy): domain Bacteria; phylum Actinomycetota; class Actinomycetes; order Actinomycetales; family Microbacteriaceae; genus Microcella. Next base: position 14,670 of record NZ_JAVKCK010000029.1, read on the forward strand.
GTCGTGTCAGTCATTATCGCTGCTTCTCCAGGGTCATGAGCTTGAGGAGGGCTTCGGGGGTGGCGTCGGCCACGGGCATCTCGCCCGTGATGCGACCTTCGGACAGTGCGTAGATGCGATCGCAGATGCCGAGCAGCTCGGGCAACTCGGAGGAGATCACGACGATCGCCTTGCCTTCGGCGGCGAGACGGTTGATGATCGTGTAGATCTCGTACTTGGCCCCGACGTCGATGCCGCGGGTCGGCTCATCGAGGATGAGCACCTCGGGGTCGGCGTAGATCCACTTCGAGAGCACGACTTTCTGCTGATTGCCGCCCGAGAGCTGCCCGGTGGCGTTGAGCACGCTCGGCGCCTTGATGTTCATCGAGTCCTTGTACTCGTTGGCGACCTTGTACTCCTCGTTGTCATTGACGAGGCCGAGCGAGACGAGCTTCTCGAGCGACGCCATCGAGATGTTGCGCTTGATGTCCTCGATGAGGTTCAACCCGAACGTCTTGCGATCCTCGGTCGCGTAGGCGATGCCGTTCTTGATCGCTTCCGAGACCGTGCGCGTCTTGATCTCCTGACCGCGCTTGTAGACCTTGCCGCTGATGCGGCTGCCGTAGCTGTGGCCGAAGAGGCTCATCGCGAACTCGGTGCGACCGGCTCCCATGAGCCCGGCGATACCCACGATCTCGCCTGCCCGTGCGGTGATGCTCACCCTGTCGACGATCACGCGGCTCGAATCCTGGGGGTGGTGGGCCGTCCAGTCCTCGACGCGCAGGATCTCCTCGCCGATGTGGGGCGTGTGGTCGGGGTAGCGGTGCTCGAGATCGCGACCGACCATGCCCTTGATGATGCGGTCCTCGGAGACCTCCTCCCGACGAATCGTCTCGATCGTCTTGCCGTCGCGGATGACCGTGACCGAATCGGCGATCTTCTTGATCTCGTTGAGCTTGTGGCTGATGATGATCGACGTGATGCCCTGCCCCTTGAGGTGCAGGATGAGGTCGAGCAGGTGGTCGCTGTCGGCGTCGTTGAGGGCCGCCGTCGGCTCGTCGAGGATGAGGAGCTTCACCTTCTTGGAGAGCGCCTTGGCGATCTCGACGAGCTGCTGCTTGCCGACGCCGATGTTCATGATCTTGGTCGCGGGATCGTCGGAGAGCCCGACCCGGGCGAGGAGCTTGGTCGCCTCATCGGTCGTCTTGTCCCAGTCGATCAGGCCGAAGCGGCCCTTGATCTCGTTGTTGAGGAAGATGTTCTCGGCGATCGAGAGGTAGCGACTGAGAGCGAGCTCCTGATGGATGATGACGATGCCCTCGGCCTCGCTCTCGCTGATGTCGCCGAACTTCATCGTTCGGCCCTCGAAGACGATCTCGCCGTCGTAGGTGCCGTGCGGGTACACCCCGGACAGCACCTTCATGAGCGTCGACTTGCCGGCGCCGTTCTCGCCGCAGATCGCGTGGATCTCACCGGGCGCGACCTCCAGGGTGACGTCCGACAGTGCCTTCACACCGGGGAAGGTCTTCGTGATGGAGCGCATCTCGAGGATGTTCTGGGTCACTTCGGTGCCCTCTCCTAAGCGTCATTGGTGGGATGAGGTCGGTGGTGGGGAGCCTAGTTCAGCTCCCCACCACCGACTAGTGGCGGTGCAGTACTGCTGGAGTAGCGCCCTGCTTAGAGGCCGATCTCCTCAGCGGTCCAGTAGCCGGTGTCGACGAGCGCCGACTCGACGTTGTCCGCCACGACGGGCACCGGGCCCAGGAGGAACGACGGTACGACGAAGACGCCGTTGTCGTAGGTCTCCGTGTCGTTGATCTGCGGCTCGCCGCCCTCGAGAAGGGCCTGCGCCATGCCGGCAGCCACCTTCGCGAGCTCACGCGTGTCCTTGAAGATCGTCGCGTACTGCTCACCGGAGAGGATCGCGCGCACGGAGTCGATCTCGGCGTCCTGACCCGAGATGATCGGGAAGTCGACGCCCACGGCGTATCCGGCGTCGGTGAGGGCCGAGATGATGCCGCGGCTCAGACCGTCGTAGGGCGACAGAACCGCGTCGACCTTCGTGCCATCGGAGTAGTTCGCCGTCAGGAGGTCCTCCATGCGGCTCTGAGCGACTTCGCCGTCCCAGCGCAGCGTCGCGGCCTGCTCGATGTCGGTCTGACCCGACTTGACGACGAGCGTGCCGTCATCGATCAGCGGCTGGAGCACGTCCATCGCGCCGTTGAAGAAGAAGAACGCGTTGTTGTCGTCGAGCGAGCCGGCGAACAGCTCAATGTTGAACGGACCCGCCGGAGCATCCGGCAGAGCGTTGCCCTCGAGGTCGGTCAGCCCGAGACCGTTGAGCACGGTCCACGCCTGCTGCTGGCCGACGAGGAAGTTGTCGAACGTCGCGTAGTAGTTGACGTTCTCCGAGTCGCGGATGAGGCGGTCGTAGGCAATGACGGGAATGCCGTTGTCTGCGGCCGACTGCAGCACCGAGGTGAGCGTGGTGCCGTCGATCGAGGCGATGATGAGCGCCTCGGCACCGCGCGTGATCATGTTCTCGATCTGAGAGACCTGCGTGGGGATGTCGTCCTCCGCGAACTGGAGGTCGACCTCGTAGCCGGCCGCCTCGAGCTCGGCCTGGACGGCCGCGCCGTCCGCGATCCAGCGCTCGGACGAGCGCGTGGGCATGGCGACGCCGATGAGGCCGCCCTCGCCGTCGCCGTCCGTGCCGCCGTCGCCGGCGTCTGCCGAGCATGCGGCCAGGCCGACGAGCATGGCGCCGGCAGCCACGAAGGAAAGAAGAGCTTTCTTCTTCACTGTGTGTCCTTTCATAGGGGATGTGGTGGTGCTGTGACCCGACGACTCAACGACGAGAATCGGATCTCCTCCCGGGACGGGTCCCGGGACGTGTGGGGGTGACGCGCGCGGTGCTCACAGGCCCTGCGCGAGTCGGTAGTAGGCGGCGTTCCCGCGCAGCTCGCGCTGGAACCCCTCGAGCGTGGTGCTCTCGTCGATGACGAGCAGCTCGACGCCGGCCATGTGCGCGAAGTCCCGGAAGACCTCGACGCCGACCTGGGTGGTCATGACCGTGTGGTGGGCGGCCCCCGCCGTCAGCCAGGCGGCTGCGGAGGTGGCGAAGTCGGGCGCCGGCTTCCAGACGGCATGCCCGACAGGCAGGTGGGGCATCGGCTGCGGGAGGGCGACGTTCTCGACGACGTTCGCCACGAGCCGGAAGCGGTCGCGCATGTCGCTGAGCGCCGCGACGACCGCGGGCCCGGCGTCTGCCGTAAAGACGAGCCGCACCGGGTCCTCCTTGCCGCCGATGCCGAGGGGGTGGATCTCCAGGCGCGCCTTCTGCGTCGTGAGGGAGGGGCTCACTTCGAGCATGTGGGCGCCGAGGATGAGCTCGTGGCCGGGAGTGAGGTCGTAGGTGTAGTCCTCCATGAGGCTCGCGCCACCGGGAAGCCCGGCTCCCATGACGGCGGCGACGCGCACGAGCACGGCGGTCTTCCAATCGCCCTCGGCTCCGAAACCGTAGCCGTCGGCCATGAGGCGCTGCACCGCGAGGCCGGGCAGCTGACGAAGGTCGGCGAGGTCCTCGAAAGAGGTGGTGAAGGCGGTGAAGCCTCCGTCGTCGAGGAATCCGCGCAACCCCGCCTCGATCGCTGCACCGTACCGCAGCGAGTCGTGGCGGCCGCCGCCCGGCTTCAGCTCGGGCGCGACGTCGTAGAGATCGAGGTACTCCGCCACGAGAGCGTCGATGGCGGAGTCGCTCACGGCGTGGACCGCGTCGGCCAGCTCCGTGACGCCCCAGGTGTTGACCTGCACGCCGAAGCGCAGCTCGGCCTCGGTCTTGTCGCCCTCGGTGACGGCGACGTACCTCATGTTGTCGCCGAAACGGGCGAGCCTGAGCTCGTGGGCGGCGTGCCACCCGGCCGCCGCGCGGGCCCACACGCCGATGCGGTCGGTGACCGCCGGGTTCGACACGTGGCCGACGACGGTCGTGCGGGCCACGCCGAGCCTCGACTGGATGTACCCGAACTCGCGGTCGCCGTGCGCCGCCTGGTTCAGGTTCATGAAGTCCATGTCGATCGACGCATACGGAAGGGCGACGTCGGCCTGGGTGTGCAGGTGGAGGAGCGGCTTGCTCAGCGCATCGAGCCCGGCGATCCACATCTTGGCCGGGCTGAAGGTGTGCATCCAGGCGATGACGCCGATGACGTTGTCGGCGGCGTTCGCCTCGAGCATGACGTTCTTGATGCTCGCGGAGTCCACGAGCGTCGGCTTCCACACGACGGTGACGGGGATGCTCGAGGCTGACTGCAGGCCAGCGACGACCGCCTGGGACTGCTCGGCGACCTGCCGCAGGGTCTCGTCGCCGTACAGGTTCTGGCTTCCGGTGAGGAACCAGACCTCGAAGGTGCTGAGGTCGGGAACGATGCTACGGGACACGCTTCTCCTCATCATGGGTCAGAGCACCTCGATGGCGCGTCGTTGAACATCGAGCCCGGCGTCGTAGCGCGCGAGGTAGGCGGCGAAGCCCGCCACGTCATCGGCGCGGGGCTCCAAGGGCTCGGCGGCGCTGGCGGCGAAGACCCGCTCGTCAAGGTAGGTCGCAAGGTCGCCGCCTCCGGATGCCGTAAACGCCGCGAGCACGGCGATGCCCCACGCGCCGCCCTCGGAGGCGCTCTCGGCGACCGCCACGGGTGCGTCGAGGGCCGCCGCGAGGAACTGCTGCGCGACCCCGGCCGTGCGGAAAACGCCGCCGTGCGCGTGCATCAGTTCGACGGTCACGCCCTCGGCGCGCAGCACGCGCATGCCCAGGCTCAGGGTCGCGAAGACCCCGTAGAGCTGCGCGCGCATCGTGTTGGCGAGCGTGAGACGGCTCTCGGGTCCGCGCACCACGAGCGGGCGACCGGCGGAGAGGTGGGCGACAGGCTCACCGGCGACCTGGTTGTACGCGAGTATTCCGCCCGCATCGGCCTCGCCCTCCAGAGCCTCGGCGAACGCGATGCGGTAGGCCTCGTCTGCACTGATCTCGGCGCCGGCGAGCTGCGCGAAGCGGCGGTACGTGGCGACCCAGGCTGCGAGCTCGCTCGCGCCGTTGTTGCAGTGCACCATGGCGACCGGCACGCCGGCGGGTGTGGCGACGACATCGATCTCGGGGTGGATGCCCGCCAGGGGCTGGTCGAGCACGACCATCGCGAAGATGCTCGTGCCGGCGCTCACGTTTCCCCTGCGCGGGGCGACCGCGTTCGTGGCGACCATCCCGGTTCCCGCGTCGCCCTCGGGAGGGCACAGCACAGCGCCCGGTTGCAGAGCACCGGACGGGTCGAGCAGTGACGCCCCCGCGTCGCTGAGGCGCCCCGCCTCTTGGCCCGCGCGCAGGATCCGCGGCAGCAGACCCGCGATCGAACCGGCGAGGGGCGACTCGGCGAGCGCCTCGTCGTAGCGCGCGATGAGCTGCGCGTCGTACGCCTCGCCCGCCGCATCGACGGGGAACATGCCGGAGGCGTCGCCGACGCCGAGCACGCGCTCGCCCGTGAGTCGCTCGTGCACATAGCCAGCCAGGGTCGTGAGGTGGCGGATGCGCCGAACGTGGTCCTCGCGATTCATGATCGCCTGATGCAGGTGGGCGATGGACCAGCGCTGCGGGATGCTCACGCCGAACAGCTGCGTGAGCTCGGCGACGGCCTCGCCCGTGCTGGTGTTGCGCCAGGTGCGGAACGGCACGAGCAGCTCGCCGTCGCCGTCGAAGGCGAGGTAGCCGTGCATCATCGCCGAGACTCCGATGGCCGCGTAGGCAGTCGGCGCGACGCCGTGACGATCGCGCGCGTCCTCGACGAGAGCGGCGTACGCGCTCTGCAGCCCCAGGACGACGTCGTCGAGCGCGTACGTCCACACGCCGTCCACGAACTGGTTCTCCCACTCGTGCGATCCCGTAGCGATCACCTCGGCGGGGTCGTCGCTGATGAGGCAGGCCTTGATGCGGGTCGACCCGAGCTCGATACCGAGCACTGCCCGACCGTCGGCGATCGTCGTCGCGGCGGCGCTCACCGGCTCGCTCCCGTGGTCGCGGTCGACTGGCCGTAGACGTTCTGGTAGCGATCGAAGAGCGCATCGATCGCGGCAGGCTCGATCGGCAGCGGTTCGCCGAGCTGGCGGGCGATGTGCACCGTGCGCGCGACATCCTCGAGCATGACGGCCGCCTTGACGGCGTCGCGGGCGTCCCTGCCGATCGTGAAGGGGCCGTGATTGCGCATGAGCACGGCGCGTGAGCGATGGCCCTGGAGGGTCTGCACGATTCCGCGGCCGATCGAGTCGTCGCCGATGATCGCGAACGGGCCGACCGGTATCTCTCCGCCGAACTCGTCGGCCATCGCCGTGATGACGCACGGGATCGCCTCGGCGCGCGCGGCCCACGCGGTCGCGTAGGTCGAGTGGGTGTGGACGACGCCGCCGACCTCGGGCATTTCCCGGTAGACGTAGGCGTGGGCCGCGGTGTCGCTGGAGGGGCTGCGATCGCTCCCGGGGGTGTTGGGCACGACCACGCCGTCGAGCGTGCACAGAATCATGGTCGCGGGGTCGAGCTCGTCGTAGGAGACACCGCTGGGCTTGATCACGAAGAGGTCGGCGCCCGGCACGCGGCCGCTCACGTTGCCCCCGGTCCAGACGACGAGGCCGTAGCGCACGAGCTCGGCATGCAGCGCCGCGACCTCGTCGCGCACGCGCGCGACGGCGACCTGCACCTCGGGGCTCAGGGCGTCGGTACTCATGGGACTCCATCGTCGCTGCGACGACGGGGGCCCGACGCCGGGGTGGAACGGAATGACTGGGTGCGGATCCTGTCCGCAGAGAGGGCCCGCGTGTGACCGTTCACATCATGCTCCAGCACTCTAACGGCGAAACGGTCACATCTGTCAAGCCGTGGCGAGACGAAACGGTCACAAGTTCATAACGAGGCGTCCCACTCCACCCGCCCCCGCCAGATCTGACGCATAGGGGCGCACGTCGCGCTGGCAAGCGCCCATTCGCGCCAGATCTGGCAGGGGCATGGGCACGGGCGAGGGGTGGGTCAGCTCTTGCGTGTGGTCGACTCTCGGATGATCAGCTCCGGCTGTACGGGGTCGTGGCTCATCTCGGTTTCGCCGCGCAGCTCCCCGAGCAGCAGCTCGATCGCGCGTCGCCCGATCTCGACGAAGTTCTGCCGCACCGTCGTGAGCGGCGGCGAGAAGTGCGCCGCCTCGGGGATGTCGTCGAAGCCGACGATCGAGATGTCGCCGGGCACTGACAGCCCCGACTCGCGGCACGCGTGCATGAACCCGAGCGCCATCTGGTCATTGCCCACGAACACTGCCGAGAAGTCGCGGTACCGCAGCAGCTCGAGACCGGCGTAGTAGCCGAATGACGCCGTCCAGTCGCCGAGGATCGGCGCGCGCGTGCGCAGGTCGGCGTCGGAGAGCTCGCGCAGGAAGCCCTGCATGCGCGCCTCCGCCTCGATCCAGTCCTGTGGGCCGGAGATGTGCATGATCTCGGTGTGGCCGAGGTCGATGAGGTGCTTCGTCGCCTGGCGCGCACCCATCACCTGATCCACCCACAGCGAATGCGAGGTGCCGAGGCCCGTCGCCTCGAGGGTGACGTAGGGCACGGTGAGCTGCAGCTCGTTGATCGCCTCGAACACGCGCACCTGGGGCGCGATGACGATGAGGGCCTCGACGGACTGGCTCATGAGGTAGTCGAGCCCCGCCTTGATCGATGCGGACTCGCTCGACGAGATGTTGGTGATCGAGAGGCGGTAGCCAGCTTCGCGCGCCGCGGTCTCAATAGCGTGGATGCTCGTGGCCGGACCGTAGTGCACGGTCTGCGCCGCGAGCACGCCGATCGTGCGAGAGCGGCTCGTGACAAGCGCACGCGCCGCCTGATTGGGGCGGTAGCCGAGCTCGGCAATCGCATCGCGCACGCGCTGCAGCGTCTCCGGCCGGATGCTCGGGCTGTCATTGAGTACGCGTGAGACGGTCTGATACGAGACGCCCGCGACTCTCGCCACGTCGCGGATGTTCGGAGCGCGCACGCGCCCCGGCTCCGCGGGCCGGCCGGTATCGGGGGTCATCGTCGTCCGTTCGAGGCAGAAATGTGTACGGTCACACGCGTTCGGCCCCCATTATGCCGCGCGGTGCGCCCCCGCCCGCCAGATCGGCGACTGCGGATGCCCGGCTACAGCCGCTCGAGGGCCTGCAGCACGTCCGCGACGAGGTCGTCGACCTCCTCGATGCCGACCGAGAGGCGCACGATCGAGTCGGGCACCTCGAGCTCGGTGCCGCGCACCGAGGCGTGGGTCATCTCGCTCGGGTAGTTCATGAGCGACTCGACCCCGCCCAGCGACTCGGCGAGCTGGAACAACCGGGTCCCCTCGGCGAAGGCGCGGGCGGCCACCCCGCCACCGGCGAGCTCGAGCGACAGCATCCCGCCGAATAGACGCATCTGCCGCGCGGCGAGGGCGTGGTCGGGGTGGGAGGGCAGGCCCGGGTAGTGCACGCGCGCCACCGCGGCGTGGCCCTCGATGGCCTCCGCGATCGCCTGCGCGTTCGCGCTGTGCCGCTCCATGCGCACCGCGAGAGTCTTGATGCCCCGGGAGGTGAGCCAGGCATCCATCGGGCCGGAGACCGCGCCAGCCGCGAACTGCTGGAACTGCACCGTCGAGGCAAGCTCGGCATCTGAGGTGACGATGGCGCCGCCCAGCACATCGGAGTGGCCACCCAGGTACTTCGTCGTCGAGTGCACGACGACGTCGGCGCCGAGGGAGAGCGGCTGCTGCAGGTACGGTGTCGCAAAGGTGTTGTCGACGACGACGAGAGCGCCCGCGGCATGCCCCAGCTCGGCGAGCTGCGCGATGTCGGTGACCGTCATCATCGGATTGCTCGGCGTTTCGAGCCACAGCACCCGCGGCCCCAGCTCGGCGAGCGCCGCCCGCACGGCATCGGGGTCGGCGAGCGCCATGGTCGTGAGGCCGATGCCCCAGTCTCCGAAGATGCGCCGCACGAGGCGGTGCGTGCCGCCGTACACGTCGTTGCCCATGAGCACGTGGTCGCCGGGGCGCAGCACGGCGCGCAGTAGCGCGTCCTCCGCGGCGAGGCCCGAGGCGAAGCTCACCGCATGGTCGGCGCCTTCGAGGGCGGCGAGCTGCTGCTGCAGGGCATCCCGCGTCGGGTTGCCGCCGCGCGCGTACTCGTAGCCGCCGCGCAGCCGCCCGATGCCCTCCTGCACGAACGTCGATGTGAAGTAGACGGGCGGGATAATCGCGCCTGTCGTCGGGTCGAAATCCTGCCCGGCGTGGATGGCGCGCGTGGCGAAGCCGTGGTCGGCGTGGTCGGTCATGGTTCTCCAGACAGTGGAATCGGGCGACAGGCAGGGGGATGCTCGCGCCTCAGCGCGCGAGGGCGGCGAGCAGGTCGTGCCGCGACAGCAGACCGATCGGGTTGCCGCCGTCGAGCACGAGAAGCACGTCGGGCACGCGGCCGCCCGCACCGCGCGAGGCGAACCGCTCAGCCGCGGCTTCCAGCGACTCGTGCGCACCGACGACGGGCAGCGCCGGACCCATCGCCGCCGTCACCGGGTGGGAGGCCGTGACCTCGCCCGAGGCGAGCGCCGACAGCAGCCCGGAGGCGGAGACCGCACCGAGCACCTCGCCGAGCACGAGCGGCGGCTCTGCCGCGACGACGGGCAGCGCGCCCGCCGACGACTCGAGCGCGGCGATCGCCTCGCCCACGGTGTGCTCGCGGCGCACGTGCGCGAGTGGGCGAGGCTGCTCGCCGAGCAGATCGGCGACGGCCGGCGAGCCTGTGGCCGGCGCGAAGCCGTGGCGGCGCATCCAGCCCTCGTTGAAGATCTTGCCCAGGTAGCCGCGGCCGCCGTCGGGCAGGAGGACGACGACGACGTCGTCGGGGCCGAGCTCGCGCGCGACCTCGAGGGCCGCGACGACAGCCATACCGCACGACCCGCCGACCAGCAGGCCCTCTTCGCGGGCGAGACGCAGGGTCATGTCGAAAGACTCCTGGTCGCTCACCGCCACGATGCGGTCGACGACGCTCGGGTCGTAGGCGCCGGGCCAGAAGTCCTCCCCCACGCCCTCGACCAGGTACGGGCGGCCGGTGCCACCGGAGTAGACACTGCCCACCGGGTCGGCGCCGATGATCTGCACACGCTCACGCGGGGTGTCAGCGCTGATCTCGCGCAGATAGCGGCCCGCGCCCGTGATGGTGCCGCCCGTGCCGACACCCGTGACGAAGTGCGTGACGCGGCCCTCGGTGTCGCGCCAGATCTCGGGACCGGTCGTCTCATAGTGCGAGAGCGGGCCGTTGGGGTTCGCGTACTGGTTGGGCTTGAAGGCGCCGGGAATCTCGGTGGCCAGCCGGTCGCTCACCGAGTAGTACGACTCGGGGTCGTCGGGGGCGACGGCGGTCGGCGTGACGACGATCTCTGCACCGTAGGCCGTGAGCACGTTGCGCTTGTCCTCACCGACCTTGTCGGGCAGCACGAACACGCAGCGGTATCCGCGCTGCTGGGCCACGAGCGCGAGGCCGACGCCGGTATTGCCGCTCGTGGGCTCGACGATGGTGCCGCCGGGCTTCAGGTGGCCTTCCCGCTCGGCCGCGTCGATGATGCGGGTCGCGATGCGGTCTTTCGACGACCCGCCGGGGTTGAGGTACTCGACCTTGGCGAGAACGGTCGCCGTGATGCCCTCCGTCACGCGGTTGAGCTTGACGAGGGGCGTATCGCCGATGAGATCGGTCACGGTCTGCGCGTACTTCATGGTGCGTTCACGCTATCAGCGCCGCCGCGTGCCCAGGCGGCTCAGTAGGCGATCGCGCGCGAGCTGAGCGGCAGCGCGAGACCGGCGGCCGCGAAGCCGTCGACGACGAGGCGCCGACGATTGTCGATCTCGCGACCGATGTCCCTCGCGAGCTCGGGGCGATCGGCCACGAGCTCGTCGAGCACGGTCACGGGTACGAGCAGGGCCTCCACCTCGGTGACCGCCTGCACGGACGCATTGATGCCCTGCCGAGTGAGCGAGGTGAGGCCCACGAGCTCGTCGCGTTGCAGATCGGTGACGGGTAGGCGTGCGCCGTCGCCGGTCTCGACGGTCATGCGCGCCAGCCCGGACATGATGATGCGGATGCCCTCCGGCACCTCCCCCACGTGCTGCAGTTTCTCCCCGTGGGTGTACCGCTCTGCTCTCACCCGGTCGATGAGGGCGTCGACCTGGTCGCTCGAGCAGTGCAGCACCGTGCAGGCGCGCAGCAGGCACTCGCGACGGCGCGCTGCGGTGTTGTAGTCGTCGAAGTAGTCCCGATCGAGGTGCAGCCCGGCGCGTCGTGCCGCGTACCAGAGCACGCGGTGGAACTCGACGGCAGCGTCGTAGTGCGTCCCGGGCGAGAGCAACGGCAGGGTGATCTCGTACTGAGCGGCTCCGAGAGCGGTCGCGCTCGGGGCAGCGCTCGGTGCGAGGTGAGGGAGGTCGGCGGCGACGCCTTCCATGACAGCGATCACGCGATGCGGCGGGTCTTCCGTCGCGAACGTCACGGTCTCGCAGGCCGAGTAGGGGCGGCCCTTGCGGGTGAGGTTGGTGAAGGAGGAACCGGCGAGCTCCGAGTTGGGCACGATCTGCACGCCGCGGACCGTCCGGATGTGCACCGACCGCCAGTTGACCTCCTCCACCTGGCCGCGCACTCCGTTGTGGTCGAGCCAGTCGCCGAGCTGGAAGGGCTGCTCGAACAGCAGCAACAGACCGGAGAGCACAGAGCCCACGGCGTTCTGCAGCGCGAGTCCGATGACGATCGAGCCGATGCCGAGCGCTGTGAAGAGACCTCCGACATCGGCGCCCCACACCCAGGAGAACAGGAGCGCCAGAGAGACAAGGATGAGGAGGAACCTGGTGACGTCGAGGAAGATCGACGGCAGGCGGTCGCGCCAGCTGCCCTTGCGCGCCGACACGAACAGGGCGACGTTGAGGCCGTTGATGAGGACGACGATGAGCAGGAACCCGAGCACTGTCGCCACGATGCGGGTCCAGTTCGCGTCGACATCGACCTCGCTGGTCTGACTAAGCAGCACGAGCAGGGCGGCGACCGGAACGACGACGGTGCGCAGCAGGCGCACGATGCGCGCCGCGGGATGATCGAGTCGCCTGAGGTGCTCGTAGACCTCACTGAGCACGAGCAGCGCTATCGGCATGCCGATGATGACGCTCAGAGCGGGCCAGAACCAGCTCTCGCTCCAGACCTCGGTCATCGTGTGACCCCGACGGCCGTTTCCCTCGGCTCAGGCATCTCGTACTCCGCCGCCACCCGTGCCGTGCACCCGCCAGATGCGCACCTCGTCGCGCCCGTCGACGACCGCGCCTGCGTCGATCAACGGCACGGTCGCGGGCAACCGGGCCGACACCCGCTCGGTGACGAAGATGCCGGTCTCGGGGTGCTCGCTCTGGATGCGGAAGGCGAGGTTCACGGCCTCGCCCCACAGGTCGTAGACGACGTGTGCACGACCGACGAGTCCGCTGCTGGCCTCCCCGAGGTCGATTCCTGCCCTGAGGTGCAGTTCGGCTCCCCACTGCCCGCCGAACCGCTCGAGGATCCTCTGCATCTCGAGCGCGAAGTCGACCATGCGGCGCGCATTGTCGACGCGCGGCACGGACATGCCGCAGCTCGCGAGGTACCCCTTGGTCGTCGTACGCACGTGCTCGACCCCGAGTGCTGCCGCCGCCTCGTCAAACTGCTTGACGAGCTCGTTGAGCAGGTCGAGCCGGGCAGCGGAGTCAAGCGCACTGCTGTAGTCGTCGAAACCCACGATGTCGGCGTACAGCACAGTCACGTCGTGGTGATCCTCCGCGATCGTCTGGTCACCATCGCGATAGCGCCGGATGACCGGCTCGGGCATGAGCGCGCGCAGCAGCTTCTCGCTCTCTGCCGTCTGCTCGTCGAGAAGGTCGGCCTTGACCTGCAGACTGCGGCTCATGTCGTTGAAGGCGGTGGCGACGCTCATCATCTCGTCGCTGCGGCCCGCGTCGACGACGACGCCGGTCTCGCCCGCCGCGATGCGTTGAGCACCTCGCGCCAGCGCGCGCAGTGGTCGCACGAAAATGCGGGCGAGTAGCAGGGAGAGCACGGAGACGATGAGGGCGAGCACGGCCGAGGAGATCACGAGGTTGCGGGTGAAGTCGGTCACCGGCGCGAAGGCTTCGCTCGTATCGAGTTCGGCGACGACAACCCAGCCGAGGTCGCCGACGTCGACCGGCCCGTAGGCGGCGAGTGTGTCGCGATTGAGGTAGTTGGCCGCGATGATCGTGCCGGTGCGCCCGGCGAGGGCATCGCTCGCGGCCTCGGTACGAATCGGCTGCAGGCCCACGGTGGTCTGGTTCTGGACGATCGTCGCGGCGAGGGGTTCTGCCATTCCGGCCTCCACCGCTGCTGCTGCGAAGGCTTCGGGGTCTTCGAGTAGCACGCGTGATGGGGAGCGCATGAGCGAGTCGGCGCCCACGAGGTAGACCTCGCCAGTGCGACCGAGCCCGCCCTGGGCCCAGTCTTCATCAGCGGTCATGACGCGGCTTACGCGCTCGATCGGCAGCTCCACGGCCAGTGCGCCGATGATGGCGCCGTCGGCGCTGACCGGGGTCACTGCCCACCCCGCCTGTCTGTCCAGGGAGGGCGGGTACTCCCCGAAGTCGGTGAGAGCGACCTCGCCGAGCAGGTTGGTGGTCATCGCGGAGGTATAGGCGACAGACAGGTTCGTGAAGCGCAGCGGTCCTTCCACGACATTGCTGCCCAGGTCGATGCCCTTGTAGGCGGAGTACACAATGGTGCCATCGGTATCGAGCAACAGCACGTCCTCGTACTCGAGACGCGTCGTCATGGTGCGAAAGTGGTCGTGGTAGGCCGCATGCGCCGCCGACCACGCGGAGCCGTCCCCAGCATCGTCGACCGCGAGCGCCTCCTCGAAGCTCTCCGATGGCACCGTGTACTCACTCTGCAGATACCGCGCTGCGGCGCTCAGCGGCACGAGGGTCGAGGCGTCCACCTCCGCCCCCGCTGTCGCCAATCGGGGCCCGACGACATCGTCGTAGTACTGCGCAAGCTGCTCGAGCTGCGGCTGCGTGAGCTCGAGGCCGTCGAGCTCGGCGAACCCTGAGGTGAAGGCCTGGGTCGCCTCCACCACGCTCTGCCCGCTCGCGTGCACGACGATCGTGCTCTGGAGCGTGGAGAAGAGTCGCTCGATCTCGCGCTCACGCGAGTCGCGCACCTCCACAAGCCGATCGAAGGCGGCGTCGCGCAACGAGTCGGCGGCATTGTTGTACCCGATGAGCCCGACGAGCACGTTCGATGTCAGGCTCACGACGAGCAGCATGACGAGCACGGTCGACTGGATGCTCAATCCCGCCCGTCGGCGGGCGCGAGAGGGTGCCAGAGGTGCGCCGTCCGCGCCCGCTGCGGCATCGCTCGGTGACATGGCTACCTCGGGGAGCGCCAGGGACAGGGGGTCCGAGAGAGTGTTTCGCGCGAAGTGCGCTCTCGAAGAGTATCCTGCCGTTCCGCCAAGAGCGAGAGGTGGACGTCCCTCGCGCAAGGGGGCGCTGTCAGGCCCCACCAGGGGTTCTCTGCCATGCTGAGGGCGGTGCGCCCCGTGCGGGATGCCCATCTCGAGCCCCCCATGTGAACGACAGGAGCCCCGACGTGGCTGATGGCACCTCTGACGACGACACTCTGACCGTCAAGCAGCAGCGCGAGAAGCGCCGCGCCGAAAAGGTGGCGGCCCTCAAGAAGAAGCAGCAGGCGGAAAAGGTGCGTAACCGCATCACCGTGCTCGGCTCGGTCGCCGCCGGTGCGGGAGTGCTGAGCCTCATCATCGCCGTCGTCGTCACGTCAGCCACGCCCCCCGTCGATCCATCGACGATTGAGGTCGAGGGCGTGCAGGTGATCGAGGGGCTCGATCCGATTCATGTGCAGACCGCGGTCGACTACGACCAGACCCCGCCCGCCGGTGGGCCCCACAACCCCGCCTGGCTCAACTGCGGCATCTACGAGGAGCCCGTGCCCAACGAGAACGCCGTGCACTCGCTTGAGCACGGCGCGGTCTGGGTCACGTACGACCCCGCGCAACTCAGCGACGACGAGATCGACCGGCTGCGCGACGCGATGCCGAGCACCTACATGATCCTCTCCCCCTACGACGGCCTCGACGCCCCCGTCTACGCGAGCGCCTGGGGCTTCCAGGTTGCCCTCGACGGCGTCGACGACCCGCGGCTGAACGACTTCATCGTCAAATACCGTCAGTCCCCTGAGGTGCCGGAGCCCGGCGCTCTGTGCTCGCAGGCCGTCGACGGCCCCGGCAAGATCTCCTAGCCTGTGTCCCTCACGTTCTCGACCTCGAGCCGGCGCGCGCGCCTCGCGCTCGTCGGCTCGCTCCTGGTACTGGTCGCCCTCGTGGCCGGTGTGCTTCTCGGCCGTGCGACGGCGCCGGGTGGAGGTCAGGCCACCCCGACCGCGACGAGCGCCGAGGCCGGCTTCGCCCGCGATATGCAGACGCACCACTCTCAGGCCGTCGACATGGCGATCCTCATCCGCGAGGCGACGGACGACCCGGAGGTTCGCCTGCTCGCCCTGGACATCCTCACCGCGCAGAGCCAGCAGATGGGCCAGATGTACGCGTGGCTGGTGAGCTGGGGGGTGCCGCAGACGTCGACCGAGGAGCCGATGGCGTGGATGGCGCGCCCCGCGCTCGACGGCGGTCACGACGAGCACAGCGAGGGTCACGTGCCCGGTGAGCGGATGCCCGGCCTCGCGACGCCCGAGCAGATGTCCGCGCTCGCCGTCGCCGAGGGAGTGGAGGCCGAGCGCCTGTTCCTCGAGCTCATGACGGCGCACCACATCGGCGGCGTCGAGATGGCGGAGGCTGTGCTCGCCCGCACCGAGCTGCCCCTCGTGACGAACCTCGCGGCCGGAATGGTCGCCATCCAGGACAAGGAGATCGACTACATGCGCGAGCTGCTCGCCGCGCGCCAGTAGTACGTCACTCGCTCTCGGCCGGCACGAACTCGGTCGACTGCTCGGCCACGAGCCGCGCGTAGACGCCCCCGCGCGCGGCGAGCTCGGCGTGGGTGCCCGTCTCGACGATCCGTCCCCGATCGACGACGTGTATACGGTCGGCCGTGCTCACGGTCGACAGGCGATGGGCGATCGCGATCGTCGTGCGCCCCCGGGTCGCCGAGTCGAGCGCTCGCTGCACGACACGCTCCGACACCGAGTCGAGCGCGCTCGTCGCCTCGTCGAGGATGAGCACCGGGGGGTCCTTGAGCAGCACGCGCGCGATCGCTATGCGCTGCTTCTCCCCTCCGGAAAGACGGTACCCCCGCTCGCCGACAACGGTGGCGTAGCCCTCGGGGAACGACTCGATGGTCTCGTGGATGCTCGCCGCACGGCAGGCCGCCTCGAGCTCCTCCTCCGTCGCGTCGGGTTTCGCGTAGCGCAGGTTCTCTGCGATCGTCGCGTGGAACAGGTAGGTCTCCTGGCTGACGATGCCGACCGAGCCGATGAGCGACTCCTGCCGCAACTCGCGCACGTCGGCTCCCGCGAACTCGACGACACCGCTCGACGCCTCGTGCAGCCGCGGCACCAGGTACGAGATCGTCGTCTTGCCGGCGCCGGACGGCCCGACGAAGGCCACGAACTCTCCGGGCTCGACCGTGAATGAGACCCCGTCGAGAGTCGGGGCGTTCTCCTCGCCGGCATCCGGGTACCGGAAGACCACGTCGCGGAACGCGACCGAGCCCACCTTGACGGGGTCGACATCGCCGGCCTCCGGCGCCTCTCTGATCGCCGGTCGGAGGTCGAGGTACTCGAATATGCGCGCGAACAGGGCAGCGGAGGTCTGCAGGTCGAGGGCGACGCGCATCAGACCGAGCAGAGGGAACGTGAGACGGGCCTGCACCGTCGTGAAGGCCACGATCGTGCCGGCCGTCACCGCGACATCCGCGTCGATGAGGAGCGCTGCAACGAGGTAGATGACGGCGGGGATGACGGAGAGGAAGACGTTGACGATAGCGAAGAACCACTGGCCGCTCATCTGCAGCTGCACCTGCAGTCGACGCTGCACCGCGTTCTCGCTGCGGTACCGCTCGATCTCCCCGGCCTGCCCGAAGAAGCTCTTGGCGAGCATGATGCCCGAGACGCTCAGCGACTCCTGAGTGATCGCCGACATGTCGCTCAGTGACTCCTGCGTCTTGGTGGCGATCCGCGCCCGCACCTGGCCGACGCGCCGCTGGGCGATGACCAGGAGCGGCAGCAGGATGACCGCGACGACGGTCAGCTGCCAGCTGAGGATCAGCATGGCGATGAACGCCGCGATCACGGTGACCGTATTGCCGATGACGCTTGAGACGGTGTTGTTGAGCACTCCGGCCACGCCGCCGACGTCGTTCTGCAGGCGCGACTGGATCGCGCCAGTCTTCGTGCGGGTGAAGAAGCCGAGCTCCATGCTCTGCAGGTGCGCGAAGAGTCGCACGCGCAGTTGGGCCATGACGGCGTTGCCGACCGTGGCGGTGAGGAAGGTCTGAGCGATGCCGAGGCCTGCGCTGAGCATCCAGAGCAGCAGCATGAGGCTGACGAGCTGCACGAGAACAGGGATGTTCGGGCCGCCCTCGGGCGGGAACAGGCCACGATCGAAGGCCTGCTGCGTGAGCAGGGGCGGCAGAACGCTGAGACCCGCCGACACGAGGACGAGCGCGATGGTGAGCGTCAGGCGCGCGCGATGCGGCTGGAACAGCCGCGCAATGCGCGGCAGCAGGTTCGGGATGCGCGGGGCCTCAGCATTCTCCGCACGCTGCGCCTCGGCATCCGATCTCGATACTCGCGCTGACCCTCGGGCGCCCCGCCCGCTCATTCCCATGCTCACCTCTTGAGCCTAGGCTGGCGCCCCCGACGGCGACCCGCGTGTTCGCCATCAGCGCGCACCACCACACGCTATCCACAGCACGAGGCCCCCGGGCGTGAGCACCGGGGGCCTCGGATTCTGCGTGGGCCGATCAGCCCTTCGTCGAGCCCGCCAGCAAGCCGCGCACGAAGTAGCGCTGCAGGCTGAAGAACACGATGAGCGGGATGATGAGCGAGATGAACGCCGCCGCGGGCAGTCGCTCGGTATTGCGCCCGAAGTTGCCGACGAGCTCTGCCAGGCGCTGCGTCAGAGGTGCGACATCAGCCGTGCCTCCGGAGAACACCAGGGCGACGAGCAGGTCGTTCCACACCCACAGGAACTGGAAGATTCCGATCGACGCGAGCGCCGGGAGCGACAGCGGGATGATCACGCGGAAGAAGATCTGCGTGTGGTTCGCGCCGTCGACCCGGGCCGCCTCGACGACCTCGCCCGGAATCTCGGAGATGAAGTTGTGCAGCAGGAAGATGCACAGGGGGAGCCCGAAGATCGTGTGCGCGACCCACACCGCGGGGAAGGTTCCGCTGATGCCGAGTACACCGCTGAAGATCTGCAGGAGTGGCACGAGGGCCATCTGCAACGGCACGATCTGCAGGGCGAATACGAGCACGAACAGCGCGCCGGCGCCCTTGAACTTGATCCACGCGAAAGCGTATGCCGCCATCGTCGCGAGCGCGATGGGGAACAGTGCTGCGGGGATCGCGATGACGAGGGAGTTCACGAAGTACTGGCCGAGGTTCGCCGAGGAGGCCCCGGAGACGGTGAGCACTTCCGCGTAGTTCTCGAGCGTGAAGCTCGGGCTCACGAAGATATTCCACCAGCCGGTCGTGCGAATCTCGTCCGGCGTGCGGATCGACGAGACGAGGAGCCCGAAAGTGGGGATGGTCCACACGACGGCGATGACGATGGCCGCGAAGGTCGCCCAGCGGGAGGTGAGGCGCTGCTTGACCCGATTGGCCTTGCCGCCGCCCTTGCTCGTGTTCCTCTGGCCGAGCGGCTTGTCGAGCTTCGTCTCGGCCTTCTGCACCTTGTCCGTGCTGGTGCCCGCGTTGGTTCCGCTGCTCGTGCTCATCGGATCTCCTTCTGCTTGCGCATGATGCGCACGTTGTAGATGACGATGGGCAGAACCATCACGAACAGCACGAGCGCGAGGGCCGAGCCCTGCCCGAACTCACCACGGTTGAACGCCTGCGTGTACATCTCGTTGGCGACCACCGAGGTGTCGAAGTTTCCGCCCGTCATCGCGCGCACGATATCGAAGACCTTCAGAGTCGCGATGGAGATCGTCGTGATGACGACGACGAGCGTGCCGCGAATGCCGGGCACGGTGACATTCCAGAACGTCTGCCACGGATTCGCGCCGTCGAGGCGGGAGGCTTCGATGATCTCGACGGGCACGCCCTTGATGGCCGCGGAGAGCAGCACCATGGCGAAACCGGTCTGGATCCACACCATGACGATGATGAGGAAGAACGTGTTCCAGGGCGAATTCTGCAGGAACTGCTGCGGTTCGCCGCCGAACCAGACGATGAGCTGGTTGAGCACGCCGATCTGCTCGCTGAAGCCTTCGGCCCGGTATTCGTACATGAAGCGCCAGATGATGCCAGCGCCGACGAAGGAGATCGCCATGGGCATGAACACGAGGGACTTGAGAACCTTCTCGCCCTTGGACTTGTCGATGAAGACGGCGTACGCGAGGCCGAAGATCGTCGAGAGCGTCGGCACGAGCGCCACCCAGACGAGCGTGTTGAGCAGTGTGATCTGAATCTGGGGCTGCGTGAACATCCAGACGAAGTTGTCGAAGCCGACGAACTCCTGCGAGTTGCGGTTGAAGAACGACAGCACTGTCGTGTTGATCGCGGGGTAGATGAGACCCACCGTCAGCAGGATGCCCGCGGGAAGAAGGAAGACGAGGAGTTGCAGTACGTCGCGGCCCCGCTTGGGGGCCCGGTCTGCCAAGAAGAGAAGGATGCCGACCACCGCGGCGAACGCGGCGAGGCCGAGGAACATGAGTCCGAACTTCTCAGCGAAGTCGGACAGGAAATCCGCCATGCGATGAAACCTCCATTGGTTTATCTGACTCGAGACACGCTACCCGACAGTCGGGCCCGCCGAACAGATGCGTTCGGCGGGCCCGCTGTCATTCTGGCAATTCAGTCGTCAGAGAGAACTGCTCAGGGGAAGGTGCTGTCGATGAACGCCAGCAGCTCGTCGGTCGTGACGGTGCCGCTGACCCAGTCCACCATGCCGGTCCAGAAGGAGCTGGTACCGACCTCGGCAGGCATGAGGTCAGAGGCGTCGAAGCGGAACACCGTGTCCGGGTTCTGCAGGATCTCGATCGACTGCACACCGAGCTGCGAGCTCGCGAGCGACGGGTCGAGGCCCTGGTTCGCCGAGATGACGCCACCGAGCGCGACGCGGTTGTTGGCCCACGTGTCGCTCGCGAGGTAGGTCTGCACAGCGCTCGTGGCCTCGCGGTCGTTGAACGCGGCGACGAACTCGCCACCACCGGTGACGGCGGGGCCGTCATCGGCGCTTGCCGGCGGGGTGATGAAGGCCCAGATGTCGCCATCCGGAGCAACCGTCACGCCCTCGCCCCACTGCGCCTCGTAGAACGACGCCTGGTGGTGCATGGAGCAGTTGCCGTCGAGGATGGGCAGGCCACCGTCGTTGAACGTGGTCGAGACGATGGACTCGACCCCGCCGTAACCGCCGTTGACGTACTCGGGGTCGAGGAGGATCTCGCCGACACGCTCGACAGCCGAGGTGATCTCGGGCGAGCTGAACTCGAGCTCACCGGCGACCCATGCGTCGTACGCCTCCGGGCCGGCGAAGCGCAGCACGGAGTCCTCGACCCAGTCGGTGCCCGGCCAGCCGGTGGCGTCACCCGAGCCGAAGCCGACGCACCAGGGGCGGTACGCGCCCTCGTTGCGCTCGGTCATCTGATCGGTGAGGGCGATCATCTCGTCCCACGTGGTCGGGATCTCGTAGCCGTTCTCCTCGAAGTCGGCCGGCGAGTACCAGATGTAGCCCTTGACGCTCGCGAGCAGCGGTGCGGCGTAGAAGGTGCCGTCGATCGTGCCGTAGCCCTTCCACGACTCGCTCCAGAACGAGTCGACGTTGTCCTCGACGCTCTGGGCGGCCGGGAACACGTAGCCGTCAGCGACCAGGCGCTGGAGCAGACCGGGCTGCGGGATGATCATGAGGTCGGGCGGGTCACCGGCGGCGGCGCGCACGTTGATCTGCGTCTCCGCCTCCTGCGTGCCCACGTACTCGATCGTGATGCCCGTGCATTCTTCGAAGTCGGCCCAGCTGGACACGAGGTCGTCGGCTTCGACCTCGACGATCGTCGAGTAGACCTCGACGCTCTCGCCCTCGAAGGTGCCGTACTGCTCGTAGGCGGAGCAGTCGATGTCGCCGCCCGCTCCGGGCTCCTCGGTGTCGGCGGCACAACCAGCGAGAACGAGGCTGAGGGCGCCGACTGCTGCGGCTGGCGCAAGAACCCTGCGCCGGAGAGTGGAACTCATGTGTTTCCTCCTCATTGAGGTCGGTCGGCGCATCGAGACCCGAGGCGCCGGATGTGGTGTGGGTGGTGCAAGAGCGAAACTCGGTGCCTGATCGGAGCGCGCACGGCACTCGATCGGGAACCGGTTCCAGGGGTTACGGTACGTCACCTTCGCGCGCACTGCAAGCAGGAGAATCCTGCTCGTTACCGATCCGTTGCGCGACTGCCTGCCCGCTCCCAGGTGAGCGAGATCGCGGCGCGCGACCGCAGAGTCGTTGAATCCTGGCACCGGTTCCATAGTGCTCGCATCTCGGGCTACACTGGCCCCTCAGCGGGCCGCCCGAGCGGATCGCCCCTTCTTCGCGGTCATCACCGCACCGGTCCAACGGAGGACGACGAGGCATGAGCATCTTGGCTGATGTGGCCCGCATCGCGGGCGTCTCGAAGTCCACCGCCTCGCGCGCTCTCAGCGGGCGCGGCTATGTCTCCACCGACACGCGGCGCAAGGTCGAGGCCGCCGCCTCCGAGCTCGGCTATGTCGTCTCCAGCACGGCGGCGAGCCTCGTCACCGGCCGCACCCGCAACGTCGGCGTGGTCATCCCCTACATCAACCGGTGGTACTTCGCGGAGGTGCTCGAGGGCATCGAGGCGGCGCTCATCCGGGCCGGGTACGACCTCACCCTCTATCGGCTGAGCACCGACCACGACCTGCGGCGGCGCGTCTTCGACTACTTCCTGGTGCGCAAGCGCGTCGACGCGGTGATCGCCGTGACGATCGCCTTGAGCCCGCACGAGGTCGAGATGCTGCAGGCGCTGGGCAAGCCGCTCGTGGCCATCGGAGGGCGGGTGGCGGGCATCCCGTCGCTCTCGATCGACGACGTGGAGACCTCGCGCCTCGCGACGGAGCACCTCATCAGCCTGGGCCACGAGCGCATCATCCACGTGGGCGGCGACCAGGAGGAGCAGATGGACTTCCGGGTGCACAGCCAGCGCTACACAGGCTTCCAGCGCGCGATGGAGGCGGCAGGTCTGAGCAACGCCGATGACTTCCGCGAAGCCGAGTTCTCGATCTCGGGGGGCTACGCCGCGGGGCTCGCCGTGCTGGGCGACCCTCGCACGCGACCCACCGCCATCTTCGCGGGGTGCGATGAGATCGCCGTCGGCATCATGATCGCCGCCCGGCAGCTCGGCATCGGTGTGCCGCATGACCTGTCGATCATCGGCATCGACGACCACCCCCTCGCGGAGACCCTCGGCATCACGACGCTCGCCCAGCGGCCAGGGGCGCAGGGCGGTCGGGCAGTCGAGCTGCTGCTCGAGCAGATCGACCACTCCGACGCACCCGCTCCCGACGAGCACCTACTGCTGCCCACGGGTCTCACCGTGCGCTCGAGCACGGGGCCGGTCCGCACGTCGTAAGCCGCGCGCCGCGCGGCCATCGGTGGGCGAGCGCGCACCGGGCCGGGCCGTGCCGTCGACGCACGAAGGCCCCACGCCGTCGACGGACGGGTGGGGCCTTCGCGAATCAGCGCGAGTGCGCCGACAGGCCTACTTGAGGGTGACGGTGGCGCCAGCCTCTTCGAGCTGGGCCTTGGCCTTCTCGGCGGCCTCCTTGTTCGCGCCCTCGAGCACGACACCGGGAGCACCGTCGACGAGCGCCTTCGCCTCGCCGAGACCGAGGCTCGTGAGGGCGCGCACCTCCTTGATGACCTGGATCTTCTTGTCACCGGCGGCCTCGAGAACGACGTCGAACGAGTCCTTCTCCTCGACCTCCTCGGCAGCGGCTCCGCCACCGGCGGGGCCCGCAGCGGCCACGGCGACGGGCGCCGCAGCGGTGACCTCGAAGACCTCTTCGAACTTCTTCACGAACTCGCTGAGCTCGATGAGCGACAGCTCCTTGAACGCCTCGATGAGGTCGTCAGTCGACATCTTTGCCATGATTTCTCCTTCTTACGTGCTGCTACTGGTCTGATCTACCGCGGGCTGGAGTCAGCTCGCGGACTCCTGCTTCTGCCGCAGCGCGTCCACTGCCCGTGCGGCCTGGGCCAGCGGAGCGTTGAACATGTACGCGGCACCGAACAGCGAGGCCTTGACGGCACCGGCCAGCTTGGCCAGCACCACCTCACGGCTCTCGAGATCGGCGAGCTTGGTCACCTCTGCGGCGGTGAGCGGGTTACCGTCGAAGTACCCGCCCTTCACCACGAGGAGGGGGTTCGCCTTGGCGAAGTCGCGCATGGCCTTCGCCACGTTCACGGTGTCACCGTGCACGAAGGCGATGGCAGAAGGGCCCTCGAGCAGGGCATCGAACGAGTCGATGCCGGCGCTCTTGGCCGCAATCTTGGTCAGCGTGTTCTTCACCACGGCATAGGTCGCGTCCTCGCGGATGGCCGTACGCAGCTGCTTGAGCTGGGCCACCGAGAGACCGCGGTACTCGGTCAGCAGTACGGCGTTCGAGCTGCGGAACAGGTCCGTCAGCTCGGCGACCGTTGCTTCCTTGTTCGCCATGGTGCTCCTCTAGATTGGGATTCCTGTGGTTAGCCGAGACCACGGCCGAGCGGTGATGCTCGGAGCACGCATGAGAAAAGGCCCGGCGCAAGCGCACGAGCCTTGGTCGGCCATCCACTCTTCAGGGGGCGGATGGTCGGGGACAGTTCATACACCTGCGCGGGTCGTCGCTCCTCCCGAGGGAGTCTGCGAGCCTTCGATGCACGCTCCTGCAGGCAGGAGCGCCCATGACCTGCGGTCTGTGGCTGAGTCAATGGTAACGCATCCCCATGGCGTCCGTTGTCACTCTCGGAGCACCTCCCCGCGGAACGCAAAAGACGAACTGCTTGACATGAATTGGCGTGCATGTATACGGTCTCCTCAACGGACTGCGAGAGGATTCCCCATGTCAACCCAGGTGACTGTGATTCCCGGTGACGGCGTAGGCCCAGAGTGCGTTGCCGCGGCTCGGCGCATCATCGACGCGACCGAGGCGAAGATCGACTGGGACGAGCAGGAGGCCGGCGAGACCGTGTTTCGTCGGGGCGTCGCCTCGGGAGTGCCGAAGGACACGATCGACTCCATCACGCGCACGCGCGTCGTCCTCAAGGGGCCGCTGGGCACACCCGTGGGCTTCGGGGAGAAGTCGGCGAACGTCACGCTGCGCAAACTGTTCGAGACCTACGCCAACATCCGCCCCGTGCGAGAGCTGCCGGGAGTCTCCACGCGCTACTCGGGTTCCGGAGTCGACCTGGTGGTTGTTCGCGAGAACGTCGAAGACCTCTACGCGGGCATCGAGCACATGCAGACCCCCGGGGTCGCTCAGTGCCTCAAGCTCATCTCGCGCAAGGGATCAGAGAAGATCGCCCGCACGGCGTTCGAGTTCGCACGCAGCGAGGGTCGGAAGTCGGTGACCTGCGCCACGAAGTCGAACATCATGAAGCTCACGGAGGGCGAGTTGAAGCGCACCTTCGAGAAGGTCGCCCTGGAGTACCCGGACATTGAGTCGCGTCACGTGATCATCGACAACGCAGCGCATCAACTCGTCAAGCGTCCCGAGCAGTTCGATGTGATCGTCACGACCAACATGAACGGCGACATTCTGAGCGATCTGACCTCGGCGCTCGTGGGCGGCCTCGGCTTCGCGCCCTCGGCGAACCTCGGGTCGGGGGTCGCGATCTTCGAAGCCGTGCACGGATCAGCCCCCAAGTATGCCGGTCGCGACGTCATCAACCCGACCGCGGTCATCCTGTCCTCGGTCATGATGCTCAAGCACCTGCAGTTCTTCGACGAAGCCGAGTCCATCGAGAACGCACTCTTCGCCACCCTGCAGAAGGGCGTGCTGACCGGCGATGTCGTCGGGTACGACCGCGGTACGTCGACGAGCGACTTCGCTTCGGCGATCATCGACAATCTCGGCGAGAGCGTCGACGGATACACCATTCGTCGGGGACGCCCGCTGGCCATGCCCGCTCCGAAGCCGAACCCGGTCACCGTGGTGCCTGAGACGCGCCGCGTCGTCGGTGTCGACGTGTTCGTCGAGTCTGGGCTCATGCCCGACGCTCTGGGGCCACAGTTGGAAGCACGGGTCTCTGACTTCTCGCTGCGTCTGAAGATGATCTCGAACCGCGGCACGAAGGTGTACCCCGACGGCAACACCAACATCGACGTCGTCGACCACTACCGCTGCCGGTTCGTGCAGCGCGACGACGGCGACGTCAGCCGATCACTGGTCCGTGAGCTGCTCGAGCGGATCGAAGGCTCCGTCGACTGGGTGCACCTGGAGCTGCTGCAGGAGTTCGACGGCGACGCCGCGTACACGAAGGCTCAGGGCGAAGACTAGCTCTCGTCGAGCCACGAATGGCTCGGCGAGTAGCCGAGATCCCGGCGTGCGGCGTCGATGGAGAGCAGGGTCTCTCGGCCACGCACCTCGCGGCTGAACGGCACCGCGGGAAACTCGGCGGCCATCAGCTCGGCGCTGTCGCGTCGCATGACGGTATCGGCCGCGGCGATGATGTAGGTCGAGTATCCGGGGCGTGGTGTGACGAGCGCGCGCTCGACAGCGTGGGCGCCATCGCGGCGATCGATGTAGCCCCAGAGGTTCCAACGGCGCACGGCCGGATCGTCCTGCCAGGTCTCGAACTCGGCGTAGTCCTCGGGCGCCATGACGTTGCTGAACCGCAGACCCGTCATGGCGAGCTGCGGCTGCACGCGGCAGATTGCGCGACCGAACTCCTCCTCGAGGTGCTTGCCGACGGCGTACATGAAGTTGGGCCGCACCGCTTGGCTCTCGTCGATCGGCGCCAGGGGCGGCGGCTCCTCGAGCGGCAAGCCCAGCAGCGTTTCGCTCGAGGCGTGCACGATGCTCCGGATTCCGGCGCGTCGCGCCGCCTGCACGACGCCGATCGTCATCGAGACGTTCTGCTGGATGAGCGCCGTATCGGGTCGGATGCCCGGGGCGGGCGTCGCCGCCAGATGCACGAGCGCGTCGACGCCGTCGTGGCGCTCCTCGACCCCGGCGAGGGCATCCGCGATCTGACCGTAGTCGGCGAGATCGACCTGCACGAATCCCGGGCCGCGGTCGCCGACGACGTCCATGCCGATCACGGTGTGGTCGCGCTGCCGCAGGTGCTCGACCACCGCGACGCCGAGCTTGCCGCTGGAACCCGTCACGGCGATGATCACGATGGTCCTCCTCTGAAGGCCGTCGGTCTCGGCCCTCCCCGAGGCTACCGACCTTCGGCGGCTACTCGGCGCGCAGGAGAGGCAGCCGCACGGTGAAGACCGTGCGGCCGGGGCGCGACTCCACCGACACTCTGCCGTTGTGCGCCCCGACGACCGCCGCGACGATCGCGAGCCCCAGACCCGTGCTGCCCGTCGCCCGCGAGCGCGAGGTGTCGGCTCGGGCGAATCGCTCGAACAGCACGGGCTGCACCTCCGCCGGAATCCCGGGGCCGTCGTCGGCGACCCGCACGATCGCTTCGCCGTCGACAGCCGCGACCGACGCGGCCACAGACGTGCCGTCGGGTGTGTGGACGCGCGCGTTGGCGAGAAGGTTCGCCACCACCTGGTGCAGGCGGCCCTGGTCGCCGATGACGACGACTGGCTCGTCGGGTACGTCGACGCTCCAGTTATGGTCGCCACTCGTGGCGCGTGCGTCGGCGAGGGCATCCGCGATGACACGGCCGAGGTCGACGGGGTCGGCTCGCAGCGCGCGGCCCTCGTCGAGACGAGCGAGCAGCAGCAGATCGTCGACGAGGCCCGTCATGCGCACCGACTCCGACTCGATGCGGTCGAGGGCGTGGCGCACATCGGGCGGCACCTCGTGGCCGCCTCGACGTGTCAGCTCGCTGTACCCGCGGATCGCGGCGAGCGGGGTGCGCAGTTCGTGGCTCGCATCGGCGACGAACTGCCGCACCTTGCCCTCGCTGGCCTCGCGAGCCAGCAGCGCCGACTGCACGTGGTCGAGCATGCGCGTGAAGGCCGCACCCAGTTGACCCACCTCGGTGCGCGGGTCGGTGTCGATCGCCTCGAGCCGGTCAGACAGGGCCACGGCGCCGCGGTCCAGCGGCAGCTCGGTCACCCTCGTGGCGGTCTCGCGGATGCGCGTGAGCGGCCGCAGGGCGACGCGGGCCACGCTGCGGCCGAGTGCCGCGGCGATGAGGAGGGTGCCGACGAGAACGGCCGTGATCGTTGCACCGAGTCGGGCGGTCGTCACCGTCACCTCGCGCGTGGAGAGCCCGACCACGACCGTCGAGTTTTGGCCGACGGGGACACCCAGCACGCGGTACTCGCCGAGCCTTCCCGGGAACCGGATGGTGCGCGGCTGCTCGACGGACGCACCCGCGAGGACGCGCTGCTGCAGCGCCGACAGCTCGCGCACCTCGGCGTCGAGGTCGAGGTAGGCGGCGGTCACGCGACCCTGCGGCGACACGATCGCGATGAGCGAGCCTAAGGGCAGGCCGGGGCCGAGCAGGCTGCGACCCGGCTCATCCGAGCCCGCTTCGAGAGTGGCTGCGACGCGCTGCGTCGTTGAGCGCAGCTCGTCGTCGAGCTGACCGACGAGGGAGCTGCGCAGGGCGAAGGTGCT
This sequence comes from Microcella sp., assembly GCF_040286215.1. GTDB lineage: Bacteria > Actinomycetota > Actinomycetes > Actinomycetales > Microbacteriaceae > Microcella. The sequence continues at coordinate 42,689 of NZ_JAVKCK010000029.1, forward strand.
CACGACACCGATGCCGAGCGTGGCGACCGCGAGCAGGGCCAGGATGCCCGCCACGAGCCTCTGCTGCAGGGACCAGCCGCGCATCCTCAGTGCACCGCCCCGACGTCGCCGGGCGTTGCGGCGCCGGCACTCACGCGACCGGCTTGATGAGGTAGCCCACGCCGCGCACGGTGTGGATCATCGCGGGGCCGAGAGTGTCGATTTTCTTGCGGAGGTAGGAGATGTAGATCTCGACGATGCTCGAGCGGCCGCCGAAGTCGTAGCTCCACACTCGATCGAGGATCTGCGCCTTGCTGAGAACGCGTCGAGGATTGCGCATGAGGTAGCGCAGCAGCTCGAACTCGGTGGCGGTGAGCTCGATCTCGGTGTCGCCCCGGCGCACCTCGTAGCTCTCCTCGTTGAGGACGAGGTCGCCGACGCGGATCTCCGGGTCGGCGCGCTCGCTTACCACGAGCGCACTGCGGCGGATGAGACCGCGCAGACGCGCAACGAGCTCCTCGAGACTGAACGGCTTGGTGACGTAGTCATCCCCTCCCGCGGTCAGACCCACGACGCGATCGTCGACGGCGTCCTTCGCGGTGAGGAACAGCACCGGAACGTTGCTGCCGTCTGCCCGCAGTCGGCGCAGCACCTCCAGACCGTCGAGATCGGGCAACATGATGTCGAGCACGACGATGTCGGGGCGGAACTCCCTGCCGTGGGCCAGCGCCTCCTGCCCGGTGAGGGCGGTGCGCACCTCCCAGCCCTCGTACCGCAGCGCCATCGAGACGAGGTCGGCCAGGGATGGCTCGTCGTCCACGACGAGAGCCCGCACCGGTGAGCCATCGGGGTGGGTGAGGCGGGGTGACTCGGCCTGATCGTCGTAGGGCATGGTTCCAGTAGCACCCACAAACCTATGAGCTTCCTCTGAGCCAGCCCTGCGCATTCCCGTGCTCGGCGGCGCCGAGTCAGAGTTAACGCCGAGCACGACGCGAGCCCCGGCCGTCTTGGGGGAGGGACTGCCGGGGCTCGTCGCGTGGCGCACTGTCGCGCCGCTCTCGGGGAGCGGCGTCAGGCGCGGTGCGCCCCGCGCGACTTGCGACCCGTGCCAGCGATGCCGGCCATTAGGGCGACGAAGCCCACGAGGGCGGAGATCATGAGGAGGGGGAGGGTGATCATGGCGTTCCTCTCGGGTTGAGTCGGGCGAGACATCGGGGGGCCGCGAGCTTCGGGTGCTCGTGTCCTCCCTGTGGGGGACTGGGGGTGTCCCCCGCTCACTACGAGTGTGCGCGAAACGAACATCGCACGCAGTCCCCCCTCCGGGGGTGATTCGGTCCCCAAAAAGGGGGACTCGGCCGCTCACTTTCTGTACCCCGTTCGCAGGGCGGCCCCGCAACGTCGGGAGAGTTTGCCCCTGCGTGACACTCTGGAAACATCCGCGACCCGAAAGCGCGGTTGACTGATCCTCGTTGCGGGAGGGGACCGACGATGACGACGATGACAGCCATGGTGGCGCAGGAGTGGGGCGGCCCGGAAGTGCTCTCCCCCGCCGAGGTGACGATGCCGGTGCGGGCGAACGCCGAAGTGCTCGTGAAGGTCATGGCCGCGGGCGTCAACCCGATCGATGCCAAGACCCGCGCCGGCCGCGGTGTCGCGAGCGCCGTGCGGTCGTTCCCCGTCATCCTGGGCTACGACGTCGCCGGTGTCGTCGTCGAGTCACCCTATGAGGCGCACCCGCTTGCCGTGGGGCGCGAGGTGTACGGAATGTCGATGGTGCCACGCTTCGACGGCACCTACGCGGAGTACGCGGTGCTGCCGGAGGCCTCGCTGTGCCCGAAGCCCGCTTCCCTGAGCTTCACCGAGGCGGCGGGAGTGCCCGTGGCCGCCCTCACCGCGTGGGGCATGGTCGTCGACGTCGCGCGCGCGCACGAGGGGCAGCGGATGCTCATCCACGCCGGCGCGGGCGGCGTCGGGCATTTCGCCGTGCAGCTCGCCACGTACTTCGGAGCCCACGTCACCACGACCGGCTCCGCCCGCAACCAGGGGTGGCTGCGCGAGCTGGGCGCATCCCAGGTCATCGACTACACCTCGGCGCGCTTCGAGGACCACGTGCACGATGCTGACGTCGTCATCGACCTCATCGGCAACGCGCACGACGACACGGGCACGCGGGCACTCAGCGTTCTGCGACCCGGCGGGCTTCTCGTGAACGCGCCCACCGGCAGCTGGCCGACCATGCTGGCGGACGCGCGCGAGGCGGGCGTGCGGGCGACCGGCTACAAGGTCTCGCCGAGCGGGGCGACGCTCGCCGTGCTCTCACGCCTGTTCGAATCAGGCGACCTCCGCGTGAACCTTGAGCACGTGCTGCCGCTGCGTGAGGCCGCCGAAGCCCATCGGCTGCTCGAACAGGGTCACACGCGCGGCAAGATCGTGCTCGAGGTCTCCGCCGAGCAGTAGGCGCGGTGCGCGACGCCGCAGGTCAGAGCGGCCGCTCGCGCACCCAGTCGTCCTCCCAGGTGTCCCCCACGAGGAACCTCTTGCTGCCGACCGTCTCGAACCCGCTCTTGGCGTAGAACCGGTTCGCGCGTGCGTTGTGCTGGTTGACGCCGAGCCAGACGCTCACGGCCTTTCGACGCGAGGCCGCCTCCACTGCGGCGGCGACGAGTGCCGAGGCAACCCCGCCGCCGTGGTGCGACGGATGCACGTAGAGCTTGCTCAGCTCGGCGGTCGGCCGTGCGCGCACCGCCTGCGCGACATCGGGGTCGGCCGGCTCGCCATGCACGAGCATGGCGTAGCCGACGAGCGCCCCGGCGTCCTCGGCGACGGTGATGTCGCGCCGCGCATCTCTCAGGTAGCGCCCGAACGCCTCGACGCTGAGGTGCTCGGCGATGAACGCCGCCTTCGAGGCCTCCGTCGTCGACGGCGGGCAGGCGAGCGGGAAGGTGAGGGCGGCGAGCTCGTGCAAGGCCGCGACCTCCGCCGCGATCGCGGGCCGGATGCGCGCAGTCATCCTCCCATTCTGCCGCCCGGTCGGGGCGCAGACGACGATGGCCCCGCCGGAGCGGGGCCATCGTGGCACTGCGGCGCGGTGCGCGCCTAGAAGACGTTGACGTCGAGCGGGATGCCCGGGCCGAAGGTCGTCGAGACGGTCGCCTTCTGCACGTAGCGGCCCTTCGAGCTCGACGGCTTGAGGCGCACGACCTCGTCGAGCGCTGCGTGGATGTTCTCCGACAGCTGCTCCTGCGTGAAGCCGGTCTTGCCGACGATGAAGTGCACGTTCGCGTGCTTGTCGACGCGGAACTCGATCTTGCCGCCCTTGATGTCGGTCACGGCCTTCGCCGGGTCGGGCGTCACGGTGCCGGTCTTCGGGTTGGGCATGAGGCCGCGCGGGCCCAGCACCTTGCCGAGGCGACCGACCTGGCCCATGAGCTCGGGGGTCGAGACGGCCGAGTCGAACGCGGTGTAGCCGCCGGCGACCTTCTCGATGAGCTCGGCGCCGCCGACCTCGTCGGCGCCGGCCGCGATCGCGGCCTCGGCCGCGGGGCCGGTCGCGAACACGATGACGCGGGCGGTCTTGCCCGTGCCGTGCGGCAGGTTGACGGTGCCGCGCACCATCTGGTCGGCCTTGCGGGGGTCGACGCCGAGCTTGAGCGCCACCTCGACGGTCGAATCCATCTTCTTGGAGCCCGTCTCGCGGGCGACGGCGACGGCCTCGTCGGGGGTGTAGAACTTGCCCGGCTCGATCTTCTCGGCCGCGGCCCGGTAGGCCTTGGACTTCTGTGCCATGTTGTGTCTCCTAGTAATGAGTTCGCGGTTGGCGAGCCTGGCTGGCTCTCCCGCTGGGATGTGGTGTTGTTCGGCGCCCACCGCCATCGCGTGACGACCTGCTGTCACGACGCGGCATCGCGCGAACGCCTTTCGGCGTTCGCCTCAGCGAATGACGCATGGGCGTCGCGCTCGACTCTACGAGTCGACCGTGATGCCCATGCTCCGCGCGGTGCCGGCGATGATCTTCTCCGCCGCGTCGAGGTCGTTGGCGTTGAGGTCGGACTGCTTCTGCTCGGCGATCGCGCGAACCTGCTCGCGCGTGATCGAGGCGACCTTGACGGTGTGCGGGGTTCCCGAGCCCTTCTGCACGCCAGCGGCCTTCTTGATGAGCTCCGCGGCCGGCGGGGTCTTGAGGATGAACGTGAACGAGCGGTCCTCGTACACGGTGATCTCGACCGGGATGACGTTGCCGCGCTGCGACTCGGTGGCCGCGTTGTAGGCCTTGCAGAACTCCATGATGTTGACGCCGTGCTGACCCAGCGCCGGCCCGATGGGCGGGGCGGGGTTGGCGGCGCCAGCCTGGATCTGCAGCTTGATCAGACCCGAGACCTTCTTCTTCGGTGCCATATCTTCTTCCTTCGTGTCGTGCGCCATCCGGTGCGGATGTCGCGCTCCCGCCTGCGCGCCCTGTGCGCGCCGCGGTCAACTGATGAGTCTAGAGCGTGCAGCTCGGCTCGGGGTACGCGGTCAGAGCTTCGTGACCTGGTCGAACGACAGCTCGACCGGGGTCTCGCGCTCGAAGAGCGAGACGAGCACCGTGAGCTTGCCGCTCTCGGGCTTGATCTCGTTGATCGTGCCGGGGAGGCCCGCGAACGAGCCCTCCTTGATCGTGATGGTCTCGCCGACCTCGAAATCGATCTCGGCAGGGATGACGCGGGCTGCGAGCCCGCCACCCTTCGCGCCGCCCGTCTTGGCGGGCGCCTCGACGACCTGCACGGTCGACTTGAGCATCTGGAACGCCTCGTCGAAGCGCAGCGGCGTGGGGTTGTGGGCGTTGCCGACGAATCCGGTCACGCCCGGCGTGTGCCGCACGACCGACCAGCTGTCCTCATTGAGATCCATGCGCACGAGCACGTAGCTGGGGATGCGGACGCGGTTGACGAGCTTGCGCTGCCCGTTCTTGATCTCGACGACGTCCTCCATGGGAACCTGCACCTCGTAGATGCTCTCCTCCATGTTCATGGAGATCTTGCGGTTCTCGATGTTCTGCTTGACGCGCTTCTCGAAGCCGGCGTAGGAGTGCACGACATACCACTTGCCCGGCTTCATGCGCAGCTCGAGCTTGAACTCCTCGTAGGGGTCGACCTCGGGCTCCTCGGCGTCGGCCGAGGCGGCGTCCTCCTCGGGTTCGTCCGACTCGTCGTGGGTCGCCTCGGCGGCAGCGTCGGCCTCCTGCGCGGAGTCGATGTCGAGCGCATCCTCGACGACGGCGTCGGCCTCCGGGTCGGCGGCCAGGTCGAGAGCATCGAGCAGGCCCTCCAGGTCGGGCTCGCGCTCGTCGTCGTCGACGACGTGCATCGCGTTGTGCTCGGCCGGGTCGGAGGCGTGCTGCTGAGAGTCGAGCACGTTGCCCTCCTGCGCCTCGTCCTCTTCGGACGACTGCTCGGCGGCGGTCGCGAGATCGATGTCGCGCGGCAATTTCTCAGACACTGCTTCTTCTTTCCTTGTGCTGTCGAACGTGCACTGCTGTCGAACGTGCACGGTTGTCGAACATGCTCGGTGAGGCGGACTCAGCCGCCGGCGCCCAGGTTTCCTGTACCGAACAGGAAGTTCACGACAGACCCGAACACGATGTCGAGGCCCGACACGATCGCCATCATGATGATCACGAAGACGAGCACGACGAGCGTGTAGGTGATGAGCTCGCGACGCGTCGGCGTGACGACCTTGCTCAGCTCGTTGAGCACCTGGCGGATGAACAGCGCGAAACGACCGAACGGTCCGCGCTTCTCAGCGCGCTCCCGCTTCGCCTTGGCGACGACATCCTCGCCGCCGGGCTCGTCGATCACATTGCTCACGTGATGCTCTACCTTCGTCGTTCGGGTACTGAACTGGTGGGGTGGTGCTCACCGCCGCACCCGGCGCATCGCGTGTCACATCGTGAACGGATGCGCCGAGCAGGGCGACTGTGCAGGGCGGACAGGACTCGAACCTGCAACCTGCGGTTTTGGAGACCGCTGCTCTACCAATTGAGCCACCGCCCTCTGCGGTACGGCGCTGACTCGCGGGCATGCCAAAGCATGGCGGAGATCAACCACCGTTCCCCAGTGTAGGCGACGCGGGCGGGGTCTCCAACCTGACGGGATGCGCGGCGCGAGAGCCGGGCATCCCGCAGCCGCTCTGCGCTACGTCGCTAGACTGCGGGCGTGACCAGCGACTCTCGACGCATCGCCCACCGCATCGCCGCCATCAGCGAATCGGCCACCCTCAAGGTGGACGCCAAGGCCAAAGCGCTCAAGGCGGCGGGTCGGCCCGTCATCAGCTTCGCCGCGGGGGAGCCCGACTTCGCGACGCCCGACCACATCGTCGAGGCCGCCGTCGAGGCGGCGCGCGATCCGAAGAACCACCGCTACACGCCCGCTGCTGGCCTGCCCGAGCTGCGCGAGGCGATCGCCGCGAAGACCCTGCGCGACTCGGGCCTCGAGGTGCCGGCGAGCCGGGTCATCGTCACGAACGGCGGCAAGCAGGCCGTGTACCAGGCCTTCCAGACGATCGTCGACGACGGCGACGAGGTGCTGCTGCCCGCGCCGTACTGGACGACCTACCCGGAGGTCGTCGCGCTCGCCGGCGGCACGCCCGTGGAGGTATTCGCCGGCAGCGACCAGGAGTACCTGGTCACGGTCGAGCAGCTCGAGGCGGCGCGCACGCCCCGCACGAAAGTGCTGCTCTTCGTGAGCCCCTCCAACCCGACCGGCTCGGTGTACAGCCCCGAGCAGACGCGCGCGATCGGCGAGTGGGCGCTCGCCCACGGCATCTGGGTGATCACCGACGAGATCTACCAGGCGCTCACGTACGACGGCGCACGCGCGGTGTCGATCGTCGAGGCGGTTCCCGAGCTGGCCGAGCAGTGCATCCTCGTCAACGGCGTCGCGAAGACCTACGCGATGACGGGCTGGCGCGTCGGCTGGATGGTCGGCCCGTCAGACGTCATCGCCGCCGCCTCGAATCTGCAGTCGCACCTGTCGAGCAACGTCGCGAACGTTCCGCAGCGCGCGGCCCTCGCGGCGCTCACCGGCCCGCAGGATGCGGTGGCCACCATGCGCGAGGCCTTCGACCGCCGGCGCCGCCTGGCCGTCGCCGAGCTGAATGCGATCGACGGGATGCTCACGCCCACGCCGACCGGAGCCTTCTACGTCTACCCCGACGTGACCGGGCTGCTCGGCCGCGAGTGGCACGGCGTGACGCCGACGACCTCGCTCGAGCTCGCCGAGCTGATCCTCGAGAAGGCGGAGGTCGCGGCGGTGCCCGGCGAGGCGTTCGGCCCGAGCGGCTACCTGCGCTTCAGCTACGCGCTCGGCGACGTCGAGTTGCTCGAGGGCATCCAGCGCCTGCAGCGCTTCTTCGCCGCGTAGTCGCGCCTCGGCTCCTGCACGCGTGCTCTCAGTTGTGCAGCCGAGTGGGGCCCGCCGTCGCCGCGTCAGCGCTGCGCGGCGGCGTACGCCTCGCGAATCTCGGCGGGGATGCGCCCGCGGTCGCCCACCGTGTAGCCGTTGCGCTGCGCCCACTCGCGCACCGCGGCCGTGTCGCTCGAGCCGCTCGAGCGCCTGCGCGGGGCACCGCCGGCGCGGCGGCCCGTCGAGCGCGCGTTGGCGATGAACGGTGCGAGGGCATCCCGCAGCGCCCGCTGGTTGTCGTCGGCAAGGTCGATCTCGTAGCTCGTGCCGTCAAGCGCAAAAGCGACGGTGCCGCCCCCTCCTGGCTGGATTACCGTGCCGTCGATATCGTCGACGAGTTCGGTGGTAATGCGCTTCATGGAAATCCCCTCGATAAGCGGTGATGCGGTGCGCATGGTGCGCGAGCCGCAATGCGGGAAATTATCCCACGAGTAGGCATTATCGCTGCCGCATCCACCGATCGGTGGACGCAGAGTTAGGTCGAATGGCCGTTGTCGGCGTGCAGGCGCTCGGCGAGAGTGGGGGCATGACAACACAGGAGAACGTCGTCGAGGTGCGCGCATTGCGCAAGAATTACGGCTCATTCGCCGCCGTCGACGGAATCGATTTCGATATTCACCGGGGCGAGACATTCGCACTGCTGGGCCCGAATGGTGCAGGAAAATCCACCACGATCGAGATTCTCGAGGGCTATCGCGACCGCACGAGCGGCGAGGCCCGCGTGCTCGGCATCGACCCGGGGCGCGGCGGCCTCGAGTGGAAGGCGCGGCTCGGCATCGTGCTGCAGTCCTCCGGTGAGAGCGGCAACGTGACCGTGGCCGAGCAGCTGCGCCACTTCGCCGCCCTCTACCCGAACCCGCGCGACGTCGACGAGGTGATCGCTTCGGTCGGCCTCGAGCAGAAGGCGGGCACGCTCATCCGCAAGCTCTCGGGTGGGCAGCGCCGCCGCGTCGATGTGGCCGTCGGCATCGTCGGGCGACCCGAGCTGCTGTTCCTCGACGAGCCGACGACGGGCTTCGATCCCGAAGCGCGACGCAGCTTCTGGAACCTCATCCGCACCCTCCAGTCGGAGGGCACGACCATCCTGCTCACGACGCACTACCTCGACGAGGCAGCGCAGCTGGGCGACCGTGCCGGCGTCATCGCGGGCGGCCGCATGGTCGACCTCGCTCCGATCAACGAACTGGGCGGTGCGGATGCTCGCACCCCGATCGTGCGCTGGCGCGAGGCGGGCGAGCAGCGTGAGCAGCGCACCGACGCCCCCGGCTCTCTCGTCGCGGCCCTCCTCGACCGGATCGGGCCGGAGCCCGAGGCGCTCGAGGTGATCCGCCCGAGCCTGGAGGACGTCTACCTGGACCTCATCGGCCACGACACGGCCACCCCTGACGCAGCATCCGAGTCGACAGAGACGGAGGTCGCACGATGAGCGCGACAACCAGCAGCACCCCCACCCCCGCACGAACCCGCTCCGCCTCGCACGCCGTCGGCGCGAGCCTGGTGCGCGCGATCCGTCTCGGCGGTCTGCGCATCGGCTACGAGGTGCGCGCGTACTTCCGTCAGGGCGACACGGTGTTCTTCACCTTCCTCTTCCCCGTCGTCATGCTCACGATCTTCAGCGTCTCGTTCAGCCAGGCGAGCTTCGGGCAGACCGCCGACGGCGACGACGTGAGCGCCGCGTGGTTCTACCTGCCGGCGATGCTCGCCGCGGGCCTGCTGCTCAGCGGCGTGCAGAACCTCGCGATCGACATCGCGCTCGAGAAGAGCGACGGCACCCTGAAGCGGCTCGCCGGCTCGCCCCTCCCTGTCGTGAGCTACTTCATCGGCAAGCTCGGGCAGTCGTTCGTGACGGGGCTCGCGCAGGCGGCGGTGCTGCTCGCGCTCGGCTTCACGGTGTTCGGGGTGCCCCTGCCCGAGGAGGCCGAGAACTGGCTCGTCTTCGCCTGGGTGTTCGTGCTGGGTGTCGTCACCTCGGCGATTCTCGGTATCGCGCTGTCGAGCCTGCCGCGCAGCGGCAAGAGCGCCACCGCGGTCGTCATCCCCATCACCCTCGTGCTGCAGTTCATCTCGGGCGTGTACCTGCGCTTCAGCGACCTGCCCGACTGGTTGCAGAACTTCGCGAGCGTGTTCCCGCTCAAGTGGATGGCGCAGGGCATGCGCAGCGTGTTCCTGCCGGAGGAGCTCGTCGTTCTCGAGCCGAACGAATCGTGGGATCTGCCCGGGGTCGCCCTCGCGCTCGGTCTGTGGCTCGTCGTCGGTCTCGTCCTCGCCCGGGTCACCTTCCGCTGGATCCGCAAGGACAGCTGAGTGGCTAGGCTCGGCCGCATGACGGCCAGGCGTTGGTGGTGGGTCGCCGTGCTCGGCATGGCGGCCCTCACCGGCGTTCTCTCACTCCTCAACCTGCAGACGCCGTGGCGTCTCGCCTTCGCCCTCAGCGCGATCGTGCTGCTCGTGGGGGCCTGGGCGCTGCTGGGCGACAGACGGGTCGAGACGGAGACGCCGTCGTGGACTCTCATCCTCCTCATCGCCGCAGCGGCCGGTCTCGGCACCGCGGGGTTCGCAACCCTCGCGATCCTCCAGGCGATCGCGTACCCGGTGTGCTGGGTCTTCGCCCCGCGAACACGGGACGCTGTCGTCGGCAACGTGATCATCGCCGTCGCGGTCGGCGCGGGGTTCCTCACGAGCATCGGCGGTGAGCTGGAGGACATCATCCAGATCCTCGTCACCCAGTCGCTCGCGCTGGGCTTCAGCCTCGCGATGGGTTTCTGGATCACCCACATGGTCGCCCTGGGCGAGGAGCGGGGCCGGCTGCTCGAGGAGCTGCGGGGGGCGCAGGAGCAAATCGCCGCGCTGCACCGCGACGCCGGTGCGGCGGCCGAGCGCGAGCACCTCGCGCGCGAGCTGCACGACACGATCGCGCAAGACCTCACAGGTCTGGTGATGCTCGCGCAACGGGCGCGGCGCGAGCACGGCTCGGAGGAGAGTCTGGCCCTGGTGGAGGAGAGTGCGCGCGGCGTGCTCGCCGAGACTCGAGCGCTGGTCGCCGCCGGCGCACGCGTCGACTCGGGCGAGGTGCCGCTCGATCTGCTGAGCGCTCTGCACCGCATCGCGGAGCGCTTCCAGCGCGAGACGGGGGTGACGGTCACGGTGCAGGGGCCGCAGAAGCTCGTGCTGCCCCGTGACCTTGAGGTGGTCGTGCTGCGGTGCGCGCAGGAGGCGCTCGCGAATGCGCGCAAGCACGCGCGGGCATCCCGCATCGGGGTGACGCTCGTCGTCGGCGACGGTACCGTGCGTGTGCGGATCGTCGACGACGGCATCGGCTTCGACCCGGACGACGTGCCCGCCGGGTTCGGACTGCCCGGCATGCGTGACCGTCTGGCGCTCGTGGACGGCGCCCTCACGGTCGAGAGCGCGCCGGGCGCGGGCACGACACTCACCGCCGAGGTGCGGGTGCAGGAGCTCGCCCTGTGATCCGCGTGCTCGTCGCCGATGACCACGCGGTCGTGCGTGCCGGCATCGTCTCGCTCCTCGAGGCCGAGGACGGCATCGAGGTGGTCGGGGAGGCGGTCGACGGTGAGGATGCCGTGGGTCGCGCTCTCGAGCTCCGCCCCGATCTCGTCGTCATGGACGTGCGGATGCCAGGGCTCACGGGCGACCAGGCGACGGCGCGCATCCGCGAGAAGGCGCCTGAGGTGCGCGTGCTCGTGCTCACGACCTACGAGTCGGATGCGAGCATCCTCGCCGCGATCGAGGCGGGGGCGAGCGGCTATCTGCTCAAGGCGGCCCCGGCGGAGGAGCTCGTCGCGGGTGTGCGCTCGGTCGCGGCCGGGGAGGTGGCGCTCTCGCCGTCGATCGCCGCGCAGCTCGTGACGCGCATGCGCGAGCCGGCGCCCGCGGCGCTCACGCCGCGCGAGACGGAGGTGCTGGGGCTCGTCGCCGAGGGGCTCAGCAACCGGCAGATCGGCGAGCGCCTCTTCCTCGGCGAGGCGACCGTGAAGACGCACCTGCTGCGCACCTTCGAGAAGCTCGGGGTGAGCGACCGTACGCGCGCCGTGACCCTCGCGATGGAGCGCGGACTCCTGTAGCCGACAGCGCAGCGGCCACAGCGTGATCGCCGCGCGGCGTCTCCACAATTCAGGAGTTTCTGCAGCCGGTGCCTGGTGACATGCCGACGGCGCCCCCGTGCGGGCCATTCGGCGGCCCTCACTCCTGAATTGTGGAGGTCACAGCCTCGCGTGGGTGGGGTGGGCGGGGCCTACAGCTCGACGCCGACGAAGACCGGCTCGGGGTGCAGCACGACCCCGAACTCGCTCATGACGCGCGTCTGGATGTACCGGGCGAGCTCGGCCAGCTCTGCCGCGGTCGCTCCGCCGGTGTTGACGAGCGCGAGCGTGTGCTTGCGCGAGACGGCGGCGCGGGAGGCACCGAGGCAGAACCCGCGGCGGATGCCCGAGTGCTCGATGAGCCAGGCGGCGCTGAGCTTCACGGTTCCCTCGACGGCGGGCGGCGGCGGGGCGGGCTCGGCACCGAGCGGCACCGCCCGCGCGGGCGCCTCGGTCTGCTGGGCCCAGCGCGGGGCCGCGGCTGGCAGGGTGCGCGCGAAGGCCTCGCTCACGATGGGGTTGGTGAAGAACGATCCGGCGCTCACCGAGTCGGGGTCGTCGGGGTCGAGCACCATGCCTTTGGAGGCGCGCAACGAGAGCACGGCGGCGCGCACGCCCTTCAGCGGCGCGCTGTCGCCGATCTCGACCCCGAGGGCGTCGGCGAGCTGGGCGTAGCGCACGGGTCGGCTGCGGGCATCCTCGTCTCCCAGAGCGAGGTCGATGCTCAGCACGACCGCGCGGCGCCCCTGCTTGATGGTGCTCGTGCGGTAGCCGAGCTCGAGCAGCGGCGCCGGCCAGGTGGCGCGCTCGCCCGAGTCGAGGTCGAGCACCTCGACGGCGATGAGGCTCTCGGCGAGCTCCTGACCGTAGGCGCCGATGTTCTGGATGGGGGCGGCTCCGCACGACCCGGGGATGCCCGACAGGGCCTCCACGCCCGACCACCCCTGGCGCACGGTGTGGTCGACGAGCGCCTCCCACGGCTCCCCGGCCTGCACCCGCAGGCGGATTGGGCGGCGTGAGCCCGCGGCATCCGGCAGTCGCTCGATGCCGCGCGTGGCGACCCGCACGACGACGCCCTCGACACCGTCGTCGCCGACGAGGACGTTGGAGCCGCCGCCGAGCACGAGCCACGGCTCGCCCACACGGTCGGCCTCGAGCACCGTCTGCATGATCTCGTCGGTCTCGGTGGCGTCGACGAAGCGCTCGGCTTCGCCGCCGATGCGCAGGGTCGTGAGCTCGCTCAGCCTCATGGCAGCCGGGTCAGTGCGCGCTGATGCGCACCTGCGCCTTGCCGAGCACGGTCTGGCCCTCGTAGACGGCGGCGAGGTCGAGGCGGGCGCCCGCGTCGTCGATCGCCCCCACGGTGGTGGTGATGGTCACCTCGGCGCCCGCCTGCGGGTCGACGACGACGGGGCGCGTGAAGCGCACCTGGTAGTCGCTCACCCAGCCGCGGCCGTCGAGCCAGTCGACGACGGGCTGCACGGCGACGCCCATCGTGAGCATGCCGTGCGCGAGCACGCCGGGCAGGCCCACCGAGGCGGCGACGTCGTCGCGGTAGTGGATGGGGTTGAAGTCGCCGCTCGCTCCCGCGTAGCGCACGAGCGTGTCGCGGCTGAGGGCGAAGGTCTGCTCGGCGACGACCTGGCCTACCTCGAGGCCCAGGGACTCCGCGATCGACGGGCTCTCAGCAAGGCTCACGAGTCGTCCCCTCTCACGACGAGGGTCGAGACGCTCGTGACGACGTGCTCGCCGTCGGCGTCGACCATGGTGCTCTCGCTCGCGACCATGCTGTTGCCGCCGAGCGTCTTGATGCTCGTGACCCGCAGCGTGGCGGTGAGCTCGTCGCCCGCGACGATGGGGCGCGTGTAGCTGAAGCGCTGGTCGCCGTGCACGACGCGGCTGAAGTCGATGCCCGCGTCGGGCTCGGCGAGCAGCTGCTGCAGGGTCGCCTCGGCGATAACGATGGGAAAGGTCGGCGGGGCGACGACGTCCGCGTAGCCGGCGGCCTGCGCCGCGGCCGGGTCGTGGTGCAGCGGCGAGGTCGCGAGCACCGCGCGAGCGAACTCGCGAACCTTCTCGCGACCGACGAGGTACGGGGCCGTCGGCGCGAACGCGCGCTCGGTGAGGTCTGGGTTCACGGGCACCCGACCAGTGTAAGCGGCGGGCCGCGCCGGGCGAGCTGTGCTGGGTCGGCCGTGCTGGGCCGGCCGTGCTGGGCGGGCTCAGAAGAGTGCGGTACCGAGGAGCCTGTCGAGGATGCTCCGCCCGAGCATCCTCTCGGCCGCGTGGCCGCGCCGCTCCCCGCGCACGAGCAGCTCGAGCCCGCGCACGGCCGCGACGGCGCCGAGCACGATCTCGTCGCGCTCGCTCGGCACGCGCCCGTATCCGTGCAGGAAGGCCGCGCGCAGGGCGGGCGCGTCGCGCCACGCCCCGTACTCGAGCCACAGCAGGTCGGCCGCCCACGGTTCGAACTCGAAGGCGGCGAAGTCGACGAAGCGCACGCGCCCGCCCGGGTCGACGACCCAGTGCCGCGGGTGCAGCTGGCGGTGCGCAGGCACGTGGTCGAGCGCGCCCAGGTCGAGGGCGGCGGCGACGTGCTGCCGGGCAGCGTGCCGCTCCTGCGCGCCGCGCTCACCCCACAAATCGTCGGCGAGGGTGCTCCAGCGCTCGAAGTCGGCGGCGATGATGGGCCCGAAGCGGTCGTGGCGCACGGGCGGCGCGGAGTCGTGCAGGCGCCGCAGCAGCTCGCCGGCGCGAGCGTGCACGGCCTCGTCGTGCGCGAGCGCGCAGCCCGCGGCCTGCTCGCCGAGCACGTGCGAGACGACCACGAGGCGCAGGGCCGGGTCGCTGAGAACGAGGCGCGGCGCGTCGCCGCTGAGCGCCGGGGTGTGGTGCTGCAGGGCCGTGTCTTCGCGGCGGTGCGGTAGAGCATCCCGATGCCATTTGACGACCGCGCGCTCCTCGCCGCGAGTGACGACCTGCAGCACCCGCGAGGCTCTGTGGGCGCCGTCGTGCTCGGCGACGACGTCGACGGGGCCGAGGGTGCGGTGCACCCGGTCGAGCACTTCGGCGTCGGAGGCGAGGCGCGTCGAGGGGCGCCCCAGTTCGGGCGTCAGCGCATCGACGGTGATGCTCACGACCGGCCTCCCGTGATCCTCGCTCGTGCCTCGGCGGCGGCGGCCGCCGGATGGCACGAAACCCCGGTCACCTCGTGGTGGACCGGGGCCTCGGCAGAACTGTGATTCAGCTCGTGGGTGCGATGCCTACTGGCAGCTGTCGCACTGCAGCATGTCCATAGGGTCGACGGGAACGTCGTAGCCGCCCACGGTGTCGTTGTCGTTGTCCATTGCGGACCTCCTCGGTGATGTGAATTCTCCGCCCCCGGCGGCTAGGGCTCTCACTATATACAGGGAATGACACGGTTGTCATTCCCCTAGATGTTGTGTTTTCGGCGTGTCGCGCATCCCGTGATCCCCGGGCGCCGCCCAGTGGGCTCCCCCTACTCTGAGAGCATCGCCATCGTCACGTGAGGTCGCCATGCCGCTCCCCGACTCCGCCCCGCGCTCGCCGCGTGATGCCGAGCGCCCGCACGTGCCGTCGAGCCCCGTCGAGGAGGGCGTGCTCGTCGCCCGGTCGGCCCTGCGGCTCGCCATCAAGAACCGCATCATCCTGCTCACGCTGCGCGACGAGACGCCGTGGAGCGACCTGACCATGATCGAGCTCGCTCGGCGCGAGATCGAGACGCTCCGAGAAGAGCTCACCCAGACCGCCGAGCGGCTCGAGGCGGCCAGCGCCACCCCCCGCCGACTGTTCGGGCTCTCCCGCCGCGCCGCCGCCAACAGGCGGCAGGACGCTGAGCATCAGCGCACCCGCGCCCGCATCCTGCGCGGCGTCGTCGACCGACTGCGCGAGATCGAGGACGACCCCGCGCAGACGCACGCGCTGCTCGCCGTCGCCCGCGAGGAGACCCTCGCCGAACTCACGCAGGCCAGACTCATCCCCCGCGGCGCCGAACAGAGCGAGGAGGAGCGGCGCGCAAGCATCGATGCCGTCAAGGAGGACCTGCGCGAGATGCTCGCGCTGCAGCAGCTGCGCGACCTGCCGGAGGGGTATTGAGTAGGCGAGAACTCCCACCACCTATTGCCGCGAGGACGGGACTCGATCCCTACCGTGCCGCCGCCACGTCGCTGCGCGGCGCCGCGGACTGCGCGGTGGGGGCCCTGTCCTCATCGACAGCACGGTGGCTCTTGCCGACGCCCCGGTATAAGGAGGAAAGCCCCGCCAGTGGCGGGGCCTTCTTCTTGGTAGCGAGGGCGGGACTCGAACCCGCGACACCACGATTATGAGCCGTGTGCTCTAACCACCTGAGCTACCCCGCCGGGCAGGCCTCCCGCATTGTGTGCAAGAGCGCCAGGGCCCCGAGTCAGGATTGAACTGACGACCCCTTCCTTACCATGGAAGTGCTCTACCACTGAGCTATCGGGGCGCGACCGTGCAGCCCGTAGGGCGAAACGGCACCGCAACAGATTAGCACCATGATTCCGGCCGATCTGCACCCCGGCCGACCCGGAAACGAGGATGGAACCGTTTCCACATCGCGCACGTTGGCCGTATCGTGGTCGTCATGTCTCACGAGAACACCGCGACCTCCACCCTGCCCACCGGGCACCCCCGCGAGCTGGCTTCTGCTCCGGGCTCCGAGTGGTGGCGCTCCGCCGTCATCTACCAGATCTACCCGCGGTCGTTCGCCGACGCCTCGGGCGACGGCATCGGCGACCTCGCCGGCATCACCCAGCGACTCGAATCGCTCGCGAACCTCGGCGTCGACGCCGTCTGGCTCTCGCCCTTCTTCCGCTCGCCGCAGAAGGACGCCGGCTACGACGTTTCCGACTACTGCAACGTCGACCCCATCTTCGGCACCCTCGACGACTTCGACGCACTGCGCGACCGCGCCCACGAGCTGGGCCTGCGCGTCATCGTCGACCTTGTGCCCAACCACTGCTCGAGCGAGCACGAGTGGTTTCAGGAGGCGATGGCCGCCGGCCCCGGCTCGCCCGAGCGCGACCGCTTCATCTTCCGCCCCGGGACGGGTGAGAGCGGCGAGCTGCCGCCCAACAACTGGCACTCTATGTTCGGCGGCCCCGCCTGGACGCGCACGACCAACGCCGACGGCACGCCCGGCGACTGGTATCTGCACCTGTTCGACAGCACGCAGCCCGACTTCGACTGGACGAACCCGTGGGTGTGGGAGCAGTTCCGGCAGATTCTGCGCTTCTGGCTCGACCGCGGCGTCGACGGCTTCCGCGTCGACGTTGCCCACGGGCTGATGAAGGCCGAGGGCCTGCCCGACATCGACGAGGTCGACGAGGCCGACAGCGAGCTCGCCGAGGGCCTCATGGGCTCCCTCGAGGTGCCCTACTGGGGTCAGGAGACCGTGCACGCCGTCTACCGCGACTGGCACGCCGTGCTCGCCGAGTACGAGGGCGACCGCGTGCTGTGCGCCGAGGCCTGGGTCGAACCCCTCGCGAAGGCGGCCCTGTGGGTGCGCCCCGACGAGATGCACCAGGCCTTCAACTTCTCGTACCTGGCCACCCCGTGGCTGGCGCCGCGTCTGCGCGACGTCATCACCGAGTCGCTCGAAGCGTTCACGGGCGTGGGCGCGCCGAGCACGTGGGTGCTCTCCAACCATGACGTGGTGCGCCACGCAAGCCGGCTCGGCCTGGCTCCGTACTCTGCGGGCCCCGTCTCCGGCATCGGCCCGTCCTCACCGGAGAAGCCGGATGCCGCTCTCGGGCTGCACCGGGCGCGCGCGGCCACGGCCCTCATGCTGGCACTGCCGGGCAGCGCCTACCTCTACCAGGGCGAAGAGCTCGGCCTGCCGGAGGTCATCGAGCTCGACGACGACTACCGTCAGGATCCGTCGTTCCACCGCACCGCCGGCGAGGTCTACGGGCGCGACGGCTGCCGTGTTCCGATTCCGTGGGAGCCGGATGCTCCTGCCTTCGGCTTCAACACGACCGGGGAGAGCTGGTTGCCGCAGCCCGAGACGTTCGCGCAGTTCGCCCACTCGGCCCAGGCCGGGGTGGAGGGCTCGACGCTCGAGCTCTACCGCCGTGCGCTCGCGCTGCGCGCCGAGTACGGCTTCGGGCTGGGCGCTCTGACCTGGCTCGAGGGCTACGGCGACGACGTGATCGCGTTCCGCAACGGCGACGTCACCGTCATCGCGAACCTTGGCGACGCCCCGGTCGAGGTGCCCGCCGGCGAGGTCGTCCTGGCGAGCGATCCGCTGGATGCGGGAAGCATCCCGCGCGACACGACGGTGTGGGTCACCGCCTGAGGCCACCGGCCTCCGTGCGCCCGGCGCTCAGCTCGCGTTGGTCGTGAGCCAGGCGAACGGGTCGATCGGAATGCCGTCGATCGCGATCTCGAGGTGCAGGTGCGGCCCCGTGGAGAGCCCCGAGCTGCCGACGGTGCCGAGGAAGGTTCCCACCGGGATCTCCTGGCCCACTTCCAGCGGTGAGCTGTCCCACTCGAGGTGCGCGTAGAGGCTCTCGACGCTCTGCCCGTTGATGACGTGCGCGATCTCGACGCGGTAGCCGTACGTCGTGTACGCGCCGACGCCCGTGACGACGCCATCGGCGATCGAGTACACGGGGGTGCCGCGGCCGGGTACGAGATCGAGACCTCGGTGGTAGGAGGAGCAGCCGAAGCACGGCGCGACGCGGTCGCCGAAGCCGGAGCTGATGGGCACCGTGTAGGGGAACGGCCAGCGCACGGCGCCCGTGCCGTTCGTCGAATAGGAGAAGTTGCGGGTTCCGTACTTGAGGCGCAGCATCTCGGCGTACGAGGTGACCGACCAGTCGTCGCGGCTGGCGGCGGGAGCGGCCACGTTCTCGGTCGCCGGCATCTCGAGCACCTGGTCCTCGACCATCTCGGGTGCGGGCTCGGGCGCGTCAGCCGCGGTCGACTCCAGTTCGTTGGTCGGCACGGCCGCGTAGGCCGCAGACGCGGGCGCGGCATCCGGATCGAAGAGGGCGCTGGGGTGTACGGACGTACCGATGAGGAGCGCTGCGGCGGCGGCCATGACGATGGGCGGGAAGGTCTTCTGGGCGACCCGCTTGCCGAGGCGTGTGCGGGTCGGGGCACCCGCGGTGGCGGTCGGGAGGCTGGCCGGGGTGCGCGGCGCGACGCTACGGCGCCCGCGTGACGACGCGGGATGCACGGGGCCGACCACCGCGGAAGGCTCGACGGCCGGATCGTCGACCGCCTCGAGCGGGGCGGTGGCGATGTCGGCAGGGTTGGCCGGGGTGGGAGGCGACGCCGGCGCGGCGGTGGCAGCACTCGCGTGGGCGCGAACCTCGGCGCGCCGATCCGCGCGATTCGCGCTACGGCCACGGCGTCGAGAAGCCGCCTTCTCGGCTTCACGCAGTGCGCGACGGCTGAGCGGCGCGGGCGCGGCGGGGGTGACGTCGAGCGATACCTCCACCGGCTGCGTTGCCGGGGATTCCTCACCAAATGTGAAGCCCAGGGACTGCAACGTGTCGGGGAGGGCGGTGGCGTCCGTCTCGGGGGCGCTGTTCCGCGGCTGCAGATCGTCTGTCACGGGTATCGGTAGGCCTTGATCACATCTCTGGTCGGGTTCTGGAACTCGAACGTGGGTGGACGACCGTCTCGAGAAGGAGACACGGTCAGGATCCGCGATTATCACGGATTGGTAAAGAGTAACCGGTTCGACGCGATTCGACCAGTCCGTGAATGCTCTTCGCAGGCGGCGCGCACCTGCCTCACACGCGCTCCGGCTCGCCCGCGGATGCCCTCAGCAGGAGCGGCTCGAGGAGCGCCGCCAACTCTGGGTGGGCCGCGAGCAGGAAGGCCGTGCTCGGCCGCGGCACCCCGAGCCCGCTCACGCGCGCGCCCGCCTCCTCGGCGATGAGCGCGCCGGCCGCGTGATCCCAGGGGTTGAGGGTGCGCTCGAAGTAGGCGTCGACGCGACCCGCGGCGACCGCGCAGAGGTCGAGCGAGGCGGTGCCCATGCGGCGGATGTCGCGCACGCGGGAGAGGAGCCGGGCGACGACGGCGCCCTGCTCGGCACGAATGCCGGCGTCATAGGAGAACCCGGTCGCGAGCAGGGTGCGCTCGAGCGAGTCGGGCTGCGCGACGCGCAGGCGCTGCTCGCCGAGGTACGCCCCCTCGCCGGCGGCGGCCGTGAACAGTTCGCCCGTCGCCGGGTTGATGACCGCGCCAGACAGGGCCGTCCAGCTCTGCGGGTCGGGCTCGCCCTCGACCACGGCGATGCTCACCGCGTAGTGCGGGATGCCGTAGAGAAAGTTGACGGTGCCGTCGATCGGGTCGACGACCCAGGTGAGGCCGCTCGTGCCGCCTCCTCCCCCCGACTCCTCGCCGAGGAACGCGTCGTCGGGCCGCACCTCCAGCAGCCGGCCGCGGATGAACGACTCGGTGTCGCGGTCGACCTGCGTGACGACATCCACCGATGAGGACTTCACGTCGGCGACCTCGACGATGCCGCGGCGTGCTTCCGCAACCCGCTCGGCGGCCTCGACGGCGATGCCGCGGGCGATGGCGAGGAGCGAGGTGTCGGTCATGGGTGGCGAGTGAGGGATTCGAACCCCCGAAGGCTGAGCCGTCTGATTTACAGTCAGATCCCTTTGGCCGCTAGGGTAACTCGCCGGGTGCGCGCCCGACCGATGTCGTCACCGAGCGGAAGCGCGAGACAAGGATACAAGAGGTACGACCCTCACGTGACCATCGCTCCGCGCGGTCACGGCACCGCCTGGGCGGCTGCCCGCGCGTAGAGCGCCGAGCGGGTCGCGACGGCGTCGAGGTAGCTGCTGGCCGAGTTGTACGCGGCGATGCCGGCACGCCACGAGGCCTCGTCGCCGAGCGTGGGCGTGGCGCGGCACAGGTAGTTGGCGGCGGCGAGCGCCGCATCATCGATGTTGTGCGGGTCGGCGACGCCGTCGCCGCTGCCGTCGACGAACCAGTTGGCCCAGCTGCCGGGGATGAACTGCATGGGCCCGACGGCGCGGTCGAACTCGGCGTCGCCGTCGATCGCGCCGCCGTCGGTGTCGGGGATGAGCGCGGTCGTCGACCCGTCGAGGGCGATGCCGATGATGGGTGGGCTCACGGTTCCGTCCTCCGCGAGGGATGCTCCGCCGTAGCTGCCGTGCCGCGACTCGACCCAGCCGATGCCAGCGAGCGTGTTCCAGCCGAGGTCGCAGTCGGGGCGCTCGCTCCGCTTCGCGATCGCGGCGCCCGCGTAGGCGGCGAGCGCCCGCTCGGGTATGCCCGTCTCGGCCGCGACGGCGGCGGTCCAGTCCGCGTCGGGGCGGCCCGCAATCCCGGCACGGGTGCGCTCGGAGGCTGCGGGCGGCACCGCTGCCGGCTCCGCCCAGCGCGGCGCTGGCTCGGCGCTCTGCTCGAGCGCAGCATCCGGAGCGGGCTGCGGCGCCGGGCGCAGAAGCAGCAGCACGAGCGCTGCGATGACGACCCCGCCCAGGGTGAGCCCGATCATGAGTCGGGCGATCGCGGGAAGGCTCATGGCTACGATGGTCGCATGGCTGATTCCTCATTCGACATCGTGAGCAAGGTCGACAAGATGGAGGCGGAGAACGCCGTCAACCAGGCGCAGAAGGAGATTGCGCAGCGCTACGACTTCAAAGGCGTGGGCGCGTCGATCGAGTGGAGCGGCGAGAAGCTGCTGCTCAAGGCCAGCGCCGAGGAGCGCGTCAAGGCCGTGCTGGAGGTGCTCGAGGCGAAGATGATCAAGCGCGGCATCGGCATCCGCAGCCTCGATGAGGGCGAGCCGTATGCGAGCGGCAAGGAGTTCCGCATCGAGGTGGGCTTGAAGAACGGCATCTCGAGCGAGGACGCGAAGAAGATCGCGAAGATCATCCGCGACGAGGGGCCGAAGAGCGTCAAGAGCCAGATCCAGGGCGATGAGCTGCGCGTGCAGTCGAAGAGCCGCGACGACCTGCAGTCGGTCATCGCGCTGCTCAAGGGCAAAGACCTCGACGTCGCGCTGCAGTTCGTCAACATGCGCTGACCAGCCACGCGTCGAGCGGCCTCACTAGACTGCGGCCATGAGCGACCAGATCACGGTCAGCGGCGCCGGAGCGATCATCGTCGCCGTGATTCTGGGACTGCTGCTGTTGACGATCGTCATCATCGCGGTCGTATCGCTCGCCATCGTGCCGCGGAACCGTCGGCCTCAGAGCGCACTCGCGTGGCTGCTGCTCATCTACATCCTGCCGATCATCGGCTTCCTGCTCTTCCTCACCCTGGGCTCACGGCGGTTGCCGAAGCGGCGGCGCGAGAAGCAGGTGGAGATCAACCAGTACATCATCGACACCACCGCGGGCATGGATCAGGTGTCGACGAACGATCCGTGGCCGCCGTGGCTCATGCCGATCGCGCAGCTCAACCGCAACCTCGGGTCGATGCCGCTCGTGGGCGGCAACGCTGCCGAGCTGCTCACCGACTACAGCGCCTCGATCGCCGCGATGACGGAGGCGGTGGAGGAGGCGACGCGCTCGGTGCACGTCGAGTTCTACATCATGTCGGTCGATGAGGAGACCGACGGCTTCTTCGACGCGCTCGGCCGCGCGGTCGAGCGCGGCGTCGAGGTGCGGGTGCTGTTCGATCACGTCGCCTCGCTGCGTGTGCGCGGGTACCGCCGCCTGCTGCGCCGCTTGGACGAGATCGGCGCACGGTGGCACCGGATGCTGCCCGTGCGCCCCTGGCTCGGCCAGTACCAGAGGCCCGACCTGCGCAACCACCGCAAGTTCCTCATCGTCGACGGCCGCGTCGCCTTCACGGGATCGCAGAACCTCATCGAGCGCACCTACCACCGTGGCCCGCACTGGTCGGGACGGCTGGAGTGGAAAGAGCTCATGGTGCGGTTCGAGGGGCCCATCGTCGCCGGTGTCGACGCGCTGTTCGCGACGGACTGGTACAGCGAGACCGATGAGCTGCTGCTGCGCGAGACGCCCGCCGTCGTCGAGGCCGACCCGACCCGCCTCCTCGACGCGCAGGTCGTGCCGAGCGGGCCGGCGTTTGAGGGCGAGAACAATCTGCGGCTGTTCAACTCTCTTCTGTACGCGGCCCAGGAGCAGATTCAGATCTGCTCGCCGTACTTCGTGCCCGACGAGTCGATGCTCTACGCGATCACGACGGCCGCGCAGAGCGGGTTGGACGTGCAGCTCTTCGTCTCGGAGATCGGCGACCAGCCGCTCGTCTTCCACGCTCAGCGCTCCTACTACGAGGAACTGCTGCGCGCGGGCGTGCGCATCTGGCTGTACCGCGCGCCGACGGTGCTGCACGCGAAGCACTTCACGATCGACGACCAGGTGGCGGTGATCGGCTCGAGCAACATGGACATGCGCTCATTCAGCCTCAACCTGGAGGTGTCGGTCATGGTGCGCGGCGCGAGCATCATCAGCGAGCTGCGATCGATCGAGCAGTCGTACCGCGACAACTCGCGCGAGCTGACGCTGGACGACTGGATGCGCCGCCCGCGCCACATGCGCATCTTCGACGACCTCGCGCGCGTGACCGCGACCGTGCAGTAGCGGGTCTCGCGCGACACGCGTACGGTTCTTGCATGACGCAGAAGACGCTGCCGACCGATGTGCCCGTGGAGGAGTTCTTCGCGACGTTGGACGCTCGGCGCAGTGCGGAAGGTGCCGAGCTCGTGGAGCTGTACCGCGCCGCCACGGGGGCGGAGCCTGTCATGTGGGGGCCGTCCATCGTCGGATTCGGCACGTACGCGTACACCTACGCGAGCGGCCATGAGGGCATCTGGCCGCGTACCGGGTTCTCGCCGCGCAAGGCGAAGCTCTCGCTCTACGGGCTCACAGAGCACCCCGACTCGCCCGCACTGCTGGAGCGCTTGGGGCCGCACACGGCGGCGGTCTCGTGCGTCTACGTCACGCGCCTTGCCGCCATCGATCTCGACGTGCTCCGCGAGCTGGTCGCCCTTGGCTGGACAGTGACCGCCGACTCCGCCGTCTGACCGCTCCGCCGCCACCAGGCTGCTCGTCGTGCCTGAATTCTTCACCGTCGAGGACTGCATCGCCGTGCCGCGAAGCAGCGCCACGGACTTCTGACGGGGATGCTCAGTCGCGCGAGATGCGGATCATCTCGTCGCGCGGCACGACCTTGATGCGCTCACGACCCTGGTTCTGCCCGAGTGCCACCTCGTGGGCATCGAGGCGGTGCCAGCCGTCGAGGTTCGTGTACAGCACACCGCGGCCGTCCAGGAGGTCGGTCACGGCCTGCTCTTCCGGCTCCGCCGGCGTCCACCACGAACTCTGATCCTTCACCAGGTGCTGGATCGTCTCCATCGCATCGCTCTTCGTGTGGCCGATCAACCCGACCGGGCCGCGCTTGATCCAACCCGTCGCGTAGACACCGGGCACCTTATTGTTGCCGTCGGCGAGCACCTGACCCTCGTGGTTCGGAATCACACCGTGACGCTCGTCGAAAGGGATGCCCTCCAGCGGCGACCCGAAATACCCCACCGCGCGATACAGAGCCTGCACCTCGACCTCGCGAAACTCACCCGTGCCGCGCACGCCGCCCTGACCGTCCGGCTCCGTGCGCTCGTAGCGGAAGCCGCTCACCGCTCCGTCCGTCGTCAGCACCTCGACCGGGCGAGCGTAGAAGTGCAGGTGAAGACGCCGGGACGCCGTGCCCGTCTCGCGGCTGCGCCACTGCGTGAAGATGCGATCAATGACCGTCAGCTGCTTGTTCGACGTGATGGCGTCACGGGAGGCCGCGTCGTAGTCGAAGTCCTCCTCGTGCACGATCATGTCCACATCGCGCAGCTCCCCCAGCTCCCGCAGCTCGAGCGGGGTGAACTTCACCTGCATCGGCCCGCGCCGGCCGAACACGTGCACGTCCGTCACCGGGGAGGCCTGCAGACCCGAGTAGACGTTGTCGGGCACCTCCGTCGGCAGCAGATCCTCCGGGTGCTTCGCGAGCATGCGCGCCACATCGAGCGCCACGTTGCCGTTGCCGATGACCGCCACCGACTGCGCCTCAAGCGGCCACTCGCGCGGAACGTCAGGATGCCCGTCGTACCAGCTCACGAAGTCGGCCGCACCGTAGCTGCCCTGCGCGTCGATGCCGGGCAGCTCGAGCGCAGCATCCCGCACCGCGCCCGTCGAGAAGATCACCGCGTGGTAGTGACTCTTCAGGTCGTCCAGCCCGATGTCGACGCCGTACCGGACGTTGCCGAACACACGGATGTCGCCCGAATCGAGCACCTCCCGCAGCGCATGGACGATGCCCTTGATGCGCGGGTGATCGGGGGCCACTCCGTAGCGCACCAGGCCGTAGGGCGCGGGCAGCTGCTCGAACAGGTCGATCGAAACCTCGAACGCCCGCTCGTGCTTGAGAAGGATGTCGGCGGCGTAGATGCCGGCGGGGCCAGCGCCCACGATGGCGAGCCTGAGCTTGGTCATGAGAACGAGAGCACTTTCTGGATCGGCGGAGTCGGCGAAGCCACGAGGATCGAGACTACTTGCTGCGGTCGACGACGGCTTCCGCGAACTTGGTGAGAGCCTTCGTGACCGGGCTCGGCGGCAGGGGGGCGAGCGCGGCGACCGCGTCATCGGCCCAGCGACGCGCCTCGTCGAGGGTCTCCTCCGTCACCGGGTGAGCGCGCAGCTCGGCGATCGCCGCGGCGAGCTCGGCCTCATCACCGCCGCCCACCACATGCCGCTCGATGCGGGCCAGCAGGTCGGCGGAACTCGGGTCGTTCTGCGCAACGCGCCGCAGGTACAGAAGCGGGAGCGTCGCCACCCCGCTGCGCAGGTCGGTGCCCTGCGCCTTGCCGGTCTCCGACTCCGGCTCGGCCAGGTCGATGACATCGTCGATGAGCTGGAAGGCCACGCCGATCTTCTCGCCGAACACGACCACCGGCTCGGCGTACTCCGCCGGTGCACCCGAGAAGATGACGCCCATCTGCGCGGCCGCCGAGATGAGCGACCCCGTCTTGTCTCTGAGAACCTGCAGGTAGTGCTCGATCGGGTCATCCTCGAGTCGAGGGCCGATCGTCTCGTGCAACTGACCCAGGCACAGCCTCTCGAACGTGTCGGCCTGCAGCTTGATCGCGCCCTCACCGAGGCTCGAGATGAGCTTGCTCGCGCGCGCGAAGAGCAGGTCGCCCGTGAGGATCGCCACCGAATTGCCCCACACGCTCTGCGCGCTCGGCACGCCCCGGCGCATCTCCGCCTCGTCCATGACGTCGTCGTGGTACAGCGACGCCAGGTGGGTGATCTCGATCGCCTGCGCGGCGGTGATCACCGCCGCATTGTTACCCTCGCCTAACTGGGCGGTGAGCAGCGTCAACACAGGACGGATGCGCTTGCCGCCCGCCTCCAGAAGATAGCGGGAGGCGACATCGGCCATGTCGTCGGCGAAGCTCACCTCGCGCAGCAGGCCGGCCTCCACCTCCGCGAGGCCCTCCTCGATCGCATCGGCGAAGCGACGCTCCTCGCTCGAGGCGAAGAGTTTCTCGCCGAGGCCGAGCGACGCGCTGAGCGTTTTGCTGCGGCGGGCGAGGGGAGTGCCGTGGGTCACCGGATCTGCCGATCTGTCGAGAGGAAGGAGGCTACAGGGCCGTGCGGGGCGACGACCGTGCCGTATCGCCCGAGCCGCTGGACTCGGTGGAGCGCGCTCGGCGCTGCGCGACGGACGCGCGGATCGCCGCATTGGCCGGCTTGCGGCCGCGGTGCAGAGCGACGACGCCCGTCGTGAGGTTACGGTACGCGACCCGCGTGAATCCTGCACTGCGCAGCCACTGGCTCAGCCGCGCCTGGTCGGGCCAGTCCTTGATCGAGTCGAAGAGGTACCGGTACGCCTCGGGGTTCGAACTGGCCGCACCCGCGACGAGAGGCATGACGTAGCGCAGGTAGGCGAAGTACCCGGCCCGCACGACGCCGATCGGAGGCCGCGAGAACTCGCAGATCACGAGACGACCGCCCGGCTTGAGCACCCGATACATCTCGGCCAGCGCCACCTCCGGGCGCTGCACGTTGCGCAGGCCGAAGCTGATCGTCACAGCGTCGAACTCGTCATCGCCGAACGGCAGCTTCTCGGCGTCGCCCTGCACGAATTCGAGGCCGGGGTGCCGACGGCGACCCTCCTCGACCATGCCCTGAGAAAAGTCGAGGGCGATGACCTTCGCGCCTGACCTTGAGAGCGCGGCCGCGCTCGTACCGGTGCCCGCCGCGATATCGAGAATGCGCTCGCCGGGTCGAGGGTCGACCGCCCGGCCCGTCGCCGCGCGCCACAGGCCGGCGTTGCCGACGGAGAGCACGGCGTTCGTGCGGTCGTAGCCGCGCGCCACGCCGTCGAACATCGCCGCGACCTCGCGCGGCGTCTTCGTCAGGTCTGCCCTCGTCACACCCTTCAGTCTAGTGAGCGCTCACCCGGGGTTGCCCGTGAGCCGCCTGGGCAGGCGTCGAGTGCGCAGGACGCGCAGAGTACGCTCGTCGCGTGCCCTCCCCCGCTGCCGCCGCGGCGCATTCCGCCGCCACCGCGCTGCGAGTCGTCACGGAGATCGTGCCCGACCCCGGGCCTCTTCTACGCTACGCGGAACCGGGCAGCCCGCTGCTCGCGCTGCGCCGCGGCGACGGCATCGTCGGCGTCGGAGAGGCGCTGCGGCTCGAGTACCGGGGCGCCGAGCGCATCGCCGACGCCGCCAGCCAGTGGCGGGCGGTGAGCGCCCTCGCCGAGGTCGACGACCCGGTGGGCCGACCCGGCAGCGGGCTGGTCGCGTTCGGCACTTTCGCGTTCGCCGACGACTCCGGCGCCATGAGCGCGCTCATCGTGCCCGAGCTCGTCATCGGGCGCCACGAGGGCGTCTCCTGGGTCACGCGCGTGAGCGTTGACCAGAGCAGCCTCGAGCCTGTCTCCACTCCCCTGCCGCGGGGCATCGGCGAGCGCCCGCGCGCCACGCTTGCAGCGTCGAGCCTCAGCCGCGACGCCTTCATGGGGGTGGTCTCCGAGGCGCTCACCCGCATCCACGCTGGCGCCCTCGAGAAGGTCGTCATCGCGCGGGATGCGATCGCGCGCATTCCTGCCGACAGTGACCGTCGCGCGCTCGTGGACGAGCTCGCCCAGGCCTACCCGGACTGCCTCACCTTCGCCGTCGACGGCCTCTACGGCGCCAGCCCGGAGACGCTCGTCAACGTGCACGCCCGTGAGGCGAGCGCGCGCGTCCTCGCCGGCAGCACCGCGCGCGGGGTGAGCGCCGCGGAGGACGCCGCCGCGGCCGCGACCCTCGCGACGAGCACGAAAGACCTCGACGAGCACGCGTTCGCCGTCCAGAGCGTGCTGCGCTCCCTGCGCCCGCACGCCCGCGCCGTCACCGCGAGCGAGCTGCCGTTCACCCTCAAGCTGCCCAACCTCTGGCACCTCGCCACCGATGTCGCCATCGAGCTCGGCGAGCAGTCCAGCGCCCTCGACCTCGTCGCCGCCCTGCACCCGACGGCCGCCGTCGCGGGGTCGCCCACCGCCGACGCCCTCGCCGTCATCGCCGCCCTCGAACCCTTCGATCGCGGCCGCTACGCCGGCCCCGTCGGCTGGATCGACCAGGACGGCGACGGCGAATGGGTGATCGCCCTGCGCTGCGCGACCGTCGCCCCTGACGGGCTGCTCACCGCCCACGCCGGCGCGGGCATCGTCGCCGACTCCGACCCCGAAGCGGAGCTCGCCGAGACCCGCATGAAGTTCCGGCCGATAGCCGACAGTCTTCGGTAGCGGCACCAGCAGTCACGGTGACGACGCCGCGAGGCGCTCCTTCTCGACCTCGACGTCGAAATCGGCCGTCGGCCACTGCGGGTCGAGGTCGCGCAGGGCCGACAGCAGCAGGGACTGCACGGCGAGCCGGGCGTACCACTTGCGGTCGGCGGGCACGATGAACCAGGGCGCGTGGTCGGCGTCGGTGCGCTGGATGGCGAGCTCGTAGGCGCGCTCGTACTCGGCCCAGAGCATCCGCTCATCGATGTCGCCCGGGTTGTACTTCCAGTGCTTGTCGGGCCGGGCGAGGCGCTCGGCGAGACGCTCCCCCTGCTCCTTCTTCGAGATGTGCAGCATGACTTTGACGATGCTGGTGCCGCTGTCGGCGACGCGCCGCTCGAAGGCGGTGATGTCGTCGTAGCGCTGCTCGATCTCCTCAGCGGGGGCGAGCTGCCGCACTCGGCCGATGAGGACG
The DNA here is from genome assembly GCF_040286215.1 of Microcella sp. Lineage (GTDB taxonomy): Bacteria > Actinomycetota > Actinomycetes > Actinomycetales > Microbacteriaceae > Microcella. The sequence goes on from NZ_JAVKCK010000029.1 coordinate 71,452, forward strand.
TCCTCGTAGTGAGAGCGGTCGAAGACGCCGATCTTGCCGACCGCGGGCAGCTGCCTCTCGACGCGCCACAGGAAGTGGTGGCTGAGCTCCTCCTCGGTCGGCCGCTTGAAGGCGGCGAGCTGCACGCCCTGCGGGTCGACCGCACCGATGACGTGACGCACGATGCCGCCCTTGCCCGCCGTGTCCATCGCCTGGATGACGAGGAGCACACGGCGCGTCTCTCCCGCGGTGCTCGCCGCGTGAAGCCGCTCCTGCAGCGTGCTCAGCTCGTCGACACCGTCGGCGAGCGCCTGCTCACCGTCGGCCTTGTCGCTCTCGAAGCCGGGGGTGGAGCGCGTGTCGATGTCGCGCAGTCGTACGTCGTCGGGGGCCCTCAGCAGCTCATCCATGGCCCGAGGGTACCGGGGCGGGCTCACAGCCGCGCGGGTCAGGCGTCCGACGACGTCTCGGGCGGCGTCGTCTCGGTCGGTGCCGGCTCGGCCGGTGCCGGCTCGCCCGCAGCGCTCTCGCTCAGCGGCACCTCGACGACGAGGCGGGGCTCGGGCGCGGTGAGCGCGTCATCGAGCTCGGCGCGGGTCGTCACTCGGCGGTACGCCCAGCCTCCGGCGGCGGCGAGCGACGCGAGGTCGACGGCGTGGGGCGTGCGCATGACCATCTCGAAGTCGGCGGCGGGGGCGGTCGCGGCCACCTCGAGATCGTCGAAGATCGTGCCGCCGCCGTCGTTGCCGACGATGACGTGCACCCGCAGGTCGTCGGGCAGCGCCGCGAGGAGCGCGCCCGCATCGTGCAGCAGGGCGAGGTCGCCGAGCAGCACGCGCGTCGTGCCGGGCGTCGCCGTCGTCTCCGCGTCGGCCGCGCCGATCGCCATGCCCGTCGCCGTCGACACGGTGCCGTCAATGCCGGCGAGCCCGCGATTGGCGTGCACCGGTATCGCCTTGCCGGGCACGAGCGCGTCGGCGACGCGGATGAGCCGGGAGGCGGCGAGCACGAGGCGATCGTGCGGCCACGTCGCTGCCCACACGGCGCGCACGAGCATCCGGCGATCGACGGGGGTGCGCAGCACGGCGAGCTCGGCGGAGGCGAAGGCGGCGCGCACGCTCCGGTCGCTCGAGACGGCGAGGGAGAGGTCGGGTGCGGGGTCACCGGGATCCTGCGAGTCGAGCACGGCGCGCGACATGCTCACCCAGCCGCCGACCCAGCGCCGCACGACCGCGCGGTCAGGTGCGCCCTGCACGCGCACCTCGTCGACGACGCGCGCCCGGCGGCCTGGGTTGTACGCCTCGACGCCCGGCGTGCGCACGACGATCGCCTCGACGTCGCCGCGCTGCAGCAGCGCCGGCACCTCGCGGCTGAGGGTGGGGTGGCCGAGCACGACCGCCCGGCCGACGGCCTCCCCGTGCGGCCCGCGCAGCACGTCGCGGTAGGCGACGACGAGGTGACGACCGAAGCGGGCGCCGCTCGACACCTCGGCGATGAGCGGCGCGCCGAGATCGACGGCGAGCTGCTCGGCCGCCGGGCCTGCTCCGTGGCCCGCGATGACGACGGTCGCGTCATCCGGTACGAGGTCGACGACCTCTCGCGGCGCAGCGGGCGGTGCGTCCTCGAGGCCGGGCGTGGCATCGATCCGCTCCGGTACGAGAACGCTCCCACTCAACGGCTCCCGATACGCGAGGTTGAGGTGCACCGGGCCCTCGGCGCTCGCCCGGATGGCGAGGGCGGCGAGAGTGCGGGCATCCTCGTGCTCGCCGTGCGCGCCCGTTGGGGCCGGAACATCCCAGTCGGCGCGCACGAGGTCGCCGAAGATGCCCGGCTGCACGGTGGTCTGGTTGCTGCCGATACCGCGCAGCTCCGCCGGTCGGTCGGCGCTCAGGACGATGAGCGGAACACCCGAGTGGTGCGCCTCGAGCACGGCGGGGTGCAGATTCGCGACCGCCGTGCCGGACGTGCACACGACGGCGACCGGCCGACCGGTCTGCACGGCGAGCCCGAGGGCGGTGAAACTGGCGACGCGCTCGTCGATGCGCACCGTGAGCCGCACGTGGCCCGCCCGGGCGTAAGCCGCCGCCGCGAGAGCGAGCGCCTGCGAGCGCGAACCGGGGCTGAGCACGACATCTCGCAGCCCGTGCGCCACGAGCCCTTCGAGGAGGGCGGCGGCGGACGACGAGGCGGGCGACTCAGCGCTCAGCGGAGGGAGGATTGTCATCGTCGAGGTCGGCGAGCTCCTGCTCAAGACGGCGCAGTCGCTCATCCTGCTCGGCTCGACGTGCGACCTCGTCGCGGCTGAGCGTACCGAGGAACGCCGGGTCGTCATCCGGGGCCACCGTGCGACTCACTCGCCCGGGCCCGCGGCGCGCCTTGCCGACGATGAGCCACAGAACGCCGCCGAGAACGGGGAGCACGACCACGAGGACGGCCCACGCGGCCTTCGGCATGGCGCGGATGCGCGAACGGTCGGTGAGCAGACCGTCGACGAGCGTTTAGATCGTGTAGGCGACGGCGACCACCTCGAGCACGACGTTGACTCTGGCCATGCCCCTACTGTAGCCACGCGCTCTGGGCGGCGCCCGAGAGCGGGCCCTACGCAGCCTGCACCCCGGTCGCGCTCGTAGAATGGCGGCATGAGTCCCTGGATCGCCTACAGCCTCGTGCGGTTCGGGCTCTTCGGCGGAGTTCTCGCGCTCCTCTTGCTCGTGCAAGTGGAGTGGTGGTGGGCGGCGATCCTCGCCACGATCATCGCCTTCACCGTCTCCTACATCTTCTTCCCTGGCCTGCGCCACGCGGTGGCGGCCGACCTCGCCGCCCGACGCACGCGCACGACCCCGCAGGATCCGGACGCCGACGCCGAAGACGCCGCGCTCGAGAACCGCTGACCGACCGGCGCGGGCGCAGCGTTCGCCGCACCCCGCGGTAAGGGTTTCGTAAGCTGGGGCGCTGTCGGCGCGATCGAGACCCGCCTAGATTCTTCTCATGACCTCACGCGTGCCCTTCCTGCGACTGGCCACCCTCGCGACCGCCCTGGCCCTCGTGGCCTCCGGCTGCGTCCCGCTCGACGAGCCCGGCGCCGAGCCCTCCGCGGTCGCGTCGAGCGAGCCGAGTTCGAGCGAGCCGATGGACGAGGCGAGCGAGGGCGAGGCGATGGACGACGAGGCGATGGACGGCGAGGAGGGCGCGCAGCCGGGCGCGTACGTCGAGTACCGCGACGGGATCATTGCCGAGACCGCCGGGCAGAAGGCACTCTTCTTCCACGCGTCGTGGTGCCCGCAGTGCCGGGCGCTCGAGGAGAGCATCCTCTCCGGGCAGATCCCTGACGACCTCACGATCATCAAAGTCGACTTCGACACGGCGACGGCGCTGCGCCAGCAGTACGGCGTGACCATCCAGACGACCATCGTGTACCTCGACGACGACGGTACGGCGCTCGCCACCGAGGTGCTGTACTCCGACACGACGCTCGACGCCCTCGTGGCGGCGGCGCCCTAGGCTCGCGGCGTGGAAGGGCTCGCTCTCGTCAGTCTCGCCGCGGGCGTGCTGACCGTCGCGGCGCCCTGCGTGTTGCCGCTGCTGCCGATCATCATCGGCGGGTCGATCGTGGCCGACGACGCCGGTTCGACGCGGGCGCGCGTGCGCCCGTACGTTATCGCCGGCTCGCTCGCCGTGAGCGTCATCGCCTTCACCCTGCTGCTGAAGGCGACGACGGCGCTGCTCGGCGTCCCCACCCAGGTCTGGCAGATCGTGTCGGGTGTGATCGTCATCCTGCTCGGCATCAACCTGCTCGCGCCCGGCCTGTGGGAGAAACTGTCGACCCGCCTCGGCCTGGGCGAGCGCAGCAATCGCGCGCTCGACGACTCCGTGCGACGGCAGAGCATCGGCGGCGACATTCTCACGGGCGCCGCGCTCGGGCCGGTCTTCTCGAGCTGCAGCCCCACCTACGCTCTCATCGTCGCGACCGTCCTGCCGGTCTCCTTCGCGGAGGGGGTGCTCTACGTGAGCCTGTACGCGGTGGGTCTCGCCATACCGCTGCTGCTGATCTCGCTGGCCGGGCGGGGAGCCGCGCGGCGGCTCGGGTGGCTCGCCGACCCGCGCGGCTGGTTCCGCCGCACGATGGGCGTGCTGTTCGTCATCGTCGGCATCGTCGTCATCGTCGGCGCCGACAAAGCACTGCAAACGCTCATCCTCGACCTCGGCTGGTACAACCCCATCGCTGAGCTGGAGGGCGTGCTGCGTGGCGAGTGATCGGGCAGCCGATGCGGTGCGCGCGCGACCCCTCGACGGTCGCCGCGTACTCGTCGTCGACGACGACCCGACACTGCTCGAGATCGCCGCGACCTACCTGAGCGCAGCCGGCGCGACCGTGGCGACCGCGCCCGACTCGGTGCGCGCCCTCCATGCCGCGCAGGAGGGGGAGCCCGACCTGGTGGTGCTCGACCGCATGATTCCCGGTGTGGACGGGCTCGAGGTGGCGCGCCGACTTCGTGGGCGCTCGAGCGTGCCGATCATCATGCTCACCGCGCTCGGGGAGGCCGAGCACCGCATCGAGGGCCTCGAGGCCGGGGTCGACGACTACCTCGCCAAGCCCTTCTCGCCGCGAGAGCTGGTGCTGCGGGCGGAGGCGCTGCTGCGCCGCTCGATCGCTCAGCAGGACGTGGACGGCGACGTCACGCTGGGGCGCCTGCACCTCGATGCGGCGGCCCGCACGATCTCTCTCGACGGCGCGCCCCTGACCCTCACCGCTCGCGAGCACGACCTGCTCGCCCACCTGGTGCGGCGTCCCGGCCGCACGCTGCGCCGCGACGAGCTGCTCGGCGAGGTGTGGGGCTGGACCATCGGCGACGTGTCGACCATCACGGTGCACGTGCGCCGGCTGCGCGAGAAGATCGAGCGGGATCCGTCGCATCCGCGCATCATCACCACGGTGTGGGGAGTCGGCTACCGCCTTGACCCGGCCGGCCTCGACCCGGCCCCGGCGCCCGCCGGGCTTGACCCGGCCCCGGCCGAATCCGAGAAGCGCGGTGCCCCGTGACGCTCGGCGACTACGCGCAAGTGCTGGGCTTCGCTGCGGGTAGCGCGCTCGTCGCGGGGCTGCTCGCGGCCGTCGTGCTGCGGATCGCGCGCCGAGCACCCCTCGTCGTGCACGTCATCGTGATCGTCGCGGCGGCCGTCGCGGCGGTCGCCGGGGGCATCGCGCTCACCGCGGGCGGCATGTACATCAACGACGCCGACACGATGGTCGCCCTCTCGGTGACCGCGGCGAGCGGCGTCGTCTCTCTCGCCATGGCACTCCTCCTCTCCTTGGCGCTGTCGCGGGATGCCCGGGGTCTGGGCCGCGATGCCCGCCGACTTGGGGCTGGCGACACCGTCGAGCCGGCACGACGCGTGACCGCCGAGCTCGACGCCGTGCAGGGCGAGCTCGCCGAGTCGAGCGACCGGCTCGCCGCAGCGCGCACCGCCTCGGAGCGGGCGGAGGCGGCCCGCCGCGACCTCGTGGCCCGCATCGCGCACGACCTGCTGGCGCCACTCGCGAGCATCCGCGCCATCGCGGAGACCCTCGAGGATGGCCTCTCCTCCGAGCCGGACCGGCACGCGCGCCAGCTCGGGTCGCATGTGACGCGCCTGCACGCCCTCATCGGCGACCTGTTCGAACTCTCGCGCATCGACGCCGGCACGCTCGCGCTCTCCCCCGAGACGGTCTCGCTCACCGACCTCGCCTCCGACGTGGTGGCCGACTTCGCTCCGCTCGCCGCCCAGCACGATGTGGTTCTCGAGCTGGAGGCGAGTGACGCGGTCACGGCCGAGGTCGACGCACAGGCTCTCAGCCGCGCCCTCGTGAACGTGGTTGTCAACGCGATCGAGCACTCCCCCGTCGGCGGCGTCATCACGGTCGCGGTCGACGAGCACGAGGGGTCGGGGCGCGTGCGCGTGCGCGATCGCGGGCCCGGTATCGCCGAGGCCGACCTTCCGCACGTCTTCGACGCCGGATGGCGCGCCGACGCGGCGCGCACCACCCCTCGCCTGGGCCTCGCCGGCGGCGCCGGACTCGGTCTCGCCATCACCCGCGCGATCCTTGAGGCGCACGGCGGCAGCGCGGGCGCCGCACGCGCGGAGCCCGGTGCGCAGTTCACGCTTCGACTGCCGCGGCCCGATGCGCGGTCGACCCCACCAGCGGCGCGCGCCCGTTAGAAGGCGATCGTGGCGGCGAGCCCGAGCCCGGTGAGCAGCGCGGCGAGCGACGTGAGCTTGAGAGCGAGCACGAGCTCACCCGACGTGCGAGCGAGCAGCACGATGAGGATGACCGGGGCGCTGACGAGGAGCGTGCCGTACACCGCCGGTGCCCACTCGAAGAGCAGCGCGAACGGCACGAGCACGCCGTACGCGCTCACGAGCAGCACAGAGAAGAGGATGCGGGCCGGCAGGTCGCCGAGTCGCACCGCGAGGGTGCGCTTGCCGACCAGGGCGTCCTGCTCCCGATCGCGGATGTTGTTGACGAGCAGCACCGCCGCGGCGAACAGCCCCGCGATGACACCTGCGAGCCACGCCTCGAGGGGCCACTGCTGGATCTGCACGTAAGTCGTGCCGACCGTCGCGACGAGCCCGAAGAACACGAAGGCGACGAGCTCTCCCAGCCCCGCATAGCCGTAGGGCTTCCTCCCCCCCGTGTAGAACCAGGCGGCGATGAGCGCGACGGCGCCCACGGCGAGCAGCCACCAGACGCCGCTCAGAATCACCACGGCGAGACCGGCCGCGGCGCCGAGGCCGAAGAACACGAGCGCGACGGTGAGCACCGTGCGGGGCCTCGCCGCGCCCGAGCCGGTGAGGCGGCTCGGGCCGACCCGGTAGCGGTCGGTGCCGCGCACGCCATCCGAGTAGTCGTTGGCGTAGTTGACCCCCACCTGCAGGAACAGCGCCACGGCGAGGCACAGCAGGGCGATCGCGAGGTTGTAGCCGAGCGTGTTGTAGGCGACCGCCGTGCCGAGCGCCACGGGGGCGATCGCGAGGCTCACCGTACGCAGTCGGGCGCCCGCGATCCAGTCGCGTGCGGTCGCGGGACGCGCCTTCGCCGGGTTGCCGGATGCCGCCGCCGCCTTCGCCGGATTCGTGCGCTTCGCGCTGCCGCCGCGGGCGCGCTTCTTCTTCGTCTTCTTCGTCGGGGAGGCCACGGATGCGAGTGTATCGGCGGGTCGCCTGCCTCGCGCGCGCCGCCGTGCGGCCGCGCCGCGCACGGTGAGCCCGCCGCTCGGGCTCAGTCGACGAGGCGCGCGATCGTGAGCCGGTCGGGCTTGCCGCTCGGGAGCGTCGGCAGAGCATCCAGCACGCGGATGCGATCGGGGCGCGCCTCGGGCCCCAGCGCGGCGCCGACCGCGCGCCGCACCGCCCCAAGATCCGCCGAGCGGGTCGTGACGACGACCGGCACCTCGCCCCACTCCGGGTCGTGGCCCGGCACGACGACCGCGTCGGCGAGACCCTCCAGCTCGCGCACGACGCGCTCCACCTCCCCCAGACGCACCTTCAGCCCGCCCGAGACGATCGTGTCGTCGAGGCGCCCGAGCACCCGCAGCACTCCGTCATCGCTCAGCTCACCAGCGTCATCGGTGCGATACCAGCGGTCGCCGTCATCCTCGATGAAACAGCTCTCCGTGCGTGCCGGATCACCCAGGTAGTATTCGGCGATCGTCGGGCCGCCGAGCTCCACCCGGCCGTCCACAACCCGCACCTGCGTCTGCCCGATAGCACGGCCGTCATACACGCAACCGCCACTCGTCTCGCTCGACCCGTAGGTGCGCGTGATGCGCCAGCCGAGCGCCGTCGCCCGCTCGATGAGCGGCGCGGGAGTCGCCTGGCCGCCGACGAGGATGCGCGAGAAACCGGCGAGGGCGTCGCGCAGGGGCGCATCCGTCTCGGCGTCGTCGACCAGCCTCGACAGCTGGGCTGGCACGAGCGCGGTGAAGCGCGCCGGCTGCGACATCTGCTCGATCGCCGCCAGCACGCGCGCGGCGCTCATGCGCCCCGGCGGCACCGGAACCGGCTCGACGTCGGCGGCGAGCGACCGCGCGAGCACGGTGATGCCGGCGATGTACTGCACGGGCAGGGCGAGCAGCCATTGGCCGGGACCGCCGAGCGCGCTCTGGGTCGCGGCCGCGCTCGCCAGCACGGCATCGGCGCTCAGCGCCACCCGCTTCGGGCGGCCCGTCGTGCCGCTCGTCTCGACGACGACGGCGATGCGCTGCTCGACCTCGAGCGGAGCCGTGTGCACGGGGTTCACTCCCCCGCCGCGGAACAGCACCGCCGGCCCGTCGCCGCTGAGCGCCTCGCGCAGGGCGGCCCGGCACTGCAGCGGGTCAGCGGTATCGACGACGGCGAGCGGACGAGTCACGCGCCCACGCTACCCCGCGCGCCCGAGCCGCGCGCCCCGCCCCCATTGTGTGCCAGATCTGACGCACAAGGGCGCTCTCGGCATCGGTGAGCGCCCCTTCGTGTCAGATCTGGCACCAAGGGGCTGCGGGGCGCGCTAGTACTGCCAGGGGTAGGGGCTCCAGTCGGGGGCGCGCTTCTCGAGGAAGGCGTCGCGGCCCTCGACCGCCTCGTCGGTGCCGTAGGCGAGCCGGGTCGCCTCGCCGGCGAAGAGCTGCTGGCCGGGCATCCCGTCGTCGGTGAGATTCATCGCGTACTTCAGCATGCGGATCGCGGTGGGGCTCTTCGTGAGGATCGTCTCTGCCCACTCGAGCGCCGTCCGCTCGAGCGACGCGTGCGGCACGACCGCGTTGACGGTGCCCATCTCGTAGGCGCGCTGCGCGTCGTACTCGCGGGCGAGGAAGAAGATCTCCCGCGCGATCTTCTGCCCGACCTGCTTCGCGAGGTAGGCGCTGCCGTAGCCGGCGTCGAACGACCCGACGTCGGCGTCGGTCTGCTTGAAGCGGGCGTGCTCGCGGCTCGCGATCGTCAGGTCGCACACGACGTGCAGCGAGTGCCCGCCGCCGGCCGCCCACCCGGGAACGACCGCGATGACGACCTTCGGCAGAAAGCGGATCAGCCGCTGCACCTCGAGGATGTGCAGCCGTGACGCCTTGCCCGCATCGACCGTGTCGGCAGTTTCCCCCTCGGCGTACTGGTACCCGCCGCGCCCGCGGATGCGCTGGTCGCCGCCCGAGCAGAACGCCCACCCGCCGTCCTTCACGCTCGGCCCGTTGCCGGTGAGCAGCACGACCCCGACTCTCGGGTTCTGCCGCGCGTCGTCGAGGGCACGGTACAGCTCATCGACCGTGTGCGGACGGAAGGCGTTGCGCACCTCGGGCCGGTCGAACGCGATGCGGGCGATGCGGCCCGACGTGTCGAGGTGGTACGTGACGTCGGTGAGGTCGCCGAAGCCGGGCGCGACCGTCCAGCGGGCGGCGTCGAACAGTTCGGAGACGTGCGGCTCGGCCATGCCGCGAGCCTACCCGCGCGCCTCCCCGCACCGTGGTGTTGCCCGTTCAGGAAGGAACGCCCGTACCGTCGCCTGTGCGGTCGTGACACGCCGATTCCGCGCCGACTCGAGCCGCTCTTCCTGATAGAGCAACGGGTGGGGCGCGGGTGGGTGCCACACTGGGGCGATGGATGCTCTGCCCACGCTCGACGACGTGCTGGGCCGCGCCCACGTGGTGAGCGTGCCGCTCACGACGCGGTTCCGCGGCGTGCAGCACCGCGAGGCCGTGCTGCTGCACGGCCCGGCCGGCTGGAGCGAGTTCGCGCCCTTCGTCGAGTACGGCGACGCGGAGGCGAGCACCTGGCTCGCCGCGGCCCTCGACTACGGGTGGCGGGAGTCGAGCGCCCCGGCGCTGCGGTCGAGCATCCCCGTCAATGCAACGCTGCCCGCCGTGCCGCTCGAGAGCATCGCGAGCGTGCTGAGCCGCTTCGGCGACTGCCGCACCGTGAAGATCAAGGTCGCGGAGCCGGGCGAGAGCCGCGCCGACGACATCGCCCGCGTGCGGGAGACACGGCGGCTGATCGGCGCGGCCGGGCGCATCCGCCTCGACGCGAACGGCGCCTGGAACGTCGACGAAGCCGAGCACGCGGTGCGCGAGCTCGAGCAGTTCGACCTCGAGTACGTCGAGCAGCCGTGCGCGACCGTGCCCGAGCTGGCCGAACTGCGCCGGCGCATTCGCCGCATCGACGTGCTCGTGGCCGCCGACGAGAGTGTGCGCAAGGCCGCCGACCCGCTCGCCGTGGCCCGCGCCGACGCGGCTGACCTGCTCGTCATCAAGGCCGCCCCACTCGGCGGCGTCGACCGTGCGCTGCGCATCGTCGCGGAGGCGGGGCTGCCCGCCGTCGTCTCGAGCGCGCTCGACACGAGCGTCGGCCTCGCGATGGGGGCGGCCCTCGCCGCGCGACTGCCGAGTCTCGACTTCGACTGCGGTCTCGGCACGGGCGCGCTGCTCGCCGACGACGTCGCCGACCCCCGGGTCGTGCCCGTGGACGGCGCGATCGGCGTGGGTCGGGCATCCCTGGACGAGGATGCTCTGGCTCGCCTTGCCGCGCCCTCCGACCGTGCCGCCTGGTGGCGCGAGCGCCTCGCGCGTTGCCACGCCGTGCTCGCGGCCGCGCCGCGCTAGGCAGAAACTCCCTCCCCCACCTGCGCGCATGTCTCGCTACGCTCGAGGCACGAGTTCGATCCGCACCTCGAGAGGTTCACCATGCGCCGTGCAGTAACCGCCGTCACGATCGCCGGAGTGCTTGTGCTTGCCGGATGCGGCGCGCCGGCGGGCGACGCCGACACCGAGCCGGAGGATGCCGCGGTCGAGGAGCCGACCGCTCCGGAGGAGGAGCCGATCGACCCGACCGACCCGGCGTGCCTCGTCGGCGACTGGCAGATCGCCGAGGATCAGATGCAGTCGTTCTACGACGCTCTCGCGGTGGGCATCGACGGCATCGAGTTCGCGGTCGACGGGTCGGTGGGCCTGTCGTTCACGGCGGACGAGTACCGCTACACCTCCGACTTCGTCCTCGATCTCACGGTCGAAGGTGGCACCACGGGCGAGGGTGTGGCGACGGGCGGCCTCGGCGGCACCTACACAGCGGAGGACGGCGTCATCACGACGACTCTCGTCGACAACGACCTCTCCGTGATCGTCACAGTCATGGGGCAGACGATCGACGGCTCCGACCTCGCTGGCGGGTTGCTGCTCTCCGATCCGATCAACGATGCGCCGTTCGACTGCTCGAGCGGCGCCCCGGTGCTGCAGTTCGAGACCGGCTCGGGCCGCACGCCCGTCGCGTTGACGCCCGCGAGCTGAGCGGCGTCCGCGCCTACAGCCCCGAGTAGGAGTGCAGCCCGGTGAAGTAGAGGTTCACGATCGTGTAGTTGAAGATCACCGAGCCGAAGCCGACGATCGCGAGCCACGCGGAGCGGTTGCCGCGCCAGCCGCGTGTTGCGCGGGCGTGGATGTAGCCGGCGAAGAGGGTCCAGATGATGAAGGTCCAGACCTCTTTGGTGTCCCAGCCCCAGTAGCGGCCCCAGGCCCGCTCGGCCCAGATGGCGCCGGCGATCAGGGTGAACGTCCAGAAGACGAAGCCGATGACGGTGACGCGGTAGGCGAGCGATTCGAGGACGGATGCCGCGGGCAGGGTGTCGAGGAACCGCAGCCCCGCACTCTGCCGGGCTTCGCGCCGTGCGCGCAGCAGCTGCATGATCGAGAGGCCGGCGCCGATGGCGAAGAACGCGGTGGCGAGCACGGCGACGAGCACGTGGATGACGAGCCATGCCGACTGCAGGGCCGGCGGCAACGGCACGACGTCGACGTAGAAGTTGACGGTCACGATGCCGAGAGCCAGGAGGGAGAAGCCCGTGATGTAGGCGCCGAGGAAGCGGAGATCCTTCCACAGTTGCACGAAGAGGAAGGTGCCCATGCCGACGGCGGTCGCCGTGAGCCCGAACTCGAACATGTTGGCCCACGGCACGCGCTCGGCGGCGATGCCGCGCGTGAGCACAGCGGCCATGTGCAGGGCGAAGCCGAGGATGGCGAGCGCGAACGCGGCGCGCTGATACCGGGTGCCGCCGGGGGTCTGCGGCGCAGCATCCGCGCGGTCGAGGACGGCGGTGGTACCTGCCCGGCCCGCCGACGACAGGACGGTCGCCGCGGTCGCGGAGGCACGCGCCTGCGTGACCGGCTCGGCACGACCGGCGGAGCGCTTGGCGAGGTCGAGGGTGAAGAGGATGAAGGCGACGGTGTAGACGCCCATGGCCGAGTAGACGGCGACGAGAGAGTAGGCGACGAGATTCTCCATGAGGTCTTCATCGTACGGCGCGCTCCTGAGAGGACGGTCGAGTGGAAGGGGAGGGACCTCCGACTCTGGTGTTCTCATGAACTCGTCCTAGGCTGGGCACCATGGCACGCCCCACTCGACCCGTCTCCCCTGCCCGTCGCCCGAAGGCTCAGAAGAAGCCGATGTCGCCGCGCGCCGCCCAGCTGCTCGCGATCGTGGTGGCTCTCGGCTTCGTGGCGATCATCGCGGCGATTGTCGTCTCGAGCATGAATCGCCCCGAGGCGTCGGATGCTCTGCCGGAGGTGCCCGCGGGTGAAGCTGGCGAGCTTCTGCGTGACGACCCCCACCTTCTGTCGGAGGCGACGCCGGAGACGGCGGAGGTCGTGCTCGTGGAGTTCCTCGACTTCCAGTGCCCCGGGTGCGCGTCAGCCAGCCCCTTCGTGCAGCAGCTCGCCGCCGACTACGGCGACCGGCTCTCCGTGGTGGTGCGGCACCTGCCGCTCACCGAGATCCACCCGCACGCTGTCGACGCGGCTCTCGCCTCGGAGGCCGCGGCGGCGCAAGGACAGTTCGTCGCGATGTACGAGCGACTGTTCGAGACCCAGCAGGAGTGGGCTCGGTCGGCGGGCGACCAGTCGGGCACGTTCCGCGGCTTCGCTGAGGAACTCGGGCTCGATCTCGGCGAGTACGACCGGGTCGTGAGCGATGCGGCGACGCTCGAGCGCATCGCTCTGGATCGCGCCGACGCGTTCGCGCTCGGGGCGGGCGGAACGCCGAGCTTCTTCCTCGACGGCGAGTTCCTGCAGCTGAGCTCCTTCGAGGAGCTGCGCACGATCGTGGAGGCTCGCCTCAACTAGCGGCCGGCCCGCGGCTCGCGTGGGCATCGGCGAACTCGGCGACGGCCCGCTCAAGGTTGGGGTCCTCGCCGCGGGCGAGGCCTGCGTACTGCACGCGCACGCCCTCGCCCTCGGCGCTGGCGCTGGCGACGACCCAGAGCCGGCGGCGCGGCACGAAGAGGCTCGTGAGCAGGCCTGCGAGCACCAGGATCGACGAGATCAGCACCCCCTCCTGAGTGGGGTCGTGGTGCACGTCCAGGCTCACAAAGCGCGGCAGGCTGGTGAACTCGACGCTGCCGAGCCCGTTCGGCAGGTCCGCCGACTGGCCGAGGCCGAGCACGATCGAGTCGTCGCCCGTGTCACCGCCGGTGATCTGCGTGAGGTCGTCGGTGTCGAGCGCGAAGGCGTTGCGGGGCACACCCTCGTCGAGCCCGAGGTCGCCGACGAAGGCGTTGAGAGTCAGCACGGGTTGGTCTGGTTCGGGGAAGACCGAGGTGAGGGCCCCGCTCGCGAGGGTCACCGCGGAGGGGTAGAAGAAGCCGATCATGCCGAGCTGCTCCTCGAGCCCGTCCGGCACCTTCACCACGCCGAGACTGGTGAGGTTCGAGTCGGTGGGCAGGAACGGCACGGGCTGGCTGAAGACGGCGGTGCCGGAGGCGTCGAGCACGGTGATCCACGGCGCGAAGCCGTTCCCCAGCAGGTATGCGGTGGTGCCGCCGATGTCGATGGGCTCGTTGACCTTGATCTGCCGCGGCGCCGCCTCGCCGCGCTCGACGACGGTGACGGCGGCCGTGAAGTCGAGCGGCTGCACGGCCCCCGTCGTCGTGTCGAGCCCGTACTCGGCGTCGAACGCGTCGAGGCGCACCGAGAACGGGTCGAGCCGCGCCTCGTCGAAGAAGCGGCCAGGGTTGAAGGAGTCGTAGCTCGTGAGCTGGTTGGTGAACGCCTGGTCCTCGATGATGACCTTCTGGCCGTTGTAGCCGAAGCCTCCCGCGAAGCCCACGGTCGCGAGAACGCCGACGAGGGCCGCGTGGAAGACGAGGTTGCCGGTCTCGCGCAGATAGCCCCGCTCGGCCGACAGTGACGGGGCGCCGTGCGGATCGGTGTAGCGCTCGACCCGGTAGCGCTGACGCCGCAGGAGAGTCTGCGCCGACTCGAGCGCGGTCTCGACGGTGCCCTGAGCATCCACCCGCTCGGTGTAGCCGACCAGGCGGTCCAGTCGCGCGGGCGTCGCCGGCGGCCGGGAGCGGAGGGCGCGCCAGTGGTGGCGGGTGCGCGGAATGATGCAGCCGATGAGAGACACGAACAGCAGCAGGTAGATGGCCGAGAACCACACCGAGGTGTAGGTGTCGAAGACCTGCAGCGTGTCGAGCACGGCGAAGGCCTCGGGGTTGTCGCGCTCGTACTGCACGACGCCGTTGGGGTCGGCGGAGCGCTGCGGCACGAGCGAGCCGGGAATCGCGGCGACGGCGAGCAGCAGCAGCAGCACGAGCGCCGTGCGCATACTCGTGAGCTGGCGCCAGGCGTACCGCACCCAGCCGCGCACGCCGAGCGCAGGTTGCGCGATGCCCGCGGCTGCAGGCGCACTGTCGTCGTGGCCTGCGTTGTCGTGATGGTCAGAGGGGCGTGACGGTTCCACCGATCACCGCCCCGAGGCTCGAGACGAACTGCTGCCACAGCCCGGTCACCATGGCGAGGCCGATGACGATGAGCAGGCTGCCGCCGACGATATTGATCGCGCGGATGTTCCGCTTGAGCCATGCGGTCGCCCCCGCGACCCAGCGGAAGCCGAGAGCGACGAGAAGGAACGGGATGCCCAGCCCGAGGCAGTAGACGAACCCGATGAGGGCCGCACGACCGACCCCGCCCTCGGTGAGGGCGAGCGAGTAGACGGCTGCGAGGGTCGGGCCGAGGCACGGCGCCCAGCCGAGGCCGAACACAATGCCGAGCAGCGGTGCCCCGCCGAGCCCGGTCGCGACCTGCCAGCGCGGCTGCACCGAGCGCTGCAGGAACGACACCTGGCCGATGAAGACGAAGCCGAGGGCGATGACGAGCATGCCGGCGAGCCGGGTGATGAGGTCGAGCTGCGTCTGCAGCACGAGGCCGGCCGTCGCGAAGAGCAGAGAGAAGCCGACGAACACGATCGTGAAGCCGAGCACGAACAGGGCAGCCCCGAGCACGACGCGGCCGCGGTCGCCCCGCAGCTGATCGGGCCGCGTGAAGCCCGTGACGTAGGCGAGGTAGCCGGGGACGAGCGGGAGGATGCACGGCGAGACGAAGGCGATGAGCCCAGCGAGCAGCGCGATCGGCAGGGCCGCGAGCAGTGAGCCGCTGAAGACGAGTTCGCCGACGGACTGGACGGCGAGGAGCGAGGCGACCACGCTGCTCAGCTCGACTCGGCGAGCGTGTCGGTGATCATGGCGCGCAAGGTCGAGGGCTCGGTGAGGAGCCCTGAGATGCGCGCGGCGACGCGGCCCTGCCGGTCGAGCACGAGGGTCGTCGGCACGGCGTTGGGCGCGACCTGCCCGGCGAAGGCGAGCCGGGTCGAGCCGTCGTTCGCGTCGAGGATCGACGGGTAGGTGACGCCGAACTCCTCCGCGAAGGCGAGCGCCGTGGGGGCCTGGTCGTAGATGTTGACGCCGAGGAACTCGACGCCCTCGGGGGCGAACTGCTGCCAGATCGCTTCGAGGTCGGCCGCCTCGGCACGGCACGGCGGGCAGCCCGCGTACCAGAAGTTGACGACGAGAACCTCGCCGCGGTAGTCGTCGCTCGAGACGGTCTCGCCTGACTCCACCTGCCCCTCGAAGGTCACGGGCTCGCCGCGCTCCTCCTCGGCGATGACCGTGTAGGCGCCGTCGCCGGAGATGTAGCCCTGACCGGTGCCCGAGCGGTACTGCTCGGCGAGCGGATCGCTGGCGGTGCAGCCGGTGAGAGCGAGCGCGCCGGCCACGATCAGGGCGAGTGCCGTGCGACGTGCGGGCACGGCACGTGCAGCGGCAGGGCGGGCGGTCACACGGCTCCTAGATCGGTGGCGTTCGCCAGCAATTCTGCTCCGGGTTCCTGATAGCCGATCTCAGTGAACGCGCCCTCCTGCCAGGCGAAGGAGGTGATGCTCGACAGCGAGCAGCGCCGCTTGCGCGGGTCGTGCGCGAGCGGCTGCCCGGCGGTGGCGCGGTGCACCATCCAGATCGGCAGCTGGTGGCTGACCATGACGACCTCGCCCGAGTCGGTGCGCTCGCAGGCATCGGTCATGGCCGCGAGCATCCGCGTCGCGATGGAGGCGAACGGCTCGCCCCAGCTGGGCGTGCGGGGATTGCGCAGCAGGTGCCAGTGACGCGGGTCGGCGAGCGTGCGCCGATTCATGCGCTTGCCCTCGAAGCGGTTGCTCGGCTCGATGAGGCGCTCCTCGGTGTGGATGTCGAGGCCGAACGCCTCCGCCCACGGCGCCGCCGACTCCTGCACGCGCTGCAGCGGGGAGGCGTACAGCGCGGTGACGGGATGCCCGGCCAGGGCTCCCACGGCCGCTTCCGCCATGCGCTGCCCGAGGTCGCTGAGCCGAAAGCCCGGCAGCCGCCCGTACAGCACGCGCGTAGGGTTGTGCACTTCGCCGTGCCGCACGAGGTGGAGGACGTCGGCCGGCATGGAGTCCAGTCTAGGGAGGGCCGCCGGTAGACTCGTGCCTCGTGACTCGCACCGTGGTATCCCAGCTCAGCCCGCTCCCCGACGGCCCCGTGACGGTGGCCGGATGGGTCGAGACGGTTCGCGACCAGAAGAAGGTGCAGTTCGTCATCCTGCGCGATGAGACCGGGGCCGCGCAGCTGGTTAACCCTGCCACGAGGGATCTCGAGGAGGGCGCGAGCGCCGAGCGGCAGGCCGCCGCCGCCCTGACTGATCAGCTGGGTGCGCTCGCCCACGGCACGATGATCCGCGTGACGGGCGAGCTCAAGCACGACGAGCGCGTGAAGCTCGGCGGGCTCGAGGTCAAGGTCGGCACGCTCGAGGTTGTGAGCGAGGCGATCGCCGAGACCCCGATCGCGGAGGATTCGAGCCTCGACAAGCGCCTCGACTGGCGGTTCCTCGACCTGCGACGCCCCGAAGCGAATCTGCTCTTCCGTGTGCAGACCACGTTCGAGCACGCGCTGCGCAGCTACTGGGTGGAGCGCGACTACGTCGAGCTCCACACGCCGAAGCTCATGGCGAGCGCCTCGGAGTCGCGCGCCGAGCTCTTCGAGCTGGAGTACTTCGAGACGAAGGCGTACCTCGCTCAGAGCCCGCAGTTCTTCAAGCAGATGGCGCAGCCTGCGGGCTTCGGCAAGGTCTTCGAGATCGCCCCGGCCTTCCGCGCCGACCCCTCGTTCACCTCGCGCCACGCGACCGAGTTCACGTCCATCGACGCCGAGATCAGCTGGATCGACTCGCACGAAGACGTCATGGCGATGCATGAGCAGGCGCTGGTCGCGGCCTTCACCGCCGTCGTCGAGAAGCACGGCGCCGCGATCGAGGCTGCCTTCGATGTGGCGCTGAGCGTGCCCTCGCTGCCGTTCCCGCGCATCCCGCTCGCGGAGGCGCGCCAGATCGTCGCCGATGGCGGCTATGAGATCCCCCGCACCGACGGCGACCTCGACCCGGAGGGCGAGCGCCGCTTGTCGGCCTGGGTCAAGGCCAACCACGGCCACGACTTCGTGTTCGTCACCGACTACGCGACCGGAATCCGGCCGTTCTACCACATGCGCCGCGAGGGCGACGGGTCGATCACGAACAGCTACGACCTGCTCTACAACGGCACCGAGATCTCCACGGGCGCGCAGCGCGAGCACCGCGTCGACGTGCTCACGGCGCAGGCGAAAGAGAAGGGCATCGACCCGGAGGAGCTCGAGTTCTACCTCGACTTCTTCCGGTACGGCGTGCCCCCGCACGGCGGTTTCGGCATGGGTCTCGCGCGGGTGCTCATGCTCATGCTGGGTCTCGGCTCGATCCGCGAGACGACGTACCTCTTTCGCGGCCCGACGCGCCTGCTGCCTTAGCCGAGTCAAATCGCGGCGGCGCTCAGACCGTGAAGTCGGGGCGGATGCTCCAGCCCGTGTGGTCCTCGAGCGTCGCCATGAGGGTGAGCGCCTGCAACCGCGCGTGGTCGTCGCTCACCCTCGAGTACACGTCGATCGCGAGGGGCGGCGGCTCACCGAACTTCGGAATCTCGATCTCGACCCACGCACCCTCGGCCAGTTCGACGTAGGGGCGCGTCGTGCGCTGCTGCCGCACGGGAGAGTCGACGGCGAGGGCGACGATGGCGAGAGCATCCAGCTTCGTGACGGCGCTGCGCACGACGATCGTGGCGCAGTACTCGGCGATGTCTCGGTCGCGTGTTCCTCGCATCACCTATCCAACGCTAGAACCGCTTGCTGGGAGGCGACCGCGCACGAGGGTCGAGGCGGCCGTGAGCCTCGTGGCGCTGGGCTCGTGGCTCAGCGCGGCAGGTTCGCCTCGATGAGTTCGACGATCACGCGCGCGTCCGGCTTCACCGTCGGGCGGAAGCGGTGCACCTCGCCGCTCGGCAGCACGAGGAACTTCTCGAAGTTCCACATGATCGGACCGGCCGTTCCCGAGTGGTCGGGTGTCTCGACGAGCTGAGCGTAGAGCGGGTGCCGCTTCCTGCCGTTGACCTTCGCCTTCTCCGTCATCGGGAAGGTGACGCCCCACGTGGTGCTGCAGTACTCGGCGATCTTCTCCTCGCTCGAAAGCTCCTGTAGGAACTGGTTCGAGGGCACTCCCAGCACGGTGAAGCCGCGGTCGCCGTAGCGCTTCTGCAGCTCTTCGAGCTGCTCGTACTGTGGCGCGAGTCCGCACCGCGAGGCGACGTTGACGACGAGCACGACGTGGTCGGCGAACTCGGCGAAGGTCGTCTCGCGGCCGTCGAGCATCGTGAGCGGAGCATCGGTGAGCGCAGTCATGATGCGACGATAACCACGCAGGCTGGGCAGTTGCGGTGCGCGAGGCACCGCATCAGCGCTCGTCGAACGGCGTCGCCTCCGAGCGCAGACGCCGAGCTTCGTCGACCTGCTGGCGCGCAGCCTGCGCCCGCTTCTCGATCATCGTGTCGTCGCGCGGCGGCAACTGGATGACCTTCTCCGCGGGAAGGCCCGCCTGCAGCTCTCGCGCCCGCTCCAGCTCGGCATCGACCTCGGCACCGAACAGGAGGGCCATGTTGGCGAGCCACAACCACAGCAGGAAGACGACGACCCCTCCGAGAGCACCGTACGTCGCCGAGTAGTTCGCCACGGTGGAGACGTAGAACCCGAAACCGAGCGACACGATCACGAGCGCCACGATCGCGATCGCCGCACCCGGGCTCAGCCAGCGGAACCTCGGCTGGCGTGCATTCGGCGTCGCGTAGTACAGCAGGGCGATCACGATGACGAGCAGCACGGCCAGCACGGGCCAGCGCGCGATGCTCCACGCCGTCCGCGCGGCCTGCTCGACGCCGAGCGCATCGCCGATCGCGTCAGCGAGCGGGCCGGAGACCACCAGCCCCACGACCATCACGACCACGACCACGAGGCCGACGAGCGTGATGAGCACCTGCAGCGGCTTGAGTTTCCAGAACGGCCGTCCCTCCTCGATCGCGTAGATGCGGTTCATGGCGCGGCTGAAGGCCGACACGTATCCGGAGGCGGTCCAGACGGCGAGCACCAGGCCGACGACGAGGGCCAGACCCGCGCCCGGCGAGGTGGCGAGCTGCTCGATCGGACCGCGCAGCGTCTCCACCACCGGCTGCGGCGAGACCCGTTCCAGGATGCGGAGCACCGCATCCGCCGATTGGGTGCCCTGGCCGACGAAGCCAAGAATCGAGAACACGGCGATGAGGGCGGGAAAGACGGCGAGCACGGAGAAGAAGGTGAGGGCCGCCGCGATGTCGAAGCTCTGATGCGCGATGAACTCGCGGCCTGCTCGCCGCAGGGCGTGCAGCGCGACACGCGGGCGGATGTCGGTCGGCGAGGAGGGCTTGCGCTCATCCCCGGGCTCTGGCGCGTCATCGCGACTGTCGGGATGCTCGTGCATCGTCTCGGCTCCGAATCTGTCGGGGTGATCGGTGTCGTCCAGTCAGCCACGCTCGAACTGTTCGCGCCAGCATCTCGCCGCAGTACTCAGGTCACATTCGGGTTCGGCGCGCGGGGGACGCACGGCAACGAACCCTCTCGCCCACGGCAGTGAGGCGGTGGTCTTCTCGACACCAAAGGCGGGCCACCCCCGAGCTCGAAGCATCGAGGGTGGCCCGCTGGCGAAGCGCCCCGGAGGTCTCCAGGCTGAACGGCCCGTGGCGGCGATGCGCCAACGGCCCTGAGACCCTACTTGGTACCCGTGAAGGCGATGCCCTGAATGAACGACTTCTGAAGGATCAAGAACGCGATGATCATGGGAAGTTGCGCCATCACCGCGCCGGCCATCATGAGTGGGAAGTCGGTCAGCGTATCGCCAGACAGAGTCGAGAGCCCGGCTGACAGGTTGAGCTTGTCCGCATCGGAGTTGACCAGCAGGGGCCAGAGCAGCTCGTTCCACGAGAACAGAGCGGTAAAGATGATCAGCGCCGAGATTCCCGGGCGCGCCAACGGCAACATGATGGAGAACCAGATCCGCAGGTGGCTCGCCCCGTCGATCTTCGCGGCTTCCACGAGAGAGCTCGGCATGCTCAAGAAGAATTGACGCATCAGGAACACACCGAAGGCGCTCACGATGCCCGGTGCGATGAGCCCAGGCACGGTGTTGAGCCACCCGAAGACCTTCAGAATCTCCGTCTGCGGCAAGAGGTACAGCTCTCGCGGCACCATCATGATCGCCAACAGCGCGATGAACAGGAGGTTCTTGAAGGGAAACCGAAGCACGGCGAAGGCGTACCCCGCGAGGGAGCACAGCAGAACCTGGAAGAAGGAGCGCACGACGACAGACACGACGGAATTGTTGAGCATGTCGAAGAACGGAATCGCCGTCAGTGCCCTCCCATAGTTCTCGAATTGCCATTCCGCCGGCCAGATCACGATGGGCACTCGAATTGCTTCGTCCAGTGTCTTGAACGATGTCAGCACCTGCCACGCGAACGGGAACAGCATCATCACTGCACCGAGCCCGAGGACGACGTACGTCCACCCCAGGTGTGACGCCGGGGGAATCCTCCACTTTTTCGGTGCTCCACCATTGACAGACGCGAGGTATCTCTCTTCCGCGGCCACCATCCTCTGATCAAGAGCCATAGTGCACCCACCTCTTCTGCAGACGGAATTGGATCGCGGTGACGATCATGGTGAGGATGAGCAGGATCGTGACGATGGCTGCGGCGTAGCCACGATCAAGCAGAACGACTCCCTGTTCGTAGAAGTAGTAGACGATGGTCTGAGAGTCGTCGATTGCCGGGCTGTTGCGTCCGATCATGATGAAGACCAGATCGAAGATCTGCAATGAACTGATCACGGTGAGAACGCTGACCATGAAGACCGTGGGGCTGATGATCGGCACCGTGACGGAGAAGAACTGCCTGATCGGTCCGGCCCCATCGAGGACCGCGGCCTCGATCACGTCTCTCGGGACGGCCTGCAGGCCGGCCAGCATCAGGACGACGTTGAATCCGAGGGTTGACCACACGGCGACGAATCCGATAGCGAAAATGACCGCGACTGGATCGCTGAGCCACTGAACACTCGAGAGTCCGATGGTGTTCAGGATGGAGTTGATGATGCCGTAGTCATCATTGAAGAGCAGCCGCCAGATCATTCCGATAGCGACGGGCATCACGACGACGGGGAGAAAATAGATGACGCGAAAGAGGCTCTTGAATCGGAGCCCTGGGCGGTTGAGTAGTCCCGCGATGATGAGTGCCAACGGAATGCCGAGTAGCCCGATGAGAGCGTACAGACCGGTATTGCGAATGGCCATCCACATCTGAGGGTCCTGGACAAGCCGAATGTACTGGTCGAGTCCCGTCCACGTCTCCCCGCCGAACACTCCGGTCTCTGTGAACGACAGATAGGTGTTCCTGATGATCGGGTAGAACATGAACAGGCTGACCGTCGCGAAGAGCGGCAGAATGAAGAGGAAGCCCGTCACCGCCTCACGTCGTCGCGCTGTGTGAGTGCGACCAGGGGAGTTCGGGGCCACGTCCCCCCGCTCCGCGACGGAGCGGGGGGACGTGGCGAGTGCGAGTTGTGACACGAAGAACCTTCTAGCGGTTGGGGCGTTCTTCGGCGAGCGCTGCGTTCATGCGCTCGGCGATCCGATTGGTTGCCTCTTCGACATCTGCCAACTCGTCCATGACGGGAGTCAGCTCCTCCTGAACGATCTGGAACCAGGCTTCCGAGTTGAGCGACCGCCAGAAGGGGAAGGCGTTCTCCCCCGCCTCGAGGGCCGGGGAGAGATCGATGAACTCGCTATAGAAGTCGACCATGAACTGATCGGACTCCGGGTACGGGGTGAATCCCGCACCCGTCTGGGCGTACTGGTCGGCGACCTCGCGGGTTCCCAGGAACTCCACGAGCAGGCGGGCTGCCTCAACGTTGTCACCGTTGGCCGCGACCACATTGCCGACCGAGATGGTGCTCGCCATGTTGCCTTCCGGGCCATTGGGCAGGGTGATGACGCCCATGCTGCCGGACTGGAAGAGCTCCGACTCGAAGAGCACGGGCGCCAGCCCGTCTCGCTGCGGGAGCATGCCGAGCTTGCCAGACGTGAACAAGGCGTTCGGGTTGGTCTGCGCAAGCTGCGCCTGGGTCGGCGATGAGCCGTCCGCGGCGATCTGCTGCCAGAACTCGATCGCCTCCTGCGTCTCCGGCAGATCGAAACCGCTCGTGGTCTCGTCCTCCGAGATCATCGTGCCGCCCGCCTGAGCGATGAAGCTCGCGAACGAACGGTCGCCCGCCCGGGACAGGACGATGGGCACTCCGTAGACGTCATTGGCTTCGTCCGTCAGCGCGCTCGCGTACGAGCGGAAGTCATCCCATGTCCAGTCGGCGGTCGGGTACTCCAAGCCAGCCGCATCGAACAGGTCCTTGTTGTACCAGATGATCTGAGTGTCGCGAACGATCGCGTTGCCGTATCGCTCACCGTTCCAGGCCCACTGATCCGCGTAGACGCTGTCGTCGTCGTTGCCCTCGATGGTAGCCAGCTGGCCGCCGGAAGCGTACAGCGGCAGCTCCTGCGGAGTGAGCTGGAACACGTCAGGCAGAGTGCCGTTGATGGCGTCGTTCTGGAGCTTGGGGAAGTACTGGAAGAATCCGGTCTGCTGGATCCGGACGGTGATGTTGGGGTTCTCCTCGGTGAAGTCGGCGAACACCTGCTCGAAGAACGGCACGTCGGTGGGCTGCCACAGAGCGAAGGTAAGCTCCACTGGCTCGTCCGGCGAGGATCCGCCGGTCGATTCTGCCGCGCAACCCGCGAGCCCCACGAGGCTGAAGGCCGCGATTCCCGCGACGGCGACTCGCGAGAGTCGCTTGGATTTCCAAGACATCATTGGTTGGAACCTCTCTGTGTAGTAGAACGATCTACCGAATCGTAGTGGATCGATCTACGAAATTCTAGTAGAACGATCTACTCCACGCTAACACAACTGCGCGGCGCCTCGAAGGTCGGGTCGATCCGGGTCGCGTCTCACCGCTCACCCCTCGTCGAGTGCACCCGTAGGCCCTCCCCGCAGACCCTGAAGCAACGCGAGCTGACGCGGATCGTCGAGAGCGCCGCCTACGCCGACGACCGAGCACCCAGCCCGCAGGAAGACGTCAGCGTTGTCACCGTTCATTCCCCCGGTCGCCACGAGTCGAAGATCCGGAAACGGCCCGCGCATGGCTGAGACCCACGCCGGACCCAACACCGAAACGGGAAAGGCTTTCAGCCATCGCAGGCCGAGTGCGCGCGCGGCCAATATCTCGCTCGCAGTGCTGACTCCGGGCAGGAAGGGCAATCCCATGCGCCAGGCGTCCCGCACGAGCCCCGGGTCGAGGCCCGGTGAGACGAAGTACGCGGCACCCATTCGCGCGGCCGTCTCCATCTGATCGTGCTCCACGATCGTGCCAGCCCCGACTGCAGCGCCCCGCTCGGCGCCCGCACTGAGCGCCGCGGCGAGCGAGGGGAGGGCATCCTGCGATTCGATCGGAATCTCGACGTTCTCGAACCCGGAATCCCACGCGAGCTGAGCGAGCCGTACGGTAGTGGCCGGGTCCAGGCCCCGAAGCACGGCCATGACCGGCGAGAGCCCGAGTGCCGAGTCGAACCACGCGTTGGCGGCTTCCGCGCTGTGTGCGTCAGTCACGATCGTCTCCTCGTCGGGGCCGAACATCGTGGAGAGACCCGAGGTTCCAGGCCGCGAGACGGTGGCCCGCCCGGAGGCGCTCTGCTGCCGTCGCTCCGGAGCGATCGGCGCCCAAGTAGCCGGCAGCGAAAGCATCCCCCGCACCCACCGGCTCGACGACGTCCACACGCAGTGCCGGCTCCCGGGTGACCAGCGCCCGTCGTCCGTCCGATCGATCGAACTCGACTGCCTCGACCGCGCCATCCTTCACGACCAGGCGGTGCGCGCCGGGTAGCAGCGCAGCGACATCTTCCGCGCTCCGGCAGCCCCACAGGGTCTCGGCCTCGTCCAAGCCCACGAAGACCGTGCTCGCCCTGTTGGCATAGTGGCGGAGACGTTCGGCGGCGGGGTCCAAGCCCCACAGCGCGGCTCGATAGTTCACGTCGAACGACACGGTGAGGCCCGCGTCAAGGATGGCGTCCAGCAGCCGCGAGCACGACTCGGAGACGGCGGCCAGCACCCCGCTCGTATGCACCCGCGACCCAGGAGGCAGCGCCCAGGCGCTGAGGTCGTCGGGATTCATGAACGAGGCTGCCGATCCTCGTCGGTAGTAGTAGACCTGCGTCGCGCCACCGGCAACCCTGTCCTTGAGATAGAGACCGCTGGGCCGCGCAACGTCTCGCAAGACGAAAGAGGTGTCGACACCGCACTGAGCGAGGAAGGCGACGATGCGGTCGCCGACCGGGTCTGCGCCGAGCCTGCTGAGCCATGCCGCCCGATGGCCGTCGAGCGCAAGATGCGCCGCCACGTTGGACTCCGCTCCGCCCACGCTCACAGAGAATGCTTCGGCACTGGCGAGCGGCGAGCCGTCACTCGTCGAGACCACGGCCATCGACTCGCCCACGCAATACAGAGGTTCAGTCATGGCATCCGCGTCCGCATGCCCCCGTCGAGCGTGCGCACGATTCCGCCAGGGATCGACATGTTGCTATCGCGATACACGATCCGTAGGCTATCTTGTGCAAGATCGATCCAACAAACCGTGCGAGCTACCCAGCGGGACTTCGCCGGTCGACGACAGAGTGCGGAGCCATGGCGAAAGCAACCCTGAACGATGTCAGTGCGCTAGCTGGCGTCTCACGTTCGACTGCGTCGCTCGTCCTCCGCGGGAGTACGCGCATACCGGCGCAGACTCATGAGCGTGTACGTCAAGCAATGGCGGAACTCGGCTACGTCTACAACCGCCAGGCGGCGAACATGCGAGCCAGCGCGTCGATGACCGTAGGACTCATCGCCACGGATATTCGCAACCCTTACTTCGCAGAGCTCACGATGGCGATCGCCGATTCCCTGCACGACTCGGCCTACACCCTCTTCACCGTCTACACCCGTGACGACCTCGACCGGCAAGGAGAACTCGTCAAGGCGATGATCGAGCGTCAGGTCGACGGCATCCTGATGCTGCCCTCTATCGGGTCAACTGCGCCGGCAATCCGCGACATGCTGGGCACGTCGACGCCGCTCGTGCAGATCGCGCGGCATTTCTCGAACGAGTTCGACTACGCCGGCCCCGACAACACGGCTGCGGCCGCGGTGCTCGCGGAGCACCTCGCATCGGTGGGCCGGGGCCGCGCCGTTCTCGTGGGTGGTCCGCACCCCTCATCCGCGCGCGGAGAGCGTCTGGCCGGGCTGACGGCGGGCTTCTCAGGCGCAGGGATCGAGTTCGACGCCGACGAGTCCGTCCCCACGGAGAACAACCCCGACGGCGGTGCGCGCGGGCTCGCCGAACTGCTCGACCGAGGAATGCTGCCCGACATCGTCATTGCCTACAGTGACGCCGTCGCGCTCGGCATCTACTCCGAGCTTCGTCGCAGGAACCTTGAGCCAGGTCGCGACATGGCCGTCGCCAGCTTCGACGATGTGCCCTTCGCCGGCCTCCAGATGCCCCAGCTCACCTCCGTCGCCACGCACCCCGTGGAGGTCGGCCGGGTTGGAGCGCAGTTGCTCATCGAACGCATCCAAGATCCGGGGCGCGAAATTCAGCACATGCTGGTCGCGCCAGCGCTGCGAGCACGTGCCTCTACCGTTCTCTGGCGCCCGCGGTCCTGACGGCGCCGACCGTGACGACCGCGGTCACCACCTGACAACCAGAAAGAAACCCGCTCCATGAAGAACATCAAGGTCGTGAGCGCACGCGACGCCGCCGAGCTCATCGCCGACGGCGACATCATCACCGTGAGCTCCTCGAGCGGATTGGGATGCCCCGATGCCGTGCTCGGCGGCATCGGCGAGCGATTCGTCGAAACCGGCTCTCCACGGCAGCTCACGAGCATCCATCCGATCGCCGCAGGCGACATGTACGGCATCCGTGGTGTCGACCACATCGCGCACAGCGGCCTGCTGCGCACCATCATCGCTGGTTCATACCCATCCGGTCCTTCGCGGTCAGAGCCTCCCGCCATCTGGAAGCTCATCGAATCAGGGGAGGTCGACGCCTACAACTTTCCCTCCGGCGTCCTCTTCCAGCTTCACCGCGCCGCCGCGACGGGGCAGCCCGGCGTCTTCACGAAGGTCGGCATGGACACGTTCATCGACCCTCGAGCGCAGGGCGGCCGCATGAACGACACGACTCCGCGCGATCACGTGAGCGTCGTCGACCTCCCTGATGGGGAGTGGCTGTTCTTCCCCTCCATCGTGCCCAACGTTGCGATCATTCGAGCAACGACGGCCGACGAACATGGCAACCTGACATTCGAAGACGAGGGGTCCCCGCTGGGAGCCCTCGATCAGGCCTACGCCGCGCACAACAACGGCGGCCTCGTCATCGCGCAAGTCAAGCGGCTAGCCGTTGCCGGCAGTCTGCACCCGCAGCAAGTCGTCGTGCCGGGCATCCTCGTGGATGCGGTGGTGGTGGCACCCGACCAATTGCAGACGACCCTGACAGAGGACGACCCCACGCTCTCCGGTCAACTGCGACGCCCGTTCAGCGAGCTGCCGCCTGTGCCGCACTCTCTCGAGAAGATCGCCGCCCGTCGCGCCGCTCAGGAACTCCAGAGCGGCGAGGTCACGAACCTGGGCTTCGGCGTCTCGGCTCTGGTGCCGCACGTTCTCGTTGAAGAGGGACACCCGCAGGAGGTCTCCTGGGTTATCGAGCAAGGCGCGGTGGGGGGCGTGCCCCTGCTCGATTTCGCCTTCGGATGCTCGCAGAACCCCGATGCCAT
Source organism: Microcella sp. (assembly GCF_040286215.1). GTDB lineage: Bacteria > Actinomycetota > Actinomycetes > Actinomycetales > Microbacteriaceae > Microcella. The sequence goes on from NZ_JAVKCK010000029.1 coordinate 99,009, forward strand.
CATGCAGAGCGTCGATCAGTTCACGCTCCTTCAGGGTGGGGGGTTCGAGCATTCGCTCCTGTCCTTCCTCGAGATCGATGCGACGGGGAGTGTCAACGTGCACCACCTGCCGCACAAGCGCCACGTGACCGCTGGCGTTGGCGGCTTCGCCGACATCACCTCCAACGCCCGCGACGTCATCTTCCTGGGCTCGTTCACCGCAGGGTCTCGTGACATTCGAATCTCCGACGACGGTCTCGACATTCGCCAGGACGGACCCCACACCAAGCTGGTGCCGGAGGTCTCACAGGTGACTTTCTCGGGCCCACGCGCCCTAGCGCGGGGCGCACGTGTGCGATACGTCACCGAGCGCTGCGTGCTGGAACTGACGGTGGAGGGTCTCGTCGTCACGGAGATTGCGCCCGGAGTCGATCTCGAGCGAGACGTGCTCGGCCGCAGTGGTTTCACCCTGCACGTTTCCCCGGACCTCCGAGTGATGGATCGACTGCTCTTCCGCGAGGAGCCCATGGGGCTCGTGCTCCCTCATCAGCCGCAGCACGCTCGGATCCGGGCGAGGGACGTCGCATGACCACGCTGCCGCACGACGCGGGCAACGCTGGCAGCGTCACCGTCGAGTACTCGCCCGACGGGCGGGTCGCCACGATCACGATCGATAGGGCCGCAAAGCTCAACGCGCTGACGCTCGCCATGCTCGACGAGCTTCGAACTGTGTGTGTTTCCATCGGCCGCTCCGCGGCCGCCGTCGTCGTCGTGCGCACCGCCGGTGACAGGGTCTTCAGCGTCGGTGCTGACATCAACCACTTCTCACAGCTCGACTCTGTTGCCATGTGGCGCTCCTGGGTCGCCACCGGGCATGCCGCCTTTGATGCTGTCGAGGCCCTCCCTCAGCCGAGCGTGAGCGTCGTCGATGGGCTCGCGTACGGCGGTGGTCTCGAACTCGCCCTGTCGACCGATTTTCGCGTGTTCGCGTCGAACGCCCGCGTTGCTCTGCCCGAGACCGGTCTCGGCACCATTCCCGGGTGGGGCGGGACACAGCGCCTCCCCGCTCTCGTGGGTGAACACCGCGCCAAGGACATGATTCTCACGCGGCGAGTGCTTGACGCGCCCGAAGCGCTTGATTGGGGCATCGCTACGCGCCTCGCCGCTGACGGAGCACTCGACGCAGAGGTCGACGGTCTGATCACGCAGTTGCTCGGATCGGCGCCCATCGCGATGCAGCTCGCCAAGCAGAGCCTGCGTGCCGTCGCCGGCGGCACCCCCGCATCGATCTCGGAAGCCCTGGCTTCGGGCGTGGCCTTCGCGACACGAGACTCCGCTGAGGGGCTCGCGGCGTTCCGCGACAAGCGCCCGCCGAACTTCCAGAACCTCTGACATTCACAGCAGCCGCCACCCTAAGGATTACCCTCATGTCCCTCACGCACGACTACTCTGCCGCCGAGATCGTTCTGTCGACCCTGACCCAGGTCATCGACGGTCAGGATGCCGAGTCTCGGAGCGGCGAACGTTTCATTCGAGAATCGCCCGCCCACCGCGACCTCCAGGTCAGCAGCGTCCCGCTCGCGGATGTCGCTGACGTGGATGCGGCTGTCTCGGCAGCGCGGCGCGCGCTCGAAGGAGGCTGGCGCCTCATGGCGGGTAGCGAGCGGGCGAAGCTCCTCCACGGTGTGGCAGAGCTCATCCGCCGCGATGCAGAGCACCTGGCGCTCATGGAGACGCTCGAGTCTGGCAAGCCGATTAGCCAGGCGCGCTCCGAGGTCGACTCGACCGCCGAGCTCTGGGAGTACGCGGCTACCCTCGCCCGCCACAACGTGGGCGACGCGCACAACAGCCTGGGCGCCGACACTTTCGCCCTCGTCGTCAACGAGCCGGTCGGTGTGGTGGGCATGATCACGCCGTGGAACTTCCCCCTCCTCATCGTCAGCCAGAAACTCCCCTTCGCCCTGGCTGCCGGCAATACCTCGGTCATCAAGCCCAGCGAGAGCACGTCGTCGACGACGGTGATGCTGGCGCGCCTGTGTCGCGAGGCCGGCATACCGAACGGTGTCGTGAACGTCGTCACCGGAGACAAGCGAGTGGGCGCGGCCATCGTCGAGCATCCCGGTATCGACATGCTCAGCTTCACCGGCTCCACCGGGGTAGGTCGAGGAATCGCCGCACGGGCGGGGAGTGATCTCAAGAGAGTGGAACTCGAACTCGGTGGCAAGAACCCTCAGATCATCTCAGAGAAGGCAGACCTTGCGGCCGCGGTAGACGCTGCTGTCTTCGGTGGTTACTTCAACGGCGGCCAGTGCTGCAACTCGGGAAGCCGGCTCATCGTCCACACCTCGATCGCTGCAGAATTCGCTCAGGCAGTAGCGGAACGCACATCACTGGTCGCCGTCGGCGACCCTCTTCTGGCGTCAACGCGCATCGGCTCCCTCGTCAATGACCAGCAGCTCGAGACGATCGAGCGGTACGTGCGCGAAGGTGTGGCAGCCGGGGCCACCCTCCTGACCGGAGGAAGCCGACGGGAGGGCAGCAGCGAACTGTTCTATGAGCCCACCATCTTCACCGAGGTCGCCCCGGGGATGTCCATCGCCAACGACGAGATCTTCGGGCCAGTGCTGAGTGTCATGCCCTTCAGCACCATCGACGAGGCGGTGCGCATCGCGAATGCGACCGACTTCGGTTTGTCGGCTGGCATCTGGAGCGACGACATCACGGAGGCCTTGACCGCCGCTCGCGATCTACGGGCGGGCACGATCTGGGTCAATCGGTGGATGGACGGCTACCCGGAGGTTCCCTTCGGCGGGTACGGTGCGAGCGGCATCGGGCGGGAGCTCGGCCGCCAAGCCCTTGCAGAGTTCAGCGAGACGAAGACGATCCAGTTGCAGGTCGGTGCCCGCGCGACTCGCTGGGTCGACGCGCCCGATCAGATCGGTGCTCTCGGAGGTCGCGGCGCATGAACCCCGTGCTGACTCACATGCTTCCTCTCCGCCCGCCCCACGGCTACACGGTGCCGAGCGACTTCACCCAGCTCGCAGAGCGCGTGTGGTCGGTCGCGCACCAGAAACTGGGCGCGCTCATCGAGCGCCACCCGGATCGATTTCCGCTCTACACGACCGACGGTGCGTGGTCGGTCGACGGCGAAGCGTGGACCAACTGGTGCGAAGGCTTCCTTGGCGGGCAGTTGTGGTTGCTCGCCGATCGCGCCGAACCCGCGCACCGGGCCTCCTTCAGAGCGGCGGCCGAGCACTACTCCGCCCTCATTGAGGAGCGCAAGACCGACGACACCGTTCACGACCTCGGGTTCCTCTTCTGGTCCACCTGGCGTCGGTGGTTCGAAGCGACGGGCGACCCCTCGAAGAACGACGTTCTCATCACGGCGGGCCGCACGACTGCGAGTCGCTTTCGTGAGGTCGGCGGGTACATGCCAAGCTTCCGACAGCCGGACAGCCTCTTCATCGACATCATGATGAACATCCACATGGCGCTCTACGCCGCGCAACAGACAGGCGACACTGCTCTGGCGCATGCGGCGATCACCCACTGCCTGACCACGCGCCGCTACCTCATGCGTGGGGATGGCTCGGCGTCGCACGAGGCGATGTTCGATCTCGAGACCGGCGCCTTCCTCGCGCAGACCACCCAGCAAGGCTACTCGGACACGGGATCGTGGGCCCGAGGGCAAGCATGGGCCCTCTATGGTTTCGGCACCGTCTACCGGTTCACCGGTGACCGCCGATTCCTCTCCACCGCGCGGGCCGCCGCCGACTTCTACATTGAACGCACGGGCGACAGGTTCGTGCCGCCGAATGACTGGGAGGAGCCGTCCCCGACCCGGCCGTTCGAGTCGTCGGCCGCTGCCGCGGCTGCCGGCGGCATGTGGCAGCTCGCCGGTCTGGTCGACGACCCGACCGGCGCCACCTTCTACGCCGACTATGCCATCGGCATTCTGCGTCGTCTCGCTGGCCCTGAGTTCCTGGCGACCGCCGAGGAGCAGTGGGAGGGCATCCTCAAGCACGGTTCGTACCACGAGGGCAAGAATCTCGGGGTCGACGAGTCGGTGATGTGGGGCGACTACTGGTTCCTCGACAGCGTCGATCTCGTGCAGCGCTACGCGGAGTCCACGGCCGGCTCATAGGCGTCGCTCCGCGGGCTCTGGCGCGCCCCTCGGCGTCGCCGACCCGCGGGCACGACGCCCTTCAGGCCCAGCGCAGCGCCAACGCGTCGTTACGTCGAGCGAGATCGATCAGCCCCTGCCGACTGGCGGCGGAGACGGGCGCCAGCGGCCAGCGCGTCAGGTCGCTCTCGATGACCCCGCCCGCCTGGAGCACGATCTTGGCTGCGGCGAGGCCGCACTGACGGTTCTCGAAGTGGATCAGGGGAAGTATCGCTTCCCATGCCTCCCTTGCGGCAACGCGGTCGCCGGCGTGGAAGTCGCGCACGATGGTGCCCACACGGTCGGGGATCAAGGCGCTCGTCATGGCTCCGACAGCCCCGGCCTCCAGGTCGGGGATGAGCGTGACACCCTCCTCACCGTCGAAGAGCCCGGGGAGCGAATCACCCGCGACCGCCGCGAGTGACCGCAGCTTGTCTGCGGCTCTCGGCACTTCGATTTTGGCGTAGCGCACCTGCGGAATCTCCTGAGCCACCCGGGTGAGCAGCTCGACGGAGAGCGGCGACGTGCTCATCGGGGCATCCTGGATCATGATGTCGATCGTGAGCCCGTCGGCGACGCGGCGGAAGAACTCGAGAATCTCAGCGTCTCCGACCTTCATCGTGGCCCCGAAGAAGGGTGGCATGAGCATGACCATCGACGCGCCAAGCTCTTGAGCGTGCAGACTCCGTTCAGCTGCGACTCGCGCGCTGTAGTGGCTGGTTGTGACGATGACCGGAACCCGACCTCCGACGTGAGCCATGGTGGTTTCGAGCACCTCGGCTCGTTCGCTGTCGGTGAGTGAGAACTGCTCCGAGTAGTTGGCGAGGATGCACAGACCATCGGATCCCGCATCGATGAGGTAATCCAGCACGCGCCGGTAGCCGGCCATGTCAAGATCCTCCGACTTGCTGAAGATCGTCGGCACGACGGGCAGCACGCCGCTCAGGGTTTCTGGCACGAGGGTGTTCCTTTCACGAGGGTTGGAAGAGGGAGTCGTGGTCAACTCAGCTGCAGAACGCCGTCCACGCGACGAGGCAGCCCGGCGGGCGGATCGTCTCTCAGCTCGTGCGGCAGAACCGAGTCGGGGGCGTTCTGATAGGTGATCGGCCGCACCCAGCGCTTGATGGAGTTCGCGCCCACAGAAGTCGCGGCAGAGGTCGTAGCCGGATACGGACCCCCGTGGTGCATTCCCCACGCGACCGACACTCCGGTCGGATACTGGTCGACGATCACACGCCCCGAACGCCGGGCGAGCAGCCGAGTGATCTCCGGTACGTCGGGATCGTCGTGGCCGGATGTGTGCACGGTTCCGGTCAAAGCGGGCGGAAAGGCCACCAGGACGTCCTGCAGCTCCCGCAGGGAGCCGAATCGTATGACGACGCCGAATGGGCCAAAGTACTCATCGACAATGGCCCCGTAGTGGTCGCCGGTGAGGGCTTGAGCGTCGACTGAGACCAGCACAGGAGCGACGCGACGCTCGTCGGCACGGCCTCGATAGAGCACGGAGACGTCGGCGAGCGCCGTGAGAGCGTCGGTGCCGGCCGTAAAGGATTCGCGTATTCCATCGGTGAGCAAGTGGCCAGGCGCCGACGCCTCCAGTGCCGCAACGAGCGCGGAGACGACCGTGTCGCCCTCGGGTCCGTCTCCGATCAGGAAGAGCCCCGGCTTGGTGCAGAACTGGCCGTTGCCCATCGTCATCGACGCGGCGATGCCCGCACCCACCTCCTCGGCCTTGACGCGAGCGGCTGCTGAGGTGACGACGAGCGGATTGACACTGCCCAGCTCGCCGAAGAACGGGATGGGATCGGGCCGCAGGGCTGCCGCCGTGAAGAGAGCCCGCCCGCCCGAGACGGAACCTGTGAACCCTACGGCCTGGATGCGCGGGTCCGCGACGAGCGCGGTGCCCGCCGCGCGTCCGAACACGAGCTGGAAGACACCGGCCGGAGCCTGCCAGCGGTTCAGCACATCGGCAAAGGCCCGGTGCACGAGTACCGACGTACCCGCGTGGGCGCTGTGCGCCTTGACGACCACCGGGCAGCCTGCAGCGAGTGCTGACGCTGTGTCGCCACCGGGCGCGCTGAAGGCGAGGGGAAAATTGCTGGCGCCGAACACCCCGACGGGGCCGAGCGGCACGGAGCTTCGCCGCAGATCCGGTCGCGGACCCATGGGGGTCGCTGCCGGGCCTTCGATAGAGGCGTCGAGGTAGCTGCCCTCCAGCGCGACCTCCCCCATGAACCGAAGCTGATAGGCGGTGCGGGCGAGTTCGGCGGTCAGGCGAGCCTCGCCCAGGGCGGTCTCCCGGTCCGCCGTCGCGATGATCTGCGTGGCGTCGTCTTCCAACGCCCCGGCGAGCTCGTTCAGCAGGCGTGCTCGTCCCTCCCGTCCCAGCTCCTCGAGCCACGAAGCAGCCTCGGCAGCACGCGTGGTCGCGGCAGCGACCTCATCGACGGTCGATTCGGTGGCGACGACCTCGATCGTCTCGCCGGTGCGTGCGTCGATTGACGGCACGGGGCGCAGGTCTGCTGACTCCGGCGCGGTCTCCATCTCAGGTCACTCCTTCTCTTCGCTGTGGGCGCGAGTCTCGACACGTTCGTTCGTGCGAGCGGCGCGATACATGGCGTCAACGACACTCATCGTTCGCAACTGGTCCTCGACGGAGGTGATGGGCTCTACTCCGCTTCGCACGGCGTCGACGAAGTGCTGAATCTCCTCGACGAACCCCATGCTGGGGTCGGTGGGCTCCTCCGTTGTCGCCACGCCGTCGCGCGTCGTCGTGACCCGCCCCGTGAGAACGTCGAAGTCGACCACGCCCCGAGTGCCGAAGATCTCGATACCAAGCCGCCGTTCGACGGCGTGACGGGATCGTCCCGAGAAGGTCAACGACCCCATGGCACCACGTGAGAACTCGATTCCGGCGACCAGGTCGACGTCGAAGGCCGCGCCGAGTGATGCATCACTCCGCATCATCACCGACACGGCGTCGATCTCGCCGACCGTGTTCCGACAAAGCGAAATCGTGTGGATTCCCGCGTTGAGCAGATAGCCGCTATCGACACCGGTGGGGTCCGACACCCAGCGAGGCAGATCAGGGTGGCGGTCAGGAATGTAGAGCCCGGTCAAGTGCTCGGCGCGAACCAGGAAGATGTCGCCGAGTTCGCCACTGCCCAGGATCTCCCTCGTGCGCTGCGCCGCCGACGAGAAGACCCAGTTCTCGGCGATCATCACCGTCGTGCGGGCCTGATCACGCGCGCGCTGAATGAGCTCGCCTTCGAACCGGTTCAAGGCCAGTGGCTTTTCGAGAAGAACGTGCAAGCCATGCTCTAGCGCGTGAGTCGCCGCGGCAACGTGCGCCGAGGGTGGCAGGCAGATGTCGACAGCGTCCACGTCTCGGTACGCCTCATCGGCATCCGTTGTCGCGTTGTCGATGCCGAACTCGGCAGCGACATCCTGTGCACGGCGCAGGTCGCGATCGACGATCCAGGTCACGGTGGCACCGGCGACCTCCCGCCATGAGGGCAAGTGCGACGAGTGCGCGATAGCTCCCGCACCGAGAAGGGCGACACGCAGTTGCGTCATCACTGGTGCCCTTCGTCGATCTTCACGGCCTTGCCGGTCCGCGCCGATTCGTAGCACGCATGCACCATGGCGAGGGCTTGTCGGCCATCGTGCAGGCCCGAGGGGAACTCGTCACCGCTGCGCAAGCAGCTCACGAACGCGTCGGCAACGGCCTCGTGCACGCGAGGGAAGCTGTGCGGCGGTTCGACCGTGGTCCACGTCTGCGCTGAGCCGAGGTACTGCATGACGGAAGCCTCGAGGGGCCGGCCACTACGAACAGAGCCGATGTCGGTGTAGAACTCCGCGATCGCACCCTGATCGCCAGCGATGTGGGTCGTCATGATGCCGGCGAGCTCCGTCCAGCCGCTCACGAGCGTCGCGAGCGCTCCCGAGGGCAGCCGGAACACTGCAGCGATCTGGTCCTCGACCTCCCGTCCCAGCATGTGCGTGGAGGTCATCGCCGTCACCTCGGTCGCGTCGCCGAAGATCCACCGCAGCCAGTCGCAACTGTGGATCAAGGCGTCGAGGCCGGCTCCCCCACCGCTGAGGGCTGGATCGAAGAACCAGTCTTCCGCGTTGTCGGGCCACCCCGTCAATCCGAACGCGTGGCTGTGGCGTTTCGTCACCGAGGCGATGCGCCCGAGGCCACCCGCCTGCACCCGCCGTCGCACCTCGATCGTGGCGGGGTCCAGGCGCATCTGGAATCCCTGCATGAAGCGGATGCCGGCACGCTCGACCGCCGCCACGATGGCATCCGCATCAGACAGCGTCGTCGCAAGTGGCTTTTCGCACAGGATCGCTACCTTGGCGTCGAGTGCCCGCTCGATGTGCTGACGGTGGAGCGAGTGTTCAGACGTGATCGCGACCGCGTCGAGATCGCGCGCAAAAAAGGCGTCAAGATCGGTATCTGCTGGCGTATCCGTGCGTTGCGCGACACGCCCCACGCGCTCAGCATCGTGGTCGTATAGCGCGACAAGCTCGCATTCCGGGTTATCGGCGAACGCCTGGGTCCACAGGGGGCCGTGGCCGTGGGCGAGTCCCATGACGCCGAGGCGGAGGGAGTCAGTCACTCGCACTCTCCGAGGCGCTGAGCACCGTCCATCCGTAGTGAGCGCGGTGGTGGGCGATCTCCTCCACCGCGCCCCAGGCGTGCGTGTGGTCGTCGCTCTCTACCCAGGCCGCCCGCTGCTGCTCGGTGTCAAAACGAATGACAACGAGGGTGGGCGTCTCCGCCGGTGACGCACCGATTGCTTCCTGCACAGCGTCGGAGTAGGCGGCCATGAGCGCAGCGCTCTGGAACCCTGCCTGGCGTCGCAGTGCGGGCGCGAAGACCTCGTCGAACCACGGCTCGATACGCTCCTGCATGCCCTCTCTAGCGGTGATGGCGATGTGCAGTTCGATGGTCATCCGAGGGCTCCTGTCAGGGCGAGACGGTCGGTCAACGGTACGACGACGACGGTGTGGCGCGCGGTCAGCATCAGGGTGTCGCCGTCAGCGCCACCGAAGGCGAAGTTGGCGATGTCGGGGCCGTCGAACTCTAGGGTGCCCAATTCTGTGCCGTCGGGTGCGTACACCCAGAGGCCGCCAGCGCCGGTCACCCACACGTTGCCGTGCTGATCGCACTTCATGCCGTCGAGAACGGCGGTCTCGGTGTCGGGCGGCGTTGCGAACTGTTCGCGTGTACCAAACCCGTCAGCCGTGATCGCGTATCGATAGATGATGCCTCGCGCGCTGTCATTGACGTAGAGAGTCCTCTCGTCGGGCGACAGGCAGAGCCCATTGGGTGCTGAGTAGTCGCCGTCCAGCAGTTCCAGCGCCGAGCCCGTGAGGACGAAGACTCCCTGGAAGTCCAGCTCCTGCGGCCGCTCAACCCCGAAGTCTGGCGTGAGCCCGTAGGTCGGGTCGGTGAACATGATGACGCCCGACGACGCCACGATGACGTCGTTCGGGCTGTTCAGCCGTCGGCCCTCGAACGACGAGGCGATGACCTCGGTGTCACCGTCGCGCTCGCGGACCACGCGCGAGGTAGCGTGCTCGCACGAGATCAGACGTCCCTCCCCGTCGAGCGCGTTGCCATTGGCCTTGTTGCTGGGCGTGCGGTGCGGCGCTGGCTCGCCTCCGGGAGCCCATACCCAGAGCGTGGAGCCGAAGATGTCACTGAAGACCCAGTGCGACCTGTCGGCTCTCCAGACCGGCCCCTCGGTGAATCCGAACTGCTCGCCGATGACGATCGGCTCTCCAGCAACTTTTGCTGGTCCGCCGCGACTCCACTTCGTTGTGACGCTGACCATCGTGTTCTCTCCTTCTTGTGTCGTGTGTTGATGAATGCTTCCCGAGAGGCCCGCGCAGCCCTTCTCTCTCGGATGACGTGCGCGAGCGGCGCGTCACCACACTCTGAGCAGATCGCTGCCGACGGTGATCGGCCCGTCGAAGGCGGTCGCGATGCGATGTCGCCACACCTCATCGGGAAGGTGCCCGGGCAGAAGGTGCGTCAGCACGAGGTGCCGTGCGCCCGATGCGGTCGCGACGGCTCCCACCTGATCGACAGTCGTGTGATATCGCGGAATCCCGTACCCCGGAAAAAGGGCTTCATGCACCAGCACGTCTACCCCGCGGCAGTACTCGACCAGGTTGTCGCACGGTGCTGTGTCGCCCGAGAAAGCGACAGATCCTCCTTGCCAGTCGAAGCGATAGCCGAACGCCTCATCGACGGGTTCATGATCGACTCGAAACGCGGTGAACGACCAGGTGTCGACAGCGACGTGCAGACCATCGTGCACTTCGACAACGCGCGGCCGCACGAGACTCAGGTCGTAGCCCAACGATTGTCGGGTTCGAACGTCATAGTCGAATGCGCCCAGCAACCTGTCGACGAACGCGGCCGTGCCCGGTGGTCCCACGACGACGGGGCACGTATCGCGCAGTCGATCCACCCACGGCGAGAGCAGCAGCGAGGCTAGCTCCGCGTTGTGATCCAGGTGGTGGTGCGTGATGAAGATGTGGGTGATGTCGGCCGGCTCGGCGCCCAGGCTGACGAGTCGCTGCGTGGTGCCCACGCCGCAGTCCACCAGCACTCTCTGTGCTCCGAGCTGCAGGTAGTTCGCAGGGCCCGAGCGGTGCGGCAGTACTTTGGGAGTGCCCGTACCCAGCAACCAGGCTGCGGGCGCGACGACATCACGTTCCCGCCCGTGATCGAAACCATCATCGCCGGTCAGCTGGCTGCTCGAGAGGAGGGGCGTTTGGGTGAGATACGACTCCACGATCGAGGAGCGGCTCGTCGGCTTCTGTGGTTGTGTCACGAAACCCCGCCACTTCCTCTACGCTGGTAGAACGATCTACCATCACGCTAGCACAAGCGAACGATGGCCGACCAGAGGGATTGGCCGAGGTGACTCAACGAGCGATGGAGGCACGCACGCCAGCCCCGTCCGACACGCAGAAAACCCCCGAACACCTGAGGTTCGGGGGTTGTCACTCCCCGGGGGAGCAAGAGCGGTGACGGTGGGATTTGAACCCACGGTAGGGGGTTACCCTACACAACTTTTCGAGAGTTGCACCTTCGGCCGCTCGGACACGTCACCGCGGGAGAGTGTAGTACAGCGGCCTGCGCGGGTCGAACCGAGGGCGGGGCGCGGGCGAGCATCCGGCGATGGATACGATTCGAGTCGTGACCGCCTCTTTGCGCACGCCGTGGCTGGAATCGCGCCGCGCCGCCTGGCGGCGGCGCGCACAGCAGCCCGGAGAGCTGCAGTACGTCGCAATCGGCGATTCGGCGGCGCAGGGAGTGGGCACGAGCGACCTCGACGCGAGCTACGTCGGTCTGCTCGCCGCGCGGCTGCAGCGGCAGACAGGGCGCAGCGTGCGCGTCGTCAACGTGAGCCGCTACGGCGCGCGCGTGGGCGATGTGGTTGCCGAGCAGCTGCCGTTGCTGGCCGACCTCGCGCCCGATCTGCTGACCGTCTCCGCCGGCGCGAACGATATGCGTCGTTTCGACCGCGACGAGTTCAGCGCCGATCTCGAATCGCTGCTGCGAGCCCTGCCGTCGCACGCGATCGTCGCCGACCTGCCGTGCTTCCACTTCGGGCCTCGCGAACTGGATGCGATCATCGCCTCCCGCATGATCGCCGACCGGGTGCGCGCCCATCGCTTGGCTCTCGCGCCGCTGCACCGGGTGACCGAGTTCCGCCGGGGATGGGGCAGCATGCCCGACTTCTCGTGGGACCAGTTTCACCCGAGCGCGCGCGGCTACCGGGTGTGGGAGTCGGCGTTCACCGCGGCGGTCACTCGGCGGGGGGCGGCGCTAGCCGCATCCCGACCCCGATCGCCCTGATGGCGATCTCGCGCCCGCCCCCGTCTCGGGCTCGCCCGATCCCGCGATACTCTGAGAGACCGACCGCGTGGCCGAACGCAGGCCGTCTCGAGGAGACACGCGCATGAGCGAGCCCGACCCGACGACGCCCGCGCAACCCCGCCGCAGCCTCTGGGGCCACACGCTCGCGATGGCGAAAGTGGGCGTGATCGGCTTCGGCGGCGGCAGTGCACTCATCCCCGTACTCGAGCGAGAGCTCGTTCGGCCCGGGCAACTGCGCGAGACCGAATTCGTGCAGGACACGGTGATCGCCAACATCACTCCCGGCGCCCTCCCCGTCAAGATCGCCGCGCTGTCGGGCACCCAGCTGCGCGGCACGGCCGCCGCGACGAGCGGCGCAATCGCCGTCGCGCTGCCCGGGGCCTTCGCGACCGTGTCGCTGCTCGCGCTCTTCTCAGCCCTGGGCCCTGGAGCTATTTCGGTCGTCGAGTTCGCCTCCCTCGGCATCTCTGCCTTCATCCTGTATTTGCTCGCTCACTACACCGTCAAGGTTCTCGCCCCTGGCGGTCGCGTGCGTATGGCAGGGGTCGTGATTGCTGTCGTCGCCTTCCTGCTGTCGGGAGCGGGGCGCGCCATCACCCTCGTCTCCGATGCCGCCGGTACGGAAGAGCCCGTGAGCCTGCCCGAGCTCTCGGCCCTGGGTCTCGTGCTCGTGTCTCTCGCCGCCATCGCTCTCGTCACCCTTTGGCAGCTGCTGCGCGGCACCGGGTCTGTCGTCGCGGATGCACAGAGCGGCAACGAGATGCCCATCGGCACACGACGCGCGCTGCGCGGTGCGCTCGCGATGGTTGTCCTCAGCGTCGCCGGTTTCGGGATCGCATTCGTGGCGGCCCCCGAGCCGTCCACGCTGTCGTTCCTCGGGCTCGTCCTCGTCTCGACAGTCTCCTCCTTCGGTGGCGGAGAGGCGTACGTCGGGGTGGCCGACGGCTTCTTCGTCGCCACGGGGCTCGTGAACTCGTCCCTCTTCTACGGCCAGATCGTCCCCGTCGCGAACGCGTTGCCCGGGCCCATCCTCGTCAAGATCGCCGCGGGCGTGGCCTACGGGGTCGGCGCATCGAGCGGGTCGGCACTCACCGGTGTCGCGCTCGCTCTCGCTGCGTTCCTCATCACCGTCGGCAGCTGCTCGGCGATCGCGCTGCTCCTGCTCGCCGGATACAACCGGGCGCGCAACTCGCTGTTCGTGCGCAACATCTCGGCGTACATCCTTCCCGTGATCTGCGGACTCCTCGCCTCCACGTCGCTCTCCCTGCTACATGCCTCGGCCGGCATCGCCGAAGGTGCCGGTGTTCCCGCGGTGGTCGCGATCCTCGGCAGCACTGCGCTCGCCCTGCTCGTCCCGCTGATCCACCGGCTCGCTCGGGTGCCCGACATTCTGCTCATCGTGGCTTTCGGCGCCTTGTCGCTGACCCTGCTCAGCGTGGTGTGAGGCGCAGCGCCCGGCCGCGAGACGGTCACCGGCGGGTGCTCCGCGGGCCGTGGGGAAGCCGATGACGAACGTCGGCGCACGCCCGTACTGTTGACCCCATGGCCCGACCGACCCCCAACTTCGTCTGCACGGAATGCGGGTGGACGACCCTGAAGTGGGCGGGGCGCTGCGGCGAGTGCCAGCAGTGGGGCACCGTGATCGAGAAGGATGCGCCGACGCGGAACACCGCGCCGGCCCGGGTCGCCGAGGGCCGGGCTGCCCGCCCCATCACTGACATCGCCCCTCGAGATGAGAGCCACACGCCCACGGGCATCGTCGAGTTCGACCGCGTTCTGGGCGGCGGCATCGTGCCGGGCGCGGCGATCCTGCTCTCGGGCGAGCCGGGAGTGGGCAAGTCGACGCTGCTGCTCGAGGTCGCCGCTCGCGCGGCGAAGCGCGGCCAGCGGGTGCTCTACGTGAGCGCGGAAGAGTCGGTGGCGCAGGTGCGCTTGCGGGCGGGTCGCACGGGCGCCCTCACCCCCGAGCTGTTCCTGGCGGCGGAGACCGACCTGGCCACGATCCTCGGGCAGCTTGACGAGGTGCGGCCCGAGCTGCTCATCGTCGACTCGGTGCAGACGGTATCGTCAGCGCTCGTCGACGGTCTCGCCGGAGGTGTCTCGCAGGTGCGGGAGGTCGCGGCGACCCTCATCCGTGTCGCGAAGGACCGCGACCTGCCCGTGGTGCTCGTCGGCCACGTGACGAAGGACGGCACGATCGCCGGCCCCCGGCTGCTCGAGCACCTCGTCGACGTCGTGTGCCAGTTCGAGGGCGACCGGCAGACTGCGCTGCGTTTCGTGCGTGCCCTCAAGAACCGCTTCGGCCCCACGGACGAGGTCGGGTGCTTCGAGATGACGGGCGACGGCATCGCGGAGGTCGCCGACCCGTCGATCCTGTTCCGCTCAGGCTCGACGACGCCCGTCAGCGGCACGTGCGTGGCGATCGCGATGGAGGGGCGTCGCGCCCTGCCGGTGGAGGTGCAGGCGCTCATCGTGGCCTCGAACGCTCCGCAGCCGCGCCGCGTCGTCAACGGTGTCGACTCCTCCCGCGTCGCGATGCTGCTCGCCGTGCTCGAGCGACGCTGCGGCATGCCGCTCAGCGGCTTCGACGTGTACGTCTCCACCGTCGGCGGCATCCGACTGACAGAACCCGCGGCCGACCTCGCCATTGCGCTCGCCATCGCGAGCGCTCGCCGCGAGAAGGCCCTCGACCCGCACCTCGCCGCGATCGGCGAGATCAGTCTCGCCGGCGAGATCCGCGCCGTGTCGGGTGCGCCGCAGCGGGCGGCGGAAGGCGCGCGTCTCGGCTACGCGACTGTCGTCGATGCGACCGCCGTGCACGTGCGCGAAGCCGTGCGGCTTGCGTTTGCGAGCGCCGCAGACGAGCCCGCGGGCATCCCCGAGTTCTGACGCGCAGCGACGCAGCCGCGCAGCTAGTCCTGCTCGGCCGTCACGCGCAGCGCGTCGAGCACGTCCTGTGGCTCCGCCTGCATCGCGTGAGGCCCGGCGACGTCGAACCACACCGCTTCGAGTACGCCCAGGTTCTGCTCGAGAAACTCGCGCAGGGTCGCCGCGTCGTACGGCAGCACCCGGTGATCGGTCTCCTGCGGCACCATCGCCACGTAGGTTTCGGGGCTGGAGAACAGCAGCAGCATGTACTTGTCGCTCTCCCCGCGGCGGAACACCCGCACCTGCGGCGGCCCGTCGACGGGCAGCAGCGGCACGATCACGTGGTCGTTACGCAGCGCGAAGGCGACGGCCGCGGCGTCCTGCTTTTCGAGGGCGGCGGCGAGCTGCTGCTCGGGCGGCAGGGACGACGGCGGCAGGGCGGGCTGAGCGGGCTGACCGGGGCGCTTCTTCTTCGACATCGCCTCCAGCCTACGCAGGGGCCGACCCGACGACGATTCGGGATGCTCCGCTCTAGTTGAGGAGGAAGGGCACGTCGCCGTCGCTCGCGAACTCGCCGACGCTCACGCTCAAGCGATAAGTAGCGCCGCCGGCGATGACGGGGTCGCGGTCGGCGTCGCAGTCGCCGGGGCTCGAGCGGGTGCGGCTCCACGGGAACGGCGTCGTCGACACCTCCTCGCCGGGTTCCAGGACCACTGAGGCGGCCACGCCCGGGTCTTGGCAGTCGGTCGACGCCCAGATGCGGTCGGGCCCCGACGTGATGACGTACTCCTGCACGTCGCTGCCGGCGTCCATGATGCAGGGCGCCGCACCCGTGTTGACGAGTGTGAGCGAGAGGAGGGGCTGCTGCTCGGGTCCGTAGCTGTTCGAGTCGGTGACGGGGGTGACCTGCACCTGCTCGGGCGTGCACGGGGTGGGGCCGCTCGTGGAGGGATCCCCCTCGCCCGGCTCGGCCGTCTCGCTGACCTCCGGGTCGTCGCCGGCGCCGGGTGCTGCGGCGGGCTCGCCCGTGCCGGGTCGCACGATGATGAGCACGATGATGACGATGACGGCGAGCAGTCCGAGACCGACGACGAGCCGCCGCCGCCAGTACACCTGCGGCGGCTGCGGGCCCACGGGGTGACGCAGCGTCGACATGCGCTCAGAGTAGGGCCGCCAGCGGCGGCGGGCGCGTCGCCACCCGGCGTGTGCGCAGAACTCTCAGCCCGATGGGCCGGGCTGGGCAACCGCCGCGCGCACCCTACAGCTCTTTGAGCAACCGGCTGTTGCCGAGCGTGTTGGGCTTCACGCGGGAGAGGTCGAGAAACTCGGCGACGCCTTCGTCGGGTGAGCGCACGAGCTCGCTGTACACCTCGGGGTCGACGAGCAGCTCTTCCCCGATGGAGGTGAAGCCGTGGCGGCCGAAGAATTCGGTCTCGAAGGTGAGGCAGAACAGCCGCCGCAGGCCGAGCTCACGCGCTTGCTGCTCGAGACGCACGTAGATCGCGTGCCCGACGCCCGCGCCGCGCCACGGTTCCTGCACGGCGAGGGTGCGCACCTCGCCGAGGTCTTCCCACAGCACGTGCAGTGCACCGCAGCCGATGACGGCGCCCGTGGTGTTGTCGACGGCGACGGAGAACTCTTGCACCGATTCGAAGAACACGACGAGCTCTTTGCCGAGCAGAATGCGCTCCTGCACGAGCGGCTCGACGAGTGCGTGGATGCCGCGTACGTCGGAGGTGCGCGCCTGCCGCACGCTGAAACCGCGTTGCGCGGGAGAGGGTTGTGCCGTCACGGCACCAGCCTAGAGCCGGTGCCGTGACGGGATGCTCGAGAGCGGCTACTCGCCGGCCGGCAGTTCTCCGGCCGACGGCGTCGGGCCTGCGTCGACAGCGGCGAGCTCCTTCTGCGTGGTCGTGAAGGTGAACTGGCCGTCGACGAAGTCGACCGCGACGTGGTCGCCGCCGTTGAGCTCGCCGTGCAGGATGCGCTCGCTCAGCGCATCCTCGATCTCGTGCTGCACGGCGCGGCGCAGCGGGCGCGCTCCGAGGGTCGGGTCCCAGCCGATCTTGATGAGCTGCGCCTTCGCGGCGTCGCTCACCTCGAGCGTCATGTCCTGATCCTGCAGGCGCTCGCGCAGTCGCTTGAGGAAGAGCGCCACGACCTGCATGAGCTCCTCCTGGCTCAGCTGCGGGAAGACGATGGTCTCGTCAACGCGGTTGAGGAACTCGGGCTTGAAGTGCTTCTTGAGCTCCTCGACGACCTTGGCGCGCATCGCCGTGTAGGACGCGGCGGAGTCGCCTTCGATCGTGAAGCCCACCGGGCCGCCCGTGATGTCTTTCGTGCCGAGGTTGGTCGTCATGATGATGACGGTGTTCTTGAAGTCGACGACGCGACCCTGACCGTCGGTGAGGCGGCCCTCCTCCAGCACCTGCAGCAGCGAGTTGAAGATGTCCGGGTGGGCTTTCTCGATCTCGTCGAACAGCACGACGCTGAACGGCTTGCGGCGCACCTTCTCGGTGAGCTGGCCGCCCTCCTCGAAGCCGACGAAGCCGGGAGGGGCTCCGAACAGCCGCGAGACGGTGTGCTTCTCGCCGTACTCCGACATGTCGAGCGAGATGAGAGCGCCCTCGTCGTCGAAGAGGAACTCGGCGAGCGCCTTGGCGAGCTCGGTCTTGCCGACTCCGGTGGGGCCGGCGAAGATGAACGAGCCGCTGGGGCGCTTCGGGTCTTTGAGGCCGGCGCGCGTGCGGCGGATCGTCTTCGCGAGCACGCTGATGGCCTCCTCCTGGCCGATGACGCGCTCGTGCAGTGCCTTCTCCATGAAGATGAGCCGGCTCGACTCCTCCTCGGTGAGCTTGAAGACGGGGATGCCGGTCGCCTGGGCGAGCACTTCGGCGATGACGCCCTCGTCGACGGTGCCGCCTGCGGCGACTTCTCCGGCGCGCCACTGCTTCTCGAGGCGCAGCCGCTCACCGAGCAGCTTCTTCTCGTCGTCGCGAAGCGACGCCGCCTTCTCGAAGTCTTGGTTCTCGATCGCGAGCTCCTTGTCGGCGCGCACGCCGGCGATCTTCTCGTCGAACTCGCGCAGCTCGGGCGGCGCGGAAAGGATCGACAGGCGCAGGCGGGCGCCGGCTTCGTCGATGAGGTCGATCGCCTTGTCGGGCAGGAAGCGGTCCTGCACGTAGCGGTCGGCGAGGTTCACGGCGGAGACGATCGCGCCGTCGGTGATCGAGACCTTGTGGAAGGCCTCGTACTTGTCGCGCAGCCCCTTCAGGATGTTGATGGAGTGCGGCAGCGAGGGCTCGTTGACCATGACCGGCTGGAAGCGGCGCTCGAGAGCGGCATCCTTCTCGAAGTGCTTGCGGTACTCGTCGAGGGTCGTCGCACCGATGGTCTGCAGCTCGCCGCGCGCGAGGAGCGGCTTGAGGATGCTCGCCGCATCGATCGCGCCCTCCGCGGCTCCCGCACCCACGAGCGTGTGGATTTCGTCGATGAAGACGATGATGTCGCCGCGGGTGCGAATCTCCTTCGTGACCTTCTTGAGACGCTCCTCGAAGTCGCCGCGGTAGCGGCTGCCGGCGATGAGCGAGCCGA
Organism: Microcella sp.; assembly: GCF_040286215.1. Taxonomy (GTDB): domain Bacteria; phylum Actinomycetota; class Actinomycetes; order Actinomycetales; family Microbacteriaceae; genus Microcella. The sequence goes on from NZ_JAVKCK010000029.1 coordinate 117,518, forward strand.
GGTCGAGCGAGTACAGCTGCTTGTCCTTGAGCGTCTCGGGCACTTCGCCCTTGACGATCGCCTGGGCGAGGCCTTCGACGACGGCGGTCTTGCCGACGCCGGGCTCGCCGATGAGCACGGGGTTGTTCTTGGAGCGGCGGGAGAGGATCTGCATGACCCGCTCCGCCTCCTTCTCGCGCCCGATGACGGGGTCGAGCTTGCCTTCTCGGGCAGCGGCGGTCAGGTTGCGGCCGAACTGGTCGAGCACCTGCGAGCCCTTATCGGGGTTGGGGCTGTCGCCGCCGACGGCGACGGCCTCCTTGCCCTGGTAGCCCGAGAGCAGCTGGATGACCTGCTGGCGCACGCGGTTGAGGTCGGCGCCGAGCTTGACGAGCACCTGAGCGGCAACGCCTTCGCCCTCGCGGATGAGGCCGAGCAGAATGTGCTCCGTGCCGATGTAGTTGTGGCCGAGCTGCAGGGCTTCGCGCAGGCTCAGCTCGAGCACCTTCTTGGCGCGCGGCGTGAACGGGATGTGCCCGGTGGGCTGCTGCTGACCCTGGCCGATGATGTCTTGCACCTGCTCGCGCACGGCGTCGAGCGAGATGTTGAGCGACTCGAGCGCCTTCGCGGCGACGCCCTCGCCCTCGTGGATGAGGCCGAGCAGAATGTGCTCCGTGCCGATGTAGTTGTGGTTGAGCATCTTGGCCTCTTCCTGGGCCAGCACCACCACACGACGGGCACGGTCGGTGAACCGTTCGAACATCTCGCACTCTCCTCACGACAGCGGGTCGAATCGCTACCAGTACATCGAGGGTAACCAGCGCACCCTGGGTTAACTGCCCCTGTTCGCCCTAGGCGTGACCCGGGTTGGAGGCGGCAAATCGCTCATGCCGACGGCTCGCCCCGTTGCGCGATCAGGACAGCGCCGGCAGTACGAGCGGCCGACCGGCGTGTCGCACCGGCAGCCGCGCCGACCTTGCACCGTTTCCTGAACGCGCAACCCCCTCGGGGGCCGACCGCGCGGGCGCCCGTGCTTGACCAGGAGCGGCGCAGGCGCAATACTTAGCCATCTAGCTAACTAATGAGAGGGTCGGGCGATGGACCTAGGAGCGTTCTCGGTAAGCCTGGCCGTCAAGGACCTGCAGGTGTCGAGGGAGTTCTACGAGAAGCTCGGTTTCAGCGCCGTCGGCGGACACGCCGAGGAGGGCTGGCTCATGCTGCGGAATGGCGCGACCACCCTCGGGCTGTTTGAGGGCATGTTCGACAACAACATCCTGACCTTCAACCCGGGCTGGACCGCGGAGGGCGAGGACGTCGAGGGCGACTTCACCGACGTGCGCGCCGTGCAAGCCCGACTCGTCGAGCAGGGCGTCACCCTCATCGAGACCGCATCGAGCGACAGGGAGGGGCCCGCCCACATCACGCTCCTCGACCCCGACGGCAACCCGATACTCATCGACCAGCATCGCTGACGCCATGAGCACCCCGTCCACTCGCACGCGCGCCGCCGCGACACCAGACGCGGTCTTCGCCGCGCTCGCCGACCCGACGAGACGCGCAACCCTCACCGCTCTGCGCGCAGGCGAGCGAACGGTCAGCGAGCTCAGTGCCGAGCATCCCCTCGCCTTGCCGAGCTTCATGAAGCACGTGCAGGTGCTCGAAGCGGCCGGACTCATCACCACGCGCAAGGACGGGCGGGTGCGCCGGTGCGCGCTCACCGAGCGGGGGCTGGCCCCCGCAGAGGAGTGGATGCGCGAGCACACCGCGCACTGGACCGCGAGTCTCGACCGACTCGCCGAGCACCTCGAGGAGACGACATGAGCACCATCCGTCTGACCCAGCACGTCGCGGCTCCCCGGGCCGCAGTCTGGCGAGCCTGGACCGACCCCGACGAACTCGCCGCCTGGTTCTGGCCGCCTGCCTGGAAGGCAACCGCCGAGTTCGACGCTCAGCCGGGCGGGCGCTGGCAGCTCTCCTCCGTCGTCACCGGTATGGCTGTCGGCGGCGACATCGCTGTCGTCGAGCCCGAGACTCGCATCGTCTTCACCTGGCGATGGGATGGTGACGCGGAAGAGACCCTCGTCACCGTGACCCTGCGCGACGCCGGTGATGGCACGGAGGTCGAGATTGTGCATGAGCGGTTCGGTGACGAAGAAACGCGGGCCGGCCACGAGCAGGGATGGCGCGATTGCCTCGCGCGCCTCGGTGCGTGAGCGCCCTTTCGCTCGCACGCTCCCGTCGTGGGGCGGGTCGAATCGCTCCCGGTGCGTCGAGGGCAACCAGCGCACCCTGGGTCATCTGCCCCTGTTCGCCCTCGGCGCGACCACGCTCGCGGCGACGGCGCACCGCTTTGTGTATTATCGTTCTTCGTTAACAACGTTTGTCGATAACATCTCGGAGAGACCATGCCGGAGTCAACTCTCCCGCCCACCCCCACCCGATCCCACCGAGCGGGCGGACGAGCGCTTCTCGTCGTCGTCATGGCGCTCACGAGCACAGCAGCGCTCGCTCTGCTGCTCAACGACATCGTGAGGATTGCCTACCTGACGCGCGGTGGGTACACCCTCGAGCTTGCACTCGGCTCGCCCGGCGGCGTGCCCGCAGAGCTGCAGGGCGACAATGCCGCGACGACCTCGCAGTTCTGGACAGTGCTCGTCTCCAGTTCAGAGAACCTGACGACGCCGACGATCCTGCAGGTCGTCGCGATCGCGCTGACAACCCTCACGTTCCTCGCCGCGGCCGCTGTGATCGTCCTGCTGTGCGCGCGACTGTGGGCCGGCCGCACCTTCGCGACCTCCACCGCCATCGGGATGCTCGCGCTCAGTGCACTCGCCCTCGTTGCGTCCCTCGCCGCGCCGTGGTTGTGTCACCGTGCCGACGCGATCGCGCTCGAGCAGCTCGACTACGCCACGGACGGCGGGGAACGCTGGGTGAGCCTGGAGCGCTTCGACCTGGGGTCGATCGACGGGTCGTTACTCGTGCTGGGCATCGTCGTACTGTTGGTCGCCCTCGTGTACAGCGGCGCGCGGCGACTGCAGCGCGACTCTGACGGGCTGGTGTGATGACGCCGGCGGTCTCCGATGAGGAGGAGTCGGGCATCCACTGCAGACTCGACGAACTGCTCGCGGAACGCGACATGACGCTCACCAAGCTCAGCGAGCTCGTCGGTGTGAGCCTCGTCAACCTGTCTGTGCTGAAGAACGACCGGGCGCGGGCCGTTCGCTTCTCGACGCTGCGCGCGATCTGCGAGGCGCTCGACTGCGAGGTCGGCGACCTCCTCGTGCTCGACCGCTCCTGACCGCGCGCGACCCTGCACCGCACCCGCACGCCCGCCGGTCGCTGGGCCACGCGCTCGACCACCCGCTCGACCCTGACTGTTGCGCGTTCAGGAGGATGCGCGTCGAAACCCTGGCGCACCGGCGTGTCACGGCCTCGCACGCGACCGCGGGGTACCGCATCCTGAACGCGCAACGGGGGCGGACGCGGGCGGGGGGTGCGTACTGCACGGCGGATGCTCGGCACGCGCCCGACGTAGGGTGGCGGTGTGAGCAACCTCGAGACCGAGCCCGACGAACTCGTGTGCGACGAGCGGCCGGCCACCGCGGACGGCGGCGGCGTGTTCGAGCTGCTCGAGCCCCGCGAGGTGCCGCTCGGCGGCCCGCGCGCGATGACCGTGCGCCGCACGCTGCCGCAGCGGGCGCGCAGCCTCATCGGCGCGTGGTGCTTCGTCGACCACTACGGCCCCGACGACGTGACCGATCGGGATGCCGGCATGGTCGTCCCGCCCCACCCCCACACCGGGCTGCAGACCGTCAGCTGGCTGTTCGAGGGCGAGATCGAGCACCGCGACTCGAGCGGCGCGCACGCCATGGTGCGGCCGGGCGAGGTGAACCTCATGACCGCGGGCTCGGGCATCCAGCATTCGGAGGTCTCGACGGCCGCGACCCGCCGCCTGCACGGCGCCCAGCTGTGGGTCGCCCTGCCCGACAGCCACCGTCACACGGCGCCGTTCTTCGAGCACGCGCCCGCCGAGCCTCGCGCGATCGGCGACGCGACCGTGCGCGTCTTTCTCGGCTCGCTCGGCGACGACGCTGCGAGCCCCCTGCGCCTGTTCAGTCCGCTGCTCGGCGCGCAGCTCGACCTGCCTGCCGGCGGTGTCGCCGAGCTCTCGGTCGACCCCGAGTTCGAGCACGGCCTGCTCGTCGACTCCGGCACCGCGACGCTCGACGGGCACGATGTACCGGTCGCGCACCTCGGCTACCGCGGCCCCGGCCGCACGACGCTGCGGATCGTGGCGGGTGAGCGACCCGTGCGGGCACTGCTGCTCGGCGGTGCGCCTCTCGGCGAGCCGATCGTCATGTGGTGGAACTTCATCGGCCGCAGTCACGACGAGATCGAGGCGTTCCGCGCGCAGTGGCAGCATGAGGTCATCGATGGCGGAGGCGCGGACGGCCGGTTCGGCCACGTCGACGGCTACGAGGGCGCCCCGCTGCCAGCACCCGCGCTGCCGGGCGTGCGCCTGAAGACACGCGAGTAGCGCCGCGACGCGGCGGGCGGGCGCCGGATGCTCCGACTCGCGCTACTCGTGCGGGTCGGCGGTGAGCTTCTCGAGTCGCGCGCGCTCCTCTGCCTCGACCTGAGAGTAGGCGCTGCGCTCGGCGCGATCGGCGCGGATGATCGCGCGCATGACGACCCAGAAGATCAGGCCGAGCAGGATCGTCGGCGTGACCGAGTAGATCGCGTTGCTCCAGAATTCTTCGGGCATGGCTCAAGGATACGTCGACCCGCCCTTCGAGGTCGCCGCAAGCCTTCTCGAGCCGGCCCGATCTACTCGGTGAGGCGGCGGCGTGCGACGTACAGGAACACGAGCACGAGCATGCCGAGTGCGGCAGTCGCGGCGAACACGACGGGAGCCAGTGCGGTGACACCGTCGAAGGGACCGCCCGCCTCGACGAGCTCCTCTTCGCCCGAGGGCTGCCCGGAGTCGCCCCCGAGCGTCGGCAGCTGCAGGTCACCGAAGTCGTCGATACCGTTCGCGAGCGTCACATCGCCCACGACGTGCGACAGCGCGCCTTCGGCGGCGAGCGCGATGACGCAGTAGACGCCGTCGGGGAACCGCTGGGTCGGCACCGTGAACGAGAACGCCGTCGCCGCGGCGACCGTCGTGGTGCGTTCGATGACGAGGGGTCCGCACTCGCCCAGACGCTGCTCGGCAAGGCCCACCGTCACCTCGGTCGCCTCACTGGTCGTGATCGTGCCCTCGATGAGCAGTTCACCGCTCACGACCTCGCCCGAGAGGGGTGAGAGGATGCGCATCGAGTCGGCGGCGAAGCTCGGCACCGCGGCGGCGAGCGCGATCGCCAGGGCGACGACGGGCACGGCCGGGAGAGCGCGGCGCAAGCGGGTACTGAACATGGAGTTCGCCGTTCGGGTCGGGCGAACGCTCAACCGGGCCGTGGCTCGGTCGACGTCGTACGGGTGTCGGGTGTCGTGCGGTTCTCGGAGTCGGCGCGGGTCTCCGGCGGGGTAGGCCGGTCGCAGACTTATCGAACTGTGTCGAGGATAGGCCGCCGACGGCGGGCCACGGCAGTCCCCCGTGTGGGGGGATAGAAAGCGACGTCTACCCCAGTGGATCGGCCGGGTGACGGGAGGCGCGGGTCAGGCTCGGCCGAGCATCCCGAAGATGCCGGAGAGCAGAAGGTACGCGCCGAAGGCGCCGACCACGATCCACAGGGCGAGGCGGTTCATCGTGAACGCGGGCTTCTTGTCGCCCGGCAGCGAGAGATCCTGGTCGTCCTTCTTCATGCGCTCAGACTACTCACTTGACCAGGGGGAACAGGATGGTCTCGCGAATGCCCAGGCCGGTGAGCGCCATGAGCAGGCGGTCGATGCCCATGCCCATGCCACCCGACGGCGGCATGCCGTGCTCGAGCGCCGTCAGGAACGCCTCGTCGAGTCGCATGGCCTCGAGGTCGCCGCCGGCTGCGAGCTTCGCCTGCTCGACGAAGCGCTCGCGCTGCACCACGGGGTCGACGAGCTCGGAATACGCGGTCGCCAGCTCGAAGCCGCGCACGTAGAGGTCCCACTTCTCGACCATGCCCGGGCGGCTGCGGTGCTCGCGCACGAGCGGGCTCGTGTCGACCGGGAAGTCCATGACGAAGGTCGGCCGCACGAGGTCGCCCTTCACGTGGTGCTCCCACAGCTCCTCGATGTACTTGCCCGGCAGCGGGTGGGTGAGCTCGATGTCGACGGCGTCGGCGAGCTTCCTCAACTCGGCCATGGGCGTCTGCGGGGTGATCTCCACGCCGACGGCGGCACTGAGCGAGTCGTACATGCTCAGGCGGTCCCACGTGCCCCCGAGGTCGTACTCGGTGCCGTCGGCCCACGTGACGACGTGCGACCCGGCGACGGCGATCGCCGCCTTCTGGATCATCTCCTGCGTGAGGTCGGCCATCTGGTGGTAGTCGCCGTACGCCTGATACGCCTCGAGCATCGCGAACTCGGGGCTGTGGGTGGAGTCGGCGCCCTCGTTGCGGAAGTTGCGGTTGATCTCGAAGACCCGCTCGATGCCGCCGACGACCGCGCGCTTGAGGAACAGCTCGGGGGCGATGCGCAGGAACAGCTCCATGTCGAAGGCGTTGGAGTGGGTGACGAAGGGGCGAGCGGATGCTCCGCCGTGCATCGTCTGCAGCATGGGCGTCTCGACCTCGAGATAGCCGTGTTCGGCGAAGGTCGCGCGCAGGCTCGCGACGGCGGCGGCGCGGGCCCGCACGGTGCGGCGCGCCTGGTCGCGCACGATGAGGTCGAGGTAGCGCTGCCGTACCCGGGTCTCTTCGTTCAATTCTTTGTGCAGCGTGGGCAGGGGCAGGATCGCCTTGGCGGCGATCGCCCAGCTCGACACCATGATGCTCAGCTCGCCGCGTCGGCTCGTGATGACCTCGCCGGTCACGTGCACGTGGTCGCCGAGGTCGACGAACTCCTTCCAGCGGTCGAGGCTCTCTTCGCCGACGACGGCGAGGCTCAGCATGACCTGCAGGCGCTCCCCGTCACCCGACTGCAGGGTGGCGAAGCACAGCTTGCCGGTGTTGCGGGAGAGCACGACGCGGCCGGCGAGGGCGGCGTGCTCGCCGGTGGCGATGTCGGGGTCGAGCTGGCCGTGGCGTGCGCGCACGGCGGCGATCGTGTCGGTGATCTCGAGGCCGATGGCGTAAGGGTCCAGGCCTGCCGCGAGCATCCTCGCCCGCTTGTCGAGGCGCACCTGCTTCTGCTCGGCGATCTCCTCGACCGTCGGCTCGGCGCTCTCGTCGTCGGCGGTGGTGCGCGCCGGTGCGGGGGTCTCGCTCATCGGGTGCTCTCCTCGTGTGTGGCCGCTCAAGCCTAACGGCGGCGCGCGGGGCGCAGACGCGGGATGTTCGGCGCGAGTTACCCGAGGGTGAGCAGCTCGGTGTCGATGAGCCGGGTGTCGCCCAGGCGCGCGGCGATGAGCGCGCGGGCCGGCCCGTGGTGCTCGTCGGGCACCGGCTCGAACGTGCGCGGGTCGACGACCGCGAAGTAGTCGAGCTCGACCCCGTCGGCCCCGGAGAGCACGCTCTGCGCGGCCGCGAGCACTGCGTCGATGCCGCGGTCGGCGGCCGACTGGGCGGCTTCCAGCGCCTGCGGCAGTGCCCGGGCCGCCGCCCGGTTGCGCTCGTCCAGGAAGACGTTGCGGCTGGAGAGCGCGAGCCCATCCGCTTCGCGCACGGTCTCGACGATCTCGACGCGCGTGCGGATGTCGAGGTCGCGCACCATGCGCTGCACGAGGAACACCTGCTGGGCATCCTTCTGCCCGAACAGCACGTGCTGGGGCTGCACGATGCCGAGCAGTTTGGCGACGACGGTCAGCACCCCGTCGAAGTGCCCGGGCCGCGACCGTCCTTCGAAACGACCGCCGAGAGCCCCCGCCGTGACGGTGGTCGCGGATGCTCCACTCGGGTACATCTCGTCGACAGCGGGGGCGAACACGGTGTCGACGCTATGGCCGGCGAGCGCGGCACGGTCGTCCTCGAGCGTGCGCGGGTACTGCTCGTAGTCTTCGCTCGGCCCGAACTGCAGCGGGTTGACGAAGATCGACACGACGACGACGTCGGCGAGCTGCGCGGCCCGGTCGACGAGCGCGAGGTGGCCTTCGTGCAGCGACCCCATCGTCGGCACGAGTGCGATGGTGCGGCCGTGCGCGCGCGCGGCGTCGAGTCGTTCACGCAGCTCGGCGATGCTGGTCACGAGGTCGGGCACGGTCGTCGTGTCAGTCACCGTTCTCCTTGCGCGGGGCGGGCATCGTGTCGTCGAGCCCGTCGAGGTCGATGCTATCGGCGCCGGCGCTGCGCAGCGCGGCGTCGACGGCAGACCGCACGACGGCGCTGAGCACGCGCCCCGGCTCGTCGATGCCGATGGCGCGCAGAGCGTCGACGGACTGACCGACGATCGCGCGGGAGAACTCGCTGGCGGCACCGATCGCGTCGGCGTAGGCCTCGCGGTGCTCCTCGGCGACGACGACCGGCTCGGCCCCCATCTCGACGACGAGCGCCTGTGCGATGGGCAGCACGGGCGTGGGGGCGGTGACCGCGCACCAGGCTTCGCGCAGGCGCGCCAGGTCGAGGGAGGTGCCGGTGAAGGTGAGGGCAGGATGCACGGCGAGAGGGATGATGCCCGCCGGTCGCGCGGGGTCGAGCACGCGTACGCCGTACCGCGCGGAGGTGTGCAGCACGAGCTGGCCGGGCAGCCACGCGTCGACGGCCGCGAGACCGCTGATGAGGTCGGGCAGTTGGTCGTCGGGCACGGCGAGGATGACGAGCTCGCTGCGCTCGACGACCTGCGGCACCTCCAGCACGGGCACGCCCGGCAGCATCGAGTCGACCCGGTCACGGGCGTCGTCGGAGTGCGCGGTGATGCCGACGATCGCGTGACCCGCGCCGGCGAGTGCGGCGGCGAGAACGGGGCCGACTCGTCCTGCCCCGATGACGCCGATGCCGAGACGGCCGTCCTTCTGGGTCACTCCCCTGCCTCGCGAGGAGCCTCGCGGGGAGTATCGCGGGAGGCCTCGCCGGAGCCGGACCGCCACCGATGCGTGCGGTCGGCCTGCGCGCTGCGGATCGCCGCTCCGGCGACCGTGTCGAAGAGTTCCATGGCCTGCGTGACGTCGAGCGCTCCGAGCTGCGGGGTGATCGGTCCGCTGACGGTGTGCACCTGAATGGCCGCGAGGCGCAGCGAGCGCAGGAGCGGCCCTTGACGCACCGACACCGACTGCATGCGGGGGAAGGGCACGACGGTGAGGTCGCGCCAGATCGCGCCGCGGCGCAGCATGACTGCGCCGTCGCTCACGGCGAATCCGTTGCGGGGCTGGGAGAACCAGCGCAGGATCCGTGCGCGCGGCGGCGAGTTCACGAAACCATCGGGCGTGGCGCCGTCGTCGCCGTCGCGGCCGTGGGAGGTGAGCCCTCGCTCGAGCACCGGCAGCACGTCATCGGTCGCGACGTCCGGCAGCAGCAGCCGCAGCACGGTGCGCACGTCGTCGAGGTTGCCCACCGGCAGGATGGTGGTCTGCTGCTGGCCAGCGGCGCCGCTCTGTGAGGAGCGCGAGGCGCGGTTGACGGCGATCTGCCACCAGCCCGATGGGCGCCACAGCAGGGGCTGGCTGATGCGCACCGAGTGGATGCGCCCGGGAGGCAGGGTCTCGTTCGTCGTGGAGAGCAGGCCGAACCCGACCCGCACGCCGTCCGGCGTGGACGCGATCGAGTACCGCAGCGACCGGGTGATGCGCGAGATGAGGTAGCCGCCGAGACCGAGGAGCGCGGGCAGGAAGCCCACGAGCAGGAACAGCTCGCCGCTCCAGATGATGCCGACCGTGAGGCCGATGATGAGCAGCACGAAGACGATCGTGGTCTCGCTCAGAACGGTCGAGCCGACGAGCCGGCCGGGATTCATGCGCAGGACGGCTTCCGGCTCGGCGAGGGCCGGGTCGAGCTCGGGGGCGAGGAACTCCGAGACGCGCTCGTCGAGCATCCCGCCCAGATCGTGGGCGCCCGCGGCGC
>NZ_JAVKCK010000030.1:0-6751 GCF_040286215.1 Microcella sp.
GTTCACCGACGCACCCAGCGGCGGAAGCTCACTCAGGTGCGGCTGCAGGCGGATGTCGTGCCCCAGACGGTAGAACCGCGCACGCGTGTTGCGATACTCGCGCGGGGTCAGGTCCGTCGTCTTGAGGTCCTTGATGATGACCGCCTCAGTCGGAGGGTGCTTCTTGTTCCACTGCTCCCGCTGCCCCATCTCGCTGTTGTGCGCATCGCTCAACGGCTGCTTGCGGTGCTCGATCTTGTTGATGTCGGGAAGCTCTGACATACGACTCTCTCCTCCTGCTACGAAGCCTGACGGTGGCGGATCGCTCCTCGCCCGTTGTCCGCAGTGATCACCGGGCAGGCGGTGTCCTCGTGAAAACTATCAGCTTTTGGATAAAAGATCTATAAACCGCTCGTCGTCGCCCTACGCGCGGTCGCCCGTCGAGATTCCGCCGTCGATAGCGCTCATCAAGGCGCATTGTGGCCTCGCCGTGCGCGGCTGCGGGGTGCGTTCCTAGTCGTCCGCGGAACAGACGATGTCGACGAGCGCCGGCATCCCTGTTCGCTGGATGTGATCGATGGCCTCGGCAACGGCGGCCCCGATCGCGTCCGGTTCCGTGATCGGCCCCGCCGCATGCCAGCCGAACGATCGAGCGAGCGTGGCGAAGTCCGGCTCGGGATCCTCGATCGTGATACCGATCCAGGTGCGCTCGCGCGGCGTGTCACGCTCGTCGGCCATGGCCTTCTGGTGCACCCAGTCATTGTTGTACGCACGATTGTTGACCATGATCACGAGCATGGGAATGCGATGGTGGCTGGCGACCCAGAGTGCGCTGGCGTCGAACATGAGATCACCGTCGGGCTGCAGGTCGACGACCAATCGACCGGTGCCGCGGTAGGCGAGAGCCACACCGAGGGAGATGCCGATCTGAGTAGAGGTGCCGAGGCTCCTCCCAACATGGCGGTCGTGCCGATCGAAGTCCCACAGTCTCGGGGCCCACCCATTGCCCGTACCCGCCGTCAGGATCCAGTCGTGGGGCGCGATCGCCTGCCCGACCTCGTGCACGAGCCGCGCAGTCGACATCGCCTCGCCCAGGTGCGGCGCCTGCGCGACATCGCTCCATCGCGAGCGGAGGTCGTCATGAATCCTGCCGAACTCAGCTCGTCTCCGATGGCGAGCTTGCGCGTGCCCCGCCTCCTCCTGCGACACGCGCCCGCGTGTGGCGTCCAGCAGCAGGGGAAGCGCCGCCGTGGTATCCGCCGTCACCCGCAGATCGGCCTCGTAGAAGCCTCCGTAGTCCACCGACCACGACGAGATGCCGATATCCCCGAACCCGATGTCGACGATCTTCGCCCCGGCAGGACTCCTCAATCGTCCGCCGCGGTCGGCCTTGGTCAGAAGGCCCGTGTGCTGACCCACATCCTTGACGTCAAGTAGAACCACGAGGTCGGCCTCGGACACGACATCGGATCCGGTGAGGTTGAGGGGGTGACGGTTCGGGAAATTGTGGCGGATGTTGGTGTCCACCACGGCCGCCCCGACGAGCTCCGCGAGCTCGACGAGCACCGTCCACATTGCCGGGTCACGACCGACCGCACCGGCGATGAGGACGGGCCGCGCCGCGGCGCACAGCATGTCGGCGAGCGACTCGAGTGCGTGCGGGTCGGGCGACAACTGCGTCGGCACGGAGTCGTGGTCGCGCAACCGCGGGCGGTCCCCGGTGACCTCCTCCTCCTGAAGATCGGCGTCCAAGGCGATGTACACCGGCCCTTGAGGATGAGCGCCGGCAATACGCCAGCCGCGCTCAAGTGATTCGGGGATCGCCGCTACGGAGAAAGGGTGGTCATCCCACTTGGTGTATTCGCGCACAGCGGCGTTCTGAACGTTCGCGGTGTGGATCCAGTCGATCCAGGGGCGACGACGGGCCGCATCCATGGGCCCAGCGCCGCCGAGTATGACCATCGGCGCGCGGTCGACGTAGGCGTAGTAGACACCCATCGTCCCGTGGAGGAGCCCGACCAAGTCGTGCAGGGCCACACCCATCATGCGCCCCGTCGCCTTGGCGAACCCGTGCGCGATTCCCACGGCCACCTTCTCGTGCGGCACGAGGATGATCTCCGGCGAGTTGGCGCCGTGGTTGACGATCGAGTCGTGCAGGCCCCGAAAGGACGCTCCGGGGTTGAGCGCGATGTACTCGATGTTCTTCGACTGCAAGAAATCGACCACCACATCGGAGCCGAAGTACCGAGCTTCCTTTGCGGCGTGGGTGCCACCCAACTCATCCATCATGGAATGTTCCTCCTGCCACTCGTATCACGAGAAGGCCGGCCCGCGCACGTCAGCGCGGACCGGCCCATTCTCTAGGGGTTCTACTCGGCAGGAGCGATCAGCGGCGCAAGATCGTCGATGGACGCGCTCACCGCCGTAGCGCGCTCCAGGACACCCGCTCGATCCAAAGCGCTGACGGTGATACCCGCCTCCTCCATGTCAGCCAAGTAGCCGTCGCTCGTCGCGGCCCGGAAGATCGCGTCGGCCAGGAAAGCTGCGCGCTCCTCGTCGATGCCATTCGGTCCGACCATGATCCGCTCGAGGTCGTAGATCGACGCGAGGCTCGTGAGCAGACGCTGCTGGTCTGCGTCACCGAATCCGGTGATCGTGGGAACATCAGGAATCTTCGGGTTGGCTTCAGTTCCGATCAACACGTTGATGTTCGTTCCCGTGCCCTCGATCCGGCTGAGCGCAGCGTCAACGGAGTTCACACCCGCGTTCACCTCGCCCACGAGAAGGGCCGCGTCTGCCTCGGCGCCGCCCGGGTACCCGGCGATGATCTCCGCGGGGAACCCGAGGACCTCTGACACGATGACAGTGGCGTAGTAGGCGTCGGAACCGACTCCACCGATACCGAAGGTGATCGGCTCCGTCGCGTTGACCATGCTCTCGAAGTCTGAGAGCCCGGATTGCTCACTCGTGTACATGATGGGGTTAATGGCGCCTAGTCGTGCCAGGTAGGTCCAGTCGGCGTTCGAGAAGTTAAGCCCGTCAGCCTCGGTCGCCTCCGCGAATACGGAACCCGGGTAGTTGATCAGGCCGACTGTGAGGCCGTCGGGCGCGGCTTGCGAGATGACGTTGGCCCCGATGAGCCCACCAGCCCCCGGCAGGTTGGTCACCTGGACCGTCAGACCCTCGACCTCTGCCTCCAAGTGCGGAGCAAGAAGCCGCACGAAAGTGTCGAAACCTCCGCCCGGGTTATAGGGAACGATGAGCTCGAGCGTATTGCCGTCATAGAAGGCCGCCGGGTCGCTCTCGTCCACCGGGGCCGTGCTCGGCGCACTGCAGGCCGCGAGCAGTACGGCGCTGGCGGCGGCAATGCCGCCGGCGACCATTCTCTTTGCAAATCGATTTCGCATCGCTGCTTCCTCTTCTCTTCACATACCACTGATGGTCAACGGCTCCGGGGTGGAGTCGACTCTGCCCCTTCTCAAGTCCGATGGGGTATTGCCGTAGACACTAGGGGGATTATGGATACAACATCTAGTACGTTAACGAAGTTGTTACATTCGTGGATACTCGCGCTCGAGCTTCGCGTAGCTCGAGCGCGCCAGGGCGCGGCAACGACGCTGACGAGAACGCACATCGTGCACATCGCAACGCCGATGACGGCGGGTGGCGCGCCCGTGGGCATCGAGCCCGCCTTACCCTGTGATGGCCAGGTCGCGCTTGAGGTCAGCGACGTGTCCGTCCGCGCTCACGCCGCGGTAAATGCGTTCGAACCGGCCATCGGGACCGATGACGAAAGTCGAACGCACGACAGACGTGACGGCCACGCCGTCCTTCACCTTCTCGGCGAGCGCCCCCCATGCGCCGATAGTCCGCCGCTCCGGGTCGGAGGCGAGCGGGAACGTGAGCGACTCCTTCTCCGCGAATTCCGCGAGCCTGTCCACCGAGTCCGGCGAGACTCCGAGGACTTCGGTACGCGCCGCCACGAGACTCTGCAGCGAGTCTCGGAAGTCACACGCTTCGGTGGTGCATCCGGCCGTCATGGCCGCCGGGTAGAAGTACACGACCACCCTCGAACCACGGTAGTCCGCTAGCGAGACCGTGCCGCCGTCCGCTGTCGGCAGCGTGAAATCAGGAGCCGAGTCTCCGGCCTCGAGAGGTTGCACGTGGTGTTCCTTTCGTCAATCGATCGATCCCGGTGACATCGATGTCAGCCGAACAAGACGCCGTCGAGCAGAGGCAGGCCAAGGAGCTGGACCACGAGAAGATAGGATCCTACGGCCGCGACAACAGCTGAGATGACCGCCACCCTCACCTTCTCCCCTGCGAGCAGGAGGATGACCGGCAACAAGACCGTCGTGGTCACGACGAAGCCGACCAAGAGTGACCCGATGTAGAAGACCAGGATGTAGCCAGCCATGATGAGGAATCGGCGTCTGCGCGCGCCGCGGAGTGCGATGAGTGTGTCGTAGGAGTCCTGCTCCAGCACCGGCGCTGGACGTGACGCACCCTGGGCGTCAGCGTCATCGACGCGTGAGGGAGACCGCCCCTGTTCCTCAACGGGACGGTCGTCCTGATCGCTCGGGGTAGACCGACTTCTAGTTCGGAGGCTCAGGAGAAGCTGAACCAACAGGGTCACGCTCGCGACGATCGCGACGATTCCGGGGATCCTTCCAGCGTTGGACGGGTAGGAGAACATGACGATTGCGTACCAGACGCTTCCGACGAGCAATAGCGCCGTCAGAATCCGCTCGAACCTCAACTCGCTCATCGCTGGTTGTCCCGCCCCTGGTCGTCCGTCGTCTCAGTGGGCGACGGCGCTTCGTCCTCATCGCTCTCTGCCGGGTATTGCGTGCCCTTCTGATCGGCACCTCGTGACGACCGCTGGCGTCGCGAGACCGGAATCGCGCCGGTGCGCATGCTGGGGTTGCGCGCTGCACGACGTACCCTCAACCGAAGCACAGACGACTTGAGCGGGGCCCAGGCAACGACCAGCAGTGTCAGGACGATGATCGCGGCGGTCAGTGGACGGAACACGAACTCCGGCCCGTAGATCTGAAGAGAGAGCCCCAGATTCTGATCGATGAGCGGGCCGAGGAGGAAGCCAAGGATGAAGCCCGCGCTCGAGTACCCAGTCGCCCGGAACACGTAGCCGACGACGCCGAACACCATCGCGATCACGACACTCGAGAATAGCCGTGTGTCGATGAAGCTCCCGATCATCGCGATGGCCACGAGAGCGGGAGCCAGAATTGTCGGCCGCACGAACGCGAGCTTGGCGAGACCCGGTGCCATGGCGAGCCCCAGCACGCTGGAGAGGATGTTGCTCACGGCCATGATCCACGCGATGAGGAAGACGATCTCAAGGTCGTTCTCGATCATGCCCGGCCCGGGGTTGAACCCGAGGATCAGCAGGATCCCGATGATGAGCGCCATACCAGAGGTGCCGGGGATACCGAAGGCGAGAGTCGGCACGAACGAGCCGCCTTCCTTCGCATTGTTCGCGGACTCGGCGGCGAGTACTCCCTGAGGATTGCCTTTCCCGAAGGATTCGGGATCCTTGGAGGCGGTCCGAGCGGCGCCGTACGCCCCGAACATCGCGATGCTGCCACCCAGGCCAGGGATCGTTCCCGCGATGGCTCCGATTCCTCCGCCGCGGAGCACTCCCTTCCAGTTGCGGACTACATCGGCCAGGCCGTCGATGACGCGCGCGCCCTTCTGCTTGCTGCGCTGAGGCGGCAGATTGCCTGCGATCGTCGTCCCGCGTGTAAACAGCACCATCATTTCCGAGATGGCGAACAGCCCCATCGTGATCGCGGCAATGCCGAGTCCGCTGCTGAGCTCGAGGCTTCCGAAAGTCAAGCGATTCACGCCGGTTACCGGGTCCACTCCGACGAAGGAGAGCATGAGGCCCAGCGCTCCGGACACGATCCCTTTCGTGCGCGTGCGCGCGTTCGAGACGCCCATGATCATCACGCCGATGATGCCCAGGGCGAAGATCTCCGGCGGCCGGATGAGGGCAAGCAGCTGGAAGGCCACGGGTATGGCGAGGAAGAGGATGATGACGCCGAATACTCCGCCGAATGCACTCGCCCCCGCAGACACCCCGAGAGCTCGTCCTGCCTGGCCATTCCGGGCCATCGGGTAGCCGTCGAACGTCGTTACCACCTGTTCACCGGTGCCCGGCGTGTTGAACAGGATCGCAGTGATGGAGCCTCCGAAGGACACGGCGCCGTACGCACCGAGGATGAACGCCAGCCCAGGGGCAGGATCCATGCCAAGGATGACGGGCGTCAGCAGCGCAAGGGTTGCGAGGCCGCCCAAACCGGGCAAGAACCCGATCACCAAGCCGATCGCCATTCCGATGGTGAGGTAGAGCAGGTTTTCCAGCTGAAACAGAAGGAATAGTCCTTCAACTAGCGCCTCTCCCACGTGTCCCGCTCCTCGCTATCCGGCGACCTCAACAACTGAGGCCGCGGTTCATCGAATTCCTGCGTAGTTGGATCAGGGTGAGCCGGGTCGGCCCAGTCATGCACGTCGCTGTGCAACGGAGCGGTCATGACGAGTCGGGATCATCCACTTCGGCGCCTGTGGCTACTGAAGCAAGAGCGTCCCGGCCCACCGCCTTCGTCGCCCGCTATGCCTTCTTGGTGTCGCTTTCGGGGAATCGTTCGATCGCGTGCAGGCCCAGAGCCTTGATCGCGAACGTGTCCTGCACCGCGAGGTAGCGGCAACTCTCGGTCTCGCTCGAGTTGAAGTGCTGGTGCCACATCCA
>NZ_JAVKCK010000031.1:0-10858 GCF_040286215.1 Microcella sp.
TCGACGCCGACGGCAAGCCGGTGGCGCTGCCCGACTTCGCCGACCGGATCGTGGTGATGCACTTCATCTATGCGGGCTGCCCGGACGTCTGTCCGTTACACGCCGAGAAGATCGCCGAGATCCAGCAGATGGTGAACCAGACCCCGATGCAGGATCGGGTCCAGTTCGTCACGATCACCACCGACCCGGCGAACGACACGCCGGAAGTGCTGAAGGACTACGGCCCGGCACACGGGCTCGACCCGGCGAACTGGGTGTTCCTGACCGTCGGGCCGGACCAGGGCGAAGACACGACGCGCAAGCTGGTCGAGGCCTACGGCCACAAGTTCATGATCACGGAGGATGGGCTGCAAGTGCATGGCGTCGTCACCCACGTCATCGACCGTAGTGGGCGCTGGGCCGCCAATTTCCACGGCCTGGAGTTCGACCCGCTGAACCTCGTGCTCTATCTCAACGGGCTTTCCAACAACCACGGCAAGCCGGCCAAACCGACACTCTGGGAGAGCGTCAGGGCATGGTTCTGGTGACGGCAACACGAGGACTTGGCTGCAACCGTCGAGGGCCGCGACAGGCTCAAGAGACGTAGCCGGAGGCCGTTGGACGATGTGGGAGATCTCGAACGTCGGCATCCTGACCGCCTTCGCGGCCGGACTGATCTCGTTCCTGTCGCCTTGCGTGCTGCCGTTGGTGCCCGGCTACGTCTCCTATGTTGCCGGGCGGACAATCGCGGAAGGCTCGAACGGTGGCGCCGTCGCGCTCAGACTGCGGACCGTGGGACTCAGCGGCTGCTTCGTGCTGGGCTTCTCGACCGTGCTCATCTTGTTCGGCGCCAGTGCGACGGCCCTCGGTCAGCTGCTGATCAGCTACCGTTACGAGCTCAACATCGCCGGCGGTGCGATCGTGATCCTCTTCGGGCTGTTCCTGATCGGCCTCGTGCGACCGGCCTGGATGTTGCGGGATTGGCGATTCCAGAGAGCTCTCCCGGCGGGCCATCCGATGTCCGCCTACGTGCTGGGGATCGCCTTCGCGTTTGGGTGGACCCCCTGCATCGGCCCGATCCTCGGCGCCATCCTGACCATGGGTGCGTCCGCGGCGACCCTGTCCGAAGGTGCGGCACTGCTGGCGATCTACTCGCTCGGCCTCGGCGTGCCGTTCCTGCTCGCCGCCGCGTTCACCGACGCGCTCGCCGCGCGGCTGCGGTCGATCGGCCGTGCCGGTCGTGTCCTTCAGGTCGGCGCCGGCGGCGTGATGGTCCTGATGGGAATCGCGGTGATAAGCGGTCAGCTCAGCGCCTTCTCCTACTGGCTGCTCGCCACCTTTCCTGCCCTTGCGACGATAGGTTGATCTGCCCCGGGTGTTTGGAGAACTTGTAATGAGTTTCTACGAAGACCGTATCCTGCCGCATCTCACCAACCTTGCCATGCGGAACCGGACCCTCGTGCCGTACAGGCAGCGCGTACTCTCCGCCGCGGACGGCCGGGTGCTGGAGATCGGCATCGGCTCCGGACTCAACCTGCCGTTCTACGGCCCCGATGCACGCGAGGTGATCGGGCTCGACCCGTCGCCGCGGCTGATCGCCATGGCCGAGCGCACCGCACAGAACTCGACACTACCGATACGCTTCATCGATGGCTCGGCAGAGGCTATCCCGCTGGACGACGGCAGCGTCGACACCGTGCTGACGACCTGGACGCTGTGCAGCATCCAGGGATCGGTTCCGGCCCTCGCCGAGATGCGGCGTCTGCTCATAGTGGCCCCCGTTCCTCTATTGATAGTCCCACAGCACGGAGATGGGCCGATGTATCGACACCGCCCGAGGTACGCCTCGAGCAGGTCTATCGGGGCGTCGTGCCGTTCGTCGCCCTGCAGATTGCCGGCATGGCGCTGGTCCTTTTGTTTCCGCTGCCCGCGACCTGGTTGCCTGTCAGTGCGCTTGGAGCACCGTAGGGGACGAGCGAACGGAAGTGTGATCTCGATCGGCAGTCAATTTCTGCCCTTGAAGCTCTAGTCCCTGTAGGTGTCAGTGTGTGCATGCAATAGTGAATCCGAGGTCAGCAATGTCGTCCGGTACCGCCAGCCGCCATCAACATCGCGGTCACGACCACGCCCACGACCGCTCACACAGTCACGGCGGCGCTGCTTGCTGCGGCGCGGGGTCCGCCTGTGGCGGCGCCTCTTCGATCTCTCCGCCGCCGGCAACGGGTCGCAGCTTCAGGGTCACTGGGCTCGATTGCGCCGAGGAGGTGGCTATCCTCAACAAGGTTGTCGGCCCCGAAGTCGGGGGGCCGGAGCATTTGGCATTCGACGTGCTCAATGGCCGGATGACGGTCCTCGACAGCGGCGGGGCGATCTCTGACGAGAAGATCGCCAGACTCGTCGGCAGCACCGGAATGAGCGCGAGCCCCTGGAATGCCGAGACGGCCGCGGTGGACCAGGCGGAGCATCTCGGACGCCAGAGGCGCTACACCGCCCTCAGCGGCGGTTTTTGGGCAGCCGGCTTCCTGTGGCACGTCTTCGAGGCAGGCGTGCGCGGCGCCCTCGGTCTCTTTGCCGGGCACGGCGAGGTGACGATGCCTTTGCCGGAAGTGGGGCTCTTCGCGCTCGCGATCCTGTTCGGCGTGTGGCTGGTCGCGCCAAAGGCCTGGTCCTCGGCGCGCCGCTTCTCACCCGACATGAACCTGCTGATGGTCGTCGCCGTCGCAGGCGCGATCGGCCTCGGCGAGTTCTTCGAGGCCGCCACGGTCGCCTTCTTCTTCTCACTGTCGCTCTATCTTGAGAGCTGGAGCGTCGGGCGCGCACGCAATGCGGTCTCCGCGCTGCTCGATCTTGCACCGCCTACGGCACGGGTGATCCGGGCGGACGGCAGCGAGGCGACGGTGCCCGCCGAACAGGTCGCGGTGGGTGAGCGCTTCATAGTGCGCGCCGGCGACCGCATTCCGCTCGATGGCGAGGTGACGGAGGGGGCGGGCGGCGTCAATCAGGCCCCGATCACGGGCGAGAGTGCACTTGTACTCAAGGAACCGGGCGGCGAGGTCTACGCCGGTACGATCAACGGCGAGGGCACCCTGACGATCCGCGCCACGAAGGTGGCGTCGGACACGGTCCTGTCCAAGATCATCCGCATGGTCGGCGACGCTCATTCCCGCCGCGCCGATGTCGAGCAGTGGGTCGCCAAGTTCGCGCGCATCTACACGCCCGCCGTCATGGCGCTGGCCATCGCGATCGCGGCGCTCCCGCCGCTGCTGCTCGGCGGCGCCTGGAGCTTCTGGTTCTACAACGCGCTGGTGCTGCTCGTCATCGCCTGCCCCTGCGCCCTGGTCATCTCGACGCCGGTTTCGATCGTCGCGGCACTCGCCGCGTCGGCACGGTCCGGCGTGCTGATCAACGGCGGGGCCTATGTCGAGGCGCCGGGACGCACGACCGCGATCGCGATGGACAAGACCGGGACCATCACGATGGGCGAGCCCGAGGTGGCGGCGGTCCACCCGCTCGTTGGGCGCACCTATCGGGAGCTGATGGCGCTTGCGGCCTCCCTGGAAGCGCGTTCGTCGCATCCTCTCGCCCGCGCCATTCTCGGAGAGGCCGAGCGGGAGGGCGTGCCCGCCGTCCCGGCCGAGGACGTCCGTACGGTGCCGGGCCGCGGTCTAGAGGGACGGGCAGGCAGCCGGGCGATCTGGCTCGGCTCCGACCGCTTCGCGGCCGAAAAGGGCTTCGGAGCCTCGATACCCGGCATGCTCCGGGACCGGATCGAAGGTGCGGGCAGGACGCTGGTTGCCGTTGGCGACGAGACGGGCGTGATCGGTATCCTGGAACTGCGCGATCGGATCAGGCCCGATGCCAAGAACGTCGTCGCCCGGCTCCACGCGCAGGGCGTGAAGACCATCGTCATGCTGACCGGCGACAACGAGCTCACGGCACGGGCGGTGGCGGCCGAAGTCGGGATCGACGAGGTCAGGGCAGAGCTGCTGCCGGAGGACAAGGTGACCGCCATCGAGGAACTGGTGGCGAGCCACGCCGTGGTGGCGATGATCGGGGACGGTGTGAACGACGCGCCTGCCATGGCACGGGCGCATTACGGCATCGCCATGGGGGCGGTCGGCTCGGATGCGGCGATCGAGACGGCGGATATTGCACTCATGACCGACGACATCGGCAAGGTGCCCTGGCTCATCGGCCACTCGCGCCGCACGATGGGCATCATCCACCAGAACATCGGGATCTCGCTGGCGACGAAGGCGCTTTTCGTCGGCCTGACCGCCTTCGGCATGGCCTCGATGTGGGGCGCCATCGCGGCGGATGTGGGCGTGTCCCTCGTCGTCGTTGCGAATGCACTCCGTCTTCTCAATGCAAAGGCGCGAGACGCTGCACCTCCACCGGGAGGCGAGACTGTCGGCGACAGAATGGCGCAGGGCGCCGTCGCTCACGGGCATTAGCGGGGCAGCCCGGCGCGGAGTACACAATCCGTCATTGACCCAGCCTCGTCCGTCGAGCCGTGCGTCAAAGTCTGTCGGACGACGCGTAGGCGGGCAGGTCGACCGCGAGGCGCTCATCGAGCATCGCGCGCGCACCTCGCAAACGCGCCAACGCGGCACCGTCTTGTTCTGCGGGTCGTATCACTCGGGCAAGGGAATCGTCCGAGAGCGGGTCCATCGGCCGGCCATCGACCAGAACCTCGTAGTGCAGGTTCGGGCCGGTAGCGGTACCGGTCGCGCCGATCAGGCCGACGGTATCCCCGGCCGCGACGCGTCCGCCTTCCGCAAGGTCGCCGGGTACGGCGCTCAAGTGAGCGTACCGGGTCATGGTCTCGGCGTCGTGAGCGATCTCGACGAGCCGGCCATAGCCGCGGCGCCAGCCGATGAACGCAATCCGTCCCGGGGCTGTCGCCCGCACCGGCGTCCCCTTCGCGGCGGCGAAATCGACACCGGTATGCATCCGCACGGTACCGTAGACCGGATGCCTTCTACGGCCGAAGACGGAACTGAGCCGCGCGCCGTCCACCGGCTGTGCAAAAATCCGAAGCACCTGCCCGTCCCGATAGATCGTGGCGCGGGCGGAGTCGTCGGCCGGCCAGACCACCTCGTAGAGCCCGTCGCTGGATTCCAGAGAGGCGAAGGCAATCTCGGGTTGCCGGATCGGTTCCCCGCCCGCTCGCGCCTCGCGCCAGAGCAGCCGCAGCCTCTCGCCTCCCTGCAGATCGCGCCGGAGGTCCACGGTGCCTCCCAGCATTTGCGCCAGGTCGATGGCGAAGCGCGCAGGAATGCCTTCGGCTTCGAGCGCGGCGAAGATCGAACTCTCGACGCGGGCTTCCCCTGCCAGCGTCACGATCTCCGGCTCGGGCGCGACCACACGCGTGGTCGACGTGTCGCCGAAAATCGCCTCGACCTGCAGGCCGTCCTCGACCTTGAGTGCGACGCGCCGAGGCGTTCCGTCAGGCGTCACCTCCACGATCACCTGATGACCGGGGCGAAGCCGCCGAAGGTCGTACTCCGCGCCGAGCGCAAGAGCCACCTCTGCGCGGGCCGGCGCTGCTATTCCGGCTTCGGCGAGAACTGCCGCGAGCGTTCCCCCGGGACCGATCTCGCGCAACATGACCAAAGTCCGCGTTTCGTCCTCGGAGAATGAACCCGCGTCGACCGAGGCTTCGGACAGCGACGGTTCCCCACCAGACGATGCCGCGGATGCCTCGGTTGCTGCCGCGACCTACCTTCGCCGCTGCGGTGCCGCGGATGTGTCCGGACGCGAGAGTTCGGCAGCAGCCACGTTGTAAGGTGCCGGCGCCCTTCCGGTCGCGCTGAGCTGGGCGAACGCAGCCGCGGCAACACCCGCGGCCATTGCCAAGCCTTTCGCCAAGCCTCCTCGCGTCATTCCGCCCCTCCAATTTCAGGCTTGCGCATTGCCGCGTCCACGCTCCCAAGCCCAGTTCACGATCCCGACGCTGCTACCTCCTCAGCGACCAGCGCGCGGAGTTCGGCCTCCCCGAACGGGTCGAGGCGCCTGCCGTTGACGAAGAAGGTTGGGGTTCCGCGGACGCCCGCAGTCTTCACGTCGGCGCGGTCACGGTTGAGGATGCCGACGGTGCTTGGCGACAGTATCTGCGTTCGGGCGGCCTCGGCATCCAGTCCTGCGGTCGCTGCAATCTGGAGGAGCAGGCCGAGGTCTCCGGATGCGCCGTGGCGAGCCCACTGCGGCTGCTCCCGCAGAAGCGCCTCCAGCACCGGCTCGAAAACGCCCTGCATCCGCGCGGCTTCCAGGATGCGGACGGCTTGCTCCGACACTTCTCCGTGCAATGGCGTGTAACGGAGGACGACTCGAACGGAGGCGCCGTGCTCGGCCATGATGTCCTTCACGATCGGGTAGAAGGCGCGGCAGGCCTCACAAGCGGGGTCGAAGAATTCGACGATCGTGACGGGCGCCTCTGCAGGACCGAGGATCGGGGAATGGGATCGCGTCAGCGCCTCGCCCTTCTCCCGGGCGATCGGAACGGCTTTTGCGACGGTGATCGGGCGGCTGACATACCAGGTCCCAGCGGCGAAGGCTGCGACGGCGAGCACCAGGATGGCGAGAACCAGTGTCTTGCGGGTCATGACTTGTTGTCCTTGAGAGAAACGGCTGACAGGGCCGCGATCAGCACGAAGGCGAGCAACGAAAGCAGTGGGATCGGCACGCCGAGAACGCGCTGGTTGTCGTCTGTGCAGGATGGGCCCGTCGCGGTGCACGGTCGGATCTGTTCGGGGATGAAGCCGACATAGAGCCCAAAGTGCCAGAGCGCGACGGCGGCGCCGGCAAGCGCGAGAGCGATGCCGTAGCGCCCTACGGTCCGGTCCTGCCACCACACGCCCAAGCCGAGGATGATGGCCAAAGGGAACATGAAGGCGCGCTGGAACCAGCAAAGGTCGCAGGGTGCCTGCCCCAGAACCTCCCCTATGAAGAGCACGGCGAGCGAGGCTGCAAGCGCCACGGTCCATGCGAGCGCGAGCGCCGCGTCGGAGGACAGCCTTGGGGTCATTCCGGACGCCGCCCCGAAGGATCGGTCTTGGCCTCGTCGCCAGAGATGCCGCGAGCGTGCGCCGGCCGATCTATCTGCTTGGGCGTCACCGTCGGTCCGTGGTCCCGGTCCTCGGAGTTTGGCTTGGGATCGGTGGACGTCATCGCACGGCGCCCCGGCACTCGGCGTCTCCGAAGAGATTCAGCATCCAGTGGTCGGCGAGGTCGATGTCGGTGTGAGCCATTTCGTGGAGACGCTCCGTTCGAGTTCCATTCGAAGGCACCGACGCAGGAGCCGCTGGCCTGCGGTCGCGGCACAATGCTGGTTACGCGCCGGCACGGGTTGGCGTCCGCCGGTGCATGCTGGCACTCGGACAGCTACATGCTCTAGCTGCTGTAGGTTCAACTCGAATCTTGCCGATTTCCAGGAAGGTTCGCCGTGAGCACCGCAACTGCCCTGGATCATTGCGCTTTCGATCCCGAAAACCTACAACCACTGTAGACCCACAGGGGGTGGCGCATGCTCACGATAGGCACTCTGGCACGACGGACCGGAACGAAGGTTCAGACCATCCGCTACTACGAACAGGTCGGGCTCATGCCGGAACCAGGCCGGAGCGAGGGCGGTCAACGCCGCTATGGCGATGCGGAACTCGATCGGTTGTCCTTCATCCGGCATGCGCGCCAGTTGGGCTTTCCGCTCGACGCGATCCGCGAACTGTTGAATCTGTCCGATCACCCGAACAGGCCATGTGCCGAGGCCGATGAAATCGCGAGGCGGCAACTGCGACAAGTGGAGCAACGGCTCGCCCGGCTCGAGGCGCTACGCACGGAGTTGCAGCGCATGGTGCGCGAGTGCAGCGGGGGCAGAACCGCCGACTGCCGTGTACTGGAGGTGCTGCGGGACCATTCGGAGTGCCTCACCGATCACGAGAACGCCGGGACCTGAGCCGCGGTCGCGGGAATTCCGTGTCCGCCGGTCGGTCTGCGCGGCCGCGCGCTGGGCTTTCCGGGCGCTACGCGAACTGCCGCGCTACCACCTCCGTCGAACTGTTCGGGCGGCGTTCCTATTCGCGAATGCGGATCTCGAGGAAGAGCCAGCGGGCCATGCGCGATCGACGCGAGTAGCATGCTCCCTATCGCATAGGCGGAACGCATCCGAGCCATCGCCGGTTGGCATGTGGCGTGGTCATTGGCGCTCCCGGCCGAAGGGGGTCACTGGCGGAGGTCGTTCCCGGTGAGCTTGTGGTTTGTTCTTCTTTTATCGCTGCTGCCGGGTGCAGGTAATTTTGCCGGGGGTATGATTGCCGAGTTCGGCAAGACCACCGATCGGCTTCTGAACTGGGCGCTGCACGCCGCTTCGGGCATCGTCATTGCGATCGTCGCAGTCGAGCTCATGCCAGAGGCCTTGAAGTCGCTCGCCGGCTGGTGGATCGCCGCTGCCTTCGGGGCGGGCGGGGTAACGTACGTCCTGGTCGAGATGGGCATCGAGAAGCTGCAGTCTGGCGGCGAGGGCGACGGGACCGGCATGTGGATGATCTATGTCGCCGTCGCGGTGGACCTGACCTCGGACGGGCTGATGCTCGGCTCCGGCGCGGCCGTCTCGAGTTCGATGGCAATCGTGCTCGCCGCGGGGCAGGTACTGGCCGATGTGCCCGAGGGCTACGCCTCGATCGCGAACTTCCGCAACAAGGGCCTGCCACGGGACCGGCGCATTCTCCTGTCGGCGTCCTTCATCCTGTTCTGCGTCGGCGCGGCGCTGCTGTCGTACCTGCTCCTGCGCGGCGCCGACGAGGGCCCGAAGATGGCGGCGCTGTGCTTTGTTGCCGGACTTCTGACCGTGGCGGCCGTCGAGGACATGCTCGAGGAAGCGCACGAGGCGAACAGCGACAACCGCCGGTCCGTCCTCGCCTTCGTGGGCGGCTTCGTCCTGTTCACTCTGGTCTCGGTTGGGCTGGAGACGATGGCTGGCCAGGGCCAGTCCGGCTCCGGCGGTCAGAGCACCGCGCGTGGAGCCCACTTACAGTAAACTCACAGCGGCGTTCGCAGGACCGGCAGCTTCGTTCCAATGATCTGACGGACCGCGCAGGGGGTAGTCCGCGCTGCTGCAGTGATACGGGGATTGATCCAGCGCAATGTCCAAGACTTCTGGACATGCCACGATCCGGGCACCTGAGTACGGAGGAACCGATGCGCGCTTCGATGTATGTACTGGTTGCGACCGCGACGCTCGCGACGGCAACAGCTGCCTTGGCACACCAGCCGCAGTCGACTCCCGGCTGGCACATGTACGGCCCGATGCACGATCAGGGAATGATGATGGGCTCCGAGATGATGCCGATGATGGGCATGATGGACCCGTCTCAGCACGTCGAGGGGCGGATCGCCTTCCTCAAGACCGAGCTCGGAATAACCGCGGCGCAGGAACCGCAGTGGGATGGTTTCGCCGACGCCTTGCGCGCGAACGCCAAGCGCATGAGCGAGCAGTGGGCCGGCATGATGCCCGGCACGATGACGGGCTGCGGCACGATGGGGGCCGGCACGATGCCGATCATGCGCGGCACCATGGGACCCGGCATGATGATGTCGGGCCAGGCCGGCAGCGCGATGTCGCTTCCCGAGCGGCTCGACTGGGCCGAGGAGCACATGACC
Organism: Microcella sp.; assembly: GCF_040286215.1. Classification (GTDB taxonomy): domain Bacteria; phylum Actinomycetota; class Actinomycetes; order Actinomycetales; family Microbacteriaceae; genus Microcella. Next base: position 9,637 of record NZ_JAVKCK010000031.1, read on the forward strand.
GCGCGGCTCGAGATGCTGCAGGCGATGAAGGGTGCGACGACGCAGCTCTACGGCGTGCTATCGGGCGAACAGAAGGGCTTGGCTGACCGGCTCATCCACGGACCGATGGGCTTGATGTAGGCCGGGAAAAGGCATCCAGGGGGAATGTTGGCGCGGCAGATCGAGCTTGTAGGAGCAACGAGGGAAGGTGTCGTACCAGCAGGGAAACCGCAGCACGTGATCGGACGCAGTCAATGCCCTGTCGCGGTCTCGACCACGACCTTGACCGTAAGGGTGCCCGACTTGCCGAAATCCAGCGTCAGGTCGAAGGAATCCCCCGCCGATGGCGCGCGGTCGATGTCCGAAAGCCAGATATGGACGCCCCAGGGTGCCAGCGACAGCGGCCTGCCGGGAGCCAGCACGAGAGTGGACGGCCACTGCTCCGTACCGTCCTTTGCGGATCGGAATCGGACCTTGCCAGCAATGGTCGAACTCACACCGACGATCTGATGGGCTCGTGCTTCCCTGTTGAGTACAGCGATCGGGCCGTAGACCGCCAAACCCTCTGCGCTCGCCGTGGGTGGCGGTGACCACAGGTGCCCGACCGCTATGTCACCGAGCGTGTAGCTGTGCGCGCCCGCAGATGCTGGTAGGAAGACTGCCGAAAAAGCGAGTGCGATCAAGGCCGAGCCTGCAAGCGTGCTGAAGTGTCGCAATCCTCGCCCGCGAGGGCGTGCCGCGCCCTCGTTCATCGGTCGGGCCCCCGCGCCCCCGGACCGAAGACCGGGACCGACGCGTCAATCGAGCCTCCCCCCGAAAAGCGGAGCGTGAGCGGCAGAGTCCCACCCTTGGTCAGCGGTTGCCGGAGGTCGAGCAGCATGATGTGGAGGCCACCGGGCTCGAAGACGACGCGCCCGCCCGGCGGTACATCGAGCCGCTCGACCTGCTCCATCCGCATGACGTTATCGGTCTTCACGGTCAGATGTACCTCGGCTCGCCCGGCAAGCGGCGTCGTGATATCGACGAGCCGAGCCGGTTCGAGGCCCCGATTGACGATCGTGAGATAGGCGGCAGCCGGTCGCGAAGTTCCAATGGACGCGCGAGCCCAGGGCCGTTCCAGCGATACGCCCATAGGCGCCTGCTCCGCCGTAGCCTGTGCGGCGGCTCCGGTCAGAGCCGCCGCCAGCAGTACCACCATCCATCTGCGCTTCATCTGCTACCCCTCTTCGGTCTGCCATGCTTC